>NZ_JAMQOS010000001.1:0-1292037 GCF_031624605.1 Haloarcula onubensis | reverse complement strand
GAAGCAGGACGGCGCCATGCCGCCCCAGGAGGACGGCGGCTACCACCCCGGTAAGGACATCGCCTACGCGCTCGGTACGCGCCCCGACGTCCTCGCCGTCGGTGGTATCTTCGGTATCTTCGGTGCCATCAGCAACACGCTGCTGGGCAGTCTGGTCGCCACGGCGGTGGCGTTCGACACCATCGCGTTCACGGTGTTCTTCTCCGCCCTGGTCCACCGGATCGTCTTCGGCTACTCGCTGTTCGGTTCGCCCGGCGGCAGCGGCTACTTCGACATGACCCCCTTCGAGAACGGCGAAGAGGTCGCCGCCGACGGTGGTAGCGAAGTCATGCGCCCGGCCGTCGAACCGTGGCTCCCCCACCAGTACAAGTGGGGCAACGTCGCGTTCATCGGTCTGGTCGCGGGCCTGCTCGGTGGCTTCCTCGTCATCACGACGGGGAGCATGTTCCTCGGGTTCGGTATCTCCGCGGCCTCGCTCACGTTCCTGAACCTGGGCGTCGAGAAGATTCCCGTCACCCACCACATGACGCTACCCGCCAGCGCCGGTGCGTCGGCCCTCGTCGCCGACCCGACCGGCTCGTCGCAGGTCGTCGCAATCCTGATCGCGGCCGTCTTCGGCATGGCCGGCGCCCTCGTCGGTGAGGCCGGTCAGCGTGTGTTCTACGCACACGGCGACACCCACGTCGACCCGCCCGCGTTCGCTATCTTCGTCTGCACCCTGCTCATCGGCATCCTGGGCGTCGCAGGCGTCACGCAGCGCGCGCTGTTCGTCCCCTTCTAAACGGGACATCCGACGCTGTATTTTCATTTTTGTACGAAAACTCGTAGTCCGAGGACACTGTAGCACCAATGGATATAGAAGCCAGAATCAAGCGACGGCAGCGACACGACGGGGAGCCACGCTTGGTTCAGGACTACGAGTCGCTGTCGCCGGTGACCCACATCGACGAACCGGCCGACAGGGGTCCGCTGCTCGAGCGGTTGCTCGACCACCTGGACCCGGTTTTCGACGGGAAGCTCCCCGCCAACGCGTACCTCTACGGGCCAAGCGGTGTCGGAAAGAGCGCCGTGGTGACGGCGCTTTTCAACCAGCTGAACAGACTCCCGACGGAGACGCGGACCGTCATCCACACGACGACGCGTGCTCAGGCGATGACCTCGCCCTCCTTCGTCTATCTGGACACCAGACAGACCACGAGCGAGTTCGCGTTCTACCACGCGGTACTCGACGCGCTCGTCGAGGAGTCGGTGCCGGAACACGGCATCGGTACGGAGACCTTGCGGGCGCGGCTCCACGAGGAACTGGACGGGTCGCGAACCGGCGTCGTCGTCGCCGTCGACCACGTCGGTGAACCCCGGAGCGCCTCGGAGAGCGACCTGGTCGAGCTGTTCGCCGGGTTGCCCAGTAACGTGAGTTGGCTGGCGATGGGACGAAAACACGCCGCCGAGACCGAACTGGCGGAGTACACGGCCGAGTCCATCCGTGTCGAACCCTACCAGCAACAGATGCTCGTCGACGTGTTGATGACGCGGGCCTCCATCGGGCTCGCCCAGCAGGCTATCGAGCACGACCTCGCGAACGAGATAGCCGCGTGGGCGAGCGGGAACGCACACGACGCTCTGGCCGCGCTGTTTATCGCGACCCACCACGCCGAGGAAGCCGGTCGGTCGTCGCTGACCCGCGAGGACGTCGAGGCGGCCATCGAGGAGATACCGATACCCTGTGTCTCGCTGGGTATCGTCCTCTCGCTGCCCGCCAACAGGCAGGCCGTGTTGCGTGAACTGGTCGACTTAGACGAGGAAGAGCGGTCGTCGGTGACGGCGACCACCGCGGCCATAGGCGGCTCGGAGTCGGTCGACCTCTCGCCGGGGACGGTCAAGCGGTTCCTGTACGAGATGGCCGAGGCGGGCGTCGTCGAGCGCGTCCAGGCGACGGCCCAGGGGGGCCAGGGGAGACCGCCGAGCCGCGTCGAACCGCGGTTCCCGCCGACGGCGTTCCGACGGCTCTACGACCTGAGCTAGCGGGCCGCCGTCGAGTCGCCGGTCCCGCCGGTCAGGGCCGAGGCCAGCGCTCCGCGCACCACGACGTCGTCGCCGTGGGCCGTCAACTGGAGGTCCGGGATGTTGGCCATCACCATGTTGTCGAGGCGCTCCCGGATGGGTTCCATAATCTGCTCGGGGTTGTTGATAGCGACCGCGCCCCCGATGGAGATGACCAGCGGGGCGTATGCGTGGACGATGTTGGCGACGCCGATGGCGTTCCAGTGTGAGATCTGGTCCAGTACGTGGGTCGCAAACTCGTCCTCGCCGGCGTACTCGAAGACGTCCGCCGCGGTGAACCCCTCGGTGTCGATGGGGAGGGCGGTGTCGACGGGGTCCTCCCGGTGGAGCCGTGTGGCATAGCGGGGGATGTTCTCCCCGGAGCAGTACGCCTCCCAGTGGCCATCGTGTCCGCAGCCACAGGTCATGAACTCGTGTGGGTCGATGGTCATGTGGCCGACCTCGCCGGCGTTGCCGTCCCACCCTCCGAGAACGTTCCCGTCGACGGCGACGCCGGCGCCGATACCCGAGGAGATGGTGAGATACACCATGTCGTCGGGGTTCCGGTCGGCGTAGTATCGCTCGCCGATGAGCCCCGCGTTGGCGTCGTTGTGGAGATAGACGCGGTCGGTGTCAAAGAGGTTCTGTACCGGTCCGGTGAGCGGGATGCGGTCGATGGAGTCCGGGAGGTTCGCCGGGTTCTCGACGGCCCCACCGGCCAGGTCGAGCGGCCCGAACGAGCCGATGCCGGCCGCGAGTATCTCCGACGGTGCGACGTCGGCCGCCTCGCACGCGCCCCGCAAGGCGTCGAGGACGGCCTCGGTCACGTCGATACCGGTCGGCCCGCGCGGGGTGTCACGCTTGTAGGAGGCGATGACCGCCCCCTCAGTGTCGCCGATGACAGCCCTGATATGCGTCGCACCGAGGTCGACCCCAGCGTATGCGCCCATTTGGTCAGACCGTGGCTCCTTGAGTACTTAATTGCAAAGATTCGCGGTTGCGCTACCGGTCGGCCAGTTGCTCGCGGCCCGCGGCCTCCTCGTAGACGACGCCGCGTTCGGCGTCCAGCGTGAGGATGTCGTCGTCTTCGATGCGGTCGGGGAGTACGGCGTCGGAGACCATCGGAATCGACAGCTCGCGGGCGACGATGGCCGCGTAGCTCGTGATACCCTCATGGGCGTCGACGATACCGCCGACGCGCTCGGTCTCGCCGGTGAACTCCCCGTCGAAGCCCTCGGGGACGACGAGAATCGCGCCGTCGGGCGCGTCGGAGATGTCGCCGTCGTCGACGTGGTAGACGGGACCGGTCGCGAGTCCCTCCACGACGGACCGACCGGAGACGACCGTCTCGGCGGCGACGTGTACCTTCAGCATGTTCGCGGTGTTCATCCCCTCCAGTTCGGTCATCATCCCCGAGAGGACGACGACGGTGTCGCCGCCCTCCGCGGCCTCGGTGTCAAGTGCGGCCTGGACCGCGCTCTGGATGACGGCGTCGGCGCCGTCCTCGGTGTACTCGGTGGTGACGGGGATGATGCCCCACGAGAGCGCGAGTTTGCGGCGGACCCGCTCGCTGGGCGTCGACGCGACGATGGGAATCGATGGACGGTACTTCGCGGCCTTGAGCGCGGTGTAGCCGGACTCGGAAGCGGCGACGACGGCGTCGGCGTCGATGTCCCGCGCCAGGAACCGCGCCGAACGAGCCAGCGCGTCGGTCCGCGTGTTGCCGGCGGTAGGAACCCGTTGTTCCCGGGACTCGGCGTACTCCTCGCTGCTCTCGACGTCGCGGACGATGCGGTCCATCGTCTCGACGACACGGGCCGGATGGTCGCCGATGGCCGTCTCGCCCGAGAGCATCACGGCGTCCGTCCCATCGAGGACGGCGTTGGCCACGTCGGAGGCCTCCGCGCGTGTGGGTCGACGGGAGTGAATCATCGAGTCGAGCATCTCCGTCGCCGTGATGACCGGCACCCCGGCCTGGTGGCACTTCCGGATGACACGTTTCTGGATGATGGGGACGTCTTCGAGGGGCATCTCGACGCCGAGGTCGCCGCGGGCGACCATGATCCCGTATGCGGCGTCGATGATGGAGTCGATGTTCTCGACGGCGCCCGCCCGTTCTATCTTCGCGATGATGGGGATGTCGACGCCTTTCTCCTCCAAGGCCTCGTTTATCTCGTAGATGGCGTCGCCGTCGCGGACGAACGAGGCGGCCACGAAGTCCGGCTCCTTTTCTGCCGCGACCTCGATTTCGCGGCGGTCGTTCTCGGTTATGGTGGCCAGGTCGAGGTCGACGCCGGGGACGTTGACCCCCTTCCGGGCGCCCAGTTTGCCGCCGTTCTCCACGGTGGCGACGACAGTATCGCCGTCGACGCGCTCGACGGTGGTCTCGATGCGCCCGTCGTCGAGTAACACGCGGTCGCCCGGAGTCGCGCTGCCGACGGACTGGGAGAGTCCGACCTCCTCGGGTGTGGCGTCGTCGCCCACGACGAAGTGGACCGTCGACCCCTTGACGAGTTCGATGGGCTCGTCTATGGGAGCGGTCCGGACCTCGGGACCGGGCATGTCGAGCATCGACGCGACCGGCGTGTCGACCCGCTCGTCGACCTCCTTGATGCGGTCTATCATGGTCCGGCGGTGTTCGGGCGAGCCGTGGCTGGCGTTGAGCCGGGCGACGGACATCCCGGCCCGTGCCAGGGACTCTATCTGTTCGACGGACTCACTGGCCGGGCCGAGGGTACAGACGATTTTCGCGCTACGCATGGGCCCATCCCCCGACAAGACGAGATTCCGGCGCTGGTGGTAGTTGAATCATACTCCCCCGTACCGAGCCAGGGGATAAGAAGCTTATCAGACACTGCAGTTTTCGCAAGGCGTCAGCGGGATAGCGACTCCGTCGTCCCGCCGATTACTTCGCGGACCTCCGCCGGTGAGACGGTCGCCATGTCGCCGGGGACCGACCGCTTGAGCGCGGCGGTCGCGGCCCCCCAGGCCAGGGCCTCCGGGACCGGTTCGCCGTCGAGATACCGAGAGAGGAACCCGCCGACGAAGGAATCCCCCGTCCCGACGGGGTAGGCGTCGGCGGCCTCGTAGGTCGGCTGGGTGAAGACTTCGCCGTCGGCGAGCGCCAGCGCCCCGTCGCTGCCCCGGGTGAGGACGACTGCCTCGAACCCGTACGCCTCGTCGAGCTCTCTGGCGATGGTCTCGGCGTCCCCCTCCGCGTCGAGGACGACTCTGGCGTCCCGTTCGGCGACGACCAGGAGGTCGATATCCGGGAACAGGTCGGTAAGCACGTCTTTCGCCGCCGCCGGCGACCACAGGTTCGAGCGGAAGTTGACATCGAAGCTGGTCGTCGTTCCGGCCGATTGAGCCAGGCGGAGCAGTTCGGCGGTCGTCGCCGCCAGCGTCTCCGAGAGGGCGGGCGTGATACCCGTCGTGTGGAAACAGTCCGCCTCCGCTAGGACCGCAGTCGGGAGTTCGTCGGCGGTCGCGGTGGTCACGCTCGCGTGCGCGCGGTCGTATATGACTTCGCTTCCCCGCGGGGGCCGCCCCCGTTCGAAGTAGTACGTACCCTGTCGGGCCTCCGGAGAGTCGTCCCAGACGACGTCGACCGCGATGCCGTGGCTCCGGAGGTCGCCGACCACCTTTCGGCCGACAGGGGAGTCCGGGAGTTTCGAGAGCCAGGCGCTGTCGACTCCCAGCCGCTGGGCGGCGACAGCGACGTTGGACTCGGCACCGGCCACGTTCACGTCGTACTGGTCTGCGAGTTCGAGACGCTCCTCGTCGGGCGGGGAGAGTCGGAGCATCGTCTCGCCGAACGTAACCAGGTCAGACATATGCAGTTCTGGAGGCCGGGCGGACATAAATCCCGCCAAAGCCCGGCCCACGCGACAACGAGTCGCGTATAACCTCGACGACCGAGGGCGGACCCCCGTGATACTCCAAGGGCGTATTTTGTATAGCCCTATGAAGTTTATCTGGTCTAAGCCAGCCACCAGAATTGACATTTTATTGAGATATTACGTTTGGCGACCGCGAAATTCGACCTAAGCTACCAGATCTCTTTAGAGCCGATCGGAGCCGGAATCGGCTACAAGACGTGTGCAGTAAGGCACTTTTCGAGAGTCGTGAGGGTGCACGCATTACCAAATCAGCGGCAGTTGAACAGCGTTGTGCGACGATTGAGGGCATCTGATAACCGATTCTTGATGATGTTGGCGGTCTACTCAGATGTCACGGTAAGACCAGAGTAAGAAGAAGTGGCTTTTCTTCGGTAATCAGAGTAAATACTATTACTGTATCATCTGATTATATAAATGAGTCGCTAAATGGACAGCTCATCAGAATCAGGTTTACCAAATCTATGAACAAAATGGTAGCCGAAATCACCAAAAGTCGGTTGCTGACGAGTTGAGTATGAATGAGTGAAGAGATACAGCAAACACTGGATAACGGGTCTGTTTCTGACGGGTGGAAACAGCCAGATAAACTTAGAGAGCTATACGTTGAACGGGGTTTGTCTGCCTACAAAATCGCAAAGTTGCATGACGTTAGTCGGAATAAGGTAAGATACCGACTTCAAAAACATGGCATATTTCGACCGAGTCAGCTAGAAAAATATCCTAACGAAAATAAGCTCAAACGAGTCTACCAAGATGCGGGGACGGTGAAAAAAGCCATTGAACAACTTGATATTAGTCGTGGTATGGTTTTGCGGTTGATGAATCACTATGAAATCACCCGAGAAAAAGAGGTCAATTATAGTGCTCCCTGCCCGTTTCAAACAAACACAAATGGATACGAAGTCTGGGGCCATCCAAATTCAAAAAAGTACGACGGAACAACGGTATTAGTCCATCGGTTGGTGAAATTGGCAGAGATAGGGTTTGACGCTCTCAAGGACAGAGATGTCCATCACAGAAACACGATCAAGTGGGATAACAGGCCGTCTAATTTAGAGCTAATCGACCGGGGCGAGCACACTCGACGACACAAAGAGGGAGTTCCCATATCGGTAGAATTGGCGAACATGGACGAATCCGGAGTTGTAGAAGCACTCCATACAGCTGGATACTCTTCTATCTTGAACGACTCTTGAGCCTTGTGAGAAAAGAGAGCACGTATAGGTCGGACTAGACTCTGTGCCACGTTCGTCCAAAGCTGCCAAATATGTATAACAGGCCCTGCTGGGAAGATCGTATCTGTGCTTCAGTTGTATTGTGTATCTCTTGCTGCCACGGAGGGATCTGTTGATTCGAGGGACCCTACAGATTGTATTTTCTGGAGGCCGGCGACCCGACTCTTTACTGACCCGCCCGCCTGAGTTGACAGAATTGGTTTTGCGCAAAGCCAGAATGGCGTCAGCGTTGTCATCTCACAGTAGTGAGTGACAAATTTATATCCGTGAATATGCAACCCCGAATCTTAGCTAACCCTAAAATGGCGAATTATATCCGGTTAATTAGTACTACTAAGGGGGTGAGCACATACCTCTTCACACAGATAAGTGTCTTTATCCGGGTATGTGGCACTAGATTGAAGTAGCCCCGGGGAGACCCCCAGATATGGCAGCCGACGACGGCGAACGAACCTCTGTCAGGACCTACGTCCCGAGATATCAGAAGGAGCGCTGGCAGTCACACGCCGCCGACCTCGACATGAGCCAGAGCGAGTTCGTCCGGACGATGGTGCAGGCCGGCCGGAAGGGGTTCGACCCCGAGCCGGAAGAGTTGGCGAGCGCCGAAGAAACGGACCCCCCTTCTCCGGACGCTAACCCCGGGGGTAACGGGCTGGAAGACCGGGTCGTCGAGACGCTGTCCGACGGCGCGCACTACGACTGGGAGGAGTTGCTCGCGGCGCTGACCGACGACATCGAGCAGCGCCTGGACGAGACGCTCCAGGAGCTACAGTCCGACGGACGGGTTCGCTACAGTGGGCGCCACGGGGGGTACGTGCTGGACGAATGAGTTCCGAGACGACGGCCCCCGAAGCGGACGAGGACCCCATCGGCTACTTCCTCGACGACGTGACCTACCACGGGAAGAGCGAGCGAACGCGAGCGTTCTACGAGCGCGTGTTGCGGGACTTCGAGACGTACCTGAGCGAGGGGCCCCAGCCGACACCGGTGGCGACGGCGTCCCACAGGGACTGTATGGCCTACGTCCACGGCCTGCGGGGCGACCACAGCGAGAGTACCGTCGCGACGTACGCCTCCTACCTCCACCGGTTTTTCGCCTACATGACCCAGGTCGGAACCTTCGAGTCCAACCCGATGACGCTGGTGATGGAGGAGATGGACGAGTCCATCAACACGGACCCGACACGGCGCGAAATCGGTATCGAGGAGATGTCGGCGTTCGTCGGTACCGTGGCCCACCCGTTGGAGCGTGCGGTGGTGCTCACCCTGCTGAAGACGGGCATGCGAGCCGGTGAGCTGTGTAATCTGGACCTCCGGGACTGCAATCTGGCCGACCCGGGACCGCGTCCGGCCGTCCCGGTTCGGCCCGCGCTCGACGGCCGGCCCGACTCGCTGTACGTCGCCGCAGAACCCGCCCGCGGGGCGGTGACGAACGGCGAGGAGCGCACAGCGTCGAACAAGCGAAAGCGCGACACCACGATACCGGTCGACGGCGAACTCGCACGGACCCTACGGCGCTGGCTGGCGATTCGGCCGGACGTGCGCTCCGAGGCGGAGCCGCTGTTGGTCTCGACGAGCGGGGACTGGGGACGGCGACTCACGCCCGATATGGTCCACCACCTCGTCGAGCGACACGCTCGCGACCACGGCTGGTACCGCGACGGCGGCGGGACCGAGGAGAACGTCACCCCTCACTACTTCCGGCACTTCTTCACGACCCACCTGCGGGACCGGACGGGCGACCGCGGCGTCGTCAAGTACCTGCGGGGCGACGTGGCACAGGACGTCATCGACACCTACACACACGAGTGGGGTAGTCGCGTTCGGGAGAGCTACGAGGCCAATATCTACTCGCTGCTGGGATGACCTGCGATATTCCGACGGTCGATAGTCACAGGAACCGGGCGAGCGGGGACACGTAAATCACATACCGCTATATCGAACGGCCCCGGCCGTAGTCCCGGAGACACCTGTTCGAAACGGCCACTGGGCACTCGACTGGACCGCCGGTAGCTGTGTCGCCCAGGACTCGGTCGGTGGCGCGAGTCCGTGCCGCTCCGAGCGACTCGCCCGTAGTTGGCCCATAGCTATACCATACCCGCTCGACACGAGAGCCGTGAGTGCGGACCGCTACACTGGTTCCAGATGGCAAACGGTGTCGAGGTTGGTCGACTGATGTACCGATTCGACACGCTCTACAGACTGATAGAGCGCGCCGCCTCCGGCCCGGTACCGCTCCGTCGCGCCTTCGCCGAGAGCCGACTGGCGGACCTCTACTGGCGTGTCGCGCCCTCGGTCCACCGTCGACGCCGACACCGCTCGTCCGGTCACGTCGACCCGCCCGTCGACCCGTTCGAACTCTTCGAAGTCGACCCGGCAGACATCACGCGGTTCACCGGTCGGCAGTTCCCCGTCTGGGCCGACAGCTGGTACGACATCGGCGCGGTCAGGGGCGGCGAGTGGGACCAGCGACTCGTCCCGCCGGTCGAACCCTCCTACGCCGGGCCGAGTCCCGACCTCTACCTCGCCGAGACGTTCACCGAGACGCCGCTCCACCGGGCGTTGCGGCGGCACTTCGAGGCGGGGGTGCCGTGGGCCGACCTGGAGTTTATCCAGCGCGTCGAGCGTGCGGCCCGGACGAGCGACGTGGAGGTCTGGCAGGACGAGTCGACCGTGGCGGAGATACGGCGGTACTGCCGCGACCTCGACCGACTGTACGAGAGCATCCGCGACCGCGGTTTCCTCTCGATGCGGGAGCTAAACGCCCGAGAGGGACGGCGGATGACGTTCCGCGAGGTGATGGAAGACGAGATACTGGTCGACGTCAGCCGGACGGGGGAACTCCTGTTTGTCACCGGCCGCCATCGCCTCTCGATGGCGAAGCTCCTCGACCTCGACAGCGTGCCGGTGGGGGTCGTCGTCAGGCATCGCGAGTGGCACGACGAGACCGAACCGGCAGTCGAAACGCCCGGCGAGCGGGCCCGCGACGCTCCCGCCGAAAGCGAGGCGCCGCTCGGAGAGGGCCTCGATGTCGCGTGGTAGGGCCGTTCTCCGTCGACTCCGTTCTATCCTGACCCCTGGGAGCGGCGTCACCGACCGAACCGTGACCGGCGGCGTCTGGATGGGGCTGAACAACGTCGCTGACCGGGCCCTCCAGTTGGGGACGATACTGTTTCTCGCGGGCCTGCTCTCGCCCGCCGCGTTCGGACTGTACGGCATCGCGCTCGTGGTCCAGTCAGCACTCCAGCGCCTCAGCCAACTGGGCCTCGACACGGCCCTGATACGCCGCCGTGAGTCCGACGTGGACCGATACCTCGACACGGTCTGGACCGTCGAACTCGGTCGAGGACTGCTGCTGGGGACGGTGTTGTACGCCGCCGCGCCGCTGGTCGGGTCGGTCTTTGGCGAGCCTCGTGTGGTGTCGCTCCTCCGAGTGCTCGCGCTGACCCCGGTGCTCGACGGGTTGCGGAACCCGGGTGTCGTCTACCTCGTGAAGGACCTGGAGTTCCACCGGGACGCCGCGTACAAGCTCTCGAACCGCGTCGCGTACACGCTCGTCGGCGTCGGCGTCGGATACGCGACCCGCTCAGTCTGGGCGCTGGTCGCGGCGATGCTTGCCGCCCAGTGTACCTCGCTGGTCGTCTCGTATCTCGTCCACGACTACCGTCCGTGGCTTCGATTCGACTTCGCGGCCGCGCGGGAGCTGTTCGAGTACGGCCGCTGGATATTCACCTCGGAGGGGTTGATGTTCCTCATCAACGAGGGCGACGACGCGTTCGTCGGCTGGCTGCTGGGGTCGGCGACGCTTGGCATCTACCAGCTCTCGTACCGGCTGTCGAACGCGCCGACGACGGAGATAACCCACCCGATACAGCAGGTGCTGTTTCCCGCGTACGCGAAGGTCCAGGACGACGACGCCTCGCTCCGGCAGGGGTACTACACCTCCGTGCGGGTCATCACGCTCCTGTCCTTTCCCGCCGCGGTCGGTATCGTGCTCGTCGGGCCGGTGTTCGTCCCCGCGCTTCTGGGTGGCGAGTGGCTACCGATGGTCGTCCCGATGCAGGTGTTCGCGGTGTACGCGGGCCTCCGGTCGTTCCGGTCGGCGACGGTCCCGCTGTTTCGCGCTATCGACCGACCGGACTACGACACGAAGATTCGTCTCCTGAAGCTCGCACTCCTCGCTCCGTTCGTCTATCCGGCGGCCAGCGCCTTCGGAGCGACCGGAGTCGCGCTCGTGATACTCGGCCACACGGTCGTCGTCGCTCCCATCGCGAGCTACCTGGCCGTCCGGAGCGTCGACGGCCGACTGACGACGCTCGGGCGGATACTCTCGTACCCCGCCATCGCCAGCGGCGCCATGGGCGTGGTGGTCTACCTCGTCCGCGAACGCCTGGTCGGCGTTCCGTCCCTCGTGGAACTGCCCCTCCTGGTCCTCGTCGGTGTCATCACGTACGGAGCGGCCGTCGCCGCGCTGGAACAGCGGTTCGGCATCGGACTGGCGCCGATTTACCGGACGTTTCAGGACTGGGTCGCCGGGACCGCGTGACCGATCTCGGTATCGCAGTTGTGTCATATATAGAGAGGTTAAACGCTACTAATAAGTAGTTCAGATTACATTTGTCGGACGAATGAGCAGCTGGGAAGAACGTGAGCCGGCCGTCAGCGTGGTCGTCCCCACCTACAACAGGGCACAAACTCTGGGGGCAGCCATCGAGAGCGTACTCGGCCAGACCTACGAGCGGTTCGAGTTGCTGGTGGTCGACGATGGCTCGACCGACCAGACGCAGTCAGTCGTAGAGGGTTTCGAGGACCCCCGGATTCGGTACCGCCGTTTCGAGGGGAACCGTGGCGCGAACGTCGCCCGTAACGCGGGCATCCGGAATGCGAACGCCGACCTGGTGGCGTTCGTCGACAGCGACGACACCTGGCGACCGGAGAAACTGGCGCGCCAAGTAGAGCGGATGCGGGAGACGCCGGACCGCGTCGGGGTCGTCTACACCGGGTACTGGCTCGAACGGCCGTCGGGTCGTGAGTACGGGCCCGACCCCGGGCGAAAGGACCTGGAGGGCGACATCTACGAAGCGCTACTGGCTGGTAACGGCCGGTTCATCCCGACGTCGACCGCCCTGGTCAGGCGGACCTGTTTCGACCGGGTCGGGTACTTCGACGAGGCACTCCCTCGACAACAGGAGTGGGAGCTGTGGCTGCGCATCGCGCGGGAGTTCGAGTTCGCACTCGTCGACGACCCGCTCGTGGTCCGGTCGATGCGCCACGACGGCGTGAGCATCAGCGCCGACCCGGAGGCGCTCGTGACGGCACTGGACCACATCCTCCAGAAACACGTCGGGGCGTTCCAGGCCCGCCCCGAACTGCTCGCACAGCACCGCTGGCAGGTCGGTGAGACACGCCTGTTGAACGGCGACCCCTGGCGTGGCAGGGCGCAACTCCTGACCGCACTCAGCCACAACCCCCGCCTGACGTACTTCGTCGGCATCGTCGCGGCGGTTCTCGGCCCACAGGTCTACGAGGCGGCGTTCGACCTCTACCGAAAGCTAGCGTGACAGGCGAACGAGCGCACACATCGCGTCTTCGAGACGGTGTAGCGGTCCGGCGTCGTCCTCACTGACGAGGGTCGCTGACGGTTCGCCGAAGGGTACGCGCTGGGGACCCGCGGCCGGCAAAGCTACGGGGCCAACGGCTACTCGTCGTGTGAACTAACACTCTGTTGTCCGTTTTCCCGCGGTCCGCCACCATCACGTAAATGCCATATCGCTATACAGAATGCCCGTCCGCGATACGTCGCGCCGGCGCCGAGACGGCTCTAGCAAGGGCTTACTACCGTCAAAAATAACAGATGTACGGCTGTTATATTAGCCGCTTACTTCTCACAGTGTCAGCTGAACGACCCCGGCGAGATAGCGGCGGGCGAAACGCCCGGTCCGGTATGGCAGGTCACGTCGGGCGGTAGCAGGGTCATAAAAACCGAGTAACTCGCCTATAACCAGCGATTAATCGAGTTGGCCACTGTATGTTTATACTCGCAGGGGTCCAGGGCGTCATGTCATGGTTGACGAACGCACACACACCCAGTGGGTGTGGCAAGCTTCGCCGCGAGGAGGGTGCGGAAACTGATGAGCAGCGACATGTCGGAGGGCGAGAAGCCGTCCCACGAGCGGCTACAGGACATCTTCGTCGAGGTGACCGGCACAGACGTCTGCGTCGAGACCCAGGAACAGGACACCGAACCGGGGCGGGACGTCGCCCCGGAGGGCGGCTCCACGGCCGAGTACGTCTCGACGATGGTACAGGACGACGGGCTCTCGGAGACGCTGGCCGAGCCCAGCGGGGACGGCCAACCGGAGTGACCCTCACTCGCCGAGCAGGCGCCCCTGAGCGTCTATCTCCCCGTCCCGGATGCGTGTGCTGCTGATTCGCAGGCCGTCTTCGGCCACCACGAACGGGGAGGTGTGAATCTCGAGGGGGTGGTAGCCCCGTCGCAGTCGCTCGTCGTTGAGCTCCCGGGCCCGTTGCTGGGCTTTCCCTTCCGGCGCGACGACGAGCGCGTCGGCGTCCTCACGCGTCGCGGCGGGACCGAACGTGTCGGTTATCTTCACTATGTCCCACGTCGCCGTGTAGGCGCCGCTGACTCTCTTCAGCGTCCCGGAGAGCGTCTCCCGGCGCTCCGAGAACGAGCCCAGAAGCTCGGCGTGTGAGGGGTCACTGCGCGTCTCGCGCGCCAGCGACTGGGCCGTGAGGCCGACGATGACGTGGCCGTCCCCCTCGCCGTCGTGACTCGCAGTCTGGAACGCGCTGTGGAGGAGCGCGCGGTGCCCGTTGTGTATGGGTGTGAACGTGCCGCCGAGGATAGCGATACGTGCTGACATACCAATCGGTAGTGCGGGGACAGTGGTATAACTGTGGGGCGGCCCGGCGAGCGACGGGCCGCCGGCCCGTGGACTTTGGACAGGGACTAAAATCGCGGTAGCGCCGATAAGTCCTGTATAATCATGCTGCGTGGTATGGAAGGAGTTACTGTCGCGACCCGGCGAGGCCTCCACTGGTCCTGTCCCTTGGCCGCCGTCGCGACAGCCCGATGTTTTAGTTTCGCCGGACGAACGTCGCCTGTGATATCCAACAGGCCAGAACTCGAACGGACGCCGGCCCACGGACTCGCACTGGACTGCGTCGAGTCGGCTATCACGGCCGCTGCCCCCGAGCGGGCGACGCGGGCGTCGGTCGGCGTCGACGGCACTCAGTTGCGCGTCGACGGCGAGAGCTACGACCTCGCGGCCTACGACGAGGTCGTCGTCGTGGGCGGCGGAAAAGCCGCTGCAGGCGTCACGGCGGCGCTGGAGTCGCTGCTGGGCGACCGCCTGACCGACGGCTGCATCGTCACCGAGGAGCCGGCTGACCTCGACCGGGTTCGCGTCCGCGTCGGCGACCACCCCGTTCCCACCGAGCGCAACGTGGCGGCGACGCGCGAGCTGCTGGAACTGTTGGAGACGACCACCGAGGACACGCTCGTCATCGCCGTCGTCACCGGTGGGGCGAGCGCGCTGCTCGCCGCCCCGGCGCGGGACCTCACGCTGTCGGCCCTCCGGGAGACGACCGACGCGCTACTGGAAAGCGGCGCGCCGATAGCGGAGATGAACGCGGTCCGCAAACACCTCTCGGCGACGAAGGGCGGGCAGCTCGCTCGCGCCGCCACGCCGGCGACGGTGGTCGGGCTCGCGCTCAGCGACGTCGTCGGCGACGACCTCTCGGTCGTCGGCAGCGGGCCGACGGTCCCCGACGGCACCACCTACGCCGACGCACTCGGGGTGCTGGACCGATACGACGTGGCCGTCCCCGAGGCCGTCCGGAGCCATCTGGAAGCCGGGGACGGGGGCGACCGGCCGGAGACACCGGCGGAGACCGACCCGACCTTCGAACGCACGCGGACCGTCTGCCTCGGGACGAACGGGACGGCCCTCGACGCGGCCGTCGAGACGGCTTCGGAGGCCGGCTACGACACACTTCGGCTGACCTCGCGGCTCCGCGGCCAGGCGCGCCACGTCGGCCAGGTGGTGGCTTCGGTCGCCGAGTCCGTCGCACTGGACGGTGAGCCGGTCGAGCCGCCGGCCGTGGTGGTCGCGGGCGGCGAGACGACCGTCCAGCTGGACGGTGAGGCCGGACGCGGCGGGCCGAACCAGGAACTCGCGCTCGCGGCGGCGCTGGACCTGCCGCCGGGGCCGGTGCTCGCCGCCGTCGACACCGACGGCGAGGACGGGAGCTCCGACGCGGCTGGCGCCATCGTCGACGCGAGTACCGTCACCGACACCGCGCGGGCGAGCGAGCGACTGGACGCTCACGACGCCGGAACCGTCCTCGCGGACGCGGGCGCGGCTATCCGGACCGGTCCGACCGGGACGAACGTCAACGACGTCGTCGTCGTGGTCGTCCCCGAAACGGGGCCGCGAGAGATGTAGTGTATAGGAAACTTACCGAACGCCCCCGGTAGCGGGGTCAGTTCGACAGTCTCGCCCGTCCAGACCGTAGGAACTGGGTTACAATACTGCTATCGGCTGTCTGTTCAGTTGCCGACGCGCGCCGGTGACGGCGCGAGCAGTCGGCCACCCAAACCCGGAACGGTTCACCATCCACTTGTGTCCGACATAGCGGGGCGCAGTCGGCCGGCCGTCACGTGTACCCCATCCGACTCGCGTGCAGGCAGACGGTCGGCCTCCGCTCCGGACCCACCCCCTTCCTGTTCGTCCGACTGAGCTATCGCTACGGAACAATCGAGTCCGGCGACCGCTACCTCGAGAAGAAGACTATCGGCGAACGAATCAGTCTTCGTCGCGCGATTCGGTGACCCAGTGACACGCCGAGCAGAACGCGAACGTCGCGACGACGAGCCCGAGGAGCCCCGTCGCGAGTGCCGACCCCAGTCCGAGCCCGAGCGAGAGGCCGACGATGGCGACGCCGACGGCGGAGATGGCACCGTAGTAGCGGTGCCACTGGACGCCCTCGTCGTCGGTCGGCCGGTCCAGATACTCGGTCAGACAGTCCGCCTGCGGGGCCAGCGCTACGTGACCGCGGTCCTGGTTGAAGTCGACCACGCCCATGTCGTCCATCTTCGGGAGGTGACACTGGTAGAGGCCGACGTAGACCCGCTTTCGCTGACTGGACGTGAGCTGGTCCGTCGTGGTGTCGTTCTCGATGGCGGCGACGTGTTCGGCCAGTTCGCCGAGCGAAACCCGCTCGTCGTCCTCGTGGTCCCTGAGGTAGTGGATGACCTCGCGTCGTCGGCTGTTCTTGAGAATCTCGAACACCAGGTCAAGCGACAGTGACTCCGGCTCCTGCTCGGCTTCGGTGACCCCGTCGTCCTGCTGTGGCGCGCTGTCACTGACGTCTGTCTGGCTCCCGGTCTGCGTCGGTTGTTCGGCGTTGGTGCGTGCGGATTGGTCCTGGGTACTCATGGTATAGTCCTCCATAGCCTGGCGTTCGGACTATGCTCGGTCCCCGGAACGGGTTTGGCTCCTTGCACCCCCGATGTCCTACGAGACCTGTGGGTTGTCCGAACCCAAGCGTCTGTCAGAACAGTCATTCGTCCCACACTTAATACTTTGTTTTGACATATATGTTATACGTAGTTCCCAACTAGGGACCAGTACGGTAGCGAATAACGGTTGTGTCGGCTCTCACTGGCGTCCGGCGCCGACAGTGTAGGTCGGAAGCGGGGTGTCACCGAGCGTATTCCGCGCGTCGACGACGACGGCCTCCTCGAAGGCCGCGAAGTCGAGGGCACGGTATGTGTCGTGTTCGGTCATGACGACCACGGCGTCGTACCGGTCGGCGGTCGCCGCCACCTCGTCCATCGAGCAGGCGCTGGCCGCCAGGTCAGGCACGCTCGCCACGTCGACGGCGGGGTCGGCCGCCCAGACGTCCGCCCCCAGAGCGTCGAGTTCCGAGACGAGCGGCCGCGTCGGCGATTTGCGCGTCTCGTCGACGCCGGCGCGGTAGGCGACGCCGAGCACCAGCACCGCGGCGTCGTCGACGGCGACCCCCTGCTCGTCGAGCAGGTCGACGACGGCGTCGCTCACGAAGCGGGGCATCTCGTCGTTGACCGCGCGACTGGTCTCGACGAGCGGCAGGTCGAGGTCGACGGTGTCCGTGAGGAAGTGTGGATACAGCGGGATGCAGTGACCGCCCACGCCGGGACCGGGGTCGTGAATCTCGCAGAACGGCTGGGTGTTGGCCACCTCGATGGCCCGCGTAACGTCCACCGAGAGCGGCTCCGCGACTCGCGCGAGTTCGTTCGCCAGCGCGATGTTGACGTCGCGGTAGATTCCCTCGAACACCTTCACACACTCCGCGGTGGTCGCGTCGCCCGCGTGGATGACGTCGTTGCTCGTCAGTTCGTCGTACAGCAACCCGGCGACCCGCTCGCTCTCCGCGTCGACACCGCCGACTACTTTCGGGTATGCACCGCGTATGTCCTGTATCGCGCGGCCGCTCGCGGTCCGTTCGGGGCAGAAGGCGACGCCGAACTCGTCGGGGTCGAGCCCGCTTCGCTCGGCCAGGCGCGGCGTGACGATATCGCGCGTGGTGGTGGGCGGGACCGTCGACTCGATGATGACGAGGTCGCCCTCGTCGAGGCCCTCGCCGATGGCGTCGACGGCCGCGAGCAGCATCGAGAGGTCCGGCTCCGTCTCCTCCATGAGCGTCGGCACGATGACGACGTGGACCTGCGCGGACGCGGCCGCCCGCTCGGAGCGGGTCGTCGCGGACAGCGAGCCGTCGGCGCTCGTCTCGGCGACGAGTTCGCCGAGTCCGGGCTCGCCTTCGACCGGGCTCTCGCCCGCGGCGACGGCGTCGACCACCGCGTCGTCGACGTCGACGCCGGTGACGTTGCCGGTGACGTCGGCGAAGACGGCGGCCAGCGGGAGCCCCATCTTTCCGAGTCCGTAGACGGCGACCGGAATCTCCCCGCCGGCGAAGGCCGACTGGAGCGTGGCCCCGGGCCGGTCGCCGCCGTAGACCATCCCCTCAGATTGTGCTGCGGTCACCGACGCTCACCTCCTCCAGTGCCAGGGTCCGCGAGTCGGCGATTTCGCTTATCTCGTCGGCGAGCAACATCGCGTGGAGCCCGTCGTTGCCGGTCGTCCGCGGCGTCGCGCCGCTTCGCACGCAGTCGACGAACGAGCGCAACTCGCGTTTGAGCGGCTCGTCGCTGTCGACGGCCGGGCGCTCGATGATGCTCTCCTGGCTGTAGCGCACGTCGCCGTTCTCCGTGTGATAGGACGGGTCGGAGTGGCGGTAGATGCGCACCGACTGGTCCATGAAGTCGACGTTGACGTGACACTCCCGGGCCGTGACCGAGAGGTCGCGGATGCGCTCCTGCGTGACACGACTCGCCGTCAGCGAGCAGAGCGTCCCGCCGTCGAACTCTATCTGGGCGTCGGTGTAGTCGCCGTCACAGGCCCCGATGGCGGTGACACCGGCCACCTCGTCGCCAAAGAGCGAACACGCGATGTCGATGTCGTGTATCATCAGGTCCATCACCACGTCGTCTTTCACGTCGCGGGAGACGGGCGGGCCGAGTCGGCGGGCCGACGCCGCGATGGGTTCGACGTTCGCGAGGACGTCTTCCAGCACGTCGACGACGGGGTTGAACCGCTCGATGTGGCCGACCTGGAGGGTTACCCCTGCGTCCTCGGCCCGTTCGATGAGGTCACGGCCGCTCTCGGCGTCGGCGACGAACGGCTTCTCCACGAGCACGCTGACCCCGGCCTCGATGGCCTGTGAGGCGACGTCGTAGTGGAATCGCGTCGGGACGGCGATGGAGACGAGGTCGACCATGTCAAGCAGCGTCTCCAGGTCGTACACCGCGCTCCCGTACGTCGAGGCGACCTCGGCGGCCGTCTCCTCGTCGGCATCGGCTATTCCAGCGAGCTCTACGCCCTGTATCTCGTT
Source organism: Haloarcula onubensis (assembly GCF_031624605.1). Taxonomy (NCBI): domain Archaea; kingdom Methanobacteriati; phylum Methanobacteriota; class Halobacteria; order Halobacteriales; family Haloarculaceae; genus Haloarcula; species Haloarcula onubensis. The sequence goes on along the minus strand of NZ_JAMQOS010000001.1, from coordinate 1,272,905 downwards.
GTAGACGCGGGCGTGGTGTCGGCCCATGCTTCCGACGCCGACGACGCCCGCAGACAGTGGTTCGGTCATGTCGAATACTCCGTGAGCGCGAGCGAGATAGACCGCACGTCGCGCGGGGACAGCTCCGGGTGGACCGGGACCGAGAGGACCTCCGATGCGGCCCGTTCGGCGGCCGGTAACTGGACGTCGAACCCGTCGTACGCCGGCTCCTCGTGTATCGGCGTCGGGTAGTACACCGCCGAGTCGACGCCGTAGTCCGCCAGGTGGTCGGCCAGAGCCGCCCGGTCCGCCGTGCGGACCGTGTACTGGTGGTAGGCGTGGCGACAGTCCGCGGGCTCGACCGGGGGCTGTATCGCGTCCCCGTCGATGGCGTCGTCGAACTGCGCGGCGTTCTCGCGCCGGGCCGCGACGAAGTCGTCGAGCTTCGACAACTGGACGCGCCCCAGTGCGGCACAGATGTCCGTCATGCGGAAGTTGTGGCCGACGCGCTCGTGGCCGCCGTCGGGGCTCCGGCCGTGGTCGATGAAGCTGTGGCAGCGCTGGGCCACGTCGTCGCGGTCGGTGACGACCATGCCGCCCTCGCCGGTTGTCATGTTCTTCGTGGGGTAGAAGCTGAAACAGCCGGCGTCGCCGAAGCTCCCGACCGGGTCGCCCCGGTAGGTGGCTCCGTGGGCCTGCGCGCAGTCCTCGACGAGGGCCGCGTCGTGGCGGTCGGCGACGCTCTGTAACTCGGAGACTGGCGCGGGACAGCCATAGAGGTGGACGGCCAGGATGGCGTCGACCCCGTCCGCGGCGTCAGCGGCGACGGCATCGACGCGGTCCGGGTCCAGGTTGTAGGTCTCCGGGTCGATGTCCGCGAACAGCGGCTCCGCGCCGACGTGTCTGATGGCGTTCGCGGTCGCGATAAACGAAAAGGGCGTCGTTACCACCGTGTCACCGGGGCCGATATCGAGCGCGGCGAGCGCCGCGTGCAGGGCGGTCGTCCCGTTCGAGGTCGGGATACCGTGAGCGACGTCGCAGTAGTCGGCGAACTCAGAACCGAAGGCGTCGACCGCCTCGCCGCCGCTGAGTCGACCGGAGCGGAGGACCTCGTGGACCTTGTGAATCTCCTCCCGCCCGACGGCCGGGGAGGCTATCGATACGGTCGGCTCTTGCAACTGTGTATCAGTCACGGCGCGTCACCGCCACAGTGAGGGATATACCGACTCGTCCGGTCGGTGTCGATTGGGCAGCTATCACGGTTTTCGGCAGGCAAAGTATCGGCATTGTTATGTGTGCCTTGCACTGAGAAACGTCGTATTTCGTCCCATACGCTGTGTATAGGGGACGAGAGCCCGTCAGTTCCGGTCCACGTGGGTTCCGGTTCGTTTTGCCGGAGGTACCCACTCTGTATCCGGTATATGTGATACGTAACAAAGGGTGGTCCACCTGTTTATCTCCCAACAGTGGCTTCGACGCGGGGACGTCCGCATCCACGTGGAGAACTGAATGACACAGACCGCAGTCGACACCGTGTACGAACAGTCGCCCCGTCCCGAGACCGGTCTGAACCGGCGACCGGTCCGCCGAGGACGGACTTATATGTCACTGTCCCGAAAAAATATGCTAGGCACGAACGCAGCGAGGCCGACCGAGTTCGATGCCGCAGGCGAGCGAGGACGCGGCGTCGGTTCGCGGACGCGAGGGCGGCGCCGACTGCACACGGTCGTCGCCGGATTCCGGGCCGAGGAGCGGGCCGCCGACGGCCCGGAACCGCCGACCCGGTCGCCGGCGCCCCGAGTCGGTGCCGTCCCTGCCTCACTGTCAGTGGCACAGTCCGCCGACGAACGATATCGCCGGGGGATACGTCCGCCGGACACCCAACCGATGACACACACGCGACGACGTCGGTTCGACCGACCGAGCAGCGTCAGCAGGCCCAACCGAACCCTCATGGCTACAGATACACCCGCGAAAACGAGCGAACGCATCGTACCCGACAGTGACAGCGCCCCGACCACAGGGGGGAGCGCCGGATGAGCGAGCCCGACCCCTGGGACGACATCAGCTACGTCATCAGCTCGCGGTACCGAATCGCGACGCTCCGTCGGCTCTCCGACGGCCCGGCGACGCCGTCACTCATCGCGGACGAGACGGACCTCAGCATCGCCCACGTCTCCCGGGCGCTCCAGGAGCTCCGTGACGCGGACCTCGTGACGCTGCTGGTCTCGGAGAACCGCCGCAAAGGGCGGGTGTACGGCATCACTGACGAGGGCCTCGAGGTGTGGGAGACCATCGAGGCCGAGAACATGTTGTAGCTACTGCTCGACCGGCTCCAGCGACTCCTCGTCCGGCAGACTCCCCTCCGGTAGCAGCTGTTCCGGGCGACGACGGTGTTTCGGCGTGTCCGCGAACTCGTTGATGCGTCGCCACTCGTCGGCCGTCAGGTGACCACTCATACAGCCACAGTACTGCGAGCGAGCGGCTTGGTAATTTATGGGCTATCCGGGATAAGTGAGGCTTGTGGCGGTCCCAATCGACAGTCGGGACCGGAACGCCGGTGAGTGACACGGGGGCCAGTCGTGTCGAGCGTGTTACCGCAGCACGGAACGGGGTGGGAAATCGACGTAGTGCCGTGCCAGCAGCGACGCCACCGTGGCGCTTACCATCTCGCCTATCGACGCCCGGCGAGGACCGCGTGTTCCCCGGATGAGCGGGCAACTCGGACGGTCGCGGGTCGAGTCCAGTAGCACCAGTGGTCCACGCCGACACGGCGGAGCCGGCCACCGCTCCAGCTAGCGCCAGAGCGGGTCGGTCGCGGCCCCCACCGAACTGGCGCTGGGAAACGTCGACGGCGCCACCGGAAAGAGTGGCTCGGCCGTGCCACTCGGCGTGACAGGGCGGAAAAGTTACCTGGAGAGTAGTACTTGGAAAGCCAACTATTCTACGACCTCTGTCCGTGTACGTTACGTATCTGTTTGGTTATCATTTTACGCCAGTGGGCCTGCAGCTACACCTCCATTGCGACGCCAGGAACGGCCCCACTGCGGTAATTATCTGGCGAAGGCTCGAACAGTTTCGGGCGGTTTCAAACACCTTTCTGAACCGAACACTCCCGTCAGATTCGGCGGTCAGACGAACGGTCAGTATAACAATAGGTCGGTCTCCGCTAGCCGACGCTGATGACCGAACAGGTCCCGTTTACAGACGTCTACGTCGACGACGACATCGTCGAGCGTGCCACGGAGGTGCTGGAGACGCGCCGGTACGTCAAAGGGCCGCGCGTCGAGGCGCTGGAAGAACAGTTCGCAGACACCTGCGACACCGAGTACGCGGTCGGTGTCAGCAGCGGCACAGCGGCGTTGTACCTCGCGATGAAGGCGGCGGGCATCGGTGAGGGCGACACGGTACTCGTCCCCGGGCACACGTTCTTCGCGACGGTCAGCCCCGTCGTCGAACTGGGGGCCGACCCGGTGTTCGTCGACGTGGACCCGGAGACGTACACAATCGACGAGACCGACGTCGCCCGGAAGGCCGCGGCCCACGACGACGCGGCCGCGGTCGCGCCGGTCCACCTCTACGGGCAGCCAGCGGCGATGGGGCCGATTTCGACCGTCGCCGAGCGATACGACCTGAAGGTGTTCGAGGACAGCTGTCAGGCCCACGGAGCCACGTACCGGGGCGACCCGGTCGGGAGCTTCGGCGACGCCGGCTGTTTCAGCTTCTACCCCTCGAAGAACATGACCGTCGCCGGCGACGGCGGCATGCTCGTCACCGACGACGCCGACCTGGCGCGGACGGCCAGGGAGCTTCGCAACCACGGTCGTGACGAGGACGGGAACCACGTGCGACTCGGGCTGAACCACCGCATGGACGAGGTCAGCGCGGCCGTCGGGCTCGAACAGCTCTCGCATCTGGCCGACTGGAACGCCGAGCGGGCGGCGGCGGCCGAGCGCTACCGCGAGCGACTGGCCGACGTGGACCAGGTGACGCTGCCGACCGAACGCGACCACGCCACGCACGTCTATCACCTCTTCGTCGTCCAGGTGCCGGAACGCGAGGCGCTCCGTGCATACCTCGACGAACGAGGTATCGACACCGGCATCCACTACGACCCGCCCGTCCACCAGACCCAGGCGATGCGAGAGCACCTGGGCGAGGTGCCGACGCTGCCCGAGACCGACCGCCTCTGTGACCGCATCCTCTCCTTGCCGATGCATCCCCGCATCACGGACGAGGAAATCGACCGCGTGGCCGAGGCAATCCGGGGGTTCTACGAATGAGGTACGGCGTCGTCGGCACCGGGTACTGGGGGAAAAATCACGTCCGCGTCGCCAAGGAGCTACTGGACGACGGGGAACTCGACGAGGTAGTGCTGTGTGACACGGACGAGAGCCGCGCCGCCTCGCTCGCGGAGACGTACGACCTCCCCTACGAGACGGACATCGACAGTCTGGACGTGGACGCGGCGACCGTCGCCACGCCCTCGACCACGCACCGGACCGTGGGACTCTCTATGCTGGAGCGGGGTATCGACCTGCTCGTCGAGAAACCGCTCGCGCTCACCTCGGAGGACGCCTGGGACATCGTCGAGGCCGCGGACGCCAACGACTGCACGCTCGGCGTGGGCCACATCTTCCGGTACCACCCGGCGCTGGTCGCGCTGAAGCGACGCATCGACCGCGGGGAACTGGGCCGCATCAAGTACCTCCAGACCCGTCGGTTCTCCTTCCGGGTGCCACGGTCCACGACGGGCGTGCTGTACTCGCTGGCCGTCCACGACGTGGACATCTACGACTACTTGCTGGGTCGTCGCCCCGACACCGTCCACGGGCAACTCGACTCGTTCGTCCGCGAGAACATCGTCGAGACGGCGACGATTACGCTGGAGTACGGCAACACCAGCGGCGTCATCAACTCCTCGTGGCAGGTGCCGGTGTTCGACAAGAAGCGCGACCTCGTCGTGGTCGGGTCGAACCGGTCGGCGTACGTCGACTACCTGCAGAACACGAAGCTCGAACTGTTCGACGCCGAGGTGTTCTCGGACCCCGACGACGGGCTCAAGTCGAGAAACGACGGCGCAATCTCACACAGCACTGACGAGCGCGAGCCGCTGAAAGTCGAGGTCGAGTCGTTCGTCGAGGCCAGCCGCGCGGGCGAACAGCCACGCGCCGACGGCACCGTCGGCGCACGCGCCGTCGAGACGCTGGAACACGCCGAGGAGTCGGCCCGCAAGAAGAGCGTCGTCCGCCTCGACCGCAAAAGCGCCGTGACGCAGTTCTAGTCGCCCGAGACCGCCACGGTATCGGATTCGATATCGAAGTTCGGCACCGTCGCGCTCCCGAAGAGGTCGTCGTAGTTCGTCGCCGTCAGGTAGAGCCGTCGCCCGGCAAGCTCGGTGTAGGCCGGTTCGAACGGCGGGAAATCGAGCGCGCGTATCTTGTCGTAGACCGCGAGCTGGGTCGCCTCGTCGTCGGCGGCCAGCCGTTCGGCCGGAATCTCCTTCTCGCCGTCCAGGCTCTCCTTCGTGTAGAAGTACCGCTCGCCGTTGTACGCCGACTGGGGCGTCGCGACGCGGTGGACGGCGCCGTCCCGGAGCGTCGTGAGCTGTTCCCGGAACAGCTCCAGCGAGGCCTCGGTCACCCGGTCGTACAGCGTCCGGGCCGTGTCTCGCTCCTCGATGGGGACGAACCGGCGGGCGACGATGTCGCCGGCGTCGACGTCCGGCGCCATCACGTGCAGCGTGGTCCCGTAGCGCCAGTGGTCGTCGTCGCGGGCGTTCAGGATGGCGTGTGAGAAGACGTTACTGCCGCGGTAGCGTGGGAGTTCGGCCTGGTGGAGGTTCAGCGGCGCGACGTTCGGGTGGTCGAGCAGTTCCGCGCCGAGGATGTTGGGGTAGTAGACGCTGATGAGGTAGTCCACGTCGTGGTCGAGCACCGCGCGCTCCTCGGAGCGCGTGACGACGTCGTGACCGAGAGACTCGGCCCGGTCGTACAGGCAGCCGTCCCACCAGGTGTCCTCTGCGGGGCCGTAGGTGACGACCAGCTTCACGTCGAAGGCGTCGTGGCCAGTCACTTCTTCGAGGCAGCGCTCACCCAGGGGATGGCTCCCGAGGAATGCGACTGAGGGCATGGGAACTGTTTCCCGAACAGCGACTGTAGTTATGCAGCGCTTGACCGGACAGTTGGCCAAGGATTATCCGGTGGCTACGGTCACGAAATAAACGACATGACCGCGCTGGGCTCGACGAGCCCGCTGGCCACCGAGAGCGTCGCCCACACCGCGCCGCCGGTGAGGATGACCGCGACCAGCGAGAGCGGGCCGGTGACGTAGGACACCATCGAGAGCACGACGCCCGCCATCACCAGCGCGACGACGGCGACGCGGGCGAGGTCGCTGGCGACGCCGCCGAGGTCGAACTCCAGTTCGCGGTGGATGTAGTAGACGTTGACGCCGGTGTAGGCGCTGTACGTGATGACCGTGGCGATGCCGGCTCCCAGCGCGCCCAGCGGCGGGATGAGCAGGAGGTTCAGACCGACGTTGCCCGCGGCGCTGGTCCCGCGGGCGATGGCGCGCACCCGCGCCAGCCCGAGGTAGTCGAGCGCCGAGCCGGTTATCTTGTGGATGGCCCGCACGATGACGAAGAAGGCATAGAGCTGGACGAGCACGACGGCGCCGAGATACTCCTCGCCGACGACGTAGGTGATGGTCGGTTCGGCGACGATGACGAGGCCGGCGGCCGCCGGGACGTACAGCAGGAGGACGTTCCGCAGCGACTCGGCGTAGATGCGGCCGGCCACGTCGGGGTTCTCGGCGGCGGACTGTTCGCCGAGCGTCGGCGTGATAGTAAAGCCCAGCGACGAGGCGGGAGCGATACAGAGGTCGGCAATCTGGCGCGCCAGCGTGTAGAAGCCGACCGCGACGGGCGTCGCCAGCACGCCGACGAGGACGGTGTCCATCTTGCTGTCGACGACCACGCTGGCCCGGGTAGCGGCGGTGGGAATGCTGTAGCGGGCGATGCGGCCCCGGAGGTCGCTCTCGGGGCTCTCGGTCGGCGGGAGCGGTCGGTAGAACCGCGCGTACAGCGCCGCGAGCCCGACGGCGACGGCGAGCAGGTAGGCCACGACGTAGCCGGTCATCGCCCCGGTGACGCCGTAGCCGGCCAGGACCAGCCCCGATGTGACGACGAGCCTGGTCGTGCTGTTGACCATGGTCAGGGCGGCGCTGTAGTCGACCCGGTTGAACGCCTGGAACACCGACTTCAGGTAGCCAAACAGCGAGCGACCGGCGATGTAGAGCCCGCCGACTGTCAGCACCGGCGCGACCGCCGGCCGACCGAGCAGCCGCGCCAGTTGTGCGCCGCCCAGCGAGACGGCGAGCGAGACGGTGATGGCGACGGCGAGGATGATGACGAGCGACCACTGGACGATGTACCGGACCTGCGTCTCGTCGCGTTCCAGGTACTCGTTGACGTAGCGGGCCGTGGCGTTCGGGACGCCGAGGGTCCCGAACAGTTCGGCGATGCCGACGATGGAGATGGCGAAGTAGAGCAGGCCGTACTGGTCGGGTTCGAGCAGGTACCGCGTCAGTATCAACAGCAGGAGGCCGTTCGTCCCGGCGTGGACCACCCGCGCGGCCATCGACACCTTGAACCCGGCCGCGATGCGGTCGGCCAGGCTCATCGGCCGCAGTCCGCCCCGCGGACGAAGTAGAGGCGGTAATCACCGTTGGTCTGGACCCGCGAGACGTCGGGGTTCTGCCGGAACGAGCGGAACGACTCCGCCGAGTATCTGAACCCGTCGTAGAGGCCGACCTCCCGCTCGTAGTCGCTGGAGGTCAGCGGGACGTACCGACACCGTGAGTAGTACTCCGTCGTGTTCCTGCCGAAGACGGAGAACGGTATCATCGCCTCCTTGCCGGGGAAGTGTCTGCCCCCGGGCGTGTAGTCCGTCCCGGTCGTCCCGTAGTAGGCGTCGACGTAGCGTCGCGGTCCCCCGCGCGGCCCGGCGAAGTACACGTCGGGGTCACGCTGGTCGAAGGAGGTGGTGTAGCCGTCGTAGTACGTCTCGGGGACGTGGTCCGAGCCCTTGTACATGTACGGCGACTTGTGGAGTATCATGGCCTGTGGCACGAGCATGAACACGAGAGCGACGGCGAGGGCGGCCTGCCAGTGTCTGGTCGACAGCGACGGGGAGTACGGAATCCCGTCGGTGACGGCGACGGCGGTGAGGACGGTGACAAAGACCATCATGAAGCCGAGATAGCGGAACGGCTGGCGGGTGACGCTCGTGATGTAGAACAGGCCAAAGAGCACGAACACGGGGACGAAACCGAACGCGACGTACCGCAACAGGCTGTTGCGGTCCGGGTAGCGCTCGTCCAGTCGCCCGGCGACGGCCCAGAGCATCACCGCGCCGGCGACCACGGAGAGCACGGCGCTGACGAAGAATATCTTCACGAAGATTTCACCGATGCCACTTCCCAGCGTCGACAGGGAACTGCTGACCGTGGATATCTCGTTTCCGGGGTTGGCGCCGTACAGCAGGCCGTTGATGACCGCGCCGACGGTCCCGGTGGCCCGGTTGAACCGCGGTATCCAGAGGGCGAAAAAGAGCCCAACGACGGCGGTCTGTGGCCCCAGCGACCGGTGGCTGGTCAGCCGGTCCGTCGGCCAGAACCGCCCGTAGAGCCGTGCTAGCAGTTGCAGCCCGAACCCGGCGCCGATGAGCAGCAGGACGTTCGAGCCAGACTGCGGGTGGATGAGAATCGCCGCGACGCCCGCCAGGGTCAGCAAGAGCCCAAGCGGCGTCACGACGTCGTACCCTCGAACCGTGACCAGCGTGTCGCGTTCGCCCACGTAGCGCAAGAGGAGATACAGGGCGAAGGGGGTGAAGTAGATAGCGGCGCTGGTGGGGTACGGGAAGATGTAGGTGTGGATGTTATTGATTGGCAAGAAGAGGAGGGCGAAGAACGTCCCGACCGCCGCGGCTTTCGACCGCGCCGCGATGCGTGTCACACAGAGGGCCGTAAAGAGGACGTACAGCGACATGAAGACGGGAACGACGAGCTGGAGCGTCCGACGGGGGGGTAGCCCCGTCACGCTGGTCAACACGACGGCGATGCTGTGAATGCCGGGATAGAGGAAGTTCACCGGGTTGAGCGACCCCTCGGCTATCAGGCGCGTCCAGCCGAGATAGGAGAGGGCGTCGCCGGGGCCGTAGTAGTAGTAGTCCCGGATGGTGGGGAGTATCGCGACGCTGATGCCGATGAGAGCGCCCAGTAACAGTGCGAGACGGCTCCTGAGGGTCGTCGCGGTCGCGCTCAAACCGACCGCGATAGCGGCGATGAGCCCGACGGCGCTGCCGAGCCAGAAGAGCACGGGCGTAGCGCGGTAGATCGATATCTCGTAGCCGGTCGGCTGGGACCCGGCGGCGACGACGAGACCGACGGTGTATGCCAGATACCCGGCGAGAAGGACGGCGACCTGACGGCGTCTACGCGGAGGTGTTTCGGCCATCTGAGCCATCCTGGTCGGTCGGCGGTCATTGTTATTGACGGGTTGTAGGCGGTATGGAACTGTTTCGCCGTCGTGCGGTTTCTCGGCGAACGGGCCGCGACGGGCGCCGCTACGCCGCCGCGACGGACTCGTAGACGGACAACAGCCGGGCGCCCATCTGTTCGACGCTGATTTCGACCGCGTTCTCGCGACCGTTCGAGCGCTCGCCGCGGCGGAGTATCTCGGCCAGCCCCGCGACGAGTTCGTCGTCGTCGTCGCTGACCGTGCTCGGCTCGACCGGAGCGAGCCGCTGGGCGACGTCGCCGACGTCCGTCGAGACCACCGGGAGGTTACACGCCATCGCCTCCTTGACCGTGTTGGGCGACCCCTCCCTGCGGGAGGTCATAATCAGCGCGTCGGCGGCGCTGAGGTAGTACGGCATCCGTTCGTGCGGGATGTCGGTCGCGGTCCGCAGCGACACCGGGTCGGCGAGTCGGTCGGCGACGCGGTCGACGACGGCCCGGGCCCGTGGATGGTTCTTTATCTCGCGTTTGGGCGGGTACGGGAACAGGACGATGCGTTCGTCGGTCGGCCAGCCGACCGCGTCGCGGGCTTGGTCGCGGTCCATCGGCTCGAAGAGGTCCAGGTCGACGCCGTGTGGGATGACGCGACAGTCGCCGCCGTACACCTCGGCCATCCCCTCGGACATGACGACGACGGCGTCACACATCGGAGCGAGCCGTTTCGTCAGCGGGCCGTACTGCCCCATGAGGTCCGACCCCCACAGCGAGAGTACGACCGGGAGCCGTGGCTGGGCGAGAGCCATCGGTGCGGTGAGCCCGTAGTTGGCGTGGAGGAGGTCGTAGCCGTCCAGCGAGTGGGCCAGCACCGAGGGGTAAAAGCGGGCGTAGTCCCACACGGACCGGCTTCCCTCGGTGCCCGCGTCGACCGACTGGGACTGGTTCTCGCCGGGCACCGACAGCGTGGTCATCTCGACGCCGCGGCGCTCTAGCTCCTCGACCTGGGCCTCGAAGAACTGGGAGTCGGCGTTCGTGACGAGGTTGAGGACGCGCAGGTCCGTCATCGTTTGACCGCGCTGAAGGCGGACTTGGCGAGGTTCATCGCCGCGCTGTCGGTCTCGACCTCGTAGTAGGGCACCAGTTCGCCGGCGAACTTGCCCTTGTAGTCACAGAGGCGCTCGGTGTTTGCCCCCATGAGGTCGTAGGCCGTGACCGACTCGAACGCCGGGTCGGTGAGCACGTCTTCGATGATTCGCCAGTGGAGTAAGCTGTTGACCGCCACGTCGCTCTCGGCCCGCGTCCCGCCCTGCCAGAAGTAGGCCGCGTCGGGGCCGAACAGGGCCGTCACGCCCGAGAGCGTCTCGCCGTCGGCGTCGCGGGCGACGTACGTCCGGGCGCGGTCGTCCAGCCCGGCGACGAGGTCGCTGACGTACCGCCAGGAGAGCGGGAACCCCCGGCCCTGCTCGGTGTAGCGGTCCCTGGTCCGCTCGAAGACGGCCCGCGTCGCGTCGTGGCCGCCGACCTCGACGGTCACGTCGCTCTCGCGGGCGTTGCCGACGTCCCGGCGGAGGCTCTTGCTGAAGGAACTGAGGACGCTATCGGGGTCGGTGTCTTCGAGGTCGACCACGTAGGTGTACTTCGTCGTGAGGTCGAAGTCGGCCCAGCGGAACGGCCGCGGGTCGTCGTATCCCAGCGGCGTGATGAGTCGCACCAGCGACAGCGGGCCGTCGGTCTCCAGTTCTTCGAGAACGGCCTCGACGAACTTCTTGTTGACGCGTTCGCGCTTGCGCTGTTTCGGGCTGGTCGGCATCACGATGGGCCCCAGTCGCGGAACGTTCATCGTAGGCGGCGGCGACGTGATGGTCCGCCCCACCGCCCGGTTCTCCTCGACGACCGGGAGCAGCCCCACCGGCTGGTCGCCTTTGAAGCCGCCGAAGAGTCGCAAGTCGCCGCTCGTGTGGCGTTCGATGGCCGACAGCGCCGGCGGCGTGTGAAACACCTCGTACCCCGATTTCGGGAGCGTCTCCGCCCACTCAGCGAGTGACAGTCGTTCGATGCGCATGTGGCTCGCGTCCATCTCCCGGCGGGACCGGCTTGAGTATCTGGAGCTTATCGCGCGTTGCCGCTGTGCGCTGATTCGGCCCCTAGTCGTCCGCGGTGACAGCCGTCGACTCCTGTAAGGCGTACAGCTCGCCGGGCGGGCCGACCCAGGCGTCCCGCTCCAGCGCCGTCGTGACGAGCCGACGGTAGAGCCGGTCGTATCCGGGGTGGTCGCGGCTGAAGTGGCGCGGGTGCCAGAGGACCGTCATCACGGCGCGGTTCGCTGCGGCCTCCGAGAGCAGCGATTCGAGCGCGGCCCAGGCCCGGTCGAACGCCTCGCCGGGGTCGGGGAGGGCGCTCTCCATGACCGTCAGCGGGAAGACGACGAACTCGTCGTCGAACGGTCGGAACGGCTGGTAACCGTCCGTGAACCCGTACTCGTACGGGTCCCCGAGCGTCGTGTCGTAGTCGAGACCGATGGCCCGGTAGTGCTCCCACGTGGCGGGCCGTTCGAGGCGGAGGTAGTGCTGGCGGCCGCCGACGACCGACTCGCCCAGCACCGACTCGAGGTGTCGTTTCTCCTCGTGGAGCATCGCGCGGTCGTCGACGGCCTCGTAGGAGCCGTGCAGACCGACCTCCCAGCCGCCCGCTCGGAGCTGAGCGAGCAGGTCGCGGATTGGCTCGTCCTCGATATCGTACCGCCCGGCGTACAGCTGCCACCCCTCCCTCGTGAACCACTCCCGCGGCGGCCGGTCGCGAAACAGCGACTGCTCGTCTAGCACGTAGAAGGCAGACCTGACCCCCTGCTCGCGCTCGAAGGAGAGCAGGTCCGGGAACGTCCAGTAGGGTCGCCGACCGGGCGCGAGGTCGAGCAGTTGGCTCGGGTCCCGGCGGGAGACGGCGTAGAACAGCGACTGGTAGGTCTTGTAGGGACGGTCTACGTCGTGGGTGAGACACAGGGCGAAGTCGTGACCGTCGGGTACCCAGTCCCCGCTCATAGGGCCGCTCCGAGGGCCTCGTCGACGACCACGTCGGTCACGTCCTCGCGCTCCGCCAAGAGCTGTGACCGACGGCGCTCCCACTTGGCCGCGATGTCCGGGTCTTCGACGAACCCCTTCAGCTTCTCGATGGCGGCCCGCTCCTCGTTCAGGTTGTAGACGAGCCCGTGGGACTCCAGTTCGCGGAACGTCGAGAGGTCCTTGTTCCCGACGAAGGAGTTCGTCCGGATGGACGGCGTCCCGAGTATCCCCGCCTCCAGGGCCATCGTCTGGGAGTCGCCGATGTAGCCGTCGGCGTAGTACAGCAGGTCGTGGATGCGCTCGGGCGGCACCGGGAGGCGGTGCGTCTCGAACCCCTCCGGCAGGGGGGACTCGCTGGTGATGTACACCTCGCCTCGTGCCGAGAGGTAGTCGACGAGTTCGCGCTTGCCCGCTCTGGAGATGCCCGTCTCGCCCACGTCGTGGTGGGCCGCCCACGAGACGAACCGGAGGACGTAGTACGGTTCGTCGACCGCGACACCGTGGTCCCGCAGCGGCTCGGGGTCCGGTTCGAACCGGTCCGGGTGGAGGTAGGCGAGTTCGTGGTAGCCGTCGTATCGGCGGTGTTTGTCCCCGAAGTCCATCTCGAAACACGCCGGCGTACAGACCCGCGACGTGAAGGGGAGGGTGAGCTTCGAGAGCCCGCGGGTCGCCACCTCGTCGTCGGTGAAGATGACGCTCGGCGTCCCGGTGACCCTGGCGGCCTGAGCGGCGACGGGGTTGATGTGGCTCAGCACCACGTCCGAGTCGAACCGCCGAATCGTCCGAATCAGTTTCAGTTCACGGAGCGCCCACTCGAGGATGAGTCCCGGCGTCGTCTCGCGCTGGGCCGAGAGCACCTCGTAGTCGATGTCGTAGGCGTCCAGCAGCTCCGTCGTCACTTCCTTCTCGCGGGCGGTGACGAGGGTCCGGTGGCCACGTGCCTGCAACTCGCGGATAGCGTGCTTGAACAGGTGGACGTGGGCCGGGTGCGCCACTTCGAAGTGGACCCGCATCGTCAGTCGCTCGCGGCCCGCGGTCGGCGCGGTCTCGTCGCGTCCGGGAGTCGGCTCATCGATGCGCGTTGGTGGTCGCGAGATGCTCCGGTAGCGGCCGGTGTTTCGCCGGCGTGCCGACCGCGAGCGTCGACGGTGGGACGTCCTCGGTGACGACGGCCCCCGCGGCGACGAAGGAGCGTTCACCGACGGTCACGTCCGGCAACACGGTGGCGTTGGCGCCGATGGTCACGTCGTCTTCGAGCGTCGGTCCCGCGAGGTCGACCCCCTGACGCAGCGGGTACGGGTCGTTCGTCAGGACGGACCGCGGCCCGAGGAACACCCGGTCGCCGATGGTCGTGTCCGACGGGACGTACGCCCCGGTCTGCATGCTCACTTCGTCGCCGAGGTCGCTTCGGCCGTCGACGACGACCTGCGAACCGACGACACAGTCGTGGCCGATGGTGGTCTGCTCCCTGACGACGGCGTGGTGGCCGGTCTGGAACCGGTTGCCCGTGGCGACGTCGGGGTAGACCACCGTCCCCGCCCGGACGATGGAGTCCGACCCGATTCTGGCGGGCGCCTGGCCCCCCTCGGGCGGGAGGATATCGGCCGATTCCGCGATGCGACAGCCATCACCGAGCTGGCACTTACTCATCGGTAGGTCCCCTGCCGCGGCGTATTCTCCGTCACTGGCCTGCTCTGAAGATGAGTCGTCCCGGTCATCTGAACTCACTCCGAGATTTGTACCAGTTCAAGGCTTTGTTATTCTCTTCCTGTGGACGGCGCGGTCCGTGGCCCGAATCGTAGCATACTGCTACCTCGTCGGGGGTGACATCATCCCGCGGTATAACTTAGACGGGGCCGGGTCACTGGGGAACAAATGGGAACAGTCGTCATCTCCATCGACGCGGAACTTGGCTGGGGCTTCCACGACTACCCGGCCGAACAGCGACCGACCGAACGCATCGCTCGCTCGCGCCAGGGGTGGAAAGACCTGGCCGAGACGCTCGATGAGTACGATATCCCGGCCACCTGGGCGGTTGTCGGGCACCTGTTCGAGCACGACTGTGCCGGGGCCCACGTCGGCCACCCCTCGCCGTCGGGCTGGTTCGCCCACGAGCGCGGCGACGAGCCGATGGACGAGCAGTTCCGTTTCGCCCCGGACCTCATCGCCGACCTCGTCGAGAGCGACGTCGACCACGACATCGGCGCCCACACCTACTCCCACGTCGAGTTCGACGCCGACTACGCCACCGACCTGCTCGCTCGCGCGGAGTGTGACCGCGCAACCGAGGCCGCCGAGGCCGCGGGCGTCACGATGCGCTCGTTCGTCTTCCCGCGCAACCGCGTGGGCCATCGGGAGATACTCGCCGAGTCCGGGTTCACCTGCTACCGCGGGACCGAGCCGGAGACGACCGCGGACGGCCCCTACTCGGCGCCGCTTCGCAAGCTCGCGCAGGCGACGGTCGTCCGGGACCCGCCCCCGCTCGTCGAGCCGAGCGTCGACGAGTACGGCCTCGTGAACATCCCCGCCTCCCTGTACCTGTTCGGCTTCGAGGGACCGGCCCGGCGGGTCCTCGCCGCGACGGTCGGGGACCCGGTGGTCAAGCAGGCCAGGCTCGGCATCGACGCGGCGGCCGCGGAGGACGGTATCTGTCACCTCTGGCTCCACCCGAACAACCTCACGACGGAGGCCGACCTCGACCGGGTCCGGGCCATCTGTGCCTACGTCGACCGCGTCCGGGCGGACACCGACCTGACCGTCGAGACGATGCGGTCGGTGGCGGACCGCGTGCGAGCGGAGGACCTCTCGGTCGCCTGAGCGGGCCGCCCTCCGACCGACGCGAAACCGTCGACTGAAAAGGGACTACTCCGAGGAGGCGACGCTGGCGACGTCTTCGGCGTCGGCGCCCTCGTCGGCGTCGTCGTCTGCCCCCTCGTCGGCCTCCGCCCGGAGTCGCTGTTCGGCCTCCTCGCGGTCCTCCGGATAGCCGATGTCGTTTCGCCAACCGTTCATCCGGATGGCGTCGATGGTGCGCCCGGAGTGCAACAGGAGGTCGATGGCGTCGCTTATCTCGTACTCGCCCCGGTTGGACGGCTGGACGAGCTGACAGGCGTGGAAGATGGCCGGCGTGAACGTGTAGAAACCGGTCATCACGAGGTTCGACGGCGGATCGTCGGGCTTCTCTAAGACCTCCGTAATCTCGCCGTACTTGTTCGTGTCACAGACGCCGTAGCGGCCGGCCTCCTCCCACGGGACCTCCTCGACGAGGAAGGCGGCGTCGGCCCGCTCCTCCTGCTGGCGGTTGACGACGTCCTGGAGGTTCGACTGGAAGATATTGTCCCCCAGCATCAGCATGAAGTCGTCGTCGATGTGTTCCTCCACCGTCAGCAACGCGTGTGCGAGCCCCTTCTGCTCGCGCTGGTGCGTGTAGGTTATCGGGACGCCTCTGTACTCGTCCTCGTAGTAGTTGATGATGACCTGTTTCTTGTAGCCGACGACGACGTACAGTTCGTCGGCGCCCAGTTCGATGAGCTGGTCGAAACAGTGCGTGAGAATCGGTTGCCCGTCGACCTCGACCATCCCCTTGGGCTTGTCGTCTGTCAGCGGGCGAAGTCGAGTCCCCTGGCCGGCCGCGAGTATCACTGCGTCCATCGTATCCGGAGAGCTATCCCCGTAAATAAAGATATACGCCGCCTTCGGTTCGGCCGGTCCGGTTAGGCCTCGACATCGCTGCCCTCGGCGACGGCCGCGGGGAGCGAGAGCCGGCTCCTGGCCCACTCGACGTCCGCGAGCGGCCGCAGGGAGCGCTCTGCCAGCTGTGTCACCGCGCGGACAAGCTGGGCGTTCCGGTCGACCGGCCGGTCGGGCGCGAAAAAGAGGTTGTCTTCCATGCCGACCATCGGGTGGGCGCCCATGAAGAACGCGAGCGTCGTCAGCGGGTACTGGTTGGGGCCGGTCGCGCGGACGAAACAGTGTGCCCGCTCGGGCACGGCGTCGAGCAGCGCCAGCAGACTCTGTGGCGACCCGACCGCACCGCTGGGAGCGCCAAGCAGGAGCGTCACGACGGGGCGGTCGGGCAGCGCCGACCGCTCGCGTAGCCGTTCGAGTTCGTGGCAGTCACTGCCGTCAGTGACCAGCAGGTTCGGGGTGATACCGCGGTCGGTCAACGCGGCGACGAACTGCTCCGTGTCGCGGCGACTCGTCTCCGAGACCGAGCGGTAGCCGGTCTGGGTCGGGCCGAGCCGGACGGTCGAGAGGTCCGGCACGGGCGCCTCGTCGAGTGCGTCGACGAAATCGCCAAGCGGCGCGTCGGGTCCGGCGGCGTACTCTACGAGGATATCGCGGCCACACAGCTCCCGGACCGCCTCGCCGAAGGCGGGCAACCGCTCCGGGTCGGGCTCGCCCGCGGCGTCGCGGCCGTGGAGGTGCGCCACGGTGGCCCCGAGCGCCATCGACTCGTACACCTGTGTCGCGACGGCGTCGGGGTCGACGGGGAGGGACTCGTTCACGTCAGTCGAGTAGCGATAGCCGGTCGGAGCGACGCCGAGTGTCACCTCGTCGCCGCGCATGTAATCACGATAGGTCATCGCGTGGGACACACCGGTGGTCGTCGGCGCGACCGACGCTGCGGTGGGATGCCTGAGTGGTGGTGGGTCGCAGGATTAGTTATCACCGTCCTACTGCGTCAGGTCGACCAGCGCGTCCGCCTCGGCGACGATGAACGCCTCGTCGAGCAGGTGGGACTCCTCGGCCGGGAGGAAGACGTACTGGTCGTTGGCCTCGGAGCGGATGACCGTCAGCTCCTCCATCTCGTAGCCGAGGTTCTCGTGTGGGTCGGGGTCTTCGGGGACCTCCTCCCACTCTGTTTTCGTCGCCATGGTCACCCGTGGAAGACGTTGATGTCGGCGTCGCCGTCTATCTCGATGCGCTCCAGGTGCCCGCTGTAGAAGAACGCGTCCACGCCGTTGCGCACGTGACCGCTGACGTAACCCTCGGTGATGTCGCCGGTCAGCCAGAGCGTCTCGCCGCTACCGACGGCGGTGCGCGCCTCGTCGATGGTGAGGTTGCCGGTGACGGCGAACTCGTAGTACGCGCTCTCTTCGGCGTCGCCGGTGCCGTCGATTTCGATTCGGTTCGGGAGCGGGTCGGGGCCGGCGTTGCTGTCGTCCTGGAGGGCACGGAGGCCGTCGGTCGCCCCGTCGGCGTCGAGGGTGAGCGGCCGAGCGGCGACCGGTTCCGCTGTCTCGGTCGAGTTCCCGTCGCCCTCGACGGGGGTCCAGACGCTGTAGTCGGTGTCGGGCGCCGCGGCGTCGTCGCCGGTGACGGTCTCGAAGTGTTCCGGGACGTCGAGGTTTCCACTCCCGGTGAGGTGGATGTTCTGACCGGACCAGTCGCCCTCGGTCTCCCAGTCCTGGCGGATAGCCGCCCCGTCGCCGTCGTTGTAGATGCGCACGTCGCGGATAGTGCCCGACCCGCCCTCGCCGCGGTAGTGGAGGCGGATGGGACTGGCCCCGCGCGTGAAGTAGAAGTCACAGTCCTCGATGACCGCGCCGGTGCCGGGGTCGTCGACCTTGATACCGCGCAGCGTGGTCCCGCCGGTCCGGTACGCGGGCGGCTCTTCCGTTCCCTCGAAGTAACAGCCACGGACGACGCTGTCCGTGGGCGCAAAGCGGACCATCGAGGAGTTGACGTTGCGGAAGACGCAGTCCTCGACGACGACTCGCCCGTCCCCGCCGGTGTAGGCGTCCGAGACGTACATCGCGACGTTCCCCAGTCGCTCGAAGTAACACGCCTTGCAGTGGAGGGTGCCGGCGTGGTCCGACCCGGCGTACAGCCCCGTCGAGTCCGACCCGTCGACGGTTCCGTCCGGCAGGTTGACGTTGAACACCTCCATGGTCGCGCCCTCCTCGGCGCCGACGCGCCAGCGGGACTGGGCCTCGCCGCGCTTGCCGCGGATGGTGACGTTCTCGATGCGGACCGTTCCCTCGGTCGCCGTGACGGTCGGGCGAACCTCGACTTCGGGGTCGTCGGGTCGGGTGAACGTGACGCCGTCGGCCGAGCCCACGAGCGCGCAGTTGGCCTTGTCGCCGCCGAGGCCAGCGCCGGTGTAGTCGTACTCCCCGGCCGGAACGCGTACCTCGGTGCCGTCGGTGAAGAACTCCTCGAGGTAGGGGTCGATTAGGTCCCCGTTACGGAGCCCTTCCGCCCCGAGGTCGACAGTGGTCTCGGCCCCGGCGACGCCGCCGATAGACGCCGTGCCGGCCGCGGCGGCCGTCGCGCCGGCCCCGACAGTCCGCATGAACGTTCGCCGGGTAGTACGCTGTGCTTTCCCCGTCTTCCCGGTCCGATGGTTGCCTGCCATACCGTTCAGGAACTTCCTACCGGAAAAGGAGTTCTGACCACCTTGTCAGTAAGGTATGCCTAGTTGTCGCTGCTCGCGTCTCAGTTACGAACCAGATACGTACCAGCCGCATTTTCTGTACTTCCGCCGCCGTGAAAATTTAAGTCAGTGTCGAGGACGCGGAGAAAGTGTTTTCCAGAGAGAGTGTAATTCTAGGTGTCAGAAACCGGCAGCTCCGGGGTAAGTGTTAGATTACAAAGATTTCTCGGCACCCCGCTCAAACCCATGCGGACTCTGTTACTCGGACTCGACGGCGTGTCGATGCCGATACTCGAATCGGTCACCGACAGCGGTGTCGCGCCGACCATCGAGGCCCTGTTCGACCGTAGCGCCGCGGGACCGCTCACGTCGCAACTCCCGCCGTGGACACCGAGCGCCTGGCCGTCGCTGTACACCGGCGTCAACCCGGGGAAACACGGCGTGTACGGGTTCCTCAAGTTCGACGGTTACGACCACGACGTCGTCGACGCGTCGGACGTCCGCGCACACGCGCTCTGGGAACTGCTCGACCAGCGCGGACACAGCAGCGTGGTCGTGAACGTCCCCGTCACGGCGCCGGCGCGGGCCGTCGACGGCGCGGTAATCCCGGGTTACATCTCGCCGGAGGACCCGCCAGGCCACCCCGAGGGGATACTGGACGACGTTCGCGAGGAGACCGGTGAGTACAGCGTCTACGGTCCGATGGACACGCCCGGAAAGGCGGCCTTACCGGCGGTTGCCGACCACGCCCGCTCGCGCGGCGACGCCTTCGCGTACCTCGTCGACCGGTTCGACCCCGACTTCGGCTTCCTGGAGTTCCAGCAGACCGACACCGTCTTTCACCGACGGCCCGAGGACCGCGAGGCTATCGAGTGCGTGTTCGGGGCGGTCGACGACGCCGTCGAGACGGCCCTCTCCGCGGCCGACCCCGACACGGTCGTCGTCGTCAGCGACCACGGCATCGGGGAGTACGACGGCTACGAGGTGCGTCTCAACGAGGCGCTTCGCGAGTGGGGCCACGTCGCGGCGACCGCCGAGGGCGAGGGGATGCCGTCCTGGGACGCCATCGCCCGGCAGCGCCTCCAGCAGGGCGAGCGCGGCGGCACGCCCGACCCCGGGCTGGCCGAGCGCGGGGTCGCTCTGCTGGCACGGGTCGGACTGACGAGCCAGCGCATCGAACGCGTCCTCGAACCGCTGGGACTGGCGGAACCGGTGGCAAAGCTGGCGCCGACGGACGCCGTCCGCGCCGGGACCGAGCAGGTCGACTTCCCCGCCTCGGAGGCCTACATGCGGGACCGAATCGAACTGGGCGTCCGGCTCAACGTCGCCGGTCGGGAGCCGTCGGGCGTGGTCCCAGCCGAGGAGTACGACGCCGTCCGCGACCGACTCGTAGAGCGACTCGGCGAGCTCACCGACCCGGACGGCCGCCCGGTGTTCGAACGGGTCGCGCCCCGGGAGGCGGTGTTCGAGGGACCGCACACCGAGGCGGCACCCGACATCGTCGTCGTGCCGCGTGCCTTCCAGAACTTCCTCAACGGTTCGCTACTGGGCGAGCACTTCGGGACGCCGCGGGAGCCGTGGAACCACAAGCGCGACGGCGTCGTCGCCGTCAGCGGCCGCGGGGTCGACACGGACGCCTCGCTGCCCGACGCCCACCTGTTCGACATCGCCCCGACGGTCCTCTCGACGCTTGGCGTGGCCCGTCCGGAGCGGATGGACGGCGACCCGCTCCCCGTGGTCTCACAGACGCCGGTGGAGGCGTATCCGCCCTACGAGGGACTGGACGCGAGTACGCGCGAGGACGACGACGTGGCCGAGCGGCTCGCCCACCTGGGATACATCTCGGAGGACCGCTAACCGCTGGGTTCCACGACCTAGCGGTTCTGCGGACAGGAACACGACGAGCGGCCGGTCGAGGTCGACTGCAGGGAGAGGTTGTCCCGCCTGACGGAGATGCCCTCGGTCGCGAGCGGGCGACCGGAGACGGTGATAGACGACCCGCGGACCGTCGTCTGGTGGGCCCCGTCGACGGCGATGCCGTTGCGCTCGTTGCCGTGTTGACAGATACAGAGGTTCGAGAGGAGGGTCCCGCTGCGCTCGGAGATGCGGACGGCCGCCCCGCTGCTCGCCGAGCCGTCGATGCGGACGCTGTGAATCCGAATCGGGTGTTTCCGCACGTCGGCCCGGTTCCGTGCGGACGGTTTGGCCCAGATGGCGGGGACGTCGTCGGCGTTGACCGTGATGTGAGTGTTCCGTATCGTCGCCGCGTCGAGCCACTCGGCACAGGTTATCGCGCCGTCGCTGGAGGAGACCTTGTCGAAGACGAGCCGGCTGTTCTCGACGACCACGTCCTTCCCGCCCCTGAGACGGATGCCGCGCATATTCTCGACGCCCTCGCGGGCTTCGTCACAGCGGACCATGACGCCCCGTACCGTCGACGGGCCGCTGACCCTGATGTTGGCGACGCCGCTGTTGCGGTACTGCCCGCCCACGACGTTGACACGGCCTTTCGCGGAGGAGGCATAGAGGCCGTTGTCGGGGAAGCCGTCGAAACTACAGTTCTGGAAGAGCAACTCGCCGACGTGGCTCTCCCCGACGTAACAGCCCGTGTTGCTGTACTCCGGGTCGCCGCCGTCGGGCATTCGGAGGTTCCAGATGGTACCGTGCCCGTCCGTCTCCGTGACGTCGAAGCGCATCCCGTCCTGGTCGAGGTCGAGTTCGCCGCGGACGGTGACGTTCTCGACCCGCATCGAGTCGGTCACGCGAGCGTTGATGGGCCGGGGACCGGTGTCCTCGGGCGTCAGGTCGAAGGTGAACCCGCCGACGTAGAGGTCCGAGACTTTCGAGCCGGTGCCGAGGCCGAACAGCGGGCCCTCGAACTCCTCGACGGTGGTGATAGTCGCGTCGGGCCCGTAGAGGCCGAGGCGCTCGGCGCCCGACGGGCTCCACGAATCGTCGATGAAGTAGGTGCCCGACGGGAACCGGACGAGCGTGTTCGAGGTGTCTATCTCGTCGAGCGTGGGGACGATGGACTCCTCTCCGTTCGCGTCGGCGCCGGCCTCGGTGATGTCGACGACGTTCTCGTACGCGTCGGTCCGGGGTCGGTCGCGACCCGTCTCGGTGGGTTCGGTCCGGGGTGTCTCGTCGGGGCTGGACGGCGTTTCCGTGTCTGGCCCGTCCGTCCCCGGACAGCCAGCGAGCGCACCGAGAACCGCCACCCCACCGAGTCTCGAGACGAGTTGCCGCCGCGTCCAATCAGGGGTCACATCCGGACAAACGGCGTCGCCGCTATTGTTATTCCCAGCGTGTGCTGTCCGGGCCGGGGTAGGATGCTCCTGTGGCCGTCGAGCGGCCCCCGTCAGTCGCTTTCGACCCGTGCGGGCGAGCGGGACTCGGCCGGTTCCGGTCCCTGGAGCGTCTCCCGGCGTCGGTCCAGCGAGGCGTCGTGGCGGCGGTCCATCGCCAGGGCGCCGAACAGGCACAGCCCGGCGACGAGCAGTATCGTGACGGCCCGGACGACACCGCCCTCGTCGCGTCGGACCGCTCGCAGGGCGGCGTACAGCCCGGCCGTCGCGGCGCCGCCGTACAGTCCCACCATCGGATGTGGGTCCGCCCGGACGTGTTTCCGCCAGAGCCGCCGGAGGAATCCCCGGAACAGCATCACGGACACCTTCGGGATGTACGACCGGTAGTCGATGTGGCTCTCCTCGTCGCCGTAGTTCGCCGGGCGGGGCACGTCCATGACGCGCAGTCCCGCGACGTTGCACCTGACGAGGAGGTCGTTACAGTAGCCGTAGTACTCGTACATCTCCTCGACGCCCGCCGTCTCCAGGGCGTGCAGTGAGATGGCGGTGTAGCCGTTCTGCGGGTCGCCGATGGTCCAGTAGCCGCTCGCGATTCTGGTGAGCCAGGTCAGGATTCGGTTGCCGACGTAGCGGAACGTCGGCATCCCCTCCCGGTGGTCGGCGTCGAGCAAGCGATTCCCCTTGACGTAGTCGGCTTCGTCCGCCACGATGGGTGCGACCACGCCCGCGAGCAGTTCGGGGCGCATCTGTGCGTCACCGCCCATCACCGCCGTGACGTCGATTCGGTCCTCACGGGCGGCGACGTAACCGGTCTTGATGGCACCGCCGACGCCCCGGTTCTCCTCGTGGCGGATGGGGACGACGCGGCGGTCGAACGCCGCCTCGGGTTCAGTCTCGGCGTTGACCCGCTCGGCGGTCGCCTCTATCTCGGCCCACGTATCGTCCGTAGAGCCGTCCTCGACCGCGTACACGCGGTCGACGTAGTCCGGGACCGTCTCGATGACGCTCCCGACCAGCCCCGACTCGTTGTACGCCGGGACGACGACCGCGACCGTTGCACCGTCGTACGTCACGCCCACACCTCGCGAAAGCAGTTGGCGGCCATGCTCAACCGAGAGGAGAACGTGTTGGTGTATTGTTATATCTGTCTTTCGCGTCAGTTGTCCCGTGTTCGCCAGTACGTGTCACTAGTCTAATACTCCCTCGCACGCGAGAGCGCGTGCCGTCTCGGTAACAGCCAGCTACCTCCCCACATCTCGGCTATAACAATATATTCAGACGCGGGGTGATGGGACGATGACACTCGAAACCGCGGTCGTCGGCGGCGGCGTGGTGTCCGATTACCACCTCTCGGGGCTGCAGGACTGCCCCGACACGAATCTCGTCGCCATCTGCGATCTGGACGAGTCACGGGCCAGGGAGAAAGCCACCGAGTACGACATCAACGCCTACGCCGACTTCGAGGGCATGCTGGCCCGGGAGTCGCTCGACTGGATACATCTCTGTACGCCGGTCGCGACACACCTCGAACTGGCCCGCATGGCCATCGAGGACGGCATCCCGGTGCTGATAGAGAAGCCGGTCACCGAGTCCGTCGCCGAGGCCGAAGAGCTGGAGCGCCTCGCCGAGGAACACGACGCGACTGTCTCGGTGGTCCACAACCACAACTTCTCGCCGGCCATGCGGAAAGCCCGGGGGCTCATCGAGGACGGCGAAATCGGCGAGCTACGCTCCATCGACATGCTGTACGCCGGGGAGACCTATCCGGACGACGTGCGCCGCGGGGCGTGGGCCTTCGAGCTCGCGGGCGGCGAGTTCGAGGAGGGGCTGCCCCACCCGATATACATGGTCCTGAACCTCGGGGGATACCCGTCCAGTCCCGACTCGATTCAGGCGAGCACGTCACTCGTCCACGAATACACACAGGAGTTCGAGTACGACAGCGTCCAGTTCCAGTACACCACCGACGACGGCGTGCTCTGCAGCGGCACGGTGCTGGCGAGCGACATCCCCCACAAGGTCATCCAGGTCCACGGCGACCGCGGGAGCATCGAGATAGACGTCGTCTCCCAGTCGGTGACGGTGCTCGACCGCGACTACCAGGCCTCGCCCAAGGCGCGGGCGCTTGCCAACGTCGACCACGTCCTCGGGCGCATCCAGGGCACGGCGGAGAACCTCGTGGCCGTCGCCCGTCGCACCCTCGACGACGACTGGGACTCGGTTCGGAACCTGGACTCCCACAGCTACCAGTTCGGCGAGGAGGCCCGCGCGATACAGCGGGGCGGGGGGACGGCGGTGCCGGTCGCCGAGGGCACGTGGACGCTGCGCATCATGGAGGCCATCCGCGCGACGGCGACGGACGCCGAGGGACAGACGGTGCCGGTGAGCACCGATGGCTCCTGAGACGGTTACAACGGACGGGTCGGCCGCTGGGCGACCAGCACGCACCGGGTGATGCCGTTGCGGTAACGGCGCTGGACGCTTCTGTTTCGGTCGTCACCTAGCTGGACGCTTCTACGACGGTCGTCACCTCCCCGCAAGAGAACACGCCTATCCCGACCGCCCGTCGGGAGCCGCTGGGCCGGGTCGTCCTCAGCCGAGGATAGCGCCGGCCCCGGACGTCGGCGTCGCCGTGGGAGTCCCGCCGGACGCTGGCGTCCCGCTCGCCCCTCCCGCTGGCTCCGACCCGGCGCCGCCGGCGGACTGTGACCCGGTCTGGCCGCGGGGGAGGACGTCGAGGCGGAGATACAGCACTTTATCGGCCGAGGCACGGGAGACGTCGGCGGGCACCGGCCCGCGGTAGACGTAGTACGTGAGTCTGAGGTCCTGGCCCGTAATCGTCGGCCTCACGGCGTGGTCCCGCGTCCAGGTCTCGTTGGCCCCGATGCGCTGGCGTCCCTGCCACACCCGCTCGCCACGCTGGGCCGTCCCGCCCTCCACCTGCTGGAGTCTGGCAACCACAGTGTAGTTGGCCGCCGTGTCGTGGTGGTTGGTCACGCGGACGACGAGGGGGACCGACTCGCCCCGGGAGGCGTTGACCGGGTAGCCACTCGCCACCGGGTCCCCGTCCGCGCCGCTGGTCAGCAACGAGGCGCTCGTGTACGACATCGACTGTGTCGGCCCCGCGATAGCGCCCACGAACGACACCAGCGTGAGGGCGACCACACAGCAGAGGCCGACGGTCAGCAGCGTGGTCTTCGTATCGTCGGCGAGCGGGCGGTCCCGGCCGACCGCCTGAGCGGCCCCGAGCAGGTCGAAGCGGGCCCCTTCGGGGAGTGCGAGCCGCCGGACCGTCCCGACGATGGTGCCGGCGCCGACGACGAGCCAGACGGCCGCCAGGACAGACGCCGTGGTCAGCGTGACGCCGACGGCGCCGAGAGTGACGGCGATAATCGGCAGCAACACCACGCTCACGCCAAAGGAGAGCGCCAGCCGCTCGCGAATCAACACGCCGTCGTGCGGGCGTGTGAGCGCGAGCACGCTGGTGGGTGCGCGGGCGTCTCGCTGGCGGGCGCGCCCCGGAAACAGCGCCGCGACGACGGCGTACCCGGGCGCGAACAGCACCAGCCCGACGCCGACGAGGAACTGGCCGACCGACCCTCCCGGGTCGGCCCCGACGGCCGCCGATGCGAACGTCACGTACGTGATAACGAGCACCAGGTCGACGGGGACGAGCGACAACGTCGATCTGACCACGCGACGGGCCGTCTCCGACACTGTCACCGCGGTGTCACCCGAGTTCGGACACTCGCCACCGGAACCTGGCCGGCACTGACCACAGACATAGTACGGATGGGGGTATCGGGAGGCGTCGTTTTGTTATAGCTATCGTACCGGGAGACACTGTCAGACCGGGCGCAACGACCTGCTCGGACGGTACAGACGGTAAGACGACTATACTTACCCCCCGCCATGGCCAGGATACAGGCAACCGATGCTAGCACACGAGCGCCAGATTCCGACCGCACGGGGGCCGTAGATGGCTCTGGACATCGCCGAACTCGCCGACAACGAGGCGTCGACCTGGAACGACGCACTCGACCGGACCCGGGAGCGGACGCCGTTCCACCGGTTCGAGGCGCTGCAGGTCTTTGCCGACCACGCCGACGCGGACCTCCACCCGTTGCTGGCCTACAAGGGCGAACAGCCGGTCGGGCTCTTCCCCATCTTCACGGTTCGGAAAGGGCCGATAACGGCGGCGTTTTCCCCACCACCGGAGCTGAAGGTGAGCTATCTCGGGCCGGTCGTCCTCGCACAGCCGGGCATGAAGCCACACAGCAAGGAGAAGCGCCGACGGCGGCTCATCGAGGGGAGCCTCGACTGGCTCGACGAGCAGTACGACCCGGAGTACGTCCACGTTCGGACGTCCCTGGGCGCGCCCGACGTGCGTCCCTTCGACTGGGCGACGTTCACCGAGACCCCCCGCTTTACCTACGTCGTCGACCTCGACGCGGAGCCCGAGACGCTGCGGGACCGGTTCAGCCGCGACGCGCGGTCGAACGTCCGCGACGCGACGGAGGCCTGTGAGGTGTCCGAGGAGGGTATCACGGTGGCTCGACGAGTCATCAGACAGGTCCAGGACCGTCACGCGGAACAGGACCTCGACTTCCCGCTGACCACCCGCTTCGTCGAGGACCTCTACCGGGCGCTCCCCGAGGGCTACCTCCGGCCGTACGCCTGTACCGTCGACGGGGAGTTCGTCGGCGGGTCGCTGATACTGGACGACGGCGAGCGGGTGTACAACTGGCAGGGGACGGCCAAACAGGAGACCGACCACGACGTCAACGACCTGCTCCACTGGGAGGTGCTCCGCGCGGCCGCCGAGCGGGGCCACAGCGCCTACGACCTCGTCGGCGCGAACGACCAGCGGCTCTCGCGGTACAAGTCGAAGTTCGCTCCGACGCTTCGGACGTACCACTCGCTCGAACGGAGTTCGGCGGGGCTGGGCACCGCGGCACGGCTCTACCGACAGTTCGCGTGACGGGCCCGGTCGGCGGGTTACCGACCGACCGTATCGAGAAGCTGTTCTAACTCCCGGTGACCGGTACACTCGACGACGTTTCGCTGCGGGTCGTACGCGACGATATCGGCGGCGTCGAGTTTCGGCAGGTGCACGTGGTGGAGGGAGAGACACACCCGGTGGGCCGGGCGGGCGCCGAGGCCGGCGCCCTGCTCGGTCTGTGTTATCGCCGTGGCCAGCGATTCGAGTGTGTGGACGTCGTCGGCCTTCGTCGAAAGCAGTTCGAGCAGCGTCAGTCGGCGCTTCGAGGCCAGCAACTCCACTCGCTCGGCCCGTGACAGCGCCGCCGCGTCGGCCACAGTCTCGGAGTCGTCGACTACCATGGCTCGCAGTCGTGGGGAGTGTGTTCGGTCATCACAGCGAGGGAGCGGAGACGCTCGCATAGTTATACGTGGCTTTCTGCCTCTCTCACGGTCAGCAACAACCGTCGGCAGCGGTCGAGCCGTGGTGTGACCTGGCTTACCGAGACTAACCACGGAGTAACAATGATACCCGGGCCTGTTGGTCCTCTCGCGGGGAGAGCAAACATCCGCACGTACTGGCCACCGGTCCATCCCTTGCCAACTCACCCACCCCACCCCCACTTAGGCCATACACGACGGCGGCCGTCGTCGTCCGGTCTGCGTTGACGCTCTCCCCCAATCTACCGTTCACGGCCGGTAAGATGCTTCTATCCGGCGAAAACGACCTATCTGTTTATCACTGCCGTGGGGCCATCGCTATACAGATGAGAACAGACGACCCAACGGTGGCGACGCTCGACGCACTGCTGGCCCCGACAGACAGCGACCTCACAGCGACGGTCTTCGTACACTCGCTCGCGCCCGTCGAGAGCAAGCCGGACC
The DNA here is from genome assembly GCF_031624605.1 of Haloarcula onubensis. Classification (NCBI taxonomy): domain Archaea; kingdom Methanobacteriati; phylum Methanobacteriota; class Halobacteria; order Halobacteriales; family Haloarculaceae; genus Haloarcula; species Haloarcula onubensis. The sequence goes on along the minus strand of NZ_JAMQOS010000001.1, from coordinate 1,244,802 downwards.
AGGAGCGCCTGGTGACCGAACTGGAGGCGCTGGCCGACCGCGACGCGCTGGCCGACGTCGACCTGCTCGTCTGGGGCAGCAGCATCTGTACGGGCAGCTCGCTCACGGAGGTGGGGAGCGGGCGGCGCATCCTCGAGGCCGTCGGGGAGTTCTACGACCTGGCCGCAAACAGCGGGCTCTCCATCGCACCCTTTTTCAGCGTCTCGACGGTGACGACGGAGTACAGCGCCGAGCCGTTCAGCCGGATCGTCCCGCCGTCCCGTGCGGTGGCACTCTACGACGGGGACGAACTGGCGGCCGTCTTCCCCTGTCTCCTCGACGGCACCGCGTACACGCCCGAGGACCTGGTCTCGTATCTGGCGCGGGAGCGCACGACGACCTCTGAACCGGTCGTGGTCGACGAGTCGGCCTAGCGCTCAAACACAGCTGCCCGCGTAGCGCGCGATGAGCAGTCCGTTGTGGGAGACGGCGACCAGCTGTGGCGCGAAGAAGGCGACCAGCGCCGCGCGGCGGTACAGCGGTCGCACGATTCGGTAGACAGCGAACAACACGAGCAGCGCGGCCAGCTTCAGCGTGACCAGCCCGGCGCCGCCGGCGACGTCGAGGAACGCCTGTGCGACCGGATTGGCCTCGGTGAAACACAGCGAGAGTCCGGTGAGCGTCAGCAACACGTCGCCGGCGGCGCCCACGAGGACCAGGCCCCACAGGAGGTGGTCACACCGGAGCCGCGAGTCGGCGACGTACACAGCGTCCTTGCTGAGCGTCTGTTGCACGCCGGAGTAAAGTGCCGGTGCTGTAATGGTAAACGAGTGAGTAACCCGGTGAGACGGCAGTCACGTCCCATCTCGGAAACCGGCGGCAGAACGGTGAGCGGAGAACCCGGCGGTCACTCGGGAGGCGTAATCTCGACGCGGCGGTCCCCGGTGACGACGACTTCGAAATCGTCTATCCGCATCGTCACCCGAAGGCGGTCCGACCCGGACGCGACGAGTCGGTCCAGCGCGTCGGGGTCGACGGAGCGGTACAGCGGTTCGAGCTCCGTCGGCTCGCAGTGTCTGATGGTCGCCAGCGCTTCCATCACCGCGATGCTCGCCGACTCGGCGTCGAACGTCCCGACGTACGTGTCCGTGTACGGGTCGTACGTCGGACCGTCGTCGGCCACGCGCTCGGCGTCCTGTAACCCGTCTCCACCGCCGAGCGCGTGCCAGGGGTCCGGACCACTCATTTTCTCTAAGGGGTACGTAATTTCACCCAAGTATAAGTTTTCCGGTAGTTTTCGACGGTCTGTACCCCTTACCGAGCGCCGACTGACGCGAGTTCCGCCGTTCGCTCGGTAAGCAGTTCCAGAGCGTCCACGAACGGGCTCCGCCGGTCAGACCGGACGGGAGTCGCGCAGAATATTAGCTATATTGACATGAGAGCGGGTTTCCGCCCCCGGCCGTGGGCCCACGCGGTCACCGACGGCGTGGGAGTGACCCGCCCAGTGCGACGATAGACACGCCCCAGCGCCAGCGCCCGGCGCTGGGCGGACAGTCGCGTGCGGACTCGGCGGGAATCCGTTATACGCCATATACCGGGCGGCTAACTGAATCTACGGCCGTGATACGGACATCGACGGCGTTCGGTCGGTGGCGCTTCCCGCCGCCGCAGTATAAAGTACATTCCTGTATCTATGAACTCAATTACTAACCAGTCACCCGTAGAGGACTGCTATGATGCCAGAACACATCACTGAGAGCGAGCTCGAGCGGATGACGGAGTTTGCGAACACGCCGACGTATCTGCGCACGCCGGAACAGCTCCTGCCAGAGGACGCCGACTAGCGTCACTCGCGAAACTCCGCGGGGGGTGACTGCTGGCGCCACTCGTACACCACGTGGATGAGGGTCAGGACCACGAACGCGCCGATTATTCCGACGGCGAGGGCCACCTGCGGGACGGCCAGACCGGCGACCGACGCCACGACCAGGAGTGTACTCAGCACCGCCAGTCCGAAGTAGTAGATGTACCACGCCGGCTGTGACCGCTGTTCGCCCAACAGCGGGTCTATCTCGCTGGCCTTCGAGGCGATAGCGACGTCACCTGACTCCTCGTCGTAGTCGACGAGTCCCGACTCCGCGAGCTTGGGGAGATGCGTCTGATACAACGAGACGTAGACGCGCTTTCGCTGTTGAGTCGATAGCTCCTCGACAGTCGTGTCGTTCTCCCAGGCAGCGACGTGCTCCGCCAGGTCGGTCAGCTGAATCGGGTTCGGTTCCGTCCGCAGGAAGTAGAGCACGTACCGTCTCCGGGGACTACTGAGTATGTCGAAGATGCGATCGCGTGTGAGTTCGGTGTTGTTCTGATCCATCGCATACGTCGCTGTGGTTGCTGGTGGAGCGGTTCTTCAGCGGTCGACGACCACGCTACGAGAAAACCGAGCGCCGGACACCCATTTGTTACAGCGTCGTTACCGTCGGACAGCGGGAGTTATTGACGGTGTAGAGTGCTAAAATGGGCGGACAGGCGACAGCGAAACTGACCGGGAGACCGCGTCGACGGAAGCGGGGGGCGATGCGCGACCCGCGCGCCCGGGGGACCATCGGCGTCGCTACCGGCCGACAGGCGGGGGTTACCCTCAGAGCGACTGCAGCGCAGTCGCCTCGGGTTCGGTGAACAGCTGTGCGACCTGCTCGCTCGTCGGCGTCCGCTCGGACTCGTTCTCCAGCAGGACGGTCTCGCTGGGGAAGAGCCGCTCGCCCAGTTCGAGGTCGTGGTCCCGGGCCGTCGACCCGGTGACCGTCAGGTAGACGCCGAGACCGGTCTCGGCGATGGCCGCTTCCTCCTCCTGGCCGTTCTCCGGGTACGTGAAGGTGATGTCGTCCAGCGCGGCCGTCCCGAGGACGGCCTCGATGAGCCGTTCGTACCGGGGAGAGATACACACCGACCCCGCGTAGTCGTGGACGAACTCGCGGTCGAGCGGTCGGTCCTGGCTGTCGACGACGGCCGGCTTCGCGAGCAGCGTGTGATACACCGTATCGCCCAGCCCCGTCGCCACGCGCACGTCGGTGTCCAGCGGGTCGATGCGCTCGTTTATCTCCGCGATGGTCCCCAGCGGGTCGTCCTGCAGTTCGACGACCTCCTCGAGGACGAGGTCGGCGCTGTCAAACCCCAGCGCGAACTCGTGGGTCCGCAACGCGCGAAACGGCTCCTCTCGGCCGACGAGCTGGACGTCGCCGCGGTCGGTCCGGACCGTGACGCTGTCGAAGACGACCCGTCGCGGCATCCCGTCGCGGTCGTCCCGCAGCAGCGTAAACTCCGGCCGGGTCGGCTCGTCGAGGTCGGAGTAGTCTGCGAGTCGATGGTAGACGTCGTCGTCTGCGGTCTGGTTGCCCTTGGTCAGGTCTTTCTCGTACCGGAGCGTCGAGATTATCTCGTCGGCCAGCTCGGTCGTCCCGGTCCGGGTCGCGAGCCGTTCGAGCACGGCCTCGAGGGGCCGACCTTTCCGTGGGACGGCCACTCTGGTCGTCGTCATTACCCCAACCAACCGTCGGCGCGGATAAAACGAGTTCGGTTACACTGTCGCCCGTAACTTCCTGCCGAGAGGTGTCGCCCGAGCGGGGTGACCTCTCTCAGCTGCCTACGGATGCTGTCAGTCGCCGCCGCCGATGACCGAGGAGAGCTGCTCGCGCCACTCCTTGAGCTGGACTATCTCCTCTTCGAGTTCGGAGATGCGCTCGTCCAGTTCCCCCTCGCCCATCTCCTCGCGGACGTCCTCGATTTCGGCCTCCAGGTCGTCGAGTTCGCCCTCCATGCTGTCGACGGTGCCTGCCACGTCGTCGAGGCCGCTCTCCAGCGAGTCGACCTCGCTGTCCAGGGTCTCTATCTCCTCGGTCGCGGTCTCCGCGGCCGACTTCGCGCCCTCTATCTCCCCTTCGAACGCCTGCAGTTCCGACTCGAAACCGTCGAGGCGCTGGTTGAACTCCTCGATGAGTTCGTCGCCGGTGCCGTTCTCGGCGAGGAACTCCTCCAGCGCGTCCGTGTACGCGCGCAAGTCGGCGATGTCGTTCTGGATGCGGTTGATGCGGGCCGTGTTGACCCCGCCCTCGGGGTCGCTGTCCTGGGAGACGGCGTCGAGGGCTCGCTTGAGCAGTTTGACGTCCTGGGCCGAGACGTTGTTCTGGCGTATCTCGTTGGCCATCGCCGCGACCACGTTGCCCGTCGCCGGCGCGGCCTCACCCTCGGTCGCCGCTTCACCGTCCGCGTCCTCGGCGTCCGCCGCCGTCGCCGGTGTGCCGTCGCTGTTGGGGTCTTTCAGGTTCAGCGTCTCGATGTCCTCTTCGTCGTCGTCCTCGAGTCCGGGTACGCTGTCCGACTCGCCGGAGATGACGTCCTTGACGGCGTTGTTGTCGCCGCCGACGAGGTCGGCCTCGTCCTCCGGCAGCGGCGGGTCGACGTTCTCGATTTCGGGCTCGGTGAGGAACTTCTCGACGTCGTCGGTCCCCGTCGCGCGGATGCCGTACACCGTGGTGTAATCGCTGTCGGCGTCGATTTCCTTCTCGAAGGTTATCCTGTCGTCGTTGATGTCCCAGAACTCCGAGCCATACTCCGGGTGAAAGCCTAGGTCCTCGACGGCCACGTCGTCCGGAACGGTGTCGACGAGCCGGAGGTCGACTGTCTCGGAGCGCTTCGAGACGACGTTGAACGCGATAGCGGGAACCGGGAACTCGTCGGCCTCGAATCGCTTGGTGACACTGACCCCATCCGAGGCGACGGTAATCGCCTCATACGCTTGCGAATCACTCATGTATGGTACTCCATACCCCGCCGGTAATAAAGGTACTCCGGCGGCGTCAGTTCCTGAGTGGCCCCTCAGAGGTCGACGCGGTCACCTATCTCCGCTATCTCGAGTGTCTTCGGATAGTCGAAGCTCCTGGCGTGGTTATGCAGCACCGTCGGCTCCGTAGTCATCCCCTTCCACATGTCCCAGTGGCTCGGCAGCAGGGTGTCGAGCTGGAGTTCGTTCGCGGCCTCGATTATCATGTTCTCGTCGCTGTACCACTTCGTGGGCGTCGGCTCGCCGCTCTCGGAGTCCGGAATCATCCCGACCGCCCCGAACGCGAGCACGCCCAGGTCGATGTCGTAGCTCTCGCCCACCGACTCGAACGCGCCGGGTCGCGCGTCCCCGCCGTGGAAGAAGGTGCCCGCCTCGTGTTCGAAGACGAAGGAGACGGGGTGGTCGGCGTCGGGGTCGTTGGCCGGCTCGACGTGTATCGTCAGGTCCCCGAGTTCGATGGTGTCGCCCTCCGCGATTTCCTCGAGTTGGTCGTCGGTGACCGACCAGTTGTCCGTCCACGCCTCGTCGTGGACGACCTCGTGACCGCTGTCGGTCGTGTAGTACGTCGCGCCCGTCGACGCGAGGATGGGTGCCTGCGAGGGGCCGTGGACGTGGTCGGTGTGCTCGTGGGTCCCCAGGACGGCGTCGGCCTCCTGGACCTCGGACGGGTCGAACGGGACCGGCACCATCCGGACGGTCCGGGGCGGGTCGCCGATGCCCAGATAGGGGTCGACGAAGACGGTCACGCCGCCGCTGGACTTGACGACGAAGCCGTTACAGCCCAGATACCAGATAGCCAGCCCGTCGGGGTCGGCGTCTTCCACGGCGCGCAGGAGCCAATCGTCCCAGTCGGAGTCGACTGTCATAGGCCAATCTGTGCGGGGCGGCGGCTAAGGCCTTACGACCGCACCCTACTGGTTCTGGACCCGCCCGATGAGCGTCATGAGCGAGAGGAACAGCACCATCGGTACCTGACAGATGACGATGGCCGCGAGGACGACCCGCAGTTCCGGGTCGGGCAGCGTGGCGAGGGCGAGTTCGGGAACCAGCCACCACGAGACGGCCGCGAGGACGAACGACAGGTCGACGACGACCGAATAGACGTCGGTCACGGCAAAGAAGAAGTCGGTGTATCGCTCCACCCCGTCGCTGACGAAAAACAGCCCCGTGACGAGGACCAGCGCCACCGTGCCGACGACGGCCACCAGCGCGATGGTCGCGACTTCGGCCGACAGGTCGCGGTTGAGGTAGAGAAACGGGGGCAGCGACAGGAGGAGATACAGGCTCACGAACGTCGTGATGTCCCTGACCGGCTGTTTCCCCACCATGCTCCCCGTCCGACTGTAGCGTTCCCAGCACGTATATGGTTTCCCGACGGTAGCCAGCCGGTGGCCGAGTGGACGGGCCTGCGCGGAGAGGCCGGGAACGAACTACGAGCGACGGCCTCGTCACTACCGCGGAAAATCGAGAAAACCGGCGTCGCCCGACGCGTTCAGTCCTGACAGCAGCCGCCGGCCTTCTCGCCGAAGTCGACTTCGAGCTGGTCGGAGACGAGTTCGTTTATCTCCTGGAGGCGGTGTTCGAGTTCGTTCTGGACCTCCAGATACTCGCTCATCGAGGCGATGTCGTGGAGCTCCTCCTGGGCCTCCTGGACCTTGCGGAGGTCCTCCTGAGTGGCCTGTCCGGTCTGGCGGGCCATCTGGAACTCCTCGCGGAGCTGTTCGAACTCCTCGATGGCGCGCTGGGCGTCGGCGTCGTTCTCCACTTTCGCCTTCGCCTGGAGGTAGCGCTGATAGACCGGTAGCTGGGCGATGCTCTCGCCGAGTTCGGTCGCGAGCTGGTCGACGTGGTCGTCGTCGATTTCGGTGACGCTCTCGGTTTCGATGCTCATTACCTCCGCGTTGGGACTCGTCCTGTAAATGTGTGCCGAAAGGGGAGGTCAAAACGCGGAGGTTTTACAGCCCGAGCCAGTATCAGGGTCCAATGAGCCAAGAGCGAACCGAGGGGGACCTGCGGAACACGGGCCTCTCGCTGAAACACGACCGGGAGTGGGACTACGAGATAGACCGCATCGTCGAGGCGGTCGAAGAGCGCGACGCCGAGACTGTCGGTCTGCAGTTCCCCGAGGGGCTGAAACGACGTGGCCCCGCGGTGGCGGACGACCTACGCGAGGAACTCCCCGACGGGACGCAGGTCATGATATCCGGCCAGCCCTGCTACGGCGCCTGCGACCTCGACACCTACATGATGCGCCGTACCGACGTCTTCGTCCACTTCGGTCACTCCCCGATGAAGGAGTCTGACAAGATTATCTACGTCCCGCTGTTCTCCAACGTCGAGGTCACGCCCATCATGGAGCAGGCCTTCGAGGAGGAACTCGTTCCGGCCGAGGAAGACCCGGACGTGGGCCTCGTCACGACGGCCCAGCACATGAACAAGTTCGGCGAGATGCGCGAGTGGCTCGAAGCCAGAGACTACGAGGTCCACACCCGACGGGGCGACGAGCGGCTGACCCACGAGGGGCAGGTGCTTGGCTGTAACTACGCCAGCGCCGACGTCGACGCCGACCAGATTCTCTACGTCGGCGGCGGGAAGTTCCACCCGCTCGGGCTGGCGATGGAACACCCCGACAAGAAGGTCATCATCGCCGACCCCGTCAACAACGCCGTCACCGTCGCGGACACGGAGCAGTTCATGAAACAGCGCTACGGCGCGGTCCACCGCGCGATGGACGCCGAGACGTGGGGCGTCATCTTCTGTACGAAAATCGGTCAGGGCCGCTGGGAGGTCGCCCAGGACATCGTCGCGGACAACGACGACGCCTACCTCATCACGATGGACGAGGTCACCCCCGACCGACTCACGAACTTCGGGATGGACGCCTACGTCAACACCGGCTGTCCCCGCATCACGACCGACGACGGCCCGCAGTTCAAGAAGCCGATGCTCACCCCCGGCGAGTACGAGATAGCTATCGGCGAGAAGCCGCTCGACTCGCTCGAGTTCGACACCTTCCACGGGACCTGGTAACCCGGCGTTCGTCCCATTTCAGTTCGTAAAAATTGGGTCCGTAAGTTCAAGAGACGCGACCCGTCCTAAACGGTATGGCAGACGGGTTCGAGAGTGGGGGTGACCTCGACGTCACCCTGGTGGACCTGTTCGAGGGCTCGAGCGAAGGGATTCTCGTCCACGACGAGACGGGGACGGTCATCGACGCGAACGGGGCGGCGGAACACTACTACGGCCAGACAGTCGCGTCACTCCGGGGGAGCGCCGTCGAAGCGCTCGTCGTCGAAGACGGGGCGGTCACCGACCTGTCGACCGTGGCCGCTCGTCAGGGGACGGTCCGGTGGACGGTAGCCAAACCGGACCGACCCGACCGGACCCTCGATGTCAGTGTCAGCCGAGCGTCGTCGGGCGAGCAGTGGCTCTCTTTCGCCACCGACATCACCGACCACGAGCGGCGGGAGTCCAGCCTCGAATCGAACCAGGCGACGTTCAGACGACTCCAGGAAATCGTCTCCAGCCGGGGGCTGACGTTCGACGAGAAGGTCGAGCGGCTTCTCGGGCTCGGGCGGGACTGGCTCGGGCTCTCCGTGGGCTACGTCACACACATCCAGGCGGGGACACAGACCATCGAGGCCGCCATCGGCGACCACGACGACATCCAGCCCGGTTCGCGAGCGCCGCTCTCGGAGAGCTACTGTCAGCACACGCTGGCGGCCGACGACGAGGCCGTCCGAACGATTCAGAGCGCCGCGGCCGCGGGCATCCGCGACTCCGAGGAGTACGAACGGTTCGGGCTCTCCTGTTATCTGGGCGGGCAGATAACCGTCGGGGGCGAGTCCTACGGGACAGTCTGTTTCGCCGACACCGAGCCACGCGACCGCCCGTTCACCGAGATGGAGCGGACGTTCGTCGACCTGCTGACCCAGTGGATCGGGATGACCATCGAGCAGCGCGAGCGAGTGGCGGCCAGCAATCGGCAGCGGGCCCTCCTGGAGAGCGTCTTCAACTCCCAGCGGACGCAGGTCGGCGTCACCGACACCGACGGGCGCGTCGTGGACGCGAACGAGGCTGCCGTGGCGTTCGTGGGGAAAGCGCCAGACGAACTCGTCGGCGAGTTCGTCTGGGATACCCCCTGGTTCGAGAGCGAGTCGGCCCGCGTCCAGTGTCGACGGGCCGTCGAGCGCGCGCTCGACGGCGAGATGGCGAACTTCGAGATATCTTACGACCCCGCGGACGGCCCCGAGGCCGTCTTCAGCACCAACGTCCGGCCGGTGCTGAACGACGGGGAGGTGATACACGCCGTCGTCGAGGGTCACGAGATAACCGAACTCAGGAACCGCGAGGAGCGGCTCGAACGGCTCAGTTCGGCGACGAACGAACTACTGTACACGCACACGGAGTCGGGGGTCGCCGCGACGGTGACGGCCATCGCCCAGTACATCATCGACCGACCGCTGGCGGCGATGTGGGCCTACGACGAGAGCGACGAGACGCTGTATCCCATCGGCTCGACGGCGGCGGCCGCCGACTTCGCGGACGCCGCGGTTCCGGAAGAGCTGCCCGCGATGGGGCCGGAGAGCCGCGAAAAGGCCATCTTCGATTCCGGAGAGGCGACGCTCATCGAGGATTACCAGACGGTCGGGAACCCGTCGGCGCCCGACGTGCCGCTCCGGACGATGTTCTGTCTGCCACTCGACGACCACGGGCTCCTGTGTGTCGGCTCGCCGACGGTCGAGGAGTTCGCCGAGTCGGAGCGATTCCTCCTTGAGATTCTCGCGGGCACCGCCGCCGCGGCGCTCGACCGGGTGCGCCGGGAGGCCGAGCTACAATCCCACCGCGAGGAGCTAGAGCGGTCGAACGAGGCGCTCCAGCAGTTCGCCTACGTGGCCTCGCACGACCTCCAGGAACCGCTCCGGATGGTCGCGAGCTACGTCGACCTCCTGGAGGCCGAGTACGGCGACGAGTTGGACGGGGAGGCCAGAGAGTACATGGACTTCGCCGTCGACGGCGCCCACCGGATGCAGGACATGCTGACCGCCCTGCTCCAGTACTCCCGCGTCGAGACGGACGCCGGCGAGTTCGCCGAGATAGCGACCGACAGAGTCGTCCAGCAGACGCTGGACGCGCTGCAGCTTCGAATCGACGAGACGGACGCGACCGTCGAGACCGGCTCGCTCCCGCCGGTCAGGGCCGACCCGGACCAGTTGGGCCAGGTGTTCCAGAACCTCTTCGAGAACGCGATACGGTACGCCGAGGAGAGCGGCGTCGAGCCACACGTCGAGGTGACCGCGACCCGCGAGGGGGAGACGGTCACGTTCACGGTCGCGGACAACGGCCCCGGGGTTCCCGCAGGGATGGCCGACGACATCTTCGAGATATTCACCCGAGGGTGCCAGGCGACGGAGGGGACGGGCGTGGGACTGGCCGTCTGCCGGCGCATCGTCAGGCGCCACGACGGCCGGATATGGGTCGCCGAAACCGACGAAGCGGGGGCGGCGTTCAGGTTCACGCTCCCGGCGCCGACGGAGGGAAGCGAATGACCGAGCGACCGGCGGGCACCCCCATCGAGATTCTGCTGGCCGAGGACAACCCCGGCGACGTGAGACTCACCGAGAAGGCCCTCGATACCGGGGATATTCTGAACACCCTCCACGTGGTCGACGACGGCGTCGAGGCGATGGCCTTCCTCCGTAGCGAGGGCGAGTACGAAGCGGCGCCGCGTCCGGACCTGTTCCTGCTCGACCTCAACATGCCCCGGATGGACGGACAGGCGGTGCTCGAAGCGATGGCCGAGGACGAGTCGCTCAGACGGATTCCGGTCGTCGTACTCACCAGCTCTGAAGCCAAACAGGATATCCTCGACTCCTACGACCGCCACGCCAACGCCTACCTCACGAAACCGGTCGACTTCGACGGGTTCGTCGACATCGTCCAGCGCATCGAGGAGTTCTGGCTGACCGTGGTCAAACGGCCGCCGAGGTGACGATGGACGGGACCACCACCAAGCTGAACGTCCTGCTGGTCGAGGACAACCCCGGCGACGCCCGCCTCGTCCGCCACTACCTGAACGCCTCCGAGACCATCCACTTCGTCGACGAGATTTCGCTGTCGCACGTCGAATCGCTCTCGGCCGTCGAGGACGCCGAGGGGTACGACGTGCTGTTGCTGGACCTGGGGTTGCCCGGTTCGACCGGTCTCGAGACCCTCGACCGCGCGGTGGGCCTCGTCGACTCGGTGCCCATTATCGTCCTCACCGGGATGCAGAACCGCGAGAGTGCGATGCAGTCGATTCAGCGCGGGGCCCAGGACTACCTGCCGAAATCCGAACTCGACGGGGACCGACTCGTCCGGACGCTTCGGTACGCGGTCGAGCGCAGCCGCCAGCAGCGGACGCTCAGGCGGCGCAACGACCAGATTGAGTTCTTCAACAGCATCCTGCGCCACGACATGCTCAACGGGATGAACGTCATCCGCGCCCGGGGGGAGTTGCTATCGGGGCGTCTCGACGGCGACGAGCGCGAGTACGCCGACACCATCGTCAGGTGGAGCGACGACATCATCGACCTCACGGAGAAGGTCCGGTCGGTGCTGGAGACCCTCTCGGAGGACGGGATGACCGAGATGGAGCGGCGCGACCTCGGGGCAGTGCTCGACGACGCCGCCGAGCGGGCGCGGTCCGTCTCCGGGGACTGCGCCGTCGTCAACCACGTCGAAGACATCGAAGTGGCGGCCGACGAACTGCTCGAAGACGTCTTTGGCAACCTGTTCATGAACGCCGTGGAACACGGCTCCGCGAGCCCTGACGGGACGGCGGGTCGGGACGCCGTCGCGCGCGACGGCGTGACCGTCACCGTGACCGCGGCGGTCCGGGACGGGACGGTCACGGTTCGAATCGCCGACGACGGCCCCGGCATCGCGCCGGAGCGACGGCGCCGCGTCTTCGACCGCGGCGAGAAGGGGAGCGCCTCGTCGGGGACGGGATTCGGGCTCTACTTCGTCGACTCGATGATAGAGAGCTACGGCGGGCGCATCTGGGTCGAGGACAGCGACGCCGGCGGGGCGGCCTTCGTCGTCGAACTGCCACGGACCGAGTGACCGACGGGTAGGTGACCGACTGTCCGGCGGGCGGTTCTCGCCGTTGAGAACGGCGGGGGTACTGACTTGTGCGTCCCTGTCCATACGCTCGTATGGCCGCGGATATCCACGACGGTCTCTACGCAGATATCTTCGAGGTGACGCCGGAACCGATTATGATTCACGACCCCGAGTCGGGCCGTATTCTGGACGCCAATCGGGCGGCCTGTGAGCTGGTGGGTCTGGACCGCGAACAACTGGTCGGCGCTGCGGTGGGCGAGATAAGCACGGCGGCGTTCACCACGGCGGACGCGGAGGCCGCAATCGAGCAGGCCGTTGCTGACGGGGACCACCACGTCGCGTGGGAGATAGTCGGCCCCGAGGGCCAGCGCCGCTCGGTCGAGGTCACCCTCGAACGCGTGACCGTCGACGGGGCGGTCCGGGTGGTCGCGTTCGTCCGGGAGAGTGCGGACACCCGGGAGCGAGAACTGGACCGCGCCCAGTGGGACGAACAGCTCCGGACGATGGTGACAAACCTCCCCGTCGTCGTGTTCGCCCTCGACACCGACGGTGTCTTCACCCATTCGGCGGGCAAAGGGCTGGCGGCACTGGGGCTGGAACAGGGCGAGTTGACGGGCCGCTCCGTCTTCGAGGCGTACGCGAACTATCCCGAAATCGTCGGCGCCGTCCGGCGGGCGCTTGACGGCAACGAGGTCCGGGTCACACAGCTCATCGACGACCTGGTGTTCGAGACGTGGTACCAGCCAGTCTTCGAGGACGGCGAACTCGCCCAGGTCGTCGGCGTCTCCCGGAACATCACCGAGTTGAAGCGCCGCGAGGAGCGCGTCGACGCGCTCAGCGAGGCCACCAACGACCTGCTGTACACCCACACCGAGGCGGCCGTCGCAGAGCGGGTCACGGACATCGCGGAGCGCATCATCGACCGCCCCATCGCGGCGATGTGGGCCCACGACGGCGACGTCCTCTCGCCCATCGGCGCGACGGAGACGGCGACGGAGTTCGCCGGGGTCGATATCGCGAAGGACCTCCCGGATATCGGCCCCGGGACGGACGAGAAAGCCGTCTTCGACGACGGGGAGCCAGTCGTCTTCGAGGACTACGACGAACTGGACGCCCCGGCGGCACCCGGCGTCCCGCTGGGGACGTGGCTCTGTCTGCCGCTGGACGACCACGGCCTGCTGTGTGTCGGCTCGACGACCGTCGACCCCGTCAGCGAGTCGGAGCGACACCTGCTCGATATCCTCTCGACGACGGCGACGGCGGCGCTCGACCGCGTGGCTCGCGAGACCGAGCTACAGGACCAGCGGGCGGAGCTTGCGGCCTCGAACGAGGCGCTGGAGCAGCGCCGGGAACAGATGGAGTTTTTCAACAGCATCCTGCGCCACGACATCCTCAACGGGATGAACGTCATCCGGGCCCGGGGCGAGATGCTCGCCGAGGAACTGGAGGGCCACCAGCGGGGGTACGCCGAGACCATCGTCGAGTGGAGCGACGACATCGTCGACCTCACGCGGAAGGTCCGGTCGGTGTTGCGGACGCTCTCGAACGACGCGGCCGCCGAGACCAAGCCGGTCGAACTGGCCCCGGTTCTCGAATCGGCCGCCCACCGGGCCGCGTCGATGCGCCCCGGTGCGGCGGTCGACATCTCGGTCCCCGCGGACCTGGTGGTGACCGCCGACGACCTGTTGCACGACGTCTTCGGCAACATCCTCACCAACGCGGTCGAACACGCGTCGACGAACGCCGACGGCACGGCAGCGAGCGAGTCGAGCGACGAGTCGGGGGTCGCCGTCGAGGTCACGGCCTCACAGACGGAGGGGACGGCCACGGTCAGAATCGCCGACGACGGGCCCGGCATCGCGGCGCCGCTCCGGGAGCACATCTTCGAGCGCGGCGGGAAGAGCCGCGATTCCGGCGGGACCGGCTTCGGCCTCTACTTCGTCGACGCGATGATAGAGAGCTACGGCGGGCGTATCTGGGTCGAGGACAGCGACGCCGGCGGGGCGGCCTTCGTCGTCGAACTGCCGAGTTGCGAATAACCAACAGGCATATTAAAAAGGTTTTTACATGACTCAGGTGTATCGCGCCTGATGGCGACAAAAAGCGCGCTCGCCCAGCAACTCGGCGTCGTCGCCGGCTTCGCCGACCCCAGAGCCGACCTCGAACAGTACCGGACGCCGCCGGACCTGGCGGCCCATCTGATTCACCGGGCCGACCTGGAGGGGGACGTGCAGGACCGGACGGTGGTCGACCTGGGCTGTGGGACGGGGATGCTCGCGCTCGCCGCGGCGCTTCGCGGGCCCGACACCGTCGTCGGCGTGGACGTAGACCCCGGCCCGCTGTCGACGGCGCGGGCCAACGAGCGGAAAGTCGGCTCCACCACGTCGGTGTCGTGGGTCCGGGCCGACGCGACGCGGGCCCCACTCTGCCCGCCTGTCGGAGCGACGACCGTCGTGATGAACCCGCCCTTCGGCGCGCAGTCGGGCAGCGAACACGCGGACCGCAGGTTCCTCGCCACCGCAGCCGATATTTCGAGCGTCTCGTACTCGCTGCACAACGGTGGCAGCGGCGACTTCGTGGAGTCCTTTGTGGCCGACAACGGCGGCGAGGTGACCCACGCCTTCGCCGCCGAGTTCGAGGTGCCACGCCAGTTCGACTTCCACGAGGACGAGACCCGAAACATCGACGCCGAACTCTACCGTATCGAGTGGGCGTAGGCGGTCCAGAGCAGTCGGGCTAGCTCCCCGAGCGGGCGACGATGACGCGGGTGCCGTTACCGGCGGCGTACAGCCGCGACCGGTTGCGCTCGAAGGTGAGCCCGCCGATGTCACGGCTCGACGTGTTGGCCGGAACCGGCCCTCGGTCGACGGTCTCGCCGTTCCGGGTGACCGCGATTTCGAAGCCGCTCCCGACCGGCCGGAGTGTGAGGTTACGCCCGGCGACGCGGCCGTCGAGGGTCGACGGACCGGAGGTGTAGACGGTCCGGGCCTCGCCGCCCTCGCGGGCCAGCGCCACGCTGTAGACGCTGTCGTTGCCCGGCACCGACCAGCTCCGCCGGTCGACGCTGACCGCCTCGCGCCAGCCCACGCCGCCGACGAGGACCGTCGCATCGCCCTGGAGCGCCAGCCGCGAGCGAGAGACGGCAATGGTCCATATCTCCCGGTCCGCGCTGGCGACGACGACGCCGCTCTCGGTGATGTTCTGCTGGGCCGTCGGCGGCAGCGGCATGCTGTCGACGTAGGCGTTTCGCACGTCCTCCTCGTAGGTGACGACGTAGTCACGCACTTCGAGGCCGTCCTCGGGGAGGTCGGCGGCGCCGATGTCGGCGCCGTTTGCGGGTACCGACGCGAGACAGAGCGCCGCGAGGGCGACGAGGAGCGCAAAGCCCGCCAGCGACGGCCAGCCCCCCTCGAAGTCGGGGAGCAGCCGCCGGTCGGTGTACAGCGTCGCGGCGGCGACCAGTATCGCCAGCAGCAGGACCAGCACGGTGCCGAGCCAGCGAAACAGCGTGAACCGCCCCCCGCCGAGCGGTACGTACACCGCCCACAGGCCCTGGACCGTGGCGAACACCAGGGTCGCGAAGAACACCCGCTCCGGGCCGGGCCGCTCCGAGCGGGCTCGCAACAGCGCCATGCCGAGAAAGACACCTGCGAGCAGCCCGATGGCGTGGCCCTGGATGGCGATGTTCGCCCACCAGGGCGTGACGAACTGGACGCTGCCGCCGACGGTCGGCTCCGGCGAGCGAAGCGCGGTGTAGACGAGGTCGATGATACGGCTCCCCAGGAACGCCCCGAGGAACAGGGTCGGTCGCGTCACCAGCGCGAAGCCCGCCAGCGCAAAGACGACGCCGGAGAAGCCGACGATGGGGCCGAGCGCGAACACGCCCGTGAACACGCCGACGACGGCCATGACGAGGGGGACGGCCAGTATCCGGGCGAAGGGGTTCGTCCGCAGCGAGCCAAACGACGACTCGCCCCGACTCTGCGGGTAGTGGCTCCAGACGTACTCGACGACGGTGCCGTAGACGAGCGTCCCCAGCAGGTTCCCGGTGATGTGACCGACGCTGCCGTGGGTGAACGCCCCCGTGAGCAGCCCCAGCGGGTAGAAGTACGACCACGTCCGGAACGGCGTCACGAGGAGGTCAGCGTGCCAGTACGCGCCCTGGACGAACAGGTAGACGGCGAGGACGCCGGCGATGGTCAGCAGCGTCCCCCACGGCACCCCGAGCAGCAGTCGCCGACGAAGCGCCGCGGTGAGGCGCCCGCCGAACAGCCGCCGGACGACGACCCCGGTCGCCAGGACGGCCAGGACGACGACCAGCGGCCGGACGGGCACGGCGGCGAGCGACTCGGCCAGCGACTGGAGCATGCAGGAACACATCGGCACCGGGGGGGTTTGAAATTGGCGACCTAGACGGCGCCCAGCGCCAGGCTGTAAGGCCAGGCAGTGCCCGCGACGGCCAGCAGGGCGACGGCGCCGCCCGCCATCGCGACGTTCTTCAGGAACTGGGTCATCTCGTCCTGTCGCTGGTCCTCCGGGACGGCCCAGAAGTCGTGCATCGTCACGGCGGAGGAAAGCAGGAAGACAGCGAGCGCCCCCGCCGCGACGACGGGGTAGGCGCCGACGACGACGAGGAGGCCGCTGAAGACGAGCAGACCGCCGCTCCCGTAGACCGACGCCGCCGGCGCGGGCAGCCCCTTCGCCTCGGCGTAGGGTATCATCCCCCCGGCGTTCATGAAGAGGTTGAGCCCCGTGAAGGCCAGGACCCCGCCGAAGAGGACCCGCGCGAGAAGGAACAGTTCGGCCGCGCCGGCCGCCTCGAAGGCCATCAGGCCGACACCCCCGGACTGCGGGCGGTCGTGTCGCGATTCGTCAGTGCACCGAGAGGTGGTTTCATTACGTTACTTGGTTCGGATGCGAACCTATATATCGGTTCCCGGACATAGGAGTCACCAGGTCACACCGATGTCATCAGAAATCTTCGCGGAGGAGCAGGCGGACGACGACCCCGCCTGCCCGGTCATCGAATCTATCGAGCAGGTCGGGTCGAAGTGGCGCCTCGTCGTCCTCCACGAACTGCAGAACGGCGAGCGCCGGTTCAACGAACTCAAGCGAGCCACCGACGCCAGTTCCCGCACGCTCTCGCGCGTCCTCGACGACCTCCAGGAGACCGGCTTCGTCGAGCGCCGACTGGAGGAGGACGCGCCGGTCGCGACGTACTACCGGCTCACGCCCAAGGGCGAGTCGCTGTGTCCCGTGTTCGACGAGATAACCGCGTGGGCCGAGGAGTGGCTCACGGCCTGCGAAGGCGAGCAGACCGGGTAGACGGACAGTCTACTCGATAGCAGACCCGGAGCGGCCGAGCGGGGAGCCCGGCTCGCTGTCGAACACAGCCTTTTCCACCCCGAAGCCCAACGTCTCCTACGATGGGAGTACAGCCACCGACCGACGACACCGAGGAGCCGACCGCCATCGAGTTCGGCATCGCGGCGCTCGACGCCAAGCTCGGCGAGGAGACCATCGACTACCCCGCCACCGCCCAGGAGGTGCGCGAACAGGCGGGTCACATCGAGGTGCCCTACGACTCCGCCGGCCACAGCGCGACCGTCGGCGAGGCCCTGGATATGGCGACGGAGACGCGATTCGACTCCGAACAGGAGCTGTTCAACGCGCTCCACCCAACCTTCGAGCGCAAGCGCGAAGCGACGTCGAACAGCCTGCTGACACAGCTTCGGGCGCTGGTCCCGTTCTGAGCCGGGGTGTCCGACGAGCGCCGACTGTCGGAGTTCAGTTCTGCCTGTTGTCCGGGGGCCGCGCGGTCTCGGCCTCGCCGTCGCTCTCCGACCGCGGCGGGGTCCGGGGCTCCTCGTTGAGTCGCTTGGCGATGTTCTCCAGTTGCTGTGTCTGCTCGCGATTGACCGTCACTATCATGTCCGAGAGGACGCCGAACATCAGCAGTTGGATACCGAGTACGATTGCGATGCCGCCGATCGTGGCGATGACCTCGTGTGAGATGCTGTTGACGAACCAGTCGTAGACGACGTAGACGCCAAGCAGCGCGCCCAGGCCTATCGTCGAGAAGCCGACGCTCCCGAAGTAAAAGAGCGGGTTGTTGGTCTTGGCCATCCGGTACAGCGTCACGAGTATCAGCCCGCCGTCACGCACCGGGCGGAGGTTCGTCTCCGACTCGTCGGGCCGGGGCAGATACGTTATCGGGACGACGACGGTTCGGACCCCGTGTTTGACACACTCGACGGCCATCTCCGTCTCGATGCCAAAGCCCTCCGCCGACAGCGAGAGTTGCCGGAACGACTCTCTCGTGAACGCGCGGTAGCCGCTGAGGATGTCGGCGTAGTCGTGGCCGTGGATGAGCGAGAACGCCCCGTTGATGATGCGGTTGCCCACCTGGTTCAGGCGCGTCATCGCACCCGGTTTCATGTCGGCGAAGCGGTCGCCGATGACGTGCTCGGCCCGCCCCTCGAAGATGGGTTCGAGCATCCGCGCCGCGTCGCTCGCCCGGTAGGTCTCGTCGGCGTCGGCCATCAGGACGACCTCGCTCTCGACGTAGCGTTCGACGGCCTCGCGAATCGCCTGCCCCTTCCCCTCGCCTGATTGCTCGACGACGCGGGCGCCGGCGGCCTCCGCGAGCGCGTACGTGTCGTCGCTCGACCCGCCGTCCACGACGAGGACGTTGTCGAACCCCTGCTCGCGGAACCCCTCGACGACCGGCTGGATAGTCTCGGCCTCGTTGTATGCGGGGAGCAACACGCAGACGTCGTCACGGTCGGCCATTGTCGACCATCTGCCACGCGTACTCAAATAAATGCGGGTCCGCGGCTAGCAGTTGTCCTTCTCTTTTCTGACGAGACGTAGACGCCGGAAGCCCTCACGCCGGAAGCCCTCACGCCGGAAGCCCTCACGCCGGAAGCCCTCACGCCGGAAGCCCTCACGCCGGAAGCCCTCACGCCGGAAGCCCTCACGCCGGAAGCCCTCACCCTCTCGACCCGGCTGTGCAGGATATCCTCGCTTCGCTCGGATAGTGCCCGCGCAGCCGGGTCGAGCGCGTTCGCCCTTCCAGTCCGCCAGGTGACCGCAAGCGGGCCTGCCCTCCCCCGGGTCGGCCGACAGAGCGGCCTCCCGGCCGCTGTGCGGACAGACTGCGTGTCGCACGCGAACACAGGCAGCAGAGCGCTTCCGGAGCAGAGCGACTCGGTAGAGCGAAACCAGACTACCAGAGACCGCGGTCGGTCACTCCTCGCGGTCGTCGCTCATGTGTTCCCACACCTCGACACAGCCACAGCCGTCCTCGACGTCCTGCAGGTGTGCGTCGTCGCGTTCCCGCCGTTCCGACTTCTGGTTACTCACGTTTCGAGTAACTATTCAGAGCAACTGGTAAATACTTTCCGGCGGCTCCCGCGCGTTTTACGTGGCGGGCGGCGAAGGGTGGGGTATGACCGAAGCGTCCGACGTGTTCGACCGCGTTGGGCTGACCGAGTACGAGACGACGGCCATCGAGCAGTTGCTGACGCTGGGGCGGACCACCGCGCCCAACCTCGCGGAGGCGACGGGCATCCCGAAAGCGCGCATCTACGGCGTCCTCGAATCGCTCGCCGACCGCGGGTTTATCAAGGTGATTCCCGGCCGACCAAAGGAGTACCAGCCGAAAGCGCCCGAGGAGATTCTCGACCGGGCCGTCGAGAACCAGCGCCAGTCCTACGAGCGGTTCGCGTCCGACATCGATGCGGGTCGGGACGCCTTCCTCTCGGAGTACGAGCCCCGCTTCGAGCGGGCCAGCGAGGACATCTCGCCGACGGCCGAGCTGTTCCACGTCGTCGACGTGGGCGACCCCAGCGAGCGCGAGACCCGCCGGCTCTACGGCGACGCCGAGGCGATGCTCGGCGTCATCACGAACAGCTTCGCCTACCTCGACAGCGTCGAGGGGGCGCTCAGAGCGGCCGTCGAGCGCGGCGTCGACGTGTCTGTGCTGTTCTTACACCCCGACAACCTCCCGCCCGAGAAGGCGGCGGTCCAGTCCGAGATGGTCGAGCGACTGCGGGCGGACCTCCCCGAAGTCGGCGTCCGCTTCAGCACCGAGAAACTGCCCTGGCGCGGCACACTCGTCGACCCGAGCATGGACTACGACAGCGGGGAGGCGATTCTGTTAGTGGAGGAACCCGACGTACCGAACCACATGCGCCAGGCCGCCCTGACCGAGAACGGCTCGTTCGTCGCCGGGATGAAGCGGTACTTCGATCTGGTGTGGGAACACGAGAGCGTGGATAACAGTTGACGTGAACCAGGAGAGAGTGTCTGACCAGTAGCCAGTCAGGAAACTGTCAACTATCGTAGAACCACAACTACTAAGAGGACGCCAATCAGAGGACGGCTAAATGACTAGCGTCGCGCTCGTTGTCTTCGATTCTCTCAGGAAGGATGCGTTCGATGCCTACTTCGACTGGCTCCCGGGAACGACCTTCGAGAGCGCGTGGTCGACGAGCGGGTGGACGGTGCCGGCTCACGGGACGCTGTTTACCGGACTGTATCCGACCGAATCCGGCGTGTACGCGAAGGCCGAGGCGCTGAGCAGCGAGGGACCCGTGCTGGCAGAGAGACTCTCGGAAGCGGGCTACACGACGCGGGGGTTCAGCGCCAACGCGAACATCTCTGATTCGTTCGACTTCACCCGGGGATTCGACGAGTTTCACCACAGTTGGCGCGGGAAGCGTCGCGACGACGACGTCCTCGACTGGGGGGCGTTCATCTCGCGGACACGCGACCAGGGACCGATGCGGTTCGTTTCAGCCGTCAAAGAGTGTTTCACCGCCGACGTAGACACCTGGAAGTCGCTCAAACTCGGCGCGCAGATGAAGGGTCGTGACCTCGGGATGTCGTCGATAGCCGGGCGGGACGACGGTGCGGCCAAAGTGCTGGACATCGTGCGCGACACCGACTTCGGCGGCGAGGAGTTCTTCTTCATGAATCTGATGGAGGCACACGGCCCCTACAACGCCCCGGAGGAGTACCGCACAGTCGACATCGACGCCCAGGCGTCCTTCGAGGATACGATGTCCGACGGGCCGGACGAGTCCGCGGCGGACCTCCGGCAGGCGTACGACGACTGTGTCCGGTATCTCTCCGATATGTATCGCGACATCTTCGACGAACTGACCGAGCACTTCGACTACGTCGTCACAGTCTCGGACCACGGGGAGATGTTCGGCCGCGACGGCATCTGGGCCCACAACTACGGTATCTATCCCGAACTCACGCACGTTCCGCTGAGCATCTATCACGGTGACGAGACCAGAGAAACCGTCGAGACCACCGTGAGCCTGCTCGATGTCTACCGAACGATTCTCTCGCTGGCTGGCTGTGACGACACCGATAGACGGGGGCGAAACTTACTCGACGACCCGGGCGACGAACGGTATCTCGTCGAGCGTCACGGGTTGCGAAGCTCCCGGGTCGAAGCGCTCCGAGAGAACGGCTATTCCATGGATTTCGTCGAAGAGTGGGACCAGCCGGAATACGGAGTCGTCGAACCCGACGGGACGTACGCGTGGGAGAGTCGCGAGGGGTTCCAGTCCGACGACGAGATGGACCTCGACGAGGCGCGAACCCACGTCGACACGCTGCGGTCCGACCTCGACGAAGCGGAGATGACGCTCTCGTCGGACCGTGAGATACCGGCCGACGTTCGCGACCGGCTGAACGAACTCGGTTACGTTTCGCAGTAACGATTGCGGCCGCTGTGTCCCGCACGTGGCGGGAGGAACCCCGATGTTAGGTAAGACACTACTCAAGACGTGGCAGTTGTTCAGGGCGAGCGAACCGGACGCCGGGTCGCTGCAAGAGCCGTTTCCGTACCGCGCCTGGAAGTGGCTCTGGCAACAGGCTCCCGGCGTCCGAGAGCCGGACCTCTTCGACCGACTCGACGCGGTGGACTGGGACGTGTTGATTCTGCTCGACGCGTGTCGGTACGATACGCTCGCGGACATCACCACGAACGCCGTCGTCGACCGGGCCCGGTCGCCGGCCAGTGCCACACCGGGCTTTCTCTCCGCAGCCAACGAGGCCCGGCAGTTCGAGGAGACGGTGTACGTCAGCGCGAACCCGCAGTCCGGAAAGCGCTCGCCCAGTCCGAACTGCGAACACGTGCCCGTGTACGAGACGGAGTGGGACGATAACCTCGCGACGGTCCGTGCCGAGGACGTGTACGACGCCGTCCGCGACCACGTCGGCGGGGACAGGCCCGTCGTCGCCCACACGCTGCAACCGCATTACCCGCACGTCTGTGCGGTCGACGGGCGGACGGTTCCGGTACCCGGTGGGGTACACCCGCGGTTCTTCGCCGACGAGTGGTACCACGGGGAGAAGCTGCAGGCGATGCTGGCGAACGGGCTCTTCGATACCGCCCGCGCCCGGCGCTCCTACGAGGCCTGCGTCCGGTACGCGTGGGAACGGGCCAGCGAGTTCGCGGCCGAACTCGCCGACGACGGCCACAGGGTCGTGATATCGGCCGACCACGGCGAGTTGTTCGGCGAGCGCGGACTGGTCGAACACCCGGTCGGCGTCGCCGTCGAGCCGGTGGTGGCGGTCCCGTGGGTGGTCTTCGAACCGGAGACGTCGGTCGAGACGCCCGAGACGGTGTCCGACCGATTGGTCGCGCTCGGGTACGCCGAAGAATGAGGGGACGATGACCGAGCCACTTCGCGTCTGCTACGTCGTCAACGCCGTCGGCGAGTCGAGCGTGCCGGCCGACATCGCGGCGGCGCTCGTCGACTACACCGACGTCGAGGTCGACATCCTCGCGTGGTTCGACGCCGAGTCGTTCGAGGCCGACGACCGCGTCGGCGTGACGTGTCTCGACGCGCCGGATACGACGGTCGGTGCGGACGCCCGCACGGTCAGACGGGCCGCCTCGATACTCGACGAGTACGACCTCGTCCAGGCACACCACAACCACTCGGGCTCGTTCGCGAAGGCCATCGCGAGATATCTCGGCGTCCCGTCGGTCTCCCGCGAGGGGAACATGCGGAAAGGGTTCAACCGAATGGGCCGGGTCGCCAACGGGTTGACGAATCCACT
This sequence comes from Haloarcula onubensis, assembly GCF_031624605.1. NCBI lineage: Archaea > Methanobacteriati > Methanobacteriota > Halobacteria > Halobacteriales > Haloarculaceae > Haloarcula > Haloarcula onubensis. The sequence goes on along the minus strand of NZ_JAMQOS010000001.1, from coordinate 1,221,794 downwards.
GGCCGACCGAGTCGTCTGTAACTCCCGCGCCGTGTACGATTCGTTCATGCGGTGGGAGACGGCGATACTTCCGGACGAGACGGTCGCGTTCATTCCGAACGGCGTCGATTTCGAGCGAATCGACTCGGGCGTGAATACGGGATGGAGCGCCCGCGAGACGGCGGGTGTCGACGAGGAGACCGTTCTCGTCGGTACCGCCGGGATGCTCACGGAACAGAAAGACCACGAGACGCTGATTCGTGGCCTGGCAACGGCCAGAACGCGTTCTGATGTGGCACTGGCCCTGGCTATCGCTGGCGACGGACCGAAACGCGACTCGCTTCGGGCACTCGCGTCCGACCTCGGGGTCGACGACGCCGTGCACTTTCTGGGATACCTCGACCGCCAGGAGGTCTACGGGATGCTCAGCGAGATAGATATCTACGCCATGCCGTCGCTGTGGGAAGGATTCAGCGCCGCAGCGGTCGAGGGGCTCGCGCTCGGTAATCCAGCGGTGTTCTCCGATATTCCCCCGTTCACTGGCCCCTACGGCGACATCGCACGGTTCCACCCGACCGGAGACCCGGCCGAACTGGCCGACCACCTCGTGGACCTCGCGTCGAACCCGGCAGAGCGAGCGCGCCTCGCCGCGGCCGGCCGGGAGCTGGTCGAATCGAAGTACGACATCGAGACCGTGGCCGAGCAGTATCGCGACCTATACCGGTCGATACTCGGCGGGTAAGGTATCCAGCGCGTCGCGCTCACATGTACCCCATGTCCCGGAGGTGGTCCTCTATGTGTGGGTCCAGGTCCTCGCTCACGCTGGCTTCGGGGAGCCGGTCTAGCGTACCGTCGAGCCGCTCTTGCAGTTGGTCTGTCAGGTCCTCGTCGGTGATTTCTTCCTCGGAACCGTCCGCCACCTCGTAGAGCCGTCGCTCCCCGTCGGCGGAGACGACCAGTTTGTGATTCGCAGTTCGGACGGCCTGGAGCCCCCTCGTGTACGACGCGTACTGGTCCCCGGCAGCGGCCATCCGGCGGGCAATCGACTCGCTCGGCCCCGCATACTCAGCGTAGATGGCTTCTCTATCGGGGGTCTCTGAGAGGTCCAGCCCGTCCATCGACTCGGGGGTTGATTGCGTGGTTTGAGAGAGCGCGGTCGGTGCCAAATCGACCAGCGAGACGAGGTCCTCGGAGACGCGGGGTTCGTTCTGTTCGGGCCACTTTATCAACAGCGGCACGTTCAACAGGATGTCGGCGAGCGAGAACTGATGATACACCATCCCGCCTTCGCCGAAGAACTCGCCGTGGTCGCTCGTGATGATAATCATCGAATCGTCGAACATCCCGTTGGATTTCAGGAACTGGAAGAATTTTTCGAGCAGCATGTCCATGTATCGAATCTCGCCGTCGTACCACCCCTTCACGAGTTCCCACTCGGGGGCGCTCATCTCCAGTTCGTCGATGAAGTACTGATACGCGTCTTTACTGTACGCCGCTGCGACTTCCCGGTCGGCTGCTTCGACCCCGTCGACGTAGGACTCGAACTCCCGTTTGAACTCGCTCGGCGGATTGTACGGTGAGTGAGCGGAGTTCATGTTTATGAACCCGAAGATAGGCTGTCTGGTCGAGTCCAGACGGTCGAGCATCTTGTTCAGTTGGAACGATGAATCGTCGTAGTCTCTCACGAAATAGTCGTAGAGATGCTGCACAAACGTGAGTGAGGGCTCGTACATGTTGCCTGCGAATCTGGGGAGAGACAGGATGTCGTGGTAGTAATCGAATCCCCTGTCGAACCCGTGGTCGGGGCTGGTGTGGTACGAGTTGCTGAAACCGACTGTATAGTACCCAATATCGGACAGGAGTTCGGCGATATGCGGGCGGTCAGTGGCCAGGTCCGGTTGCAGTCCGTACACGCCGCCGTTCGACGGCCACTGGCCCGTGAACATGACGCCGTGGGACACCGGTGTCCACGGTCCAGCAGAAAACGCCTGCGTGTATTTCGTCGAGATATCGGCAAACTCGTCTAACGTAGGGGTGGTCGGCCTGCCGTAGCCGTACGTGGAGAGATGGTCCTTCCGAACGGAGTCAAGCACGACGAGGAAGATATTCGGGTTTGCCATAGCTACGAGTGACTAGCATAGTTCCGCGTGTGAACTTTTTCATTTGAGACACGAGCCACGGGTACAGATGCCGGATTGCCGACCGATACGGCCCTCATGGCGGGTCTGACGTCCACCCACGGCCGAACTCGGGGGGCGTTCGTCTCGGAGCGTTGCGACGACGTCGGCGCCTACATGTAGCCGAGGTCTTCGAGTCGCTCCTGGACGTCGTCGCGGCCGTCACCGTGTTCGAATTCGACGGTCGCCGCCGTCTCGTGGGCGCCACCCGCCAGCGCGGCCTCGATGGCGTCGCGAACGTCGAGGACGCTGTCGATGCTGTCGACCGTCTCGGGGTCCGTCCCGGCGACCATCGCTTCGTGGGTGTGGACGCCGTCCTGTAGTCCGTGGTCGCTGACGAGCAACAGGTCGTCGTCGGGCCCGAGGTCGGCGTGGACGTCCGCGACGAACCGGTCCAGTTCGTCGTAGGCCTGTGACTGCACGTCGGGCCTGTCGTAGGTCACGTGGCCCACGAGGTCGAGCCCGCTCGTGTAGGCGAAGACGAGTTCGTATCGCCCGCTTCGCAAGGCGTTTCGGGCGCGTGCCGTTCGGACGATGGACATCTCCATACACTGTTCGTAGAACGTCGGGAGGTCGGCCGTGGTGTGGCCGCCGACGGCCTCGGTGTCGCGCTCGAAGAGGTCGCCGAGTTCCCGCCGGAGGCTGTGTTCCCTGTCCTCCGTGTCGGGGTCGACGACGTAGTTGGGGACACCGATAGCCGTCGAGTCGGTCCCGTCGAACACCGTCGTGAGGCCGTTCTCGGCGTAGTAGGACGACGGCACGCGGAACGCGTCGGCCCCGGTGTTGGTCAACAGCCACGCGCCGATGCTGGCCTGGAGGCTGTCGGACAGGAGATAATCGGCCGCCCTACTCCCGTACCGCAACAGTGGGTTCTCCCAGGCCACTCCGTCGTCTAACTGGAGCCCGTGTTCGCTTGGGGGTAGCCCGGTGATTATCGTCGGCCAGAGTTCGTGCGTGCTCGGCTCGCCGGCGTGGCTGTCGATGGTCTCGATTCGCTTGTGCCGGGTGAGCGTCAGGTGCGGGTGGCGCTCGTCGTCGACGAGCTCGGGGTCCAGCGCGTCGATTCCGAGGACGACGAGAACCATCTGTATAAAAGCAGGACGCCGGCGGTTCACTAGTGTCTTTCGGACTCAAATCGGAATATAAAAGACGGTGTGTCGGCTTGCCGAAAGTATCCGAATGACCGAGCCGAACATCCTCTGGATAACCCTCGACAGCGTCCGGTCCGACCACACCGGTATCGACGGGTACACCCGGGACACGACGCCGGAAATCGACCGGTTGGCGGCGGACGGATACGGCTTCAACAACTGCTTCGCGCACGGGAAGTCGACGCTGCCCTCCAGTGGCGGGATACTCACCGGCTCGGCTCCGTCACGGACCACGCTCGGAATCACCGGCAACAGCCTCCCCGACGGCGTCACGACCGTCGCGGAGCGGTTCGCCGAGGGCGGATACACGACGGCATGTCTGTCGCGAAACTCCTTCGTCAGCGGGGCGACGGGACTCGACCGCGGGTTCGACCGTTTCCAGTGGCTCGCCTCCTCGACTATCACCGACGCGGGCATCGGCACGCTGGTGAAGTACCTGTTCAACATCCGCGAACACTCGGCCGGGTTCACGACGGACACCGCCAAACACGCCTCGCCGTATCTGATGAACGAGGTGGCAAAGAAGTGGCTCGCCGATTTCGAGCGAGGCGACGACCCTTTCTTCTTCTATCTGCACTACAACGAGCCACACCGGCCGTACTACCCGCCGGGGAAGTTCATCGACGCCTACACCGACGGGCTGGAGATGTCGGCCCGAGAGGCGGCCGAGTTCGCGCTCGACTTCCACTACAACCTGGACGAGGCCATCGCCACGGACCGCAAGCTCACGCAGGACGAGTCCGACGCGCTGCAGGCGATGTACGACGCCGAAATCGCCTACACCGATTACATGGTCGGGCGGCTGGTCGACCACGTCGAGTCGCTCGACCTCTCGAACACCGTCGTCGTGGTTACCGGTGACCACGGCGAACTGTTCGGCGAGTACGGCCTGTACGCACACAGCTACGTCCTCATGGACGGCGTTACTCGCGTCCCGCTCGTCCTGTACGGAGTGGATTCGGACCTCGCGGTGGCGGAGGAGGACATCGTCCAGCACAGCGACGTCATGACGACGCTGCTAGCGATGGCTGGCTGTGACGCCGACGGGACTATCGGCGTGGACCTGCGCGAGGAGTCCCGGTCGATGGCCGTCTCCCAGCGCGGCCCGGCGAGCTTCGACGGGCTACTCGAACACAACCCGGAGTTCGACACGTCCCGGTTCCTCGACGGCATCATGACCTCGGTGCGGACCGAGACCCACCGGTTCGAACGGGGCGAAGACCGTGAGCAACTGTTCGAACTCCCGGACGAGGAGACGCCGGTAGACGACGAGCAGCCCGACGTGGCACAGGCGCTCGGCGCTCGGCTGGACGAGTGGATAGACGAGTACGGTGAACCGGTCGGCGAAGCGAAGAGCGACGAGTTCTCCGGCGCGGTTCGGAAACAACTCAGCGACCTGGGCTACCTGGACTGATGCGACTCGGAAAGACGGCGGCGTCGCACTTCCTCTCGCAGGTCGTGGTCACGCTCGCCGGGTTCGGGGCCACGTGGCTCATCGCGTACGTCCTCGGCGCCGACGGGCTGGGGCGGTACTCCGTCATCGTCTCGCTGGGCTTTTTCTGGCTGGTCATCCCGGGGAGCGCCGTGTCGAGCGCCATGAAGAAGCGGATCAGCGAGGGCGACTCCCCCGGCGGTTTCATCGGTGGGGGGATACTGCTGAACCTGGTGGCGTGTGGCCTGCTGAGCGGCCTCGTACTCGCCTCGGGGGAACTACTGGGCGGTGTCGTCTCCCGCGACCGGGAGCTGATGCGTGTCCTCATCGACTACGACCTGGAGATAGTCGCGTTGCTTTCCGCGACGCTGGCCTATCAGACGATGAACGGCAGTCTCCAGGGCCAGAAGCGAGTGGCCGCGACCGGCTGGCTCAAGGCCGTCGAACGGATCGCCCGGACGGCGTTCCAGGCCGGCGCGCTGGTGTTTAGCCTCGGCGTCGCCGGTATCTCTCTCGGCCACGCAGCGGCGCTGGCCATCGTCGCGGCCGTCGCGTTCACGCTCGGCACGGAGCGCCCCACGCTTCCGACACGGGCACAGGTCAGCAGTCTGTTGGAGTACGCCAAGTTCGCCTGGGTGGGCTCGCTCCGTGGTCGCGTGTTCGGCTGGCTCGATACTATCTTCCTCTCGTTTTTCGTGGGGGCGTCGCTCATCGGCATCTACGAGGCGGCGTGGGGCATCGCCTCGATGCTGGCCATCGCCAGCGCGTCGATAAGCCAGACCCTCTTTCCGGAGGTCAGCGATTTGAGTACCGACGAGGGATACGACCGTATCAGGCACTATCTCGACGAAGCGCTCGCGTTCAGCGGTATCTTCATCATCCCCGGTCTGGCGGGGGCAGCCATCATCGGCCAGCGCGTACTCGAATTCTACCGCCCCGAGTTCGGGCAGGGGTCGACCGTACTCCTGGTCCTCATCGCCGCGTACATGGCGGACACGTTCGCCTCGCAGTTTACGAACGTCATCAACGGCGTCGACAGGCCGGACGCCGCGTTCCGCGTCAACGTCGTCTTCATCCTCGTCAACGCCGTCCTGAACGGCGTGCTGATATGGTGGATGGGGTGGTACGGGGCCGCCATAGCGACGGCCGTCTCCTCGTGGCTGCGGGCCGTCGTCGGCTACGTGGTACTGCGACGCATCATCGACGAGGTGAGCGTCCCCGTCGGCCAACTCGCGAGACAGGCCCTCGCGGCCGTCCTGATGGCCGCGGTCGTGTATCCGGTCGTCCCGTTCGCACCGTCGGGCCGTCTCGGGACCGTCCTGCTGGCGGGCTTGGGCGCAGTCGTCTACGCGACCCTCGTTCTCGCGCTCGCGCCCCGTGTCCGGACGAAGGCGCGGATGTTCTTCCCGCCGGCGGCCTGAGACCGTTCTGGTTCCGAGCGAGGGCACTGCCTCAGGGGGTGAACACGGCCGAAACGCGAACGATAGCAATCCTTAATTGCGTCACCGGCACACGTGCCGACATGGATAATGTCCTCCTCGTCACGATAGACTCCTTGCGAGCGGACCACGTAGGGTATCACGGCTACGAGCGGGACGTGACGCCCAACATCGACGAGTACGCCCGCCAGGGCAGTCGGTTCATGAACGCCCACGCACACGTCGGCGGCACCCGGTTCTCGTTCCCGAGCATACTGACCGGTGTGACTCCCGACATGTACGGCGGGCACGAGCGTGTCTCGGACGACCAGACGCTCGTCTCGGAGCTGTTCCACGACGGCGGCTACCGGACCGGCGGGTTCACCTGTAATCTGTACGTCTCCGACGAGTTCGGCTACAACCGCGGCTGGGACGCGTTCTTCGACTCCGCGCCCGACGAGTCGACGACTTCGAAGCTACGCAAGTGGGCGAAGACCAATCTCGACGGCGCGCTGCTGGACGTTCTCCGGAAAGGCTACGACTACCTCGAGTCGAGCCAGGGCATCAACGTGGGGTCGTACCACGTCCCCGCCGACGAGATGACCGACATGGCTATCGAGTTCATCGAACAGGACAACGAGACGCCCTCGTTCGTCTGGCTCCACTACATGGACGTCCACCACCCGTTTCTCCCGCCGGCTGAGTACCAGCGGGAGTTCCGTGACGATGTCGTCTCCGACAGCGACGCGATTCAGCTCCGCCGGAAGTTCATCGAGGAGCCCGAGAACGTCACCGACGAGGAGTACCAGACCTTCATCGACCTCTACGACGCCGAGATACTGTTCAACGACGCCGAAGTCGGCCGGTTGATGGACACGGTCGAGGAGCAGTGGGGGGACGACTACGTGTTCGCCCTGACGGCCGACCACGGCGACCACTTCCTCGAACACGGCTTCTTCGGCGGGGCCCGCCTCCGCGACGTGAAGACCCACGTCCCGCTGTTCGTCGAGGGCTGGGACGACGACGGCGAGTACGACGAGATGGTCGGGCTGGCCGACATCCCCGTGACACTCGCGGACGTCGCTGGGTTCGACATTCCCGACAACTACTTCGGACACAGCCTGCGCCGACTAGTCTTCGACGGCGAGTGGGACCGGACTGCCGTCTTCGGGAGCTACGAGGACGGGAACGACGAACTACACAGCCACATCCGCACGGCGGAGTGGAATCTCGCCGTCCACGAGCACGACGAGGACGAACTGTATCACCTCACCGAGGACCCTGGGGAACAGGAGAACGTGGTCGGGCAGTTCCCCGAGGACGAAGCGGAGCTCCGTGACCGCCTCGACGACCACCGTCAACTGGTCAAATCGACCGAGCGGGACGACATCGTGCGCCCCGACATGAACGAGGACGTGAAAGAGCGGTTGCGCCGCTTGGGCTACAACGAGTAGCGTCGTTCAGGCGCCGACGGCGCGAAGTATCGCCCGGTAGCGCGCACACGCCGCCTCGAAACTGTACTCCGACGCGATTAGCTCGCGGCCGTTCGAACTGACCGTGTCGAGGTCCCGCGCGGCGAGTATGGACTCGATGCGAGCGGCGAGCGTCGCCGGCTCCCGCGAGTCGATGCAAAACCCGGTCTCCCCTTCCTTGACCACGTCCGGAACGCCAGAGACCGGCGAGGCCAGCACCGGCGTCCCGCAGGCCAGCGCTTCGAGTATCGTCGTCGGCAGCCCCTCCGTCGGCTGTGAGGGCAACACCAGCAGGGCGAGGTCGTTCAGCTGTGCCGGCACGTCGTCGTGGTCGACCCACCCGGTCAGTTCCACTCGGCCGGCGGCAATCTCCTCGGAAAGCTCCCCTTCGAGCCACTCGCGCAGGTCCCCGTCGCCGATGAACCGGAAGGTCACGTCGTCGGGAAGCCGTTCGGCCACGCGGGCCAGTTCGCGGACGCCCTTCTCCTCGTCGAGGCGGCCGAGGAAGCCGACGACTCGGTCCCGGTCCGCGTACGGGCGCTCGATAGCGAACTCGTCGGTGCGGACGTAGCGAGCGCCGGTCGGATACACGTTCGGCGCCTCCGGATGGAGCCCGAGCTGGCGGGCCATCTCCGGCGTGTAGGTGACCACGCCGTCGGCGAGCGCGAACCCGACCCGTTCGAGCGCACGCACGAGGCCGGCGAGCGTGCGGGCCAGCGGGACCGGCATTCGCTGTTCCCAGTTGAGCCGCAGGGTGAGGGGCACGTCGCCGCGTGGCTCGACGAGGACGGTCTTGCCGAGCAGTCTGGCGGCGAGGATAGGCAGGAGATAGGAGGTGGCGCCGAAAAACAGCACGACCGCCTCGTCGCGGTCGGCGAGCACCCGACACATCCGGAGCTGGTTCAGGAGGAACCGGGCGGCCGCGACCGGCACGGAGTCGCCCGCGCCCTTCCGCGTCAGTTCCACGAGCTCGCGGCGGTCGCGAATCTCGGAGTCGGCGGGGAGGTCCGCCGTCACGAGCGCGACGCCGGTGATGGCGCCGAGGATATCGAGCAGACTGCGGGTGGCGTTCTCGCCGGCAGCCGCGAGGGGATGGGTGACGACACAGACGTCCGGCAGGTCGGCACTCGTCTCCGGGGAGCTATCGCCCGCCATCTTACCCCCACACCGTGATCCCGTAGAGGTAGCCGGCGCCGACGAAACCGGTCAGGACGCCGAGGAAGAGCAGTTGCAGGACGCCCGCGACGGACGGCGAGCCGACGAGCCCGCGGAGACGGCCGGGGGCGAACTCGAAGAGGAGCCGCCCCAGGAAGTCGGACTCGTCGCCGGTCGATTCAGGGACGAGTACCTCCATACCCCGCTTCGAGTAGCCCTGCCAGAACGCCCGGTCGACGAGCCAGCCGGGGTCGGTGCGGTAGTCGAACACCTTGTGGGCCACCAGGGCCTCGGGGACGTAGTACACCCCCTGTCCGTACTCGCTTTCGAGGCGAGCGCACAGCTCCGTCTCGCCGCCCTGGAGGTTCTTGCTGCCCTGGCGACCCCCGATGTCGTCCTCGAATCCGCCCAGGTCGAGGAACACGTCCCGGCGAAAGGAGATGTTCGAGCCGAACGTGTTCCGGACCTCGCCGGGCGTGTCGGGGTCGCCGTCCGGGCCGAAACCGCGGTGGGTGACGCCGACGAGCCAGTAGAACTCCTCGGGGAGAAAGCTCGGCTTGCCGGCGACCCACGCGGGGACCATCCGGCCGCCGACCGCCCGCCGGTCCGTCTCGGACTCGTAGGCGGCGACGAGCCGTTCGACCCAGTCGTCGGCGGCGACGGCGTCGTCGTCGAGGAACGCGACCACGTCGCCGGTCGCCACCTCGGCGCCGTTGTTCCGGCTCTCCAGCAGCCCGACGTTCTCGTCGTTGCAGTGTGTCACCACGCCGTCCCGGTCGCCGAAGTCCGTCTCGAACTGGTCGTACACGTCCTCGTTCCCATCCGAGACCAGCACCAGTTCGACGTCCCCGTGGCTCTGTCCGAGGACGCTCTCGGCTGCCTCGCGACAGTCGGCGTAGCGTTCCAGAGTGTGCGTACAGAGGACGACCGAGACACGCATTGTCGGGGAATGCACCACCGCCGCGGTTAGGCGTTTCCATCCGCCGCGGACTGCTCAACGAACCGAGGTCAAAAGGCTTATGCGCGCCTTGGCAGTGTCTCAGACCAATGAGTCACTCACGGGGGACATCAGCGGAAAACCCCGAACCTGAGTCCACGCTGGACAGGGTCAAAACATGGTATCACGTACCAGCCCTCCTCCTCGTGTTCGGGTTCATGTTGTGGAACCGGGCCCGGAACTACGCCTCGTACATCGTCGACGGAGAGGTCCTGTTCAGCGGGACCGACCCGTGGTATCACTACCGCTCGACGATGTACGTCGTCCGGAACTGGCCGGCGACGATGCCGTTCGACCCGTGGACCTACTTCCCCTACGGGAACCGCTCGGGCCAGTTCGGGACGCTCATGGACCAGGTGTTCGGGACGATAGCCATCGTCGTCGGTCTGGGCGACCCCAGCGCCCACACGGTCGCGATGGTCGCCCTCTTCGCCCCGCCGGTGATGGGTGCGCTCGCGGCGATTCCGACCTACTACGTCGGCCGCCGGCTGGCCGGCCGCATCGGCGGCGTGACCGCCGCCGGGATACTGGCGCTGTCCGCCGGCCTGTTCCTCCAGCGGAGTCTCGTCGGGGTCTACGACCACCAGGTCGCCGAGGGACTGTTGCAGGTGACGTCCGTCCTCGCCGTGATGGTCGCGCTGTCGGTCGGCGAACGCGACAAACCCGTCTACGAGCAGTTCCTCGACCGCGACGTCCCGGCGCTCCGGGCGACCGTCGGTTACTCGATGCTCGCCGGCCTCGCCATCTCGCTGTACCTCTGGACCTGGCCGCCGGCCGTCCTCCTGCTGGGTATCCTCGGGACCTTCTTCCTGCTGTGGCTGACCATCGAGTTCGTCCGCGGGAAGAGCCCCGAACACACCGCCATCGTCGGCGCCGTCACCATGGGGACGGTGGCCGTCCTGCAGCTCGCGGTCCTCCAGCGGCTCACCATCTCGGCGACGGACCACACCCTGTTGCAGGTGCTGCTCGCGGCCGCCGTCGCCCTCGGCTGCGCGTTCATGGCCTGGCTGGCTCGCTTCGTCGAAGCGAACGACTACGACCGGAACTTCTACCCGCTTATCGTCGGCGGCATTCTGGCGACCCTGGCGGTCGTGACGGCCGTGCTGACGCCGGACCTGTTCAGCTACTTCGTCGACCAGGTGCTCCGAGTCGTCGGCTTCACCCAGAGCCCGTCCGCGACGCAGACCTCCGTCGGTGAGGCGACGCCGCTGCGGGACCCCGGCCGCCTCTACCAGTACCACGGGCTCGCGCTGTTCGCGGCGATACTGGGCGCCGTCCTCGTCCTGTTCAACCAGGTGTTCGACAGGGAGGCGAGCGCCGAGCGGTTCCTCGTGGTCGTCTGGTTCGCCTTCATCCTGGCCGCGTCGTTCACCCAGATTCGGTTCGGCGTCTACCTCGTCTTCCCCGTGGCCGCCCTCTCTGCGGTCGCGGTCGGCTACGTGGTCCGCTGGACCGACTTCTCCTTCGACGAGGGCGTGGCGGCCTACGAGGTCATCACCATCGCTTCGGTCGTGCTGATTCTGTTCGGGACGCTGGTGCTGGTCTCGCCCACCGCGATGGCGGTCGGGTCGACTGCGGGTCCCGGCCAGGAACCGGACGCCTGGAGCGAGAGCCTCGACTGGCTCCAGGAGAACTCGCCGGAGGAAGGCGCCTACGGGACGGGCGGCAACGGGTCCCTCGAGTACTACGGCACCTACGCCGACCGCCAGGACTACGACTACTCGGAGGGCGAGTACGGGGTGATGTCGTGGTGGGACTACGGCCACATCATCACGGTCCAGGGCGAGCGGGTCCCGAACGCGAACCCGTTCCAGCAGGGGTCGCGGACCGCCGCGAACTTCCTCCTCGCGCCCAACGAGACACAGGCCAACGACGTCCTAGAGACCATCGACGAGGACGACGCCAAGACCCGGTACGTCGCCGTCGACTGGAAGATGGCCAACACCTACGGCCAGGGCGGCGGGAAGTTCTTCGCCCCGCCCCGGTTCTACGACGTCTCGAACGTCTCGTCGAGCGATTACTACCGGACGGTCCGGAGCCGTCAGGACCCGCGCCGGTACATGAACTACCGGACGCAGGCCTACTACGAGAGCATGGTCGTCCGGCTCTACGAGTACCACGGGAGCGCCAAGGAACCCCAGCCCTACGTCGTCGACTGGGAGCAGGCCCAGACGCGCAGCGGCCAGACCATCCGCGCGTCGCCACAGGGGTCGTCCGTGGTGCGGCCGTTCCCGACGATGGAAGCGGCCAGAAACTACACCGAGAGCGACGCCACCTCGCAGGTCGGCGGCTTCGGGGCCCAGCCCGGCGAGCGGGTCCCGGCGCTGGAGCACTACCGCTACGTGGGCTCCAGCGAGACCAGCGCCTACAGCTCCGGTGCGCACAACCAGTTCCAGCTCATCGAGTCCGCCTTCGCCGGGCTGCCGAGCCAGCGTGCCACGGGCGGCACCTGTGGGGCCAACCAGACGTCGATGCCCATCGGGAACCAGACCTACTGTATGCCCGACGGGGCCGCGAGCATCATGGACCACACCGAGCCGACGTGGACCAAGATATTCGAGCGGGTGCCGGGCGGCACCATCGAGGGGACCGCCCCGGCCGACTCGACGGTGTACGCCAGCGTCCAGATGCGCAACAACGTCACCGGCGAGACGTTCGTCTACCGCCAGCGCGCAGAGGTCGGTTCCGATGGCACCTTCGAGATGACGGTCCCCTACTCGACGACGGGGTACGACGAGTGGGGCGTCGAGGAAGGCTACACGGACGTCAGCGTCCGCGCACAGACGCCGTACCTGCTACAGGTGACCGAGAACGGGTCTGGCGCGGCGACGACCCAGGTGACCGAGGGACAGGTCCTCGGTGAGGACACCGCCCCGGCGACGGTCGACCTGACCGGGAGCGGGTCGGGGAACGAGACGAGCGCCAACGACACGAGCGGGACCGAGACGACGACCGGCACCGACGGCTCCGCGACCGACGGCACGTCCGGGGGGACAGACGGCACCGCGACGAACGACACGTCGAACGCCGTCGAGCGACCGGCAGTCGAACCGGCGCCGTAGCCACTGCGGACTCGTCTTTCGCTGCTATCCGTCGTCGCGAACTCGGTACGCCGAGGGACCTACTGGCCGAGAAGTTCGAAAGCTGCCGGCGTCAGTCAGGAGTCGACCGGGTTGAACGTCCCGTTGATGTCCCACTCGTGGAGACAGTGCGGGTTTCCGGACTGCTTCTCGCCGTCCACGACCGCGATTCGCCAGGTGTTATCGTCGTCGTCCCACAGGTCACGTCGCCCGCACCGCTCGCACTCTCGCTCGCGGGGTGAGGTAATCACTGTCATGAGAGAGTCAAGCCCGTCAGCGAGTATCAACGTGCCGGTCTACGCAGGGTTTTATGTCTCGGTGGAGTACGAACGTCGATGGGATTCCACACGTTCGACCCCGCCCGCGCCGACCAGCTAGAGGACCCGACCCGCTACGCGTACGTGTCGGTCGACGAACTGCTCGCCCTGTTCGACCCCGCGAGCGACGACGTGGTCGCCGACCTGGGCAGCGGCACCGGTTTCTACACGGACGACGTGGCCGCGGCCGCCGGGACCGTCTACGCCGTCGACGTCCAACCGGAGATGCACGACCTCTACAGGGAGAAGGGGCTCCCGGAGAACGTCACGCCGGTGACGGCGACCGTCGAGTCGCTGCCTATCGACGAACCGCTCGACGCCGTCGTCTCGACGATGACGTTTCACGAGTTCGCGACGCCGGCGGCGATGGACGCCATCGCGGACGCGCTCGCCCCCGGCGGTCGGGTCGGGCTGGCCGACTGGACGCGGACGGGGGCCGGCGACGCCGGACCGCCCCTCGAGGAGCGGTACGCCGCCGCGGACGCCGTCGAGTTCTGCGAAGCCGCCGGTATCAGCGTCCAGCGCGCCGAGGACCGCCGTGAGACGTTCGTCCTCGAAGGGCGGCTCTAGAAGTCGGGGAGGTCGCCGGCGTCGACTTCATCGGCCTCCCAATCGAGGTAGTCGTCGGCCAGCACGTCACAGACGACCTGCCCGAGTTCGGTCAGTCCGGCGTTTATCGAGGAGACGGTCTCCCAGGACTGGATATCGGGGTGAATCTCGCGTTCGCGCCAGTTCTCGGGCAGACCGGGCGCGTGGTAGCCGACCCGCCCCGCGAAGGAGTCCCAGAAGAAGTCGAACTCCGCGACGAGGTCGAGGTCGGTGACGATGTCCCACGTCGCCTCGTCGAGGCCGGTGTCGTCGGCCCACTCGGTGAAGGCGTCCGCCCAGGCGCCCGCCTCCAGGGCCTCGGCCAGTTCCTCGCGTCGGTATTCGTCGCCCGATACGTCCACGTCGTCGTACTCGGTCGTGTCGACTGCGGGCGCGAGCGCCGGTCGGTCCGGGACGGTAACGTCCAGTGTCATACGCCCCCTTCGACGGCGAGCAGGAAAAACGTCACCGGCGGCGTCCGTCGCCACCGGGCGGAAGCCGTCGACGGCCTCACGCGGCGACGTACTGGGACTCCCAGTCCTGGCGCGCGTCGAGTTCCCGCTCGCCGCGCCGTGTCAGCGTGTAGAAGTTGGTCCGGCGGTCGCGCTGGCCCTTCTCGACCAGCCCCTTCTCGACCAGCGTATCGAGGTTGGGGTAGAGCCGGCCATGGTTGACCTCGCTCTCGTAGTAGCCCTCGAGTTCCTCCTTTATCGCGAGGCCGTGTGGTTCGTCCAGTCCGGCGATTACGTACAACAAGTCACGCTGGAACCCAGTCAAGTCGTGCATGTATCTCGTTCCTTCAGTTGGTGTCCACACATATCATAGTTGCTAAAAAATTGGTGATGTACTAACTACGAAGTTATCTTACTACGTCTTGCGGTTACTTCTGAGAAATTCTTGTAATTTAGCAGAAATTATTCGGCAAGGAGGCGCGACTCAGAGACACCTCTTCCGATGTTGTCACTCTCCGTCGGGCGGGCCTCGGCCGACCCGACAACGGTAAAGGAAGTGACTGTGTATCCCGGCGTGATGACCGAACACACGGCGTCGGCGGGCGACGAGTTTCCCGAACCGAGAGGCGAGGGGTCCGTCGAAGTCGTGGGGACCGCCCACGTCTCCGAGCAGAGCGTCGCGGAAGTGGAATCGACAATCGAGGAACGTCGCCCCGACGTCGTGGCCGTCGAACTCGACGAGGGTCGGTACCGCCAGATGCAGGGCGAGGCGCCCGACGACCTCGAGGCCGGCGACCTGCTCCGGGGGAACACGGTCTTTCAGTTCCTGGCCTACTGGATGCTGTCGTACATCCAGGCCCGACTGGGCGAGCGATTCGACGTCGAACCCGGCGCCGATATGAAAGCCGCAATCGACACCGCGGAGGAACTCGGGCTGGGGCTCGCGCTGGTCGACCGCGACATCCAGACCACGGTCCAGCGGTTCTGGGCCCGGCTGACCGCCCGCGAGAAGCTGACGTTGCTCGGGAGCTTGCTCGCCGAGATGGGGCCGCCCCTGACCGTCGGGCTGACCGTGGGCGCCGTCTTCGGCGGGGCCGTCGCCGTCGTCGCCGGGGCTTTCCTGGGAACTGTCCTGCTCCCGGCGGGCGGCTTCGGCGGGACGATACCCCCCGCGCTCGTCGGGCTACTCGATACGCTGCTCGTCGTCGTCGCCGCGAGTCTCCTCGTCGGGGTGCCACTCGCCCTGTTGCTCGGCCGTCTCGGCGGGGACGCCGAAGATGTCGAGGCGTTCGACATCGAGCAGATGACCGACACCGACGTCGTGAGCGCGATGATGGAGGAGTTCCGCCAGTTCTCGCCCGGCGGCGCGGAGGCGCTCATCGACGAGCGCGACGCGTTCATCGCCCACCGGCTGGTCGAACTCCGCGAGGCGGGCTACCACGTCGTCGCCGTCGTCGGCGCGGGCCACCGGGAGGGCATCGAGCGCTACCTCGACCACCCCGAGGAACTGCCGCCGATGGCGTCGCTGGTCGGCACCGAGACCGGCGGCCGGTTCTCGCTGTACAAGCTCGTGGGCTACGCCATCGGGCTGGTCTTCCTGGTCTTTTTCGGCCTGCTGATACTCGGCGGGGCGAGCCAGGCCGTCCTGCTGGAGCTGTTCGTCGCGCTCGTCGTCGTCAACGCCGTCTGTGCGGGCGGGCTGGCGAAGCTCGCGGGCGCCCACTGGTCCAGCGCCGCCGCGGCGGGCCTCTTTGGCTGGCTGACGAGCCTCTTCCCGCTGCTGGCCGCGGGCTGGTTCGCGGGCTACGTCGAGCTACGGTACATCTCCGTCAACGTCGGCGACATCGCCACCCTCAACGAGATACTCGGCGACGAAGAGGCCCCAATCGCCGACCTCATCGCCCGGATGCGGGCCGTCCCGCTGTTCCGGCTCATCCTCGTCGTCGCGCTGGCCAACGTCGGCAGCGCCGTCGCCTCCTACGTCGTCTTCCCGCTCCTGTTGCCGTATCTCGCGGCCGACATCGGCGGTATCGACGGCGTGACGCGGCTGCTCTGGGCCGGTATCGAACAGGGGACTCAGATTATCGTCGGGGCAGTCTGATGAACCTCCAGTTCAGCCAGCGCGAACTGCGTGACCTCGCCGTCGCGTGGCTCGCACTCGGCGTCGCCTTCACCCTCCTGCTGGAGCGCCAGCTCGTCGCCGCGCTCGACCTCGGCGGGAATCTGGGGGCCCTGAGTCCCGCCGCCGTCGCCGAGACGCTGACGGTCAGCCTGCTGACCGTCGGCGTCGGTTTCCTGCTCCACGAACTCGCACACAAGGTGGTCGCCGTCCGCTTCGGACAGGTCGCGGCCTTCCGGGCCGACTACCGGATGCTGGGCTTTGCCGTCGTCGGCGCGCTGGCCGGCTTCCTCTTTGCCGCCCCCGGCGCCGTCGTCCACCGCGGCCGCATCACCGCGAAAGAGAACGGGCTCATCGCGCTCGCCGGGCCGATGACGAACCTCCTGCTCGCCGTCGTCTTCCTGGTGCCGTATCTGGCCGTCGAAGCCGCCGGGACGAGTGGCTTCCTCGCCGAAGTCGCCAGCCGCGGCCTCCAGATTAACCTCCTGCTGGCGGGGTTCAACATGCTCCCCTTCGGCCCGCTGGACGGGCGCAAGATTCGCGCCTGGAGCACGCTCGTCTGGGCCATCGTGGCGATTCCGTCGCTCGTGCTCGCGGTGGGTGCGCTGTTCGTGCTCTAGCGGAACGATGCTCTTTTGCCCGCCCCACGCACCGGTTTCGGTATGACCGAGGACGGCGCGACTCAGGACGACGCGGACGAGGAGGAGGGGCTGACCTACGCCGAGACGGGCGTCGACATCGACGCGAGCGAGGCCGCGACGAAGGCGCTCATCGGCGCCGCCGGCGATTTCGAGGGCGACTACGCCGGCCTCGTGGACATCGGCGACCAGTACCTGGCGCTGGCGACAGACGGCGTGGGGACGAAACTGCTGGTGGCGGAGGCCATCGACGACTACTCGACCATCGGCATCGACTGCATGGCGATGAACGCCAACGACCTGCTGGCGGCGGGGGTCGAACCGGTCGCGTTCGTCGATTACCTCGCCGTCGAGGCCCCCGACGAGGCGACCAGCGAGGACATCGGCGCGGGTCTTCGCGAGGGCGCAAAGCGGGCCGGCGTCGCACTCGTCGGCGGCGAGACGGCGGTGATGCCCGACGTCATCAAGGGCCTGGACATCGCCGGGACCTGTGCCGGACTCGCGCCGAAAGACGCCGTCTTCCCGGGCGAGGCCGAGGCCGGCGACGCAATCGTCGGCTGGCCCTCGTCGGGCATCCACTCGAACGGGCTGACGCTGGCCCGCGAGGCGGCGACCAGGGACCACGAGTACACCGACCCGTTCCCGCCGAACCCGGACCGGTCCATCGCCGAGGAGCTACTGGAGCCGACGCGCATCTACAGCGAGGTACTGGCGCCGCTGCGGGAGGCCGAGACCCACGCGGCCGCCCACGTCACCGGCGGCGGCTGGACCAATCTCACGCGGATGGGTGCGTTCCGCTACGAGATTACGGACCCGTTCGACCCCCAGCCCGTCTTCGAGTTCGTCCAGTCGGAGGGGAACGTCGACGACGAGGAGATGCACCGGACGTTCAACATGGGCACCGGCTTCGTCGCGGCGCTGCCCGAGGCCGACGCCGAGGCGGTCGTGGCGGCCAGTGAAGACGCACGGATTATCGGCCGCGTCGAGGACGGCGAGGAAGCGGTGGCGATTCGTGGGCTGGAGTTGCGGGAGTGACACCGGACGACCCCGAGGGCGAACGGCGAAGCCGTGAGTGCCGAGGGGTCGCTTTTTCGCCCACGTTTTTCGACGAGTGGTACCCGAGGCCGCGGTTGGCCGAGGGCACCCGAGGAAGAAAAAGGTGGATGCGGGACCGCCTTCGTCGCGGCGCTGCCCGAGGCCGACGCCGAGGCGGTCGTGGCGGCCAGTGAAGACGCACGGATTATCGGCCGCGTCGAGGACGGCGAGGAAGCGGTGGCGATACGCGGTCTAGAGTTGCAGGACTGACCACTGCCCGGGGTTCGGCGTCCCGACCCGCTCTATCAGGCCGAAGAGGCTTCGCCGGGTCCCTCTTCGCCGCCGAAGCCGCCGTCCCGCCCGTGCTCGCGGAGCGAGCGTTCCGCGATACGGAGCTGAAGAGCCTCTCTGAGGTGGTAGCGAGCCGTGTCGGTCTCGGCCGCGTCGAGGGCGGCGCGTAACTGCTCGTCGAGTGGTCGGTCAGTGGTTGCCATGTCCTCACTCGGAACGACCCGGATATATAACGCAGAGACCGTTTTCGGGCGGTAGAAACTCCATACTCTCTTTATACGGTTGATAAGACCGGAGTTAGCTGACGGTCCGAGCGATGTCGGCCTCGGTGATGACGCCGACGGTCCGGCCGTCCTCGACGACCATGACCGCCGCGTTGTGGTTGAGATACGCGTCCACCTCGTCGATGGTGGCGTCGGGTTCGACGGTAGCGATGGACTCGTGCATCACCTCGGCGACGGGCAGTTCGCCGACGTTCTCCTCCGGGCGCTGGCGGATGTCGGAGTTCCCGATGAGTCCCTGCGGTGAGCCGTCGCGGATGACGGGCACCTGGGAGTAGCCTTTCTCGTCCATGAGCTCCTTGCTCTGGTGGACGGAGTCGTCGGGTTCGACGCTCACGACCGGCGAGTTCATCACGTCGCGGGCCCGGATGATGCCGCCCTCGGCCTCGTCGAGGGCGTTGACGATGCGCCGCAGCGTCGAGAGCCGCGGGTCCACGTCACCGCCCTCGATGCGCGCGATGAGCGGCTGGGAGACGTCGGCGTGTTCGGCCAGTTCGCTCTGGGTGAGCTCCAGTTCGTTTCGGCGTTCCCGCAGGTCCTCGGGCGTCGGCAATTCCATAGTACGTCATAACTCGGGGTAATTAAAAAACCCACGGGTCGATTCGAGCCACCGAAGCGCCAGGAGCGGGGATTTCGACCGGGCGTCGAGTTGTCGCGTCGGCTCAGGCCTCGGCTTCCGCGTCGTCGTCTTCCTCCGTCTCGAACACTTCGATGACCTTCAGCGGAACGTCACGCAGCGCGCCGCCGATTTCGCTCTTCGCGATGCGCTGGGCGTGTTCGACGGACTCGGCGTTGAACACGTCCATCTCCAGGACCAGTCCCACCAGTGCGGTGTCGGCGGCGATAAAGGCCGAGTCGAAGGGCTCGCCACAGGCCGGACAGCCCGTCGCGCCGACCTCCACCTCGACGTAGTCCATGTCGGCCTCGTTGAGGCGCTTGCCGGCCTCGCTGACCGCGACGCCGATTGCGTCGTCGATGTCTTCCACGTCACGGACCAACCAGGCGGCTTCCATCGCCACGAGATAGTTCATACTCGCTCTCTTGGGGGCCCGCTACTCCAGAGTTGCGGTTCGCGGACGCCGCGCACGTCACGGTTACTATCGCCATAAGTTACGAGAATCAGGGGCTAACCTGACCGCCCAGTTACGGTTCCGCCGGCCGAAAGACCACGTTCAGTTGTTCTAGCGACAAGTGAAACTGAATCGCCACACGGCGGCGCCGTAAACCCTCACGAACTATCGGACACACGCGGGGACAGGCCCGAACGTTTATATACTGGTTTCGCCCACGACTCGACTGAAGCCCCAATGGCTGCCCGACTGTACACCGCAACGATATTCGCACTGTACCAACTCACCCTGCTCGCCGGCATCGTCCTGTTGCCGGTGGCGATGGTCACCGAACGGTTCGGCGTCCGACTGCCCGTCGACCGCGCCGTCGAAGGGCTCAACGAGGCCTACGAGCAGTCCCGGGAGTAGACAGCCAGGTCCACAGTTTTATCAGCGCCCGCCTGCTATCGGGCGATAATGAACGACCCGAACACGCCGTTCTCCCAGCCCCCGACCGCCGAGGAGTTCCAGACCGACCCCTACGAACCCGAGGTCGGGTCGCTCCCCCACCGCTCCGAGCAGGACGCCGAGAAGGTCAACAAGACCGGGACGACCACCATCGGTATCACCACGAGCGAGGGCGTCGTCATCGCCACCGACATGCGGGCGTCGCTGGGCGGCCGGTTCGTCTCGAACAAGAACGTCCAGAAGGTCGAGCAGATTCACCCGACCGCGGCGCTCACGCTCGTGGGTAGCGTCGGCGGCGCACAGTCGTTTATCCGCTCGCTGCGCGCCGAGGTCAACCTCTACGAGGCCCGCCGTAGCGAGGACATGAGCATGCAGGCGCTCTCGACGCTCGCGGGGAACTTCGCCCGCGGTGGCCCCTTCTTCGCTATCAACCCCATCCTCGGCGGCGTCGACGAGGACGGCCACCACGTCTACTCCATCGACCCCGCCGGCGGCGTCATGCAGGACGACTACACGGTGACCGGGTCCGGTCTCACCGTCGCCTACGGGACCCTAGAGGACCGCTACGAGGACGACATGAGCAACGAGGAGGCCAGAGAGGTCGCCGCGGCCGCCATCAACGCCGCCGCGGAGCGTGACACCGGGTCGGGCAACGGTATCTACCTGGCCGAAGTGACCAGCGAGGGCGTGGAGATAGACGGCTACGACTTCGACGAGTTACTGTAGGTCGGCGGCGCACACCGACCGGGTCTCTCCGGTCTGAAAACAGAGCCGCCGTCGAACTGCGATAGTCCTTTTTACGTCACCGGGTGTCATCGGGCCGCTTCGCCGCCGGGGTCGCGAAGGTGCGCGCCCGATTACCGGGGCCGGGGGAACTAAACAGCGAGGTGCCGGAATACCGGTATGGAACTGTTCGGGACAGCCGGAATCCGCGGAGCGGTAGACGAACGCGTCACGCCCGAGTTAGCCCTGTCGGTCGGACGGGCGGCGGGGCAGGACGGCGGCGAGTTCGTCGTGGGCCACGACGGGCGGGTCACGTCGCCGGCGCTCGCCGACGCCGTCGTTTCCGGGCTGGAGAGCGTCGGCGCCCAGGTGGTGTGGGTAGGACAGGTTCCGACGCCCGCGCTCGCGTACGCCACCAGCGGCCGTCGGGGCGTGATGGTGACCGCGAGCCACAATCCGCCGGCGGACAACGGACTGAAGCTGTTCGTCGACGGGCAGGAGTACGGCGACGAGGCCGAGACGGCGGTCGAGGACCGGGTCCAGGCGGGTGTCGAGCCCGCCCCGTGGGACGCCTGGAGCGACACGATAACCGAGGACGTGCTGGCGACCTATCGGTCCGCAGTGGTCGATTACGCCCGCGGGTTCGGGGCCGACCCCGAGCGCCTGACCGTCGCGGTGGACTGTGGCAACGGGATGGGCGGCGTGGCGACGCCGCAGGTCCTGCGTGGCATCGGCGCGGACGTGGTCTCGACAGAGGCCAACGTCGACGGCCACTTCCCCGCCCGCGAGAGCAAACCCACGCCCGAGACGCTCGGGGCGTTCAGCCGGTTCGTGGCCGCGACCGGCGCCGACCTGGGCGTTGCTCACGACGGCGACGCGGACCGCATCGTCGTCGTCGACGGCGACGGCGAGGTCGTCCACGAGGACACCGTGGTGGCGATGCTGGCCGAGCAGTACACCGCCGCGGCAGCCGTCGACGACCCGGTCGTCGTGACGACGCCCAACGCCTCCGGGCGCATCGACGAGCGAGTCGAGGCCGCGGGCGGACGCGTCGAGCGGGTCCGCCTGGGTGCGCTCCACGAGGGTATCGCCCGCGAGCGCCGCGGAGCGATGAGCGACACCGAGGTCGTCTTCGCCGCCGAGCCCTGGAAGCACATCCATCCGGCCTTCGGCGGGTGGATAGACGGCGTCGTCAGCGCGGCCGTCCTCACGCGACTGGTCGCGGCCGACGGCCTCGCGAAGCGTCGGGCCGCCATCACGGAGCGGCCCTATCGGAAGGTGGCCGTCGACTGTCCCGACAGCCACAAGCCGGCGGCGATGGCGACAGTTGAGAGCGAACTCCCCGACGCCTTCCCCGAGAGCGAGGTCGCCACCGACCACGGCGTCCGCCTGACCTTCCCCGACGACTCGTGGGCGCTCGTCCGGCCGAGCGGGACCGAGCCCTACGTCCGCATCTACGCCGAGAGCGACGAGGTCGACGCGCTGGTCGAGGACGTGCGGGCGGTCGTCGAATCGGCGGTCGAGACGGTCGAGGACTGACGCGGGCGGCCGGCGGGCGGAGGCGGCGGTGGGTTATTTCTCCCCGCCGCGCGACGCCGGGGTATGGACGACCTGCTGGACGCGGCCCGGTCGGCGCTGGAGTCGGCCTACACGCCGTACTCGGAGTACCGCGTGGGCGCCGCCATCGAGACCACGGACGGGACCGTCTACACGGGCTGTAACGTCGAGAACGCGAACTACTCCAACAGCTTACACGCCGAGGAGGTGGCCATCGGGACCGCGGTGAGTGACGGCCATCAGTCGTTCGCTCGGCTTGCGGTGACCTCGGCGAAGCGGGACGGCGTGACGCCCTGCGGGATGTGTCGCCAGACGCTCGCGGAGTTTTGCGACGACGACTTCCGCATCTACACCGAGGGCAGCGACGGGCCGGTCGAGTACACGCTGGGCGAACTCCTCCCGACGACCATCACCCCGGAGCATTTAGAATGACCGGCGACAGCGAGGACCCGAACGACGGGGTCCAGTACCACCTCGAAGTCGGTCCCGGCGACGTGGCCTCGAGCGTCCTCCTCCCCGGGGACCCCGAGCGCGTCGAGACCATCGTCGACGACTGGGGCGACCACGACGTTCGGGCCAGCCACCGGGAGTACCGCACCGCGACCGGGAGCCACGAGGGGACGCCCATCTCGGTCACGTCGACGGGTATCGGCTCGCCCTCGGCGGCCATCGCCGTCGAGGAACTGGCCCGCGTCGGCGCCGACACGCTCCTCCGGGTGGGCTCCTGTGGCAGCATCGTACCCGAGGCGAGCGTCGGCGACCTCGTCATCACCACGGGCGCGGTCCGCCAGGAGGGTACCAGCAAGGAGTACGTCCGCGAGGACTACCCCGCGAGCGCCGACCCGCTGGTCGTCTCGGCGCTCGTCGCCGCCGCAGAGGAACTCGACTACGACTACCACCTCGGCATCACCTGTTCGACGGACAGCTTCTACGCCGGGCAGTCCCGCCCCGGCTTCGACGGCTTCGAGGCCCGCGACAGCGAGGCAAACATCGACGAACTCCGAGACGCCGGCGTCGTCAACTTCGAGATGGAGGCCGCCAGCATCCTCACCCTCGCCTCCATCTACGGCCTGCGAGCGGGCGCGGTCTGTACCGTCTACGCCAACCGCGAGACCGGCGAGTTCCGGACCGAAGGCGAAGCGAAGGCCGCGAAGTGCGCCAGCCTCGCGGTCACCTACTTAGAGCGGATGGACGAAGCCGTCGAAGAAGCCGACGCGGACCACTGGCACGCCGGCCTCTCTATCGAGCGGTAGCGAGGGTGCGGGCCGGGAGTGCGCTCCGTCGCACGACCCGGGGAAGGGCAGGCTCACCGGAGATAGCATACCGCGCCGAGTACCGCGAGGCGCGGTTTCACTCCGAGCGCGCTCGTAGAGCGCGACTCGGAGGTGGTTTTTAGCGTAGATTTTTGCGAACCCACTCGCCGCAGCGAGCGAAGCGAGCGAGGAGATGGGGTGAAGTAAAAAGGTACTGCTACATGTCCGGCCACGCCTTCGCGGCGCGACCGAGTCCGGTGACGTCGTTTATCCAGCGTGTGGCGATACCCTTCTTCAGCACCTTCGCCGGAAGGCCGCCGAACGTATCGATGGGCATCCCCATCACGTCGTGGGCGACGGCCTTCTCGCCCACGGAGATGACGGTCCCCTTGTCCTTGTGCGTCCAGGTCTTCAGCGGCTGGTTCCGCACGGCGCGGGCGAGGTTCTCGCCGGCGACCTCGGCGGCCTGCCAGGCGGCCTGGGCGGTCGGCGGCGCGGGGTTGTCGCCGGGCTGGTCGATGAGCGCGCAGTCGCCGATGGCGAAGACGCGCTCGTTCGTGGTCTGGAAGTCACCCTCGGAGTGGATGCGGTGGTTGCGCTCGTCTTTCTCGAGGTCGACGTCGCGGACGCAGTCGCGGCCGGTGATGCCGCCGGTCCAGATGAGCACGTCGTAGTCGAGTTCGTCCTCGTCGCCGATGTAGACGGTCTCCTCGTCGACCTCGCCGATGAACTCGCCGGTCTCGATGTTGACGTCCCGTTCCTCCAGGCGCTTGCGCAGCGCACCCTGGAGTTCGGGGTCGTTGCCGGGGAAAATCTCGTCGAGCCCTTCGACGAGGTGGATGTCGATGGGGGCGCGGTGGTCGTCGCGGAACTCGGCTATCTCGCCGCAGGTCTGGATGCCCGAGAGGCCGGCGCCGCCGACGACCACCTGCGCGGGGTCGCTCTGGGAGGCCTCGCGAGCGGCCTCCTGGACGGCGTCGTGGATGCCCAGGGCGTCGTCTAGGCTCTTGAGCGTGTGGGCGTGCTCTTTCAGGCCTTCGATGCCGAAGAAGGCGGTCTGGGAGCCCAGGCCCACGAGGAGGTAGTCGTACTCCACGCCGTCACGGTCGGCGAGTTCGACGACGCGGTCGTCGGTGTCGATGCCGGTGACGGTGTCCTGGATGAACTCCGTCGTCGGCTGCTTTATCTCGTGGACGGGAATCGCGACCTTGTCCTGGATGGATGGGTCGCGGATGCAGCGGTGGGACTCGTGGAGCACCAGATGGTAGTCCACGTCGGCAATCCACGTGACATCGGCGTCACCGTTCAGTTCGTCTTCGAGGCTCTTGATGGCGCCTGCACCGGCATACCCAGCGCCGAGTACGACGACCTTGTCGGTCATACGTTCGACTCCGGACTGGGGTGATACAAAGGCTACGGAATCGCCGCTGTGGAGGTGATAATTCGTGGGAGATAGGTGGCGACGGGGCGTCAGAGAGAGACTAGTGTTCGGGCTCCCCGGCCGGCGCTCGCATATCGTCTATCTTGAGAATGAGCTTGTTGCTCGTGTCGTCTTTCCCCTGCAGGGTACCGATTATCTGGAGCTTCGAGAGCGGTGTGGGACCGACGGTGACGTCGTCGCCCTCGTGGAAGCCGGTGATAGAGCCCTGCAGTTGAATCTCGGCCCGACACTGCTCGGGATGGTGAACGCTCGTGAGGTCAATCTCCTCTACGTTGGCGTGTTCGACCAGTTCGCCGTTGTGGCGCAGCGGGACCTCCGCGGCCTGGTCCATCTCCTGAATCTGGAGCGTGTCGTAGGCCGTCGCCGTGGGTTTGTAGCCGCCCTTCGGTCCGGGGACGCCCTCGACCAGCTGCAGTGCTTTCAGGCTCTGCATCTGGTTCCGGATAGTGCCGGGGTTGCGGTCGACCTTCTCGGCGATATCCTCACCTTTGACGGCGCTCTCGCTCTCGCGGTACAGGTTTACCAACTCCTGTAGTATGTTTTTTTGGCTGGGTGTCAGCTCGATTGAAGACATAATATTTCGTTCGTCACAACCGCCCTTAAAAGCGACGGTGGTCCTGACTGCCAAACGCTG
This sequence comes from Haloarcula onubensis, assembly GCF_031624605.1. Classification (NCBI taxonomy): domain Archaea; kingdom Methanobacteriati; phylum Methanobacteriota; class Halobacteria; order Halobacteriales; family Haloarculaceae; genus Haloarcula; species Haloarcula onubensis. The sequence continues at coordinate 1,196,087 of NZ_JAMQOS010000001.1, read as the reverse complement.
TCCGCGGAAGCCGGCTAGAAATAGCGACATAACTTTCACCACCCTCCCAGGATATCACCAGTATGAACGGACAGCGTGTGCTGGTGACCGGTGGCGGCGGGTTCATCGGGTCCAACCTGGTGAACCATCTCGCCGACGAGAACGACGTGGTGGCGCTCGACGACGGCTACCTCGGCACGGTGGAGAACGTGAACCCGGACGTCGAGTACGTCGAGCGAAGCGTGCTGGAAGACGACCTGCCGACAGACGTAGACGTCGTCTTCCACCTGGCCGCCCTGTCCTCTTACGCGATGCACGAGGAGAACCCGACGAAGGGCGCCCGCGTCAACGTCGAGGGCTTCGTCAACGTGGTCGAACAGGCCCGCGACGACGGCTGTGACACCGTCGTCTACGCCTCCACCTCCTCCATCTATGGCGACCGGACCGAACCGTCGCCCGAGGACATGCCGGTGACGGTAAACACTGGCTACGAGGCCTCCAAACTCGCCCGCGAGCGATACGCGGAGTACTTCCACAACCACTACGGCCTCTCGATGGCGGGGATGCGATTCTTCTCCGTCTATCAGGGGATGGAGGAGGGCGCCGAATCACACAAAGGCGACTACGCCAACCTCATCGCGCAGTTCACCGACGACGTCGCCAACGGCCGGCGACCGGAGATATGGGGCGACGGCACCCAGACGCGCGATTTTACCCACGTCTCCGACATCGTCCGCGGCCTCGAACTGGCCGCCGACCACGAGTTGACCGGTATCTACAACCTGGGCACCGGCGAGCAGTACAGCTTCAACACGCTCGTAGAGCGCATCAACGAGGCCCTGGGAACGGACGTAGCCCCCGTCTACGAGGACAACCCCATCCCCGAAGACGTCTACGTCCACGACACGATGGCCGACGCCTCGAAGATGCGCGAGGCGACCGGCTGGGAGCCCGAAATCTCCTTCGACGAGGGCGTCAGGCTGGTCTGCTCGCAGTACGAGTAGGACGGCGACGGCCGGCGGACTTTATTCTCCGGGCGCGCTAGCGTCCGTATGGACATCCGGATTCTCGGCGTGCCGATGGACCTCGGGGCGGACCGACGGGGCGTCGACATGGGCCCGTCGGCCATCAGATACGCCGGCCTCGCGGACCAGTTGGAGCGACTCGGCACCGGCTGTACCGACGGCGGCGACCTCGCGGTGCCCCGACCGGAAGAGCGCGACCCCGACGGGACCGGGTTCGACGGCGGGCGGGTGAAGTTCCACCGGGAGACCAGGGAGGTGTGCGAGGACGTCACGACGGCTGTCAGGGCGACGGTCGGCGGCGGTGAGACGCCGCTGGTCCTGGGCGGCGACCACTCCATCGCTATCGGCACGGCCGCCGGGGTAGCGGCCCCCGACGAGTCGCTGGGCGTCGTCTGGTTCGACGCCCACGGCGACTTCAACACGCCGGCGACGACGCCCAGCGGCAACATCCACGGGATGGCGCTCGCCGCCATCCTCGGCCACGCCACGTTCGGCGGCGAGGCCTGGGGCCACGCACCCGCCGTCGCCGAGGAGAACGTCGCGCTCGTGGGCGTTCGTGAACTCGACAGCGGGGAGCGAGAGCCGCTCCGCGACAGCGACGTCAGCGTCTACACGATGTCGGATATCGACGCCAGAGGCGCACCGGCCGTCGTCGAGGAGGCCCTCGGCGTCGCCACGGACGGCACCGACGGAATACACGTCTCGCTGGACATGGACTGGCTCGACCCCACGGAGGCGCCCGGCGTCGGCACGCCGGTCCGGGGCGGGGTCTCATACCGCGAGGCCCACAGCGCGATGGAGTCCGTCGCCGACTTCCGCGACCGGCTCCGGTCGTTCGAACTCGTCGAGGTGAACCCCATCCTCGACGACCACAACCGGACCGCCGAACTGGCCTGCGAACTGGTCGCCAGCGCGTTCGGGAAGCGGGTCCTCTAGCGGTATCACACCGAGCCCGGGTAATCGGGATTCGGTGTCAGCGCCGTTGTGGGCTTACTGCTCGTCGACGGCGGTATCGGCCGCCTCGGCACTGCTCTCCGCCGGTACCACCGTCACGCTCGCCACCGCGTCCCCGTCGTCCAGTTCCATGATGGTGACGCCCCACATTTTTCCGCGTCGGGTCGCCTTGCTCACTACGCTCGCTACGGCGACCGCTCCTCGAAAAACGTGGGCGAAAAATGCCGCTCGCGCCCTGTGGGCGCTCGCGGTACTATTCAGTCACCCCCTCCGGCACCACCGTCACGCTCGCCACCGCGTCCCCGTCGTCCAGTTCCATGATGGTGACGCCCATCGTGTTCCGGCCGACCTGCGAGATGTCGCTCGACCGGATGCGCATAATCTGGCCCCGCTCGGACATGATGACGAGGTCGTCGTCCTCCGTGACGGCCTTGGCGGTGGCGACGCGGCCGTTGCGCGCCTCGGTCTTGATGTCGATGAGCCCCTGGCCGTAGCGGGACTGCGGGCGGTACTCCGAGAGGCGGGTGCGCTTGCCGTAGCCGTTCCGCGTGACCGTCAGCAGCGACCGGGGGTCCTCGTCCGTGGTCGCGACCATCGCGGCGACGCGGTCCTCGTCCTGCAGTTTGATGCCGTGGACGCCCCGCGCGGAGCGACCCATCTCGCTGACCTCGCTCTCGTCGAACCGGATGGTCATCCCCTGTTCCGTCGCGATGACGAGGTCACCGGTGCCGTCCGTGACATCCACGTCGACGAGTTCGTCGCCGTCCTCCAGTTTGGCGGCGCGGATGCCCGTCGAGAGGATGTTCTCGAACTGGTCACAGCAGGTCCGCTTGACGTAGCCCTGTCGCGTGACCATCGTGATACACTCGTCGTCGTCGAAGTCGTCCGTCGAGACGACCGCCGTGAGTTCCTCCCCGTCGTCCAGGTCGAGCAGGTTGATGGCGGACTTCCCGCGGGCGGTGCGGGACATCTCGGGCACCTCGTAGGTCTTCAGCCGGTAGACCTGCCCCTGGTTGGTGAAACAGAGCAGGTAGTCGTGGCTGTTCGCCCGGAAGACCTTCGATACCTTGTCGCCCTCCTTGGGGTCGGCGCCGATGATGCCCTTCCCGCCGCGGTTCTGCGGGTCGAAGTTCGTCACGGGCATGCGCTTGATGTAGTCGTCCTCGGTGATGACGACGACACAGTCCTCCTCGGGGATGAGGTCCTCGTGGGTGACCTGGCCCTCGTCCTCGATGATGGCGGTCCGGCGGTCGTCGTCGTACTCGGACTTCATCGCCTGCAGTTCGTCGACGATGACCGAGTCGAGTTTCGCTGCGCTGTCCAACACGGATTCGAGGTACTCGATGGTCTCCTGGACGTCCTCGTACTCCTCTTCGATTTCGGCCGCCTCCATCGAGGTGAGCGAGCCCAGTTGCATCCGGACGATGTGGGCCGCCTGTGCCTCGGAGAAGTCGAACTGTTCGTGGAGACCGGCCTTCGCGGCGTCGCGGTCCTCGCTGTTGCGGATGAGTTCGACCACGTCCTCGACGTTCTCTAAGGCCTTCAGCCGGCCTTCGAGGATGTGTGCCCGGTCCTCGGCCTCTTCGAGGTCGTGCTCGGAGCGCCGGCGGACGACCTCGCGGCGGTGGTCGACGTAGTGTTGCAGGGTCTCTTTCAGCGAGAGCACTCGCGGCTGGCCGTCGACCAGCGAGAGGTTGATGACGCCGAAGGTAGATTCGAGGTGGTGGTCGAGTAGCTGGTTCTCGACCACGTCGACGTTCGCGCCGCGTTTGAGTTCGACGACGACGCGGACGCCGTTGCGGTCGGACTCGTCGCGCAGGTCCGAGATGCCCTCAATCTTGCCCTCGTTGACGTCCTCGGCGATGCGCTCGACGACGCGGGCCTTGTTCTCCTGGTAGGGCAGTTCGCTGATGACTATCGTTCCGGTCTCGCGGTCGACCTCGTACTCGGCGCGGACTCTGAGCCGCCCCCGTCCCGTGGCGTAGGCCGAGTAGATGGCGTCGCGACCCACAATCGTCCCACCGGTCGGGAAGTCCGGCCCCTTGACGTGGTCCATCAGGTCCTCGACGGTGGCGTCGGGGTGCTGGATGAGATGCGTCGTCGCGTCGACCAGTTCCCCGAGGTTGTGGGGCGGGATGTTCGTCGACATCCCGACGGCGATGCCCGAGGAGCCGTTCAGCAGCAGGCTCGGCACCTTCGCGGGGAGGACGTCCGGTTCCTGCAGGCGGTCGTCGTAGTTACTGGAGAAGTCGACGGTGTCTTTCTCGATGTCCGCGAGCAGTTCCTCGGCGATGGGGGCCATCCGGGCCTCCGTGTACCGCATCGCCGCGGCCGGGTCGCCGTCCATCGAGCCGAAGTTCCCCTGGCCGTCCACCAGCGGATAGCGCATCGAGAAGTCCTGGGCCATCCGGACGAGCGTGTCGTAGATGGCGCTGTCCCCGTGGGGATGGTAGTCACCCATCGTCTCGCCGACGATGGAGGAGGACTTCCGGTGGGCGGTGTTCGAGGAGACGCCCATCTCGTGCATCGCATACAGGATGCGCCGGTGGACGGGTTTCAACCCGTCCCGTACGTCCGGAAGGGCCCGACCCGCGATGACCGACATCGCGTAGTCGATGTAGGACTGCTCCATCTCGTCCTCGATGCGGACGTGTTTGACTCTGTCGGCGGGCGCAGCGGGGTCGTCCGGTACGTCCGAACTCATATGTCCACCCACTCCGCTTCCGGCGAGTGCTCCTTGATGAACTCCTTGCGTGGTTCGACCGCGTCACCCATCAGGACGTTGAACATCTTGTCGGCGGCGGCGGCGTCCTCGATGGTTATCTGCTTGAGAATCCGGTTGTCGGGGTCCATCGTCGTCTCCCAGAGCTGTTCGGGGTTCATCTCGCCCAGCCCCTTGAACCGCTGGACCTGGGTCGGGTTGCCGTCGCACTTCTCTGCGACGATGCGGTCCCGTTCCTCCTCGGTCATCGCGTCGTAGGTGTTGCCCCGGTAGCGCACCCGATAGAGGGGCGGCTGAGAGGCGTAGACACAGCCCGCCTCGATGAGCGGTTTCATGTGGCGGTAGAGCAGGGTGAGCAGCAGGGTCCGGATGTGGGCGCCGTCGACGTCGGCGTCCGTCATCATGATTATCTTCCGGTAGCGCAGGTCCTCGATGTCGAACTCGTCGCCGATACCGGTTCCGAGTGCGGTGATGAGGTTCCGAATCTCGTTGTTCTCCAGGATTCTATCGAGGCGGTGTTTCTCGACGTTCAGAATCTTCCCCTTGATGGGGAGGATAGCCTGGAACTCGGGGTTGCGCCCCTGTTTGGCGCTGCCGCCAGCGGAGTCGCCCTCGACGACGAACAGTTCGGCCTCCTCGGGGTCGCGGGTCTGACAGTCGGCCAGTTTGCCGGGCAGGGCCGTCGAGTCGAGCGCGGACTTCCGGCGGGTGAGCTCCTCGGCCTTCTTGGCTGCTTTGCGGGCTTTGGCGGCCTCGACGGCCTTGCCGACGATGGCTTCGGCGGTGTCAGGGTGCTCCTCGAAGTACGTCGAGAGCCCGTCGTGCATCGCGGACTCGACGATACCCCGGACCTCGCTGTTGCCCAGTTTGGTCTTCGTCTGGCCCTCGAACTGCGGGTCGGGGTGTTTCACGGAGATGACGGCTGTCAGTCCCTCGCGGATGTCGTCGCCCTTGAGGGTGTCGTCTAAGTCTTTCAGCAGGCCGTTGTCGGTCGCGTAGTCGTTGACCACCCGCGTCAGCGACGTCTTGAAGCCGGTGAGGTGGTCGCCGCCCTCGCGCGTGTTGATGTTGTTCGCGAAGGCGTGAATCGAGCCCTGGAGGTCGTCGGTCCCCTGCAGAGCGATTTCGACCTGGACGACGCCCTCGGGAATCTCTTCCTCGTCCTCGAAGTAGATGACGTCGCGGTGGAGCGGCTCTTTCGTCTCGTTTAAGTACTCGACGAACTCCCTGATGCCGCCCTCGTACGCGAAGTTCTCGGTCGCCCCGTCGCGCTCGTCCTCGATGCCGATGGCGACCCCGGAGTTGAGGAAGGCGAGTTCGCGCAGCCGCGAGGCGAGCGTCGAGAAGGTGAACTCGTCGGTCTCGAAGATGTCGTCGTCGGGCCAGAACCGTACCGTGGTGCCCGTCTCCTCGTCCGGTTCGAGGTCGCGAATCTTCTTCAGGTCGTACTCGGGTTCGCCGTGGTCGAAGCGCTGGCGCCACAGGGCGCCGTCGCGTTTGATGTCGACCTCCAGCCACTTCGAGAGGGCGTTGACGACGCTGACCCCGACGCCGTGGAGCCCGCCCGAGACCTGGTAGGACTTGTTGTCGAACTTCCCCCCGGCGTGGAGGATGGTCATCACGACCTCGACGGCCGGGCGGCCGTGCTCTTCGTGTTCGTCCACGGGGATGCCACGGCCGTCGTCGCTGACCGAGACGCTCCCGTCGTCGTGGATGGTCACGTCGATGGTGTCACAGTATCCGGCGAGGGCCTCGTCGATAGCGTTGTCGACGACTTCGTAGACGAGATGGTGGAGACCCCTGGCATCCGTCGACCCGATGTACATCGCAGGCCGTTTGCGAACGGCCTCCAGCCCTTCGAGGGTCTGGATCGACTTTGCGCCGTACTCTTCAGACTCTCCTGACATAGGAACTGATTTCTCATAGTAGATGCGGGTTGATAAAGCTCCCGCACGCGCGTGCGCAGGGCAAAAATAAGCCATCGATATAGAGCCCGACGGCAGCGAGATTGGGCCGTTTGGGACGGTCCGACACCATCATTTTTCCGCTGTGTGGCCGGAAGGAACGAATAGCGACGCAACTCGCGGTTGCCACCGAGGAACCGGTCGCGTTCAGTTTCACCCTGGTGGCGATTACCTTTTAACCCCGACGGCGGTACCTACGCTACGACATGACCTCGTATCAGTCGCGACTCGGCGACGGGGAGGGTATCGCCGAGGAGTTGGCCCAGTCCCAGCGGGCCATCTCCATCGCCGAGTTCTTCGAGAAGAACAAGCACATGCTCGGCTTCGACTCCGGGGCACGGGCGCTCGTCACCGCCGTCAAGGAGGCGGTCGACAACGCCCTAGACGCCTGCGAGGAGGCGGGTATCCTGCCGGACATCTACGTCGAGATACAGGAGGCCGGGGACTACTACCGGCTTATCGTCGAGGACAACGGCCCCGGTATCACGAAAGAACAGCTTCCGAAGATATTCGGAAAGCTGCTCTATGGCTCCCGATTCCACGCCAGAGAGCAGTCTCGCGGCCAGCAAGGTATCGGTATCTCCGCGGCCGTCCTCTACTCGCAGCTAACCTCCGGTAAACCCGCGAAAATCACCTCCCGGCCCAAGGGCCAGGCAGAAGCCCAGTACTTCGAACTCATCGTCGACACGGACACGAACGAACCCGAGATCAGCGTCGACGAGACGACCTCCTGGGAACGCCCCCACGGCACCCGCATCGAACTGGAGATGGAGGCCAACATGCGAGCGCGGTCGAGTCTGCAAGACTACATCCAGGACACCGCGGTCGTCAATCCCCACGCCCGCATCGAGTTCGTGGAGCCGGGACTCGAAGAGTCGCTGAAGTTCGAACGCGTCGAGGGCGCGGCCCTCCCGGCCGAGACCGAGGAGATTCGGCCCCACCCCCACGGCGTCGAACTCGGCACCTTGTTGAAGATGCTGGACGCCACCGATTCGTACTCTATCTCGGGGTTCATGCAGGGCGAGTTCACCCGCGTCGGCGCCAAGACGGCCGACAGCGTCATCGCGAACTTCAACGACCGCCACTTCGGTCGCGGGATGGCGTGGTCGCCGCCGGCCAGTCACGAGGACGCCGATATCGAGGCGGCCGTCGAGGCCGCGGTCGCGAACAAGGGCGCGGCCGCGACCGCCGCGTTCGCCGCGGCCGTCACCGACGCTATCGAGGACCGAGGTCGGGTCGCCCACCACGACGTGGTCGATATCGTCGACGCGGCGGCCGAGGACGCCGAGGCCGACCACGACAAGACGTTCGGTACCGCCGTTCGGGAGAACGCCGTCGCGGCCGCCTGGGGGGCCGTCACCGCCGAGCGGACCGGCGACCTCTACGAACTCGTCGACGCCGCGACGACGGTTCGGAAGGACGACGCGGCCGTCGAGGGACTGGCCTCGCGGCTGGCCGAGAAGTTCGCCGACCCGACAGACGCCGAAGACGACGACGAGCGCCGCCACCGGCTCTCGCGTGACGGGTTCCGCGAGTACGTCGACCGCGCCGCGGACATGACCGAGGAACACGACGAGGTCACCTTCGGCGAGACGGCGAGGGAGAACATCGTCGACGAACTGTGGGGCGTCGCCGGCCGCGTGCCCGACGACCCGCCCAACGTCACCGAGGTCGCGGGGGACCGCGACACGGCCAGCCAGCTCCTGACCGCGATGCGCGAGACCGACATCATCGCGCCGCCGACGGACTGTCTGGCGCCCATCACCGACGAACTGGTCGAGTCCGGCCTCCGCAAGGAGTACGACGCCGACTTCTACGCCGCCTCCACGCGGGACGCGGCTGTCCACGGCGGCGACCCGTTCATCGTCGAGGCCGGCATCGCCTACGGCGGCGACCTTCCCGCGGAGGGCAACGTGGAGGTGCGGCGCTTTGCCAACCGCGTCCCGCTGGTCTACCAGCGGGGCGCCTGTGCCACGACGGACGTGGTCAAATCCATCAACTGGCGCAACTACAACCTAGACCAGCCCGGCGGCTCGGGTATCCCGAACGGCCCGGCGGTCATCATGGTCCACGTGGCCTCGACGAACGTCCCCTTCACCAGCGAGTCCAAGGACGCCATCGCGAACGTCCCCGAGATGGAAGACGAGATAGAACTCGCCATCCGGGAGGCGGCCCGCGAACTGAAGAGCTACCTCAACAAGCGCCGGTCGATGCAACAGCGCCGGGAGAAACAGGACAAACTGGCGACCATCCTCCCGGAGATGGCCGAGAAGCTGACCGAAGTGACCGAGAAGCCGGAGCTGAACATCGACGACTCGCTGGCCCGCATCATGAACAACGTCCTCGTCGAACGGGTTGTCGAGGACGGCACCGTCCGCCTCGTGGTCGAGAACAACGACGACGTCAACGCCGAACTCGACGTGACCGACATCGTCAGCGCCGAGCCACGGGACACCAACGGCGCACAGGTCGTCGAGATGGAGGGCGAGTGGTTCGTGAAGTGGTCGCCGACGGTGGCGGCCGGCGAGCAAGCGGTACTGGAGTACAGCGTGGACGACGAGGCCGAGTTCACCGTCTCGGTCGACGGCGTCGAAGAGGAGAAACTGACGGTGGACGCCTGACAATGAGCTCAGAGACCAAGACACAGGACCAAGAAGCCCGCGAGAAGCTCATCGACCTCGCGGCGGAGTTCTACGACCAGTTCGCCGACGGCGAGGTGCCGACGATGTCGATTCCGACGCGGACGAAGTCGAACATCGAGTACGACGAGGAGAAGGACGTCTGGGTGTACGGGGACAGACAGTCGACCCGGTCGGCCAAGACCGTCTCCGGCGCCGAGAAGCTACTCAAGGCGACCTACGCCATCGACTTCCTCGCCCAGCAACTCGAGGAGGACCGCTCCTCTACCCTGCGTGAGCTGTACTACCTCTCGGAGTCGTGGGACCTGGAGGAAGCGCAGTTCTCCAGCCAGGACGAGTCCAACGACCTCATCGAGGACCTAGAAATCGTCTCGAACGTCACCCGCGAGGACTTCCACATGCGCCCCGAGGAGTCCGGCGCGACGCTGATGGGACCCTTACTGCTGCGCGAGCAGACCCGCCGCGGGGAGCGGGAGATTCACTGCCAGGAGGACGTCGGCGAGGGTGGCTACCAGATTCCCAACAACCCCGACACCATCGAGTTCCTCGACAACGACGCCGACTTCGTGCTGTGCGTGGAGACCGGCGGGATGCGCGACCGACTGGTCGAGAACGGCTTCGACGAGGAGCACAACGTCATCGTCGTCCACCTCAAGGGCCAACCGGCGCGGGCGACCCGCCGTATCACCAAGCGCCTCCACGACGAACTCGACCTGCCCGTCGTGGTGTTCACTGACGGTGACCCGTGGTCGTACCGCATCTACGGCTCCGTCGCCTACGGCTCCATCAAGTCGGCCCACCTCTCGGAGTACCTGGCGACGCCCGAAGCGGAGTTCGTCGGCATCCGCCCGGCCGACATCGTCGAGTACGACCTCCCGACGGACCCGCTCTCGGACTCGGACATCAACGCCTTAGAGTCCGAACTGGAGGACCCGCGCTTCCAGACCGACTTCTGGCGCGAGCAGATAGAACTGCAACTCGACATCGAGAAGAAAGCGGAACAGCAGGCGCTGGCCTCGCGGGGACTCGACTTCGTGACGGACACCTATCTCCCCGAGCGACTGACGGAGATGGGTATCATCGACTAAGGGCGGCGAATTTCGGCGGCTCCGAATGCGTTTTAGTGGACGTTCCCGTACGTGCGACAATGCCAGTCATGTCGAGCGACGACTTCTCGCTGCACCGCGAGGACTGCGGCGAGTTCGACGACGGGATGCCAATCTCCTCCTTTCCCGACGAAGTGACCTCCATCGACGACCTGGACTGTGAGTGCTGGAACGAGTTCGACTCGCTGGCGGACGCCGGCTAGCGCTCGTCCAGCACGACGGGGACGCCGCGTTTCGCCACGTCCTCGGCGAACGCGCCCGAATCGGCTGCCAGGGCCTCGAAGGTGTTGTAGTGGATGGGGAGCACGAGGTCGGGGTCCATCGCCGCGGCGAGGTCAGCGGCGTCGTGGCGGTCCATCGTGTAGCTGCTGGCGATAGAGGGACAGAACAGCGAGACGTCGAGTGCTTCGTGGCCCGACAGCACGTCGCTGTCGCCGGGCCAGAACACCCGCACGCCGTCGAGCGCGAGGAGGAACCCACAGCCGATGCCCTTCGGGTGGATGGGGCTGCCGTCCGCGCGGACGTTCGGACCGTCCTCGTGGTTGTACGCCGGCATCGTCCAGATGGGCACGTCGTCGACCAGCAGTTCGTCCTCCATCGACACCGTTCGGAGGTCGTAGTCGAGGTCGGCGAGGCGGGCGAGGTCGCGGTCGGTCGCGTGGACGTCGATACCCTCGAACGCCACGACGGTAGCGTCCTCGCTCGCCACGCGGCGGATGCCGTCGGGGTCGTAGTGGTGGACGTGGGTCACACAGACGATATCGCCGTCTCGGGGCGCGTAGTCGCGGGCCGGCGGGTGCCCGACGCCGGGCGTGTCGGGCTCCCACTCGCCCGTGAGGACGCCGTACCGGCCGGGGTCGAGGTAGACGACGGTGTCGTCGCCCTCCAGGCGGAGCGTCGCGTAGCCGAGCCACTCGGCGGTGATGCCGTCGTGTCGGATGGTCATGACAGGACGTTGTACCAGCGGCGGGTTACGGCTGTCGGTCCCGTCGCCAGTCACTATCTGTCGTCGGAGAGCGCGACCTCGACGGAGACCACGTCGCTCTGCCCCGAGGCCGCGTAGGGCCTGTCCCGCTCGCCCGGACTGTCGAAGTCGTAGTCCAGTTGCTGGTTCTCGTTGGTGTCCCGATGGGCGACCAGGACCAGCGGCTGCCCGTCGGGCGGTCGCCCGTCGAGTGCGATGCGCACGTCCCTGTGTGAGCCCGGTTCGAGGTAGCCAGACGTACCCAGGACGGTGCCGTCTGTGTCCTGGGCGTGGACGACGACGAACCCGCCGGTCGACACCGAAGCGGAGTCGACGGTGAGCTGGCCGCCCTCGATGCTGGGGTTGTCGACGGTCATCGAGGCCACCGGCGAGGAAAGCACCACGAACGCGACGTAGGCGATACCCAGCAGGACGGCGGCGTGTTTCGCCCCGTCTTTCAGGCTTCCCTCGCCCAGCTGGCCGCCGATGAAGCCCGTCAGGACGGCCTGGACCAGCGCGATGTGGAAGAAGATCAGCGTGTAGGCCGCCTTGTCGACCTGTCCGAGGCGGGCGAACTGGTCCGTGTTGACGCCCAGGCGGTTGGCGTTCGACGGCGTCGGGACGGAGGAGGGCAGGGCGGGGACCAGCACCTCCTGGACGGCGACGATGATGACCAGAAAGACGAAAAAGGAGATGTAGATGACGACGAGATACGTCAGCATCTCCTGGCGCCGGCGGTTGCGAAGCCGGTGGTCGGCGCGGGCCTGCGTGGCCGCGATACGCAACACCGACCCGAGCTGCCCCGAGGCGTGCATCGCGTTCGTCAGCAGCGTCACGACGCGCGAGATAGCGGTGGTCCGGATGCGGCGGCCAAAGCGTATCAGCGCGTCGTTGACGTTCGCGCCCATGGTGATATCGGCCCAGATGCGGTCGACCTCCGGGCTGAGTACGCCCACGTCGCTGCCGCGGACCCGGCGGAGGCTCTCGACGACGGTCATCCCGGCCTCGTTGAGGCTGGCGAGCCGTTCGAGGAGTTCGGGGGTCGCCGCCTCGATGCGGCTGACCCGCCGGCTGTATATCGTCCGGACGACGGCGAAGGAGCCAAGCACCAGCAGGAGCGACTGGACCACGAGGTCGTCGAGTATCCGAACGTTGACCGAGGCGGCCTGGAACGCGGCCGGCAGCCGGACGGCAAACAGCACGAGCGCGACGGGCACCGCGAGATACAGCACCTTCGTCGGGTTCCAGACGAGCGTGCGGACGGGCGAGCGCAGCGTCGCTTTCAGCGACCCCAGTCGGTCGTGAAAGCGCAGGCGCGCCCAGTTGGGGTCGCCATCACTGACGAGACCGCCGTCGGTCAACTCGGTCGCGCCGCCGGTGTCCGACGGGCGCCCGAGTGTGGCCGTCGCCACGCGTTCGAGTGCCCTCGTCGTCCCGGTGTCACCGATGCCCAGCGCGGAGAGCTTCTGGTTGAGATACACCATGAAGCCGACGTTGGCCAGCGGAATCGCGAGGTAACCGAGCAACTGGAGGAAGGGGAGTGTGTCGGTCGTCGTCAGCCCGAACACCATCAGAATCGTGATGAGGAAGAGGACCCCGGCGACGAAGATGGTGACGTAGGCCTCCGCGACGGTCGCCAGCGATTCGAGCAGGTCCTTCTGGCGCTCGGCGGCCTCCTCCTGGTGGCGCTCGTACTGGCTGTGCAGGAACGACGAGAGCGACTGGCCGCTCTGGAGGACCGACGAGAGGTTCTCCGAGAACGTCTTGAACCGCTCGCTGGGGGTCCGCCGGGTCATCCGCTCGATACCGGATATCATGTCGCGACCGAACAGTTCCATCTCGCGGACGGCGACGCCGAACTCGCGGGCGTTCTCCCCGTATATCTCCTCGTTTTTCGCCAGGACGGTCATCACCTCGGGGAACGACATCCCGCCTCGCGAGAGGGCGTACATGAACGCGATGGTGCGGGCCATCCCCGCGTCGATGTTGCGCTGGCGCACCTCGGCCCTGTTTTTCGGCATCTCCCAGCGCATCACGTACGTCAGCAGGGCGGTGATACCGCCGAAGACGGCGCCGCTGGCGACGAGAATCGCCAGCGTCTGGCGCTCCGAGAGGACGAGTTCGAACCCGCGGATGCCGAAGGCGTTGACCATCGTCCGCGGGAGCCCCATCATGAGGTCGATTATCGTCGGCACCAGCAGGAGGAACCCGCCGATGGCGTAGGCCCCGGCGACGGCTCCACCGATAGCCGCCAGTCCGGTGTAGAGGTAGGTCCGCGTGGCGTAGGCCCGGTAGGACTGGCCGATGTAGGCGGCTTCGAGCTGGCGCTCGCGCTCGGGCGAGTCCGTGACGTAGCGGCCAAACAGCCGACGGGCGATGCGCGTCACCCGGCGGTCGACGGTATCGCTCGCCGACGCCAAGAAAGCGAGCGCGAGGACTGCGGCGACGACCGAGAGCGGCGCCAGTCCCAGCGGGTTCAGCGCCATCTCACTCCGTGGAGCCGATGCGCTCCATCACCTGCTCCTTGTCCGCGTAGTACTTGTTGACCATCGCGGTGAAGCGCCGGTAGTCGGTGACGCCCCGCTCCCGGAGGTAGGTGAGAAAGCGCTTGCGGTCGTTTATCTCGGTGAGCAGTTCTGACTGGCTCCAGCCGCGTTCCTCGCGTATCTCGTCGACGAGTTCGCTGTTTCGCTCCTGGAACCGGTCGCCCGTGGCCTGCCAGGCGTAGGTGGTCGAGTAGTCCAGTTCCCCGGTCCGCTGGTCGATGCCCTCTATCTCGGCGAGCGTCTTCGCGCGCCGGACCCGCTCGTCGCCCGAGCGAGCCAGCACCTGGACACAGAGGATGTCGAGACTCTGGACCATCGGCCGCGGGACGTTGATGGGCTCGTTCTCCAGCCGGTTGATGACCGTCTGGACCGAGTCCGCGTGCATCGTCGAGAACGTCGTGTGGCCGGTGTTCATCGCCTGGAACAGCGTGATGGCCTCCTCGCCGCGGACCTCGCCGACGACGATGTACTCGGGCCGGTGTCGCAGCGCCGAGCGCAGCAGGTCGTACATCGTGATGTCGGAGTCGTCGAGCCGTTCCCGGGTGACCGAGGAGAGCCAGTTGTCGTGGTACAGCGACAGCTCCCGGGTGTCCTCGATGGTGAGTACCTTCGACCGGGGCGGGATGAACATCGCCAGCGCGTTCATCGATGTGGTCTTCCCGGCCGCGGTCCCGCCGGCGAAGATGAGCGACTTGTTGGACTCGATGGCGAGCCAGAGGTACGCGAGCATCTCGAGCGAGAAGGTGCCGAAGTTCAGCAGGTCGATGGGCGTGAAGGGCTCGTCGGCGTACTTCCGGATGGTGAAGGCCGACCCCCGCGGCGTCACCTCCTCGCCGAGCGCCAGTTCGATACGGGAGCCGTCGGGCAGCGTCGTCGAGACGACGGGGTCCGAAATCGAGACGTGCCGGCCCGACCGCTGGGCGAGTTGGATGACGAAGTTGTCCAGTTCCGCCTCGTCGTAGACGATGTTGGTCTCGATGTCGGTGTACTCGTCGTGGTAGACGAAGATGGGGAGGTCCGAGCCGTCACAGGAGATGTCCTCGATGGCCGGGTCGTGCATGAGCGGGTCGATGAGGCCGTAGCCCTGGAAGGAGCGGTACAGATAGTAAAAGAGGCGGTAGAACGTCTCGGCCTCGATGACGACGCCGTACTCCTCCAACCGGTCGCGCAGTTCCTCCCGGAGGGCCGCTTCGGGGTCGGTATCGACCGTATCGCGGTAGATGAGCGGGCCGCGGATGTCCTCGTAGAGCCGGTCTAACAGTTCGGATTCGAAGTCGGAGAGCGACGGCTCGACGACCTGATAGCGTTTCTCGTCGGTCTCCGGGTCGCGGTTGATGGAGACGAACGCGAAGGGGGCGTTGAGCCAGTAGCGTTCGAGTTCCTCCCACCCCTCCAGCCCGGGAAACCGGGTCAGCGTCCCGTGGCGGGCCGGGTCGTAGTTCGATTCGGGCACCGCCGTTCCCGACAGTATCGTGGCCGTCCGCGACAGCCACGCCTGTATCTGGCCCAGTGGGTTCCGGACGCTGTCGCCGGGGTCAGGTGTCTCGGGGTTAGACATCGGTCAGGAGATGGGTGCCGTGGATGTAGACTCCGTTTGGTGGCCAGCTACTTAAATTCGCTCGCCGACTCAGGCGCTGTGTCCACGTCTGCGAACGGACCCGCCGGGGCTACGTCAGGTCGGCGGTGAGCAACACGCCGGCGAGGACGGGCGCGACCAGTGCGCCGACGGGAACCGTCGTCCCGGCGAAGCCGCCCTCTAAGTTCAAGAGGCCCGTCCCCACGAGCGTGAGCAGGCCGACGACGCCGAGGAGCGCGCCGAAAAAGTGGACTGGGTGGAGGGGCAACCCGTCGGAAAACTCGTCCTCGCGAGCGTAGTACGCGACGCTGGCGACGAGTGTCCCGGCGAAGACGGCCAGGGCGACGGTCCAGAGGGTGCCGGCGAGGCCCGTGTACGCCGGGAACCGCATCGCCTCCCATGCCCAGACGAACTTCAGTTCGTTCGAGACGGAGATGCCGTAGAGATACTGGAGGCGGAAGGGGAGAAACCGGAACACGACGCCCGTAATCCGGCCGTTCCCGAAGACAGAGACCGACCAGGGGGCGATGGCCACCAGCCACGTCGACAGCACCGCCAGTTCACCGGCGTACTCGGATTTGACCCACGCCATCCTGTTAGCAGGGCCACCGGCGGCCCGGTAAAAGCTACCGGTCAGCCCGCCGGTGGTGACAGCGCCGATACGTTCTTTGGCACGGCCATCCAAGTGAGGGTATCCGAATGAGGCGCGACTACTTCACCATCGACATCCGGCCGGAACCGGGCGACGACGGTATCCCGACGATAGCTATCGAGTACACGGGCCCGTCTGGCGGCCTTCGCGACCGCCTCACAGAGACGGCGGAAGGGACGCTCGACTCCAGCGAGCTAGACGTGGCCTTCCGACATCAGGCCGACTCCGAGGGCGGCGTCCTCTCGCTGACCGACCGGATGACCGGTGAGTTCATCTTCGAGGCGGCCGCCGCGGTGGAGGCGGTGGACGCGCTCGTCTCGGCGGCCCAGCGCCACGACGGCGACGGCGAGTACGAGGTGCGACTGACCGACAGCGACGGCAAGTCGCTGGTCTACGAGAAGGCGGTGTTGCTGGTGTACGACGAGGACGGCAACCTGCTGCGCCAGCGCAGCCTCATCCCGGGCAGCGTCGAGCTCTAGAGCCGGTCCGCAAGCGCCGGGAGTACCGTCGTCACGTCCGACCGAAACAGGTAGTCCGCCGCGTCGTCCTGCGGTGTTTCCTCGAAGTTCACCACGGCGAGCGTCGCGCCCGAGTCCAGCGCGATTCTCGGGAGCAGGGCGGCCGGCCTGACCGACAGCGACGACCCGACGGCCAGGAACACGTCGCTCTCGCGGGCCAGGCGCTGGGCCGTCTCCAGCACGGTATCGGCGAGTGACTCGCCGAAAAGCACCACGTCGGGCCGGTAGACCCCGCCGCAGTCACAGCGGGGCGGGAGCGAGGCGTCGTCGCCGGTCGCGACGGCCGAACGGGCCCGCTCGAAGGCCGGTTCGGCCGGTTCCGTCGCACCGCAGTCGTCACAGCGAACCCGCCGGTTCGCGCCGTGTAGCTCGACGACGCGGTCGCTCCCGGCGGCGGTGTGGAGGCCGTCGACGTTCTGTGTCAGCACCGCGTCGAGGTGGCCGCCGGCCTCCATCGTCACCAGCGCGGCGTGTGCGTCGTTCGGTTCCGGGTCGCCGCCGGTCAGTGCCGCCCGCAGGTCGACCCGGTCCCGCCAGAACCCCGCCGGGTCGGCGTCGAGGCGTCGGCGGTGGAAAGCCGCCGGGTCCCACTCGTTCCAGATACCGTCCGCACCACGGAACGACGGGATGCCGGAGGCGGTCGAGACGCCGGCGCCCGACAGCGCGACGGCGGTGTCGGCGATCCGAATCGCGTCCGCCAGCGCGTCGACCGCGTCCTCGTCCATACGGATACCGGCGAGCGGACGGGAGAAAACGCCGTCGACCCGCTCACGTCACTCGAACGGTAATATTCTGAATCATATATATTGGAAAATTGGTGTTTTAAGACTGGAGGGCGTAGTGGTGACACTCCCATGAACCCCTCCAGGCGGGCCACGTCCGCGCTGACCAACGACTCGACGAGCGACGGACCAAAGTACGGCGAGATAGCCGAGTGCGAACTGTGCGAGAACGAACGCCACTGTACGGACCGGTGTGGTATGCTCACGTGCCCACGCTGTCAGGCCGACTTTCTGCCCTGACATAGCACGGATTTATCCGAGAGAGTAGGCGTTCCAGGTTCGGAAGTCTGCAGTTGTGTTTCGACCGCCTCGCGGACGAGGAGACGATGACGGCAAGCAACACGGAACTGCCGGCGTCGGAGTGGCGCTGTGCGCTCCGCGAGGGCGTGCCGGCCGCTGCCATGGTGGTCGCCGTGTCGGCCGTCGGGGGGACACCGGCGTGGCTCGTCCTGGCGAGTGCCGGCGGCGCCCTCCTCCTCGGGACGCTGCTGCGCCAGGCGCGCCTGCTCGCCGGAGGCGTCCTGCGTGCGAGAGCGCCTCCAGAGCACGTGGTCTCACTCCGGGGCGTGACTCCACGGCAACACCCCTGTACCGCCAGGGAGCTGTCGGAACGTTCGCTTCTCGGCCCGATTTCTGCAAGAACCGGTCACGGTCACAGTCGGTGGAGCCGTCCGCGAAAGACGGATTTAAACCGCCCCGCCACGCCCTTTCGCATGACATGCGATTGCATGAATACCAGGCGAAACAGGTCTTCGCCGACGCGGGCGTCCCGACACCCGCGTCCACGTTGGCCGAGACAGTCGACGAGGCCGTCGACGCGGCCGAAGACATCGGCTATCCGGTCGCTATCAAGGCACAGGTACACGTCGGCGGGCGCGGCAAGGCCGGCGGCATCAAACTCGTCGAGGACAGAGAGGAGGCCCGGGAAGCGGCCGACGCCATCCTCGGGATGGACCTCAAGGGGTACCACGTCTCGAAGGTGCTCGTAGAGGAGGCCGTCGACTTCGTCGACGAACTGTACGTCGGCGTGACGATGGACCGCGGCGAGGGCCGGCCCGTCGCTATGGTCTCGACCAAGGGCGGCGTCGACATCGAGGCCGTCGCCGAGGAGACGCCCGAGGCCATCGCCCGCGAGCACATCGACCCCGCCTTCGGGATGCACCCGTTCCAGGCCCGCAAAGCGGTGTACGACGCCGGCGTCGACCGCGAGGTCGCCAACGACGTGGCGAGCGTCCTGGGCACGCTGTATCAGCTCTGGGACGACCGCGACGGCAGCGACGTCGAGGTCAACCCGCTGATGATTACGAGCGACGGCGAGGTCGTCGCCGCCGACGCCGTGATGAACATCGACGGCGACGCCCTGTTCCGCCAGCCGGAACTACAGGAGATGGGCGAGGAGGCGGCCGACGGCGACGCGCTCGAACAGAAAGCCGACGAGTACGGCTTCGACTACGTCCGTCTGGACGGTAACGTCGGCATCATCGGCAACGGCGCCGGTCTCGTGATGACGACGCTGGACCTCGTGGACTACTACGGCGGCGAGCCAGCGAACTTCCTCGACGTGGGCGGCGGCGCGAAGGCCGACCGCATCGCAAACGCCCTGGACATGGTGTTCTCCGACGACAACGTCGAGTCGGTCGTCTTCAACATCTTCGGGGGCATCACCCGCGGTGACGAGGTGGCAAACGGCATCAACCAGGCCCTAGAGCAGTTCGACGAGATTCCCAAGCCCGTCACCGTCCGACTGGCCGGGACCAACGCCACGGAGGGCATGGAGATTCTGAACGAGGAACTCGTGACGGTCGAGCACACGCTGGAGGACGCCGTCCAGCGAGCGGTCAGCTACGCGGAGGAGGAAGAAGAATGAGCGTTCTAGTCGACGAAGACACGCGCGTCGTTGTACAGGGAATCACCGGCGGGGAAGGGAAGTTCCACACCGAACAGATGCTCGAATACGGCACCAACGTCGTCGCCGGCGCGGTGCCCGGACGAGGCGGCCAGGAGGTCGCCGGCGTCCCCGTCTATGACACGGTCCACCAGGCGGTGCGCGAGGAGGACGCCAACGCCTCCGTCGTGTTCGTCCCGCCCGCGTTCGCGGGCGACGCCTGCTTCGAGGCGCTCGACGCCCCGGACCTAGACCTCGTCGTCACCATCACCGAAGGCATCCCGACCCAGGACGTGGCGCGGGTCTACCGCAAGCTTCAGGAGACGGACACCCACCTCGTCGGGCCGAACTGTCCGGGCCTCATCACGCCCGGTGTCGCGAAGCTCGGCATCCTGCCCGGCAACATCTTCTCGTCGGGTAACGTGGGCCTTGTGTCACGCTCTGGCACGCTTACGTACCAGGTCGTCGACAACCTCACCGAGCGCGGCCTGGGCCAGTCGACCGCCATCGGCATCGGCGGTGACCCCATCATCGGGACGGACTTCATCGACGCCCTCGAACTGTTCGAGGCCGACCCCGACACCCACGTCGTCGCCATGTGTGGCGAAATCGGCGGCGAGGACGAGGAGGAGGCGGCCCGTTACATCGGCGAGTACATGGACACGCCCGTCGTCGGCTTCATCGCCGGCCGCACCGCCCCGCCGGGCAAGCGGATGGGCCACGCCGGCGCCATCGTCTCGGGGTCGGGGACCGGGACCGCCGAGTCGAAGATTTCGGCGCTGGAGAACAACGGCGTCGCCGTCGGCGACACGCCGAACGAGGTTGCCGAACACGTGGAAGACCTGTTATAGGTCCGCGGCGCACGCTGGCCGGTCTCGTCCGGCCAGCAACCAGAGCCGCGGACGTATTTTATAACGAAGCGGCGCCCGTCGACCGGTCTCGTCCGGCCAGCAACCAGAGCCGCGGACGTATTTTATAACGAAGCGGCGCCCGTCGTCCGGCCAGCAACCAGAGCCGCGGACGTATTTTATAACGAAGCGGCGCCCGTCGTCCGGCCAGCAACCAGAGCCGCGGGCGGATTCCTATATGTCTGCGGCGCCCGTCGACCGGCCAGCGACCAGAGCCGCCCAGAACCGGTCGAAAGCAGCCGACGCCTTCTTTACCTAGGTTTTCGAACTGTAACTGAATGAGTGAGCCCCCAGCCGAACGGACAGTCGTACTCACAGGTGCCACGTCGGGGGGGCTCGGTGGGCTCCCGTCGGCGTTGGCCGAGGGTGGGCACCTCACCGTCGTGACCGTCGAGGACGACGTGGCGACCGAACTGGCCGAGGCGGACGCGCTCGTCGTCGTCGACGACCCGCCGGCGACCGACGGCGTGGCGACGTTCCGTCGCGTGCGGGACGACGACTGGACGCTCCCGGTCGTGCTCGTCGGCGGGGACGTCTCCCCCGAGCGCGTCGAGGCGGCGCTCTCGGCCGGGGTCACGGAGTACGTCGCGGCGTGGTCGGCCGACCGGGCCGGGGAACTGGCCGCCCGTATCGAGGCCCACGTCAGCACGCCGGCGCTGGACGGCCTCGTACAGGCACAGCGCTGGGGGGCCATCGTCGGCTCGCTCGCCCACGACGCGAGGAACCCGCTGAACGTCGTCACGGGGCGTCTGGAGTTGCTCGACGTCGACGACACGCACGGCGACGCCATCGAGCGCTCGGTCGGGCGCGTGGAGTCGCTGCTCTCGGAGCTATCGACCGTCGCGAACGTCGCCGGTCCCATCGAGGAGACCGAACCCGTCGACCTGGCCGAGACGGCGAGGCGGGTGTGGGGTGACGTGGGCGACTCGCCCGGGACGCTCCGCGTCGAGACGACGGCGACTGTACAGGCGGACCCCGACTGCCTCCAGGTCGTCCTCGAGCGGCTCTTCGAGAACGCCCTGACCCACGCCGGCGCGGACGTCACCGTCACCGTCGGTGACACGGAGCGAGGGTTCTACGTCGCCGACGACGGGCCGGGCGTCCCCGCCGACGAGCGCGCGCGCGTCTTCGAGCAGGGGTACGGCACGTCCCGGGAGGGCGAGGGGTACGGGCTGTTCGTCGCCGAACGTATCGCGACGGCACACGGGTGGGAGGTCACTGCGGCCGAGAGCGAGGCCAGCGGCGCCAGGTTCGAGGTCCGAAGCCGATAGTAGGGTCACCGAACCGTGAGACGCGGGACCAATAGCCACCGAACAAACTTGTCAGAAGTGGCGGAAAAGGGCCGAGAACGGCAGATTCTGGGGCTCCAAACTCGTGTTGTGAACGTTCCGGTGTAGCTATAAGGACGGAATATGAACATTCGGCTATGCCCCACACCTGCCGGAACTGCAAACGGACGTTCAGCACGGAGCTCGAGCTCGAACTCCACCTCGACACATGCTCTGCCGGCCAGCTGTACTGCGACGAGTGTGGCGGGCGGTTCACCGAGCGAGCGGCGACAGAGGACGGGTGGCACTATCGGTGTCCGAACGATGACTGTGACGGCGACGGTATCGGCGACGACATTCACCAGGTATCCGACGCGCGGGTCGCGAAACAGTAGTTCTCGACGAGCGGCCGCTCGTCATCGCTTCTCGCCCAGCGATGCGGCAATCGCCGCGATGCGAGCACAGGCCCGCTGACACACCGGGACGTAGCCGACGGCCAGCGGGGGCACCTCGAACCCGACGACGCTTCCGGTAGGGTGGGTCTCGACGAAGTGGCCGGTGGCCGGGACGCGGGCGACCGTCCACGTCCACCGGTAGTTCTCACACGACGTTATCTCGAAGGGGAGCCAGACGGCCCCGAGCGCCCGCACACGACCGCGGGTCTCCGCGGTGATGTACCGGTCGGGTGACTCGACGGCGGTTCGCCGAACAGAGTGAGACGACCCACGTCGGACCGGGAGTTCGACGGCGGTGATAGAGAGTCCCCAGTCGGGCCACTGCTCCGTGTCTGTCAGCACCTCCCAGACGACGTCGATGGGCGCATCGACGACCCGGCGGACGACGAGTCGCCGACCATCAGGGGTCCGTTCGAGAGCGTAGTCGGTCTCACCGAGCGAGAGAGTCATTATCAGAACGGATAGGGCGGTACCAAACTATAGGTTAGTCCGACCATAACCCCTGGCCAGATGATAGACGCCCGCGACCTTCGCAAGGAGTACGGCGATTTCGTCGCCGTCGAGGGGAGCAGCTTCTCGGTGGACAAGGGGGAAGTGTTCGGGGTCATCGGTCCCAACGGAGCCGGCAAGACGACTACCCTGAAGATGCTCGCCGGCCTGCTGGAACCGACGGGCGGGACCGCCGAA
The DNA here is from genome assembly GCF_031624605.1 of Haloarcula onubensis. Taxonomy (NCBI): domain Archaea; kingdom Methanobacteriati; phylum Methanobacteriota; class Halobacteria; order Halobacteriales; family Haloarculaceae; genus Haloarcula; species Haloarcula onubensis. The sequence continues at coordinate 1,173,457 of NZ_JAMQOS010000001.1, read as the reverse complement.
ATCGCCGGTCTGGACACCGAGACGACGGAGATGCGACAGCGGCTTGGCTTCCTGCCTGAGGAGTCGCCGCTGTACGAGGAGATGACCCCCATCTCCTATCTCAAGTTCTTCGCGGACCTCTACGACGTGCCCGGCGAGGTGGCCGAGGAACGGATGCACGGGACGCTGGACGAACTCGAACTCGAACACAGGGAACGGAAGCTCGGCGACATGTCCAAGGGCATGAAGCGCAAGGTGGCCATCGCCCGGTCGCTCATCAACGACCCGGACGTGCTCATCTACGACGAGCCCGCGTCGGGGCTGGACCCGCTGACGACGAACTACGTCATCGAGTTCACCGAGCAACTCGCTAAGGAGGGCAAGACCATCGTCTTCTCGGCGCACAACCTCTTTCACGTCGAATCTATCTGTGACCGCGTCGCTATCATGAACGAGGGGCAAATCGTGGCCAGGGGCGAGTTAGACGAGTTGCAGGCCGAGTACGGCGAGACGCGCTATCACGTCTACACCACCGTCGACGTGCCCGACGCCGTCCGCGAGAACGGTAACTTCCGGGCGGAGGTCGAGAGCATGGACGCCGTCGAGGCGACACGAACTGCCGCCGAGGACGCCGGCGGCCAGGTCGTCGACATCCGCACCGAGGAGTCCAGTCTCGAAGAGGTGTTCCTCAACGTCGCCGAGGCCGGGACACGCGGGACCCGGTACGTCGGGGAGGACGGCGAGTAGATGCGGCCCGCGAAGCTGCTGCGGGTCGCGAAGTGGGAGGTGACGAAGAACGCCGGCGGCGTCGACAAGCGTACGCTCGTCGTGATGGCGCTTGCCATCCTCGCGATGGGCGCGGTCGCGGCCGTCGCGGTCAGCGGTGGCGGGCCTGGACTCGACGCGGACATCTACCGCGTCGGCGTCGAGGAGTCGAACCCCTACTACGAGGTCGTCACCGACGACCCTAGCTTCAGGGTTCAGGACCCGGACGCCGATGCGTTCGAGCGGGGGGAGCAGGACCTGACCTTCTACGGGCCGAACCCACTCAGTCGGCCCGAGACCGAGAAGCAAGCGGCGGCGCTCGAAGCCCTCCGGAGCAGTACGGAGTCGTACAACGACCGGACGATGGCCCGGGCCGACAACCAGACGGCGGCCTTTCCGGTGTCGGTAACGCTGGTCTACCAGGAACAGAACGGGACGAGCGCGCTCGACACCCGGACCGACGGCGGGGACGACGCGACCGGCGGCGACGCGACCGGGAACGGGAGTTCGTCGGAGGGCAACACCGGGACCGACGGGGGAACCCCGGACGGCTCCGAGGGTGCAGCGACGGCGACCGCCGGTGGAGGTGGCGGCGGGACCGGTGGCGACGGGACAGGTGGGAGCGAGCAGACCGCGGCCGGTGGCGGCGGGGCGGACCTCGGCGGTATCGGCGCCCAGCTCACCGGGGACGTAGAGCGCGGGACGCCCGGCGACATCTCCCCGCCGTTCCCCTTCGAGTCGCTCGTGCTCGCCTTCCTCTACATCGTCCCGATGAACTTCGTCATCCAGGCCTACGGCTCCTCGATGCTCTCCGAGCGGCTCAACCGGCGGGGCGAACTGCTGCTCGTGACGCCGGCCTCGCGCGGGGACATCATCGGCGGAAAGACGCTGCCGTACCTCCTGGGCGCGATGGGGGTCGCGACGGCGATAACGGCGCTGCTTCGCTTCTCCGGCATCGTGCCCGGCGGGAGCCTCGTCGCCGTCCTCGCCGTCCTGCCCATCGCCCTGCTCTTTCTCGCCGCGACGTTCTGTGGCGCGATGTTCGCCCGCTCGTTCAAGGAACTCACCTTCGTCACCGTCACTATCACGGTGACGCTGACCTCCTACGCGTTCGTCCCGGCCATCTTCACGGACGTGACGCCTATCGCGCTCATCTCGCCGCTGACGCTGGTCGTGATGGACCTCACCGGCCGGTCGATATCGGCCGGCGCCTTCGTCTTCTCGACGCTTCCGCCGCTCGTGACCGCGCTCGTCCTGTTCGGACTGGGCGCCGGGCTCTACCGCGAGGAGGACATGTTCACCCAGCGCTCGATTCCGCTGAAAGTACTGGACGCGCTGGCGGGCCGTATCAAGTCCCGCAGGAGCGCCCTGAAGATGTCCGCCATCCTCATCCCCTTCGTCATCGTCGCCGAACTGGGCGCCATCGCGTTCCTGTTCGTGCTGGACTCGGTGTCGCTGAACGTCTTCGGGACGAACCAGTCGCTGGGCATCGTCCTCGTCCTGGGCGTCGTCGCCGTCGTCGAGGAACTCGGCAAGAGCCTCCACATCTACGCCGGCTACGCCCACGCCCGCTACGAGCGGACGCTGCGGTCGGCCATCGGACTGGGCGCGCTCTCCGGACTCGGCTTCTTCCTGGCCGAGAAAGGGCTGCTCATCGTCCGGCTCTCGGACCTGGAGAGCCTGCCAATCGGCGACGCCGCCGTGATGGGGGCGACGCCACCGGGCGGCGTCCCGCTGTGGGCCGTAGCCGTGTTCTTCCTGTTTGCTCCCCTCGCGTTGCACGCGGTGACCGCCGCCATCTCCTCTGTCGGCGCTCGGCGGGGCCGCTGGGCGTACGTCGTCGGGGTCGGCGCGGCCGTCGTCGTTCACTTCGCCTACAACCTCACGGTGGTGAGCGCCCTTGCGTGACGACCGCCCCTGGTATCGGGACCCCCGAGTCGTGGTGGCTCGGCGGGAGGTGCGCTCGCTCTCCCGCGAGAAGACTATCGTGCTCGCCTTGCTCATCCAGCTGTTCGTGGCCGGCTTCTCCTCTTTCCTCGTCGTGGGGTTGACCTCCCTGTACGACCCCGGCTCGGTCTCCGCGGGCGAGGTCGAGATGGCCGTCACCGGCGACGCCCGCGACGAACTGCTGGCGGCCGGTGCCGAACACGAGAGCGCCCGGATGACCGAATACGAGGACGCCGACGAGGCCCGACTGGCCTTCGAACAGCGCCGCGTCGACGCCCTGCTGAACGCCAGTTACGTCGCGTCGAGCGACGGGCCCGGAAAGAAGATATCCGTGACCGCCCGCATCCCCGAGGGGTCGATTCGCTCGACGCTCATCGTCGTCAACGTCCGCCGCGTGCTGGAGACGCTGGAGCGCCAGGAGCGGTTCGAACGGGCCGGCTCGCTGGAGTCCGACCCGGTCCCGCTGCCGCCAGAAGTCAGCGCCAGCCCCTACTTCGGTTTCACGTACACGGTCCTCATTCCGCTCTTGCTCTTCCTCCCTGCGTTCATCAGCGGCTCGGTCGCCGTCGACGCGATTACCGAGGAGATGGAACGCGGGACCCTGGAGTTACTCCGGGTCGCGCCCGTCTCGCTGCTCGACATCGTCGACGGGAAGGCTCTGGGGATGGCGCTGCTGGCGCCCGCACAGTCCCTGCTGTGGATTCTCCTGCTGTCGGTCAACGGCATCCGCGTGGCCAACGTCGCCGTCATCCTGCTGTTCGTCGCGGCCGTGGCGGCGCTGGTCGTCACCATCGGCGTGGTCCTGGGCGTCGCGACGGGCAAACGCCGCCCCGCACAGCTCATGTACTCCGTGCTGACGCTCGTGGTGTTCGGCGCCGCGGTGGTGCTGCCCGAACACCCGGCGACCACCGTCGCGAAGCTCGCCGTCGACAGCCCGACGCTGTCGACTTACGCGACGGTCGTCGGGACGCTGGCGGTCGCACTTCTGGGGTACGCCGCGGCCCGGAAGTACGTCGGCAGCGTCGACGCCAGCGCGTTCTGAGCGGGCGCCGTCGCCGCTCGCGGCGGTTGCTTTTTCTCCCCGGCGGCCGCCGTCTCGGTATGGAGTACACCACACTCGGCTCGACCGGGATGGAAGTGAGCCGCATCTGTCTGGGCTGTATGAGCTTTGGCACCTCGGAGTGGCGCGACTGGGTGCTGGACGAGGACGAGAGCCGCGAGATTATCGAGCGGGCCATCGACCTCGGCATCAACTTCTTCGATACGGCGAACATGTACTCGCTGGGCGAGTCCGAGCGCGTCCTCGGGAACGTCCTCTCGGAGTACGACCGCGACAGTCAGGTCGTCGCGACGAAGGGCTACTTCGAGATGGACGAAGACAACCCTAACTCGGGCGGGCTCTCGCGGAAAGCCCTGGAGCAGGAACTGTCGAACTCCCTCTCGCGCCTGGGGATGGACACCGTCGACCTCTACCAGATTCACCGCTGGGACTACGAGACGCCCATCGAGCAGACCCTGAAAACCCTCGACGACATCGTCCGGCGGGGCCAGAGCCGCTACGTCGGAGCGTCGTCGATGTGGGCCCACCAGTTCGCCGAGTCGCTGCGGGTGAGCGACCGCGACGGACTGGAGCGGTTCCAGACGATGCAGAACCACTACAATCTGCTCTACCGGGAGGAAGAGCGCGAGATGCTGCCGCTGTGCGAGCGGGAGGGCGTCGGCGTCGTCCCGTGGAGCCCGCTGGCACGTGGCTACCTCACCCGGCCCCACGAGGAGTTCGAGGCGACGACCCGCGGCCAGACGGACGACTACGCCCGCGAACACCCGTACTTCGACGGCGGCGGCCGCGAGGTCAACGAGCGCGTCGAGGAACTGGCCGGGGAGTACGACGCGACGATGGCCCAGATTGCGCTGGCGTGGCTGCTCGACAAGGAATGGGTCGACGCCCCCATCGTCGGGACGACGAGCGTCCAGCACCTCGAAGACGCCGTCGAGGCGCTCGACATCGACCTGGCCGGCAGCGACGTGGCGTATCTGGAGGCACCGTACGAGCCGGTTCCGGTTTCAGGGCACGAGTAGCGAGGGCGACCAACGGGAGCCGCGAAGCAGTAGCGAGGAATCGAGCGAAGCGAGATTCCTCGGCTAGCGTGCGGGAGCGATAGCGACACGCGAGCAGTAGCGAGGTGCCGAGCGCAAAGGGACCCCACGAAAGAGCCCGTGTCCTGCCACGTTCGTGTCAGATATCGTTAATACCACTCACGACCTACCGGTGGCATGTACGAGACGCCGTTCGAGACAGAGATAGACACGCAGGTGGCCGACAGCGTCGTCAGCGCGGCCCGGACGAGCGTGGGAGACACCCTCCGGAGCGTCATCTACTTCACGCCCTCGGCGATGGACCTCCTCTACGTGCGCCGTGACCTCTATGACTCGCGTCGGCGGGCCATCGAGGCCAAGTCACGGCTCGTCGAGTTCGAGCGCGTCGGCTTCGCCGAAGCCCCGGTCCGGACGGCGCTGTCGGCCCCGCGGGACCCGGAGAGCATCGGCCCCTACGACTTCACCGTCCGCGTCCACGAGGACGGCTTCGTCGTCCGGGTACTCGCGGAAGAAGACGGCGTGATTCTGACGACCGACGACATGGACGTCGAGGCCTTCGACGAGGCCGCCGTGGCCATCACGAAGTTGCTGCGTGCGCAGTAGCTACGGAATCCGTCCCCCGGCGCTCCCGGCCTGGTCGCTCCCGGCCTGCTCGTGGGTGTGGTGGAAAAAGCGGATGCAGGCCACGCCGTCGTCGCTGACCGGTTCCAGACAGACGCGCTGGTAGCGGTCGTTGTCGCGCATGTTGACCATCAGTCCCTCGTCGTGGACCGACACCGAGTCGAAGGCCGCGCCACAGACCGGACAGATGACCGGTTCGTCGGCGTCCGCCTCACCCTGGCCCGTCAGCTCCCGGTCGCTCACGGCTCGACCTCCGCAGCTACCGCCCGCATCCGCTCGTACTCGTCCTCGTCGTAGGCGATGAGGCGGACGTCCGAGAGCGACGCGGGCTCGAAGGCCGCGAGTTCCTCGCAGATGATGCCGACGCCGTCCTCGAAGTCGAAGCCGGCGATGCCACAGCCCAGCGCCGGCAGGACCAGCGAGTTACAGTCCAGCGCGTCGGCCTCCGCCAACGCCGACCGGGTCGCGTCGCGGATGCTCTCGGCCGTCGACTGTCCGCCGGCCGGCATCGCCGCGGCGTGGATGACGTACTCTGCGTCTAGTTCGTATGCGTCCGTCGTCGCCACGCCGCCCAGTTCGACCGGCCCCTTGGCGACGGCCTCGTCGTCGATACCGCCGCCCGCCGCTCGCTTGAGCGCCCCGGCGACGCCCGACCCCATCCGGAGGCTGGTGTTCGCCGCGTTGACCAGCGCGTCGGCGGACTGTGCCGCGATGTCGCCCTGAACGACGTCGAACTCCATACGAGAGCGTGCGTGCGACGACGACAAAGGTCTACTGGCATATGGTCACTCCCCTCACGCCAGTTCGATACCTATCGAGTCCTGACAGCGGACATGGACCTGTTGCGGATGACGTGGCGGGACGTGGGCTTTCTGCACTGGCCGGTCGACCCGAGCGTCGTCGCGCCGACGCTGCCCGACGGACTGACCCCCGATATCAAGAACGGACAGGCGTGGCTCGGCGTCGTCCCCTTCGAGATGGCCGACATCCGCCCGCGAGGTAGTCCCGTCGGGCGCTCCTTCGGGGAGTTGAACCTCCGGACCTACGTCACAGACGGCGAGACGCCGGGCGTCTACTTCTACAACTTAGACGCCGACGACCGCCTCAGCGTCGCTCTCGCCCGGCGGCTGTTCGAACTGCCGTACTACCGCGCGTCGATGACCGTTCGGCGCACTGACGACGGCGTCCGCTTTCGGAGCCGTCGGACCGACGACCGCGCGCCGCCCGCGGACTTCGACGCCACGTACGGGCCCGCAGACGGTGCGGAGCCACACGTCCCCGCAACGCGGTCCCTGGAGGCGTTTCTGGTCTCTCGGTATCGGTTCTACGTCGCCGACGACTCCGGGACCATCTACTACGCGGATATCGACCACGACCCCTGGCCGCTGCAAGCGGGGACGGCGACGGTCCGTGAGAACGACCTCTTCGCAGCCAACGGCTTCGACCGCCCCGCGGGCGACCCGATAGTGCACTACAGCCCCGGCATCGACGTGACGGCGGGACGGCTGTGGCGACTGTGACCGACGCTACACTCAAGACGGCGGCGTCCCGACAGCGGGTATGGCGTCGCGAAAGCCGCTCACGGTCCGCGTCGAGGACGTCTGTTTCTGTCACTGGCCGGTCGACCCCGACGAACTGGCGCGGGCGATACCCTGCTGGCTCACCGTCGAGCGGGCGGCCGACGACGCCTGGATTACCGCTATCCACCACACCGTCGCGGGCGTCTCGGCGTTCGGCGTCGACCTGGGAAATCCGGCCCAGTCGGTGACGGTCCGGACGTACGTCCGGGGCCCCGACGGCCAGCGCGGGCTCTACTTCTTCGCGGCCTTTACCACGGACCCCATCGCCAGTGCCGCCGGGCCGCTGCTCCGACTCGACTACCGCGACGGCCGCGTGGCCCGCCGAGACGCGGACGGGGACTACCGGACCGAGCGGGCGCTGGACGTCGACGGTCGGCGCGCGCTCACAGTTCGGTACACGCCGGGCGACGAGCCGGCGACGACCGCGCCGCCGGACTCGCTGCCGGCCTTCTTCGTCGAGCGGTTCCGCGTCTTCGGCGAGGGGCCACTTGGCGCCAGAGTCGTCGGACACGTCGGCCACGACCCCTGGGAACTCGGCCCGGTCGAATCGGCGGTCGACGGCGACCTGCTGTCGGTACTCGGCCTCCCAGAACCGGTCGGCGACCCGCTGGTCCACTACAGCCCCGGAAACGAACTCGGGGTCGCGCCGTTCCGCCCGCTCTGGCTCGACTGATACTGGTGGCTGTACGTGCGTACAGAGATTCGCCGCCCCGGGGCGGCGAATGCATTCAGTTCGTTACAGCCACCAGTATGAGCCGGCCCACAGCTACAACAGGCTGGCAGCGGACGGTAGCGTATGGACGATATGCCGGACGGGGGGCGTGTCGAAGCCGTCGCTGGGTTCGTGGCCGTCGCCGTCGCGGCGGTCGGCATCGGCGGTGGGGCCCTCGCCTCGCCCGCCTTCAGCGTCGCGGGGAACGCCCTGTCGGACCTCGGCCAGCCCGGCAACCCCGCCGCGACGCCGCTGACCACGCTGTTTTTCGACGGCGGGCTGGTGGTGTCCGGGGTGATCGGGCTGGCGTTTACCGCCGGCTACTGGCAGGCGGGCCGCAACTGGCCGGAGCGGGTCGCGACACTGCCGCTCGCGATAGCACTCGCGGGGATGGCCGGCGTGGGGCTCTTTCCGGCCGGTCAGGCGCTGCACGCGCCCGCCGCGCTCACGCTGTATCTCGGGTCGATGGTCGCGATGGCGCTGGACGCGGTCGGCGTTGCCGTCGCTGGCCTTCGGACCCGAGCGGCGGCGACGCTCGGACTCGTCTTCGTCCACGTCGCGGGCTGGTGGTGGTGGGCCGGCGGCGGTCCGGTGTTACGGCCCGGGCTGGCGATTCCGGAACTGCTCGGCGCGGCCGTCTTCGCCGCGTGGGTGGTGTGGACCGCCGCGGGGTGACTCGACGCCGGCGCGGCGTGACCCGGTCGTACCCAGGCCCGGGAAGGGAGATGGTGCATCGAGTTCAGGCCAAGTTTCGCCCGAGCGAGTAGTGCCGGCCCCCGGCTCCGAGACTGGGACGCTGTAACGCCGATTTGACCGAACGCAGCTGTTTTCAGCCCACTCGTTTGAGTGCCCACACATGTCCCACTCTCGCCGAACTGCACTCCGGGCCGCAGGTGTTGCCCTCCTCAGTTCCTGGGCCGGGTGTTCGGCGCTCTCTCATGACTCCGCTGAGTCCGAGGACGTGACCTTCGAGCGGCTCGACGTGACCCCGGTCTACGTCGAGGACGGCGCCGAACTCTCGACGCCTGCAGAGGTCGAGACGGTAGACCAGGCGTACAACGCCGAGCTGCTGGTCCTCTCCGGGAACACGGACGCCACCTCGAATCAGGCGGTCGAGTGGCTCGCAGACGACCGCATCGTCGCCCTCCTGGGCGACAGCCCGGAGGCGACGTGGCTCGAATGGGCACGGAGCGACGCCTTTCGTGACACGTTCTCGAACGAGGGGTACAGCGACGCCGAACCGGACCCCTCGCTGGTGGTCGGGGCGAGAATCGGCCTGTACCTGAAGACCTATCGCCGCTCCTGGAGTGATGGCCCGAGAAACCGCGATGTTCTCAGAGCTCTAGACGAGTCACTCGTCGCCATCGAGAAGGAGACGCCACCAGGGGAGTAGACGTTCACTGGGTGCCCTGTCTGGACCACATCTGCAGCAAACTCTCGGCGAGCGAGACCACAGCGGAGCCCCCAGTATCAAACGCGGCAACTGGGCCGAACAGATAAAGGGGGGACTGCCCGGAACGGAGACCATATGGCAGCTATCGAGACGACGGAGCTGAGCCGGCGCTTCGGCGAGGTGACGGCACTGTCCGGGCTCTCGCTCTCGGTCGACGAGGGTGCCCTCTTCGGACTGCTGGGCCCCAACGGCTCGGGGAAGACCACGACCATCGAACTGCTGACCGGGCAACGCCGGCCGACGGGCGGGTCGGCCACCGTAGTCGGTCACGACCCTGTCGCGGAGCCGATGGCGGTCAAGCGGGCCATCGGCATCCTCCCCGAGCGGGAGGACCCGCCGAGCTTCCTGACGCCCCGCGAGTATCTCACCTTCGTGGGGGAGGTGCGCAGTCTCGACGACGTGGCGGGGCGCATCGGGACGTGGGCCGACCGCCTGGAGTTCTCGGGCGTACTCGACGCCCTCGCGACGGGGCTCTCCGAGGGGGAGCGCCAGCGGGTGATGCTCGCCGGCGCCTTCCTCCACGACCCGGCCCTCGTGTTCATCGACGAGCCGCTGGTGAACTTAGACCCCATCATGCAGGAGCAGGTCAAGTCCGTCCTCGCGGACTACTGCGGGCGGGGTAACACGCTCTTTCTCTCGACCCACTACGTCGACGTGGCGGCCGAACTCTGCACGCACGTCGGCATCGTCGAGGACGGCGAACTGGTCGCCGAGTGTGACCCCCGCGAGATGAGCGAGGACGAACTGCTCTCGTATTTCATCGCCGAGGTCGGCGGCGACGCCGCGGAGGTCCGGGCGTGACGCGGACGGACACGGCCGTGACCGGGACGCTGTTCCGGTGGATGGTCCGCGAGGAGTGGCGGCTGCACAGCCACCTCTTTGGCGGGGCCCGTTTCGCGGCGTTCCCGCTGGTCGTGGCCGTCCTCACCGGGGTCGGCGCGTGGCTGCTCCCGCTGACCGGGACGCCGATGGCGACGGTCGCCGGCGGGCTCGTCGCGCTGGTGGGTTTCTTCGGACTCCAGGTCGGGACCATCGGGCTGGTCGGTCGGGACGCGCTGCGGGACGTGCTGGGTGACGTGACGCTGCTCGTCTTCTCGGCCCGCACCCTCCCGCTGTCCTGGCGGCGACTGCTCGCGACCTTCCTGTTGAAGGACGTCTGTTACTACACCGGGTTCGTGCTCACCCCGGCCGTCGTGGGGTACGGCGCCGTCGCCGTCGCGTCGGGGACGACGCCAGCGAGCGTCGCGCTCCTGTGGCTCGCCGTCGTCGCCGCCTTCGCCTTCGGCGCCTCGCTGTCGCTCGCGCTCGTCGCGGTGGCGACCCGGAGCCGCCTGGCGTTCGCGGGCGCGCTCGTCGGCGGGACGCTGGCCGTCGTCGGCCTCGGCCTCGACCCGGTCGCGTACACGCCGTACGCGCTGTACGCCGACCCGTCGGCAGCCACAGTGGGCCGCGGGGTCACACCGACGCTCGCGCTCGCGGCGCTGGGAGTGGCCCTCTTTCGGCCCGTCGACGACGCGGGCTCGTCCCGCCACCGCGCGACCGAGCGGCTCTTTACCGGCGTCAGGGACCCCTTGACCAGACAGTCGCTGCTCTCGGTCACCCGCTCCTCGGGCTCGGTGGGGAAGGTCGTCTTCTCGATGGGCGTGCTCTTTGCCGTCACAGCGCTGTTGCTCGACCGGGTCACCGCCGCGACCGGCGTCCGACCGCAGCCCGGCGTCGCGTTCGGGACGCTGCTCGGGCTCGGTGCCTTCACGACCTATAGCTGGGTCACGCAGTTCGACTCGCCGCGGTCCTATCTCCGCTATCCAGTGGCCTACGCCGACGTGTTCGCGGGGACCCTGCGGGCGTATCTGGTCCTCTCGCTGTCGGCTGCGGCGGCCTACCTGGCCGCGGCGACGCTGTGGTATCCCGTCAGGGCACTTGCCGTCGGTCTCCTCGTGGTGCCTGGGGTCGCCGTCTACGTCTTCGGCGTCGCGGCGTACCTGACGGGGCTCGCGCCCAACGAACTGCTGTTCGACACGGCGCTGTTCGCCGCCTTCGGGGCCGCGCTCGCCGCGCTGGCGGTGCCGTTGCTCGTGGCCGCGCTCGTCGTCTCCGTCGCGCCGCTCGCCGCCGTCGCCGCCGCGGTTGGACTCGCGACGCTGGCCGGTGGTGTGGGCTGGTGGCTGACCGGACGTGCCGGTCCGCGATGGGCGGAGAAACTACAGAGCTAGTGACACAACCCCAACAGCTTTCCGTAGGTACAAGTGTCGAAACGTGTTCGGATACGATATACGGGTAAATCACATGGCAGAGGGAGATATCAGGACTCTGGTGGTCGACGACAGCGAGTTCTTCGCCGACATGACGGCGGAGACGTTGACACAGGAACACGACATGGAGGCAATCTCGGTCCACAGCGGTACCGCCGCCGCACAGCGCCTGGTCGAGGAGGAGTTCGACTGCGTCGTCAGCGACTACGAGATGCCCGAGATGGACGGTCTGGAGCTGCTGTCGACCGTCAGAGAGGAGGACCCGTCGCTCCCGTTTATCCTGCTGACTGGGCGGGGGGACGAGGAGACCGCGAGTCAGGCGATTCGGGCGGGCGTGGCCGACTACCTGCTGAAGCTCGAAGTCGTCGAAGACAAGCAGTACGGCCGGCTGGCAAACCGCATCGAGAGCGTCGTCAAACAGGACCGAACACGGAAGAAGTTCGAGTCGCTCGTCGCGAACTCGCCGGACGGCATCGCCCACATCACCGCCAAGGGCGTCGTGCTGTCGGCCAACCCCTCACTGGCCGACCGGCTCGGGACGACCCCCGACGCGCTGGCCGGCGAGCGCCTGACCGACGTGATGGACACAGAGACCGCCCGTCGACGGGTCGCCGCCGTCCGCCGAGCCATTGAGGACGGCGAGACCGTCGAGACGGAGGATTCGCTAGACGGCCGCCACTACCAGAACCAGTTCGTCCCCGTCGAGAGCCACCGCGAGCGGGCGACCGCCCAGCTCGTCTCACGCGACGTCACGGAACGCGTCGAGCGCCAGCGGGAACTGGAACGGCAGAACGAGCGGTTAGAGGAGTTCGCCAGCGTCGTCAGTCACGACCTGCGCAACCCGCTGAACGTCGCCGCAAGCGCGCTGGACCTGCTCGACGTCGAGGACGACGAGATGGTGGCGAAGATAGACCGGTCGCTCGACCGCATGGGCGACATCATCGAGGACGTGTTGACGCTGGCCCGGGAGGGGCGGGCGGTCCAGGAGCCCGAGTGGGTCACCGTCGACTCGCTGGCCGAGAAGGCCTGGGCGGACGTCGCGACCGACGAGGCGACGCTGTCGGTGACCGCGACGGGCGAGATAGAGGTCGACCCGACCCGGGGCCGGGACCTCTTCGCGAACCTCTTTCGAAACGCCGTCGAGCACAACGACGGTCCCGTACGCGTCGAGGTCGGCTCGCTGTCGGACGGGTTCTACGTCGCCGACGACGGCACCGGCATCGACGACGACAGCGAAGTGTTCGAGATGGGGCACTCGACGGCCGACGACGGCACCGGCATCGGGCTGGCAATCGTCGCCCAGATAGCCGACGCCCACGGTTGGGGACTCGACCTGACCGAGAGCGAGTCCGGCGGCGCCCGCTTCGAGTTGACCGGCGTGACACAGCGCGAGTGAGACACTTTTCACTGCTGACTTCATACCCGGGTCCATGACAGTCCGGGGCGTGCTGCTGGACCTCGACGGAACGGTGTATCACGACGACGACCCGCTGCCCGGGGCGCCCGAAGCGGTCGACCGGCTCCGCGAGCGAGGCCTCTCGATAGCGTTCTTCTCTAACAACCCGCTCCACGGCGCCGGGGAGTACGTCGACCGGCTGCAGTCGCTGGGTATCGACGCCCGCCCGGGGGAGGCCTGTTCCTCGGCGGTGGTCACGCGGGAGTACGTCGATGAACACCACGCGGGGGACGACGTGTTCGTCATCGGCTCCCGGTCGTTGCGCGAGCGCATCGACCGGGGCCGGGCCGAGGTGGTCACCGAGCCGGGCGGCGCCGACGTGTTGCTCGCCTCCTGGACCGACGAGTTCCACTACGACGACATGGTCGCCGCCCTCCGCGCACTCGACACCGGCACCGTCTACCTCGGGACGGACCCGGACCCGACGTTCCCCGGGCCGGAGGGCCACCCGGTGCCCGGCACGGGCGCGATACTCAGGGCCATCACGGGCGTCACGGAACGGGAGCCCGACCGCGTGCTGGGCAAGCCCTCCGAGGTGGCCACCGAGGCGGCGCTCGACCGTCTGGGACAGGCCCCCGAGGACGTCCTCGTCGTCGGCGACCGCCTCGGGACGGACATCCTGCTGGGGGAGCGAGCGGGGATGCAGACCGCGCTCGTGATGACCGGCGTCACCGACGACGCGACGCTCGCGGCCAGCGACGTGAAACCCGACCACGTACTCGACTCGCTGGCCGACGTGGACGCTATTCTGCCGTAGCCTCGGCGGCCCGAATCCGGTGGACCGCTCCGCCCGAGTCGCCCGTCGAACAGACGAGCAGTTCGCCCGCCGGGGTCCGGCCGAAGGAGAGCACCCGCGACTGGATACCCGAGACGGGGACCGCGTCCAGCGACCAGCCGTCGTCGCCTTCGGTGCCGACGAACAGCTCGCCCTCCGCGACGTAGTCGGCGAAGACGTACCGCCCCTGCAGTGACGGAATAGCGGGGCCGTCGTAGACGTAGCCGCCGATGACGGAGATGCCGGTGATGCCGTCGCCCTCGTGGGGGTACTGGATGACGGGGTCGACGAGGGGGTCCCCCTCCGGCCCCGTCGTCGGACACTCTTCGGCCTGCACGCAAGACCGGCCCTCGCGGACGTTCCAGCCGTAGTTGCCGCCCCGCTCGACGACGTTTATCTCCTCGTAGCTGGACTGGCCAACGTCGGCGACGAACAGGCGGCCGTCGGGGCCAAAGGAGAACCGCCACGGATTCCGGAAGCCCCAGGCGTACTGTTCGTCCAGCCCTGGCTGGCCGACCAGCGGGTTGTCCTCGGGGACGCCGTAGGGTCGGTCTGCATCCCGGCTATCGACGTCGATGCGCAGGAGACTCCCAAGCAGGTTCTCGGTGACGTCCTGGCCGTTGCCGCCCTCGACCGCGTCGTACCAGTCGTCGACGTGGCCCCGGCCCTGGTCGTTGGCCGCGCCGCCGTCGCCGACGCCGACGTAGAGGTAGCCGTCCGGCCCGAACCCGACGGCGCCCGCGTTGTGGTTTATCTGTGGCTCCGGGATTTCCAGCAGCATCCGCTCGCTGTCGCGGTCCAGGCGGCCCCCGGAGACCCGAAACTCCGAGAGGACAAACCTGTGTGAGTAGTTCGAGGGCATCCCCGCGCGCAGCGGCGCGCTGTACCGGACGTACATCCGACCCGAGCCGTCGTACTCCGGGTGGAGCGCGATGCCGAGCAGCCCCATCTCGCCGCCGGGGTCGGCCAGCCGGTCGGTCAGGTCGGTAATAGCCGCCGGAGCGGTCTTCGCCCCGTCGAAGTATCGTATCTCACCGAACTGGTCGGCGACGAAGAACTCCCCGGAGCGCGGGACGACCACGTCGACGGGCGCGTCGAAGCCCGACGCGACCCGTTCGCCGGAGAGTTCCAGTCCACGGAGGGCGCCCTCCGTCGGCGTCACGGTGGAGTCCGACGCCGAACAGCCCGAAAGCGCGGCGACCGAGGCGCTCGTAGCGGCGAGAAACGCCCTGCGAGTCGGCGTGTGCATACCGCCACGTAGGACGCACCCGTCAAGAAACGCCCGGCTCGGAATAAACGCTAAACAACGGGAAAGTGTACCGCTGTCGAACCCTTTATTGGCTGGGTTGTGCAACCCATAATACAACCAATGGCCGACAAAGCCGAACTCCGCGAGCAGTTCACAGAGGCGTTCCAGGACGCAGACTACCCCATCGCCAGCCCGATGGACCTCGTGCCGGCCCTGCCCAACGGCCCGTCGACGAAGTTCGAGTCGGGCGAGTTCTCGATGACGGCGATGGAGTTGAACACCAAACTGAACGGGGAGTTCCCCTACGAGAGCGTCGACGACTTCGTCGACGACGTGATGGCCTCGCTGGAGTCGCAGGACCTCATCTAGGGGCGACGGCGAGCACCGCGACGGTGACGGCGATACCCAGACCCAGTAGCGCGTAGTTCGCCGCCGCGTTGTCGGCCCGGCAGATATCGAGGGTGTAGTGCCGGTCCGAGACGGGCCAGAAGGGCGTGATGCCCATCGGCGTGATGACGTCCGCGAGCAGATGCGAGACGACGACGGTGGTGCCGACGGCGAATCCGACGGCCGCGAACTCCGCGGCGGTATCGACGCCGGCGCCGCGCCCGAGCAGCCACCCGGCCGCGCCCAGGCCCACGCCGACGGCGAGGGCGAAGCCGAGCGTGTGGGTGACCCCGCGGTGAGCCACGCCGGGCAGGCGCTGGTCTACGTCTGGGACCGACGCCAGCGCCAGCGAGACTCCGCCGCCGACGACGGCGAGGGTCGGCCGCGCCGCGACCAACAGCGCGAGTCCCAGCGGCGCGTAGGCGACGAGCGCGGCACCCTGGTGGCCCAACCGGTACATACCGAGCAGTTGTCTCTCGATAGCCCCTAAACTGTCGGTTCGGTGGCGAGGCTTATGTGGCCGGCGCGGCTAGTAGGGCCATGTTACTGCCGGCGGTCGTCGAGTTGCTCATCGAGACCTTCGGACCCTTCCTCATCCCGGCGACCCTGTTCGTCCTCGGGGCTATCGGCTACCTCTTCCTCTACCTGATGACCCGGTCCCGCCGCGAGACCTACACCGACGACCGGATGTGACCTGACCAATCTTTTGTTTGAAGCAGTACGTTTTTGAGTTAGACTCGTCTAAACGCTGGTATGTTGAGCGCGAAGATGGAGGACTACCTGAAGGCTATCTACCGGCTCGAACGGGACGGCGAGCCGCCGGTCGCGACGTCCGCCATCGCCGAGACCCTGGAGGTGACACCGCCCACCGCGACGAGCATGATAGAGAAGCTCGCGGACCGCGGGCTCGTCGAACGCGAGAAGTACAAGGGCGTCACGCTCACGCCCGACGGCGAGACGGTCGCGCTGGAGGTCATCCGCCACCACCGGCTGCTGGAGACGTTTCTCACCGAAGAGCTGGGCTACGACTGGTCGGAGGTCCACGAGGAGGCCGAGATTCTCGAACACCACATCAGCGAGGAGTTCGAGCGGCGGGTCGCCGCCGCGCTCGACGACCCCGAGGTCGACCCCCACGGCGACCCGATACCAAGCGACACGCTCGACCCCATCGAGGACATCCCGGCGTCGGCGCTGGCCGACCACGGCGAGGGGACCCGACTGCTGGTCGCCCGCGTCCGTGACCGCGACCCGGAGGAGCTGACGTATCTCGACGGGGTCGGCGTCCGGCCGGGCGTCGAACTCGTCGTCCAGGAGGTCGCTCCCATCGGGATGGTGACAGTGCGACTCGACAGCGGCGAGACGGTCTCGCTGCCGGACCACATCGCCGGCGCGATTCAGGTCCGCAGCCCCGAGGACGCCGCTGACGAGGTGAGCGAGGTGTGAGCGAGGCCACGTGGCTCGGCGTCGTCGCCATCGCCGCGGGCGCACAGCTCGCCGTCCTGCCGGGCGAGAAGGTCCAGTTCATCATCGCTGGCCTCTCGACGCGGTTCAATCCCGCGCTGGTCGTGGCCGCGGCCGGGAGCGCCTTCGCCGGGTGGACGGCCCTTGAGGTCTGGCTCGGCAGCGCCGTCACCGACCTCCTGCCCGGCATCTACCTGGATACGATGACCGCCGCGCTGTTCGTCCTCTTTGCCTACCTGCTCCTGCGTACTGCGCCGGCCAGGGACGCCACCGACCGGGAGGCCGCGACGGGCGCCCTGACCGACGGCGGCGAACTGGACGTGCGCGTGCCGGTCGTCGACCGAAAGGTCCCGAACAAGCTCGGCGGCTTCCTGCCCATCTTCGCGATGATGGCCTTCGGCGAGTTCGGCGACAAGACCCAGCTCATCACCATCTCGCTGGCCGCCCAGTACCCCGCTTTCGGGACGGCCATCTGGACCGGGGAGATGCTCGCTATCATCCCCGTCAGCATCGCGAACGCGCTGTTCTTCCACCGGTTCTCGCATCACTTCGACATCCGGAAGGCGCACTTCGTCGGCGCCGGCCTCTTTGGCTTTTTCGCCGCGGACTTCGCGCTGAAAGTGCTGGTGGGCGTCTCGCTGTGGGAGACCGCAGTCACAGCGATGGCAAGTGCACTGCCGTTCTGAGTTAGCGAGCGAGTGTAGCCGAGCGCAGATACTTTCGATTCGAAATTCGAAGAGGGTTCCTGACTAACAGATACAAGGACAAAGCGCATCAAAGGGTAGCCCCTACTAGGAATCACGATGACCGACCGAACCGTCCGCCTGGAGTTGACCGGGATGAGCTGTGCGAACTGCTCGGGCACCATCGAGGACCGCGTCGGGGAACTCGACGGCGTCGCGTCGGTCGACGCCAACTACGCCACCGACGAGGGGAGCGTCACCTACGACCCCGACCGGGTCTCGCTGTCCGATATCGTCGACGCCGTCCACGACGCCGGCTACGGCGTCGACACCGAGACGACCACCATCGGTATCACGGACATGTCGTGTGCGAACTGCGCCGAGACGAACACCGAGGCGCTGGTCGGCGTCGAGGGCGTCGTCTCGGCCGACGTGAACTACGCCACCGACGAGGCGCAGGTCACCTACCTCCCGTCGGTCGCCTCGCTCTCCGACCTCTACGACGCTATCGAGGACGCCGGCTACTCGCCGGTCCGCGAGGACGAGGAGAGCGACGGCGAGGCGGTCTCACCCGAGGACCGCCGCGACGCCGCGCGGAACGAGGAAGTGAAGCGACAGCGCCGCCTGACTCTCTTCGGCGCGGCGCTCTCGCTGCCGCTGCTCGTGTTCATGGCCGACCACCTGCTCTCGCTGGGGCTGTTCGAGGAGACGCTCTTTGGGGTCCCGCTGGGCTGGGTCCAGTTCGCGCTCGCGACGCCGGTCCAGATTGCGCTTGGCAAGCCGTTCTACGAGAACGCCTACAAGGCCCTCGTGAAGAACCGCCGGGCCAACATGGACGTGCTCATCGCGCTGGGCTCGACGACGGCCTACGGCTACTCCGTCGTCGCCTTGCTCGACCTCATCGCGAGCACGGGGCTGTACTTCGACACCGCCGCGTTCATCCTCGTGTTCATCACGCTGGGCAACTACCTCGAAGCCCGCTCGAAGAGCCAGGCCGGCGCGGCTATCCGCGAACTGCTGGAGATGGAGGCCGACACCGCGACGGTCGTCCGCGATGACGGCTCCGAGGCGGAGATTCCCCTCTCCGAGGTAGAGGTGGGCGACCGGCTGAAGGTCCGCCCCGGCGAGAAGATTCCCACGGACGGCGTCGTGCGCGACGGCGGCAGCGCGGTCGACGAGTCGATGGTGACCGGCGAGTCCGTCCCCGTCGAGAAGGGCGAGGGCGACGAGGTCATCGGCGCGACGGTGAACCAGAACGGCGTGCTGGAAGTCGAGGCGACGAAGGTCGGTTCGGAGACGGCGCTCCAGCAGATAGTCGAGCGCGTCAAGGCCGCCCAGTCCCGACAGCCCGAGATTCAGAACGTCGCCGACCGCATCTCGGCCTACTTCGTCCCCGCGGTCATCGCCAACGCCCTGCTGTGGGCGGCCGTCTGGGCGCTGTTCCCCGACGCACTCGCGAGCTTCGTCGCGGCGCTGCCCATCTGGGGGCTCGCCGCTGGCGGCCCCGCCGCCGTCGGCGTCAGCGAGTTCGCCGTCGTCGTCTTCGCGTCGGCGGTGCTCATCGCCTGTCCCTGCGCGCTGGGGCTTGCGACGCCCGCCGCGACGATGGTCGGCACGACCATCGGGGCGCGCAACGGCGTCCTGTTCAAGGGCGGCGACGTGCTCGAAACCGTGCGGGACGTCGACACCGTGGTCTTCGACAAGACCGGGACGCTGACCGAGGGCGCGATGGAACTGACCGACGTGGAAGCGGTCGGCCCGGCCGCCGATGGAGGCGACGCGGACGCTGCCGCCGACGGGGGCCTCCTCACCGAGCGTCCCGAACTCACCGACGAGTTCGTCCTCGAACTCGCCGCCAGCGCCGAGAGCGGGAGCGAACACCCGCTCGCCGAGGCCATCGTCGAGGGCGCCCGCGAGCGCGGCGTCGAGTTCGAGGCCGCCGACGAGTTCGAGAACGTCCCCGGCCAGGGGGTGCGGGCGACGACCGAACACGGCGAGGTGCTGGTCGGCAACCGAAGGCTGCTGCGCGAGCACGGCGTCGACACCGACCCCGCCGAGGAGCGCATGGACACCCTGGAGCGGGAGGGGAAGACCGCGATGCTAGTTGCTCTCGCGGACGGTCGACCGGGCGAGGCCGACCGGTCGCAGGCGGATGACGGCGCCGACGACTTCCGCCTCGTCGGCGTCGTCGCCGACGCGGACACGGTCAAGGAGAGCGCGAAGCGTGCGGTCGCCGACCTCCGCGAGCGCGGCCTCGACGTGTGGATGATAACCGGCGACAACGAGCGGACGGCTCGCGCGGTCGCCGAGCGGGTCGGTATCGACCCCGACAACGTCCAGGCCGAGGTGCTGCCCGAGGAGAAGGCCGCCGCCGTCGAGGCGATTCAGGAGGACGGACGCCGCGCGATGATGGTCGGCGACGGCGTCAACGACGCCCCCGCGCTGGCGACGACGACGGTCGGCTGTGCCATCGGCTCGGGGACCGACGTGGCCATCGAGGCCGCCGACGTGACGCTGCTGCGTGACGACCCCGCCGACGTGCTGAAGGCCATCCGCATCTCCGAGGCCAGCCTCCGGAAGATAAAGCAGAACCTCTTCTGGGCGCTGGGCTACAACACGGTGATGATTCCGCTGGCGTCGCTGGGGCTGCTCCAGCCCGCGCTGGCCGCGGGCGCGATGGCCGCCTCGTCGGTGTCGGTGCTGGCAAACAGCCTCGTCTTCCGGCGCTACACGCCCGACGAGGACTACGAACTGCTGGGCTCGCTGCGACCGTAATCGGGCTTCCAGTACGTTCATTTGCGCTGAGCCCTGATAGCCGGCCAGTGAGTCAGTCCCAGCGCGACGGAGGGTCGCCAGACGCGGGTCGCCAACCCTCGGGCCTCGGCGTCCGCCTGCGGGCGCTGTGGCGCGCCGTCGTCGTCGCCTGGCAGTTCGTCCCGTTCGTCTGGGCGTGGGCCAGAGACCGCAAGCGGTTCGTCGTCGTCGGTCGCTCCCGGTCGATAGCGAGCGAGCAGCGCACCGAGCGAGCGCGGCGGCTCAAAGGGACGTTTCTCGACCTGGGCCCGGCCTTCATCAAACTCGGACAGATGCTGTCGACGCGACCCGACGCGCTTCCGGGGGAGTACATCGAGGTACTCTCGGAGCTACAGGACAAGGTGCCGCCCGAGCCGTGGTCGGAAATCGAGCCGCTACTGGAGGCGGAACTGGGCGGACCGGTCGAGGAGCGCTTCGATAGCTTCGACACCGACCCCATCAGCGGCGCGTCGCTGGGACAGGTGTACGAGGCGACCGTCGACGGCGAGCGCGTCGCCGTGAAGGTGCTCCGGCCCGGCATCCGCGAGCGCGTCGAGTCCGACCTGCGAGTGCTGGAGACGCTGACGCCGCTGCTGGCCCGCGGTGCCGACCCGGCCCAGGCCTACACGCTGGAGAATCTGAGCGAGGAGTTCGCGGCCACGATACGGGAGGAGATGGACTACGCCCACGAGGCCCGGATGCTCCGTGAAATCGGCGCGAGTTTCGCCGACAGCGACGACGTCGCGGTTCCCGAGGTCGTCGGGAGCCACTCGACGGACCGCGTGGTGACGATGACGTATCTCGACGGGGTGAAAATCGACGACGTGACCCGTCTCGACGAGATAGGTGTCGACCGCGGCGAACTGGTCCAGCGCCTCGAAGAGACCTACATCCAGATGATAGTCGAGGACGGGCGCTTCCACGCCGACCCCCATCCCGGTAACCTCGCGGTCCAGGACGACGGTACCCTCGTCTTCTACGACTTCGGGATGACGGGACGGCTTGGCCCTCGCACCCGCGAGCAGTTGATGGAGTTCTACGTCGGACTGGCGAGCGACGACGTCGACCGCGTCATGGACGCCTTCGTCGCGATGGGGGCGCTTGACCCGGCGGCGAACCGCGAGGTGATGGCCGAGGCGTTCGAAATCGTCATCGAGCAGTTCCGCGGCGAGGACATCAGCGAGTACCGCATCGAGCAACTGGTCGGGCAGTTCGAGAGCCAGCTCTACGTGTTCCCGATGCGGCTGCCACAGGACCTGGCGCTCGTGGTGCGCGTGACCACGGTACTGGAGGGGGTCTGTCGCACTCTCGACCCCGACTTCGACTTCATCGAGATAATCACCGACTACGTGATGGAGCAGGGCCAGGCCGACGCGGGCGACGCCATCCGCGAGGAGATTCAGGAGACCGTCACCAGGGGCGCCCGGTCGCTCGTGACGACGGCGCCCCGGGCCGAGCGAGCGCTCGACATCGCCGCGCGCAGCGAGTTGACGCTCGCGACCGTGCTCAGAGACGGCGACGGGCTCGCTCGACGGATGGCCCAGCGGCTGTTGCTGGGATTCGTCGCGGCCGCCGGGATTCCGGTCGCGGCCTTCTTCTACGTCGACGCGGCGCTCCCCCCGGTGGCGCTTGCGATGGGCGTGAGCGGTCTCTCGCTTGTGGCCCTTGTCTGGTCGTTCCGTCGGTCGCGCGGTCGCACGCTCGCGACGCCGCAGTTCACGCGCCACGAGATGCGCCGACGCGAGGGCGACTAGACCAGCAGTTGCACGTCCGCGTCGGCCATGTGCTCTAGCGCCGTCGCGGCGCCCACGTCCGTGGTCACGCCGTCGTAGAACTCGTCGTGGTCGTAGTCGAACAGCTCCGTGGTCATCTCACAGGCCTGAAGGTCCACGCCCATGTCGAGGCTCGTCTCGATTAGCTCCTCTATGGTCGCGGTGCCGTTGTCGGCTATCTCGCGGTTCATGTACCACGTCGCCAACGCGTCGCCGCCGGGAAGCGCCCCGAGGACGTTCGGCATCGGCATGTTCGGGTTGCCGACGGCGCTGACTTTCAGGTCACGGGAGCGCTCCTCGTGGAGGATGTCGAGCCCCCAGAAGGTGTGGAAGACGGTCACGTCCCAGCCGAAGGCCGCGGCCGTGCTGGCGAGGATGAGCGGCGGATAGGCCATGTCCAGCGAGCCCTGCGTCGCGACGATGGTCATCGATTTGGGCCCGTCGTCCCGGAGCGTCTCGACCGCCGTTTCGAGTTCCTCGATGCGCTCCTCGAGGGCAGCGACCTCTGGCTCCCCACCGACTGTCGTCGACTCGGCGGCCGACTCCGGTTCGCCGGCGGCGGGCTCGCTGCTCATTCGCCCACCCGCTCCACGAAGTGGTGGTAGACGGTCTGCCCGTCCGCGGTCGACTCCGTCTGGGCCAGCAGCTCGACCGTCTCGAGCGAATCCGCCCAGCCGTCGATGTCGCTGACCGAGCCCGAGTCCGTCGCGAGCACCTCGAGGACGTCACCCACGGCGATGTCGTCGACGGCCTGCTTCGTCCGCACGACCGGCATGGGACACGATTCGCCTGTCACGTCGATGGTCTCCGTCACGTCGTCCGGTGTCGTATCAGTTGCCATTGTATTGTACCTAACACGCAATACTTGTTCGGCCGTCATAAGTCTGTTGGGAGGTGCCGATGCCCGGTACTGGACACGCGCAGTTTATATTTCAACCCGGGAAATCCCGCCGGCCGACGCCAGAGTTAATTTCGAAAGTTGTGCAATACTCCCGCAACACTTTTCAGTCCCACCGGGCTAGGTGGGGTACAGAATGAGCGACAAACCGTTCCCGATTCCCGACGACGTGACGAGCATCGACCCGTCCGACCTCTACGAGCGACTGGACGACGGCGAGCAGTTCGGGGTGCTGGACACGCGCGCGCCGGCCGACGTCGACGACTGGCGCATCGACGGCGACTCCGTCGCCTTCGCGAACGTCCCGTACTATCAGTTCCTCGACGGGGTCCCCGAGAGCGCGCTCGACCAACTTCCCGAGGCCCGGCCGCTCTACACCGTCTGTGCGAAGGGGCTGTCGAGCAAGTTCGTCGCGGACGTGCTGGACGACGCGGGCGTCGACGACGTGGTCGCCGTCGAAGACGGGATGGAGGGCTGGGAGACGGTCCTCGCGAGCACCGAACTGGCGGCCGACACCGACGCGACGGTCGTCCAGTTCTACCGGCCGTCCTCTGGCTGTCTCTCCTATCTCGTCGTCAGCGACGGCGAGGCCGTCGTCGTGGACCCGCTCCACGCCTTCGCCGAGGAGTACGTCGACGCGGCCCAAGAGTACGGCGCGGACCTCGTGGCGGCGCTGGACACGCACGTCCACGCGGACCACATCAGCGGGGTCCGGACGCTCGCGCGCGAGTACGGCGTCCGCGCCGTCGTCCCCGACGCGGCCGAGTCTCGTGGCATCGACTACGAGGAGGCCTACGACACTCTCGGCGACGGGGAGACGGTCGCCGTCGGCGACGTCGCGGTCGAAGCCGTCCACACGCCCGGCCACACGACCGGGATGACCTCCTATCTCGTGGCCGACGCCGTCCTCCTGACCGGCGACGGCCTGTTCGTCGAGAGCGTCGCCCGGCCGGACCTCGAAGACGGCGCCGAGGGCGCCCCCGAGGCCGCCCGACAGCTCTACGACACCCTCCAGGAGCGCGTACTCGCCCTGCCCGACGAGACGCTCGTCGCGCCCGGCCACGTCAGCGACGGTGCCGAGCAGGCGCCCGACGGGAGCTTCACCGACACCCTGGGCGACATCGCCGCGTCGATGCCCGCGCTCTCCCGTGACCGCGAGTCGTTCGTCGAGTTCGTCCTCGCCGACATGCCGCCCCGACCCGAGAACTACGAGGACATCATCGCGACGAACCTCGGTCACGAGCCGCTGGACGACGACACCGCCGCCGAACTGGAGCGGGGCCCGAACAACTGCGCGGCTACCACCGACGCCATGACGGGGCAGTAGATGCTCGCGGAGACACTGCTGCCCAACGGCTGGCTCCACTACCTGCTGGGTGGGCTGCTCATCGGGGCCGGCACCGTCGTCGTCTACGCGACCACCGGTATCACCGCGGGCGCCAGCACGTTCCTGGAGTCCACGCTGTCGTACGTCTCGGATAGGTCGCGGTTCCAGCAGTTCCGCTTCACGTCGACGCGGGACTGGCGCGTGGTGTTCACGCTGGGCATCGTGCTCGGCGGGACCATCTACGGGCTCGCATTCGGCGAGTTCGGCTGGACGACCGAAGTCCAGTGGTGGCGCCTCCTCTTCGGGGGCGTCCTCGTCGGCGTCGGCACCAGACTCGGCAAGGGCTGTACCTCCGGCCACGGCGTCTGTGGCGTCGGCTCGCTCTCGGAGACGTCGCTGCTGAACGTCGCCACGTTCGTCGGTATCGCCATCGGGACCGCACAGGTCGTCCAGGCGCTGGGGGTGACGCCGTGAGCGACGAGCGGCGAGCAGACGGCGGTCGTCACCCGCTGTTCATGCCCGCTATCCTGCTTGGCGGCGTCGTCTTTGGCTTCGGACTCGGCCTCAGCCAGATGTACCGCCCAGAGGTCGTCCTGCGATTCCTCCAGCTGTCGGACCTCGGGCTCTTGCTCGTGATGGGCGGGGCCAGCGTCGTCGCCGGGACGGCCTTCGCCGTGCTGTCCCGAACCGGACGGTCGGCGCCGCTGACCGGGCAGCAGTTCGGAAAGCGCGTGAAGTCGATGGACCGCAACGTCGTGCTTGGCGGGGGTATCTTCGGCGTCGGCTGGGGTATCTCGGGCATCTGTCCCGGCGCGGCCTACGCCAGCCTCGGCGTCGGGAACGTCACCATCCTCTACGCGCTGGTCGGGATGTTCGCCGGCGCGTACCTCCAGGGATACGTCCGGTCGACCGACGACACCGCGGCCGCGGCCTCGGAGGAGCCGGCGTGAGCGACACCACTTTTCAGCACAGCGACCGGAGGACCAGTTAATGCCAGAAGCCATCCGCACCCAACTCGAAGAAGACGTTCAGTGTGACTACCTGCTCGACTGCTTCCACGGGCTGACCGAACTCGACCGGGCCTGTTTCGAGCAGCTCGTCACGAGTCCCGAGGCGCTGACGGTCGACGACCTCGCGGAACGGGTCGACCGGGACCGGACGACCGCCTACCGGTCGGTCCAGCGGCTGCTGGAGGCCGAACTGGTCGAGCAGCGCCAGGTCAGCGGCGACGGCAGCAGCTACCACCACGTCTACGAGCCACGTGACCCCGACGCCGTCGCCGACCAGATGCAGCGGGAACTCAACGACTACTACGCCAAGATGGGGCAGCTCATCCACGAGTTCCGCGATAAATTCGGTGAGCGAACGGAATGAGCGAGGAGGGCGCGGACCCCGACCCGGGGGAAGGGTTCGACCCGGGCGGCGAGCGCGAACGACGCCTCGGTGAGGGGTTGTTCGAACAGGAGATGGGCCCGAGTTCCTCGATGGCGCACCTCTATCGGGGCGAGGTCCACCGGATGACCCGCTGGCGCGAGCGCCTCGACCGGACGACGAACTGGGCGGTGACCGTCATCGCGGCCATCCTCACGTGGGCGTTCTCGGACCCGACCAACCCCCACTATCTGGTGCTCGTCGGGCTGGTCACGCTGGGGGTATTCCTCGGTATCGAGGCCCACCGCTACCGCGGCTTCGACGTCTGGCGCTCCCGGGTCAGGCTCATCCAGCAGAACGTCTGGGCGCCGGGACTGGACCCCAGCCGGTCGGTGGCCGACCGGGACTGGCGACGGAAGCTGAGCGCGGACTACGACCAGCCGACGGTGAAGATTCCGTTCGAGGAGGCCCTCGCCCACCGGATGCGACGGGTGTATCTGGCGCTCTTTACCGTCGTCAACGCCGCGTGGCTCATCCGTGTGACCGCCTTCGCCGACGGCGCCGACTGGCCGACGAGCGCGGCCATCGGGATGGTCCCGGGCGTCGTCGTGACGGCGGCCGTCGCGTTCGTCTATCTGTGCGGCGTCGTCATCACGGTCAGGCCGCGGGAGTGGCACTCCCGGTCCGAACTGCGCACCGAGCGAATCGACGACTGGCAACAGCCGTAGGTCAGAGCTCTCCCTCGCGAGCCATCGCCCGAATCTCGTCGGCCCGCTCGCGAATCCCGCGCCACTCCCGGTCGTCTTTATCGTCTACGTGGCTGTACATCAATCCCATACGGTGGTTCGAGCGCAGTTCGCCTTCGTTGCGGTCCAGGAAGTCCCAGTACAGCGCGTTGAACGGGCAGGCCCCCTCACCGGTGGTCTTGGTCTTGTAGTACGGACAGCCCGAGCAGTAGTCGCTCATCCTGTCGACGTAGTTGGCCGACGAGGCGTACGGTTTCGTCGCGAAGACGCCCGCGCCGTACAGCCCCATCTCGACGACGTTGGGTGTCGTGACCCAGTGAAAGGCGTCGACGTAGCCCGCGTGGAACCAGCGGTTGAGCTGGGCCGGCTCGACGCCGTAGACGAGCCCGAAGTTCGCCAGAATCATCAGACGCTCGATGTGGTGGGAGTAGCCCCGCTCGCGGACCCCGTCGACCACGTCCGAGAGACAGGCCATCTCGGTGTCGCCGGTCCAGTACAACTCCGGCAGCGGTTCGTCGGCGTCTAGCTGGTTCGCCATCGCGAGGTCGGGCATCTCCCGGCGGTAGACGTGTCTGAGGAACTCCCGCCAGCCAAGCACCTGCCGGACGAACCCCTCGACGCTGTTGAGCGGCGCGGCGCCGTCCTCGTAGGCCGCGATGGCGCGCTCGATGACCTCGTCGGGCGCGAGCAGGCCGAGGTTCAGCGACGTCGACAGGAGGCTGTGGCTCATCGCCCACGAGTCCGCCCGCATCGCGTCCTGATACGGCCCGAAGTCGGCCAGCCGGTGGGTGACGAAGTGGTCCAGCGCCCGGACGGCCTGTCGACGGGTGACGGGCCAGTCGAACGCCTCGGGGTCGGCCCAGTCGCCGCCGTAGGGCGGCACCTCGTAGCCGCCGCCGAACGTCTCTGTGACCCAGTCGGCGGTCTCGTGGACAGTCTCGTCGTACTCGAAGGTGGGCGGGGCCGCCGGCGTCCACCCCTCGGGTGGCGTCTCGCGGTTCCGGTCGTCGTAGTTCCACTCGCCGCCGACGGGGTCGTCACCGTCCATCAGGTACCCCGTCTCGCGGCGCATGAACCGATAGAACTCCTCGTGGCGATACCGGCCCTCGCTCGCCCACGCGTCGAACTGGGCGGGCGAGCAGAGGAACCGCTCGTCCGGGACGAACTCGACGCTGCCGCCGGCGTCCGCGACGAGCGACTCGATGCGTTCGCGGGCGCCGTCGGCCTGTGGCGCGGTCGTCACGAGGTGGTCGCCGGGATGCGCGTCGAAGTGCGCGGCCAGTCCGTCCGCGAACGTCTCTACCTGGCGGTAGTGGACGGTTCGGCCCGCCGCCCGGACCGCGTCTCTGAACTGTCGCATCGCCGCGAACACCAGCGTCAGCTTGTGCGGGTGGTACGGCAGTTTGCGCGCGAACGACTCGGCCTCGATGCACAGCAGGGGCTCGTCCGGCCGGCGGGCCAGCGGCCCACGGTGCCGGACGAGGTGGTCACCCCGGAGCCAGACCGTCATTGCTGTCCTCGCATAGCTGTGCTTTCGCGGCCATCGTGATGAACACACGTCCGAACTACGTAGGTGTGGACGGCGGCCGCGGCGGTGACTGGATGGCGTTTTCACCCGCTGGCTTTCTACGTCGAGACATGGCAGGCAATCCGGACCGACGGGCGGTCCTCGGTGTCGCGGCGGCCGCGTCGATGCGGGGACGACCGTCACGTGGGTCGGGACCGGGAACAGCTACAACGTGGTCCACGAACGGGGCGACTTCGAGAGCGACCTGACGGCCGAAGAGGGGTCCACGTTCGAACACACCTTCGAGTCGGCCGGGACGTACCTGTACTACTGTGCCCCCCATCTCGGGTTCGGGATGCGCGGCGCCGTCGTCGTCGAGTGACGGACCCGGCTACCGGCCGCGCGGTGACGAGCGACTCGCGACGTACAGCGAGTAGGCGATGACGACGAACCCGACGGCGGTGAGGGCGTTCTCTAAGACCAGCGCGGTCTGTGTGTCGATACCGAACAGCTGGTCGGCGACACCGGCCAGCAGCGACCCGGAGGTTATCGTGCCGAATCCGACCGCGAGCGTACTCAGCGACGACGAGCCCGTCTTCGCGGCCGCTTTCGCGGCGAGATAGGTGACGAGGCCGCCAAGCAGGAGCGTCACTGTCTTGAAACCGATGACGATGGGTGAGATGGTGCCGTTCAT
Source organism: Haloarcula onubensis (assembly GCF_031624605.1). Lineage (NCBI taxonomy): Archaea > Methanobacteriati > Methanobacteriota > Halobacteria > Halobacteriales > Haloarculaceae > Haloarcula > Haloarcula onubensis. The sequence goes on along the minus strand of NZ_JAMQOS010000001.1, from coordinate 1,144,932 downwards.
AGTTCCTCGCTAACGCGTGTCCACAGGGTCGCGAGCCGTTCGTCCGCCGACTGGGTGGGCGAGACCGTCTCCACGTCGAACGCGTCGTCCCCTTCGAGCGTGACGAAGATGCCCGAGCAGTCGCGCACGTATGTCGTCGCGTGGTGCCCGTCCGGTCGTACCTCGGTCTCCTCGGCGACCAGTCCGGCCTCGCTCAACTGCTGGAGCTTCCGGTAGGTGCTCGTCTGCGGGAGGTCACATCGCTCGGCGACCGATTTCGCCGGCAGTGGCTCCTCGACCGTCGCGAGGATATCGCGACAGTCGGCGTCCGCGAGCACGTCGAACACTGCCTGGTCGTCGATGCTGTCGTCGCTTCTCACGGAGGGACCTCCGGGGGGCGGGCGGGGAAGCCGATACGACGTGGGTACTGTCAGCCGTCACGACCGTTAACGTATCGGTGGTAGGCAATCAGGTACGTTCCGGTGGCTGGCACATATTCCCGGCCGACGATTTCCAGAATGTGGAAAGCGGTATCGGGTTTTTCCATAGTATCGGCCGCAGTTGGCGATGGAATGCCAACTCCCTCCACCCGCCGCAAGTTCCTGGCAAGTACCGCCCTCACGAGTGTCGCCGCCACAGCCGGTTGCGTGTCCAGCGGCTCGACCGACGGGCAAAGTGGCACACCGACAGAGACCGACGCGCAAGGCGGTACGCCGACGGATTCCGAGGCGGAGACACCGACCGAGCGCGACCCCACGTCAGCGCCGGAGGACCTCGACACGTGGCTCGAGGACGCTAACGGCTACGACGGCGACCCGCGCCGCTTTGGCCCGAACTCCCGTCCCAGTATCAGCGTCGGCGAGGAGACAGACGACGGGATGGCCTTCGCACCGCCGGTCATCGAAATCGCACCGGGGACGAACGTCACCTGGGAGTGGACCGGCCACGGCGGCCAGCAGAACGTCGTCGCCCTCGACGGAACCTTCGACAGCGGCCGGACGAACGCCCAGCAGGGCACCTGCTACGAGTACGTCTTCTCCGAACCCGGCGAACACGCCTTCGTCAGCGAGCCCCACCGCGACGAGGGGATGAAAGGCGCCGTCATCGTCGCCGAGCCGCCGACTACCGGCTACGACGCCGTCGACGAGTGGATGGCCGCGGCCAGCAACTTCGACGGCACCGTCGTCGACCGCACGGACCGGGACACGACGACCGTCACCGTCGGCGCCGAGGGCAACGGCGGCGCGTTCGCGTTCGACCCGCCCGTCCTCCGAATCGGAACCGGCGACACGGTCCAGTGGGAGTGGACCGGCGAGGGCGGCGGCCACAACGTCGTCTTCGAGAACCACGACATCGACTCCGGGGAAGTCGCTTCCGAGGCCAGCGCGACGTTCGAGCACACGTTCGACGACACGGGCCAGTATCTGTACAGCTGTCTGCCACACCAGGCGCTCGGCATGCGAGGCGCCATCGTCGTGGAGTAAGCGGCCGCCTCGCTCGTCTCGCGTGATTCGAGTCCCCGTGTCCGCCGGCACCTCACGTCCGTTCCCCGATTAGAATCCAGTCGTGCCGGTTCAGTCACCGCTTCGCTCGTCGGTTCGCTGCACGGGCGTGGCGGGAGTGAGCAAACGCACAGCGCTTGCGAACTACGCCACGCCCGCCGAGTGAGTGTAACGAACGAGACGGGCGTGGCGGGAGTGAGCGAAACCGGAGGTTTCGCGACCATCGAGCGACGCCGTGGCGTCGCTCGGGATTCGAACCGGAGCAAGACGGTCGGCCTCACTTCGTTCGGCCGCTGCGACTTGCAGGGTTCGAACTCCGGGCCCGTTCGCTCCTCACATTCGTTCGGAGCAGAACGGGCGTGGCGGGATTCGAACCCGCGCTCTAGGGGTTAGGAACCCCTCGCCCTCGTCCACTAGGCCACACGCCCGCACGTGACGGCTGAAAAAGTCGGAGAACGCCGCTCAGTTGCTGCTGGATTCGGTCGTCGTCTCTTCGGTCGTCTCGGCCGCGGCGGAGTCGGTCTCGGTCGCGGCCTCGTCGGCGGCCGACGACCCCCCGGTCGCGCCTTCGCGCATCTCTTCGAGTTCCTGCTCGACTTCCTCGCGACCCTTCTGGAACTCGCCCATCGCTTCGCCGGTCGAGCGAGCGAGCTTCGGAATCTTGTTCGCGCCGAACAGGAGGACGGCGATGAGGAGGATGACTAGCAGCTCCACCCCGCCGGGCACCCCGGGGAACAGTGGTACGATGGTCCCTGACATTGTGATGGGAAATTACGTGGTTGCTATTATAGTCTTTTTGTCTGCCCGTGGATTCCTGAACAGACTTTTAGAGGGTGTGAAATCGCTAAATTCGGCGTTTCGGACGGGCCGTTACGGACCCGATATCAACCTTTTGCCGGCCCTGCCATGGTAGCTCGTGCCACGCCGGCGCCCTACTGCTGGACGAGTCGCGCGGTGACGTCGTCGAGCCACTCCGGTACGTCGAGGTCCGCGAGCGTGCCGTCACGCCAGGTGGTCACGACCTCCGTTTCGCCGCCGCGTGTGAGGTCGATCTGCCACTTCCGGCCGTCTTCGGCAGTGATGTTGAACCGGGCGCCGCCGTTGGCCAGCGTCGAGACGTGTTCGACCGTCACCTCGATACCTGTGTAGACCTCCATCGTGTCGGGCATACAGCTCACTATGGGCCGACTAGTACTTAAACGACGCCGCGACAATCACGGGACTCATCCGTCTCGAACCCCGAACCGGCCGTATGGTTTCAGTCGGCGACGAAGCCCCGGATTTCACCGCACCGCTGGCGAACGGCGACGTAGCCGAGATTACCCTCTCCGACGCCGTCGCGGACGGGCCCGTCGTGCTCGCGTTCTTCCCGGGGGCGTTCACGAGCGTCTGTAGCACGGAGTTAGAGACGTTCGACGACCGCCTCGACGAGTTGGCCGACGCTGGGGTCTCCCTCTACGGCGTCAGCATCGACACGCCCTTCGCCCAGAACGCCTTCCGCGAGGAGGTGGGCCTCGATTTCGCCCTCGTCAGCGACACCGACCGCGACATCGTCGACGCCTACGACGTCAAGATGGACTTTACGGCGCTGGGGGTGCACGACCTCGCCAAGCGGGCGGTGTTCGTCGTCGACGAGGACCGCCGTATCACGTACGCCTGGGTCACCGACGACCCCGGCGTCGAACCCGACTACGACGACGTGGTCGCGGCCGTCGCGGACAGCTGAAAGCCCGGGTTTTTCTCGCTGGCCCCGCGTAGTGACCCCATGAGCGAGACCGACAGCGAGGCCGGCGGGCGTGTCTACGACCCCGACGGCGACCACGCGTTCCCGGACGAGCGGGTCAACGACGTGCTCGGCACGCTGGCCGCCGACGAGGAAGTGCAGGCGTACCTCGAAGCCCAGAACGTCAATCCCGTGACCCGCATGCGCTACAACGACCACGGGACCAAGCACATCAGCATCGTCCGGAACCGGGCGCTGTGTCTCTACGACCTCCTCAAGGAGGGCGGCGTCGAGTTCAACGGCGCGGCCGAACAGGACCTGGACGAAGCGGACGAGGCAGTCATCGTCGCGCTCGCGGCGACGCTGCACGACATCGGCCACGTCGTCCACCGCGACGAACACCCCTACTACTCGATTCCCCTCGCCGCGGACCTGCTGGACCGCCTGCTCGACCCGTACTACGACGTCGCCGAGCGCGTTCGGGTCAAAGGCGAGGTCCTCCACGCCATCCTCTGTCACCACACCGAGGAAAAGCCGCTGACCCTGGAGGCGGGCGTCGTCCGCGTCGCCGACGCGCTGGACATGGAGCGGGGTCGCTCGCGCATCCCCTACGAACGGGGCGGCCGCGGCATCAACACGGTCTCCAGTCAGGCCATCGAGACGGTGACGCTCACGAACGGGGGGGACTACCCGGTGCTGGTCGAAATCGAGATGAACAACGCCGCCGGCGTCTACCAGGTCGACAACCTCCTCAAGGCCAAACTGACCGACTCCGGCCTCGAAGACAGCATCCGTATCGTGGCGCTCAACAGCCACGAGAACGGCGACCGAATCGTCGAGCGCATCGAACTCTGAGGGGAGCCGTTCGGGGTCCGCCGTGCTGCTGGCCTGCCGTCTGCTCACCACTTCGTCACCCCCTGTGAACGCCGGAACGTGTGAGCGACATAACTGTTTAGTAGCGGCGAGCCCTACCCGTGTTTATGAGTCTCATACCCCTCGACCAGCCGCGGGGTGACGGGCCGAACAGCCCCGGCGATGGCCCGGAAGACGCCTCTCTACTCGGTCGCTTCCTGTCCGGATGCAAGGCCGCGCTGCTGGCGCTCCCCGGCGTCTCCGCGCTGGCGAGCGACCGGGACGACGACCGGTCGGAACCGACGCTCGACGCCACCGAGCGCGAGCGGTCGTCCGAGCGGAAAGCGCCGGCCACGCTCCCCGCGGGCTCGGCGACCGGTGAGGTCGAGGTGGTCAGCACCGAAACCGACGACACGCTCACCGTCGAAGCCGTCGACAACCCCGACGCGACCATCAGCTCCGACACGTGGGAGCCCGTCGAGCGGTAGCCGGATTTTGCCGCGATAGCTACTGCTCGCGAACCGGTCGTCGGAGAGAGCGGCGAACGTCGAGAGACGCCGACGGCGTCTCGCGTGATTCGAATCCCGTTGTTCAGCATTTGCTGCTCGCGTGTTGCTCGCAGCAAAATGCGGCGACCGGGATTTGAACCGGACCGAGACGGTTGTGCTCGCTCACTCCGTTCGCTGTGCGCACTGCGACTCGTAGGGTTCAAATCGCCGAGTTGCGCATCCGCTCGTCACGTCCGTTCCTCGCAGAATGCGGCGACCGGGATTTGAACCCGGGCCATGAGCTTGGAAGGCTCAGGTCCTACCACTAGACCACCGCCGCACGTCGCTCACTGCGCTCGGTCGTGCGGCGAGATTCGCAGTTCCTTCGGAACTGCGCACCACCGCCGCCAGTTCGAACGCGTGTACTCGGTGATAGACCGAAGGTGATTAAGGACCTTTCCCTTCGGACCGGACGACGGCGTAGCAGTTGCCACTGGAGAGCTCGAACGACTCGGTCGCCAGCCCGCTCGCGGCCAGTTCCCGCTCGAACTCCGCAGGGGCGTAGATGTGGTAAAAGCGGGGCACCGTCTCGCCGCCCGGGAGCGTCCAGTCGACGGTGGTGTCGAAGCCCGTCTCGGCGTCTTCAGCGGCGTCGAAGCGGTCGTGAGCGGTGCTCCAGACGCTGACGAGGGCGCGGCCGTCGGGTCCGAGCACGCGGGCGAGTTCGTCCAGGCTCGCGCGCCGGTCGTCGGCCGACGGGAGGTGGTGCAGCGTCGCGACGTAGACGGCCAGGTCGACGCAGTCGTCGGCCAGGGGCAGGCGGGCGGCGTCACCCAGCACGAGCGCGGCGCGGTCACCGACGCGGTCGGTGGCCGCCGAGAGGAGCGCCCGAGAGGCGTCCAGCCCGACGACGCGGTCGGCCGCGTCGGCGAGCAACTCCGCGTGGCGGCCGTTACCACAGCCGATATCCAGCGCCGTCTCGCTCGCGGACGCGTCGTCGACGAACGCCTCGACCTCGGGCCAGGCGTACTCGCGGGTCTTCGAGAAGTGAGCGCCGATGCGCTCGTACGTCCGGCGGACGCCGGCCCGGGAGCGGTCCATGATTGGTGTGGCGGCGGCGGGCGCTTACCGCTTTCCACTCAGAGCCGGGCGACGGCCGAGCGGACGGGGTCGATGTCGGGCGTCCCCGTCCCGCGGTCCGGTTCCGAGTCCGCCCACGTGAACGCGACGCGACACCGGCGGTCGACGAGGAAGGCCGCCCGGCGCGTCGAGCCGTCGGGTCGCTGGACGCCGAACTGGCCGTCGACGCCGGGGTGGTCGACCAGCAACGGGAACGGCAGTCCGAGGTCGGCGGCGAACTCGCGGTGGTCCTCGACGGTCCCGGGCGCGACGCCGAAGACGGCGATGGCGTCGGTCAACGCCCCCCAGTCAGTGTCCCGGAGGGCTTCGAGATACGCCCGACACCGGGGTTGGAAATCCGCCGTGTAGAAGGCCACGAGCACCGGCGCTCGGCTGGCCGCGGCCGAGAGCCGATACGCGCCGGCGGTCTGTCCGTCGGTCCCGTCGAGGTCGAAATCGGGTGCCGGGTCGCCCACGTCGAGCATACCCGATAGAGCAGCGACAGCGAGAAAAGTGGTCGCCCAATCGGTCGCCGTCCACTCGACGGTCAGTCCGCCATCGTCTCGGCCGCGTGGGCCTGTTCGACGGTCTCCTCGGCCGTGATGGCCGCGTAGGCCCCGTAGAGGCCCAGCACGGCCAGCCCGGCCAGCACCAGCCCCGTCCGGAGGACGGGGTCGACCGCCGGCGTCGCGACGACCGCGCCGGCCTCGTTGGTCAGTGGCGCCGCGCCGTAGGGCTTGCCCGCGAGCACCTCGACGAGGCCCAGGCCCACGATGCCAAGCGCCATCAGTCCGCCGCCCAGTGCCATCGCCGCCGTTCGGATTCTGTCAGTCATTTTTTCTCACCCCATGAGGTAGCGCAGTTTCGGGTGTCGCTTGACGAGCGCCGTGCCTTCGAGGACGCCGTCGACGCCGTAGTAGCGGCCGGCGCCGGCGACGATGACGGTGACGAACAGCAGCAGGGCCATGAGGTCGGCGTTGACCAGTCCGTGGCCGAACCCGGCGTTGCCGACCCAGAACAGGGTCATGAAGATGACCCCGCCCACGGCCGCGAGGCGGGTCAGCGCGCCGACCATCAGCGCCAGTCCGATGAGCGTCTCGAAGAGGGGGACGCCGGGCTCGATGAACCAGGCTAAGTTCTGCCCCATCCAGACCGGGATAGGGCCCAGCGCCGTCCCGGTCATCCCCTTCAGGTAGGCCGGGCCGGCGGCGAAGGCCAGCCCGTTCTCGATGACCTTCGTTATCCCGGCGTGGAAGAAGAACCAGCCGGTCACGAGCCGCAGGAACGCCAGCCAGTACTGCGTCCACGGCCCGTCCAGTTCCACGTCGACGGTGTCGGTCAGTGGGGTCTGTTGGTAGTTCATCGGCACCTCACATGTGGACGTGCGGCGGGAATCCGCATATAACTCGATGCGCGTTCTCACTCGTCTGGAAACCCGTCGACGATACTTTGTCACACGACACCAACTCCAGACGAGGAACACATCCTGAGCGGTCCGGGTAGAGAGAGTCCCGTCTGCACGTCACAGCCGAACGGTCTCCGAAGCGACAGTGCCGGGTCGACACGGTCGGTGTCGAACGGGAGCGAGAGGGACTGGACCGGCCTATCCGAGGAACAGTCGCAGCCGCGGGTTCTTCTGGACCAGTTCCTGCTTTTCCAGCCACGCGTCGACGCCGAGGATTCGGCCGGTTCCGAAGGCGCCGAGCCCGAACAGGATGAACACGTAGACCATGTGGTAGTCGATGAGGAAGGAGTTCTCGAACGGGTAGGATGCCATCCAGTAGAACAGCATCATCACCGCGCCCCAGAACGCGGACAACCGGACGAACAGGCCCAGTATCAGCGCCAAGCCGATAAGCGTCAGGCCGACCTGATTGAGTGGGGTGAGCAGCCACGCCCAGTCGTTCGCCATCGTGGTCCACATGCTCACGAACGGGTTCCCCTCCGGAATCCCGTAGAGCAGGAAACCACGGACGCTCCAGTTGGGGTCGATGACCTTCGTGATGCCCGCATAGAAGAAGGACCACCCCATTATCAGCCGTAACCCCAGGAGGGAGTAACCAATCCAGTGCTCGGAGTAAGCGAACTCCACGTCGAAACCGAACAACTCGGATTCGAGGACTCGGGATGCCATATGACTAAATCTCACCGACATCGCAATAAGTCTCACCCCCCTTTCTCACCAGTTGGGAACTACGCTGTCAGAAGGAGTCACCAAAGCGCCGTCGACCGAGCGGTCCGGAAAACCGACTGGCCGCGTTCCTGGGATATGAGAACCACTGGTCGGATTTATTATACCGGTTGCGTAACACTGAGCCATGGACGACGAGTCAGGGATATCCCAGGAACTCGAACAGTCGCTCCGAAAACACCGACGCGGTAGCGAGTCTACCGGGACGTTGGTCGTCAGCGAGGAGGAGGGGTACGTCGGCGACACCATAACGTTTCAGGGCCGGAACTTCCCCGCCGGGGAACAGTACGAACTCCGGTGGAACTCGACGGACGGTCGCTGGGGGGTCCTAGAGGCCAACGAGATAGTCGGGCCGCAGTATCAGCCCCGGAAGGAGACCATCGCGACTGTCCGGACGGACGAGGACGGCACGTTCGACGAGGAGTGGATGGTCAGGGAGGACTACGGCGGCGCCCACCGCATCGAGGTCCGCGACGGCGACACGACCGTCGCCACGGCCGAGTACACTATCCTGCCGTGGTTCGAACTCGACCAGCAGTCGGTGCCGCTCGGTGACTTCTTCACCATCACGGGCTACGGCATCGGCCCCAACGTCGTCACGAACAACTACCAGGTCGCCTGGGACAACGGCAACGTGGGGTTCATGACCGGCGTGATGAACCGCGGGACGGCGACCGCGCAGATTCGCGCGGTCGGGCCGGTGGGCAAGCACACGCTGCAGGTGTGGCGTAACTACCGCGGGGTGCCCTACCTGCAGAACAACACCCAGTCGCCGTACGGCCCCGTCGCCGACGGGCGCCAGTCCCAGTGGGTCGTCGAGGTCACCGAGCCGGAGCAACCGCCCGAGAGCGCGTGGCTCGACGCGCAACTGGACGAGAGCCCCATCGCGCTCCACTACCCGGACGTCGAGGACACCGAGGCCGAACTGTCCATCACGCCCACGTCGGGCCAGCCCGGCACGACGGCGTTCATCAGCGGCGAGAACTTCCCGGCCGAGGAGGAAGTGAACCTCATCTGGTACCGCCACGAGGGCCACCGCGTCAAGGGTATCCCCATCACGCCGGAGCCGAAACCGGAGATGCTCCCGACGGTCACTACCGACGAGGACGGCCGGTTCCAGACGGAGTTCACTATCCCGCACGGCGAGGGGTCGACCAGACCCATCACGGCCGCCGTGGGCGGGCGCGAGGTGGCGGTCACCGGCTTCATGATGCAGCCCTCTATCGAGACGTTCTCGCCGACGAGCGGGCCGGTCGGGACGACCATCGAGATAGAGCTCTCCGGCGTCGGCTGGCCGGTGTACGAGAACGCGCCGTACTTCCTCTATGACAACAAGCCGCTGGGCTACGTCTGCGGGCTGACCGACAACGACGGCGGCGGCATCGTCAAACTGGAACTGCCCGCCAGCGGCGAGCCCGGTTGGCACTTCATCGACGCCTATCCGTGTCTCTTCGAGGTGCAACAGGACGAACCGGACTTCGAACTCCGCCCGCACCTGTCGTATCTGGACAACCACCCGGTTCGCCCGCTCCCGGCCTACCACATGGCCTTCGAGATTACCGAGGACTGAGGAACCGACAGGACGAACTCCCGTCCCCCGTATTCCCGACACATGACGCTCGATATCACCCTCGCCTGCCACGACTACGCCTGGACGCAACCGCTCTGGGACGGGCGCGTAGAGCCCCAGGGCGTGGACCTGACGGTGGTGAACTACCCCAATCCGACGCGCTTTTCCAGGATGGTCCACGGCCGGGAGTTCGACGCCTGCGAGCTGTCGATGGGGACCTACCTGGCGACCCGAGCCGACGCCGACCGCTACCCCTTTACCGCCATCCCCGTCTTCCCCTTCCGGAAGTTCCGCCACGCGTACATGTACACGAGCCCCCACGCCGGTATCGACGAGCCGGCCGACGTGGCGGGCAAGCGCGTCGGTATCGTCAACTGGCAGACGACGACCGGTATCTGGCAACGCGGCGTCCTCGCCGACCGCTACGGGGTCGACCTCTCCACTGTCGAGTGGGTCGCCGGCGGCGCCGAAATCGTCGACGTCGACGTGCCAGACCGCTACGACGTCGAGTATCTCGACGCACAGACGTCGATGGTCGGGATGCTGACCGATATGCTCGAAGCGGGCGAACTAGACGCCGTCTTCCATCCGGTCGACGTGGACGGGACGACCGCGACCCGCCTGTTCGAGGACGCCAAGGGCGTCGAGCAGAGCTACTACCGCGAGACCGGCATCTTCCCCATCATGCACGCTATCGTCCTCGAAGACCGGCTGCTCCGCGAGGAGCCGTGGGTCGCCCAGAGCCTCTTCGACGCCTTCCGCGAGGCCAAGGAACTCGGGCTGTCGGCGCTGGACCGGCCGCGGGAACTGCCGCTCGTCTGGGCCGACGTCTACACCGACGAGCAGCGCGCGGTGCTGGGCGAGGACCCCTGGGAGTACGGCCTCACCGAGGGCAACGTCACGACCGTCGAGACGCTGGTCGAGTACGCCCACGAGCAGGGTATCGCGAGCGAACGGTACGACGTGGCCGACCTCTTCGCGACCGACCACCTCGACACGCCGTATTTCGCGTAGCGCCGTTCGGTCGCTACCGCGTCCCGAGTTCGTAGAACCGGATACCGAGGTAGCGCAACGCGACCACCAGCGCCACCGTCAGCCCGATGAAGATAGTGGAGATGGCCGAGACGAGTTCGATGTTCGGCCGGTACATGTACAGTTCGAACAGTTTGACGGGAATCACGACCGTGTCGGTGGTGTAAGTCATCAGCGGAATCGACAGCAACTGGAAGACGTGAATCGCGAGGAAGAACCAGATGACGGCCGCGGAGTTGCGAAACAGCGGGAGGAAGATGGCGCGCATCTGGCCGAGCCACGACGCGCCGGCGATACGCCCGGCCTCTTCGAGTTCAGCGTGGACCTGGACGATGTTCCCGATAGCGATGCGGGAGGCGACGGGCAGGAAGACGACGACACAGCCGACAGCGATGATGGTCACCGTTCCATAGAGGTTCAGGAAGGGGAGCAGTTGGCCGACCCAGAGAAAGGTAAACAGCAGGCTAGAGCCCATGATGATGCCGGGGACCGCCAGCGGCGTCAGCGAGAGGAAGTCGACGAGCCCGCCCAGTCGGCCGTCGGTCCGCTCGGTGTAGTAGGCCATCCCGACGACGAGCACCGTCCCGAGCGTCGCACCGCCCAGCGCCACCACCAGGCTGTTGGCGAACGCGTCGCGGAGTCCGGGGTCGGTGAGCGCGAGCCGATAGTTGTCCAGCGAGAGCGCCCCCACATGGACTTCGCCGACCCACGAACCGTGCAGCGACGCGACGACCATGACGACGGTGGGCAGTAGCCAGACGAACAGCAGGACGCCCCAGAGCGCGCCCGCCAGCGGCAGGCGCCACCGGCCGAGGTCCCACGTCCCCGCGTGGGTCCCCCCACTAGAGAGCGTCATGAACTGCTCTTTGCGCCGCGTGACGGTCCGGTAGTACCAGACCAGCACGAGCGTCAGCAACAGGAGGCTACAGGACAGCGCCGCGGCCTCGCCGTAGGCCGGCGGGAACCCGCCCGTGATACTTCGCCAGATGGCCGTCGAGTAGACGTCGTAGCCGTTGCGTGCACCGAGGATGGCGACGATAGCGAACTCCCCCAGCCCGTAGAGGAAGGTGACGAGTGCGCCCGAGAGCAGAGCCGGTTTGATGAGCGGCAGCGTCACCGACCGGATGGTCTCGACGGCGCCCGCTCCGTGAATCCGGCTCGCCTCCTCCAGGGCGGGGTCCATGTCCTGCAGCGCCGGCACCGTCAGCAGGTAGAACGTCGGGACGACGTTGACGCCGACGACGAAGGCGATGCCCCACGGGTTGAAGATGTCAAGCGGGAAGCCGACGCCGACTGCCTCCCGGAGAGCGCCGTCGACGAGCCCGTTGTCCGGGCCGTACGCCGTGATGTACATGATGGCGTAGACGTACCCCGGGATGGCCTGCCCCGAGAGCAAAACCAGTTCCATCGCGCCCTTCGACGGCAGGTTCGTCCGGACGAACAGCCACGCGAAGGTCAGCCCCAGGGCCATCCCCGTGGCGGTCATCCCGACGGCGATGACCAGCGAGTTCGCGAACAACTCCCAGACGTCGAAAAAGCCCTCGGTGTAGACCGTGGCGAAGTTCTCGGTCGTGAAACTGGCCGCCAGTTCCCCCGGAAAGCCCGACCAGACGCTCGTCCACAGCAGGAAGAGGAGCGGAATGACCGTCAGGACGACGATTGCGACGACGACGACCCCGAGAACGAGCCGTTTCGCCGACAGTCCCCGACCAGTCAGTCCTCGCCCCGCGCCGACACTGCGGACTGTCTCGATGGCGGCCCCGACGGTTCCGGCGAGTCGGTCCCTGGTGCTCATCTCAGACCTCGTACACCTGGAGGCGCCGCGGCTGTATCTGAAGGCGCACCTCGTCGCCCTGTTCGAAGTCGCGGTAGGGGTCGGTGTGGACGACGAGTTCGGTCTCGGCGTCCTCGAACCCGACCGTCACCTCGTAGGCGTCGCCCAGAATCCCCTCGGCGACGACGCGGCCGGTCAACTCGATGCGGCCGTCGCCCGACTCTCCGAACTGACCGATGTCGACGTCGTCGGGTCGGAGGAAACACATGACAGCGGTACCGTCCCCACCGTCGGGTTGGCCGCTCGCCTCACCGCCGACGAAATCAGCGTTCGCCAGGTCGAACTCGACGACGCCCGTCCGGACGATGCGCTCGCCCGCCGGCGACGCCTCGACGCGACCGGCGAAGTGGTTTCTGACCCCGAGAAACTGTCGGGTAAAGGGCGAACTGGGCCGGTCGTACAGCTCGCGTGGCGTCCCCGCCTCCACTATCTCGCCGTCGTTCATCACGAGCACGCGGTCGGCGAGATAGAACGCCTCCTCCTGGTCGTGTGTGACGTAGAGCATACTGATGTCGAGTTCCCGCTGGACGCGCTGGAGTTCGTACCGCATCTGCGTGCGCAGTTCGCTGTCGAGGTTCGAGAGCGGCTCGTCGAGGAGGAGCAACTCCGGGTCGTGGACGAGCGAGCGGGCGAGTGCGACCCGCTGTTTCTGCCCGCCGCTGAGCGCCGTCGCCGGCGAGTCGGCCAGGTCGGAAATCTGCATCAGTTCGAGGATGGTCGTGACACGCTCGTCGTACTCCGCTGCCGGGATGTCGTGGTCGGCGTGTTCCAGCGGGAACCGGACGTTCTCCGCGACGGTCATGTGAGGCCAGACGGCGTAGTTCTGGTACACCATCCCCACGTCCCGGTCCTCCGGCCGCTTCGAGACCCCGTCGCCGAAGACGGTCGTCCCGTCGATACGCATCTCCCCGCTGTCGGGCGTCTCGACGCCGGCGATACAGCGGAGGACGGTCGTCTTGCCACAGCCGCTCGGCCCGAGCAGGGCCACGACCTGGTCGGTGCCGACGGTCAGGTCGACGCCCGAGACCGAGAAGTCGCTCCCGAACCGCTTTGCCAGGCCGCGAACGGCCAGTTGCGGCTGTGGACTCATCGCGCCCGCCGTGCCGTCGTGGCGTGTCTCATCTTCGGGCTAGCTACACGTCGAAGGCGCCGTTGTCCTTTGCGGTCTGACCGACGACTCCGTAGTCGCCGTCCTCGTAGAAGCCGATGGTGGTGAGTTCGGCGTTGAGGCGGGCCTGCGTGTAGGGGTCGGGGTTCTGCGGTGAGTAGTCGAGGTCCACTCTGACCGGCACCTGGTCGGTGACGTCGGGTATCATCCGCCGCTGGACCGACTCTTCGAGCATCGCACTCAGGACGTACCGCGCGACCCACGGATTTGGCGCGTTGGTATTGATAGCCATCTCGCCGGCCAGGGCGTCGCTTTTGACCGGGTCGACGAAGTGCCCCCGAAGCGGCTGGTCGGCGACGAACGGGCTCACGACCCACGGGAAGTTGTATATCATCATCGGCGCGTTCCCCTGGGCCACCTCGCGAGCCCCGGCGGTGTGGGAACTGGACCCGCTGAACTCCAGGTGGTCCGCCAGCGCCGTTATCCACTCGTCGTTGTCCATTCCCCGCTCGTCGGCGTGGTAGTCGATTATCCACCCGACTTCGGTGGCGACGATGTAGCCCGGCAGCTTCGTCGTCATCCCCTCGTACTGCCCGTCGAAGAGGTCGTTGTACGTCGTCGGGTAGTCCAGCCCGTGCTCCTCGAAGTAGGTCTCGTTGATGGGGAGACAGAGTCCGGCCCCGCCGTTGTAGGCCGCCACCATGAAGGATAGCTGGCGCTCGGCCGGCAGGACGTCGTTGAACCAGAAGTTCTCGTCCAGGTCGAGTTCGTAGTACTGCTCGGCGACCGAGGCGCCCTCGCTGACGATGCGGTCGCGGATGTCGTTGGCCTTCGTCACCAGGTCGGCCTGGTGGTTGCCGGTCTGGTTCTCCTGGAGGAACCGCTGGGAGACCCGGCCGGCGTCGCTGGCGAAGACGTCGGCCTCTACCGACGTTCCGAACTCGTCGTTGATGACAGAGACGAGGTCCTGCCACTGCTTTGCGTCGCCCGTCCCGGCGTAGATGGTCACGGTCGCACCGTCGTCGATAGTCTCGGCCAGCGCCTCCGTCGTCCACGGTGGGTCCGGCCCCTCCTTCGATTCGCCGCTCCCGCCGAGACAGCCCACGAGTGCCGCGCTGGCGGCGACACCCCCGGTCGCCAGCATCGCTCGCCGGGAGAGATTGGTGGGACGGTCCGTGTCGGTCTGCTGTCGTTCGGTAGCCAGTCGCCGGTCAGTCATAGGTCAACCCACTCCATCTGTATATAAACTGATTCTGTGTATTCCTGCAAGATGAGAATTTCGGTGCGAATAACGACGTGATATACGGTAACGGGAGGTGCGAATGTCGACGTGATATTCGGATGCGAATCGTAACGTGAGTCTGATACTGCTCGACGCCGTAGCACGGCTATGCGCGAACCCGACCCGAAACCGTTCGACCCAGTCGTCTCGCCGCTGTTCGTCAACGCGATACACGAGGAACTCCGGCGCTACGACGGCGAGCGGATGGGCGAGGAGCGGGCATGCCCGAACTGTGGCTCCGGCGCCTCGCGGAAGAACGGCTACCAGAACGAGCGAAAGACTGTCGCGCGCCTGGTCACGGCCGACGGGCCCGAACAGGTCGGTGTCGAGGTCCAGCAGTACCAGTGTACTGACTGTGGCCGGTCGTTCCAGGGGGACCTCTCGGAACTGTTCTACGAGGGGTGTGCCTACGCGAAGCCGGTCGTGGACCTCTGTCGGTTCCACGCGGCCGACCAGTCGGCGTCGGGCTGTGAGCGGACGCTGCGGCGGCAGTACGGCCTGCTGGTGACTCGTGAGACGATAGCCCGGTACCACGACCGGTTCGACGAGCCGCCGGAGCCCTACACCATCGACATCGGGGGGTACGACTACTCGCTGCCGTTTCTCTCCTTTCTCTTCAGTCCCGACGACGACGGCGACCCGCACTTCGTCATCCAGCGGTCGACGGCGATATGGTGACCGGCGGTGTCACTCTGACAGTTCCTCGCGAAGCGCCTCCGGGAGCGACTCGACGACCTCGTCGCCGGGGAACCGCTCCATCGAGTCGGCGGTGATATCGGCGTAGTGGCGGTACTTCGAGACGGTCTCTTCCTCGCCCCAGTCGCTGCCCATGTACGCCAGCACGTCGGCGTCGGGCGAGAGAATCCGCCCGTCGAGCCCGCCGGGCGTGACGTAGGCGTGTTCGACCTCCCCGAAGTAGTAGGTCGTGTCCATGAACTCGAAGGAGTCCATCACCGAACACTCGATGTTGCCGGTCGCGTCGGCCAGCAGCGGCACGTCGACCGACTGACCGGGGACCGTCTCGATGCCGAGGTGCGCTATCTTGTCGATATCGCGCCCGCTGACCATCCCCGAGAGGGTCAGTGCGTCGACCATCCCCTTCGAGGGGGCGGCGAGGACGAACTCCTGGCTCTCCTCGATGAGTTCGTAGGTGTGGGTCTTGTGACTGACCGCCAGCAGGTAGCGGAACGGGTTGTAGCCGGCCAGCATGTACCACGACGCCGTCATCACGTTCGGACCGGCGTCCTCGCCGTTGCTGACGACCAGCGAGACCACCTTCGGTTTGAACAGCGCTTTCGAATCGTACTCCGATATCTCGTCGAACAGTTCGGTCGGGTCCTGGCCTGTCATGGGTGTCGCTTGCGTAGTGGGAATATATAAATCGATACACCGTGGGCCGGCTGTCGCGTGGCGTCGCTCACTCCTCGACGGCCGCCTTGACGTTGTCGAAGTAGGTGCCGATGTCGCGCTTGACGATGGGGCGCAACAGCCGGTTGCTCATCGTCGCGACGCCGCCGCTGATTTCCACCTCGGCGGTGTAGGCCAGGTTCGCGCTCCCGTCCTCGGTCGCCTGAATCTCCATCGCGGCCAGGATGTCGAAGTCGCTCCCGGTCTTGGAGTCGAAGGCGTTCGCCGTCGTGAGGACTGACTCGGGCGGGTTCATCTCGACGAACTCGGCCTCGCCGGACAGCGAGACGGTGAGGTGACTCACGCCGCGCGTAATCTCCACCGTGTACCGCCGCTCGGAGACGCGTTCGATTGCCTCTGCGCCCGGGACACACTCGGTCAGCGTCGCGGGGTCGGAGATGGTTCCCCAGAGGTCCTCGGGCGTCGTCTCGACGCGGACCGTGTCGGAGAACTCGAGTCGTTCGCTGTCTGGCGTGGCTGACTCGTCCGCCGATGGCTGGGCAGCCGTCTCGTCTCTCTGTGTTGGGTCGTCGTTTTGCATTGTCGATAAATCGGGCGGGGAGTGCGCCGGTTCCGGGTTACAGCTCGATGATAGTGAACTGGTTCGAGGCGATGCCGACGTTGTAGAAGTTCGCGTCGCCGTTGGTGACGACGACCTCGTACTCGTAGGCGCCGGGGCTGAGATTCGCCGTATCGAGCGTCCCGGACCACTCCGCGGTCTGGTCTTCGCCCGCGGGCGTCCAGCTGAGTTCGACCGGGTCGAACGAGCCGTCGGTCGATTCGATGGTCACCGAGTCGAGGGTGTCGCTGCCGACGATGTCGCCCGTCGTGCCCTCGTAGACGCCGATGACGAACGTGACGTCCATGTCCTGGGTGAACTGCCGCTCGGGGGCACAGCCCTCGACGAACCCGGCCGACTCCTCGGGGGCCTGCTGGTCCCACCACGTCTCGGTGGTGACCACGTAGTTCGTCGGGTTGGAGTACTCGATGACCTCGAAGGCGTCCTCGAGGATGCCGACCGTCCGGTAGTTGGCGTCCCCGTTGGTCACCTCGACGGTGTAGGGCATCGTGCCGGGCTCCGCGTCCTCGGGCAGGACGTACGAACCGGCCCACTCCTGGGCGGGGTTCTCCTCGTCGTCGCCGGCCCAGCCCAACTCGACGTTTGGCCCGCCCTCGACGTTGACGGTGACGCTCTCCAGGTCCTCGTCGGTCAGTTGGTCACCCGTGTCGGGGTCGTAGATGCCGACGTAGAAGATGACCTGCATCCCCGGAACGAACCGTCGGGTCGCGGAACACGCCGAGGCGAACGCCGCGTTCGACGGTATCCCTTCGGAGCCGGTCCCGGTCTCCGCGGTGACGACGTAGTTGGACGGCTCCGTCTGGTTCGGGCCGGGCCCCTCGCCGGTAGCCGTCTCGTTCCCGGTCGGCGTGCCCTCGTCGCCGCCTGAACAGCCGGCCAGGCCGACCGTCGCCCACGTGGCCGCACCGGTGACAAGTAACCGACGACGTGTCGTTCCGCCACTCGATTGTGATTCTGCGCTTTCGGCGTTCGCGTCGCCAGTCGGCGACTCTCGACCAGTTGGCTCCATGTTACACCTCTTACTTTTCAGACCGACATATAAAATATACCCCCAGTTTCTATATCATTGGGAAACCAGTCCTGGGTATTTATGCCAAGTCGATAGAATACTACCCACATGCCACGGGACACAGCCGATTTAGACGACGGGACGGTTCCCGGCGAATCGGAGACGGAGCAGCGCAAAGGTGGGATGACGCGCCGTCGCCTCGTCGCGACCGGGGCGGCCACGTGGGCGACGGTGAGCCTCGCGGGCTGTAACTACATCACCGACCCCGGCGTGGAGACGCCCGCGGTCAGCACGGAGACGACGACCACCGGCAACACGAGCACGTCCAACGAGACGTCGACAGACGACAGTTCGGACGGCGGGTCGGACGACAGCGGCGACACGGGCGGCGGTGAGGAGACGGAGACGTCCTGTGCCAGCGTCGGTCGCTTCTCCCGCGGGATGGAGGTCGGTCTGCACGTGGCCATCTACGACCCCGCGACGGGCGACCCGCTGGGTGCCGACGCGGTCGACGGCGTCACCGTCACCTTCCCGAACGCCGACTACGGCCCCGTCGAACTGAACTGGGAGGGGCCACACGAGGCCTACGACCGGGACACCTGGGGGTCGAAAATCGAGACCGACGCCGACACCGAACCCGGCACCTACGAGTACGAGGTACACGTCGAGAGCGAGAACGAGGGTGACACAGCGACTATCACCGACGAGTTCACCGTCGTCTAGCGGTGGGCTATCACGGCGACAGCTCCCCCGGACTGTCCAGCGTCAGCGGATGACGGTCACGGGGACAGTCGCCTTATCGACGACGCTTTTCGCGACGCTGCCAAGAACCATCTCGCGCTCTTCGGTGAGTCCCCTGTGGCCGACGTAGATAGCGTCGGCGCCGCTCTCGTTTGCGTAGTCGGTTATCGCGTCGGCCGGTCGCCCGGCCAGCAGACGCGTCTCGATTTCGAAGTCGGCGTCGCGCTCTCGGGCGACGTCCTCGGCCACCTGGCGTCCCGCGGCGAGCGTCTCTCGGCCCAGTTCCGTCGCCCGGTCGCTCCCCGGGAGGACGAGCTCGCCGTTCCGTAGCTCGGCTTCCGGTTCGATAGCGTGGACGATGTCAAGCGTCGCGCCGAGCGCCCCCGCGTGGACCGCCGCGTGTCGGATGGCGTCGTCGGACTCCTCGGACCCGTCCGTCGCAACTGTGTATCGCATAGTTTGCTGTTCGACGCTGGCGTTAAAAAGCGCCGAGAGCTGTTCTCACGGCGCGGGAATCGCTCGCACCGGGCGGTACCGTGACCTTCAAATCGCCGTCCGGACTAGCTCCGACGATGCCAATCGAGCTGGAGGGGACCCACACCACGGCGCGCGTGATGGTCGAGGACGAGTCGCTGGTCGAGGAGCAGTGCATGGCCCAGATTCAGGAACTCATCGACCATCCCGCGTTCACCGAGCCCGTACGCATCATGCCCGACACCCACTGGGGAGCGGGCGCGCCCATCGGGTTCACGATGCCGCTGGCCGACCGCGTCGTCCCGAACATCGTCGGTGTGGACGTGGGCTGTGGGATGGCGGCGACGAACCTCGGCACGGAACTCCCGCTTTCGGACGCCGAGCGCGAGCGCCGGGTCCGCGAGGCCGTCCCCATGGGCCGGTCGGTCCACGACTACGACGACGCGCCCCACCTGGTCTCCGAGTTCCCGTTCGAGCGCGCCAACGACCGTTTCGAACGCTTCGACGCCGCCTTCGCCGACCGCTTCGCCGAGCGTATCGACCCCATCGAGTTCGACTTCACCGGCTACGACGGCGACTACTTCGAGGCGCTCTGTGACCGTGTGCTGGCCGACCAGCGCCAGGGGATAGACCACGTCATCAAGAGCGCCGGGACGCTGGGCGGGGGCAACCACTTCGTGGAGTTCGCGAAGGGACGGGAGTCGGGCGACTACTGGCTCGTCGTCCACAGCGGGTCGCGATACCTGGGGATGTCCGTCGCCCAGTACTGGCAGGGAACGGCGACGGACCGCCGGGCTATCGACGGTATCCGCGAGTCGATTCCCGACGAGTACACCGACTACCTGCAGTTCGACCCCGACACGGTCGAGTCCCGCGACCTCTACACCTGGGTCACCGGCGGGATGGGCGAGTCCTACATCGACAAGGAGCGCCTGCGCCGCGAACTCGACGGGAGCGACATCGAGGACGCCTTCGACACGCTGGGCCAGTTGCAGACGGCGGTCCGGGACGACCTCGGCGAGGACGACCGGAACACCGACCTCGACTGGCTGGAGGGTCGGGAGGCCCACGGCTACTACGTCGACATGCTCTTTGCCCAGCAGTACGCCCGCTGGAACCGCGAACTGATGAGCGACGCCGTCTGTGAGGCGCTGGGTGTCGAACCGGTCGAGCGCTTCCAGTCAGTACACAACTACATCGATTTCAGGGATATGACCATCCGGAAGGGCGCGACGCCGGCCCGCGAGGGCCAGCGCCTCGTCGTCCCCTTTAACATGGCGAAGGGGTCGGTCATCGCCCGCGGACTGGGCAACGACGAGTGGCACCAGACCGCGCCCCACGGCGCGGGGCGGGTGATGAGCCGCCGGAAGGCCCACGACGTGGTCGACATGAACGACTTCGCGGCGGCGATGGACGGCGTCTACTCCGAGTCGGTCGTCGAGGGCGTCCGCGACGAGGCCCCGATGGCCTACAAGGACGCCGAGCGCATCGCGGCGGCGCTGTCCCCGACCGCCGAGGTCGTCGAGTGGCTCGACCCGGTACACAACCTGAAATCGACGGATTGAGCGGTCGCGACCGGCGGCGGTCGTCTCTTCCGGTAGAACTAAGTACGGCTGTAAAGTACACTTTACTGTAAAGCTAACTTTACACCATGACGGCCACCGAATTCCCCGGGACCACGCGGCGCCCCGACGACACCGTTCCCGCCGTCGTGTGGGGCACGCTGTACGGTCACATCGGACTGTTTATCGCCTTCGGCGTGGCCTACATCTATCACCGCCGCAGGTCATGAACAACACACTCGACGAGTACCGGAGTCGCGACGGGCTGAGCCAGGGCGAACTCGCCGACGCCGTCGGCGTGAGCCGCCAGACCATCAACGCCATCGAGCGCGAGCGCTACGACCCCTCGCTCGAACTCGCCTTCAAACTCGCGGCGCAGTTCGACTGCGCGGTCGAAGAGCTCTTCGACCCCGACATCGACGGGTCCGCGTAGGTAGTAGATAAACGATATTTTCCCGCGGGACGTAGGATGCGTATGACCATCCTGGTCGCAGTCGCCGACGACGAGGCCTCGGACCGTGTCCTCGACACGGCCGTCCGGCTCGGCGCGGCGCTCGACACGCCGCTGTACGTCGTCCATCTCGTCGACGACGCCGACGCGGACCGGGCCGCGGAACGGATGCGAGACGCCATCGCGGAACGGCTGGCCGACGAGCCGGTCGAGGCGACCGTCGCGCTGGAGTACGTCGGCCGGCACAGCCGCCGGCCCGGCGCCCGTATCGCCCACGAACTGCTCGAAATCGCCGAGGACGTCGACATCACGCACATCGTCATGGGCCACGAGCACAAGGGGTTGCGCGGACGGCTCCGCAGCGGCGACGCCGCCTTCGCCGTGGTCAACGAGACGACGGTGCCCGTGACCGTGGTTCCGCGCCTCGACGACTGAGTCCGCGGGGTAGGGGACTCACAGACCCAGTTCGCGGCCCAGCACCAGCCGCTGAATCTCGCTGGTCCCCTCGCCGATTTCCATCAGCTTCGCGTCCCGATAGAACCGCTGGGGCGCGTAGTCGGTGAGGTAGCCGTAGCCGCCCAGCACCTGCACCGCCGCCTCGCCGACCTCGCGGGCCGTCTCGCTGGCGTCGAGTTTCGCCAGCGAGGCGATGCGGGTCACGTCCCGCCCGTCGTCGTACATCGTCGCCGCCTTCTGGGTGAGCAGCCGGGAGCGCTCTATCTTGCGGTCCATCTCGACTATCTCGTCACGGACGGCGTCGAACGTCGAGATGGGGCGGCCGAACTGCTCGCGCTCGGTGGCGTACTCCCTGGCGGCCTCGAAGGCCCCCTGTGCCAGCCCGACCGACAGCGCCGCGATGGAGATGCGCCCGCCGTCGAGCGTCTGCTTGGTCTGTCTCCAGCCCTCGCCCTCCGCGCCCAGCAGGCGGTCGGCCGGGACCCGACAGCCGTCGAACTGGAGTTCGCAGGTCGGCGAGGCGTTCAGCCCCATCTTCTCCCACTCCTCCGTGACGGTCCAGCCGTCGTCCGCGGGCGAGACGACGAACGTCGAGATGCCGTCGTAGCCGGCGTCGGGGTCCGTGACCGCCTTGACCAGGACGGAGCCCGCGACGGAGGCGTTCGTGATGAACTGCTTGATGCCGTCGATGACGTACTCGTCGCCGTCCCGGACGGCCGTGGTGTCCATGTCGCTGGCGTCGCTGCCGCTGCCGGGTTCGGTCAGCGCCCAGGCGCCAAGGTGGTCGCCCGTCGCAAGCGGTTCGAGCCAGCGCTCGCGCTGGGCGTCCGTCCCGAACGCCTCGACGGGCTTGCTCCCCAGCGAGGTGTGTGCGGCAAAGGAGAGCCCGACCGCCCCGGAGACACGACCCAGTTCCTCACAGACCACGGCGTACATGAGCGTGTCCCCGCCAAGCCCGCCCCAGCGCTCGTCGACGGGGACGCCCATCATCTCAAGGTCCCCGAGACGGTCGAAAATCTCCGCGGGGAAGCGGCCCTCGTCCTCGATTTCCTGGGCGATGGGCTCGATTTCGTCCTCGCAGAACTCCCGCACGGCCGTCCGAACGTGGCGGTGTTCCGCCGGGAGCGTGAACTCCATACGCCGGGTATGTCCCCTGTCGACAAATACCATGTGGGACACAACATCTATCAGTCGGCCTCGCCTCTCTCCGCCGTGGCGTTCCGACGGCTCCTCCGCGGGACCGTCCCGTGGTCGCAACTTGAGGGTGTCAGCCGCGCGGTGCTGTCCCGCTACGGCGAGCGCGGCGGCCGCGTCCACTTCCTGGAGGCCGACAACTGGCTCTCGACGCCGATGGTCGTCGAGGACCGCTGGTTCGTGAAGGTCATCACCCCGCAGAACTCGCTGGTCCACGCCTTGCTGACGACGGGCCGGAACATCGGCGCGTTCTCCTCGGGGACGGCCGGCTTCTTCGAACACTTCGGGACGCCCTACGAGATGGCCGAACACGAACTGGCGGCGACCGACCGGATGCGCGAACTGGGCGTCAACGCCCCCGAACCCATCGAGGCCTTCGAGTACGAGGGGCTGGGTGTCATCGTCCTGGAGTACCTGCGAGAGTTCCGGACGCTGGACGAACTCCCCACGGAGGCGGTCCGCTGTCACGCCGACACCGTCTTCGACTACCTCCACCGGATGCACGAGGCCGGGCTGGCCCACGGCGACTTCCGCTCGGAGAACGTCCTGGTCGCAAACGGCGACCTGTACTTCATCGACGCCACCAGCGTCCGCGAGGCGGCCATCGCCGACGCCCGGGCCTACGACGTGGCCTGTGCCCTGGGCGCGCTTGAGCCGCTCGTCGGCGCCCACGCCGCCGTCGCGGCGGCGAGGGAGCACTACACGACCGAGGAGTTGCTGGCCGCCGAGGAGTTCCTCGACTTCGTCAACATCCGGCCGGACCACGACTTCGAGGCGGCGATTCTCCGGGGCGCTATCGAACGGGCTGCCGATTGAGCGCGGTGCTCGCGAACAGCGAGAACCGCGTCATGGCGAACGGTGAGCGACAGCGAGCCGTGAGCGGTCGCCGAGCGACCGGCTACTCCGCGTCGGCCGGGACGTCGAAGTCGTGGAAGTGCTCGCCCTCCTCCTTCGAGAGGATATCCAGCGCCGCGGCGCCGCCGTCGCCCGCGGAGATGACGGCCTGCCACTCCTGGTCCCGGACCATCGCGCCGGTGGCGTAGGCGTCCGAGACGCTGGTCTCCATCGAGAGGTCCACGTCGACGAGGTCGCCGTCGAAGTCACAGCCCAGCTCCTCGGCCAGCGAGCGGTCGGCACCGGTCGCGAGGACCAGGTACTGCGCCGTCGCGTCGCCGTCCCCGGTGGTGACGGCGAACCCGTCGCCGTCCTGTTCGATGCCGGTGACTTCGCTCTCGGTGATGTCGACGCCGAACTCCGCGACCTGCTCGCGGGCGTCCTCGACGAACTCGGTGCCGTCCTTCGAGTCGATGCCGAGGTAGTTGAACAGGTGAGCCTTGTGCATCCACGTCTCGTCCGTGTCGTAGACCACGGTGTCGAGGCCGTTCTTCGCCGTGAACAGTGCCGCGCTGAGGCCGGCGGGACCGCCGCCGACGACGATGACGTCCGTCATACAGTGGCTATTCACGCGCGACACTGAAATGCCTGTTCGAGGGGACAGAGTCGACGGGCCTGGGCGGGCCGCCGGGAGCCGTCAGGCCTCCAGTAGCTCCTTCGTCTTCCGGTGGCGAAAGCGGAACATCGGCTCCATGCCGACGAAGCCGAGCGGCCCGGCGAGTCGGCCGAGTTGCCCGCCGGGCAGTTCGTACTCCACGCGGTCGTGGACGATGGTCGCGAGGTCCCCCGCGGCGCGGAACTGATGGGTGTGTTCCCACTCCGGGAACGGCCCCTCCCGCATCACGTCCCGGAACATCGCCTCGTGGTCGCCTTCGTCGCGGGCGACGATTTCGGAGACCCACCGCTGGCGCGGGCCGACGCCGAAGGGCTGTATCGAGGAGACGACGGTCGAACCCGCCACCAGTTCCGCCGGGTCGCGCTCGCCGTCTGGCCCGTGGCTCTCCTCGACGCGGAGGTGCATCCAGTCGGGGGTCAGGGCCACGAGGCCGTCGGCGGTCGCGTGGAACTCCCACACGTCCGAAAGCGGCGCCGCCACGCGGACCTCGCGCTCGAAAACGGGCATGGTATTACGTTGGGGCGAGCGGAACAAAACTCCAGCGGTCGGCTAGGAGTAATCGAATCCTATGTTTTCGACGTGGTCCGGAACGAGAACAGCCAGAAAGCCCCGGCCTGCTACACTCGGGGGACTCGCTGCGCTCCTCATTCACTTCGCTCATTGCGGTGCTTGCATCGTCCGCCTTCGTGTAGCAGGCCGCCCCTTTCAGTCCCGCCCGCAGCTGGTTGGTCAAACAGCGATGGATGGGACTGAAAGGGGCGACTGGCTCCGGGAAGGCGGACGACGTAAGCACTGCAGGAACGACCGGAGGGAGTGACGAAGCGCGCAGCGAGCCCCCCGACCGGAGCCAGTCGGGGCTTTCTGGCTCTCAGAACTGGTTGCCGAATAATCGACTGTTATTGCTAGGGCCAGATACCGCCTTCCTCGGCCGCATCGACGACCCGCTCGATGGCGACGACGTACATCGCCGTCCGGAAGTTCGGCGCGTCGGTGCGCTCGTAGGTGTCGACGAGGGTTTCGAAGGCGTTCGTGATGATGGTCTCGAGTTCGTCGTTGACGCGCTCCTCGGACCAGTAGAACCGCTGGCGGTTCTGCACCCACTCGAAGTACGAGACGGTGACGCCGCCGGCGTTGGCGAGGATGTCGGGGAAGACGGCCACGTCGCGGTCGGTCAGCACGTCGTCGGCGCGGGGCGTGAGCGGCCCGTTCGCGGCCTCGACGATGACGTCGGCCTCGACGTTCTGGGCGATGGAGCGGTCGATGGCGTTCTCCAGGGCGGCGGGGACCAGCAGGTCCACGTCCATCGTCAGCAGGTCCTCGTTGGAGAACTCCTCGGTGGCGCCCTCGAAGCCGGCGAGCGACCCCGTCTCGCGTTTGTGGTCTTTCGCGGCGCGGGCGTCGAACCCGTCGGGGTTGTGGATGGCGCCCGAGGAGTCGGAGGCGGCGACGATGTTCGCGCCGAGGTCGTCGATGAGCTTCGCGGCGACGGAGCCGGCGTTGCCGTAGCCCTGGACGGCGACGGTGGCGCCGTCGATGTCCTTGCCCAGGTAGTCGAACGCCTCGCGCGTGGTGAGCATCACCGACCGGCCCGTCGCCTCGACCCGGCCCGCGCTCCCGCCCGATTCGGGCGCCTTCCCGGTGATGACGCCCGGCTCGGTCGTGTTCTCCAGTTTCTCGTAGGTGTCCTTTATCCAGTTCATCTCCCGCTGGCCGGTATTGACATCGGGTGCGGGAATGTCCTTGTCGACGCCGATGAAGGGACGCAGCTCTTTCGCGAACGACCGGGTGATACGCTCGATTTCGCTCGCGGAGTAGCGGCGCGGGTCGAGACGGATGCCCCCCTTGCCGCCGCCGTAGGGGATGCCGACGGCGGCACACTTGTACACCATCCAGCCCGAGAGGGCCTTGACCTCGTCGCGGGAGACCTGCGGGTGGTAGCGGATGCCGCCCTTGTAGGGGCCGCGGTCGCCGTTGAACTGCGAGCGGAAGGCGGTGAACACCTCGATGGAGCCGTCGTCCATCTCCACCGAGAGGCTCGTCTCCAGCACCCGCTCGGGGTGTTTCAGCCGCTCCAGCACGTCGGTCGGGTATTCGAGGTAGGCGGCGGCGTCGTCGATCTGCTCCTGCAGACTCTCGAACGGGTTCACCTCGTCAGACATACCCTAGGAGTGAGTGAGTGACGGCAAAAGGATACCGCCGCACATGGGCGCTTTTACCCCCGGAACGGCGGGCTCACCCGCCGTGGAACACGTCGTCGGGGCGGATACGCAGGACGACCCGCTCGCTCTGGATTGGCTGGGGATACTCGGCCTCACCCATGTAGCGCCCGGCGAGTTCGTCGATGTGGTCGCGGGCGCCCTCGGTCGTCACCGCGTCGACTTCGCCGGTGACCGAGAGGAACCGATAGGGGTCGTCCGGGTCGGTCATGCTGACCGACACCGTCGGGTCCCGGTCGACGTTCTTGGCCTTCCGGCGGTGGCGCTCCGTGTTGACGAGCAGGCGGTCGTCGTCGGCGTCGTAGTCGACCCACACCGGCGTGGTGTGGGGCCGCCCGTCGGGGAGCATCGTCGTCACGTGGGCGAACGTCGCCTTCTCGAAGAGGTCGTGGTACTGCTCTGGTATCGTCGCCATGTATCGGCCAACGCGACAGAGGTAGTTAGTTGTGGGGCGGGCTCACTCCCGGTCGACGCCGGCACGCTCCAGCACCCGCTCTGCCTGGCGTATCTGGGGCGCGTCTACCATCTCGCCGTCGACGACGAAGACGCCGCCGTCGGCCTCCTCGCGGGCGGAAAGCAGCCGCTCGGCCCACGCGACGCGGTCGGGCCCGGGCGTGAAGAGGTCGTTGATGACGGCCACCTGTCCGGGGTGGACGGCGAGTTTGCCGTCGTATCCCAGTTCGACGGCCCGCTCGGCCTCGGTGCGGAGGCCGGCGTCGTCGGTGTAGTTGGGGTAGTGGGTGTCGATTGGTACGACACCGGCCGCGCGCGCCGCGAGGACGACGTGCTGGCGAGCGTGTGCGAGTTCCCCGCCCTCGCTGGTGCGGGTCGCCCCGATGTCGCCGGCGAGGTCCTCCGCGCCGAAAACCAGCGCGTCGGTCGCGTCGTGGGCGGCGACGGCCTCGGCGTGGAGCACGCCCGCGGCGGACTCGACGAGCGCCAGTACCGGGCAGTCGACGCCAGCCTCGGAGAGCAGCGTCGCGAGCCCACTCACGTCCTCGGCCCCGCCGGTCTTCGGGAGCATGACAGAGTCCGGCACGGCCCCCGACAGGGCGACGGCCACGTCGTCGGCCGCGCCACGGCCCACCGGGTTCACGCGCACGCAGACCTCACAGTCGGCCGGTACCACGGCGGCCAGCGCCTCGCGGACGGTCTCGCGGGCCGCCGCCTTCGCGTCGGGGACCACGGCGTCTTCGAGGTCGAAGACGACCACGTCGGCGTCGAATCCCACCGCCTTCCGCAGTTTCTCGGCGTCGTCGCCGGGGGAAAACAGGATGCTTCGGCGGGCCATGGTCCCGGTTCGTCCCGGCCGGAGGTAAGTGATGTGCTCCCACACGGCTAAGGACCGCGGCGGCGTTGTCGCCGTATGGCCGGGCTGTACTACGAGGCGTTCACCGAGGGCGAGACCATCGAACACGACCGCCGACGGACGGTCAGCGAGAGCGACAACCAGCGCTTCTGTGACCTCACGATGAACCAGCAGCCCCTCCACCTGGACGCCGACTTCGCCGCCGAGACGACCTTCGGCGAGCGGGTGGTCAACGGGCTGTACACGATGTCGCTGGCCGTCGGGCTGACCATCCCCGACACCACCGACGGGACCATCGTCGCCAACCTCGCGTACGACGCGGTCGAACACCCCGCGCCCGTCTTCCACGGCGACACGCTCCGGGCGGAGACCACAGTACTGGACAAGCGGCCCACGAGCGACGGCGACCGGGGCGTCGTCACGATGCAAGTCGACGTCTACAACGGCGAGGACACCCTGGTCTGTGCGTTCGAGCGGACCGCGCTGGTCGAGCGCGCCGAGGCTTAGCGACGCGGCCTCAGTGACCCAGTAGCAGTGTCCCGTTGACGCAGACGGCGACGACCCACGGGAGAGCCACCCCGAGCGGAATCGTCGGCGCCTGGCGCTCGGGCACCAGTTCGCGGACGACCCCGGCCAGCCCTACGACCCCAACCTTGAGTGCGGCCAGCGCCGCGATGCCGAACGTCTCGATGAGGCGCCGGACGAGTGGGTTCCCCTCGCCGAGTCCGGCCTGGAGCCCGGTCTGTGTCAGGTAGACGTCCGCGAGCAGCGCCACCGCGACGACGACCCACAGCTCTCGCTCGACGCTCGCCAGCAAGTCGAGCGCTCGATTCCCCCACCGGTCGATGGTCCATCGACGGACCGGACGGTCAAGCAACCACATCGTATCCCCCAGACCACCCTATTGGTGTGTTCAGACCTTGTTAATTCAACATAACTGATTCAGAAATAAGTTCTTCGATTCCCCAGATAGCCCGACAACGACTTTCGACTGCGGGGCGTAGTCGGAGACGTGATTCCGCCACTCCGGCGCCGATGTCCGCAGTGTGGACACCGGGACTGGACGACCCGCTTCGAGGCAGTCCACGCCGACGGCACCCGCCTCGTCGTCTGTCCGGCCTGCGGGCACCAGTTCGCGCCCACCGACCAGCCCTGGCTCCAATGAGTCACGGGCCAAAACGTGTGTAATGCTAACAGCTAACACGTAGGGAATCCAACGGTAATGGGGTGGAGCGATGACTCTCCAGACAGTGCCCCGCTACCAGACCAGTCGGCCCACGGAGCGGGCCGACCGTGCGGTGGTCCTCGGCGCGGGCGTCGGCGGGCTGCTCTCGGCGCGGGTCCTGTCGGACCACTTCGAGCGTGTCACCGTCGTCGAGCGCGACCCGTTGCCGACCGACCCGACTCCGCGACCCAGCGTTCCACAGGGGCGACACCCGCACGTGCTCCTCGTCGCCGGCCGGGAGACGCTCGCTGACCTCTTTCCGGGCTTCGGGACGGAGCTCGTCCGGGCCGGCGGTGTGGTGACGGACTTCAACAGCGACGTGGGGTTCTACACCGGGGGTGACTACCTGGCCGACGGCCCCCGGCGAATCGAGACGGTCGGGGCGACCAGACCCCTCATCGAACTGCTGCTCCGCCAGCGGGTGACAGCCCTCGACGGCGTCGACATCCGTCCGAACACGCAGTTCGTCGACTACCGGTCCACGCCGGACCAGACGCGTGTTGAGGGGGTGCTCGTCCGCCGGGAGGGCGACGAGACCACCCTCGACGCGTCGCTCGTGGTCGACGCCACCGGGCGGACCAGTCGGACGCCGGAGTGGCTCGACACCCACGGCTACGCGCCGCCGGACCTGGAGGAGGTCTCCGTCGACCTCGCCTACAGCACGACCTACCTGGAGCGACCGGACAGGGACCACCGGACGTACATCGTCCCCCCGGACCCGCCCCGGACCCGCGGTGGGATGGCAGCCCCGGTGGAGGACAACCGCTGGGTGGTGAACGTGAACGGCCTGCACGGGGACCACCCGCCGACGGAGACTGAGGAGCTCGTGTCCTTCCTGGAGAGCCTGCCAGTGCCGGAACTGGCAGCCCTCGCGGCCGACCACGACTGGACCGGCGACGTCGACTACTACCCGTTCCCTTCGAGCCGCCGCTACCGGTACGAGTCGCTCGACCGGTTCCCCGATGGCCTCGTGGTGCTGGGCGACGCCATCGCCAGCTACAACCCGCTGTACGGCCAGGGGATGTCCGTCGCGGCGCTGGAGGCGCTCGCGCTCCACCACGCGCTCGCGGCGGCGGGCGACCCAGAGAGCCTCGCGCCGCGCTACTTCGACCGCGCGACGGCCGTCGCCGACGTGGCCTGGCGGCTGGCGGTGGGCAACGACTTCGGGTTCGAGGCGACGACCGGGCCGCGACCGACCGGCACCGCGCTCGTCGGGCGCTACCTCTCCCGGCTCGTCGACCGCGCACACACCGACCCGGTGGTGGCGGCGGCGTTCGTCCGCGTGATGACCCTCGAAGAACCCCCGAGCCGACTGTTCCGGCCGGGCGTCCTCCGCCGGGTACTCGGTCCCCGACGGTGACAGCGGCCCGGGGCTACAGAATCGTCCCGTGTTTCTTCTCGGGACGGTCCTTCTCGACGGTCTCGTACAGCTCGAAACGGGCCGCGAGCTCGGCCCGCAGGTCCCCCGGCGGGACGATTTCGTCGATGACGACCTCGCTCGCCATCCGGTGGGCGTCGATGTCCTCGCGGTACTGCTCCCGTAACTCCCGCTCGCGCTCGGCCCGTTCCTCGGGGTCGTCGATGGCGTCGAGCTTGTTGGCGTAGACGGCGTTGATGGCCGCCTCGGGCCCCATGATGGCTATCTCGCCGCTGGGCAGGGCCAGCGTGGCCTCCGGGTCGTAGGCCGGGCCGGACATGGCGTAGATGCCCGCGCCGTAGGCCTTCCGGACCACCACGCACTGCTTTGGAACCGTCGCCTCGCTCGTGGCGTATATCATCTTCTTGCCCGCCTCGAGGATGCCCTCCTTCTCGACGCCCGAGCCGGCCATGAAGCCCGGCGTGTCACAGAGATACAGCAGCGGGACGTTGAACGCATCGCACTTCCAGACGAACTCTGCGGCCTTGCGGGCCGAGTCAGGGAAGATAGCGCCCGCGCGGTGGGCGGGCTGGTTCGCGACCACGCCGACCGACCGCCCGTCGATGCGGGCGAAGCCGGTGAGTATCTCTCTCCCGTACTCGGGCTGGAGTTCGAAGAAGGAGCCCCCGTCGACGACGCGCTCGACGACCCGGTGCATGTCGTATCCCTTGTTCGGTTCCTGGGGAATCACGCCGTCGAGGCCCGACGGCGATTTCGTCGGCTCGACGGGGTCGGCGCTCGGTGGCGTCTCGTCGCAGTTGTCGGGGAGATAGCGGATAAGCTGGGCGACGAGGTCTCTCGCGTGTTCTTCGTCGTCCGCAACGAGGTCGGCGCTCCCGGAGTGGCGCGCGTGGACGTCGGGGCCGCCGAGTTCGTCCAGTTCGATGTCCTCGCCGGTGACCATCTCGACCATCCGCGGCGAGGCGATAGCCAGCGCGCTCATTCCCCGGACCATCACGGTGAAATCGGAGAAGACGGGGGTGTAGGCCGCGCCGGCGATACAGGGACCGTAGAGGACGCAAATCTGGGGGACGACGCCCGAGATGCGGGAGTGGTTGAAGTAGAACTTCCCGATGCCCTCGCGGTTGGCGAAGAAGCCCCGCTGCTGGTCGATGCGCCCGCCCGAGGAGTCGACGAGATACAGCGCCGGTCGCCCGGTCTTCAGGGCCCGCTCCTGGAGGCGGATGAACTTCTCGACGCCGTGTTTCGCCACCGAGCCGGCCTTCACGGTGAAGTCGTTGGCCCCGACGTGCAGTTGCCGCCCGTCGAGCGTGCCAGCGCCGGTGACGAGCCCGTCGGCCGGGAGCCGCGTCTCGGGGTCGTACTCGTCGACGTCCGGACTCGCCCCGTGCCAGCCGTCGAAGTTCGCAAAGCGGCCGTCCTCGAACTCCAGCCCGCCCTCGCCGAACCACAGTTCGAGTCGGTCCCGGACGAACAGCTTCCCCTGGTCGGCGAGGCGCTCGCGGTACTTCTCCGGGCCGCCACGTTCGATGTCGGTTATCTCCTCGCGGAGGCGACGCTCCCGGTCGGTCGGGCCGGGGTCGGTCGCGGCGGCGTCCGCATCGCCGCCGTCGGCCCCGTCCGTCTCGGCCACCTCCCGGACCAGCGTCGGCTCGTCGCCGTCACCGACGTACACCTCGACGGTCTCGCCGACGTGTTCGGCCACGGCCGCGGCGATGGCAGCGGCCTCGTCCCGGCTGGCCGCCGCGGCGATACGCACCTTCATACCACACCACACGGCCCGAGGGGTGATACGGGTTGTCGTCGTGACGGCCCGGGACGTGGTGGCCGAGGCCGGGGCTGTCGGAGCTAATCGACGCCGTGCGTCGACAGGTGTCGTCCCGTCCGACGTGATTATCATCGGCTGTAATGGTGCCGGGTCATTGATGGTCGACGCCGGGCAACTGGCGTGTATGCGAGGGGTCACAGATGAGTTTATGACGGGTAGCTGTCGGTTCCGTGCCGGTCGCTGGCTCCTCGTGACCCTCTCACTGGTGGCGGTGCTGCTCGCCGTGACCGGCCCGGCGACGGCGACCGAAACGCAGGCGCTCGGGGAGAACGACACCGAGGCACCCACGTGGGAGACGGCGACGAAGGCGGCGCCGACGCAGATCGAGTTGACGTTCACCGACAACAGCACCATCGACCGCGGGAGTATCGCGGCGGGCGATTTCACCGTCAGCGCCGGGAACATCTCCAACCTCTCGGTCGAGCCGGCCGACGGGGGACTGACCGTGACGCTGCTGCTGGAAGACCGCCTGAACGTCGACACCGTCACCGTCGGGTTCGCATCGAACGGCGCCATCGCCGACGCGGAGGACAACGAACTGACGAGTGGCTCCAAGACCGTGACCGGGATGGACACGCTCGTCCCCGAATTCGAGCGGTTCGCGCTGACACGCGTCGACGCCGACACGGTCGCGGTGCGCGTGGCGGCGAACGAACCCCTGACCGAACTGGCCGTCGCGGTCACCGGACCGGCGACCGACCGACTCACGAGGGCGAACTTCACTGCCGTCGACGGGTCGAACACGACGTTCGAGACCCGTTACACCGTCCCCGAGTACGGCGCCTACAGCTTCGTCTGGGAGCGCGCCGTCGACCGCTCGGGCAACCCGCGGGTGATGTCGCGGATGCGGCAGTTCCGCTACGAGGACTCGGCGCCGGAGGTCGTCGTCGACGGGCCCGAGGTGACGACGGTCGAGACGACGGTGAACTTCAGCGCCGCCGAGACGGTCGACGAGGACGGTATCGACAGCTACCGCTGGCGAATCGACGGCGCCACGGTGCTGTCCGGGCCATCCATCCGGGTGGCCTTCGCGGCCGCCGGCCGCCACGACATCACGCTGGAAGTGACCGACAGCGAGGGCCACACGGCGGTCGAGACGAGACAGATTCGGGTCCGGAAGACCGCGGACAGTCCGGTCACCGTCACGCCGCTGAACGCCACACGCGCCAACGCCACCGTCAGGGGGACCGGACTCGTCCAGCAGGTCCGCGCCGAGAACGGCAGCCTCGTCCGAACCGACACCGTCGCCCTGGACCGGGTCAGCGCCGCGTTCCCGGTGAACACGTCCGTCTCGCTCCGATTCCAGGCCACAGACGCGTCCCCGGCCGCCTTCGACGGCCAGTCGTTCGGGCTGTTCCACGTCGACCACGCGACCCCCGCCGACCGCGCGAGCGTCAGGTTCAGCGTCGACAGGGCGGCCCTGAACCGCACCGGCGTGGCGCCCGGCGCGGTCGTCCTGTACCGGGACGCCGACGGCTGGACGCCGCTGCCCACGTCGGTCGTCAGCCGGACGGACGACCGGGTGGCCTACCAGGCCACGGCCCCGGGGCTCTCGCAGTTCGCCGTAGGAACCGAACCGGCGAGCGCGACGGCCTCGTCCGGGTCGGCCGAACCGCCCGGCGACGGGGAGACCGACACCGAAGAATCGTCGGATACCGACGTACTGACGACCGCGGAGTCGGACGGCACCGAGTCGCCGTCCCAGTCGAGCGACGGGACGGCCTCTGGCTCCCAGCCCGCGCCCCGGCCCGACATCACCGTGACGAACGTGACGGTCGACGAGACGGCGCCGAGCGTGGGCGAGACCGTTCTGGTGAGCGTGACCGCAACTAATCGGGGGACGGCGAACGGGACGTATCCGTTCAGCGTCCGCCTCAACGACAGCAGTATCGCCACCTACGAGATAGCTGTTCCGGCGGGAACGACACGGACGCGAAGCTACGAGCAGAATCTCACGGCCGAGGGGGAACTGTCGGTGGCGGGGACGGCAGTCGCGAACGTGAGCGCGTCGAGTGGCGGGTCGCTGCTGCCCGGTTCTATCACTGGAACGGTCGCGGGCCTGCCGAACCCGCTGGCGCTGTGGCCCAGCGGTATCGTCGGCACGGTGCTGGGCGCGTTCGTCGGGCTCGTCGTGGTCGTCTACGGCGTCCTGAAGGCACTGGCGATATATCTCGGCTACTGAAAACGCGGCCGTGCTACCGCTCGACGGCGCACTCGATGCGGTCGATGAGTTCGTCGTTCCCCAGGTACAGCGGGGTTCGCTCGTGAATCTCGTCGGGTTCGGCGTCGAGCAGCGAGCCCTCGCCGTTCGAGGAGCGGCCGCCGGCCGACTCGACGATATAGGCCATCGGGTGGCCCTCGAACTGGAGGCGGAGCTTGCCCTCCGGCCGGGACTGAAGCGCGGGGTAGGCGAAGACGCCGCCGTAGGTCAGTACCTGGTTGATGTCGGCGACCATCGCCCCGCCGTAGCGCAGTTTGAGCTCCTCGCGAATCTCCTCGGCGACCGGCTCGAACTCGTCGGTCCAGGATTCGACGCCGCCGCCGAAGCCGAAGACGGTGGGCTCGTCGGGGAGCGTCACGTCGTTGTCGACGAGGCGCTTCTCGCCATCGTCGAGCAGGTACTCGCGGACGCGACCGTCGCGGGCCACCAGCATCGAGGTGA
This sequence comes from Haloarcula onubensis, assembly GCF_031624605.1. Lineage (NCBI taxonomy): Archaea > Methanobacteriati > Methanobacteriota > Halobacteria > Halobacteriales > Haloarculaceae > Haloarcula > Haloarcula onubensis. Next base: position 1,110,250 of record NZ_JAMQOS010000001.1, on the reverse strand, counting down.
CCGGGCCGTAGACGACGAAGCCCGACGCGACGAGGTTCCGCCCGCTAGTCGGCGGGCGCTCGGTGTACACCGAGAAGATGGTGCCCATCCCGCTGTTGGGTTCGAGGTTCGAGGAGCCATCGAGCGGGTCGAGAGCGACGTGGAGTCGGCCGGTCGAGGTGGTCACGTCCGCGCGCTCCTCGCTGGCGTAGCTTGCCACGCCGTCGATGGCGAGCAGGCGCTGCTCGAATATCTCGTCCGCTCGCAGGTCCGCGGCCAGTTGCTCGTCGCCGGTCGGGTTCACCGAGTCGCTATGGCCCCGCTCCGTGAAGATTGCCGTCCGGACGTCGGACGTGGTTTCCGCGATGGTGTCGATGACCTGTGCGACCGTGGCGTCGGCGTTCGTTGCCGAGGCGTCGAGTGATTCGCTCATTGCTGGAGTTAGTGGAACGTCGGGCAGTGGTCCGAGGGGTTCGTCGTGTGTTCGTTCAGGCGCCCGGCATAAGTATCTTTAGACTGACACTTACTACGATGTGAGTAAAAGTCTCGATTCCCACGCCATCTGTGGATTATACCACGTTATATATTCTCACCCCACAGATTAGTCAGAAGTCGTATGGTTTTCTCGGCGGCGGCACGCTTACGCACGGTCCGTCCGTACACGGTCCATGGAACTCGACGATATCGACACCGTCGGCGTCGTCGGCGCGGGGACGATGGGCAGCGGCATCGCACAAGTGGCGTCTGTCGCGGGCTATCGTGTCGTGATGCGCGACGTCGAACAGCGGTTCGTCGACAGCGGCTTCGACGCTATCGAGTCGAGCCTCGACCGCGTCGTCGACCGCGGCGCCGTCGACCGGGCGACGGCCGACGACGCCCGCGAGCGCATCGAGGGGACGACCGACCTCGACGCGCTCGCCGGGGCCGACCTCGTGGTCGAGGCCGTCACCGAGGACCTCGATATCAAGCAGTCGGTCTTCGCCACCCTCGCCGAGACCTGCAGTTCCGACGCCGTCCTCGCGACCAACACCAGCACGCTCTCGATTACGAGCATCGCGAGCGCCGTCGACCGCCCGGAGCGGGTCGTCGGCCTGCACTTCATGAATCCGGTGCCGGTGATGGCCGGGGTCGAGGTGGTCGTCGGCGAACACACGAGCGAGGCGACGGTCGACCTGGCCCACGCGTTCGCCGCCGACCTGGACAAGGAGACCTGGGAGGCCGACGACAGGCCCGGCTTCGTCGTCAACCGCGTCCTCATGCCCTGGATTAACGAGGGTATCCGGGCCTACGACGAGGGCGTCGCCGAGAAGGGCGACGTGGACCGCGGCCTGCGACTGGGAACGAACGTCCCGATGGGGCCGCTGGAACTGGCCGACCATATCGGGCTGGACGTGGTGCTCGACGCCAGCGAGACCCTCCACGACGAACTGGGCGACCGGTACAGACCGGCGTACCTGCTCAAGCGGAAAGTCGAGGCGGGCGACCTGGGCAAGAAGACCGGCGTCGGCTTCTACGAGTACGACTGACTTCGGCCCCGTCGGACCGCACTCAGCCCTCGCCGAGGCTCTCGCACATCCACTCGAACTGCTCGCGGAGTCGGGCCTCCCCGGCGTCGGTCAGGGAGTACTTGTCGGCGATGCCGTCGGTCCGCTGGCTGACGAACCCGCCGTCGACCATCGCCTCCAGCGCCCCGTAGAAGCTCTTCGGGTCGATTCGCGTGTCGTAGCGGGATTCGAGCCGCGTCTTGAGCCGCTGGCCGGCCAGTTCGCCGTCCTCGGCCGCCGCCAGCAGGACACAGATGTCGCGTCGTCGGCCGCTCTGGAGCCACTTCGCCATGGGAGCTACGAGGAGCGGCCCCGTCTCGGTCCTTTCGACTCACGCCGACCGGCAGCGATACGTCCCCAGTCGCTCCCGTTCGACCGTCTCGGGGCCGTCGAGGGCGGTCCGCTCGGTCGCGAGCCACAGCGCCACGGCGCGCATCCCGCTGTCGTGGGTCCGGTTCCAGCGCGCACAGAGGGACTGCGCCAGCGACTCGCGCAGCCGCGGGTCGCGCCGGGCGTCGGCGAAGAACTTCCGCCACCGCTCGTTCCCGTGGACGGCCGCGACCTCCGGCGGCCGCGACGCGTCGAACGGCGCGCCGGTGACGGCGTCGACGCGCTCGCCCGAGGTGAGGGTGGCCGGCGCCTGTAGCCACCAGGTCGCAAGCGGCGGCGACGGCGCGAACATGTCCCAGGAGCGCTCGCGGACCTGCTCGGGCGTGCCCGCCGGCGCGGCGACCAGTCCGAGTCCGATTGCGTTGACGACCACCAGCGCGGCCAGACAGAGGGCGGCGACGCCCCGAGCGCCGCTCGCGAGGGCCGGGACGCGCTCGGCCAGCGGGGTCCTGGGAACCTCGGGCACGTGCCGGGGCAGGGCCGCCCGGGCCTCCAGGCGGTCCCAGAACCGTCCCGGGAGCAAGGGGACCAGTCCGGCGAGCGACACCAGCGGGAAGACGCCCAGTTGCATCGTCACCAGCATCCCGGCGTGCATCGCGGCGAACAGCCCGACGAACGCCGCCCGGGCGCGACCGGTCAGCCCGACCAGCAGCGGCGAGCAGACCAGCAGGGCGAGCCAGCCCCAGGCCGCGAGTCGCAGGGCGGGTGTCCAGCCGGCGACGACGTCCCCGAGGAAGACGGTGAAGTGGTCGAGCTGGAAGGCGTAGCGGACCGCGTCGCCCCGCAGCCAGACGTCGGCCCGGAGCTTCACGACCGCGTTCGTGGCGTAGACGACGACCACCTGCGCGAGCAGCCCCGCGGTGGCGAACCCGACCACGCTGTCGGTAGTATCGGCGCCAGTGTCCCCACCGGCATCGACCGCCCAGTGGCTCCCCAGCGGGAGGAAGGCCCCCCAGAACAGCAGGCGGCGCAACAGCACGTCCCCGCTGTTGAGCACGAGCGGGTTGCGCAACTGGACGGAGACGAGCAAGAGCAGCGAGACGACGGCGGCAAGGCGGGTCCGGTAGCCGACAAGCAGCGCGACGGCGGCGAGGGCGGCCAGCGCGAACAGGCAGAACTGGAACCACAGGCCCCCCGAAAGGGCGTGTAGCGAGACGGCGGCGTAACTCGGGTAGAGCGTGGCGAGTACCGACCGCGGGAGCACGCCGGCGTCGGTGTAGAAGGCCCCGGCGTCGGGGACGCGTCGCGCGATGTCGACGAGCACGACCAGCGCGAGGGCGACGCGGAACGCCGCGAGCGCCCGGCGGTCGATAGCCAGGCGACGGGCGAGGGCGAAACGCAGGCCGTCGGCGCGGTCGGTCACGTACCGGAGCCACAGCGGTCGCGGACATAAGTCTTCCATCGCGGACCGAGGGCTTCGAGCGGTTCAGTCCCAATTGGACCGAAGCGAGGGCCGACGCCATCAGTGGGCGACGGGGAACCCGGGGCGGCCGACGACGTGGGAGCGCAGGCCCGACTCGGCGTCGGCTATTGCCGCGACCGATACGTGTTATCCGTCCGTCGTTCAGTATTCATGCACGTCCCTCTCTGTACCGAACAACAGCGGTATTGTCATCTCATATAAACGTTTGTTATACACAGACGATACCGGTAACCTGCATGGTCGATATGAATCGGCGCGCGCTGCTTTCAAGTACGGTCGCGGCGGCACTCGGTGCCAGTGTCGTCGGCGTGGCAAGCGGGGACGTTTCGGAGAGCGACACGCCGGGTGCACCGAGCGTCGTGGGGTCACTCAAGCGGTTCTCGACGACGGCGTTCGGCGCGGAGGTCACCGGGCCGTTCGTCTTCGCCGACGGGTCACTCCTCTACAGCCTCCAGCATCCCGAAGAAGACAACGAAGAGCCGTTCGACACGGCCGGAGTCGGCTACTTCAGCGGCTTCCAGTTCGAACTCGACGGCGACAACGACGACTTCGAGGAACTCTCCGTCCCCGAAACGGACGCCGAGCAACGGCGGGTCCGGGCGGCCGAAGGCGAGTACGTCCTCTTCGCGAACGGCCGGGACAGTATCAACGGCGGAACCGAACGCCTCGGTGTCGCCCAGACGCCCGACGGCACCGACATCACGATGTCGAACTTCGAGGGGACGCAGTACGGCGCGGCCGGGACCAACCCGGACTGTAACCAGTTCGTCCCGACGAACGAGGACGGCACGGCGGGGTATCTCTTCACCAGCTGGGAGAACAGCCCGGGGAATATCTCTCGGATTCCGCTCAGTCGGACCGCAGACGGCGAGTGGGAGGCGGACCTCGAGAACGCCAGCAACCTCGCCAACACCGACGCGTTCCGGGATGTCGGTGGCACGCGTATCAACTGCTACGGTGACCTGAGCCCGTGGGGGACGATGATCTCCTCCGAGGAGAACTACGCTCATCCGCGCGTCTCGCTGACCGCGACGGTCGGCGACATCGTCGAAGCTGGCACCGGCGAGGGCGTCGTCGGCGCCTGTCAGTTCTGGAACCGGCCGAACCCGACAGGCATCACGGACGCGCTGGGCGAGTACTACGACGAGTCGTGGTATCCGCAGGGGGCCTTCGCGCTCTCCGGTATCGAGTTCCTCGCGTACTATCTGGGCGCCGAGTCGGTCGACCAGGGCGACGGCGAGAACGCGACGGTACCAATCGGCGACGTGTACCCCAACCCCTGCCGCTACGGCTACCACGTCGACATCCGCGACCCGGCCGCGGAGACGCCCAAGCCCGTGAAGTACTACGTCATGGGCAGGGCCGCCTGGGAGGCCCCCAACGTCCAGGCCAACGAGAAGACGGTGTATGGCTGCTCCGACGGCGACAGCAAGGGCATCTACAAGTTCGAGGCCGACCGGCCGCTGTCGAGCTATCGGGACCCGATGGACATCGAGGGGACCCTGTACGCGCCCGAGATTACAGACGAGGCCGCCGGTGATGGCGAGGCACGTGACTCCCCCGCCCAGACCCCGCTGTCGGTCGAGTGGCTGGAACTCGGCACGGCGACGAACGCCGAGGTCGAGTCCTGGATAGCCGAGTACGACGACGTGACGCAGGTCGACTACCTGGAGGCTCACGCCGAGACCGACTGGGAGGACGACCTCGACGCGGCGCTGGCCGAAGCCGACCGGGCGGTCGTCGAAGGCGGGAACCAGAACTACGTCACGAACGAGGAAATCGTCGCCTGGGCCGACCAGTACGAGGCGAACGGGCCGGACGGCGTCGACGAGGACCTCCGACGGGTCCCGTTCCTGGAGACGCGAGCGGCCGCCAAGGAAATCGGCGCGTCCATCGAGTTCAACAAGGCCGAGGGCGTCGACAGCGTCGACGGCGCGGGACCGGGCGACTACGTCTACTTCGGCATCTCCGAGTTCAACGACGCGCTGGCCGACGACGAGGGCGATATCCAGTTGGACCGCGTCGACGGCGGCGTCGTCTACCGCGCGGAACTCGGCCCGCAGTACGACGTCTCGCTGCTCGAACCGGTCATCGTCGGCCCGGACTTCACTGACCCGCCGGCGGACGCCGACGATGCGCTCCGCAACGTCGACAACGTCTACGTGATGGACGACGGCCGGGTGCTGTGCTGTGAGGACGGCTTCGGCGGACCGGCCCGTTCGTACCCCAACGACGGCCTCTACGTCTACGAACCGCCGGCCGACGAGGGGGCCCAAAACGGCGTGGGCGAGACGGCGAGCGCGACCGGTGGTCGCGGAAACGGGAAGGGCCGAGCCAGCGGAAAGGGCCGCGGCAACGGCAACTGACCGAGCCCCGACCGACATCGAGCGACACTACCAACACATGTCACAGACGGGCACCCCGACGACGGACGGCGACACCGAGCAGTTGTATCGAGCGCACCCCTGCGGAGTCCGTATCCACGAGGTGCCGGGGCGAGACGGCGACGGTACCCGGTACCGGTTCGACGCCCCCGACCACTGCGGACGGACGTTCGACGATGCCGAGACGGCGATACTGTACGCCGACGTCTACTTCGACGTGAACGGGTTCGAGGAGGCGGGCACCGGCGAGCGAGGCGTCCCGCCGACCATCATCCAGGCGGGCCGTGATACGCTGGTCGCGTACTTCCTCACCCAGCCGAACGTCGACGTCTACTGGGCGGCGTCGTTCTACGGCGAGAAGCCGGAGAAGATAGAGCGCTACGCCGCGAGAGTCCGCAAGCGGGCGGAGCGTATCAGGGCCGGCATCCGGGAGCGCGGGCTGGACTGACCGGTTTCGCGAGCGACCCGACCGGAGGAAAGCAGTCGAATCCACCGCGGACCGACAGCTTTCAAGCGGCTCAGTCCCAACGCCAGCCAATGACAGCGACCGAAGCGACGGGCAACGGCATCACGGCCCGGTACAGGGAGACCGAGGCGGAGCGACTGCTCACCTTCGAGGGCGAGACTGGCACCGCCGCCATCGCCCAGAACGTCGAGGGGTACGCGATGCTGAAGGTTCGGCCGACCGCCGACGGGGACGAACTCGAACGCTACTACGGGTTCGACATGGCGCTGGACCACGCCGCCGAACTGCTGGGCACGTCGCCCAGTGCCCTCCCGGTGCCCGAGGCGGCCGACGACATGGGGATGTGACTGGGAGGGTCCCGACTCTCGGCCACGGACGGGGCAAGAGTCAAACCCGATGACGTGGTAGCCGTTGGCATGAGCGTAGAGCAGCAGGCGGAGCGCACCATCCGCTGTCTGGTCGCGAAGGTCGGCCTGGACGGCCACGACAGGGGGGCCCACGTCATCGCCCGCGCGCTGCGGGACGCGGGGTTCGAGGTCATCTACTCCGGGCTCCACCGCTCGCCCGACGAAGTCGTCCAGGCCGCCGTCCAGGAGGACGTCGACGTGGTCGGCATCTCCATCCTCTCGGGGGCTCACAAGACGCTGGTCCCGAAGATTCTCGACGGGCTCCGGGAGTACGACGCCTTCGACGACCGTCTGATTCTGGTCGGCGGTATCGTCCCCGACGACGACCAGGACGAACTGCGCGAGCAGGGCGTCGACGAGATATTCGGTCCCGGGGCGTCGATGCAGGAGATGATAGGCTACATCCGCGAGCAGGCCCCCGAGCGATGAGCGACCTCGTCGAGGGGTTGCTCGCCGGGAGCCACAGCGCGCTGGCCCGGGTCATCACGAAGATAGAGAACCGGTCGCCGGGCTACCGCGAGGTCGTCTCCGCGCTGCACGAACACACCGGCCACGCGGAGGTCATCGGCGTCACCGGGAGTCCGGGCGCGGGCAAGTCGACGCTGGTGGACAAGGTCGCCGCCGAGTACCGCGAGCGGGGCAAAACCGTCGGCGTCATCGCCATCGACCCCTCGTCGCCGTACTCGGGCGGCGCCGTGCTGGGCGACCGCATCCGGATGGCCTCGAACGCCGGCGACATGGATGTGTTCTTCCGCTCGATGTCCGCCCGCGGCTCGCTGGGCGGGCTCTCGACCGCGACGACGGACGCCGTCACCGCGCTCGACGCCTTCGGGAAGGACTACGTCGTCGTCGAGACGGTCGGCGCCGGGCAAAACGAGGTCGACATCGTCCGGACCGCCGACACCGTGGCCGTGCTCGTCCCACCGGGCAGCGGGGACGACGTGCAGATGCTGAAAGCCGGCATCCTCGAAATCGGCGACGTGTTCGTCGTCAACAAGGCCGACCTCGACGGGGCCGACAGAACCGTCCAGCAGCTTCGAGAGATGCTTCAGGGGCGGGGAACGGCGGGCCACCACGGCGCGTCCGGGGCCGAGATGGCCGACGCGACGCCCGAGCCGCCGGGAAGCGACGCCGGGACCGAGACGTGGGACCCGCCCATCGTCGAGACGGTCGCCAACCGGGGCGAGGGGGTCGACGACTTCCTCGCTGCGCTGGCCGACCACGGGGCGTATCTCGACCGGACCGGCCGACGCGAGCAGCAGGCCCGCGACCGCTTCGCCGCCGAGATTCGGACGCTGCTGCGCGAGGACGCCAACCGACTGGTGGCGGGTGAACTCGACCGACAGGGCGGCATCGAGGGGGCCGTCGACGCGGTGATGGCCAGACAGACGGACCCCTACACCGTCGTCGACGAGGTGCTTGCGCCCCTGCGGGAGTGTCTCGACGAGCGCGGTTAGGTCGTCTCGACTGTCATCCCGCGAATCTCGAACCTGGCGCCGCCGTCCGCGCTGGTCCGCACGTCGATGTCCCAGTCGTGTGCCTGGGCTATCTCAGTGACGATAGAGAGGCCCAGCCCGGTCCCCGCCTCCGCGGTCGAGTAGCCCGATTCGAGGACGCGCTCACGGTCCGTCTCGGGGATGCCGACGCCGTCGTCGGCGACGTAGAACCCGCCGCCGCCGTCGAGAACGCCGACGCGGACCGTGACGGCGTCGCCGCCGTGTTCGACCGCGTTTCGGAACAGGTTCTCAAGTAGCTGTGTGAGACGCGTTTCGTCCGCGAGAAAGGACCCGTCCTGCTCGATAGTCATCGACGCCGTCTCGGCGGTGACGCTCGCCCAGGCGTCGGTGGTCACTGCCGACAGGCGGACCCGTTCGCGCTCGTCTATCGACTGGCCCTGTCGTGCCAGCGTCAGCACGTCGTCGATGAGCGTCTCCATTCGGTCGTGGGCGCGGGCGACCGCCCGGAGGTGTTCGTCTTCGTCGTCCGCCGCGGCTCGTAGGTAATCGACCCGTCCGCGCGCGACTGTCAGCGGATTCCGGAGGTCGTGGCTCACCATGCTGGCGAACTGTTCGAGTCGCTCGTTCTGGCGCTCCAGTTCGCGACGATACTCCTCGCGTTCGGTCACGTCGGTGAGCGTGATAGCGGTCCCGAGACGGCTCCGGTCGGTGGAGAACGACTGGACCGCGAGCTGGTAGTACCGCGCGCCGTCGGCCGTGTCGACCCCGTAGACGGCGTCCCGGTCAGCGCCGTCTACGTAGTCGCCGATACCGGGTAGAAACTCCTCGATTGGCGACCCGACGTCTATGCCCGGAAACAGCCCGGCCGCTCGCGGGTTGAAGTCCCGGACGTGATGCTGGTCGTCGAGCACGACGACCGGGTCGTCCCGGTCGCCGGCCAACTGGACCGTGCGGAAGTCGTCGAGAAAGAGGAACAGGACGCCCAGGGCGAAGGCGGCGACGCCCAGCGGTTCGTAGGTGATATCCAGCAACAGCGGACTCACCTCGCCGAAAACGTCCAGCACGACCGGGAGGCCGGTCACGCCGACCAGCGCGAACAGCGGCCGCGTGTCGTGGCCGACACGCAGGAACAGTTCGAACAGCATGAAATAGCCCACCATCGCCAGCGCGTAGGCCAACCCCATCGCGACCCAGTGCAGCGGCTGTGAGCTGATGGAGACGTACGGAAACGGCTGTGTCACCACCTCCGGTCGGAAGTACGCCCGGTGGAACGGGTTGGTGACCTTCACGAGCGAGAGCGCCACGAAGACGCCGATTGCGGCCCGACGGAGGCCGACAGACCGGTGGAGGCTACGGCCGGTAAACGCCGAGCAGAAGTACAGCCACGGACCGACCGTGCTGAGGCCCACGAACAGACCCACGTGGTAGAACACGAGTTTGAGTTCGACCGTCGGGGCCACGAGAAAGCCCAGATGGGCCAGCGACCAGCTCCCGCTGGTGACCAGCAGACCGACCAGCCCGTTCCGGACCTCCTCGTCGTCGAGTCGGCGAGCGCTGAGGACGCTACCGAAGCAGGCGGCAGCGGTGAGCGTAAACACGAACAGATATGCCAGGTAGAGCGGTGAGAGAGAGGGCGCTGGCATAACGTTCGAGAGTGGTTTATAAATAGCGCCTTGTTTTATAAAAGGTTTGATATAGAAGTGAGGGGCGCGGCTTCGTGTTGCGATGCGCGACCTGCAGTCTGTCCAGGGTGGACGGCGGCTCGCCGACGCCTGGCGACCCTACGTATAAACAGGTCCGGGGTCTTACAGGTAGGTATGAAACTCCGCAATGCACTCGGCGCCGCAGTCGGGACGGTCGGCACGCTATCGCTCGCGAACCGGCTCCTCCAGTCGCGTGCCGGCGAGTTCGAACCCTTCCTCCGGGGGGACCGGGGGACCTATCGCTGGCGGGGGTTCGACGTGGCCTACACCGAGGCCGGCGACCCCGGCGACCCCGACCTCGTCCTGTTGCACGGCATCAACGCCGCCGCCTCGAACCACGAGTTCCACGCCGTCTTCGACCACCTGGCCGAGGAGTACCACGTCCTCGCGCCGGACCTGCCCGGCTTCGGCCACACCGACCGGCCGCCGCTGCTGTACTCGGCGTCGCTCATGACGACGTTCGTGCGTGACTTCCTCGCCGACGAGAGCGAGGACGCGACGGTCGTCGCCTCCTCGCTGACGGGCGCCTACGCGGCGATGGCAGCCCGCGAGGTCGACGTGGCGGAGCTCGTCCTCGTCTGTCCGACGGACTCCTCGATGGGCGGACGGTCCGTGCCGCGCCGCTCGCTCGTCCGCGCGCCCGTCGTCGGCCAGGCCATCTACAACCTCATCGGCTCGAAGGCCTCTATTCGACACTTCCACGCCGACCACGGCTACTACGACACGGACAACCTCACCGACGAGGTGGTCGACTACGAGTGGACCAGCGCCCACCAGCCCGGCGCCCGGTTCGCGCCCGCGTCGTTCATCTCCGGTTTCCTCGACCCCGAGGAGGACTTGGGCGACGTGCTCGCGGCCCTCGACGTGCCGATAACCCTGGTCTGGGGGGAGGACGCCGACATCACGCCGCTGGCCGACGGGCGAGTGCTGGCCGACGAGGCCGACGCGACGCTCGTGGTCTTTGGCGACTCCTTGCTGCTCCCCCACGTCGAACACCCCGGGGAGTTCGTCGACGTGGTGCGGGGCGAGACTGTGACGGTGGACGTCGAATAGGACTGCCACGGCGCGTGTTCTACCACGCGGCACACGCGGCGCTCGACGAACCGGCTGAGACAGCGGCTACTAGCGCGGCCGGAAGACTACGGCGCGCTCGCCGGTGGTCTCGCGCTCGCCGACCTCGAGGCCGACCGCGTCGCCCATCGACACGTCCTTGGGGTCGACGCCCCGGACGAGTCCGGTAATCGAGACCGGGCCGAAGTCCGCGATGGCGGTGACGTAGGGGGCGTCGTCCTCGAACTGGGGCGTGGCGACGGTGATGGTGGTGTGGGTCGCTATCTCGCCGCTGTCGGGCAGCGGTTCCTCGTGGAGGTCGCGGGAGCCACAGTCGGGACAGACGCGCCGTGGCGGGAGCCAGCCGTGGCCCTCGCTACACTCGACGTAGTACGGTTCGCCGGCCTCGATACCGTCGAGCCAGTCGTCGTACTCGCCGTTGAGCGGCGTCTCGGTCATTCTGCCACCTCCAGGACGTGGACGGTGGTAGAGGCGACGGTGCCGCCGGCGTTGTGGGCGACGCCGACCGTCCCGTCGGGGACGGCGTCGGCGCGTGGATGGGTCCCCTCCAGCAGCCACGCGATGGTGGCTAGCTGGGCGACGCCGGTCGCGCCGACGGGGTGGCCCTTGGCTTTCAGGCCGCCCGAGAGGTTGACGGGCATCTCGCCGTGGCGGGTCGTCGTCCCCTCGGTCGCGGCGTGGATGCCCTCGCCCACGTCGAACAGCCCCAGGGACTCGATGGCGAGCACTTCGGCGATGGTGAAGCAGTCGTGGACCTCGGCCACGTCCACGTCCTCGGCGGTGATACCGGCGTCGGCGTAGGCCTCCTCGGCGGCCTTGTCGGCCGCAGGGGTCCGGGCGAGGTGGGGGCGGTCCTGCAGGGCGAGGTTGTCGCCGCCCTGGCCCGTGCCGGTGACGGCGACCGGCGCGTCGAGGCCGTGTTCGTCGGCGTACGCCTCGGTCGTCAGGACGGCGGCCGCCGCGCCGTCGGTGATGGGACAGGAGTCGTACAGGCCAAGCGGCGCGGCGATGGTCGGCGCCTCCGTCGCGTCTTCGAGGGTTATCTCCTTCCGTATCTGTGCGTGGTCGTTGACGAGGGCGTGTTCGTGGTTCTTGACCGCCACGTGGGCGAGGTCCTCGTGGGAACCGCCGAACTCGTCGAAGTAGGCCCGCGCCATCAGCGCGTAGGCTCCGGGGAAGGTCATCCCAGCGCGAATCTCGTAGAGGTCGTCCGCGGCGATGGCTAACGCGTCCGTCGCCGCCGCGGTGCCGATGTTGGTCATCCGCTCGGCGCCGCCGACGACCACGACCTCGCTCTCCCCGTTGCGCAGCGTCTTCACCGCCTCCCGCACTGCGGTCCCGGCGGAGGCGCAGGCGGCTTCCAACCGCGTCGCGGGCGCGTCGACGCCGATGGCCTCGGCCATCAGCGGTCCCTGGTGGCCCTGGTGTTCGGCGAGTTCGCCCATGAAGTTCCCGTAGTACAGTGCGTCGACGTCGTCGGGGTCGACGCCAGACTGGTCCAGCGCTTCCAGTCCAGCGTCGGCAAAGAGGTCCCGGCCGGTCCGCTCGGGGTGCTTCCCGAACTTTGTGACGCCGGCCCCGGCGATACGTGGGTCTGTCATTACCTCGGGGTGCGGTCCGAGTACTTAAATTCTTGCCGCCTGTGTGAGTTTTTGCCACGAATTTCCGCCGGAAAAACCGCAAGACAGCGCCACTTTGGTCGGAAATTCTATATTTACCCAGGAAGGTTTGAGTTCCTTCGTAGGATATGCCTTCAGTCGACTATCTCCGCGATGCGCCGCGGTTCGCCCGACAGCGACGGGTCGGGTTCGACTATCTGGAGCACCTCGTGGTCGGTCACGTCGGGGTAGGACTTCTGGGTGGCGTCCTCGATGAGAGATTTCTCCAGCCTGAACTCCGTACCGTCGTAGACGACGTCGACACCCTGCTCGTCGAACGAGAGAACGGTCATGCGCGTGGGTAAGCGATGTGCGTGTAAAAACGTACTCGCTCGCGGCGGATTCGCTACTCGGTCCCACGGGAACGGGCGCAATCGGCAACCGGCCCGTGACCGCTCGTCAGACGTTCGTCAGACGCCCGTCGTGCGCGCCCTCAGGCTTTAAGACGGTCGAAACGCGTATTGGGCGTGTGCAATTCGGCTCCGACCCGCTCTCCGAACTCTCGATTCCTGACGGCACCACTGTCGAGGAACACGACCTCGTGACCGACGGGGACGTGGTGGTCGGCGGCCAGAGCACGGTCGAGTTCGGAGTCCGGGGGCGCTCGGTCATCGCGGACGAGCGGGTCCGTTTCGGCGGCCACATCGAGGCCGACGGCGACTGCCGTCTCGACATGTGGTGTGACGTGGCGGAGAACGTCCTCGTCGCCGAGGACGCCTACATCGGCGAGCGCGTCCACGTCGGCGGGGAACTCCGGGTCGCGGGCGACCTCGACATCGGCGACGACGTGGACATCGAGGAGGGGTTCGAGGCCAACGGGTGGATAGTCATTCGCAACCCGATGCCGACCATCGTCTTCCTCTTCGTCTACCTCTCGCAACTGCTGCGAATCGGCGAGGACGAGGCCGCCGAGGAGGTCATCTCGGAACTGCTCGGCGACGCCGACGACAACGAGCCGCTGTTGATTCCCCGGGGCGCAAGCGTCTCGGACGACGCCTGGCGGGTGTCGACGCCCGCCGTCGTCGGCGACGACTGCCGGCTCCACGGCAACATCCGCGCGGAGTCGCTGACGGTCGGGCGCGACAACGTCGTCTTCGGCAGCCTGCGAGCCCGCGGGGACGTCGTGCTGGGCCGGGGCAGCGAGATAAAGGGCGACGTGACGACCCGCGACGGCGACGTGCGCATCGGCCCCGGCGTGAAGGTGTGGGGCGACATCTCCGCGAACACCGTCGCGCTCCACGAGAACGCCACCATCGACGGGAAGATTCGCGCGAGCGAGGAGATGCGGATGCACACCGACGAGGTGCTCTCCCGCCCCGACGAGGACGCCGAAGCGATGGCCGAGATGGCCGAGGAGCTCGAAGACGGGGACGACACGACGGAACAAGCTGACACTGACACTACGGAGACGGACCACGCAGACGACGCGGCCGGAGACGATGCAGCTACCGCGGCGACAGACGATACCGACGACCCGGCGGCCGACGACGAGGAGCGGGCCGCGGCGGAGTAGACCGAAACCCCCTTTTCCCGGAGTGCGGTAGCTGGTAGCATGCTCTCTATCGCGCTGGCCGGCAAACCGAACGCCGGGAAGTCTACTTTTTACAAGGCCGCCACCATGGCCGACGTCGACGTCGGGAACTACCCCTTCACGACCATCGACGCCAACCGCGGCGTGAGCCACGTCCGCACGGAGTGTCCCTGTCTCTCCCGCGAGCAGCGCTGCGGGGGTGACAACTGCCGGGACGGGAAACGGTACGTCCCGGTCGAACTCATCGACGTGGCCGGACTGGTGCCGGGCGCCCACGAGGGCCGCGGGCTGGGCAACCAGTTCCTCGACGAACTCACGAACGCCGACGTGATACTGAACGTCGTCGACGCCTCCGGGGGGACCGACGCAGAGGGCGAACCCGTCGAGGTCGGCGAACACGACCCGGTCGAGGACGTGGACTTCGTCGAGGAGGAGATGGACCTCTGGCTCGCGAGCATCGTCTCTCGCAACTGGGAGTCCATCGAGCGCCAGTCCCGCTCGCCCGACTTCGCGCTGGACGAAGCCCTGGAGGACATGCTCGCCGGGGTCGGCGCGAGCGAACTCGACGTGGCCCGCACGCTCCGGGAACTGGACTACCCCGAGGACCCCATCGCCTGGACGGACGCGGACCGGGAGGCGCTGGCCCGCGAGATACGCGAACGCACGAAACCAATCGTCGTCGTGGCCAACAAGGCCGACATCGCGCCCGCGGGCAACGTCGAGCGCCTGCGCGAGGCCGCCGACGTGGTCGTGCCCGCCACCGCCGACGGCGAACTCGCGCTCCGCAACGCCGCGAAAGCGGGCGTCGTCGACTACGACCCCGGCGACCCCGACTTCGACATCGTCGGCGAGGTGAGCGACCAGCAACGGGAGGGACTGGACCGGATTCGTGAGGTGCTGACCGCGTTCGGCGGGACCGGCGTGCAACAGGCCATGGACACCGCCGTCTACGACCTGCTCGACCACGTCACGGCCTATCCCGTCCAGAACGACACGAAGTGGACCGACGGCCAGGGCAACGTCCTCCCGGACGCCCACCTGCTCCCGCGTGGCTCGACGCCGACGGACCTCGCCTACGCCGTCCACTCGGACATCGGCGACGGCTACACCCACGCCGTCGACGCGCGAAAGGGGATGCGCGTCAGCGACGAGACGGAGCTCGAAGAGGGCGCCGTCGTCAAGATAATCTCCGACGGGTGAGAGCGGCGAGCGGCCTCGTGAGGACCGGTGGGTGTCTCGCGACCGCTCTCCCCTCCCTGTCGACTTCGAGTCAGTCCGACTGCTCGACCCGTCCTTCGGGTGTCGACTCGCCGCCCTCCGGCGGCGCGGACGCCTCTTCGACCGCAACCCGAACCTCGGCGTCGTTTTGTACCCGAACCGTGTAGTCCCGGTATTCGAACGTGACCTCGGCGGGATTCGCCATCGGCGGCCCGACGGACTGGACGAGTTTGTCGAGCGCCTCGGCGTCGATGACGCGACCCAGGGGCGGGGACAACTCCGCCGGTGGGACACCCTCCTTCCGAGCCACTTCTTCGACGACGAGAAGCGAAGCGCACTGTGAGTCCATATACTCGATTTCTAACCAATCCAGATAAGCATTTCTATGAACGTGTGGATACCGCAGAAAGGGGCGATTTGAGTACGATAATCACAACCGAGTCGGGGAAACGAGTAGCGTATCGGTGAGGGCTGGCGATTCCGCCGCCCGGAATGGAGATTTCGCCACCCGAACGAAGATTCTTACAGTCGGCGGGTTTGGGTTGACACATGAGTTCGGTCTCGCTCGACGAGGTAGACAGGGGCATCCTGTTCGCCCTCCAGGAGGACGCGCGCAACACCACTATCGCCGATATCGCCGAGGAGGTGGAAGTCTCCGCCAGCACCGTTCGAAACCGTATCGAGCGGCTGGAGGACACCGGCATTATCGAGGGGTACTATCCGAAAATCAACTACGAGCGGGCGAACTACCCGTTGCACGTGCTGTTCGTCTGCAGCGCTCCCGCCGAAGAGCGGGAGGAACTAGCCGTAGAGGCGCTGGACCGCCACGGGGTAGTCGACGTCCGCGAGATGCTCACCAGCTCCCGCAACATCTACGTCGAGGTCATCGCCACCGACACGCGGGACCTCACCGACATCACGAACGACCTCGCCTCGATGGGGTTCGAGATAACCTCCTCCGAAATCGTCACCAACCACTACACCCGCCCCTGGGCCGAGTTCGAACTCGACGAACCCGAGTGAGTCCCCGAATTGCCCAGACACGAAGTCGTGTTGCGAAATTACCAGAACTGGTTCGTCTTTCTGCGAAAAAACCACCGTGATGATTGTCATAATCGCAACTATAATGCGGTCGACAGGTGAATAACGGCTCACCGGGAGCGCGGGAACGCGCGGTGTCCATCTCGTCTCCCATCCGACAATGACCATCGCATACACAGAGAGTTCGTCCGACGAACTGTTCGAGATTCTCAGTCACTCAGTGAGGCGACGGGTTCTGACAGTGCTCGTTCGGAACGAGGAACACGAGGCGTTTTCGCCCGAGGAGTTCGCCCCCGGGAACGGCCCGTTCGACGCGTTTCTGGCGTCGCTCCATCACGTCCACCTCCCGAAGCTCGCGGAGGCCGGGTTCATCCGATGGAACCGGGAGCGCGGGACGGTTACCGGTGGGCCACGCTACGACGAGGTCGCACCGCTGGTGACGCTGCTGCTGACTCACGAGGACGACCTCCCCGTCGACTGGCTCTAGGGGACCCCCGGACGGGGTGGAAATCCGCCGCTTCGGACGACGACCCGCCGACGTTAGAGTCGCCGAACGTCGAGTCCCGCCTCGTGCCACGACTCGTCGGTGAGGCCCCGGGCGTCGACCACCACGTTGTCGTCCATCCGTTCGACGACCGCCTCTGGGTCGAGGCCGGTGAACTCGTCGTGGTCGGTCATGAACACGAGCGCGTCGGCGCCCGCCAGTGCGGCCGACTCGCTCCAGAGGTCGACCGCGGCGTCGGTCACGTGGGGGTCGTGGACGCGGACGTCGACGGCGGACTCGCCGCCGTCGGTGGCCACCTTCGCGGTCGGTTCGGCGAGGGTCTCGACGAATCGCCGCGCGGGGCTGTTCCGGGTGTCGGCGACGTTCCCCTTGTACGCGAGCCCGAAGACGGCGACGCGCTTCCCGGCGAGTGACCCCAGCGCGTCTCCGAGCAGTTCCTGTACGTACTCGACCATCCCGTCGTTGACCGCGCGGGCGTGCTCGATGAGTTGGACGTGGTCGGAGTGTTGGCCCAGGTAGAGCGGGTCGACCGGGAGGCAGTGGCCGCCGACGCCCGGCCCCGGGTGCAGCAGGTCCACCCGCGGATGCTCGTTGGCGAGGTCGAACGCGGGCCGCGGGACCACGCCGTGGTCGCGGGCCACCTTCGCCAGTTCGTTGGCGATGGCGATGTTGGCGTCGCGGTGGGTGTTCTGGGCGAGTTTGGCGAACTCCGCCGTCGCGGCGTCGGGCGCGGTGTGGATGTCGCCGTCGACCGCGTCGGCAAAGAGGTCGCGAGCGGCGGCGGTGGCCTCGCCGTCGATGCCGCCGACGATGCGGTCGTTCCCCCGAAGTTCGTCGAGTATCGACCCCGGCAGCACCGTCTCGGGACAGAACGCGAGGTTGAACGTCTCCCGCAGCAAGTCGCCGTTTCGCTCCAGCGTCTCGCCGACCACGTTGGCGGTCGTCCCCGGCGGCACCGTCGACTCGACGATGACCGTATCGCCCGGCCGGAGCTTCGGGGCGATGCCCTCGGCGGCGGCCCTGACGTAGGAGAGGTCGGCGGCCCCGCGCTCGTGGTCGAACGGCGTCGGCACGCAGACGAGGTGGTAGTCGCTCTGGACGGGGCGCTCGCGGAGTCGGAGCGCGTCGGTACCGAGCACGCGGTCCACGTAGTCGTTGAGTTCGGACTCGCGGAAGTCCGCGCCCTCGGTCCGAAGCGTTTCGAGTTTGTCCGGCTGCGTGTCGATGCCGTAGACGGTACAGCCGTTGTTGGCGAACAGCGCCGCCGTCGGCAGCCCGACGTAGCCCAGCCCGTGGACGGAGACGGTCGTCGTCCCGTCACCGCCGTGGGCGGAGCCGCTCGTCATACGGGGACCTCCCCCGACAGCGCCGGCGCATCGACGCCGAGCGTCTCGAGGATGCGCTCGGCGGCGTGGCCGTCGCCGAAGGGGGCCTCCCAGTCGTTGGGCCCGCGTCTGACGTCCTCGGTCGCGTCGACGATGCTCTCCGGGGTCGGCTCAGCGAGCACGTTCGACCCCACGGTGAGCGTCTCGGGCCGCTCGGTGCTGTCGCGGATAGTCACGCAGGGGGTCCCGAGGACGCAGGTCTCCTCCTGGACGCCGCCCGAATCGGTAAAGGCCACGGCGGCCGCGCTCTCCAGTCGGAGGAAGTCGAGGAAGTTCAGCGGGTCGACGCACCGAATCGCGTCCGGGACGTCGAGGTCGAACTCGTCTATCTTCTCGCGCGAGCGCGGGTGGACGGGGTAGACGACGGGGAGGTCCCGCTCGGCGGCGTACGCCGCGACCCCGTCCAGCAATCCCTGAAATCGCTCGCGGTCGTCGACGTTACCCGGCCGGTGGGCGGTCAGCAGCGCGAACGGCTCCCCGCGGAGGTCGAGGTCGGCGAGCACGTCGCTCTTCTCGCGGGCCAGTCGGACGTGTTGCCTGACGGCGTCGACGACGGTGTTGCCGGTCACCTCGATGCGGCGGTCGGGAATCGCCTCCGTCCGGAGCTGGTCGGCCGCCTCGTCGGTCGGCGCGAAGAGGTGGTCCGCCGCGTGGTCGACGAGCACCCGGTTCAGTTCCTCGGGCATCTCCCGGTCGAAGCTGCGGAGGCCGGCCTCCACGTGAGCCAGTGTCGCGTCGCGCTTGCTCGCGACGACGCCGCCCGCGAAGGCCGAGTTCGTATCGCCCTGGACGACGACCACGTCGGGGGACTCCTGTTCGAACACCTCCCCCAGACGAGCGACCATCTCGCCCGTCTGGGCCGCGTGGTCGCCCGAACCGACTTCGAGGTTGTACTCCGGCGTCGGCAGTTCCAGGTCGTCGAAGAAGACCCCGTCGAGGCGCTCGGAGTAGTGCTGGCCCGTGTGCACCACGCTGTAGTCGACCGCGGCGCGGTCACAGGCTCTGATTATCGGCGCGAGTTTGACGATTTCAGGACGGGTTCCGAGCACGAAGACGATTCGGGGCGTCATGGGAGAACCAACCCTCCGATTATCTATTTGTAATGCACTCTATAGCAGACGCTTCCGAGGCTCGACACAGAACCGGCCGGTAGCGCGCCAGTGTCGTACGGCGTACACACTGTCTGCTCGAGTTCAGTGACTCTATAGCGATGTTTAGTTACCATTTCAAGACCAATTTGTAGCTACGGGAACGAAATGCGTCCCAGCAGAGTTCCCCCCGGCGGCGGGGCGAGGCGGCGACGACCGCTCAGTGGAGTCACTCGCTCGGTCTCCGACCGCGGGCTGTCCTCACCTGTCGCTCGGCGTCATCCGCCCGATAGCCAGGGCGGCCCCGAGGAGCCCGCTTCCAGTCAGGAGCAGTGCCGTGACCAGAATCGGAACGAACGCCGACAGCAGGGTGACTCCGGCAATCGAAACCCGGGTGAGCAGGCCGCCGAGCAGGAGGCAGATGGAGCCGGGGACGCCGAGCACGCGGCCCGGCCGGTCAGAGAGGACGCGGCCGAAGATGTTGGAGACGAGAACGGTGCCGTGGACCACGGGGTTGTGCGTGTTGGCTTCGGCGACGTCGTAGGTCACGTCGGCCGGGACCTCGGTGAAGCTGTAGTCCTCGTCGGCGGCGTGAAAGAGGATGTCGAGGCTCGCGTCCATCCCGTCGCTCAAGTCCGCGTCGCAGGCGAGGAGTTCGATCGCGTCGGCGTTGTAGGCCCGGAATCCGCTCTGGGAGTCGGCGACGCGCTCCGCGGAGTAGCCAAGCGTCAGCGCGGCGCCGGTGAGCCCGTTGATGACGCCGAGCCCGGCCCGTCGGTACAGCGGCATGTCCGTCTCCGACCCCTCGACGAACCGGCTCCCGATGACGATATCGCCCCCGGTGGCACGCTGGGTGGCGACGAGGTCCAGGGCGTCCGCCGGGTCGTGCTGGCCGTCGGCGTCGACGACGACGAGGTGGTCCGCGCCGTGGTCGTGTGCGGCCGAAAACAGCGTACCAAGGGCGGCGCCGTAGCCGCGGTTCTGGTCGTGCTGGAGCACGGTGGCGCCGGCGTCGGCGGCCACCGCTGCTGTCCGGTCGTCGCTCCCGTCGTCGACCACCAGCACGTCCGCGCCCGGGTCACACGCGGCGCGGACGACGTCTCCGACGGTGTCGGCCTCGTTGTACGCTGGGATGCCGATCAACACGTCGCTCGATAGCCGGCGTTCGGTCGGGGTGGAGGCTGTCGTACTCATAGCGGTTGCATAGCGACCGACGGCACGGCCGTGACAGAGCGGACAGTTCAGTAAGACATTGTTACGAGCTTCCTGCGAGCGGCTGGTGTAGAGCCGACGGCTGAGCGATGTATCGACGGAACTGACTAACTGAGCGACCGATGCGTAAACTGTGATTATAGCTACATTTCTACGCGCAGAATACTGAGCGGCCGCTACAAGATTGGTAAGCAGTCCAATAAAATTAGCGTGCAAATAGCAGTTATCGTTGGAGTAATCGGTTCCGACGGACTGCTCAGACGCTCTCCTCGCTGCGCTGTTCGAGCGTGATATCGCCGTCGTCCCCCGACAGATACCCCGCGTAGCCACGCGCCATCCCGGCGACGGCCACGAGCTGTCCGAGCGTCTGCAGCGCCGTCGCCGCCGGCGTCGGCCCGGTGTAGTGGCTCGGGACGAGCGCGAACCGCGCCATCCGGCGGCCGAGGTTCTCGTCCCGGATGCGATAGTAGGGGATGGCCTCGCGCCCGTGTCGGTACTGCTTCTCCAGGTAGCCCCCCAGCGACTCCGCGAAGGGGTGGTCGACGACCAGGTCGGGGCAGTACCAGACGTCGTAGCTCTCACAGAGCCGGTCGACGAGTTCCGTCTCCTCGTGACCGTAGGGGAGCCGCTCGTCGAACCCGCCGATGTCCTCGACGACCGAGCGGCGCATCGCCATGTTACAGCCCACGACCGTCTCCGTGACGTGGCCCGCGTCGCCCTGGTCGTAGTCGCCCGAGGAGACCGGCCGGATGTACCGCGCGCCGGTGTCCCGAATCCGGCCGGTCACCGCCGGATGGTCGTCGAGCAGCGAGGTCACGCGCTCGAAGTAGTTCCCGCGCGGGACGGAGTCGTCGTCGAGAAAGACCAGTTTGTCCGCGGTTGCCTCGCGAATCCCGGCGTTACGGGCCGCCGAGGCGCTGTCGTCGTCGCGCACGATGAGTTCGGCCTCGACGGACGACGCGCGGAGTTTCGACTCCCACCCGAAGGTCGTGTCGGCGTCGAGTGTCGGGATGATGATAGCGATGTCCGGCATACGCGTCCCACCGCAGCCCCGGGCTTTGGTTAGCCACGACCTGCGAACGCGCGCCGGTGGCCGCGTCCGGCCCGGGAGTAAGGCCTCCGAAACAGCTCAGAGCCGTAGTAAGTGCATACTAATCCCCACATTCCGTGTTTGCTCGACCGGAAGATGGGATACGACATCGGATTTATCGGCACGGGGGCGGACCCGGACGACCCCGACCAGGACGGGTTCGCGATGGCCTACCGACACGCGAGTGGGTACGAGGCGCTAGACGACTGCCGACTGACTGCGTGTGCGGACATCGTCCGCGAGAACGCGGAGCGGTTCGCCGCCGAGTACGGTATCGAACACGTCTACGAACAGTACGAGCGGATGCTCGCGGAGACACAGCCCGACGTCGTCAGCGTCTGCGTGCCGCCGGGGCTCCACGCCGACATCGTCGTCGGCTGTGCCGAGACCGGCGTCCCCGACGCCATCCACTGCGAGAAACCCATGGCCAAGACCTGGGGCGACTGCCGTGAGATGGTCCGGACCTGCGAGGAAAACGGCATCCAGTTGAGTTTCAACCACCAGAAGCGCTTCGGCGGGCCGATGCGTGAGGCAAAGCGGTTGCTCGACGACGGCGCCATCGGCACGCTGGAACGCCTGGAGTTCAGCGCGGAACACCTCTATGACATGGGGACGCACCTCTTCGACGTCTGCTCGTTCATGACCGACGACGAGGCCGTCGAGTGGGTGATGGGGCAGGTGGACTACCGGGAGGAGAACGTCTGGTTCGGCGCCCACAACGAGAACCACGGGCTGGCGACCTGGGCCTACGAGGACGGGACCCGCGGCCTGGCGATGACCGGCGAGGGAAGCGACTACGTCGACTGCTACCTCCGCCTGCGCGGGAGCGAGGGTTGCATCGAGGTCGGTCCGGACGACGGGCCGCCGCTTCGGCTCCGCCGGGGCAGCGGCTGGAAGACCGTCGATACGAACCGGGAGGGCGTCCACGGCACGTCGCCGAGCCGACTCGGCCGGGTCCGGAACCGCCTCGTCGACCGGCTCCCGTTCCTCGCGGGCGACGACGGCCCCAGCGCGACCTACACCGAGCGCGCCGTCGCGGAGGTCGTCGCCGCGCTGGACGCGGGCCGACCCCCGGAAATCGGCGGTCGAGCGGCGCTGCGGTCGACGGAGATAATCTTCGCCACCTGGGAGTCGGCGCGTCGGCGGGCCCGCATAGACCTCCCGCTGGGCGTCGACGACAACCCGCTTGAGAGTATGGTCGAGGCGGGCGAGCTAACTCCCCGGGCGGTCGAGTGACGACTGTCGACGGCGCCGAGTAGCACCTTCTTACCGGGTGACTGGCGGCGAGTCGCGCCGGGTTTCGGCCCTGCGCCGTAGTCCGGATGGGTCGTACCTGTCAACGAAATCCGTCGTACTGGTAACTAACTGATGGTATTATAGCGGCAATCGGTGTTTACTAGATTACACCTGGTAGTGAAAATTGTCTACAAAGTACTTATTTGGTAATAATAGTTAATTAAGCGTCTACTAACCGTGAGTTTGCGAATGGACCATAACAGCGAACGAGAGAAAGAGGGTCTTACCGAACTACTCAAACGAGGTAGTCGGCTCATAACTCGCGATAGCGAGTCGCCCTCGGAACGGGATGGACTAGTACTGGACCGGCGGTCCTATCTGGCGGCGGCGGGGCTCACGACCGCGGCGCTGGCGGGCTGTGGGGGGCTCGACAGCCGCAAGCAGGTCAGCCCGGTGTCGTCGTTCGGCTACGGCGGCGCTCCGGTGTTACAGCAGACATCGTCGCTGACAGTCTCCGAGTCAGAGCCGAACGACCGCGAGGGGAACGCCGACGTAATCGACGTCAACACGACGGTCGACGGGACGCTCACCGCGAGCGACAGCGACTGGTTCCTCGTCGAGCTGTCCGCGGGCGACGACATCGTCGTCGGCTTCTCGCGAGGGTCGGCGACGGGGGTCACCGCCGTGATACTGTACGACACCGAGGGGACGTTCAGCAACCTCAGATACGTCTCGACGGACGACCCGGTCACGATGACCGGGACGGCCGAGACGAGTGGCACCTACTTCGTCCAGGTCGTGGACACGCAGGACGGGGACGGCGACTACACCCTGACCGTCGGCGACGGGACGACGGCCACGCCGACGCCCACTGAGACGGCCACACCGACGCCCACCGAGACGGCCACGCCGACGCCGACGCCCACCGAGACGGCGACCCCGACGCCAACGCCCACCGAGACGGCCACGCCGGTCGTGACCGAGACGGCGACCCCGACGCCCGTCGAGGACGACTACGGCGAGCAGGGGTACGGCGAGTACGGCTACGGCGGCATCGCCGTGTAGGAGCCACCCATGACCAACAGATACACGACCCCGACGGAAGGCACGGTCGACTGGCACGTACCGCTGAACGAGAACTTCGAACAGCTCGACCGCGACGTCGAGATACGGGACGAAGCGGCGAACATCGACCAGTACGACCCGGTCGCGGGCGCGAAGTTCTTCGCGACCGACTCGGGCGCGATATACAGCGGCGACGGCTCGACCTGGACGCTGGTCGGCTACGCCGCGCGGGCCGTCGGCGGCGACATCGGCCACTACGTCAACTACGCCGACGGACTGGTCGACGAACCCGTCAACGACTTCCTGTTCGGTGACGGCGAGGTGCTGGACGTGACGCGGGTCGCCTTCCCCATAAAGGGGACCCCGAGCGACCAGACCGTCGCCGACGCCGCGCTGCGCGTCTACGAGGGCGAGACGCTGCTCGTCGAAATCGAGGGGAACGATTTCCGGGCGGCCGCCGCGGCCGACTCGGCGCCGTGGGTCGCAGAGAGCGGGCCGGTAACCGTCACGGTCACGAACCAGACGGGGGCGTCCATCGCGGCGGTCCCGAAGGTGTGGGCCAACATCCGGAGGTAAGTGATGGCGACACTCAACGTCCAGGACTACGGCGCCGTCGGCGACGGAAACACCGACGACACGGCGGCTATCAACGACGCAATCGCCGACGCCGGGACCGGGGACACCGTCCTGATACCGGCGACGGCGGACCACTACCTCGTCAGCACCTCGAACCGCGCGGCGGTCGATTTCACCGGCGTCGCCGACGGCGTGACGATAACCGGCGAGGGACCGGGCTCGGTGCTGAAGATGGACGACGTGACCGACGGGAAGAACCAGTGGGTCCTCGGCGCGGAGGCCGATAGCGGCGCGCTCTCCGGAGTCACGATTCGACGGCTCACCCTCGACGGGAGCCGCGAGGTCAACGGCGCCAAGTCCACCGCCGGGTTCAACCTCTACCCGGGCGGGGGCGGCCACGACGTCCGCATCGAGGACGTCGTCGCCGAGAACTGCGCCGGCACCGGCATCAGCAACCGCGGCGCGAGCGAGGTGACGCTCCGCCGGGTGACCTCGCGGAACAACGGGCAACACGGCTTCGACTTCACCGGCGACGACCAGGGGACCGCCACCGACGGGCGGTCGCTCAAGGCCGTCGACAACGACGGGACCGGGCTGGACTTCCACAACGGCGACCACGTCGTCGAGGACGTCTACTGCGACAGCAACCGCAGCGGGACGAAGATGGGCAACACCGGCGGCGACGCCGACTCCGTCGTCCTGCGGAACGCCAACCTCCGTAACGCCCGCGAGAACAGCGGGTTCCGGGAGACGATGGACGACAACGCCGGGACGGACGTGACGCTGGACACCGTCCAGGTCATCGACGCGGCGCTTCACGGCTTCCGCCTCTCGAACTCCGCGAACTACACCATCACGGAGATACTCACCGACGGGACCGGGTACGGCCCCCAGAACCGGGCGCCGATATACATCACCGACTCGGCGTCGATAGACGCCGACGTCGTCCGCGTCCAGAACTCGGACTACGGGCCGGGCATCCGCAACAGCTCGCCCGATTCGAGTTCCGTCTCGGAGTACTACCACTTCGACAACCCCGGTGGCGCGATAGAGGACAACACGGGCACGCTGTCGGTCGGGAGCCGATACAACCAGGAGTCGGGCGAACTCGACGTGCCGGGCGCGAACGACGTCGGCGCGTTCACGACCACGACGACCGAACCGGTCGACGACGGCACCGACTCGTCGACCGAGACCCCGGCGACCTACCGGACGAACTTCTCGGCCTACGAGATGGGGGCGGTACCGAACGACTGGACGCCGGAACACGCCTCCGACGACGGCGACTGGGCGACCGTCGCAGAGCGGTCCCCGGCCGGGAGCGCGGTGTTGCGCTTCGACTCGGACACCAGCGCCCGCCACGCGCTGTCGTACGACCAGGTCGGCACCGCCTCGGACGTCGAGGTGCTGGGACTCGTCCGCGTGAGCGAGCTCTCCCGGAGCCCGACGGCCGGCGGCCGCCTCTTCCTGCGCGGGTCGGGCACGGCCGGCGCCGAGAGCGGCTACTTCGTCAACGTCCGTGACAGCCGCTTTGGCGTGTGGAAGTACGACGGCGGCGGCTCCGCCCGACTCGTCGAGTGGGGCCAGCCGACGGACGGCCAGTGGTACTTCGTCCGCTTCAGCGCCGCGGGCGACCGCCTGCGGGCGCGGGTCTGGCCCGCCGACGCCGACGAGCCGACGGAGTGGGACGCCGACGTGACCGATGGAGCGCTTCGCTCGGGATGGGTCGGCCTCGGCTCCTACAGCGAGTTCGCCGACGACTGGGGCTACCTCTCGGTCGGGGTCGGCGGCGAGAGTGCGCCGCTGCCGGACACCGACACGGCGGACCCGAGCCTGAACGCCGTCATCCAGACCATCGACGGGACCATCCAGACCGGCTGACCGCGGCCACGGGCGCGGGGCCGCTCCTCAGTTCGAGGCGCCGCTGAAGGCGCCGACGGCTGCGGCGCCCGGCGTCCCGAAGACGTTGCGTCCCGGGTCGACGTTCTCGATGTTTTCGAAGTTGAGTTCGCCCGACTCGGCGATGAACGGACCTTCTTCGTTCTGGTAGTGGTCGAAGGTCCCGATGTTGAGCACCGCGTCGCTGCCGACGAAGATGCCCCCGCCGTTGTCGGTGCCGACGACGACGATGCGACCCTCCGTCGCCTCCTGCGTGTGGACGTCACGTGAGAACACGACGCCGGCACGGGCGTTCTGTACGTCCGTCTGTCTGACCTCGATGTTGTGGAAGTCACAGGCGATGGCGGTGTCGTCGCCGGAGACGCGGATACCGCTTATCTGCGGTTGCTCGACCAAAATGTTCCTGAAGACGATTTGCTGGACCTCGGGGGTGTCGTCGGTCCCCGTGTGGTTGGAGCGCCAGCCGCGGTTGTGGTCCCTCACCGAGTGGTGGTTTCGGACCTCCAGGCGCCTGACGTGGTGTTTCCACTTGTTGCCCGAGCGGTTGTTCTCGGTGTAGACGTTCTCCAGTCGGGCTGTCCCGCGGCGGTGGTCGATGCCGGTCCCGCCGTTGTCGACCGACCTGATGGACTCGCCGACGAAGCCCGGGTCGACTGCGGTGTCGCCGGCGACGGGGTTGAAGCCGTGGCGGCCGGCCCGGCGGGCGGTGACGTTGCGACAGGTGACGCCGGACTCCTCGAAGCGCATCGCCGAGGCCGAGCAGTTCTGGACGATACAGTTCTCGAAGGTGAGGCTGTGGCCCCCACCGGCCGACCCGCGGCGCAACAGGACGCCGGTCATCGCGTCCTCGCCGCCCAGGGCCGCGGCGCGGTCCCGCGACGGCCGCGAGCCGTCGATTGTGAGGTTGCGGAAGGTGAGGTTCTCGAGGCGCTGGGCGGCGTTCAGTTTCAGTATCCAGTTGGGGGCCGAGGTGTCGTACGACCCCGGCTCGACCCGGAGGGTCTGGGCGCCGGCCGCGGCCGTCTCGCCGGCGACCGTTATCCCGCGCAGGTCAGACTCCGTCCCCAGTTTGATGGCCGTCTCCTCGCCCGTCCCGTCGTACGAGAGCAGATACGAGTCCTCGGTCTCCGGAATATAGACCGTCTCACCGGGCTCGGCGGCCCGTATCGCCGCCGTAATCGCGCCCGAGTCGTCGGTCTGTCCGTCGCCGACGGCGCCGTGTTCGCGGACATCGACGACATCTTCGCGGTTTGCGAAGTCGTCGTCGCCGCCGTCGTCCGGCCCGGATTCGGTCCCCGCCGGTGTCTGTGTCGGTCTCGGTGTCCCGTTGGTCTCGGGTGGCAACGGCGGGTCGCTCGTGCCGTCGTCTCGGGAGAGGAGATACCCCAGAAACCCGACTGAGCCGATTCCTGAGGCGGTAGCTATGAGTTGCCGTCGCGTTACCATTGTCTTCAGCCAGGCCGTACGCGCGTATAATTATGCTCCGACTACGGCTGAGGAAACCCGTGGTCGCGGAAAATTTTTGCAGTGGGAGAGCTGACCACGGCCACTCGCCAAGGGGTGCCTACACGCCGGTGTCGCGCTCGACTGCGAGCGTCGGCCCGGTGGACCCGCGCATCTCGTAGCTGGTCCCGAGTCGGTAAGCAACCGGGGCAAACAGCGGGTGCGAGTAGAGACAGTATAACAAGCAGCCGACTTCCGCATGGGATAGTCGATGGAATTCGAAACGGACGTGGGCAGTCACGCGTGGGTGGTCCACGGATGAGCGACCGCCTCGACCGAGTGCTGAACTGGCTGGTACCGTCGGGGTCGGTGTTGCAACGGGCGGTCAAGAGCGGGATGTGGGTCGGCATCACCAGGGTCGCGATGCGCTCCTCGCAGCTCATCATGCTGGTCGTGCTGGCCCGACTGCTCTCGCCGACCCAGTTCGGGCTGATGGGTATCAGCCTCCTGTTGCTGTCGGGCACGCGGAAGTTCAGCCGGTTCGGACTCGACGCGGCGCTCATCCAGAAGAAAGAGAAGAACGTCGACAGCTACCTCAACACCACGTGGTGTCTGGAAATCGGCCGCGGACTGTTGCTGTTCGGGGTCCTGTACGCGATTGCGCCGTTCGCCGCGACGCAGTTCGGTGAGCCAAACGCGGAGCCGCTCATCCGGACGCTCGGGCTGGTGCCGCTCCTGCACGGACTGCGCAACCCCGCCGTCGTCTACTTCGAGAAGGACCTCGCCTTCCACAAGAGCTTCATCTACCAGGCAAGCGGCGGGCTGGCCCAGCTTATCGTCGGTATCGGGTACGCGCTGTACTCGCCGACGGTGTGGGCCCTCGTGGCCGCCTCGCTGGCGAAGCCGACCGTGCGGACGACGGTGTCGTACCTGCTCGACGACTTCCGGCCCTGGCCCAGGCCCGACCTCGGGGCCGCGAAGGAGCTCATCGAGTTCGGGAAGTGGATGACCGGCGGCTCGATACTCGGCTTCCTCTCCAGCGAGGGCGACGACGCCTTCGTCGGCTGGTTCCTCTCGGCGACGGCGCTCGGTTTCTACCAGTACGCCTATCGGATGGCCGACTTGCCGGCGACACAGATGTCCGGCGTGCTCTCGCAGGTGACCTTCCCCGCTTACTCGGAGCTCCAGCGGGACCTCGGCGAGGTGCGCTCGGCGGTGTTACAGACCACCCGGCTGACCGCCTTCTTCGCCTTTCCGATGGCGTTCGGTATCGCGCTGGTCGCGCCGAGTTTCGTCCCCGTCGTGCTGGGCGAGCAGTGGACGCCGATGGTGGTGTCCATGCAGATACTGGCGTTCTACGGCCTCTTCCACGCCATCACGCGGAACTTCGGCGAACTGTGGAAGTCCCAGGGCCGCCCCGACATACAGGTCAAACTCGGGCTGGTCCGCATCGCCTGTCTCGCCGTGACCATCTGGCCAGCGGCGTCGCTGTGGGGCATCGAGGGCGTGGCGGTGGCGGTCACCGGCGTCTACCTGTTCCCGATGGTTCCACTCGACGTCTACATCACGGCGAAGATGCTTGAGACGACCTCGATGCAGATATACCGGGAGTTCGTCTATCCGTTCGTGGCCGGCGTCACGATGTTCGGGAGCCTCTGGTACGTCCAGACGATGACGGAGTGGTCGTCGCTGGTCGAACTCGTCGTCCTCATTCCGGCGGGCGCGGCCATCTACGCCGCCACCGCGTTCCTGCTGGAATCGCAGTTCGAGTGGGGCATCAAACAGCTGTTCGGGATGGTCGTCCAGGGAATCAGATAAGCGGTCAGGACTCGCCGGCCTCTGAGCGGAACTGGTCGCCGTCGACGAAGACGTGGTTGTCGTACCGCAGGAAGTAGACGCCGGCGTCGTACTCCGGGACGGCCGGGACCGACTCGCCGAGGGCGTCCCGAATCAAGAGGTCGAGTTCGTCGACACCGGCTTCGACCGTGAGACACGCCGTCGAGGAGAAGCGCGGATTAATCTCGATGGTGTATGGCGTCCCGTCGTCGGCGACGATCTGCTGGACGTTCATCGGCCCTGCCGGCGAGAGCGTCGCGGCGATGTCGCGACAGCTCTCTCGCACGGCCGGCTGTCTTCGGGTCACGCCTTTCACTGTCGACCCCTCCTTCTCGATTGCTTCCTTGGGGACGACGCTCAAGAGCCGGTCGTCGGCCGTCGAGACGACGCTGGTGGTGAACTCGGTGCCCTCGACGAGTGTCTGGAAGAGCACCTCGTCGGCCGGTCGCGAGGCCGCTTCGAGGGACCGCGACAGTGCAGCCGGCGACTCGACGCGCTCGATACCCCGGCTCCCGCGCCCCCGACGGGGTTTCCGGACGAGCGGATAGGCGGCCTCGGGTATCGCGTCCGCCTCGCTGGCGAGCCACGTCCGGGGGACGCTGTGCCCGGCGGCGTCGAGCCGTCGGTAGGTCGCGTACTTGTCGAGAGCGATGCCGACGACGGCCGGTCGCGGGGCCACGACGGGCAGGTCGTCCGGGAGCGCGTCGAGTTCGGTCAGTTCCTCGTCGACGGTCGGGACGACGACGTCGACGCCGTGGTCGTCGACGACGGTCCGCAGGGCGGCTCCCCATTTCGGGTCGTCGGCGGGCGGTATCGCTCGCCCGGCGTCGGCGAGATATATCCCCGCCGCGTCGGGGTCCATATCCACCCCGACCACGTCGTGTGTCGTCGTCTCACCGAGCGCCCTGACGGCGCCGATACCACTCGCACCGCCGACACCCGTGACGAGAACGGTCGCCATGTGGTGTCGTCCCCGATACGCTCAGTTAGCTATGTGGCTACTTCCGCCACTCGCGGACCGCTAGCAGACGTTTACTTTTCAGTCGCGTTCGCGTTCACTACCGTGTGCGTCGCAGTTCGCTCCGCGCCGTCTGTTTCGACCTGGACGGGACGCTGTTCGACGACCGTCAGTACGCCAGAGCGGGCCTGATTAGCGCCGCCGCCGAACTACAGCGGCGCACGGGCGTCGACCTCACCGCGGAGTTCCTGCGAGCGTACTTCCGGAACGGTCACCGCGAAGCGACGTTCGACGTCGTCCTCTCGGCGGCCGGCCTCGCCGACGACCACGTCCCGGCGCTGGTCCGCGCGTACCACGACAACGAGGCGTCGCTCGTCCCGTATCCCGACGCCGCCGAGACGCTCGAACGGCTGGGGCGCGACTACGCTATCGGCGTCGTCACCGGCGGGACGAACGGCCGCGAGAAGCTCTCGCGGCTGGGCCTCGACGATTACGTCGACGAGGTCGTCGTCACCGCCGAGCGCGAGGACTCGAAGCGGTCGCCGGGGCCGTTCGTCGAGATAGCGGAGCGTCTCCGTGTCACACACGAGTCGACGGTGTTCGTCGGCGACCGACCGCCGCTGGATTTCCCCCAGCCAAACCAGCTGGGGATGCTGACGGTCCGGCTCATGCGGGGCCGGTACGCGGACACCATCGCCCGGAACGCGGCCGCGCCCGACGCGGCCGTCGAGTCGCTCTCGGCGCTCCCGGCGGTCGTCTCGCGGTTCGACGGCCGGCCGGAGCAGCTGTGACCGGCTCGGACCGGGCGTGAGAACACGGGACGCCGGTCAGTTGTGGCCGTGGAAGTTCGACTTGTACATGTTGTTGATGCGGATGACCTGGAACGCCTCGGCGTACGTCGAGTTGGCCTGCCGGCCCCGGAACCGCGCAAGCCCCTTCATCGCCTCGGCTTCGAGGTACTTCTTCTCCTGTTGGGACGTATGCGAGCGAATCGCCTCTATCTTGCCTTCGATGACCCCCTCCGGGACGGAGTTGTAGTACTGCGGCGCGAACGACGACCGGGTAGACGGGGCCTCGAACGCGAGCACCTGGTTGACGTTTCGCGACGCCGTGATGGAGGCCTTCGCGGCCCGGCGGTGGTCCTGGTGGGTGTCCTCCTCGGCGTGGATGTACACCCGGTCGGGCCCTATCTCCGCGAGTTTGGCCTCCAGTTCGTCGACCGTCGACTGGTCGTAGGGGACTCTGGTGTCCTCGTAGTCGAGGAACTGCACGTCGTCGACGTTCAGTATCTCGGCCGCACGCCTGGCCTCGGCTTCCCGCTGGTCGCGTTCGGCGACTTTGCCACCCTTTGTCAGAATAATGAATCGAACGGTATCACCGCGGTTCCGGTGGACGGCAATCGACGCGCCCGCTCCGAGTTCTATATCGTCGGGATGTGCCCCGATAGCTGCGACCTTCATCGAACGGGCTTCCCGTTCAGCACCACCTTGTTATTATTTAATTACGTGCGGTAACGCTTCGTTTCCCCAGAACAGGAAATTGTTGCTGGTTTGACTTGACTACCGTTTATATATGAGGGGTCGATGCGTGACTGCAGGACACGTGAAACTGGTAGCGAGGAAGGGGGCGACCGCGAATCAGTCGTCGGCCGCGACGGCCTCGATGTAGGACTCGTACCTGTCGGCGCCGGCGGCCATCGAGAAGTGCTGGGCGCGCTCGCGACAGCGCTCGGGCGGGGTCGGGTCGTCGAGGGCCTCACCGATTCGCTCGGCCATCCGCACCGGGTCGCCGACCGGGGTGAGCCGGCCGTAGTCGCCGTCGTCGAGAATCTCTCGTGGCCCGTACTGGCAGTCCGTCGAGACGATGGGGCAGCCACAGGCCAGCGCCTCGATGAGGACCGTCGGCAGCCCCTCGACTTTCGAGGGCATCGCGAACACCGAGGCCCGTCCCATGTAGGCGTAGGGGTTGTCGGTGTAGCCGGTGAACGTCACCGTGTCCGCCACGCCGAGGTCGTCGGCCAGCGACTCCAGAGTGTCGCGTTCGGTCCCCTTCCCGACGATGACGAGCCGGGTCGACGGACGGCGCTCGCGGAGCCGGGCGAACGCCCGCAACAGCGTGGCGAAGTCCTTCGACGCCTTCAGTCGGCCGACGGCCACGATGGGGTCTATCTCCGGGTCGTCCAGCCACGCCTCTTCGACCGACTCGGTCGCGCCCGACTGGATGGCCGCGATGTCTATCGGGTTGTTGAGCACCGTCGTCCCGTCCGGGTCGACGCCGGTGTGTTCCACCACCGTCTTCGCGACGCCCTCGGAGACCCCGACGACGTCGTCCGCGTAGGGGTACACCCGGGCGGCCAACGCCGCCGTCGCCCGGTCTTTCCGCGTCGGGAGGTGGTCGAAGGGGCTGTGTTCCGTGATGGCGACGTGGACGTCGGCGTCGGTCAGTCGACCCGCCGTCACGGCCGCGATGTTAGTGTGGGTCCGACTGGCGAACAACACGTCGGGCCGGCGCTCGTCGAGATACGACACCAGCCGCGGGACGGCGGCCAGGATACCCGCCGCCGGGACCCGGGGAACGTCCAGTTCGACCGTGTCGACGGCGTCACCGATGAGGGAGACGAACTCCCCCTCCAGGTGGCCGGCGACGAGGTCGACGTCGTGTCCCCGCGCCGCGAGGGTGTTGGCGATGTTCACGGTCACGCGCTGTGCGCCGCCGAAGTCCGGCGCCGGCGTGAAGAAGGCGACCTGACGGGCCGTCTCCGCCGACACCGCCGTCCCCTCGGCCGTCTCCGACCGTGCCGCCCCCGCAGAGCCCGTCATCGGTCTCCGGCCCCGCTGTCGCGACGGACGTCGCTCTGTGGCGCGGCCCACCCGCCGTACCGTCGTCTCTCGACGCGTTCGTGCATACATCGCCACTGGGCGCTCACGCGGTGATAGTTACACAGCTACTAACCACACAGACAGCCGCTGAGACGTAATTATACGGCGACATACCGGTCGTAGTAATGTGCGTAACAAAGCACGACGACCGTGGAGCGTGGCGTATGACTCATCAGTGCGGCGTCGCACGCCGACCGACCCCGCGACGGTCGCCACGACCGGCCGACGGCCTCGGACAGCGTCGCGCCCCGGGAGCCGATGTATGACCCGAGAGGTCCTCGCTATCGGTCCGCGGTCGCCGCCCATCACCGGGCCCGGGCTCAAGAACAGGTACATCCAGCGCGGCCTCGAGGGCCACGGGCTGGACGTGGAGTGGGTGAACACGCTCGAAACCCACCCCCGGACGGTGGCGGACATCCTGACGAAGACGCTGTCGTACGACGCGTACCTCCTGAGCGCGTCCACGAAGGTCCGCCTCGGCGTGGCGCCGCTGCTTGCGACGAAGCTCCGCTCGCCGGGCGTCCACGGGGCGCTGTTCCCGGCCGGCGGCGAGTTCGCCGACGAACTCCGGGCGCTCCCCGGCCCGGCCCGGCGGTTCTACCGCCGAACCTTCTCGGCGTTCGACGGCGTCTATCCACAGACGGACGAACTGACGGACGACCTGAGCGGGCTGCTCGACGACTCGGTCCAGGTGCGGACGGTCCCGAACCTCCGACCGCTGCCCGAGTCGACGCCGTCGCCCCGACCGAGCGGGACGTTGCAACTTGCCTACGTCGGTCGCATCAAGGAGTCCAAGGGACTCGACGACCTGCTGGACGCCTACGAGCGGGCCAGAGACGCCGGTGCCGACGCGGTGCTTGACATCTACGGCCACTTCCTCCCCGACGACCCCTACGAGGACCACTTCCTCGACCGGTGTAGCCGAGTCCCCGGCGCCCGGTTCCACGGCAAACTCCCCAACGAGGACGTCATCCCGACGTTACAGGAGGCCGACGCGTTCGTCTTCCCGACGGTGTACGACGGGGAGGGGTTCCCCGGCGCGCTCGTCGAGGCCTTCGCCGCCGGCTGTCCCGTCCTGGCGACGGACTGGAACTTCAACGCCGACATCGTGACCGACGGCGTCGACGGGCGGCTGTTCGACCCCCGCGACGCGGCGGCGCTCGCGGATATCATCGGTGAACTGGCCGCCGATTCCGGACGGCTCGCCGACCTGCAGCGAGGGGCCAGAGCGACCGGCCGGCAGTACAGCGTCGAGCGCGTCACCGCCGGTATCGTCGAGCATCTCGACGAGAGCGGGTGGGACATCCCCTCCTCGACGGCCGAGCAGTCCGGAACAGTCCTAGAAGCTCAGTAGCGCGCGTACCCGAAGTTCAGTTCCGGAGCGTTCGGACCGCCCGCCCGAGGTCGTGGGTCCGTTCGCCCCCGAGCGCGGCCAGCAGGTACGTCGCGAACTGCGGTTCGAAGGGGTAGTCGCGGACGGCCGCGGACAGGAGTTGCCGGGCGCGGTCGTACCGGCCGTCGTGGACGGCGCTCTTGCCGGCCCGGAAGGCCGCCCAGGCCCGGAACTCCCGGCGGAAGCGGTCGCCGTACGTCGCCGCGAGCGGCTCGAACTCCTCGACGAACAGCTCGTAGCCCCGCTGGGTCTTCTCGAAGTCCTCGGTCAGCCGGCCCGGCGACTCACAGTCGTAGACGACGAGCGGCTCCGGAATCCGGGTGAACGCCGTCTCCCGCGAGAGCTCGACGAACCACTCCAGGTCGGCCCAGCAGGGGAACCGCTCGTCCAGCGGGACGCGCTCGGCGATGTCGGTCTCGACCAGCGCGACGGACATCGAGCCGACGACGTTCTCACGGAGCAACGCTTTGGTCATGTCGCCGTCGACGGCCCGGGGAATCTGGATGCGCTCCGCGTCGGGCAACACGCGTTTGATGCCGCAGTAGGCGACGCCGGCGTCGTCGCCCTCGACGGCGTGGACCTGTCGGGCCAGCTTCTTCGGGCGCCACTGGTCGTCGTCGTCGAGGAATGCGACGTACTCGCCGTCGGCCGCGTCGATGCCGGTGTTGCGGGCGGCGTTGGCCCCGCGGTTCGTCTCGTGGCGGACCACGCGGTGGGCGGCCAGCGAGTCGAGGGCTACGTCGGCCAGCACCTCGCGCGCCGGCGTCGACGAGTGGTCGTCCACGACGACCAGTTCGAGGTTCTCGTAGGTCTGCTCGCGGACGCTCTCGACGGCCGACCGGAGGTGGTCGGGCCTGTCGTAGGTCGTCACGACGGCCGTGACGAGCGGCGGCGTCACGCCCGCGCCCCCCGTCGACTCGCTCGCTCGTCGGTCCCGTTACTCACCGTCTGGTGCCCCCGTCTCCGGGGCAGGTACGTGGTCCCCATCGGCTGTAGCAAGCCACTATGGGCCCGTAAGTATGCGACGGCTACGCCGAGCCGGTCGCACTGGCCGTAATCCGGAGATAGACGATGTACGAGAGGACCGCGAAACAGAGCCACGTAATCGCGTTTACCACTCGCCACCACTGTCCGACGGCCGCGCGCGGGGCGAAGAGCACACGGTTACACAGCAGGCCGATGAACGAGACGAGGAAGTACAGGCGCACCGATAGCAGCGTCAGCGCGACCAGCAGCGCCAGCGTGACGGCCATCCAGAGTGCCTGGCTGTAGACGAACAGCGTCGAGTCGCCGTCGTCCCGGTCGCCGTCGCGTGCCGGCGCGGCGAACAGTTCGCTCGACGTCCCTCGCCGTTCGCTTCGACTCTCGCTACCGCCCGTCGACCGGGCGGCGGCGATACAGCGCTCCCAGAGGCCCGCCACGTAGCTGACCACGCTCACGGGTACCCCGTTCCCATCGCGTTCGCTCTGTCTACCATCGCCTGGCACCTCGATTGGCCGGTACTCAGTTAGTTACGTACTAATAACGCGGCCGCGGTCCACGCCGGCGGTCGATAAACCGACGTGCGAGAGGGCTGGGGGCGGTTCAGGAGCGGCGTAACAAACTATCAGGGTGGGTATCCCGGGAGCATGGGTGAACTGTGTCCCGACCCCACGCCGTCGGCCCGGACGCGGCCGACGGTCGTGGCGGCGAGCGGCGACCGGCAGGCGGACCGACCGAGCGCAGTCGCGCGAACGCGACCGAACCGAACCAGCACCGGGGAGGGCCCCGAGCGATGAGCGGGGGCCAGTCCCGGCTCTCACAGCTCACGGACACCGAGACGGCGCCGCTGCTGTACGAGACGGTGCGCAACATGGAGACACGGCAGTTACTCGGCGTGGCCGACCGGACGCTCCGACAGCTGGTCGTCCCGTCCCTGCCCCTCGACGCCGACCAGTGGTACGACCGCAAGGTCCCGAGCGGCCTGGCGATACGGCCCGGTCCCGTCCGGGGTAACACCACGACGCTCCGGCGCTGTCTCGGCTCCGAGACCCGGGAGCGCTACCGCGAGCGGGCCGACGAGACCGCGACCGGGACGGTGACGCTGCTCGACCGCTCGCTGTCGGTGGCCGGCGAGGACGGCGTCGGGTGGCTCGACGAGTCGGTCCTGGAACCGCCCGCGATGTGGGCGCTCAAGTTCCACGGCTTCGAGTTTCTGTCGTGGGCGACGCTCGGTTACGACGAGCCGACGGCGTGTCCGGCGGTCGTCGAGACGGTCGAAGACTGGCTCACAGACTGGGACGGCGCCGACGCGACGCGGGTCGGTGCGCCCGGTTACCTGCGTCGCGCCTGGACGCCCCACGCCGTCTCGCTCCGAACTATCAACCTCGTCCGGCTGTGCGCGTGGGTGCGCCGCGACACGGGCGTCGAGGCGCTCGCGGCCCGGCTCGTCTACCGGAACGCCGCCTTCCTCGCCAACCACGTGGAACACGACGTGGGCGGCAACCACCTGATAGAGAACGGGGCGGCCCTGGTGATGGCTGGGACGCTGTTCGACGGCGACGGCGAGGGGTGGCTCCAGCAGGGGGTCGACGTGCTGGTCGACGCGAGCGACCAGTTCCTCGCCGACGGCGGCCACTTCGAGCGCAGCCCGATGTACCACGGTATCGCGCTCGTCCGGTATCTGACCGCCGTGGACCTGCTGCGCCGACAGGGCCGGTCGGTGCCGCCCGAACTCCGCGAGGTGGCGGTCGCGGCGACGGAGTTCCTCCAGCGACTCAGCCCGCCGGACGGCCGGATTCCGCTGCTCAACGACGCGGTGTTCGGGGAGGCCCCCCCGCTGCCCGCCGTGCTCAGATACGCCGACGCCGTCGGCGTCGACGCGACGGCGACGCCCGGCGAGTCCATGCCCGCGTCGGGCTACTACTGGCTCGGCGAGGGCGACGACCGGCTGCTCGTCGACGGGGGCCAGCCCGGCCCGGCCCACCTCCCGGGCCACACCCACAACGACCAGCTCTCGGTCGCGTTCTGGGCCGACGGGACGCGGCTGCTGACCGACACGGGAACGCCCGCCTACGCCCCGACGAACCGGCGCGAGTACGCCCGCAGCGTCCGCGCGCACAACACCGTCCAGTACGGCGACGTCGAGCCGATGCCGGTCGGCGGCAGCTACCTGCTCGGCCGACGGGTCGAGCCGACAGCCACCGTGACCGAGCGCGACGGCGTCGCCCTGTTCGACGGGCGCTACAGCCGGGAGCCGTCGCCCCGATACAGCCACCGGCGGCGGGTGTACCACGACGAGGACTGGTGGCTGGTCTGGGACACGGTCGACGCCGACGAGGAGGCGACGGTGACGAGCCGGCTCCACGTCGCGCCCGACATCGACGTCGAGCGCGGCGACGACGGGAGACAGCCCCGGTTCGACCTCCGCGACGGCGGCTCGACGCTCGCGTCCGTCGTCCCGCTGGGCGCGGCGACGGCGACCGTCGCGACGAGCGAGTACTGTCCCGAGTACGGTCGTGCCGAGAGCCGGGCGAAGCTGTCGTTCCAGTCGGAGGGAAGCGCGGTACAGCTCGGCTTCCTCCTCTCGACGGGCGCGCCCAGGTCGGTCGCCGTCGACCACGACGGCACCACCGTCGCCGGGCTCTCCGTCGACGACGACTACCGCTCGCTCCCGGCGCCCGAGTGACCGCCCGCGGTGGGGAGTTGGTAACAACCCCGAAACCAAGCCGTAGGCGGCGCTTTCTTATCCCACTGTGTGCGCTGTGGTCTGTCAATGGCTCGTGGCCGAAGTTGGGGGCCCAGAGCGGTCTCTACGCTCCTCGACCTCGCTGTCGTCGGTAGCATCGCGCTCGTAACGTACGCGGTCTGGTTGCGCCCGGAAGTCGGCCTCGGACCGGCCCGCGTCCTGGTGGGCGGGGCCTTCGTCCTCCTCCTGCCGGGCTATGCCCTGACCGCGGCGCTGTTCCCGCGGCGGCAGTCGGAGCTGTCCGGCGTCGGGGGCCGACTGTCGCCCGGCCACCTCTCGGGGCTCGAACGACTCGTCTACTCGGTCGGTCTCAGCATCGTCACCGTCCCGCTGCTGGCGCTGTTTCTGAACTTCACGCAGTGGGGCATCAACTCACAGTCCGTCGTTCTCACGCTGCTGTGGTTCGTGCTGGTCACGACGGGGGTGGCGGCCGTCCGCCGACTGCGCGTCCCGCCGGCCGAGCGGTTCCGGCTGCCGGTGGGGTCGACGCTCGGCGGCGTCACCAGCGCCGGACCGGCGACGGCCCTCATCGGCGTCCTCTTCGTGCTGACGCTCGCGGTCGCCGGCACGGCGCTCGTGTCGGCGGACGGGGGCCAGCGCTTCACCGAGTTCTACATCCTGTCCGAGGACGACGAGACGGGCGAACTCGTCGCCGACGACTACCCCGAGACGGTCGCGACGAACCGGGGCGCCCCCATCTACGTCGGTATCGAGAACAACGAAGGTCGGTCGACGAACTACACCGTCCTCGTCGAGTTCCACCGGGTCAGTAGCGTCGACGGCGAGCGGACCATCGACGCCCGGTGGCGACAGAAACGGTACGAGAAACAGCTCGCGGCCGGTGGCGCCAACGCGACCGGGGTCCGCGTCTCACCCCCGGACTCGGCGGCCGGCGAGCGGCTCCGGCTGACGCTGCTGCTCTACGAGGGACCGACCCCGGAGAACCCGCGCATCGACGACGCCTACCGGTCGGTCCACATCTGGGTCGACGTGGTCGCCGGCGGAGGTGGACTGTAGATGGTCGCCACCGGGACCGACGACCGCTGGCTCGCGGCCGGCGGGTTCGCGCTCGCACTCGCCTGTACGCTCGTTCTCGCGACGACGCCGGCGGCCAGCGGCTACGAACCCTCCATCTACGGGGCGTACCCGTGGTACTTCTGGGCGCTCGGCGGCCTCGCGCTGCTCGTCGGGAACGTGGTCGTCGTCCGCAGCGCCAGGCGGGGGACGACCGACTGGCTGTACGGGCTCGCGCTCGTCCTGACGGTCGTCGGCCTGCTCGTCTTCCTGCCGTACTTCCGCGGGTACACCCTGTTCGGTCGGGCGGACGTGCTCTCACACGTCGGGTTCATCAGGGACATCCAGACCACGGGGCAGGTCAGCCCCGGGAACATCTACCCCAACTTCCACCTGCTGGTGTTGAGCCTCGCGTACGCCACGGGTATCGCCCCGCAGACGACGCTCATGTCGCTCGCGGGCATCGGCTCGCTGTTCAGCATCCTCTCGTTCGTCGCGCTGGTCGGCGCCGTCTTCGACCGCCGCCGGGCGCTGCTGTCGGTCCCGTTCGCGACGGTGCTGGTCGCGGTCCAGTCGGTACCGTACGTCTTCAGCATCCTGCTGGTCCCGTTCGTCCTCTACCTGTTCGTCATGGAGCGCCGGACGCGAGCCCTGCACGTCCGGGCCGCGTTCGGGCTGGCGCTGTTCGCACTGGTCATCTACCACCCGATAACGGTGCTCTTCCTGGTGCTGGTCCTGTGTGTCTACGGCGTCGCACGGCTGTTGCACGCCCGCGGCGTGCTGGACAGCACCGAGGGGCTGACCGGGCCGGTGGGCCCGATGCCGTTCTCGCAACTGGTGGTCGCCGTCTTCGCCGTCTGGTATCTCGACTTCCCCAAGATAGTCGCGCGGTTCAGAATCGTCATCGAGACCCTCACCGCCCCGGGCGGCGGCGGCTCCTCGGCGGCGTCCTACACCGAGACGGTGGCCCAGTACAGCCCGACGGTGGTCGACATCGTCCGTATCGCCGCGCTCAGATACGGCGAGTCCGCGATACTGCTCACGCTCGGGGGCTGCTACGCGCTCGCCGTCCTCGTCGCGACGCTGCGCTCGCGCACGAGCGGCACCGTCTTCCGCACGACGTTCGTCGGCGGGCTGGGGCTCTTTACCGGGATGTCGGTCCTCTTCTTCCTCGTCGACCTCATCGTCGGCTTCGGCCGTCCGCTGGTGTACGCGGAGCTGTTCGCGGCGCTGCTGGCCGGGGCCTTCGTCTACCTCGCGGCCGAGCGAACCGGCGCCAGGTCGACGGTGTACGGGCTTACCTACGTCACCGTCGCGGTGTTGCTGGCGATCAGCACCATGGGACTGTACGCGTCGCCGATGACCGTCGGCCAGAACCAGCAGGTCACCGAGGCGGAGATACAGGGGTCAGCGTGGTACATCGAGCACCGCGACACCGGGGACGACCTCAGCGAGTTCGGTATCGAGACCCACCGGTTCCGCGACGCCATCTACGGCCGGGAGACCTACGACGACGACCAGGTGGTGACCAGCGACACCGACCGGATACCGCGCCACTTCGGCTACACCGAGAACGCCACCCTCGGCGCCAGCTACGAGAGCGAGAAGTACCTCGTCCTGACGGCGGCCGGCCGCACGTTCTACGAGAGCCTCTACCCGGACTACCGGGAGTTCTGGAAGTACGAGCAGTCCGACTTCGACCGGCTCCCACGGGACCCGACGGTGTCGTCGGTGTACGACAACGGTGAGTACGACGTCTACCGGGTGAACGCGACCGCCTGACGCCCGCTACAGTGGCTTCCTAGCGGGCAGCCACCGAACTCGTCGGTCGCTCGGGCGTCCGGCGACGACTCACGACCGGTCGCCGCCCCCCAGTGCCGTTTCGAAACACTTCGGACAGAGCGAGACGAACCCCGGAAGGCGCTGTACCTCTCTGTACGCCTTCCCACAGTCATCGCAGTACGTCGGCGCGCCATCTCGGAGCGGGTTCTTCCCGCTCATCTGGCCGCCGCTCCCGTCCTGTCGCGTGATTCGAGGCACGCCGTGTCGTGCGGTGTTCGCCTCCGAGACGGCGTCGAGCCGGCCGATATGAGAGAGAGAGTCCGGCGCGTGCCCACGAGTCGATTACAACCGATAGCTAGTCGTCGAGCGGTCAGTCCAATCACCAGGCCCCTATCGACCGAGCAGTGTAATAAAGGGCCTTTTCAGACCGATAGTATATTCCGGTAGATATGTGCCCATCGGCGACAGGAACCGCAGTCCGAGAGAGCTCTCGGCGGGCGTCGAAAGCACCGCCGCCGGACCAGCCCGTGTTCCCGGCATTGCTGGGGCCCTCGCTCTAAACGTCGGATTCGGCGAGTGGAGAATCAGGCGAACCCGTCGGCCGTCGACAGCGCCGTCCGGAGGTCACTGACCAGCGCCTCGTTGCGCAACGACACGTTGTCGGCGACGTGCTGGGAGAGCGCCCGGCCCTCGTCGAGAGCGTCCGCGGTGGCCGCTTCGAGCGTCTCGACCGTCGCTCCGTCCCAGGGAATCGCGTACTCGGCGATGTCGAGCGTGCGGAAGGTGCCGTCCATCTTCGGGCCCCACTCGGGCCGGTAGACGCCGATGGTCGGCGTCCCGACCGAGAGCGCGAAGATGGCCGCGTGGAGCCGCATGGTCACGAGCAGGTCCATCTCGGCGTAGTGGGCCCGGAGTTCGTCCGGGTCGTAGGACTCGTAGTAGCCCACGCCGATATCGTCGAGTCGGTCCCGATTGCGTTCGGCCCACGCCGCGTCGATTTCGGTCTGTATCGTCAGCGTGACCTCGTCGCCGGCGTCGACGAGGCGGTCGAGATACGTCAGGAAGGTGTCCTCCATCCGTTTCCCGGCCGCGTCGAGTTCGCCGGTGTCACCAAGCGTCGAGAACCGCGGCACCGCGGCGATGCGGTTCGACTCGCCGTCCGAGGGGTCGCCCGCCGTCGGCGTCCCGTTGAGGAACGCGGTGTCGACGCCGTTGATGAGTTGCGTCGAGAGGCCAAACTCCGAGAGGTAGTCGAAGGTAATCGCGTCGCGGGTCATGACGAACTCGGCGTCCTCGAGCAGGGGGACGACGAGCCGTCTGGCGACCCCTTCCAGCGCGAACGTCGTCTGTGGCAACAGCCCGTACGGGACGTCGTTTCGCCGGGCGACCTGCAGCGGGTAGAGCATCGCGAGCAGGTACGGGAGGTTCCCGTGGCTGGGCGAGTAGTGGATGGCGTTGCCGCCGTTGAACAGCATGGCGTCGGCGTCGGTTATCCCCTCGTACAGCGCCGAGTGGACCGACAGGTCGTCGGCGACGCCGGCGACGTCGACGCCGTACTGGAGGCCGTTGCGCGCCAGCGCGGCCAGTTGCGCCGGCCGGGACTGGCTCTCCGGGTCGTAGGTTATCGGCCCGCCGACGAGCGCGCCGTCCTCGACGCCGTCGAGTTCCTCGACCATCCGCTCGTACTCCGGCGACTCGGACGCGAACCGCGAGACAGCGGTCACGTCCACGTCGGGAACGGTGCGGTCGAGCAGCGCGAGCGACCCCTCGTTTATCGCGAAATCCCCCGCGTTGCGACAGCCGTACGCGTAGGCCAGCGTCAGTGAATCCAGGTCCATCGTCCGAACGGGAGTTGACAGCCCAGCCAGTTTAGTAGCCAATCGGTAACTGGCTGGGCCCGGTGGGCTGACCAGTTGGTTCCGCGACAGCCGGCCCTGCGGGGGGACACGCTCGCCGACCGACCACCGGCGCTCGCCTCCCCGTCCGGCGGCCAGACGGCGTATAGAACGCATACTAATGCCGATATCGGCGGTCCGTTTCGACGTCTCATGGCAAGTGTGATGTCCGCGGCCGACCGCCGGACGACGGCGCCGTGCCCGACAGGTGACAGCGACCGATTACCGACCGTCAGCGGAGCGCTGGGGTGACGATGGCCGACCGAGACAGCTACGTCTTCGTCTCCCAGCGATACCCGCCGGAGAAGGGCGGGAACGCCTCGCGAATCCGTGACCTCGCCGTCAACGTCGCCGACGACGCGAGCGTGACGGTGCTGGCGCCGCCGGCCTGTTACCCGCCGGGGAACTTCGAGCGCAGCTGGGAGCGGTGCGAGACCGAGCGCCGGGACGGCGTCGTCGTCCATCGGCTGTGGTCCTGGCAGCCGCGGGTCGAGAACCCCGGACTCGCCCGCCGGCTCCCCTACTACCTGCTGTTTGCGTTGCACGCGACGCTGTGGCTGGCCTGGCACCACCGCTCGACCGACGCGGTGCTCACGTCGACGCCGCCCATCACGACCGGTATCCCGGGGCTCGCGGCCGCTTTCCTCGGGACGCCGTGGGTGGTCGACGTGCGCGACCTCTGGATAGACAACTCCGTGGCGCTTGGTTACGTCGACGCCGACAGCCCGCTGGTCCGGGCGAGCCGGTGGTTCCAGGGGCTCGTCCTGGGGACGGCCGACCGAATCACCGTCACGACGCAGTCGCTCGGGACCGCCGTCACCGAGAAGTACGGCGCGGCGCTGGACGACCGGATTCGCCATCTGCCCAACGGTGTCGACACGACGCTGTTCGAACCGACCACGGAGCGGGACGAGCCCGCGCCGGACCGGAGCGAGACAGCGGACACGCGTCCGGACGACGAAGCGGAGCCGCCCGTCGTCGTCTACACCGGGAACCTCGGCAGCGCACAGCCCCTCGAGCCCTGTATCCGCGCGATGGACGAACTGTCCCACGACGC
The DNA here is from genome assembly GCF_031624605.1 of Haloarcula onubensis. Classification (NCBI taxonomy): domain Archaea; kingdom Methanobacteriati; phylum Methanobacteriota; class Halobacteria; order Halobacteriales; family Haloarculaceae; genus Haloarcula; species Haloarcula onubensis. The sequence continues at coordinate 1,065,938 of NZ_JAMQOS010000001.1, read as the reverse complement.
GACGCTCCGGTTCGTCGGCGACGGCGACGAGCGCTCGCGGCTGGAGGCCCTGACGGAACGACTCGGTCTGGCGGACCGCGTGGAGTTCGTCGGGCTGGTCGACCGCGAGGCGGTGCCGGCCCACATCAACGGGGCCGCCGTCGGGCTGGCGCCCATCAAGGACACGTCTGAACTGGCCTACGCCATGCCGACGAAGGCCTACGAGTATCTCGCCTGCGGGGTCCCTCTGGTGGTCACCGGCCGCGGCGAAGTGCGCCGGTTCGTCGAGGACTCCGGCGGCGGCCGCCACGCCGAGGTCGACCCGGCCGCCATCGCCGAGGAACTCGACGCGTTGCTCGACTCGCCGGAGCGGCGCAGACGGCTGGGCACGGCGGGCCGCGAACACGTCGTCGAAGCGTACGACCGCGCGAACATCGCCGACCGGCTCGAGGACCTGCTTTCGAGTCTCGCCGGTGCTGACGACGCCGAGGTGGCCTCGGAGACGCGCGCGGTCCGGGCCTGATACCGTCGGCGAGAACGCTTTTCGGGGTCAGTCGCCACCCAGCGACGCGACCCCGGCTCTCAGTCGGGACGGCCCGCGGTTTTCCGGCCGAGGTAGCGTCCGACTCCCGGTACGCCGGGGAAGCCGTCGACGCTCCAGACGACGAAGACGACGACGAGCAACGCCAGCCGACCGGGGCTGGCAAGCAGGTACGCCGCCGGGGCGGCGGCGATGTCGGCGAGGTTCGCCAGCACCGGTTCGCCACCCTCGTACTCCGGGAGCGGCAACACCGGCCAGAGGAGGAAGGTGAGCGAGTCGAAGTCCCCGGCGGGGAGCTTCGGAATGGCGTCGCCGGCGAGGTGGCTGGCGTATCCCACGACGAACGCGAGCGCCGGGTCGGACTGGCCCCAGCGGCGAGCGACGTAGAGCACGACGGCCGCGACCACCGCGGCGGTGAAGACGGAGTGTGCCAGACTGCGTCCGGCGGGCAGGACGCCGACGGCCCACGCGAGTGGTTTGTCGACGAGGTCGGGGAACTGCGTGCCCACGGCCGCGGTGACGGCCACGGCGCCGTCGACGCGGTGGGCGCGCAGTCGCCACAGGAGCGAGACGAGGAGGTACCCGAAAGCGAGATGCGACCACGGCCACATTAGCGTCGCCCCCGACGGGACCCGGCGGTCGACGCGGACGGTCGAGAGGCGGTTTGCGGACAGGGCATAGTCGACTGTTTCCGGTGTGGACGGTTTGTTACGCTGTCTGGAACCGCCCGCCGGAGGCGTAAAACGGAGCGACGAGCGGGGCAACGCCGCGCTCGTCGCGTTCTCTGGCCTCGCCGCCGAGCCCGGACCGTTAGCAGGTGATTACTCATGATTGGTCCGGGCGGAGTCGGGGGCAGGACACATGAGTGGATTCAATCACGAGCGAATCGACGAGCGGCCACCCTGTACGAAACTCGGGTTCTGTCTCACCGCGGACCTGACCGGTAACGGCCGCGAGGACGTCATCGTCGGCGGCGCCGGCGAGGGGTTCCCCGGCAAGGGAATCGTCTGGGAAGCCGAGCGCCGCGGGGTCCCGACCGGCCCGATTCGCTCGGCGATGGGCATCGGCGAGGCGAACCTCTTCTGGTACGAGAACCCCGGCTTCGAGCGCCACGAGATATCCTTCACGCCGTCGCTCGACGTCGGCGGTGCAGTGGGCGACCTCACCGGGTCGGGCGGACCGAACATCGTGGCCGGGCAAGGCATCGACAACACGGGGCTGTACTGGTTCGAACCGGGGCAGGACCCGCGTGGCCGCTGGTCGCGCTACCGCATCACGGACCGCTTCGAGAAGTACCACGACGTCGCCGTCGCCGATATCGACGACGACGGGGAGCCGGAGGTTGTCGGGCTCTCACAGGAGTCCGAGACGGTCTTCTACTACGACATTCCGTCCGAGCCGCGCCGCTCGCCCTGGGACGAGGAGCACCTCCACATCATCGACGAGGGTCGCGAGGTCGAAGGCCTCGCTGTCCGTGACGTCACCGGCGACGGCCGGACGGAACTGGTCGCGGGCCCGAACGTCTACTACCGCGACCCGGACGCGGTAAACGGGTGGTGTCGCGAGGAAATCGTCTCCGGGTGGGACAACACCCGCGTCGAGGTCGCGGACCTCGACGACGACGGCGAACTGGAAATCGTGCTGTCGGAGGGCGACTCCCCGCACCTGGGGACCCGACCGGGCCGGGTCGCCTGGTTCGACCCGCCCGACTGGGACGAGAACGTCATCGCGGACGAACTGTTCTGCCCGCACTCTCTCGCCGTCGAGGACTTCACCGGCGACGGGCTGCTCGAAATCTACGTCGCGGAGATGGGGCTCGGGAAACACGGCGAACCGCGCCACTTCCTCTTCTACAACCGCGAGGGGGAGTTCGAGCGCGAGACGGTCGAGACGGGCATCCCGACCCACGAAGCGAAAGTCGTCGACCTGACCGACAGCGGCCGGCCGGACGTGGTCGGGAAGTCCTACGGCCCTGACCACCACGTGGACGTCTGGTTCAACCGGCTGTGAGCCAATCGGCCACATCTGGATAGTAGTCGGAAACTGAGCCGTCTCCAGCCTGGAGTACACACTATCTAACAAGGTATAGCAGTGGCTTCCTTCTACACGAGTGGTAGCTATGGAACCAACGTCGAACTCGCAGGGCGGGGAGTCAGCCGGTGTGACCGAGACTACCGAGACGGAGCGCGTGTGCAAGGTCTGTCACCGGTCGATTCCGCGAACTGCCGACCGAGAGCGCCGTGAGGCGCTGGTTCACCGGGACTGTCTCGCGGAACTGCGATGTGGCATCACGCTCCGTGGGACGGGCGGTGAACGGACGCGAGAGCGGGACACGCGCTGACGGCCCGCTCGCGACACCTACGCCAGCGGCCGGAACCACACCGCGGCCACCAGAACCGCGAGGAAGAGGTAGGAGCCCCGAATCAACAGCATCGTCGCGAGTTTCGGTTCGGCACGGTAGGCGACGGCCAGGACGGCGCCGAAGACGGCGGCCCCGCCCGCCGCGGTCGGCGGAATCCCGGGCAGGGCCACCGCGAGCGCGACGACGCCGACCATCGCGAGGCCGAACAGCCCGAGCGCGAGCCGTCTGGCCCGGCGGGGCCCCAGGACGACGGCGACGGTCCGCTTGTCGATGGAGCTGTCGTAGTCGAAGTCGGTCTCGTCGTCGATTATCTTGATGCCGGTCAGCATGCACAGAAAGACGCCGGCCAGGCCGAGTACCTGTGGCCCGAAACTGGTCGCCTGCGCGTAGTACCCGCCCAGCAGCGCCAGCGCGATGCCCGCGGGGTAGCCCATCGTCGCGCCGACGGGGTTGAGGTCCAGTTGCGGCGCGTGCGTGTAGCCGATGACCCACGTCGGCGCCGTCACCAGCGCCGCAAGCGGGGAGACGAGCAGCCAGAGGCCGACGGTACAGGCCAGGAAGCCGGTGGCACTGACCAGAAGGGCCCCGCGACACCCGCCGACGGTCAGCGGGTGGTCGTCGTCCTCGCCCCTGACGTGGAAGTCGACGTAGCCGTCCTTCACGTGGGCGGTGTAGACGGCGAAGAACATCGCCAGCGCGTGGAGCCCGGCCACCGCGAGGTCGGCGGCGCCGGCGAGGACGGCCCCGAACAGCGACGTCGCGAGCGGCGGCAACATGAACACCGGGTGGACCTGCGAGGCGAGCGCCTTGCCGGCACCGAGGACGCCGGACTCGTGTCGGGCCACTGCCATAGCGGGAGCGAGGGACGGCAGCGTGAAAAAGACTCGTGCGCCGGCGCGCGGTACGGCGCGACTACCGCCAGTTCGACCGGTCGAGGACGAACGGGGAGATGTGCGAGGCCAGGTCCCGGGCCGCCCGCTCGGTCGGGGCGTGCAACTCGCCGGAGACCGCGCCGGCCTCGCCGCCGACGCCCTCCGTCTCGGAGATGGGGTCGGTGCCGTCGGGGCTGGTCTCGTACGGTCGCCGCGAGCGCACCCGGTCCCGGAGCTTCTGGAGCGTGCGCTGTGAGAGCTGGGCGTCGAGATGCTGGAGGTCGTACTTGACCAGGTAGCCGCGGGTGGCCGCCCGGATGGCGATGACCGGGTGGCCGCGGTCGGCACAGCGGTCCCAGATGGCTTCCTGTTCGTCTGTCGTCGCGTACACCGGAACGTTCGACGGGGCGAGGTGGTCCATTGACCCCTCGTAACGGGTGGAGCATTATCCGTCCTTCGGGTAGGGACAGCCAGTCAGCGCAGCGTCGTGTACGACAGCGCCGCGATGGCGACGAACTGCAGCCCCCGCAGAATCAGGACCACCTGCTGGACGCCGGGGTCGCCGCTGTAGAAGCTGGCCATCGAGAAGAAGAAGTAGATGGCCATGGCGTTCTCGGCGAGCATGGCGACGGCAAAGAGGACGAGTCCGCCCACCAGTCCGGTGCCGAAGGTGCTGTAGTTGCGGACCCAGACGCCCACGAGCGGGAGCAAGAGGAGCGTGTTCAGTCCCGCGAGGACGACGGCGGCGGTGATGAGGGTACCCATCGCCATCAGCGGGTCACCTCGCCTCGCCGCGCGAGCAGACGCGCCCCCGTCATGTGTCCATCTGCTCCGTGATGTCCTCGAAGGTGTCCCGGTACGTGTCGAACCGGTCGGTGAGGAAGTAGAGTTTCGCGTACGACTCCTCGCCCGACTCGACGATGTCGTGCTCTTCGAGTTGTTCCATGTGGTGGCGAATCGTCTTGTATCCGACGTCGAGTTCGTCGGCCAGTTCGTTGGCGTTTTTCGGTCGCTCCGTGAGGGCGTCGATGATACGCGCCCGGTTGGCGCCGCCGCGCGTCGCCGTCAGCAGATACCAGAGCGCTTTCTCCATCCCTCTCCGTCCTGTGGTCCTGTTGCCCGTCCTAAATAGTTGGCTCTCCCCGTCGCGCGTGGGTGTCTCGGTTCCGTCGGTGTCATGAACGGTGACCACGGCTGGTTCGGGCGGTGGGACGACAGCCGCCTACAAAACCCTTCTTCGAACTCTCTTCCAAATTGGTACCGACTCTGGCGGTCGCGTCGCCGAACTAGTCGAGCGCGGCGGTCGCCTCGGCCATGACGTCGATGGCCTCGCGCAGCGTCTCGGTGTCCGTGGCGTAGGAGATGCGGGCGTAGCCCGCGCCGTTCTCCCCGAAGGCCTCGCCGGGGACGACGACGACGCCCCGCTCTATGACCTCGTCGACCCAGCCCGCCGGCACCTTCGGCATCGCGTAGAAGGCGCCCTTCGGGGTGGGACACTCCAGGCCCATCTCCGCGAACCCGTCGAGCAGGATATCCCGACGCTCCCGGAAGGCCTCGCGCATCTCCGCGACGGGCTCCTGGGGTCCGGTCAGGGCGGCCTCGGCGGCGTACTGTGCGGGCGCGGAGGCACAGGCTTGGGCGTACTGGTGGACCCGGAGCATCCGCTCGATGCGCTCGGTCGCGCCGGTGACCCAGCCCAGCCGCCAGCCCGTCATCGAGTAGGCCTTCGAGCAAGCGTTGACGACGACGACGTTGCCAGACTCGTCGAACTCGGCGGGCGAGCGGTGTTCGCCCTCGAACACCTGATGTTCGTACACCTCGTCGGAGATACAGAGCACGTCGTGTTCGTCGGCGATACGGGCGAACTCGCGCATGTCGTCGGGGGACTGGACCGCACCCGTCGGGTTGGCCGGGGAGTTGACGACGAAGGCGGCGGTGTCGTCGGTGATGGCGGCCTCGACGGCGTCGGGCGCCATCGTCAGGTCCTCGCGCAGGCCGACGGGCTTCGGGGTGCCGCCCGCGAGGTGTGTCAACGCGTCGTAGGAGACGAAGCCGGGGTCGGGGAAGACGACCTCTTGCCCCGCGTCGACGTGGGCCTCCAGTGCGATGTGGAGCGCCTCGCTCCCGCCGGAGGTGGCGATGATATCCCCGGGGTCGACGTCGAGGTCGTTGTCGCGGGCGTGTTTGGCCGCGATGGCCTCGCGGAGTTCGAGGGTGCCCTTGTTCGACGTGTAGGCGTCGACGGCGCCCGACTGGATGGCCTGGACGGCCGCCTCGCGGGCGTGGTCGGGCGTCGGGAAGTCCGGCTGTCCCAGACCCAGGTTGATGGCGTCCTCGCCGGCGGCCTCGAACACTTCGCGGATGCCCGAGATAGACACCGCTTCGACGCGACTGGAGAATCCTGTCATACCACCCCTGGGGGCGTCCGGGCCGATAATTCTTCCCGAAGCGGGCGGCGTCGCGACGGGGTCGGTCGAGACGCCTCGCTATATCGTCTCCTTGACCGGGACCAACTGGAGAGTCCCGTCGCGGTCGAGTCTGATACGGTAGCCGGCGTAGGAAAACGAGACCGACATCTGGGCCGCCGCCGACGGCGGCGTCTTGAACAGCGTCTCGACGACGTGTTCGACTTCGTTGTACAGCGGTGGCAGGGATTCGATATCACAGTCCTCTATCTCGGCGAGTACCTCCAGCAGGTCGTACTCCGAGGTTTCGGGGTCCGGCGTTATCTGCCGACGGACCACCGCGGCGCCGTCGGGCTGCGTGTCGTTCTGTTCATCGGGCCGAGAATCTGACATTACAGGAGATAGCCGACCGGCGGTTACAAACGTAGTGTCGAGGTACGTACCAGTTTGACAGTCGCCGCCGGGCGGGCTCAGCGTACTAGAGACATCGCCAGCGCGCCCCCGCCGCCGACTTCCATCGCGTCGCCGCCGGGCGGGCTCAGCGCACTAGAGACATCGCCAGCGCGCCCCCGCCGCCGACGCTCATCGCCACGACGCCCCTGTCCAAATCCCGGTGTTCCATGGCGTACAGCAGCGTCGTCGTGAGGATGCCGCCGCTGGCACCGATGGGGTGGCCAAGCGCCACGGCGCCGCCGAGCGGGTTGTGTTTCTCCGCGGGGATGTCGAGTTCGTCGGCGACGTACACCATCTGCGCGGCGAAGGCCTCGTTGAGTTCGAAGTGGTCCACGTCCGCGACGCCGATGTCGGCCCGCTCGAAGAGGGCTTCGAGGGCGTCACACACCGCCAGCGAGAACTCGGCGGCGTCGCGGTAGGCGACGGCGTACTCCTCGACGTGGGCCATCGGGCCGACGCCGGCGGCGTTGGCGGCCTCGGCGTCGGCCAGCAACACCGCGCCCGCCCCGTCCGAGAGTTTCGACGCGTTGCCGGCGGTGATGGTCCCGTCCTCGCCGAAGGCCGGCGGCAGCGCCGCGAGGCCCTCCGTCGTCGTCTCGGGGCGGGGTCCCTCGTCCTCCGTGACGAGGTGGTCGCCCACCTCGACCGGCACGATTTCCTGCTCGAAAGCCCCTGATTCGATGGCCTCGCCGGCGCGGTGGTTGCTCCGGCGGGCGTACTCGTCCTGTGCCGCCCGGGAGATGTCGAACCGGTCGGCGATGCGGTCGGTCAGTGTCCCCATGTGGGCGTCGTAGTTCACGTCCCACAGCGCGTCGTAAATCATCGCGTCCACGAGCGTCGTGTTCCCGTGGCGACGGCCCTCGCGCAGCTCCCTGACGAGATAGGGCGCGTTCGACATCGACTCCATCCCGCCGGCCACGGCGACGTCGACCCGACCCGCCTCGATTCGGTCGACGGCGTTCGTAATCGCCCGCAGGCCCGACCCGGAGGCCTCGTTCGTGGTCGTCGCCGGGCAGCTATCGGGCAGGTCGGCGTCGACGACGACCTGTCTGGCGGGCACCTGCCCGACGCCGGCCTGGACGCAGTTGCCCAGACAGACCCAGTCCACGAGGTCGGGGCCGATACCGGTCCGGTCGAGCAGCCCCTCGGTGACCGCGAGGCCGAGGTCCGTCGCCGTCTTCTCGGCCAGCGCCCCCAGGAGGTTTCCGTGTGCAGTTCTCGCGCCGTCCACGACGACCACGTCGGTCATACGCGAACGTGTCGCTGTAGCTACAAATACTGTCGGTCGGTAGCAGCCACTTACTGGTCCTCGCTCGCTCGCCGTAGCTGCTCGATGGCGCTCTCCAGGCGCTGTAACGTCGCGTCCGGGTCCGTGTAGCCGCGGTCGTACTCCTCGTAGGCCGCGTCGGCCTCCGAGAGGAACGCTTCGACTGCGGATTCGAGGTCGTCGGAGTCGTCGCTCATAGCCGAGGTGACGCGCTCACCGCACAAAACCGTCCTCACTTTGCCACGTCGTAGCTCACCGACGCGTCGGTCAGGGCGTCGGTGACGCGACCGATGGTGTCCTGCGTGGCGACGACGACGGCGTCAAGCCCGCGGGAGGCGGCGTCGGCGGCCACCTGGCCCGGCGCGAAGTACGTCGTCGGTTCGACGCCGGCGTCCCGGAGCGCCGAGACCGCTTCGACGCCGGCGGCGGTGACGATAGGCGCCCCCTCGCAGGTCGCCGCGAGGTCCGCACCCGACCCGTCGCCGCCGGTGCGGACCGTCGGGACCTGAACGACGCTGACGCGGCCGGGCTCTAAGTCGATGACCCCCTCGAAGCCGGTGACGCCGACCACCTCGCCCGCGGCCGCGTCGGTCGTGGTCACGCCCGTCGCACCGCCCGCTTCGTGGGGCCCGGCGTGCAACAGCCCGTCCGAGAGCGACAGCGCGACCGTCTCGCCGGCCTCGAAGTCGGCCTCGGCGATGGCGGCGTCCTCCTGGACGCTGCCCAGCACGTCGTCGGTGACGTGGTCGACGAAGCGGCGCACGTCGTTCGCCGACTGGAACACCCAGTCGACGCCCTCCTTGGTCACGCGATAGCGCGAGCGGCCCTCCTTCTCGACGAACCCCTCGTCGACCAGGTCACGGATGTACTCGCTGACGGCCTGACTCGTCACGCCGACGGCCGCCGCGATTTCCCCCTGGCTGACCGCCGGCTGGCGGTCCGCTATCTCGACGAGGATGCGGAACCGCGTCGCGGAGCGTTTGTTCTCCAGGACGTCGACCATGCCCGTGTGTCAGTCGTCCCGACATAAAAAGACAGCCGCCTAAAACGGTGTGTGCGGCGGTCGGGTGTTTTTCAACGGCTACTACCGGTGCGTCATCGGTATGTAGCGCGAGCCCGGACACCACCCCAATGGAACTGACTTACGACGACCGGGCGCTCGTCCTCGGGGAGACGCTCGTCGTCGCGGACTGTCACGTCGGCCGCGGGACGGGCGGGGAACTGGAGTTCCCGGTCGGCTCGGGGACGGAGATGGTCGAACGGTTCCGCGACCTGGTCGAGCGCCACGACCCCGAGGCGGTAGTGCTGGCCGGCGACGTGCTACACTCCTTCCAGACGGTCCCGAGAACGGTCGAAGGCACGGTCGCCGGGCTGAAAGCCGCCTGTCGCGACGCGGCGGCCCGACTCGTCGTCACGCCGGGAAACCACGACACGATGCTCGACGCGGTGTGGGACGGGCCGGTCGAGCGCGAATACCGCGTCGGTGACACCCTGGTCCTGCACGGCCACGAACCGCCGGAGGGCAGCGCCGACCGGTACGTCGTGGGTCACGACCACCCGACCATCGAAATAGAGGGGCAACGCAGACCGTGTTATCTCGTCGGCGAGGGGCAGTACCGGGGCAGCGACGTGGTGATGCTTCCGTCGTTCAACAAGCTAAACGCCGGAGTGCGGGTGAACACGATGTCCGCGAGCGACTTTCAGTCGCCGCTCGTGACCGACGCCGACAGACTGGCCCCGGTGGTGTGGGACGAGCGCGCCCGGGAGCGCCGCGAGTTCCCGCCGCTGGGCGAGTTCCGCCGGATGTTGTAACGGTAGGTATTTGGGCTATCGCGGTGGAACAGCCAGTATGATTCAGACCGGACCGGCCCTCGCGCTCATCGCGACGACACTCGTCTGTCTCGTGTTGCTCTACTTCGCGACCATCAAGTACGTCGGCGACGTGCTACTTGAGGACGACCACGACGAGGAGACCGGCGGCGGCCCCGCGGCCTGAGAGTTACTGCAGCAACTCGGCGGCCACGCGGCCACTCTCCAGTGCGCCCTGAATCGACGACCAGCGGGTGTAGTCCCCGGCCAGGGCGACCGGCCCCTCGGGCGCGTCGGGGTCAGGTAACGACTCGCGAAAGCCCGGTGGCTGTGCGAACTGCGAAAGCGGCACCCGGTCCGTCCGCAGGAGTTCCAGCGCGTCGAAGCCCGCCGAGGGGTACCACGAGGCGAGCGCGTCGTAGACGTCGGCGGCCAGCGCCTCGTCGTCCGCCTCCTGTTCGCCGAGGAAGGTCGCACTGTACAGTTCCATCCCGTCGGGGGCGTACTCGGGGGCGACCGCCGACAGCGGCGCGACGGTGTTTGGCCGGTCGTCGGCCGCGTTGAGTACGATTCGCTTGCCCATACTCGGCGCCTTGCTCGTCGGCAGGGAGAAGTACTGCGTGACACAGCCCAGCGTCTCCGTCGGGATGGTGTCCACGCCGGTGAGGTCGGCGGCCGTCGCCGGGTCCGTCGCGACGACGCAGGCCTCGGCATCGAGGGTCTCCGAGGCCGTCTCGACGGTCACCGCGCCGTTGCCCCTCGTCGCGGCATCGATTCCCTCGACGGGCCGGTCCGTCTCGATGGTCACGCCGGCCGCCCGCGCCCGGTCGGCGAGTTGCGCGGGCATGGCACCCATCCCGTCGGCGGGGACGAATATCTCGCCCTCCGAGAGCATCTTGTAGGTGTACTCGAAAATGGCGCTGTCGGTCCCCAGCGAGCGGTCGAGCGTGATACCACCGTAGAAGGGCGCGGCGAAGCGCTCGACGAAGCGCTTCGAGAACCCCCGCTTCGCGAGGTACTCCGCGATGGACTCGCCGCCGCCGTCGAGCAGTCGCTCCGGGTCTCTCCCGGCGAGTTCGCGCTGGAGGGTGAACACGCGGAGCTTGTCGGCGGTGCGGATATCGCGGTTAAAGACGGTCTGGGGGGCCGCCGTCGGGTTGCGAAGCGGGTCCGAGAGCACGGAGCGGTGGTTCGGGCGGGCGATGGTCGCCCCCGGGGTGAAGGGCCGCGGCGAGAGCGCCTCGACGTCGAGTTCGCGCTCGACGGCGGGATAGGCCGAAAAGAGGACCTGAAAGCCGCGGTCGAAGGTGTAGCCGTCCTCGTGGGCCGTCCGGACCCGGCCACCGACGCCGTCGCTCGCTTCCAGCAGCGTCACGTCCCGTCCCGACTCGGCGAGGTGGCGGGCCGCGACCAGTCCGGCGAGGCCGCCACCGACGACAACGGCGTCTGTCATGGCTCTGCGTTCGGACGGGCGCGCCAAGAGCGTGCTGGAATATACCGCACGACACTTGGGGGTCGGCGCCCCAGAGGCGACCATGCAGACGACAGCGGCAGTCCGTGGCCTCTCCTGTACGGCGTGTGGCGAGTCGGCCGACCCCGGCGTCGAGCGGTGTCCCGACTGCGGGGCCGTCCTGGTCGTCGACTACGACGCCGACGCGGTCGAGTCGGCCGCCGACTGCCACCCGTTCCCGCCCGAGGCGACCGTCTCCATCGACGAAGGGGCGACGCCGCTGGTGGCCGTCCCCGACCTGGCAGCGGAACTCGGCGTCGAGAGCGTCGCCGTCAAGGACGAGGGGCGCAACCCCACGGGGTCGCTCGCCGACCGGGGGTTCGCGCTGGCCGTCGCCGCCGCCGTCGAGCGGGGCGCGGACCGCGTCGGGACCCCATCGACGGGCAACGGCGCCCAGTCGGCGGCGGCCTACGCCGCCCGCGCCGATATCGAGTCGAAGGGCTTCGTCCCGTCGCGGTGTCCGTTCCTGAACAAGGCGATGGTGAACGTCCACGGCGGCGACATGCACGTCGTCGAGGGGCGCTACGCCGACGCTGTCGAGGCGTTCGCGGAGAGCGACGAGGCGTTCGCGTCGGTGGCGCCGGGCCATCCGTTTCGCATCGCCGGCGCGACGGGGCTCGCGCTGGAGTTGCTCGCCGACCGCGAGTGGGCGGCCCCCGACACCGTCGTCCACCCGGCCGGCCACGGCGAGACGGTCGTGGGCCTCCAGCGCGGGTTCGCCCTCGCGGTGGACGCCGGACTCGCCGATGCGGTCCCCCGAATCTACGCCGCCCAGCCCGACGCCTGTGCCCCTATCGCCGCGGCGGCCGCCGACGGCGCGGCCGAACCGGTGCCGGTCGACCACCCCGACACCATCGTCGGGCCGCTGGAGGTGCCCGACCCCGCGGCCGGGACCGCCGCCATCGACGCCATCGACGCGACGGACGGTGACGGCGTCGCGGTCCCCGACAAGGAGATTCTGCAGGCGGCCGTCGACGGCTGCGAACTCGGCCCGGAAATCGGCGCGACCGGCGGTACCGCCGTCGCCGGCGTGCGAGCCCTGGCCGACCGGGACGCCTTCGCCTCCGACGACGAGGTGGTGCTGGTCAACCCCGTCGCCGGCAGCAAGGAGGCCGACCTCCTGCGCTCGCACCTGATGAGCCTGGGGATGTGAGGCGGGGCGGGAACGGACACGTCGGCGGTGCCAACACGTTGGCGGTACCGACTTGTCGCGGGCCCGCGTGCTCGGACCTATGGTCCCCGAGCTACCCGACGACGCCTCCCGACTCGACCGCTACTTCTGGGCCCGCCACGCCAACCCCAGGAGTGGCTGGTCCCGCGTCGCCTCTCTGCCGGTGCTGATGGTCTGCATCTACCGCCGGGACTGGCGCGGGCTGGCGCTGACGCTGTTGTTCGTCCTGTTCAATCCCGTCCTGTTCTCGCCCCCCGAGGACGACAGCGCGTGGATGACGAAAGTCGTCTACGGCGAGCGCCTGTGGACCCAGACGGAGCACGGCCACCGCAGCTATCCAGAGATTCTGAACCTGTGCAACGGGCTGGCCGCGCTGTACGCGCTCTACGCCGCGGTCAGGCGACGGCCCGCCGAGACCGCCCTGGCGACGGCGCTCTCGATGGCCCTGAAGTTCTGGTTCGTCGCCGAGATGGTCCACCTGTACGAGGCCCACGTCGCGGACGACGACCGCAGCGGCTAGCTACTGGCCGGTTGCGGTGCCGGTCGATAGACGCTACGTCGCGTGCTGTTTCGCCAGCGTGTACGCTTCCCGCACGCGCTTGAACTCCTCCTCGTCGCCGCCGTGGTCCGGATGGACCTGCTTGACGCGCGCCCGGTAGGCCGATTTGACTTCCTCCGGGGTCGCGCCCTGGCGCAGCCCCAGTTCGGCGAAGGCCTGTCGCGTGGGGTCGACGGCGGGTTCGGGTTCGGGCTCCGGCCCGATAGAGATGTCGGGCGTCTCGAAGGGCAGCCGTTTCCCGAGGGCTGCGCCCGGCATCTCGTGTTCGACCAGCACCGGGACGGTGGGGGAGCGCTCCAGGCGATAGAACGTTCTGGCGTTGAACGTGATAGCGACGTCCCGCTCCGGGAGGTAGAAGGCGACCTCCTGTCCGTCGACGGGATGGTTCTCGGCGAACTGCTCGTCGATGGCCATCAGGTACTCCCGAATCTCGGCACGACGGCGCTCCTCGCCGCCGTCCCGAACGCCGCGGACCCGGCGCTTGGCGGGAAAGAGCCTGCCGGCGACGAGGAAGAGGCCGGCGACGACCAGACTGCCGGCTACCCCCAGGAGGAGTCCGAACACCAGCCACGCGGGAAGGCCGCCGGGGTCTGCCTGCACGGACTCCGGTTAGGACCCGTCGCGTAAGAAACGTGTGCTTCTAGCGCCACCGGCGTAGCAGGCCCGCCTCACCCGATGTAGCGCAGGTCCTCGTCGGCCGGCGAGGGAGCCGACTGCTCTTCCATCTGCTGTATCTTCCTGACGACCTCCTCCATCTCGTCGGCGCGCTCCTCCAGCGAGTCGTACGCCACGTCGAAGCCGACCACGTCCTGCAGAATCTCCAGCACAGCGCGGGCGCTCTTGGGGTCGACCAGATAGCCGGAGGTCTCGCCCATCAGGCAGGCCGCGGGCAGGTCGCGGCGCTCGCTCAGGCCAAGCAGGAGTCCGGAGACGCCGACGATTCCGCCGGCCGGTTCGTCCTCGCGGAACTCCACGCCGGCCGCTTCGAGGCGGTCGCCGAAGTCGTCGGTCGTCGTCGCGCCGAGCACGTCGTACTCCTCGATGAGTTCGCCCGTCGGGACGCCGCCCAGGGCGTACACCTCCTCGACGCCGAAGTCGGCGCCGATGTCGAGGAAAGTGTCGGTCAGCCCGTAGTGGCCCTCGTTGTCCTGTGCCTGATGGTCGCCGGTGAGCACGAGCATGTCCCGTCCGTCCTCGGGCGTGACGGCGTGGAACTCGGCACACGCGAGCTGGGTGCGGCCGTCCTCGACGCTGACCTGCGGCGGGAAGTGCGTCGAGTACACCCGCCGGACGAGCGCACTGTCGAGCTCCTCGAGCAGGTACTCGGCGGCGAGTTTGCCGACGTGGCCCACGCCCGGCAGCCCCTCGACCAGTACCGGCTCGTCGAGCTCCGGCTCGGCGAGCACGTCGATGTCGAATTCGTCCATACCCCCTACTGGCGGCGTCGCCGCTTAAGAGAACGTCGATACTCGCCGTGGGGGTCCGCCGGGTCGAAGGGTGCAGGGGCGCTGTTGACGGCGGTCGCGCCACAGTCGGGACAGGTCGAAGAAAGCGTGTACACCGGGCGGTCGTGCTCGGCCCGCCAGGCCGAACACACCCGGATGTCCGACTTCATTCGTCGTCTTCGGTCCGGTCGCGGTGGAACTGCGCCGTACCGCCCTCGGCCTCGACGACCGAGCGTGCGCGGGCGGCGCTGTCCTCGAGCGCGCCCTCGGCGGTCTTGTAGTCTGGCGCCTGCACCTGGATGCGGTACTCGGGCGAACCGACGTAGGTGACCTCGAGTTCTATCTCCTCGGGCACCTCGCCGTTGCCCTCGGCGGCCTTGAGAGCGTCTTTGATGACGTCGACGCCCGTACTGTCGGGACAGGTCAGGTCGACGTAGCCGGTGACGTTGACGTAGGGCACCGAGACGTTCGAGCGGGCCGTCTCGACGATGGCCGCTATCTCGTCCTCGTCGAGGTCGGTGTCTTCGAGCGCCGGTTCGCCGTGGATGGCGGCGGCCTCGAAGCCGTCGTACAGGGAGCCAAACTCCGAGAGCAGGGCGTTGGCGATGGAGCTGTAGGTCTCGTCGTCGACCTCCTCGCCGAAGGCGATCTCCATCCAGTTGTCGGCCTTCTGCTCGTTTTTCCACTCCTGTATCTTCTCCTTGCGCTGGTGGTCGTTGACGTCCTTGATGGAGAGGTCTATCTGCTGGGCGCTCTCGTCGACGTCTAGGACCTTGGCGACGACCGTCTGGCCGGTGTTGACGTGGTCGCGGACGTTCTTTATCCAGCCACTCGCCACCTCGGAGATGTGACAGAGGCCACGCTTGCCCTCGTACTCCTCTAGGTCGACGAAGACGCCGAAGTCCTCGATTTCGTCGACCTTGCCGACGACGAGTTCGCTCGGTTCCGGCCAGCCGCTGTATTTCATGTTACCGGGCCTCGACGACGGCGGTCACTTCGCCCTCGATGTCGGCCTTGCCGCCGGTGGGGCGGGCGAGCGTGTGGCCACAGACGGCGCAGGCGACCTCGCTCGCGGCCTTCTCGAAGAGGGTCTGTTCGTTCTCGCAGTCCGGACAGGCGACGGTGACGAAACTACCTGCCATGGTTACTCCTGGAACTCCAGTCGGCCGGCGCGCCATCCCTCGCGGAGGTGGGCCTTCCCACAGTCCGAGCAGATGTACTTCAGGTCGGTCTTCTTCGTGGGCTTGTCCCCACCGGGGACCTTCGAGAACTTACCCTTGTTCCCGATACCGGTCCCGCGCCGCTTGCGCTGGCGGTCGTTGACCTTCTTCATGCCCGAGGAGCGGCCCGAGCGGACCTTCTCGACCTCGTGTTCGTTGTGCTCGTTACAGTGCGGACAGTACGTGTTGAAACGTCGCGGCATCTCCATAGATATCGACCTTACGGCGTCGTTTGCCTTGCCCGCTTAAAACCCCGACGGTTCGAGTTCCCTGACTGGCGGTCGGGTCCCGTCCGGCGATACACCACCCGTCCCTCGCTGCGTCCACAGCCGTCGCTCGTGAGTGTTAGAGAGACGGGGTAGGTCGGGCAGCGGGTACCCGCAGTTTGACCCGCGGGCTGAAAGGTGCCGCCGGACCGTGCCGTCTGCGTGGTGCTCTCGGCTCCCGACGTAAAGCCCCTCCGGTCGCCGCGGCGGCCGAGCCCACACGGCCAGGGGCTCCTTCGAAGTCACTAAGTACGCCGTTTGCCAAGCGATGGGTATGAAGAAGCTCATCATCCACGGCGACCCCGGCCTCCGGAAGGGCGGCCGCATCGAGTACGACGGCGAGGAGTACGAGGTGTTCGCCGTCGCCCGCCAGGGCGACTGGCACGGCCCCGACCGCGTCCAGCTGTGGTGTACCATCGGTCACGAGGACGAAGAGGAGACCTTCCGGACCCAGGAGTACGTCCCGATGCATCTCGACACCGACGACGTCGACGCCGAGGCCGTCACCGTCCTGCGCGAGCGGGCCCAGGCCTGAGACGGACTGTTGTACTGCAGCGTTTGCACCGCCCCGGAGACAATCTGCGATAATCGCTGTGACGCCGGCTGCGAGCGACGACCGGCCGGGACCTAGCTTTCTCCGAGCGCGCTCTGGTTCACGCGGTAGACGATGACCTCGCCCGAGCGGTGGACCTCCGTCACGCCGTCGAGCCGGTTGACCGTGATGGGGCCGTGGCGAACGCGTTCCGCCGGGCCGTTGTAGATGTACCTGACGTCGTATTTCTGTAGCAGCTCCCGCTGCTGGGCGGGGTCGCCGCGATAGATGGCGTTGACGTCGTTGACGCGGCCGTAGTAGACGCTGTTGTTGCGGTACTGGGCCTCGTGGTACCAGCCGGCCACCGTCGGAATCCCCGTCAGGCTCGACGGGGCGCTCGCGCCTTTGCCCTCGTCGGGCACCCAGTAGTAGCCCGCTGGCGCCGCGGTGACGATGTTCGGCTGACCGTCTATCTCGCGGTCCAGCCAGCGGATGGCCTCGGCCTCCTCGGGGTGGGAGTCGTTCAGGTAGGCGGTCCCGTCGAGGGTCGGCTCCCCTGCGCGGCCGACGTGGTTCGGCAGCGCGACGGCGGCGTACACCGACGTCGAACAGACCAGCAGGACGACGAACACCGTCGTCCCGTTCCGGACGAGCGTGCGACTCGTCTCGCCGTCCGGACGCCACCGCGTCAGCAGCCACGCGAGTATCGGCCCGACGGCGGCGGCCCACAGCACCCACACCTGCATGTACGTCTTGAACACCGTGTTCATCCGCCCGACGTTCTCCTTGATGAAGACGAACTCCACCAGGATGACCAGCCCGGCACCGGCCACCAGCAACACCGTCTCGAACCCGACGGAGCGCTCGCCGCCGTCGGCCAGCGCCGGGAGCGGACCCGAGGTCTGTCGGCCCGTCGGCGAGCGGGCGAACAGCCACGCGCCGAGAAGCAGCGGGAGCACGAGGCCGACGGCGGCCAGGTCGATTACGGCGCCGACCGCGACGGTGCCGAGAAAGCCCAGCCCGACGAGGCGGGTCTGTCTCCGTTCGAGTACTCGACCGACCTGCGCGTACAGGTACAGTGCGAAGGGAATCAGGAACAGTCCGTGGATGCCGACGAGTTCCGCGATGCTGCTTCGGTCGGGGAGGTACGTCACCTCGCGGCCGCTGCCGACGCCGAACCAGAAGGGAAGCGACCAGAGCAGGCCCAGCCCGACGACGCCGACGGCGACACCGACTGCGAGTCCGATGCGAGAACCCTCGCCGGCCGCGCCCTC
Source organism: Haloarcula onubensis (assembly GCF_031624605.1). Classification (NCBI taxonomy): domain Archaea; kingdom Methanobacteriati; phylum Methanobacteriota; class Halobacteria; order Halobacteriales; family Haloarculaceae; genus Haloarcula; species Haloarcula onubensis. Next base: position 1,048,273 of record NZ_JAMQOS010000001.1, on the reverse strand, counting down.
TCTGGGGATAGGGTCACGGAGCGACGCCGGGACCAGCGACCGCGGGCTGGCCGGCGCCATGGCGACGGTCACCATGGCGAGCCCGGCGATAGACGGGAACGACCACGTGTTCGTCACCGCCATGAGCCCGGCGACGGCCGGGAGCGCACCGAACAGGAGCGCCAGCCGCCGTCGGCGTTCCTCGGCCGGTGTCTGGTAGTAGCTGAAACACAGCGCCGCGGCAAGGACCAGAAAGCCCGTGCTCATCATGTGGGCGTGGAGGTCCCCGTTGAGCCAGGCGAACAGCGGGAACTCGTTGACGCTGTACCCGCGTGCGGGCGTGTACGTGGCGAAGTCGTTCGGGTCGTCCGTGATGACGCGGCTGGCGTCCCAGAAGTAGAACTCGCCGGGGCCGTTGGCGAGGCCCTTCAGTTCGTAGCCGAAGGCGCCGGCCAGCGACCGGTCGAGCCCGTCGGGCAGTATCCAGAACAGCGCGCGGGCCGGCGTCGTGAGGTTGCTCGCGACGCCGACGAAAAACGCCGACAGCCCAGCGGCGAGTCGGCGGGGCACGTCCCGGGCCGCCGCGACGGCCCCGGCCAGCCCGTAGACGCCGGTCACCAGCGTCGCGTAGAAGCCAGCCAGCGCGAGGTTGTAGGCGTACGGGCCGGCCGTGCCCGAAAGCCGGGTGAGAATCGCCGTCAGCAGGTGGCCGCCGTAGTAGTAGGCGACGGGTTCGCCCGCGAACCACATGTCCTCCGGCGGGAGGCTGTCGGCCCGCAGCAGCGACTGGACCAGCCCGAAATCGAGGAACTTCTCGCCCGCGAGCGGCGAGATGGACGGGTCGAGCGCCCGGACCCACACCAGGAACAGGAAGGCGACGGCGAAGACGGCGGCGACCTCGCCGAACGACCGGCGGTCGACCGGCCCGCGGCGATAGGCGACCGCGAGGGCGGCGCCGACGAGGGCGACCATCCCGAGCCAGATGCCGGCCGTAATCGACACCCGGCCGACGAAATACGTGAACAGCCACAGGATACCCAGTGCGACCGGCAGCCCGAACGCGACGCCGCGTTCGGCGAAACGAGGAAAGAGCGCCGACGCAATCGTCGCACCGACGTAGGTCAAGAGGAGATAGAGAGCGAGCCAGATGACAACGAAACCGTACTCCATCAACGGGTAAGAGTCGTGTGGACCACTATACCTTTTTTGATTCACCCAGCCTGACGCGTTCCGAACGGTTTTTACTCACTGACCGTACAGGGTGATACTATGTCGACGACCGTCGGTGTAGTCATCCCCGCATACCGTCCGGATATCCCGGAGCTGCGACGGTACGTGACGGCTATCGACGAGACGGTGGAACCCGACGAGGTCGTCATCGAACTCGACGCCCCGAAAGACGGGGTCACAGCAGAGCTTGGCGACCTCCCCGCGGACGTCGAGACGGTACCGTACCGGCGCGGGAAGGGCGCCGCCATCACCGCCGGCTTCGAGTATCTGGCGACGGACGTGCTGGTGTTTGCCGACGCGGACGGCTCGACGCCGGCCGACTCGCTCGCTACCGTCGTCGAGCGCGTCAGCTCCGGTACAGCCGACCTCGCCGTCGGGTCGCGGCGCCACCCCGACTCCGAGGTCGCCAGCCACCAGACGTTCGCCCGCCGGTTCCTGGGCGACGGCTTCGCGTGGCTCGCCGGCACGCTCCTGACCGTCTCGCTGTACGACTATCAGTGCGGTGCCAAGGCCATCACTGCCGAGGGGTGGGGGAAGGTCCGCTCACACCTGTACGAACCCGGCTTCGCCTGGGACGTTGAACTCGCCGCCATCGCGGGTGCGCTCGACCTCCGGGTGACAGAGGTCCCGATTCGCTGGGAGGACCGCCCCGGCTCGACCGTCTCCCCGGTCCGGGACTCGCTGGCACTCGGCCGGGCGCTGCTGTCTGCCAGACACCGCGCGAAGCAACTGAGCGACGACCGGCTGCACACGGCCATCGCCGCGGCCCGCGAGCAGCCGACCGCCCTCGTCGAACGGGACCGATGAGCGCCGGCGACCGGCTCCGCCGGCTGGTGCCCGACCGGTTCGAGTCGCTCGTCTCCGGTGTCCGCTTTGGCCAGTTCCTCTCTGTCGGCGTCGTCGGCGCCATCAGCGACAACGCCATGCTGGCGGTACTCGGACTGGCCTTCGGCGTCCCCGACCTCTGGGCGAAAGCCGCCGGCATCGAGACCGCCATCGTCGTGATGTTCCTGGTCAACGAACACTGGACGTTCTCCGAGGACGGCGCAGCGGGCCCCCGACCGTTCCTCAGACGCCTCGGGAAGTCACATCTGGTCCGCACCGGCGGCGTCACCGTCCAACTGGCCGTCTACTGGGTGTTGACACAGCAACTGACCGTCGAACTCGTCGTCGCCGGCCGTGACCTCTGGTTCATCGCCGCCAGCCCCATCGCCATCGCCGCCGCGATGTCCGTCAACTACGTCTTCGAGAGCCTCTTCACGTGGCAGGTCCATCGCGACGATGCCCCTTGACCTCCTCCCACGGCTGAAGCCGTGGGCTTTCGCCTCGTACCAGTGTAACGCGCCACAGCGGCTAGCGTAGCGGGTTCTTGACATCCTCGGCCGTCGGTCGACGGGACACTGGTGTGGGGTCCGACCGTTCCTGCTACTAATTCACGGACGGCGCCCGAATCACAAGCCTTAATGAGGGCACTCGGGTATGAACAGGTAGCGGGATGGGATAGCCAGGAGATTCCGGCGGGCTCATAACCCGCAGATCGGTAGTTCAAATCTACCTCCCGCTATATTCTGTCGCTCACAACACCGTGAGCGACGAATTCGTTCAGGTAGATTTGAACCCTGACAGTCGCGCGCAGCGAAGCGAGCACGTCTGTCTTTGGTTCAAATCTACCTCCCGCTACTTCTCGCCGACACAACGACGAGGAGCGAAGCGACGAGTCCTGTGTCGGCGATAATCGAACGGTGTAGAGTTGAAGGAAACCACGAGTCACCGGGAGCGACGTGGGCGTAGTTCAAATATACCTCCCGCTAAATGCTGTCGCTCACAACACCGTGAGCGACGAATCCGTTCGGGTAGATGATAACTCTGCGAGACGCAGCGCGAACGGAGTGAGCGACCGTCTCGCTTCGGTGCAAATCTATTCCGCTGTTTTGTTGGAGCGACACTCGCGAGCAGCACGTGTCGCTGAGGAGAGTTGAACGAGAGAGCGCCGAGCGAAGCGCGGTGCTCGCGTGGTTCGACGCTACCTCCCGCCACAAACTGCGGCGGGAGAAACTGTCCAGTCGGCTGCCTACCCGTCCCCGTACTCGTCCGTAATGACGACTTCGCCGTCCTCGACGACGACGTTGATGAGCGTCTTGGCGTCGTACCCGGCTTCTGCGAGTTTGTCCCGGCCGTCGTCTTTCTTGATGACACAGACGATATCGCAGATGTCGGCGCCGATGTCTTCGAGCGCGCCGGTCAGGGCCGCGAGCGTGCCGCCCGTCGAGAGGACGTCGTCGAGTACGAGCACGCGGTCGCCCTCGTAGACGTCGTTGACGTACATCTCGTTTTCCGAGTAGCCGGTGACCTGCGAGAGTGCGACCTCGCCCTCTAAGCCGTACTGGCGCTTGCGCACGACCACCAGCGGAATGTCGGTCATCAGGGAGACGGCCGTCGAGAGGTGGATACCCATCGCCGCCGGCGTGACGATCTTGTCGACGTCGTCGAGTTCCGCCTTGCGGATTATCCTGATGACTATCTCACGCAGCAGTTCGGGTCGTAGCATCGGCACGCCGTCGCTGATGGGGTGGACGAAGTAGTGGTACCCCTCCTTCTCGATGACAGGTGCGTTCAGCAGTGAGTCCTTGAGCTTCTCCATGTCGGGGGTTCTCTGAGGGTCTACTAAAGTTCGTCGTCAGCGAGTCAGAGCAGTTCGACCCGCTCGGCGAGGAGACGGACCATCGGGAGCAGGTGACTGTCGCCGATAGAGTAGTACTCCAGTGCGACCAGCAGGACGAAGACGGTCGAGAGCCCGGTCGCGACCCCGACGAGTACGGCGCCGGCCTGCCCGGCGCGGCCGTCGGACCGACCGAGCAGCGACCACGCGGCGAGCGGGGTCGCGGTCGCGAGCGCGAGGAGCGCGTGCAACTGGAAGGCCTCTCCCAACCCGACTGCGGTCGCGAAGACGGCGACGGCTATCAACTGGCCGCCGATGAGTACGGTCCCGGCGGTCGACCAGGCGAACAGTCGCCAGTGCGTGTGCAGAGTCGTTCGAACAACCGGAAGCCGTACCAGGAGGTAGACACCCAGCGGGAACAGGGGAAACAGATATCGCACGGTGAGCTGGGCGTGAATCGGGAGTCGGCTGGCGTACAGTAGCGTGAGCGACGTACAGAGCAGTATCGCGAACGCGTCGACGACGGTCCCGGCCTCGGGGAGCCGGGTCAGTCGCGGCCGGTCGCGGAGCCGCCGCCCCAGGGCGGAGAGGCCGCCGACCAGCGCACCCAGCACCGGCGCGGATTCGAGCAGCGAGAGGTTCACGGACTCCGACCCCGAGATGTTCAGCGTGGCCGCGGCGTCACCGGACCGAACGAGCGTCTGCCAGAAGGCGGCCGGGTCGGTGGCGAGCATGGTCGCTCCCGCACCGAGTTCGCGAGCCAGTAGCTGTAGCGGCCGGGTGACCGTCGATAGCAGCCCGAGTGCCCGGAGCACGGGGCCGGGCAACGCGGGCGCGTCGCTCGTCACGCCGGACCCGCCGCCAGCCGAGTCGGACCCGCCACCAGCCGAACTGGACCCGCCAGCGGACACGGCATCGCTGGACCCTGCCGTCGCAAAGAGCCGGGGTGGTTCCACCGGCGAGCCCGTCAGCGCCAGATTCGTCAGGAAGAAGGGAAGCAACGACAGCAGGAAGACGCCGGCGACGATTGCCAGCGTCCTCGGGCTGTTGTCCCGCGCCGTGGGGACGTCGACCGCGGCCAGCACCACCAGCATCAGCAGCGCCTCGGGCGCCTGGACCCACGCGTAGAGCCCGACGAGCGCGTACGCCAGCGCCCGGAAGGTCACACGGCTGTCGACCAGCGCGCCGTCGGGGTCGGCCCGGCTCCGGTAGAGCGCGTAGGCGACGGCGAGAACGACCGTGCTCGTGACAGCGTGGCGCTTCGCGATGGTCGCCCAGAGCGCCAGCGGCGTTCCGACGAGCAGGAGGGTGGTCGCCGCGACGGCGATGCGCTCCGAGTCGAGTCGGCGGAGGAGTCGGTAGCACAGGACGGGCCCGAACGCCGCCACGGTGATGTGGAACAGCTGTAAGGCGTACAGATGCGTCGCGGCCGGGTCCAGCGGTCGCGCGATGGCGACGTTCGCGACGAACACCGCGAGTGCCAGCCCCGCGGCGACGGTGGTGGTGTCGCGTCCCAGCGCACGGCCCAGATGCACGATGAAGGCGAGCAGTGCGAGCGACCAGAGGCCGACGAGCGCGACGCGGAGACTGGCGACGGCAGCGATGGATTCCAGCACCACCCAGAACGGGAGCGAGAGGACGATTACGCCGTAATTGCGGGCGATGAGTCCGCCGCTCGCCCGGTTGACCCCCGGCGTGTCCAGCGACGGCCCGTAGGCCGCCTCGGTCAGGAACAGGTCGCCGTTCGAGAGCGCGTAGAGCCCGTTGACGAGCGCGTACGTGTCGGTGATGAACACCGCCGTCTGCCAGACGATACCGAACAGACAGAGCGAGCCCAGGAAGGCGAGGAGACCGATTCGGTCGCCGAACAGCACGCCGATGACCGTCCGTCGCCGTTCGACGGCGGCGTACTCGCGGACGCGGTCGGTCGCGCTGGCCAGGCTCATTCGACCACCCGAACGGTGACGTTCCGGCTGGCGGCGACGCGTCGTCCGTCCGAGTCACGGACCACGACCGACAGTTCGGCCGCGTACTGGCGTCGCTGGAACTGCGAGTCGTCGACCGTCATCGGGTCGATGGTGGCCTCGTAGGTCGGACCGTGGTCGGCAGCGTCGAGGAAGTGCGTGGTCGACACCGAGTAGCCAAGCTCCGTGACGCGGAGTTTGTAGACGAGCATCGGATTGCCCCGAATCGAGGCGAACCTGACCGTCGCGGGGGGAACGGTCAGATAGGCGTTCGCCGCGCCGTACGAGGCCGGTTCGATGGTGCCGTCGTGCGGAAACTCGACGGAGTCTATCGACAGGCTCCCCCCGTTCGAGATGTCGGGGCCGGTCTCGCTGGCGAGCGAGAGCCCCGAGACGAGCGGCCCGAAAGCGACGGCCGTCAGGACGACGACGCCGACGACCGCAGGGACGACCGCTCGCCTGTGAGTCATTCAGTTGCACCAAACCGAGCAGATGTAAAAATATGTCGGCTGTGGGAGTACGGCGGGTCGTCGCGACAGCGGTCCGACGGGCTGTCCACGACTATCCGTGAGCAGCGTCGTCACTGGCTCTCGGTCGATAAATGAGAGAAGCGGCAGTCAGCGATTCAGCACTCGGCGACGATGTTCGAACCGCTACCGTCCGGGTTGTTCCAGCGAATCTGCTCGTCGCCGGAGATGGTTCCGGTCTTAACCATGTTATCGCCCGCACCAACTTCCGTCCCGGTCGAGTCGCCCACCAATTCACCGCTACTTCCAGCGTTCAGAAGCTTTAGCTGGCTCGTGTTGACGGTGTCGCCGCCATCGTGCGTTATCTCGTTCGCCTCAGTGTTGCAGCTAATCGTAAACTGCGGTGCGGCGTCGCCAGCCGAGTCGCCCAGCCCGAGCACGAAACTCGCGATGACGGCCGCGAGGATGACCGTGATTGCGACCATCAGGATGACCCCGATGACCGGTGAGACCGCGTCGTCGTCGTGGAATAGTTCTTTGAGGTCCATGTGTCGTATCCTTGCCAACACACCGCGTGTATGCACGCCCCAGCTCTCCGACGTGGGCTTCGGGTGTGTACTATCTGGTCACCATGTGGTGTCCTACCTTATACCCACACCACGTTTCACAGATTCAGCAGCGCCTTGAATGGCCTCAAGAGTGGCCTGTACTCCGGAAATTCGGTTCGGGACGACGAAGGTGGTTGCTTCACCATCAGAAGGTGCGCTACGTCGCGAGCAAACCCGTGTGAGTACTGTAGTACCGCCCTCAGCACCGCTGGCGCAGTACGCGTGTGGAGGTGGTACGGTCATGCCTCGACCACGACTGGTTCAGCGCTGCCGCTCACGACGAATCAAAAGAGATACCGACGGGAATCAGTGACGAGTCCTCAGCACTCGGCGATGATGTTGCTCCCGCTGCCGTCGGGGTTCTCCCAGATGAGTTGGGTGTCCTCAGCGACGCCACCCGTTATTATCGGGTCGCCTGCGCTAAACGTGGTGCCGGAGGCGAGCGAGCCGGAGCCGGACACCTTAAGATTCGACTCTTTCAGGTTGTCGCCACCGTCGTGAACCATGTCACCGCTGCCCGAGAGGTCACACGACACGCTGACCTGCGGTGCTGCATCCCCGGCCGAATCGCCCAGACCCAGGACGAAACTGGCGATGACGGCCGCGAGGATGACCGTGATTGCGACCATCAGGATGACCCCGATGACCGGCGAGACCGCGTTGTCGTCTTCGAGTAGCTGTTTGAGCTTCATGTGGTGTATCCATGTACACACCGTTTGTCCGGGTGCCCACCGCTAACCCTGACGGTGCACCCCGACGGTGTGGTGATGGGATGCAGGTTGCATCCCGACTTATATCTACGGTTCCGTTCAGCCGCTCAATACTGCCTTGAGAGCCGCTGAGAAGTGTCTTTTCGGTTTCAGGTCCGTTCTCAGAGCGGGGGAAGCCCCCCGATTTCACCCCGCATGAGTTATCATCGCTGATATTCGGGCCGATCAGCGTCGCTCGTCCTCGACGAACTCTGTCAGCGTCATCTCCCGAGCGACCAGCGTGTGGTAGAGCGCGGAGATGGTGAGCACGACCGCGAACAGCGTCGCCCACACGAGGGCCGGGATGAGGGTGAAGGGGTAGACGCCGACCCACAGCACCGTCACGATGGCGAGACTGATAGCGCCAAAGGAGAGGTAGTACTCGCGCCACGGGAACTCGCCCTCGGGGACGATTTCGAGGTAAACCGTCAGCTCCTCGGTCTGGTCAGTGGTCGCGATGACGCCCTCGTCGCTGTCGTACTTGACGATGCCTACCTCGTCCATCTGTGGGAGGTGGGACTGCTGGAGCGTCGTATAGACGCGCTTGCGCTGGGCGCTCGTGACGTCGTCGCAGGTGCAGTCGTACTCCGCGGCGGCGACGTGGTCGGCGAGGTCACCGAGCGCGACCGGGCCGCCGTGCTGGCGCAGATACTGGAGGACGTGGCGTCGGCGCTCGTTCTGCAGGACGTCGAATATCTCCTCGTTGGAGAGCCCGTCGTCGGACTCCGTCCGTCGAAGCTGCTGGCTCATCGGACGGACTCACCCTCTCCCCGCGGCAGTGCCATTCTACCCCGCAGTGGGAGACATGAGCTAATAATCTTGATGGTCAGCGGCGCGAATGAAAAATCGGTGTCTGGCTCACACCAGCATGGCGGACCGGCTATCTGTCGTCGGCGACCCCCGGCCGGCCGATGAGACGCTGTGGAGAAGTCCCTCTCCGTGTGTGCAACGACGTAGAAAGACAGGGAAGGTAGTTTACGCGTTGTAGCTGCCGATGACGGCCGTGTTCCCGCCGCTGGGGTTGGTCCAGATGACGCGGACGGTGTCGCCCTCACCGAACGTCCCACCGTTCGCCAGGAGATTCGTCCCGGCAGTGATTGTAGTGGGGACTTCCGCCGTTCCAGTTCCACTACCGGTCGGGCCCACCGTGTCGCCTCCCTCGACTTCCACTTTTATACTGCTACCGTCAAGCTCGTCCCCGCCAGTCATGATAATCTCGTCGTTGTTCGCATTGAACTCGAAGGATGCCTGTGGCGCGTTGTTACTCACAGCGTCGCCCAGTCCCAGCACGAACGTGGCGATGACGGCCGCGAGGATGACCGTGATTGCGACCATCAGGATGACCCCGATGACCGGCGATACAGCGTCGTCGTCGTTGAGTAGTTGCTTGAGCTTCATGGATAGAGGGTTACGCATTGTACGAGCCAATAGTTGCTGAACTGCCACCGTCTGACCAGATAATCCGAATCGTGTCGTCGCTACTGAACCCAGTCGAATTGGATTCAAGCAGGTCATCACCAGCCGTGAAAGTCTCGGTGTTGTCGATATTGTTGGTGAGGTCGCCAGAAAGCTCTAAGTTGCTTCCATCAAGCTCGTCACCACCATCATGGATTATTTCGCCATCGCTGGAGTCCGGGTTGAAGTCGAAACTCGCCTGTGGCGCTTGATTGCTCAGCGAGTCGCCGAGTCCCAGCACGAACGTGGCGATGACGGCCGCGAGGATGACGGTGATCGCGACCATCAGGATGACCCCGATGACGGGCGACACCGCGTCGTCGTCTTGGATGAGTGCTTTCAGGTCCATAGTTGTGTCCGACACGCCGGCTGGTGCCACACTGCTACCAGTTGTGACCCGGTCGTGTCCCTAGAGCAGGGATTGGGACAGGAGTGTATAAAGGTACAGCACCAATTATCCACTGTGAAAACACCATTTATATTCAGGTTATTATACCGCGATTGGTGTCACTAAGAAATAGATTCCTGTCGGCTTAAACGTGATTTGTCAGATGAGCGCCCGAACGGGTCGGGCGCAGCGAAGCCGAGTATCAAGTTCTGTACTGAGACCGGGTCGGAACTCCCCCGTGAGCAGGGCTAGGCGACGGAGAGGGCCGCGAAGTCGACCCGGTTGGTCCGACCGAAGTTGAGAACCATTAAGTCGTATCTCGGCCCAGAGGAGGGTGTGCAACCAACGCTTGCCGCCCTGCTAGCGCTGGTGGGACTGCCGTTTCTCGGAGCGGCCGTCGCCCCCCTCGTCTACCGTGTCATCGGGGAGCGAACGGCCTACTTCGCGGCGGCCGTCGCCGCCGTCTCGCTGGCCCTCGTCGGAAGCCTCTACGGGAGCCACGGTAGCGCCGCGCTGCCGTGGATTCCCTCCTACGGGGTCGCCCTTGCCTTCTACGTCGACGGGCTGGCCCTGCTCATCGGGACGCTGGCCAGCGGCGTCGGCGTGCTCGTGTTCGTCTACTCCGCCGGCTACATGCACGACGAGCCCGGACAGGCGAAGTACTACGCCACCCTGCTCGCGTTCATGGGGTCGATGCTGGGAATCGCCTTCGCCGCGGACCTCATCTCGCTGTTCGTCTTCTGGGAACTGACGAGCGTCACGTCGTTCCTGCTCATCGGTCACTACCGCAACACCGACGCCTCGCGGTACGCCGCCCGGAAGTCGATGCTCATCACCGTCTCGGGGGGGCTGTTTCTGCTCGTCGGGCTGCTCTTGCTGTCGGTCGTCGCGTCGAGCGTCCCCGGCGTCGACTCGGCCTTCCGGCTGGCCGGCGAGGGCTCGATTCTCGCGAACGCCGGCGCGGTGGTCGCCGCCCTGCGCGCGCAGGGACTGTTCGTCCCGGTGCTCCTGCTGGTCGGCGTCGGCGCGGCCACCAAGTCCGCACAGGTCCCGTTTCACATCTGGCTGCCGAACGCGATGGAGGCGCCGACGCCCGTCTCCGCGTTCCTCCACTCCGCGACGATGGTCAAGGCCGGCGTCTACCTCGTCGGCCGGTTCCGGCCGCTGTTGCTCACCGAGGAGTGGACGCTCGTGTTCGGGATATTGGGGCTGCTCACGATGACCGTCACCGCGATACTCGCCGTCGGCGCCAGCGACATCAAGGAGTTGCTGGCTTACTCGACGGCGTCACACCTGGGTCTTATCGTCGCCGGCTACGGGATGTCGGGGTATCTGGGGGCCGAGACCGGCGGCTTTCACATCCTCAACCACGCGCTGTTCAAGGCGCCGCTCTTTCTGGTCGCCGGTATCGTCGCCCACGAGGCGGGCACGCGCGCGATAGATACTATAGGTGGACTGGCTCGGGACCTCCCGCTGACGGCGGCGGTGACGGTCGTCGCCGGACTCGGCATGGCCGGCGTGCCGCCGTTCAACGGCTTCTACTCCAAGGAGTTCCTCTTCGACGCGACCTACGAGACCGCCCACCACGCAGTCGGCCACGGCGGGTCTCCGCTCTGGTGGCTCCTGCCCGTGGTCGCCGTGTTCGGTAGTATCTTCACGTTCCTGTACTCCATCCGGTTCGTGATGCTGTTTTTCGGGGACAAACCCGACGCGCTCGGCGAGGTCCACAGCCCGCCGGCGGCGATGCTCGTCCCGGCGCTGACGCTGGGCGCGGCCGCGCTCGCCGTCGGCCTCGGCGGCGTGGCCAACACGTTCGGTGTCCACACCCCGCTCGATGCGTTCGTCGGCCGTGTCATCGATAGCTCGGTCGTCGCGAGCGAGGCGGGCGGCCACACCGAGTTCTCCTACTACCTGCCAGACCACGTCACGCCGCCGGTGCTGATGAGCGCGATAACCATCGGCGTCGGCGCGGCGGCCTACCCCGCGTTCGACCGGCTACGGGACGGGGTGAGGTCGATCCGGAGCGTCGACCCGCTACGGCCCAACTGGTACTACGACGGCGTCGTCGAGGCCCTCGACCAGTCGACGGCCATCGAGTACGTCCAGACCGGCTACCTCCGCACGTACGCGTCGGTGCTCGCGCTAGCGCTGTCGGCCCTGGCGCTCTCCGCCTACGTGGCCGCCGGAACGGCGCTGCCGACCGTCACGGGCATCGCACTCGAACCCGCGCTCGTGGTCGTCCTCGTCGTCGCCGTCGTCGGCGCCGTCGCAGTCACGGCCGCCGAGTCACACATCTCCGGCGTGCTCACGCTCTCGATTCTTGGCTTTATGGTCGCCATCTTCTACATCCTCGGGAACGCCCCGGACCTCGCGCTGACGCAACTGGTCGTCGAGACCCTGGTGCTTGTCATCTTCGTGCTGGTGCTGGACAAACTCCCGGCGTTCTACGGCGAGACGGAGCGGCTCAGAGCCGGCCGGGACGCGCTCGTCTCCGGCGCGGTCGGACTCACCGTCGGCGTGACGGTGTTGCTCTCGACTGCCCGGACACCCGACGACGTCATCGCGCAGTACTTCGTCGCGAACGGCGGGGTGCCGGCCGAACACGGCCCCGTCTTCGCCGACGCCGGTGGCGGCGGCAACATCGTCAACGTCATCCTCGTGGACTTTCGAGCCTTCGATACCATGGGCGAGATATCGGTCGTAGCGATGGCGGCGCTGTCCGTCATCACCCTCGTCGCGATGCGCAACCAGGGTGAGGGCCAGTGAGCCTGGACAGGCAGCCGACCGTCATCGCCCGCACCGTCACCCGCGCGGTCGTGCCGCTCATCCTGCTTACGGCCATCGGGCTGTTGTTGCAGGGGCACAACCTGCCCGGCGGCGGCTTCATCGCCGGGGTGCTGACCGTGACGGCCTTCGCGCTCATCTACATCATCTACGGGCTCGACTACCTGGAGACGGAACTGCTCGACCGGACGACCACCGACAGCGAGGAGACGGAGTCGAACATCATCCGGGAGTACGCCGAGGTGTTCGCGCTCGGACTGGTACTCGCCGCCGGGAGCGGTATCGCCGCCATCCTGCTTGGCTACCCGTTCCTGACACAGGCCGTCGTCTTCGTCGAGCCGCTGCCGATATACCACGAACTGGAGGTGGCGTCGGCGCTCGTCTTCGACATCGGCGTCTATGGCGTCGTCGTCGGCGCCCTGCTGACAATACTCGCGGTGGTGGGAGAAGAATGACGCAAGTCGTCCTCGCGGCGGTGCTGGGCCTGCTGTTCGCCCTCGGGACCTACCTCGTCCTGCGGCGGGACGTGGTCCGGGTCGTCTGGGGCGTCGCCATCATGAGCCAGGCGGCGAACGTCTACCTCATCACCATGGGCGGGCTCCGCGGGCAGGCGCCGGTGCTGGGCCACGGCGGCGAACACCCGGTCGCCTGTTCGCTCCCCGACGCCGGGGCCAACTGCGTGACCGACCCCCTGGTACAGGCGCTGGTGCTTACGGCCATCGTCATCGGGTTCGGGACGACGGCGTTCGCGCTCGTCCTGACCTACCGCCTCTATCAGGAACACGGCACCATCGACCTCTCGGAGGTGACCGTCGAATGAGCGCCGACCTCGCCGTGACGACCACCCACGTCGTCGTCGCGCCGATGCTCGTCGCCCTGCTGACGGCGGTCGTGACACTCGCAACGCGGAGCTTCGGGCGGGCCCACCGGCTCGTCAGCCTGCTCGGTATCGCCGGGTACGCGGCCGCCGTCGCCGTCCTCGCAGACCGGGTACTGAGCGGCGGCACCCTGACCTACCAGCTGTCGGCGTGGCCGGCGCCCTTTGGCATCACGCTGGTGGCCGACGCGCTCGCGGCGTTCATGCTCTCGCTCGCGGCGCTGGTGACGGTCGCACTGCTGGTGTTCTCCGTGGGCTACATGGACGAGCGGGCCAGCCGCGTCTCCTACCACCCGCTCTTTCACTTCATGTTGCTCGGCGTCACGGGCGCCTTTCTCACCGGCGACGTGTTCAACCTCTTCGTCTGGTTCGAGGTGATGCTCATGCCCAGTTACGTCTTCGTCGTCTTCTACGGCGGGTCGCGCCAGACCGCCGCCGCCCTGCAGTACACCGTGTTGAACCTCGTCGGCAGCGCGCTCATGCTGGTGGCCATCGGCGGCCTCTACGCGACGACGGGAACGCTCAACATGGCCGACATGGCGCGGCGGCTGGCCGCCCCCGAGGCGTTCGGCGTCGACCCGGCCCCCGTGCTGGGCCTCGCGGCGATACTGCTCGTCGTCTTCGCGCTGAAGGCCGGTGTCGTCCCGTTCCAGTTCTGGGTGCCGCCGGCCTACCGGGCCGCGCCGGCGCCAATCTCGGCGTTCCTCGCGGGCGTGACGAAGAAGGTGGGCGTCTACGCCATCATCCGGCTGTACTTCACCGTCTTCGCCGCCGGTACCATCGAGGGCGGCCTCGGGCTGGGCTTCTCGGGTGGGTCGTTCCTCGCCTACTTCGGGCCCGTCCTCTTCGTGATGGCGCTCGCGAGTATCGTCCTCGGCGGTCTCGGCGCGGTGAGCCGGACGAACCTGGACGACGTGTTTGCCTACTCCAGCATCGGGCAGGTCGGCTTCATCGTCCTCCCCCTGGCGATGGTCGCGACCGTCCAGCAGCCGGCGCTGCAGACGATCGGCATCGTGGCGGCGCTCGTGTACTCGCTCAACCACGCGGTCGCCAAGGCCATGCTGTTCCTTGTCAGCGGCACTGTCTACGACGCCACGGGGACCATCGAACTGGACCAACTGGGCGGACTGACCGGGCGGCTCCCGGTCCTCTCGGGCGCCTTCTTCGTGGGGTCGCTCGCGCTCATCGGCATCCCGCCGCTGTCGGGCTTTTTCGGCAAGCTCCTCATCTTCGACACCGGGAGCCGGGCGGTCGCAGCCGGCGAGCCCGGCGCGGCGCTGGCGCTTGCGGGCGCGCTCGTCGGGGCGATATTCACCATCGCCTACCTCTCGCGGACGTGGTCGCTGGGGTTCTGGGGCGCCGTGAGCCCCGCCGTCGACCGGGCCAACCCGTCGGTCCTCCTGGTCGCGGTCGTGGCGGCCCTGGCTCTGACGGTCGTCGCCATCGGCGTCGGCTTCGACCCCGTCTATGGCTTCGCCGAGTCCGCCGCGCGGGCGGCGCTGGACACGGACGGCTACGTCGAGGCCGTGGACCCGGGGGTGGTCGGTCATGCGTGACCGGGAGGTGATTGCATGAGGCGCTGGCTCGGTATCGGCGGCGTCCTCGCCGTCGTCTGGCTGTTCGTCCGCGGCGTCACTCCCGAGACCGTCGTCGGCGAGTTCCTCATCGGTCTGGCCGTCGGCGTCCCCATCGCCTACGCGTTCCGGCGGTTCTACGAACCGGGGCTCGCCGTCGGGACGACGCTGTCGGGGCTCCCGTGGGTCGGCGTCTACGTGGCCGTCTTCCTGTGGGAGCTCCTGACGGCGAACGTCGACGTGGCCTACCGCGTCCTCGCGCCGTCGATGCCCATCGAGCCCGACGTCGTCGAGTTGCCCCTGCGGGTCCAGAGCGACGCCGCGATAACGACTATCGCCAACTCGATAACGCTCACACCCGGAACGCTGACCATGGACTACGACGAGCAGCGAAACTCCCTCTACGTCCACGCCATCGACGGCCGGGACCACGCCTCCATCGTCGACCCGATTCGGACGTGGGAGGACTACGCGCTGCGTATCTTCGACGAGGAACTGGAGCCGGGCGCCCCGATTCCGGACCCGGACCGCGTCGCGTCCGACGACGGGGAGTCCGCGCTCGACCCGACCGCGACGGCGGGAGGTGAGGCCGATGGCGAGTGAGCTCCCCGCCTTCCTCGAACTGGCGGTCCTCGGGGGACTACTGGTCGCCAGCGGCGTCACGCTGCTCGCGAGCTACCGCATCATCAGCGGCCCGACGGTCCCCGACCAGGTCGTCGCGCTCGACACCATCGGGACGAACGTCGTCGCCATCGCCGCGCTGTTCGCGCTCCGGACCGGCAAGGACCTCTTCGTCACCGTGAGCCTCGTCCTCGCCATCATCGGCTTTATCAGCACCATCACCGTGGCTCGCTTCGTCACGGAGGGGGACATCATCGAATGATAGCCACGGTGCAGGCCGCCGTCGTTACAGCGCTCATCGTCGTCGGGAGTTTCTTCCTCCTGGTCGGAACCATCGGACTGTTGCGGCTGCCGAACGTCTACAACCGGATGCACGCCACGAGCAAGGCGACGACGCTGGGCGCCTCGTCGATGCTGCTGGCCGCCACCGTCTACTACGGCCCGGTCAGCGGCGGGCTCACCGCGCTCGTCTGTATCGTGTTCCTCTTTTTCACCGCGCCGACCGGCGCCCACGTCATCTCGCGGGCCGCCCAGAAGATGGGCGTCCCCTTCACCGACAGCGCCCGGTGGCCGAAGGGCGAGGACGAGACGCCGGCCGACGACGACTAACCGGGTAGCTCCGTGGCCAGTTCCGTGGCGATTCGAGCGCCCAGGGCCTGCTTGGTGCCCTCGAACGAGTCGACAGCCTCGGCTCGAACGAGCAGCGCCCGGGTCCGGTCGGCGGCCATCACGCTCGCATCGTTCCCGACGACGAAGGCCATCCCGGCCCGTTCGAGCAGGTCTCTGGCCGCCGAGACGGTCGCCTCGTCGTCGCCCGCCGTCTCCGCCTTGAACCCGACGATGGGCAGGTCCGGACGGGCCTCGCGCACACGGTCGACGAGTTTCGGCGTCGGTTCGAGGGTGAGTGTCAGGTCGGACTGGCCCGACCGAATCTTCGCGTCGCTTCGCGCGACGGTGTAATCGGAGATGGCGGCCGCCGAGACGAGCGCGTCGGCGTCGGCGGCGGCGTCGAGGGTCGCATCGAGCATCTCCGCCGCCGACTCGACCCGGCGAACGGTCGCGTAGGGAACGTCGGGCCCGTCGTGGACGAGCGTCACTTCGGCGCCGTCAACGTGACACGCGCGTGCGACGGCCCGGCCCGTCTTGCCCGAGGCGCGGTTCGAGAGCGTCCGGATGGGGTCGACGGACTCCGTCGTCGCCCCGCTGGTGACGACGACGTGGCGACCCGCCAGAGGCCGCTCGCCGGCGGCCCGCGCGACCGCCGTGACGATGGCGCCCTCGGTCGCTATCTTGGCTTTCCCCTCCTCGATGCGCGGGTCGACGAAGTCGACCCCCCAGGACTCGACCCGCTCGATGGCGTCCAAGACGCCGGGGTGGTCGTACATCGGTTCGTGCATCGCGGGCGCGACCACGACGGGCACGCCGGCGCCGAGTGCCGTGGTCGCCGTCGTCGTGACCGGCGTGTCGTCGATGGCCGCGGCGACCTTCCCGACGGTGTTGGCGGTCGCCGGCGCGAGCAGGAGCACGTCGCCCCAGCCGTCGACGCCGCACAGTTCGACGTGTTCGACCCGACCCGTGAGGTCGGTCACAACGTCGTGCTCGGTGGCGAACTCGACGGCCCAGGGGTGGACGATACCCGTCGCGCTGTCGGTCATGACCGCCCGGACGCTGGCGCCCTGTCGACGAAGCTCGTGGGCCAGTTCGACCGTCTTGACCGCCGCGATGGAGCCCGAGACCCCGAGGACGACGTTGACTCCCTCCAGCATATGCTCCCTTTGGCTATCGCGGGCTAAAAGTACGCCCGGTCGGCGGGATAGTAACAGGGTTTATTTATCAGGGGTCAGGATAGTCATCAGAGAGTTATCAATACGGCGTCGCAGTGACATGAGTTCCTACGAACCCCCGGAGAACAGCGACGAGGAATCCGGACACGAGCCCGGCCCAAGCGGCAAAGAAGTGGTCGACAGCCGCCAGTTCTCCGACGTGGTGGGCGGGTGGGACAGGACGGATTTCATCCTCTTTGCGGGCGTGCTCGGTCTGCCGGCGGGGCTGTTGACCGTGCTCATCGTCGTCTACCTCTTTCCCGGCCTCCAGGACACCGCCGGGGTGTTCGTCCGGTGGCTGCTGGAGACCGTCTTCTAGCAGTCGTGACCGACTGGGTCGTGGTCCGTCACTCCGGTGCCGGCGTGTAGGCGTCCCCGACCAGGACAGGGAGGGTCCGCGTACAGTTGCGAATCGACAGCGTCCGCTGCTGGATAATCTCCCCTTCGAGGCTGAATCTGGTGGCCTCGGGATTGTGTCCCTCGATAGTGAGCGCCGGGGTCCGGAACCGGTCGACGTAGGTCGATTCTCTCCCGAGGAGCCGTTCGATTAGCGTGTCGCTCATCAGGTGGAACACGGGGACGTCGCGGATGACAGTCACGTCGAAGAGCCCGTCCTCCATGTCGGCCTGGCGGCGTCGCCTCGGCGTGAACCGCCGCCCGTTACCGACCAGCACCGCGAGCGCGTCGCCGACCCACGCCGGTTCCGTCCCGGGCCCGTCGACCCGGACGGTGAGCCGGAGCGACTCGAACGTCGAGACCGACCGGAGCGTCGTGACGAGGTACGCCAGGACGCCGAGCCGTCGCTTCAGTGCCACGGAGGTCTCGCTGCTGGCGTCGGCGGTCAGGCCCGCGATACAGGAGTTGACGAACGGGCGACCGTCCGCAAGCCCCAGGTCGATACGCCGGCGTCGGCCGGTCCGCAGGACGCGAAAGCCGGCGTCGAGGTCGGTGACGCCGAGTTGCTTCGCGAAGTTGTTGCCGGTGCCGACCGGGAGGACGCCGAGCGAGACGCTGTCGAGGGCCTCGGCGCTGTGGAGCCCCCGGACGACCTCGTTGACCGTGCCGTCCCCGCCCGCGGCGACGACTGTCGAGGCCCCCGCCTCCGCCGCGGCCCGCGCGAGCGCCGCCGCGTCGGTCCCGGGACCGGTCTCTCTGAGGCCGTAGCCGAGCGCAGCGGCGCGGCCCCGGACGGCGGGCCCGTGGCTCGCGCTCCCGCTCGTCGGGTTGAGGACGACGACGGTCTGGGGGGTGCGTGGCATCGATGTCACGCTCCGGCAGGGGTCGGCGTCAGGCAGCGCCGGCCGTTCGACGGTCGGCTACTCGCCCGTCGCTCACACGCCGAGAGCCCCGCACAGACGGAGTGGCACGGACGGGGATATGGTTATGTCGCCGGTATCCGGCGTAAGCCCGTCGAACCCCGAGCCCGTACCCGAAACCTGGCCTTACTCCCCGTCGTCGACGACGCTCGGATGCATCGTCGGCTCGCCCGGGTGTGGCTCTGCGAAGGCTTCGCGCATCCGTTCCAGCGACTCGGCCTCCCGCCGTTCGCGCTCGGCGTCGTCTATCTCCGCACAGCCCGGCGGCACGTCGCGGCCCCGCTCGGTGAAGTAGCCCTCGGGGACGGTCCAGTCGTGGTAGAAGTCGACGTCGCTGTCCTCGACGACGGCGAGGCCGACCTGGACGCCGTGACCCGCGGCGACGACGGTCTGGTGGTGTTTCTCGGCCAGTCGACCCGCGGCGTACAGCCCCTCGACCGTCGTCGAGCCAAAGTCGTCGACGCCGACGAACGTCTTCGAGCCGCGGTCGACGAACTCGACGTCCAGTCCCTCCAGGTAGGTCGCGTCGGACCACGAGGCCGCGACGACGTAGTCGGCGTCGTAGGGTTCCCCGTCGGCGTCGAGCAGTTCGAACCCGTCGTCCGTTCGGCTGACGCGCTGGACCCGACCGTCGGCGAACTCGACGCCCGCCTCGGCGGCCTGTTCTCGCAGCAGGTCGAGCAGGAGCCGGGGGTTGACCCCGGCCGGGAAGCCGGGGTAGTTCTCCAGGTGAGCGTTGCGTTCGAGTATCGATTCGCCGGTCGAGACGACGGTGGTCGCGAGGCCGGCCCGCGCGGTGAAGAGGGCCGCCGAGAGCCCGGCGACGCCACCGCCGACGACCACCACCGACGTGGTCTCAGTTGCCATACGGGCCGATTGCCTACGACCGGACAGAAAACTGCCGATTCTGCCGGGGTCGGGTCGAGTGCCGTCTTCGGCCGTTTCCGGGCCGCTACTGCCAGTATCGGAATCTGGCACTACCCGAAGCCTCATAACGATTCACCCACTAGAGGGGCCATAATGACCGACACCGTCGACGACGTGGACCTCCCGTACGACGAGGGTGCCTCACAGCAGAAGAAGATAGAGGCACTGCAGGAGCGCCTGGAGGTACTCGAATCGCAAAACGAGGAGATGCGCGACAAACTGCTTGATGCCAACGCCGAGAACAACAAGTTCCAGCAGAAGCTGGAGCGGCTGACCCACGAGAACAAGAAGCTCAAGCAGTCGCCGCTGTTCGTCGCCACGGTCCAGGAACTCAACGACGACGGTGCCATCATCAAGCAACACGGCAACAACCAGGAAGCCCTGACCGAGGTCACCGACGAGATGCGCGACGACCTCTCGCCGGACGACCGCGTCGCCGTCAACAACTCGCTGTCTATCGTCAAGCAACTCAACGACGAGACGGACGTCCGCGCCCGCGTGATGCAGGTCGACCAGTCGCCCGACGTCACCTTCGGCGACATCGGCGGCATCGAGGAGCAGATGGAAGAGGTCCGCGAGACCGTCGAGATGCCCCTCATCAGTCCCGAGATGTTCGAGGACGTGGGCATCGAGCCCCCGAGCGGCGTCCTGCTGCACGGCCCGCCGGGCACCGGCAAGACGATGCTCGCCAAAGCCGTCGCCAACGAGACCGACGCCACCTTCATCAAGATGGCCGGCTCCGAACTCGTCCACAAGTTCATCGGCGAGGGCGCCAAGCTGGTTCGGGACCTGTTCGAACTCGCCCGTCAGGAGGAGCCCGCCGTCGTCTTCATCGACGAGATAGACGCCATCGCCGCCAAGCGGACCGACTCCAAGACCAGCGGTGACGCGGAGGTCCAGCGGACGATGATGCAGCTGCTCTCGGAGATGGACGGCTTCGACGACCGCGGCGACATCCGCATCATCGCCGCCACCAACCGCTTCGACATGCTGGACCGCGCCATCCTGCGGCCGGGCCGGTTCGA
This sequence comes from Haloarcula onubensis, assembly GCF_031624605.1. Lineage (NCBI taxonomy): Archaea > Methanobacteriati > Methanobacteriota > Halobacteria > Halobacteriales > Haloarculaceae > Haloarcula > Haloarcula onubensis. The sequence continues at coordinate 1,027,827 of NZ_JAMQOS010000001.1, read as the reverse complement.
CCGCCTCATCGAGGTCCCGAACCCCGACGTCGAGGGCCGCGAGCAGATATTCCGGATTCACACCCGCAGCATGAACGTCGCCGACGACGTGGACTTCGCCGAACTCGCTGCCGAAATCGAGGACGCCTCCGGTGCCGACGTGAAGGCCATCTGTACGGAGGCCGGGATGTTCGCCATCCGCGACGACCGCACCGAGGTCCGGATGGCGGACTTCCACGACGCCTGGGAGAAGATACAGCAGGACGAAGAGGAAGACGAAGACGTCTCCAGGACCTTCGCCTAACCCGGACTGTACCGGTCCGTTCGACTCGCGTTCCAGAACACGGAAACCCCTCGAATCCTCAGTTCTCGTATGGCCGTCGCAGACAGACTCCAGTCGCAGGCGAGAGCGTCGCCGCGCCGTGTCACCGCCGTGATATCGCTCGTCGGCTACGCGCTCGTCTTCGGAACGTTCGGAGGCGTCTTCCCGTTCCCGTCTATCAGCAACGAGACCGTCATCGTCCTCTCGGACGCCATCGCGGTCGTAAACACCGCGGCCCTGTCGGCGATTGTCGCGGGCGTCTACTTCATCCGCACCGACCAGGTCCGCAGACACCGCGGGGCGATGTTGACCGCGTTCGCGCTCATCGTCCTGTTCCTCGCGATGTACCTCCTGAAGGTCGGCGGCGGGTTCGAGAAGTCCATCCTGGTCGAGGGGCCGGTCTACTACGCCTACCTCGCGATGCTGGCCGTCCACATCCTGCTGTCGGCTGTCTCGGTGCCGGTCGTCGTCCACGCCGTCGTGCTGGGACTGTCACACAGCCCCAGTGAACTCAGAGGGACCGCCCACGCCCGCGTCGGCCGCGTCGCCGTCGCCGCCTGGGGGCTCTCGCTGTTTCTCGGCATCGTCACCTACGTCATGTTGAACCACGTCTACGGGTGGGTGCCACGCGGCGAGGCGGCGCTGCTGGTCGCTGTTGTGGGGCCGACACTGCGTCGCTGAGTCGATACGCGAACCCGGCGGGGGCGCTCAGATTGACAGTTCTTCGGGCTGTTCTGTGCCGGCGCCGACGAGCAGGGTGTCCTCGATGAGCGTACCCATCCCCCGTCGCAGCCGCTCGGACAGCGCCTGGTGGGAGACCTCACAGTCGTCCGCCAGCCCTTCGAGGTCCACGTCTCTCGGGACGTCGAAGTAGCCCTGCCGGGCCGCCCGCACGAGCACCTCGCGCTGGCCATCGGTCAGCCCGACTCGTCCGCTGGGTTCGCCCCCGGTCTCCCGTATCGAGGCGACGTCGAACGCGAGGCCGTGGTCGGTGGCGAACTGGTGGGTCCGCGAGAAGTGTTCGCGGGTCGGGTACAGCACGCTGAGACACCACCGGTCGTCCCGGGTGTGGATGTCGAGTACCGTCGCCCGGCCGTTCGTCACCATCTCCAGCAGGTAGCGGACGCGGTCGGCCCACTCTATCCGCCAGAGTGAGTCGGTGTCCCCGACGGCTGCGAGACACGACACCGCCCCCACTGTGGGGTCCTCGTCGAGGGTGTCGTCTAACACGTCTCGGTCGGCCCCGCGCATCCACAGCAGGGGCATCACCGATTTCGCGCCGCTCTGAACGAGGCGTTCACACTCGACTCTGAGACCCGGGACGGACGAGAGGGTGTGGTCCAGGGCGAACGCTTCGGCAGGCAGCGTCCCCTGTACGATGGTTGGCATACCGACACGTTGTCCGGCTGACTGGATGTAGTTGAAGCCTAAGACTTTAGCCACGATACAGCAAGGCTCTCGAAGCCGCGCCGAACAGCGCCCGTACCGGTCGTAGCGGCAACTGACACGTTCGCCACAAGACCGGCGTATCCTACACAACACGACGCTGGGACTCGTCGAACGCACCGCCGAGTCAATCCGTCCGGGGCAACAGCACCGCACCGACTGCGAAGCTGACGACGGCACACACCGCGAGCACCGCCAGCGGCAGTAGCACGTCGCCGCCCCCGGTACTTACGGCGCGTACACCCCGGGAGAAGTACGTCAGCGGCGAGAGCCAGGTCGGGAGCCAGCCCGGCAGTAGCTCGGGCGGGACGAACGTCTCCGAGAGGAACAGCAGGGGGAGCGCGATGCCGTTGCTCGCGGAGATGACGCCGTCCTGGGAGCTGGCCAGGCTGCCAAGCATCGCGCCGACACCACAGAACAGCGCGACGCCCAGCACGACGAAGGGCAACAAGAGCGGCGAGAAGGCGATATCGGCGCCGGTCAGGACGACCATCAGGCCCAGCAGGAGCAGTCCCGCGAGGCCGATGATGACGGTGTTGACGAGCGTCTGGGCCAGCAGCCACTCCGGCCGGGTGAGCGGTGTCGTCGCCAGCTTCTCGAAGCGGTTGCCGTCCCGGTGGCGCGCCACCTCGCTACCCACGCGGGAAAGCGGGGTAAAGAGGACGACCACGGCCAGATAGCCCGGCACGTAGTACGCGGGAGAGCGCGTGAACAGCCCGCCGCCGCCGGGGCGGGTCTGGACGAGCACGCCGAAGATGACGACGATGATGAGCGGGAAGAAGAACGTGAAGAAGACGGCGGTCCGGCGACGCAAGAACGCGCGGCTCGCCGCTCGCGATTCGGACCGCAGCCGGCCGAGACGGCTCATCGGGCCCCCCCGGCGGCCGCCGGGACGCCCTCTTTCGGTTCGCCCGCCCGCCCGACGCCGGTGCCGGTGAGTTCGAGGTAGACGTCTTCGAGGTCCGGCTGTTTCCACGTCAGGCTCTCGTAGGGCAGTCCCGCGGCGTCGAGTGCGTCGACGACGCCGCCGATGGACTCGGGTCGGACGCCGTAGACGACGAGCCGGCCGTTACGCACCGCCTTCTCGGCCGGGTAGTCGAGGGCGTCGACGGCGGCCGCGTCGAACTCACCGTCGACGACGAGCTGGCTGTCGCCGCCGTGGTCGGCCACCAGCGCCTCGGGGGCGTCCAGCGCGACGAGGCGCCCGTCGGCCAGCAGCCCCACGCGGTCGGCCAGCCGCTGGGCCTCCTCCATGTAGTGGGTCGTCACGAGGATGGTGACGCCGCGGTCGGCCAGCCCCTCCAGTAGCTCCCACAGCGCCTGTCGGCCGGCGGGGTCGATACCCGTCGTCGGTTCGTCCAGCACGAGCAGGTCGGGGTCGTTGATGAGCGCCGTCGCCACGCAGGTCCGGCGCTGCTGGCCCCCCGAGAGGTTCTCGTAGTGGGTGTCGGCGGTCCCGGAGAGACCCACGTCCTCGAGGACGGCGTCGACGTCGCGGGTCTCGTCGTACAGCCCGGCGTAGTAGGCGACCAGTTCGCGGGCGGTCAGGCGCTCGTGTGGGGTAAACGACTGGGGGAGCAGGCCGATGCGGTCGCGGTCGACCGCGGTCGGCGGTACGCCGAACAGTTCGACGCGGCCCTCGGCGTCGGTGGTTCCGGTCAGCGAGCGTATCAGCGTCGTCTTGCCGGCTCCGTTGGGACCGACCAGTGCCACGACCTCTCCGGTCGTGACGGACAGTGACACCCCATCCAGTGCAACGGTATCGCCGTAGCTCCGGTGAACGTCCTCGGCGACCAGTACCTGGTCCATACGTGCCAGTCGTCAGTCCTGGCCGAAAGCCGTTCCGTTCTGCGGACGGAGCTAGGCGCTACCGATTTCGATATCCGCTCGCGCCCAGAGGTTCGCGACCGTCTCCGTGTCCCCGTCGACGTGGAACAGGAGGTCCACGTCCCGGCTCTCGAAGGCGCTCTCGACCTGTACCGTCGACGACCCGACCTCGGCGTAGTCGACGATACGGAGTTGCACGACCCAGCCGTCGCTGTAGGCCTCGGGCTTGGGCACCGTCACCTCGATGGGTCCGGACGTGCTGTCCTGTGAGGCGCCCGGTTCGTACCCGATACCGTACACTCGTGGCCCCGCCGTAGCGACGACCGTCGAACCGTCCGTAAGCTCCACCGTGTACGGTGTAAACACCGATTCGGACCGGAACATCCCGGTATCGCCCGTCACGGTGAGCGGGAGGTCACTGGCGCCGCCGCTTCGGGAAAGCACGGGTTCGTCGGCGATACTGCCGTCGCCAGCGTACACGTCCAGGACGTTCCGGCCGTTCAGTTCCACGGTTGACTCGGGGTCGGGACTGAGGGTGACAGCCCGGTCCGAGTCGTCCCGGACCCGGAGCCTGTAGCCGTCGGCACCGCCGAACGGGACGTTCGCCGTCCGCAGGTTTATCAGCGACGCGACCAGCTCACCCCGCCCCGCTCTGGCCATCCCGTTCGTCGCGTGTGCGAACGCGAGCGCCGTCCCGGGACTGTCCGAGGGCGTCTGTGCGGTGTCGCTCGGCGTAGCGGTGTCGCTCTCGGCGACGATTCGTCGGTCTGACCGACACAGCCAGCGAGAGCGAGCGTCCCACCCATCGAAGCCAGCAGTCGACGGCGTAACATACGACCAGACAGAGTCAGGACGTAAGTAAAGCTATCCGGCGTATCGGTAGGTGTACCGGTGCGGCGACCGTCAGGCCACCCGTTCGCGCACCTGCCGCACGATGCCGTCTACGTCGTAGTCGTCCTCGTGCTTGTCGTACACCGCCGCACCGTCTACGGTGACGCGAAAGACGCCGTGGTCGCCCATCACCAAACTCACGCGGTCGAGGTCGGTCTCCAGCGCGTTCAGAACCGCTCGCTGTACGTCTATCGCCCGCTCGCGGAAGCCACAGGGGACGCAGTACTCGATTTCGACCGTGGACATACCGGAGCCAGTGGGGCCGGGGCTAAATGTCTGTGGTCAGGACCGATAGCCCTGCAGCCAGCCGACGACGGTCACGTCGAAGCGGTGGACGGCATAGAGCAGGCCGACCGAGACGAGGAAGACCACCGTCGAGAGCCCGTAGGACTGGTACATCGCGGCCTGGTACAGCGTCGCCCCGACGCCGGCGAACCCGCCGACGACGGAGGCCAGGATGGGGAGCACACAGCTCACACAGGAGCACAGGCCGAGGACGCCGCCGGCGAGCCCGCCGCTGGCGTCGACGACGGTGACGTAGACCAGATAGGCGAGCGTGAGGTAGCCAGCCACCTTCCACGGCGTGAAGACGACGGCAAGCGGCGCCCCGCTGTAGACCACCGTGGGCGAAAAGCCCGGCGGCGCGGCGAGGACGAACCGCAGGCCAGCGCCCGTCCCACCGAGGCCGACGACGCCGCCGACGTAGCCGAGCAGGAGGCCGTAGCCGACGGCGACGGCCGCGGCCAGGGAGCGCCGACGGGCCGAGGCGGGGGCGGGCCGCACCCGCAACAGGACCCAGGCGGCGACGTTGAGCCAGACGAAGGGGAAGGTAAGCAGCAGTGGGTCCGTCGCGGCACCGGGCAACAGGAGCAGATACAGCATCACCAGCAGCAACTCGGTGTTCAGGACCACGGCCCACAGCGCGAGCGAGCGCCCCTCGGGGACCAGCCCGCGCCAGTCGGTGTCCAGCGTGCTCATACGGCGAGGGCGTCGACGACGATGGCCACCAGTAGCAGGCCCAGGTAGGCGTTCGAGGCGTGGAACGCCCGGAAGGCGGCCCTCTCGGTCTGCTCGCGGTGGAGCCGGATGACCGCCCAGAGGAAGACGGCGCCCACGCTCGCGGAGGTCAGGGCGTAGAGCCACCCCAGCGAGGTCAGCGCCGCCAGCACGCCCGACCCGACCAGCGTCGCGCCGAGATAGTAGACGATGTGCTTTCGCGTCTCCGTCTCGCCCCGAACCACGGGCATCATCGGGAAGCCGCCCTTCTCGTAGTCGTCCTTGTACGCCAGCGCGAGGTTGTAAAAGTGCGCGGGCGTCCACAGGAAAATGACGCCGGCCAGCGCCAGGCCGGCCGGGCCGATACTCCCCTCGACGGCGACCCAGCCGATGAGGGCCGGCAGGGCCCCCGCGGCGCCGCCGATGACCGTGTTCTGGACGGTGTTCGGTTTCAACACGAGCGTGTAGATGACGCTGTAGAACAGAATCGCGGTCAGCCCCAGCGCCGCCGCGAGGACGTTGACCTGCCAGAACAGGGCGAGCGCGGCGGCCGCGAGCGCGACGCCGAAGGCCATGGCGTTGCGCACCGGAATCCGGTGGGTCGCGATGGGCCTGTCCGAGGTCCGGTCCATCCGCTTGTCGATGTCACGCTCCAGGACGTGGTTGAACGTGCCCGAGGCGCCGATAGACAGCACGCCCCCGCCCAGCGTCAGCAGGACGGTCCGGGTCGTGAGGTCGGGGCCGGCGGCCAGCGCCATCCCGGCGGCGGCGACCAGACACAGCAGCCACATCAGCCGCGGTTTCATCAGCCGGAAGTACGCGCCCAGCGTCCACAGGACGCGCTGTCTCGTCGTGAGCAACGCGGTCGGGACCGGCGAGTCGCCTCCGTCGTCCGGTATCGGCGCCGGCGAGGGGTCGTCGACCGGCTGCTCGTCTTCGCTCCCGGTCTCGAACTCCAGGTGCCACGCGAGCGCGAGTACGAACGAGACGAAGATTGCCATTCCCACGCCGAGATGCGCGCCGGGGAGGCTCCCGGCCGCGCCGGTGGTGGCGACGAACGCCCCCAGCGCAATCTGGACCGGATACAGCGCGAGCGCGACCACCAGGGCGGCCTTGACCCGATTGCGGGTCGCCGTCCGAAGCCCCACCGCTACCGTCCCGAGCGCCAGCAAGCCGACGACCGCCGCGGTCAGTCGATGCCCGCGCGCTATCAGCAGGTCGGGTTCGGCCAGCGTCACCGGCCCCTGACACAGCGGCCAGGAGCTACAGGCGACCACGGCGTCGGTGATGGCCGCCGTCGCACCGGCGATGACCAGCAGATAGACGCCCACGGCCGTCGCGGCGAGTAGCCCGGTGAAGGTCCGACTCTCAGCCATTGGTGTAATCTTTGAGTACGGACACTTAGACTCCTCGCTTTTCCGCTCAGTCGCGGGGTCTGTCTGGAAGCCGAGCCGTGATCTCTGGTGGGAGCGCCGCTGCGAACGACAGCCAGAAAGCCCCGGGCGGTGACGGGCCCGCGCCCCCCGGTGCGTGGTTCGACGCGCCCGTCGCTCGCTTCGAGGCGACCGTCGGCGGGGTTGCCGTAGCCTGTGAGGTCGGCACCGCCACCCTCAAGAAACGTAGCGACCGCACGTCGCAGTCGCGGAGGCACAGTCAGTTCCGAGAGGCGAGACAGCAGTTATTTATCCCCGAAATACTAAGCCGCGCACATGACTCGGAGACGCGCCGGTCTGGCCGCACTCCTCGGCGCTGCGCTGCTCGCGTTCGCCGCCGAACCCGTCGCCGCACAGCCATCGGCCTCCACCACGGTCGAGCAGATATGGAACCTGAACATGAATCTGCTCTACGTGGCAATCCCGATAACCGTGCTGGTAGAGGGGATTCTCATCTACACCGTCTGGCGGTTCCGCAAGCGCGAGGAGCCGCTGCCGACGATGGAGAACCGACGGCTCGAAATCACCTGGACAGTCGCGACGGCGGTCATCCTGCTGTTCGTGGGCGTCGCCTCCTACCAGGTGCTGGCCAGCCCCTTCGTGACGGCCGAATCGACCAACCAGGCGGAGCTCCAGACCGAGGAGGTAACGCACATCGAGGTGCAGGCGTACCGCTACGGCTGGACGTTCTACTACAACGGGTCGAGCTTCGACGAGACGACCGCGGTGACCTCGACCGGGACGCTCCGGCTACCGGCCAACCAGGAAGTGAACTTGCGTATCACGTCCCGCGACTGGCTCCACGCATTCCACGTGCCGAGCCTCGGCCTGAAGGCCGACGCCTTCCCCGGCCAGTACAACCACCTGCGCACGGTCCCGACGGAGACGGGGACCTACCAGCTGTACTGTGCGGAGTACTGTGGCTCGGGCCACTCACAGATGCTCGGCACCGTCCAGGTGATGCCACAGGACGAGTACGACCAGTGGCTCCAGGAGCAGCGCACGGCGGCCAACAGCAGCGGGAACGAGACGAGCGGCGGAAACACCACGTCGGCAAACGAGACGGCGACGCCGGCCGCCACCCCGACCCCCAGCGCCACGGCCACCCCGGCCTGAGTGCGACCTTTCTTCCGGTACTGTTAGGCCGCGAACGCCCCTCACTCCTGTATGAAGTACTTCGAGGCGCTCGCGGTCGGTGACGGCGATAGCTTCGGCGACTACGAGGTCACGCGCGAGGAGGTGGTCGAGTTCGCGGGGCAGTACGACCCACAGCCGATGCACACCGACCCCGAGGCGGCGGCGGCGTCGATGTTTGGCGGGCTGGTCGCCAGCGGGTGGCACACGGCGGCGATGACGATGCGGCTCCTGGTCGACGGCCGGCTGGCCGACTCGCGGGCGCTGGGCGCGCTCGGCGTCGACTCGCTCCGGTGGCCCGAGCCGGTCCGGCCCGGCGACAGGCTCTCGGTCAGCACGGAGATTCGCGAGAAAGAGCCCTTCGACGAGGAACGGGGTCGGGTCGCCATCGCCGTGACGACGACGACCCAGCACGGAGACACCGTCCTCTCGATGGTGGCACAGGTCCTCTGGGAGCGCCGCTAGCCCCGGTATCAGCGGCGGTGCGTTAGCAGTCAGCAGCGCAGCGAGTCCGACCTATAGCCGGTCGACCAGCCAGCATGGGTGGGGCTTTCCGGCTGTTTGCGGTCAATTTCTCGTAGCTAAACGCTACCGTATCAGCAGACGTTGGCCGTGGCGTAGACGGCGCCCGTGCTCGTGACCGTGACGCCGACACCGATTCGGTCGGCGTTCCCGTAGAACAGCCGCTCGCGGAAGAGCCCGGTCGACAGCCAGTCGTCGGTCAGGGCCGCGGCGACGGCGGTGTCGTTCGCGTTGAACCGCTGGGTGCCGTCATCGGGGTACTCCTGTCCGGCGTAGGTCCGGCCGACGGCCTCCAGCGCGTCGTTCTCGGCGTCTTCGATGTAGCTCTCGACCTGGAACTGGCAGGTACTGTAGAGGTCGTACTGCCGGTAGCGGTCGGCGCTTGTCACCCCGTCGATGGTGTGTCTGACGAGGCCGGCCTCGGCCATGGCGTCGCTGTGACCGGCCGCCATCGCACGCAGGTTCTCCGTCGTGGTCCCGGTGGTCGACAGCGGCTCCAGCCCCTCGGCCTCGCGGGCGTCGTTGACGTCGGCCACGATGGCGGCGCTGACGTTTCGCTCGTTGAACTCGCGCGGGGGAATCCGCTCGCGGTCGGCGGCCGGTTCCTCGTCGTCACCCTCGGACGGCGTCGGCGTCGCGGCGGGCTCGGCCGCCGGCGTCGGGGTGGCCGACGAGTCGGTCCCGTCCGGCGTGTCGGCCTGTGGTCCCGCGTCGGTGGCCCCCGGCGCGGCGCCACCGACCTGCATCCCGACGAAGACCCCCGTTCCGAACACGGCAAACAGCACGACTGCGGCGAGACTGAGGAAGGCTTTGTTGACCATCTGACCCCCAGTAGTATGTACAATCATGTAAGTGTGTACCCTCTCCGCAGCCGTCGGAAAAGAACATAAGTCAGGGGTGGCGAGGGACGATATGGTCGAGAACGTCATCTGGCCGGTCGCGTTCGACGCGGAGCGCTCGCGCAGCGAGGGGCGTCGCGTCCCGACCGACCTGGCGGTGGCAGAGCCGACGGTAGACGAGATAGCGAAGGCGGTCCAGCAGGTCGGCTACGACGCCGTCATCGAACGGGACAAGACGTACCCCCGCGAGCGGGAGCAACGCGGCCGCGTCGTCGTGAAAGACGCCGACGACGCCACGAAGACCGACCTCCTGGGCGCCGTCGCCGCCTACATGCAGGTGCTGCGCGAATGAGGCGTGTCGGCTCGGTCGAACGGCTGGCACAGGGGCTGGCCGTCGTCCGGGCCACCGACGAGGGCTACGCGGACATCGGCTCGACGCTCGTCGACGAGGAACTCACGTCGGTCGGAGAAGTCGTCGACGTGTTCGGGCCCGTCGAGCGGCCGTACATGGCCGTCTCGCCCGCCAGCGGGGTCCACATTCCGGCGCTGCTGGGCTCGCCGCTGTACGCCCGCTGAGAGCCGCGGGTGTGCCGGTGTGGCGGCCACGTGACTCCGTAACGCTGAAAGCCGGCCCTGCGTGACGGGAGACATGGACAGACGCTGGCGTGTCGCCGCCGGGTGTTCGCTCATCGCGGCTATCTTCCTGTTCGTCCAGGTGGGCGCGCTCGCGCTGGTCGAACCGTTCAAATCGGCCGGGTACCAGGCCGTCGAGGACCCCTCCGACCCGACCAACAGCGTCGTCTACGTCGGCGCGATTCTGGTCGCGACGGCCGGGATGTTGCTCGCGTTCAAGTACGACGCCGACCAGTTGATTCGGGGCGTCATCGTCTTCTCCTCGGCGTGGCTCTCGCTGTACATCTTCCGGCTCGTCGCCCCGCCGCTGCTCGTCGTCGGCGGGTTCAACGTCCTCGCGCTCGCGCTGGCGACGGGACTGGGCGTCGGACTGCTCGTCTACCCCGAGTGGTACGTCATCGACACAGCCGGCGCGGTGATGGGGGCGGCCGCGGCCGGCCTCTTCGGCATCAGCTTCGGCATCCTCCCCGCCCTCCTCTTGCTGTCGGTGCTCGCGGTGTACGACGCCATCAGCGTCTACGGCACCGAACACATGCTGACGCTCGCCTCCGGGGTGATGGACCTCAGGGTGCCCGTGGTGCTCGTGATTCCGCTGTCGCTGTCGTATTCGTTCCTCGACGCGACGACGCCGGACCCGACGGCCGACGAGGAGGGGGACGGGGAGACAGCGCAGGACGACGCCGGTGGGAACGGCGAGACAGCAGCGGACGGGGAGCCGGCGGATGGCGGCGAAGCCGCCGAAGACGAGATGACCCAGGGACCGCTGGAGCGCGACGCGCTGTTTATCGGTCTGGGCGACGCCATCATTCCCGCCATCCTCGTCGCCAGCGCCGCCTTCTTCGCGCCCGCGAGCGTCCGGACGGTACTGGGAGTCCCGCTCCCGGCCGTCACGGCCGGCGTCGGAACCTTCGTCGGCCTCGCGGTGTTGCTGTGGATGGTGCTCAAGGGGCGAGCCCACGCCGGGCTGCCGCTGCTGAACGGCGGGACCATCGCGGGCTACCTGCTGGGGGCTGTGGCGGCCGGCATCGGCCTCGTGGAGGCGCTCGGGCTGGCGCCGTACGTCTAGCGCTCCATCGCCTGGCTCGCGGGCGCGAAGTCGATTTCCTCGCCCACCCCTTCCTCTATGGCCCGGTCGTAGAGCAGCTTCGCGGCCGCCACCGTCTCGATGGCCGTGCCGCCGGAGTCGAAGACGGTGATGTCCTCGGGCGATTGCCGGCCCGGCGCGTCGCCGACGAGCACGTCGCCCAGTTCGGCGTGGACGTGGTCCTCGTCGACGACCCCTTCGTCCATCGCGTGGATGAACGACCCAGCGTCCTTCGTGACGCGGGCCCGGAGGTCGGGGACGTACGTCGCGCGTTCGATGGTGGCGGTGTCGAGTTCGCGCTTCTCGGGGTGGTACTGCCCCATCGAGGTGACGTGGGTGCCCGGCTCCAGCATCTCGCCGTCGAACACCGGTTCGTCAGCGTCGGTCGCGGTGATGACGACGTCGGCGCCCTCGACGGCGGCCGCCGAGGAGGCCACCGCGGCGACGGTGGCGTCGAGTTCCTCGTTCATCGCCGCGGCGAAGTCCTGGCGGTGTGACTGCGTCGGCGAGTACACCTCCACGCGGTCGAAGTCCCTCACCGTCGCGGTCGCCCGCAACTGGGCGCGGGCCTGCGTGCCGCTACCGACGACGGCGAGGTCCGCGGCGTCGACCGGGGCCAGGGCGTCGACGCCGACCGCGCCGACCGCGCCGGTCTTGTGGGGGTTCATGCTCGCGCCGTCGAGCAGCGCCAGCGGCGCCCCGGAGTCGGCGTCGAATATCGGCAGGGCGAAGTGGGCGTCCCGGTCGCCGAAGCCGGCGGCGTAGGTGTACCCGCCCATCGCGCCCGTCTCCGGGAGGACGGCGAGATAGCCGGTCAGCATCCCGGCCGGCGCGTCGCTGAACAGCGTCGTCCGCGGTTCGGCCGGGGCCCCGCGGCCGCGCTCGCGGTAGGCCGCACGGACAGGGTCGACGTACTCCTCGGGGCGAGCCAGCTCGGCGATTTCGGCGCTCGTCAGAAACAGGGCGGTCGACATGGACGACGGTAGGGTCGACTACTCCTTAATGGCGATGGGCGAGAGAACACGGGGCGCGTCGACGGTCGGGAGAGACGAGTCAGTCGGCGGTCTGGAGCGGCTCCGACTGGACGGTCTCGGTCGGAACGGGGTCGACCGGGGCGTTGACGAACATCGCGTGACCGATGAGACCGACGGCGACGACCGACGCCAGCGGAATCGCAGTCGTCAGCGCGAAGCCAGCCAGCACGAGACTACCAGTGATTCCGGCCATAGCGAGCGGGATAAGCCCGAGAACAATGTCATAATAACCCGTCATGATTGTGAATTATAGTATGGGAGATGGGTACATAAGTGTTTCGCGTAAATCCTGTATAGTATTTCCTGTAGGCACCGGATACTTCCCTGCATTAATCTCTATGTATTTCTCATAAGTTATGAGAATATAGCTACCCGTCTCCGAGTCCGTCACCGAACCCCGAGTCTCCCGATATTGGCCTGGGGATGCCTCATACAGCCGTCTCTTCTCTCCGTTCCCCGTTCCGGTGTCTCTCCGAACCGATTTCGCTCCGGAGACCTGCCGCGGCCACCGGGGAGGCCGAAGGGGCCGCCGCGTCGAGCGAGGCCCCACATCAGTCGGTGACAGCGCCACCTGGTGTTTTCAGATTCTGAAATCGGCCGGCCCCTGTTATACGGGCCTGACCGCGTCATTTTTTGGAATGATAACTGGGACAGAGTACTTATAATCGGTAACCAGATACCAGATACTGGAGGGAGTGTCCCGGGGCCTGCCCCGGCGAAATCAATGAGTACGAACGCCACGGACGATTCGAACGACGCCCGAAGCGAGGAACCGGCACGGCGATACGCCGAGTTGAACATCGGTGACGAGGAGTTCGTCATCTACGACCGGGAGAACCACCAGGCGTGGATCCAGTCGTCTGCGTCCCTCGACGTAGCCGACCTCCGGTAGGTGCCGCGGGGCGGCTCCGGCAACCGACAGCGGACAGTTCTACGACCGATTAGCGCCCGAGTGCCATCGTCGCGACGACCCGCCAGCCACACAGCAGCAGGCCGCCGACGACCACCGAGACGACGGCGAACGTGAGCGCGGCGTCGCCGTGGAAGACGCTCGTGGCCCGCAGCGCCTGGGCGATGGCGACCGCGACGACCCAGCTGAGCAGCGTCACGAGCGTCGCGTTCGCGAGCGTTCCCGGCGCGTCACTGGCGTACAGCCCGGCGACGCCGGCCACGAGCAGCCAGCCGACGAGGAACGGCACGAAGGTCCCGGCGACTCGGCCCACGTCGACGAGCGGGTTGTAGCCGTGCGTGTACTCGCCGACGGCGACGAACAGCAGGATACCGCCCAGGTCGCCGGCCGCCAGCAGGGCCGTCTTCGAGGAGAGGTCGATGCGGCTCCGGTCGGCCGTCGCAACGCTCATACTCCGGCTTGGCACTCCCCCTACTTCGGTGCCCCGTTTTCCGCCACGCAGACGGGGCGTCGACCGACAAATGCTCACCGTCGGGGTGAGAACTACGTGCCAGGCCACGTAATGCGGGGTATGGAGTTCGCGCTGTGTGGCTGGCCCGAGGACGCCCACCCGCTCCGACTGGACTACCGGGAGTTCGCCTACGCCGGCAAGTTCGTGATGACGACGACCGGCAAGGCCGTCGTCGGCGACGACGGCGTCGTGGCCGCCGCGGCGTTCGACGAGGACCGGACCGACTCCGACACGCTCTGTGTCCGCTACGTCACCGTCCGACGGGACCGACAGGGGGAGGGAATCGGCCCGCTCCTCCTGCGGTTCGTCCGCGAGCGCGCCGTCGAACGGGGGTACGACCGGCTCACCATCGGCGCGAACAACCCCTTCTCCTACCAGGCGGCCTACCGCGCGGGCTTTTGCTTCGCCGGCGAGGAGCGGGGCCTGGGCGAACTCACGCTCGAATGGCCGGGGGACCGAACCACCGGGCGGTACCAGTCGGGCCTGGCCGTGTTCCGCCAGCGCGACCTCTCCGAGGGCGAGCAGGCGTTTCTGGACGACAAACACGACGGCGAGCCGCCCCCCGTGGTCGACCCGCCGACGTGACCGTCCCGGGAGATTCAAGCGCCCCACTCCCCAACCCCCGCCCAATGGGAAACGCTGACCTCCGAACGCTCGCTGCCATCGAGGACGTCGCCTTCGAGGACCTCGACGGCGACGTCGTCGCCGTCGACGCGCACAACTGGCTCTATCGGTATCTCACGACGACGGTGAAGTTCACGAGCGACCACAAGTACACGACGGCGGCGGGCGAGGAGGTGGCGAACCTCATCGGCGTGGTCCAGGGGTTGCCGAAGTTCTTCGAACACGACCTCACACCGGTGTTCGTCTTCGACGGTGCCGTGACCGAACTCAAGGACGACGAGGTCGAGAAGCGCCGCGAGCAGCGCGAGAGATACGAGTCCCAGTTGGAAGACGCCCGCGAAGCGGGCGACTCGGTCCGGGTGGCGAAGCTCGACTCGCGCACGCAGCGCCTGACCGAGACCATCGTCGAGACGACCCGCGAGCTCCTGGAACTGCTCGACGTGCCCGTCGTCGACGCGCCCGCCGAGGGCGAGGGCCAGGCGTCCTACATGGCCCGTCAGGGCGACGTGGACTACGTCGGCACCGAGGACTACGACGCCCTGCTCTTTGGCGCGCCCCGCACCCTCAGGCAGTTGACATCCAGTGGCGACCCGGAGCTGATGGACTTCGAGGCGACCCTCGACGCGACCGGCCTGACCTGGGAGCAACTGGTCGACGCGGCCATCCTCATGGGGACGGACTTCAACGAGGGCATCTCGGGTATCGGGCCGAAGACGGCCGTGAAGCTCCTGAAAGAACACGGCGACCTCGTTTCGGTGCTGGATGCGCGGGGCGACCACATCGACCACGCCGACCGCATCCGGTCGCTGTTTCTGGACCCGGCCGTGACCGACGACTACGAGATTCCGACGGAGATAGACCCCGACCTGGCGGCCGCCCGCGCGTTCGTCACCGAGGAGTGGGAGGTCGACGCCGAGGAAGTGCGCCGCGGGTTCGAGCGCATCGACGACTCGGTCGTCCAGACCGGACTGGACCGCTGGACCTGACGGTCGGGACGGCGCTGCCCCTCAGAGGTCGTCGAGCCGGGCGTCCTCGTGAGCGTCCAGTCGGAACTGGTCGACCATCTCGAACACCTCCTCGCTCATGACGTTGAGGTCCTGCGAGCGGCCGGCGACCTGGTCCATGGCGCTTGCCTGCTCGTCGAGGCCGGCGGATATCTGCTGGACGGACGCCGTTATCTCCTCGGAGAGCGCCGAGCTATCCTCGACGACCGCTGCGACCTCCTCGGCGTTCTCGGCCTGAGTCTCGACCGCGTCCGTTATCTCCCCGACGCCGGCGCTGGTCTGTTCGACCCGCGTCTGTATCCCGTCGAGGCGGTCGCCGACGGTCTCGACGGCGTCGGCCCCCTCTTCGACCTCCTGGTTCGCCTCTCGGATGCTGTCGACGACCTCGTCGGTCTGGGACTGCAGTTCCTCGATGATGCTCGCGATGTCGTCGGCCGACGCCTGAGAGTCCTCGGCGAGCGATTTGACCTCGTTGGCGACGACGGCAAAGCCCTCGCCCGCGTCGCCGGCGCGGGCGGCCTCGATGTTGGCGTTCAACGCGAGCATGTTCGTCTGCTCGGCGATGTCGGCTATCATCTCGACTATCTCTTCGACCTCCTCCATCTTCTCGTCCAGCGAGTCTATCTCGCCGGCGACCTCGCTGGCGGCGTCGGTCGCCGAGCGAATCTGTCCGACGGCCGTCTCGACCTCCGAGACGCCCTCGGCGGCCAGCTCTTCGGCTTCGGCCGAGCGGGCGTCTATCTGCTGAATCGACGCGGTAATCTCCTCGATGGACGCAGAGAGGTCGTCGACGTGCTGGGTGGCCCGCTGGGTCTGTTCGGCGAGGTCCTCGGCCCCGCCGGCCAGTTCGGTCGAGGAGGCGTCTATCTGCTGGATGGAGGCGGTCACCTCCTCCGCCGAGGCCGAGAGGTCCTCGCCCGTCTCTGCGAGGTCGTCGGACTGGTCGGTCAGAGACTCGACGACCTCGCGGATGTTGTAGACGGCCATCCCGAGGTTGGCGTTCATCTCCTCGAACTCCTCGTGGACTGCCTGCACCGCCTCGAAGTCACCGTCGGGCTCGGGGACGCGCGGGTCGATGGTCAGGTCGCCCTCCGCCAGCCGTTCGAGTTTGTCCTCGAGGTCGTCAAGCACCCGGCGCTGGTAGCGCTCCAGTCGCTCCGTGCGGCGCTCCTGTGCCCGTCGCTCGGTGATGTCTCGCAACACGACCATCGCCCCGGCGCAGTCGCCGTCGTCGTCGTACAGCACCGAGACGGTCTGGCTGACCGGCGTGGTGTCGCCGTCGACGGTCAGCGTGTCTTTACGTGCCTGGACGTCCCGTTGCTCTTCCAGCGCCGTCTCGACGACGTCGCCGACGCCGGCGTCCAGGTCAGCGACCGCCCCGTCCCTGGCGGCCGGTCTGGTCGTCCCGAACAGCTCGGTTGCCTGACTGTTGATATGCGTGACGACGCCGCTGTCGTCGGTCACGACGGTCGGGTGTGCGAGCCCGTCGAGGACGCTCCGGAGCATCGCCCGGGCCTCGTCGGAGCGGTCGCCCGCGTCCGGTCCTGGCGAATCGGGCCGTATCTCGCCCGGCTCCAGCCTGGTCGGCCCGTCCGCGTCGGCCTCGTCCTCGGTCGAGTCCCCCTCCTCACCGTACGCGTCGACGACGGATGCCAGTAGGTGCAACATCTGTATGGTACTAGCACTCACACAGGAATAGCCCCTCTGCCAAGCCCAGTAGGGCGTCGTCCAGGCGGCCCTAAGCATATAGGGCCGTCAGTATCAACGGTGAGACTGAGCTACTGCGCCCCGATATCTCCGTGTTCGACGGTCCGCTGGACGAGCTTCGCTTCGGCCCGACGGAGGTGTTCCAGAAAGGTCGGCGCGGCGATGCCGAGCGAGTCGGCGACTTCCTCCGCGGTGCTCTCCCGTGGCCAGTCGTAGAAGCCGCGTTCGTGGGCCACGACCAGCGCCTCGCGTTGCCGGTCCGTGAACCCGGCGGTCGCCGCGCCCGAGCCGCCGTCGCCGTGTTCCCGACGAGCCAGCAGTTCGACGCCGTCGTACTGCGTGGTGAGCAGGCGGGTGAACTCGCTGACCAGCTTCGCGGAGGGGAAGGTCACGACGAGACGGCCCCGACCCGCCTCGACGTGTAGCTCCTCGAAGGTGCCGCCGTGGTCGGCGACGGGCTCGCCGAGAGACGGCCCCGTGACGTGGAGTTCGAACCGCGCGCCCTCGTCGGTGTCGGTCGCTCTGACGACGTCGAGACCGTGGCTGTCCCGACCGCACGTCTCGACGGTCACAGCGGGGACACCGTCGGCGATACCGTAGACGAGCGACCCCCCGTCCGACCGCGGGACGACGCGTCGAACGGTCACCGGCGCGTCGAGGGCCTCGGCGAACGCAAACACCGCGGTCGGCTGGGCGGCCATGCCAAAGACGAGCTGGACCTGCTGGTCCGACAGCAGCGCCTGTCGCTGTTCGACGGCGGCCATGCTGTAGGCGACGGTCGCGGCGAAGTCGGCGAGCACGTCCCGGGTCTCCTCGTCGAAGGCCTCGGCGGTGTTCGCGTACACCGAGAGCGCGCCGTAGGGCACGCCGTTGTGCCGCAGCGGGAAACTCGCGGTCGCCCGGTAGTCCCGGTTCAGCGCCGCGCGCTGCCACTCCCCGCTTCGCAGGCCGTCCGCGACCGTGTTGTGGACGACCGGCTCCGTGCCGGTGGCCGCGCCGACCGTCGGCTCCGCAGACCCGGGACCGAGCGACACCGCGTCGAGATACCCGCTCTCGGCGCCGGCGGTCGCGTTCACGTTCACGCGGCCGTCGACGTGGTCGAACTCGCCGACGCAGACGAGCCGGTAGCTGTCGATGGCCGCCAGCCCCTCACAGACGAGCGCGGCTATCTCCTCGCGCGTGGTCGCGCCCACGAGGTCGTGAGAGATTCGCCTGATGCGGTCGTTGACCGCGTCCAGGCGTTCGAGCCGGCGGTTCTGCTCGCGCAGTTCCCGTTCGCGCCGGCGGAGCCGGCGGTCGCGCTCGACGCGCTCGTAGGCCGCCTGGGCGGTCGCCGCGAGCAGGTCGGCCAGTTCCGCGGTCCGCTGGTCGTACGCCCCCGCGTCGGTGGAGCCACAGATGAGCACGCCGTAGTCGCCGATGGGGATGAAAAGCTCCGAGCGAACCGGCGTCGCCTGGTCGTAGACGTCGTCGTCGGTCGTCACGTCGTCGTACATCCGGCGCTCGCCGTCGACGAACACCGCCCAGGCGATGCCGTCGCCCGGCCCGAACGTCGGCGGCTCCCCCACGAGGTCCCGGGTAGCCTCTGGAACACCCTCGGGTCGCAACCGGTTGGCCCGTTCGTCGAACCGGTAGACGCCGACCGCCTCGATGTCGAGAATCTCGTCGGCGGCGGCCGCGATGGTCTCGCTGACCGCCGTCGAGCGCTCGACGCCCAGCAGCGACCGGCTGACGTCGTGGAGTTCGGTCAGCGTCCGCTCGTGGGCGCGTCGGTCGCTCACGTCCCGGGCGACCAGCACGGTCCCGCGATGGTCGCCGTCCTCGGTCAGGAGCGCCACGCGGGCCTCGGCCGGAACCGTCGAGCCGTCCCGTCGTTCCATCCCGACCGTCAGCGAGGGGACCTCGGCCCCGTCGCTGGCCGCGGCCTCCTCGACGCGTCGCAGGGTCCGCTCGGCGTCGGCGTCGGACAGCAGCGTCGCGAGCGGCGCCCCGAGCAGCGCCTCGCGGTCGTAGCCGGTCAGCGCACAGACGGCGTCGCTGACCATCCGGAATCGCCCCTCGTCGTCGAGCCGGCAGATGGGGTCGGCGGCGGTGTTCACCGCCGTCTCGTACGCAACGAGCTCCTGTTCGCGCTCCTTCTCTGCGGTCACGTCCCGCTGGAAGCCGACGAAGTTGACCACCTCGCCGTCCTCCCGAACGGGGTGTACCTGGAGGCGACACCAAAACTCCGTGCCGTCCGGCCGGTAGTTGCGAAGTTCGGTGATGATACTCTCCCCCGCGTCGATGGCCTCGCGTATCTCGCGGACGGTCTCGGGGTCCGTGTTCTCCCCCTGAAGGAACCGGCAGTTGCGCCCGATGGCCGCCTCGCGGTCGTAGCCGGTCACCCGTTCGAACCCCTCGTTGACGTAGACGAGCGGGTTGTCGGCCCGGTCGGGGTCCGAGACGGTGATACCCATCGCCGCCTCGTCCATCACCCGGTCTTTCAGCCGGAGTTCCGCCCGGCGCTCGCGCTGGGAGAGCTCGTAGCGGACCCACTGGGTCAGCAGCTTCACGAACGTCCGCTCCTCGGCGGTGAACGAGCGCGAGCGGGCCCGCTCGTCCGCGAAGCAGATGGTGCCGTAGAGCCCCTCTAGCTCGATACGCCCGCCCAGGTAACACGAGAGGCCGAACCGGTCGACGGCGTCGTCGCTCACCCACTCGACGTCGCGGACGTCGCTGAACCCGACGATGTCGTCGCTCTGGATCGTGTGCTCACAGTACGCGTCCGACAGGGGCGCGCTGGCGCCGGCCTGTAGCTGGTCGCTGTCGCCTACGGCGGCGACGACGTGCTGGGTGCCGTCCTCGATGCGCGTGACGAAGCCGTAGGGGAGCCCGAGCCGCCGACAGCCGATACGGGCGACGGACTCCAGCCACGCCTCGACCGAACCGGCGTGGTCGAGTTCGTACAGCGCCTCAAGCGCGTCGATGGTCGCCTCGGAGAGCGCCGTCGACTCGCTGGTGCCGACGGCGCGGAGGACCACGTCTGCGACCCCACCGGGGTCGGTCGGCGAGCACACCGCGGTGACCCCCGCGGCGTCGGCGAGCACCGACGGCACGTCGCCGACGACGACGGTCGGGAGGGCGAACTGGTCCGTGACGACGGCCGCGAGTTCGACGCCCGTCAGGGAGGCCGTCTCGGCGGCGGTCAACACGCAGTCGACAGGTCGCTCGTCCAGACCGTCCAGGGCCGCCGCCCCGTCCTCGACGGTCTGTACGTCCAGCGCCCGGTCTGTGAGCGCGTCGGTAACGGCGGTGCCGACGTCGACGGCGAGAACCGTCGGCGCCGGGCTGCTCGGGTCGGACATCAGGGTAAGTGACGCCGGCTAGGGAAAACGCCCGTTAAAGTCTACGGGTGGAAATATCACGCCCGATAACACGCCCGGGGCCGGGGCGACGGCGTGGGCGGACCGGTGGCTTTTACGAGCGGGCGACCGACCCCTCCGGTATGAGCGACGAGTTCAGAACCGAACGGGACAGTCTCGGGGAGATGCAGGTGCCGGCGGACGCCTACTGGGGGGCACAGACCCAGCGGGCCATAGAGAACTTCCCCATCAGCGACGTGACCTTCGGGCGGCGGTTCGTCCGCGCGCTCGGTGTCGTCAAGAAGGCCGCTGCCCAGGCCAACCGGGACCTCGGGCTCGTCGACGAGGAGACGGCCGACTGCATCGTCGAGGCCACAGACGAGGTCATCGCCGGCGACCACGACGACCAGTTCCCGGTCGACGTGTTCCAGACCGGCTCGGGGACCTCATCGAACATGAACGCCAACGAGGTCATCTCGAACCGCGCCACCGAGATACACGGCGGCGAAATCGGCAGTCGCGAGATTCACCCCAACGACCACGTCAACTTCGGGCAGTCCAGCAACGACGTGATTCCGACCGCGATGCACGTCGCCAGTCTGGAGGCCGTCGAGAAGGACGTGATTCCGGGCCTGGAGACGCTGCGTGACGCGCTGGCCGAGCAGGAAGCCGAGTTCGAGAACGTCGTCAAGACCGGCCGGACCCACCTCCAGGACGCCACGCCCATCACGCTGGGTCAGGAGTTCTCCGGCTACCGGACCCAGGTCGAGAAAGGCATCGAACGCGTCGAGGACACCCGCGACCGCCTGTCGGAACTCGCGCTGGGTGGCACCGCCGTCGGGACGGGGCTGAACACCCACCCCGAGTTCCCCGAGAAGGCGGCCGAGTACATCAGCGAGGAGACCGGCGTCGACTTTCGCGAGGCCGACAACCACTTCGAGGCCCAGGCCGCCCACGACGCGATGGCCGAGGCCCACGGGGCCCTGCGCACGGTCGCGGGGTCGCTGAACAAGATCGCCAACGACCTCCGGCTGCTGGCCTCCGGCCCGCGCAACGGCCTGGGCGAGATAGACCAGCCCGAGAACCAGCCCGGCTCCTCCATCATGCCCGGCAAGATAAACCCCGTCGTCGCCGAGTCGGTCAACCAGCTTCACAAGCAGGTCGTCGGCAACGACGCCGCCGTCGCCGCCGGCGCCGCGGAGGGCCAGATAGACCTGAACCTCTACAAGCCCGTG
This sequence comes from Haloarcula onubensis, assembly GCF_031624605.1. Taxonomy (NCBI): domain Archaea; kingdom Methanobacteriati; phylum Methanobacteriota; class Halobacteria; order Halobacteriales; family Haloarculaceae; genus Haloarcula; species Haloarcula onubensis. The sequence goes on along the minus strand of NZ_JAMQOS010000001.1, from coordinate 1,006,355 downwards.
ATAGCCTCGAACTTCCTGCAGTCCGCGCGGCTCATCGCCAACGGCAGCGAGGTGTTCGCCGAGAAGTTCGTCGCCAAGCTAGAGGCGGACGCCCAGCACTGCGAGGAGCGCGTCGAGCAGTCGATGGCCCTGGCGACGGCGCTGAACCCCGCCATCGGCTACGACAAAGCGAGTAAAGTGGCGAAGAAAGCGCTGGCGGAGGGCAAGACCATCCGAGAGGTCGTCCTCGACGAGGGGTATCTCGACGAGGACGAGGTCGACGAAGTGTTGGACCCGAAGAAGATGACCGAGCGCGGAATTCTGGGCGATGAGTAATCGGCGAGCGGAGCGGTGCGTGCGCGAACCGTAGTCGTCGCCCACGCGGCTGCTCAGGCGTTGACGCTACCTTTGCCGGTGGAACTATCCCGTTTCCATTCGAAACTGACGTCGTATCTGACCATGGACCCGGACCGTTCAGTGGAGAGGACGCCCTCTTTACACAGCTTTTCCAGTAGGGGTTCGACCATCGAGTACGAGATTCGAACCTCCCACTGCTGGGCCAGTGCTCGGCGGATGAATCGTTTGTTCGCGGGTCCGTCACTCGAAAGGTAATCGAGGATGTCTTCCTCGATCTGGGACTGTGGCATCTACCTCTCACTGGAGGCCATGGGTTAATAAACGTGCGCGGATACGGATTCGAGTAAATAGTTAGAAAACGAGCCGTAGAGGCGACTACGAACCGAATTGGAGAATACCCTGAACCTGTTCATACCGCCCGATATTCCGCGAAACCAACCGATGTCTGATACTCCTGAACCCACCCCGGGACCAGGCGTCGAGGGCACTACCACGCGCCACGGAGCTAGACGGTGCCACATACTGCATACAGCCAGTGCAGTGTCCAGCAAGGGTTCGCGCGAACGGAGTGAGCGCGATTCACTGCCCGTGAGGTGAGGCCGAGCGTGCAGCCTATTTGGCGTAGAATTTTGCGGCGAGCGGTTCCCGCGGCGAGCGACGTGAGCGAGGATATGCGAAGCGAAAGCAGGGACAGTCTCGCTGGGTACACAGCAGAAGACTCGAAACCGGTCGCCGACGCCGACGAGGTCAGTGAGACGAGGTTGGAGAGAGGGGGTTCGCCGGGGCCACAGCTCGTCACCTGACCGACTGCGCGGGTGCCGAGGACCGAAGGGAGCGTTTTTTGCCCCCCGGTCCCGCAGTCGTCGGTAATGACTGACGCCGATTTCGACTACGAGGGTCTGGGGCTCGTAGCCGGCCTGGAAATCCACCAGCAACTGGACACGGCCACGAAACTGTTCTGTGCGTGTCCGACCGAGCTGCGCGAACCCGAGGAATCGGACCACCGCTTCACCAGATACCTCCACCCGACCAAGAGCGAACTGGGCGAGATAGACGACGCCGCCCTGGAGGAGAGCATGGTCGACCGGGAGTTCGAGTACCTGGCCTACGACACCACCTGCCTCGTCGAGGAGGACGACGAGCCGCCGGGCCGCGTCGACCGGGAGGCCATGGAGACGGCCATGGAGATAGGCCAGCTGATGGACATGCACGTCGTCGACCAGGTGAACGTGATGCGCAAAATCGTCGTCGACGGCTCCAACACCACCGGGTTCCAGCGCTCGATGCTGGTCGCCAACGACGGCGAGATTCAGACGAGCGAGGGCCCGGTCGGCATCGAGGACATGCTGCTTGAGGAGGAGTCCTGCCAGCGCGTCGAAGAGACCGACGACGGCGTTCGCTTCTCGCTCGACAGACTCGGGATTCCGCTGGTCGAAATCGGCACCAAGCCGGACATCGCCTCGCCCGAGCAAGCCCGCGAGGCCGCCCAGCGCATCGGGATGTTGCTGCGCTCGACGGGGAAGGTCAAACGCGGGCTGGGGACCATCCGCCAGGACGTGAACGTCTCCATCGCCGAGGGTGCCCGCATCGAACTGAAAGGCGTCCAGAGCTTAGACGACATCGACGACCTGGTGCGCAACGAGGTCCGCCGGCAGGTCGAACTCGTCGACATCGCCGCCGAACTGGGCGAGCGCGACGCGTCGGTGGGCGAGCCACGGGACGTGACCGACGTGTTCGAGGACACGGAGTCGGGGGTCATCGGCGGCGCCCTCGACAGCGGCGGCGAGGTCCACGCCGTACGGCTGGCGGGCTTCGACGGGCTGGTCGGCCGGGAGATACAGCCCGACCGTCGCCTGGGGACCGAGTTCTCCGACCACGCCAAGCGCCACGGCGCCGGCGGCATCTTCCACACGGACGAGCTACCGGCCTACGGCGTCACCGAGGACGAGGTCGACGCGCTGCGCGAGGCCGTGGGGGCCGGGCCCGAGGACGCCGTCGCTCTGGTGGCGGACGACCCACACACCGCCGAACTGGCAATCGAGGCGGTCGTCGAACGCGCCGAGACGGCCATCGACGGCGTGCCCGAGGAGACCCGCGACGCCCTGCAGGACGGCACCTCCCGCTATCTCCGCCCGCTGCCCGGCGCGGCGCGGATGTACCCCGAGACGGACGTGCCGCCCGTCGAACCCGACCCGAGCGAGGTCGAGACGCCGGAACTGCTCACCGAGAAGGTCGCCCGTTACGAGTCCGACTACGGCCTCGATTCGGGGCTGGCCGAGCAGGTGGCCTACGGGCAGCGGTGGCCGCTGTTCGAGTCGGTCGTCGCCGAGGGCGTCGACGCGACGCTCGCTGCGGGCGTTCTCGAATCGACGCTGACCGAACTCCGACGCGACGACGTGCCCGTCGAGGCGCTCACAGACACCCACCTCCGGGAGACGCTCGAACTCGTCGACGGCGGCGACGTACCCCGCGAGGGGGTCGAGGACCTGCTCTCGGCGCTGGCAGACGAGCCCGGCCTCACCGCCGAGGCGGCCGTCGAGCGGGAGGGGCTGGGCGGCGTCAGCGACGAGGCGGTACGCGAGGCCGTGGTCGAGGTCGTCGAGCGCAACGCCGACCAGGTCGAGACCGAGGGGATGGGCGCGTTCTCGGGTCTCATGGGCGAGTGCATGGGAGCGCTTCGCGGGAAGGCCGACGGCGACACTGTCAGCTCCGTGTTGCGCGAGGAGATTCAGAAACGGGGGTGACGACGGTAGCTGTCAGTCGCCTATACAATAGCTTTCTAAGACGCGGCCGCTTACTTCCGATATGTTTACCGTTGGGTCGCAGTTGCCGGTCGAGGGAGTCCCTCCGGGGTCGACGCTACTCGTCGTCGGGCCGCCGATGACCGGCAAGCGGACGCTCGCGCTGCAGTTGCTGGCGGCGGGCTTCGACGAGGAAGGCGTCGCCGTCGTCTCGACTGACAGCAGCGCCGCGGACGTCCGGACCGACATGGCCCAGTACGCCGACAGTCCGCCCGAGCAGTTGCCGATGGGCGTCGTCGACTGCGTGGGAGAGTCCCACGGGTCGGGGTCGCTGGGCCCGCTCGACAGCCGAGTGAGCTCGCCGGCGGACCTCACGGGTATCGGGATGTCGCTGACGACGCTGCTGGAACGGCTCTACAGCGACCACTCGGAGCGGCTCCGGGTGGGTCTGCTCTCGCTGACGACGATGTCGATGTACGCGACCCCCGAACAGGTGGTACGCTTCCTCCACGTCGTCACCAACCGTATCAGGGAGGCAGACGCCGTGGGGTTCGTCGTCGCCCACTCCGACACGATGGACGAGGAACACCTCCAGCGGCTCCGGTCGTTCGTGGACGGGGTCGTCGAAGTCCGCGAACGCGACGACGAGATGGAACTGCGCGTGGTCGGACTGCCCGAGGGCAACACCGAGTGGACGAGCTTCGGGAGCGACCACCGTCCCGAGGTAGCGCCGACCCCGTCGGCCGACGGGGAGGAGCCGACAGAGAGCGAGCGCGCTCTCACGGACGGCGACGCCGAACCGCCGGCTGCCCCCGACACCTCGGCGGCTGTGGCGGCCGACGACGACTCGCTCCAGGAGATATTCGACGCGGTGGAGGCCGACGCGCCCACGCTGACCGTGAGCAACTATCAGGGGCCCCCGGAGGAGCTGGCCGTCGTCGAGCGCTACTTCGACCGCCACGGCGTCGAGGTCCGGGAGGCCTCGATGGACGTCGCGGCGCCGCGGTCCGTGGCGCTGTTGCACCGCGGCGACGACCTGCTGGCCAGCGAGACGGTGCAGGCGGTCCGTAGCGCTATCGACATCGATTCGGGAACGACAGACACCTTCGAACAGCGCCACACGAGCGACCTGCTGACGAACCTGGACCAGTCGGTGTACGGGGCGTCGGCCGCCAACAAGGAACTGCTCATCGACGTGAGCCACAGCGTCGAACTGCTGGCCAACCGGACCGGTACCGGACGGCTACACGCCGGCTTCCAGCACCTGTCGAACCTGGTCGACGACGCCCAGGCCGCCCGCATCTACGGGCGCCTCGCCCAGAGCGGCGTCGACGTGCACGTCTACGGTATCCCGGACACCGAGACGACGGTTCCTGGCGTGACGGTTCACGAGCACGACACCCCCGAGATAGCCGAGTCGTGGTTCGTCGTCTACGACGGGGGCGGCGACCCGGACCGGCAGGCCGCCCTGCTGGCCCACGAACTCGGGGCCGCCGACGAGTACGACGGGTTCTGGACCTACGAGAGCGACATCGTCGCCCGCATCGACGACTACCTGACCGCGACGTATCTCGACGGCGAACTGGCAGTCGACGGCCGCGCCGACTGACGCGGTCGGCTATTCCTCGTCGGCCCGCCGCTCGCGGGTCGTCGCTTCGACCCGTCCCCGAGCGCGCCGGAACACGCCTCGCAGCGTCTTCGCCTCCCGGCCCGTGGGGTGGGCGCGGCCGACCAGTCGGCGGAAGAGCCGCCGAACGCGGTGGCGTTTCTCCTCGGGGTGGTCGATGGTGTCGAGGAACGTCGAGAACTCCTCGTGGAGCCCCTCGACGGCCGTCTCGTCGGCTCTGGCGTGGAGGTCGTCGGGGTGCTGGTCGCGCTCGACGGTCAGCCCGCGCAGTTCGTAGAGGACGATGGTCGCGGCCTGGCCGAGGTTCAGGACGGGGTAGTCGGCGCTGGCCGGAATCGAGCAGATTTCGTCCAGTCGTTCGAGTTCGTCGTTAGTCAGCCCGACCCGCTCGCGGCCGAAGACGACGCAGGTGTCGCTGTCGACGCCGGCCAGCGAGTCGGCCAGTTCGGCGGGCGTCTTCGCCGGATACCGGACGTGACTGGAGTCGTCCTCGTTGGTGGTCGCGGTACAGGCGACGGTGTGGTAGTTCTCGACGAGGTGGTCGAAAGAGACCTCGCGGGCCGCCGGCAGGATGTCCTCGCGGGCCTGCCCGGCGAAGCCGTAGGCCTCGCCGTCGGGGTCGAGTTCGGGCGGGTCCACGAGCAACAGGTCCGACAGCCCGAAGTTCTTCATCGACCGGGCGATAGTGCCGACGTTGCCCGGCGTCTCGGCGTCGACGACGGCCACCGATATCATACGTCGAGGTCGTCGAGGTCGATGTCCATCGCGTCGAGGTCCTCCTCCGCTAGCCCGTCGATTTCCTCCTCGAAGCCGGGGATGGCCTCGTTTCGGCCCGGCGCGTCCGGCAGGGACGTCGGGTCCTCGTCGACGTGTTCCAGCCCCTCGTAGCCCTCGGGCGCGCGATGCCCGTCGAGGAACCACTGGTGGAAGGCGTCCCGGAGTTCGAGTTCGCCGGCGAACTCTTTGCCCCCGTCCTCGCGGAACCAGTAGAGGAAGTCCGGTTCGTGGGCCGAACACAGCACCACCTCGCCGCGTGGCTCGCCGTAGATGACCTCGGCGACGTTGCACTCCTCGATGCGGTTCTCTCCGTAGGCCAGCCAGCAGGCGTCACAGGGGTCGACGACGCGGTCGGCGAGCACGAGGATTCGCTGGCGGTCCGCCGGGTCCATCGTCGCCAGCGGACGCACCCGGCCGTCCTCGCCTAACACGTCCTCGTCGAATCGCCAGCCGCGCAGCCCGATGTTGACCTTGCCCATACGCCACGTTGGGCGACTGCGAGGTTAAAAGGGCGCGATGTCCACGCCGCCGGGCGACCCGGACGGTCGTGCTGGCCGGAGAGCGGCGGCTGACGGGGAGGTGGCCACCAGTTACACGCCAGGTGTGAGTAAGAGAAAGCTTATACCGGAGGCGTCAAAACACTGGCGTGAAAGCCGGAAGGGCACCCGGGTAGGGGTACACGGACGTGCCATTTCGGCTCAACCCGCTTTATCTGGCACCAGCCCGTCAGCCACAGCTATGGACTTTCAGACCTGGGAACCCGTCTACGAGCGGCTCCTCGCGGCGTTTGGCTACCCCCGTGGGGACGACGAACGGGCGCGGGACCGACTGGCCGAGTTACTGGCCAACGCGTCGACCTACGACCCGGCCGGACTGGGCCTCGACGGGCAGACGGTCGCCGTCGCCGGCGCCGGCCCGTCGCTCGAACGCGAGGCCGACCGGGCGGCGGCGGCCGACGCCGTCCTCGCCGCGTCGACCGCCGTCGACCGCCTGCGGGACGCGGGCGTCGCCGTCGACGCGATGGTGACCGACCTCGACAAGAACCCCGGGACCGGCCGGGAACTCACCGAGTCGGGGACGCCGGTGTTCGTCCACGCCCACGGCGACAACGTCCCGGCGGTCGAACGGCACGTCCCGACGTACGACGGCGCGTTCGTCGTGCCGACCACGCAGGCCGCCCCGACAGCCAGCGTCCACGACTTCGGCGGGTTCACCGACGGCGACCGGGCGGCCTTCGCCGCCGACCACTTCGGCGCCGCCGAACTCCGCTTCGTCGGCTGGGACTTCGACGACCCTGACGTGGCACCCGAGAAAGGCGAGAAGCTCCGGTGGGCCGAGCGGCTGCTGTACTGGCTGGAATCGCGGCGGGGCGAGCGCTTCGGGGTGCTCGACGGGCGCAGAGACGACATCGCACCGCTGGCCGCGACCGATTAGGGCGCCAGGGCGGCCATCGTCGCCTCGATGTCGGCCCGCTGGGCGGCCCGCGGGAACGAGACGTTGATGGCGTCGACGCCGTCGATGCCCTCGAAGCGAGCGAGTCGGTCCCGGCACTCCTCGGGCGTGCCGGCCACCGCCAGGGCGTCGAGCAGGTCGTCGTCGACGGCCGCGACGGCGGCCTCGCGCTCGCCGGCGTTCCACCCCTCGAACACCGTCGTCGCGGTCTCCTCGTACCCCTGTCTGGCCAGCGCGTCCCGGTAGTAGGTGCCCATCCCGCCGACGTAGAAGGCGATGTGCTGGCGGGTCAACTGGCGGGCCCGCTCCCGGTCGTCGAGCGCACAGCAGGGCACCGAGAAGGTGACTCGCTGGCTCGCGCGGTCGCGGCCGCCCAGTTCCACGCCCCGCTCGAAGTCGTCCAGCCGGTCGGCCATGCCGTCGGCGGTGACCAGCAGCGCGTGCCAGCCGTCGGCGAACCGGCCCGCGAGTTCGACGGCCTTGGGGCCCAGCCCGCCGGCGTCTATCGGCGGGGCCGGATCGGGCGGGTCACAGCGGAGTCTGAACCCGGACAGCTCGAAGATGTCGCCGTCGTAGGCGACCGTCTCGCCCGACAGCACCTGTTTGACGACGTCGATTGTCTCGCGAGTCCGACGCAGGGGGCGCTCGAAGGACTCGCCGTGCCACCCCTCGATGACACGCAGGCCCGAGGGCCCGAGGCCGACGCGCAGGCGCCCCCCGGAGGCCTCCTGCAGCGTGGCGGCGGTCTGGCCGATGAGCGACGGGGAGCGCGAGTAGACGTTCAACAGCGAGGTGCCGATGCCCACCTCGTCGGTCCCGTCGGCGATGCTCGTGAGCGTCGTGACGGCGTCCCGGCCCCAGGTCTCGGGGAGCCAGACCCGCTCGTACCCCTCGGCCTCGGCGAGCTGGCTCAGCCCGACCAGCGTCGAGACCGACGGCTGGGCCGCGACGGGGAGGTAGATATCTCTGTCCGTCATCGGTCGACGGCCTCGGGCCGGGGTCGTGGTGGGCGAACGATAGAAACGGCTCGCGACGGTGCTGTGGGGCGTGTCGCTGGCATATCCGTATCTGTGGCCCCGCGTGGTATAAAATGGCAGGCACACCAGCCCGGGGCCGTTGAAACGGGTTCCAACCGGCGGTTCGTTCCCGGTCAGTCGAGCGGCGAACTGCCGGGCCGGCCGAGCGCGTCCCGCGAGACTTCGAGCACGTCGCCGGCCGACAGCGTCGTCTCCGTCCACGGGGGGAGCCGGTCGTCCGGGCCCGGCGCCCTGATGCACCCGGCGTAGGTCTGGACCTGCGAGCGCTCGGCGTCGGCGTCGTAGTCGAGCGCGTTGACCGCGGCGTCGGCGCCGTACTGGCGGACGAGCGTATCCGCGGCGTCCCGGTAAGCGTCGGGGAGGCGCTCGTAGTCGGGTCGAACGCCGTGGTCTTCGAGGACGCGAAAGAGGGCCTCGCCGACCTCCTGTGCCATCGTCGAGAGGCCGCCCCGACCCCCGACGGGACGGTGGTCGTGGCGGTGCATCCCCAGGTCGACCTGCGCGGTGGCGGTCTCGCCGACCACGTCGTAGGCCTCCCCGAGCATCCCGATTTCCAGCCCCCAGGCCCGCTGGGCGCGGATAGAGCGGGCGGCCTCGGCGGTGAAGGCGAACTCGCCGGCCAGCGGGTAGCGAAACGCCGAGAGGTAGGCAAGCAGCGGGTCGTCGTGGGCGTCCGATAGCGCCCGGAGGAGTGGCGCGACGAACAGCCGGGCGAGTCGGCCGTACAGTTGCCCGTCCTCGACGCGGGCGTAGTACCCCTTGACGAACGCATAGCCCATATCGAGCCCGGCGAGCAGGCGCGGGACGTGTTTCGGCGAGTACGTCGAGGCGTCGGCGTCGTGGACGGCCACGTAGTCGGCCCGGTCCGCGGCCAGCCCGAGTCCGAGCCAGACGTCCCGCCCCTTCCCCATCGCGCCGTCGAGGCCGTGGTCGTCGAGCAACGGGGCCACGCTGGGCGCGTTACACCACAGCGTCGTCACGTCGAGGTCGAAGTCGGCGGCCCAGCGGTCGAAGGCGGCGGCGACCGGCCGGGGCGCCCGGAGCGGGACGACGACGGCGCTGGGCCCGACGGCTTCGAGGGCCCGGAAGACGTGGGTCGGCGTCACGGCGGCCTCGGTCTCCCCGGCGATGGGGACGACGACCGCGCTGTCGCCCGCAGGCATCGCCGGCACCGCGTCGGTCAGGTCGTGCAGCGTCGTGATGCGTTCCTGTAGGTAGTCCATGCGTTAGCTACTGCGGATGGCCTCGACGAGCGGTTCGTACGCGGGCGTCCCGGCCAGTTCGTCGGCGGCCGCTCCGAGCGCGTCGGGGCGCCCGCCCAGGAGGACGCCGCCGTCGCCCGTGGAGACGGTGAGACCGACCGACTCGGCGACCGCGGTGAGTTCCGAGGCGACCTCGGGCGTGAGTCCGGCGACCTCGAAGACGCGACTGACGTAGGCCCCGCTCCCGTCGGTCGGCGCGCCGATGGTCTCCAGGTGGCGCGCGACCTCGCTTCCACGGCGGACGTCGAGTTCGGTCACGGAGACGCCGTCGTCGGCGACGTACGCGCGCTCGGTGAAGGCCGCGCCGATTTTCGCGGCGTCGACGGTCTCGCGCACGTCGTGCGTGCGGACGACGTGGGCGCCCCGCTCGACGGCCATCGCCGTCGCGGCCAGCGAGACTGGGAGGGCGTCCTCGGTCGAGCGGTCGGCGATGGTCTTCAGGAAGTTCTTCCGGTTGATGGAGACGAGGATGGGGCGACCGAAGCCGCGGAACTCCCGCAGGCGCTCGAAGGTCGCGTGGTCGTCGGCGATAGTTTTGGCCTCGCTCCACCCGCCGAAGGCCGGGTCGACGATGGTCTTCTCCGTGAGGCCGTTCTGCTTGAGCGCCTCGTACACCTGGTCGACGTAGTCGGCCGCTTGGGCCCACTCGGGGGAGTTGCGGGCGGCCCAGTCGGTCTCCTCGACGGCGCCGGGGCGTTCGAGGTCCGGCGGACTCGCCATCTTCGCGACGGCCACGTCGTACTCCCGGCAGACCTCCGGCATCGCCGGGTCCGCGAAGCCACAGATGTCGTTGACCATGTCGAAGCCCCCCTCGATGGCCGCCTCGGCCACCTCGGCGTAGCGCGTCTCGATGGAGAAGACGGCGTCGCCGCTGACGGACTCGATGGTCTCGATGGCGACGTCGAGGCGGTCGAGTTCGTCCTCGGCCGAGAGCACGTCCAGTCGCTTGTTGGCCGACTCCAGGCCGATATCGACGATGTCGGCCCCCTCGCCGACGAGTTCCGTGTCGACGTACTCGGCGGCTTCCGCCGGGTCGTCGTACACCGACGGGGAGTACGGCGACTCCTTGCTGACGTTCAGCACGCCCATGATGCGTGGGGGGTGGTCGTCACCTATCGGGAGCCCTGCCGCGTCGACCGTTTGCATAGCCGTCTCCAAGGACTCGGGACGGTAAGCGTTGGTGTTTGCGACAACGCCGGTGGCCCGGCCACGTCAGGCCGGCGCGTCCGCGGGGTCGAGCGGCGCCTCGTTGCGGTACTCGACGACGTCGAACTGGTCGTACGCGTGGCGCCGCTCGACGGACCAGTGCGTCCCGAGATACGGGAACACCCGGCTGGCGACCTGCCGCTCGGGCAGTTCCGAGACGAACGCGCGGTCGGCGTAGGGCAGGAACATCGCGTAGATAGACTGCCCGCCGATGACCCACCCGGTCGTCCCCTCGGCGGCGACGGCCTCGACCGCGTCGGCAACGGTGGAGACGAAGGTGGCGTCGGCCTCCTCGTACTCCTCGGGGCTGCCCGTGACGACGACCGGGTGGGTCCCGCGGATTCGGGTCATCCCCTGGTGGGTCTTGCGGCCGACGACGACCGGGTGGTCCGCCACGCGGTCCTTGTACTGCCGTTCGTCCGCGTCGTAGTGCCACGGGATGGTCTCGCCGTCACCGATGGCGCCTGTCCGGGCCACGCCGGCGATGAGGTTGAGTTCGACCATGGGCGGTGTTGGGGGGCGACCCGTAAGCCCGTGTCGCCGTCCGTGGCGCCCGACCCGTCGCCCGCGGCCGCGGAACAGCAAGACCGCGTCGCGTTCCCGCAGTCGGGCGTCGCCCACCACAGCCACACACTGACAGTTTTATTTAGCCCACCCTCCTAGCCGCTTTCAGTGTCGACGCCGGAAGCCGATATCCGTGCCGTCCTCGACGAGTCGGGGCCGGATTACAACGGATTCACCTTCGAGACCCCGGGCGGTGGCCACCAGAGCGACGTCTACATGGTGACGCTGGACCACGGCGGCGAGGAGTACGAGGTGGTGGTGAAGTTCAAACCCGACGGTGACATCCCGTTCGACATCGAGCCGAAGCTCCACGAGTACGTCGCCAACCGGACCGACGTGCCCGTGCCCCGCATCCTCGTGTTCAAGCAAGAACCCGGGGTCGACGTGCGCCCGTACTTCGTCACGGAACGTGTCCACGGGGAGAACCTCTCCCAGGAGTTCGCGACCCTCTCTGCCGAGGACCGCCGGCGCGTCATGGCCCAGGCCGGCCACATCCTCGGTGACCTCCACTCGGAAATCGGCTTCGAGGCCTTCGGCCGCCTCGACCTCCACAACGGCCGGCTCATCGTCAGGGACTGGATGGGGAACTGGCGGGAGTACTTCGAGCAACTCACGCGGGCTCACCTCTCCCGGCTCGACGAGACCCCGTTTGCGGACGTGAAAGGCCGCGCGCTGGAGAAAATCGAGCCCGCCCTGGAGTTCGTCCCCGAGGACGGCGTCCCCCGGCTGGTCCACGACGACTTCCGGCCGGCGAACCTCCTGTTCGAGGCCGGCGCCGACCGGCCCATCACCGCGGTGCTGGACTGGCAGGACGTGCTCGCGGCCCTGCCCGAGTACAACCTCGCTCAGACCGAGTTCCTCTTTATCGACTCCTCCTTTAGCGACCCGGACGTGCGCGAGAGCCTGCGCTCGGAGTTCCACGAGGGGTACACCGAACACCGTCCGATGGACTTCGAGGACGGCTACGCCGACCGCCGGCCGCTCTATCAGCTCTCGACGCTGCTGTGGCGGATGGCCGGCTTCGAGGCCGTCTTCGACGACGACTCCGGACTGGTCCAGGCCCGCGCCGAGGCCCAGTACCGCCAGCAGTTCGAGCGGTTGCTGGACGCGGTTCCCGAGTGACCGATAGCTACTCGCTGGGCCCGATGTCGAGCAGCGCCTCGACGTCGCGCCACTCCACCTCGGCCCGCGCGCCGGGCGTGCGCGCCGCGAGCGCCCCGCAGGCGTTACCGACTGCGAGTGCCCGTTCCAGGTCCTCCTCGCGAGTCGCCAGAAACCCCGCGGCGAAGGCGTCGCCCGCGCCCGTCGTGTCCACCGGGTCGACCGCGAAGCCGGGGTGGGTTACCTCCCGGTCACCGCTGAGAGCGGTCGCGCCGCCCGACCCCTGCTTGACGACCAGCGTCGAGACGTCGTCGGCGAGTCCGTCTTCGCGCAGAACGGCCACCTCGCGCTCGTTGCAAAACAGGAGGTCGCTCCGGCGGACCGTCTCGGCGTAGTCCCGGTCGGCCAGCCGTCGACCGGGGTCGAAGCTCACCGAGAGCCCCGCCCGGGTCGCCGTCCGCGCCAGTTGGGCCGCGGTGTCGGGCGCCTGGCTCGTCAGGTGGAGGTGGTGGGCCCGCGAGAGCTCCCGTTCCGAGAGGTCCGACGCCGCGTAGGCCTCGTTGGCCCCCTCGTTGCCGAACATCAGCAGTTCGCCCGCCTCGTCGACCACGAGGTACTTCACGGCCGTCTCGCCGTCGGTCTCGACGAGTGCGGTCTCGACGCCCGCGTCCTCGAGTTCGCGCCGGACGAGCCAGCCGTTCTCGTCCCGCCCCACGCTGCCTAAGAGCAGCGGGCTGGCGTCCAGTCCCGCGAGCGCCACGGCCACGTTCGAGGCGCTGCCGCCGCCGGACTGGTACTGGCGGTCGATAGAGGCCTCCCCGTCGGGGTCTGGCAGTCGGTCGACCTGGAGGGTGACGTCCCAGTTGACGTGGCCGGCACAGACGACCCGGAGTGGAGCGTCCGTCATCGCGGTCCCCCGACTCGGTCCATGACGATAGCTACCGCAGCGGAGGGATAAAATACACCGGTCAGTGGAGTCGGCGCATTTATTTAATCTGTCGACGCATGACATCTATGGCACGCCCTCCAGCGGTCGTACTGCCGAGTCGAACCGTCGAGCGATCACCTGCGCGAGACAGGGGTGGGACGCCGTGCGCCGACTGCTAGTGGTCGCGGTCGTCGTCCTATCGGTGGTCCCCGTGGCCGTCACCGGTGCCCAGGTCAACGCCTCGATTACCGAGGTCACCGTCTCGCCGGGGAGTCCGGCTCCCGGCGAGAAGATCACGTTCACGACGACGATACGGAACCTCGGGAGCAGTGGCGACGCGCTCCGCATCGAGAGCGTCGAACTCCGTGACGGTGGAAGCCGCGGCCTGCCGGTCTACAGTCGGAGCCGGAACCTCGGGACCCTCTCGCCGGGCGCGGAGATTACGGTGCCGCTGACACAGCGCTTCGAACAGGCCGGTAGCCGCGACCTGCGCATCCAGGTCGTGGGCGAGAACGTGAACACGAACGAACCGGTCGAACTCCGCTACCCCGTCGCCGTCTCGGTCCGGGAGCGCCACCCCCAGGTCGACGTTGAAGCCGACGACTCCGTGGCCAACGTGACCTCGAACGGTACGGTGACCATCGCGAACGGGCTCGATACGCGCATCTCGAACGTCGAGGTCACCGTCTCGGGGAACGACGTCACGATGCTCGACGACCGCTCGGTGTTCGCGTCGGTCGCGGAAGGCTCGACGGCGACCGCGGACTTTCGCTTCAGGCCCGAGCGAGCCGGAACCCACGAACTGCGAGCGAACGTCACCTACACGCTCCCGAGTGGCACCGAGCGGACGGTAACCCAGAACCAGACCATCGAGACCGAGGCCGCCAGCGGCGGGGTCGTCCTCGAGACGTCGCGGTCCGGCAGCGGCACCGAGCAGACGCTCGCGGTCGACATCGTCAACCAGGGGAACGCAGCCGCCGAGGACATCGTCGTCAGCGGCCGCTCGGAGAACGCCACCGTCAGTCAGACTATCGTCGACTCGGTGCCCCCGCGGTCGACCGAACGAGTGCGGCTGAACGCGACGCTGTCGGCCCCGACCGCCGACGTGGTCGTCACCGCGGCGTATCAGAGCGGGTCGGACCGGCGGACGGTCACCACGACCCGGACGCTGCGTGCGACGCCCGCGTCCATCGAACTGACCGGGCTCAGTGTCTCGCGCGAGGACGGCCTGCTCCAGATAACCGGTAGCACCAGCAACGTCGGCACGACGACGGCGCGGAGTGTCGTCGTCCGCGTCCTCCCGGACGAGGGCGTCGAACCCGCCGCCCCGAACAGGGACTTCTTCGTCGGCGAGGTGCCGGGCAGCGACTTCAGCTCGTTCGACCTGACGGCGCGGGCCACCGGGAACGTCTCGGCGATTCCGGTAGAAGTGAGCTACCTCGTCGACGGCGAGCGGACCAGGGAGACCTTCTCCGTGCCGGTCGACTCGGGCCGCTCGGACCGGGCGGAGCCACAGACCGGCGGCGGCGGCCTCGGCGCGGGCCTGGTTGCCGTTGTCGGGCTCGCCGGTGTCGTGTCGCTGGTCATCGCGGGCCTGTTCGTCCGTCGCTACTGGCGCGGTGAGGACGACGCGGACCTATGACGGTCATCGACGCCCGGCGGTTGGTCAAACGCTATCGGACCGGCGGTCAGACCCTCGAAGCGCTGAAAGGCGTCGACTTCGCGCTGGAGCCCGGCGAGTTCGTCTCCATCATGGGTCCGAGCGGCAGCGGGAAGACGACCCTGCTGAACATCATCGGGCTGCTGGCGACGCCCACGGAGGGGCGGCTACTGCTCGAAGGCCGCGACGTGACCGACCTGAACGACCGGAAGCGGACGCTGCTCAGGAAGCGGACCATCGGCTTCGTCTTCCAGCACTTCTACCTGCTGCCGACGCTGTCGGCCGTCGAGAACGTCGAAGTCCCGCGGCTGTTCGACCGCGACCGCCACCGGCGCGCTCGCGCCCGCGACCTGCTGACCCGCGTCGGGCTGGGCGACCGACTCGACCACCGCCCCGACCAGCTCTCCGGGGGGCAAAAACAGCGCGTCGCCATCGCGCGCTCGCTCATCAACGACCCGAAGATCGTCCTCGCCGACGAGCCGACGGGGAGTCTCGACCGGGAGACCGGCCGACAGATTCTCGACGAGTTCCGACGCATCGCCGACGAGCAGGACGTGGGCATCGTCGCCGTGACCCACGACGAACTGGTCAACGAGTACGTCGACCGGACGGTCCACCTCGTCGACGGCTCGCTGGGGCGGGAGACAGTCGATGCTTGACCCACTCTACCGCCGGTTCCCCGCCGTCTTGATGGCCCGCCGGAATCTGACGCGGACGAAAGTCCGCTCGGCGCTGGCGTCGCTGGGCATCGTCATCGGCGTCATCGCCATCGCCTCGCTGGGGATGTTCGGCGTCGCCCTGCAGTACTCCATCTCCGAGAACCTCGGCGGCCTCGGCAACCAGGTGACGGTCTCGCCCAACGCCGAGGCCGGCGTCCAGAACCTCACAGAGCGGGACGTGCGTGAGATACGACGCGTGGTCGGCCCGGCGGTGTCGGTGTCGCCGGAGAAGCGAACGGTCCGGCCGGTCTCGTTCGACCGTGGTAGCAACCAGACGACAGTCGTCTACGGTATCCAGGACCCGGCGTCGGTGTACAACGCCTCCGAGGGCCGGATTCCCGACCCGTTCCAGAGCGGCGTCCTCGTCGGTGAGAGCGTCGCCGAGAACGAGGACCTCCAGCCCGGCAACACCATCTCGGTCAACGGCACGTCGATGCGCGTGCGGGCGGTGCTGGAATCGACCGGGTCGTTCTCGCAACTGAACCCCCAGAACCGCATCTACCTCCCCGTGAACTCCTTCGACCGGCGGGGGTACCAGCAGGTGTACGTCACCGCCGAGTCCGGGACGGCGGCAAACGAGTCCGCGATGGCGATTCGCGACGCGCTCAACGACCGCGAGCAACGCGTGGTCGTCCAGGAACTGGGTTCGCTCGTCGACCAGGTCAACCAGACCTTCCAGGTCATCAACACCGTCCTCGTCGGAATCGCCGCCATCTCTCTGTTCGTGGCGGGCATCTCCATCCTCAACGTGATGCTGATGTCGACCGTCGAGCGCCGCGAGGAGATCGGCGTCCTCCGGGCCGTGGGCTACCAGAAGCGGGACGTGCTGAAGGTGATGCTCATGGAGGCCACGCTGCTGGGCGTCTTCGGCGGCCTCGTGGGCGTGGGCGTCAGCGCCCTCGTCGGCCTCGCTATCAACTACTACACCGTCGACGACGCGACGGCGCTGTTCCGACTGGCGAACCTGTGGTATCTCCTGGCCGCCTTCGCGTTCGCCGTCGTCGTCAGCATCTTGAGCGGCCTCTATCCGGCGTGGAAAGCGGCGAGCGAAGAACCGGTCGAGGCGCTCAGAGGGTAGCTGTCGCCGGATTTCAGGGCAGCGCTTCGACGCCCGCTTCGAGCCACGGCTCGGTCCGGTCGACGGTGACGGTGTCGAACTGGGCCAGCCAGGCCTCGTCGCCGCGCTCGAACGCGTCCAGGGCGTCGCCGACGGTGTAGACGTGTTCGCCGTCGGTGCAGGGGAACACCGCCTGCAGGCGCGTCTCGTCGTAGAGCGCCAGCGAGACGACGGGGAAGACGACGACCTCGTCGACCCGGTCCATGCCGACGTACGTGCGCGTGCGGTGTTCGAACGCCGGCTCCAGCGAGGAGCCGTTGCGGTCGGCCCAGTCGGCGAACTCCTCGTAGGTCGCCAGCGCCCCCGAACGGGTGTCCTCGGCCATCGTCCGGATGCGCTGCCACTCGCCGGCCACCATCGACTCCGCGAAGACGCCGTTGGCCTCCAGCCGGTTGACCCGGTTCAGCACCTGCTGCTGGGCGTCGAATGTGCCGTACGTATCACCGCGAAGATACAGTTCCGCTCGGAGGTGTGTTTCGTCGGTCATCGGTTATCTCGTTCGGGTAATCTGTCGAGTACAACTAAACTCTTTCCCAGCGACAATAGTTAGCATACGTATATTTGTCCACGAAGGTATTTCGATTAAAGCAGCGTATGAGTGTCTCTAAGTAGCAGAATTCGATTGTATAGTTGGTTGAATTTGACGTAGAAACTACAGCTTAATTTTTGCGCTGGTCGATTCAGTATTCGTCTATCGTCGAAATCTACACTGTGGTGTTCTCCCGAGCGAGCATGCTGCTCGAAGATACGCGATACACACGTAGGAAATATTTCTCGATGTGGCTAGTTACTCACTGTCGGGCCGTTCGCTCTTCGAGACGCTCCCGACGGCCGCGTCTCGCGGCTTCCACCGCTCGCCAAAACGTGGTTCTCACTGCGTCGTCGGGCGGCAAAGCCGCCCGAGGGACCGACGGCCCTCCTGTTCGAAACCTCGCTGCTCGCGGGTCACTGCGTTCCCCGCTCGCAATAACGAGACGCTCCCGACGGTCGCGTCTCGCTACTCGCGGCTGAACCCGCTCGTAGTGTCAATCATCCGCGCTCGCTTCCGCGCCGCTGTCGGCGACGACCTCGATTTCGCCGGCGTCGAGTTCCTGTTCGACCTCGCGGGCGGCCTGGACCATGTTCTCCATCTTGCCGCGTGCGACCTCGCGGGGCAGGAGCTTCACGCCGCAGTCGGGCGAGACGGTCAGGCGCTCCGGCGGGACGACCTCCAGTCCTTTCTTGATGTTCTCTTTGATCTCCTCGACGGATTCGACCTCGGCGGTATGGGCGTCCAGGACGCCCATGGCGAAGTCCTTGGTGAACTCGTGGTCTTTGAACACGTCCAGTTGCTCGTAGTTGCCGTTGGCGAGTTCGAGGTCGTACTCGTGGACCGGGTAGTCCAGAATCTCGGGGTAGATACGCGAGTAGTCGCCGTAACAGACGTGCAGGCCGAGTCGCACGTCCTCGGGTATCTCGTCGACGATGCGTTCGAGACACTCGCCGACGATTGCGTGGTCGTCCGGCGTCGTCGCGAGGGCGGGCTCGTCTATCTGGATGTAGCGGGCCCCGGCCTCGACGAGGGCCTCTATCTCCTCGTTGACGAGGTCCGCGAGTTCGTAGGCCAGTTGCTCCTCGCTGTCGTAGACCTCGTTGAACGACCAGTTCGCGAGCGTGTACGGGCCGGTGATGGGGACCTTGACCGGGCGCTGTGCGACCTCGTCGGTGAACTCGAACTCCTCGACGAGCCACTGCTCGCCGTACTCGACTTCGTCCGCCACGGAGGGCTTGTCGAAGTAGTTGTGACCCCACACCTTCACGCGGCCGTTGAACTCGTAGCCGTCGATGCGGTGGGCGAAGTACTCGACCATCTCGTTGCGGCGCATCTCGCCGTCACAGACGACGTCGATGCCACAGCGCTCGTGCTCGTGGGTGATGAGCCGCGAGGCGTCGTCCTTCGCTTCCTCCCATTCGTCCTCACCGAAGTCGGCCGCCTCGTCCTCGAACATCTCGCGGGCGCGGTCGTGCCACTTGGGTTTGGGGTAGGAGCCGACGACGGTCGTCAGCAGGAAGTGGTCGTTCGGGTGGTCCTCGGGTCGGAACTGCTCTCGTGGTCCTGTCATTGGTCTGCCTCCGGGGTTTCGAGCGTCGCGGCGTTGGCCAGCGACCGAATCTTGTCCTCGAACTTGTTGACGGGGAGATAGAACGTCTCGGTGTTCGTGGTCGCGTAGACGGTGTCGTAGGCGGTGTTGGTCTGGGTCTCGAACCAGTCGACGCGGTCCCGAATCGTCTCGGGCGACTCGACGCGGGTGTTCTGGCCGTCGACGACGCCCAGCGCGACGCTGTCCTTGGTGCCGTACTCCTGGACGTTGTAGACGTTCTTGTCGTGGTCGGCCACGAGGTCGAAGCCGATGGCGTCGACGTCGGCGTCCATGAGGTGGGCGTAGGTCTTCTCCTCGACGGGCCCCCAGTAGGTGTGGGTGACGACCTCGGCGTCGACGGCGTTCGCGACGGCGTCGATGGCCTCGCTGGCACGCTCGTCCGCGCCGTCTGCGGGCGGGTTCTCGACGAGCGACGGCTCCAGCAGGAACAGGGTCTCGACGTCGGGGAACTGCTCGACCTCCCCCGCGAGGAAGTCGGCGACGGCGTCGAGGAACGCCGCGTCGTCGCCGTAGTGCTCGTCGGTCGCGAGGTCCGCGAGCGAGTACGGCCCCGGCAGGACGGCCTGGAGACCGGAGTCGACCAGCCCGGCGGCGGCGTCGAGTTCGGCCGCCACGTCGCCGTCGGCGGTCAGGTCGTCGGTGACGACCGGCTCCCGGTAGAAGTTGTTGTTGTCGTAGTAGCGGACGATGCCCCGAGTATCGACGCTGTCGTGGACCGCAAGCGGGTGCGCGAGCATGTCGTCCCAGCGCAGTTGGCCCTCCACGACCCGGTCGAGGCCGGCGTCGGTCTGCAGTGAGACGACCTCATCGCGGGCGCGGTCGTAGGCGCTGGTGATGGCCTCGCCCTCGTCGCCGCCGATGAGGTCCGTCTTCTGGTGTCCTTTCAGGTCGGACAGCTCGTCCTTGGCCCAGTCCGGCAGCGGGAACAGGCCAGGTGTCGTCGCAACTATCTCTGGCATTGGCCGAGGCTATGAAATGACGAGCTTTAATATTTCCTATTCAGAAAAATGCCTCCAAGTAATTATATCTCTGAAAACCGCAAGACGACGAGCGCCTCGTAGGGGTGCTTCTCGGTAGCAAATACCTCGCTGTCGAGTCCGCGCTCGCGGGCGTACGCGCGAACGGCGTCGGGGTCGGTGAGACTGCTGACCAGCAGTAGCACCTCGCCGCCCGGCGCCAGGACGCGGCCCACGGCGTCGAGAAACGGGTCGACCAGTCGGCGGCCGTCCTCGCCGCCCGAGAGGGCGTGTTCCATCCAGTCGTCCCACTCGGCGTCTTCGGGCGTCGGCAGGTAGGGCGGGTTGAACGCCACGAGGTCGAACGCGCCGTCCCCGAAGGGAGCCACGAGGTCGCCGCGCACGACGGGGACCCCGTTGTCGGCGGCCTCGCGGCAGGCCAGCGGACTGAGGTCCACACCGACGGCGTCGGCGCCGGCCTCGGCCAGTTTCGCGGCGACGTAGCCCGACCCGGTGCCCACGTCCAGAGCCTGGTCCCCCGCAGTGACGCGCTCGACGGCGGTGCGGGCGAGCAGGGCCGAGTCCTCCGCGGGCTGGTACACCGTCTCGACGCCCCGCTGGTCGGCCAGGGATGGTCGGTCACCGTCGGGGCCGTCGCCCTCGCGTTCAGTCACCGCCCTGCTCCGGTTGCCCGACCTCGTAGGCCAGGCTCGCCAGGTCGGCGAAGTCCGCGGGCGTGAGGTTCCCGGCGCGGGCGCCCATCAGTTCCTCGTCGGCGGCGTCGACCACGGCGTCGGGGTCTCCCAGCCCGGAGATGTGGGCCGTGTTGCGGACGGCGTTGCGCATCGTCTTCCGGCGCTGAGTGAACACCGCCCGCAGGAAGTCCATGAAAAAGTCGTCGCTCGGGACCGTGTAATCCGGCTCGCGGGGCGTCGTCCGCACTAGCGCGCTCGTCACGCGGGGCTGGGGGTCGAACGCTCCCTTCGGCACAGTCTCGACGAGTTCGGCGTCGGCGTAGTGGCCTGCCGTCACCGACAGGCGGCCGTAGTCGTCGGTCCCGGGGTCGGCGGCCATCCGCTCGGCGAACTCCCGCTGGAACATCAGGACCGTGGGTTTGCCCTCGGGCAGCAGGCGGAACGCTATCTCGGAGGACGCGCCGTAAGGCAAATTCGAGACGCTGGCGGTGAAGTCGGGCAACTCGATGTCGAGCGCGTCGCCCTCGACGACGGTCAGTCGGTCGGCCGCGACGGCGTCGGCGAACTCGGTTCGGAGGTGGGCCGCGAAGTCGGGGTCCCGTTCGACGACGGTCACCCGATCGGCCACCGCGAGCAGTCGGTCCGTCAGCGCCCCCGGCCCGCCGCCGATTTCCAGAACGTGGGCCAGGTCCAGCCCCTCGGCGTAGGAGGGTATCCGGTCCAGCACGCGGTCGTCGACCAGGAAGTGCTGGTCCTGTCGCGTATCGGCCCGCTTGCCCGCCCGCCGGACCAGGGCGTCCGGGTCGCGGTTCCCGTACTCGGTCATTACCCCCTGTAGACGGTCGGGGGGTGAAAAAGTCGGCTACTCGTCGGTGCGTGGTCGGTTACTCGCCGTGCTCCGCGGCTCACTGCGTTCACCGCTTCGCTTCGAGGATTCGTTCGCTCCGCTCACTCACCCTCGCCCTGCTCCGAGCGCCGCACGAAAATCCGGTACTTCAGGTCGTCGTCGCGAAGCTCCTCCTGAATGCGGTCGACGAGCACTTCCTTGGGGCTGTGGAGCCCGCTGACGCGCTCTTCGAGTTCCTCGAAGCTCTCGAAGGGGTTGCGCTTTCGCTCGTCGAGGATGGTGTTGCGGAGCTTCTTCCCGATGCCCGGCAGCAGGTTCAGCTGGTGGAGCCGCAGCGTGATGGGCTGGGCGTCGTTGTAGAAGTCCACGAACCGCCGCTCGTCGGCGTCGACTATCTCCTCGACGGCGTACTCGAGTTCCTGCCGGGCGCCGCTGGGCAGGTCCTCGAAGTCGACCTCGCGTATCCGGCCGAACGCGGTCAGGTCGATGCGGTCGCCGAAGGCGATGTCGTCGTCCTCGTCGAGCGAGAGCTCGTAGATGTGGAACTCGTCGACTCCGAGGGCGTACGCGAGCGGCTCTTTCTGATGTTGGGGGCGGTCGTCGTCGCTCCGGCCGTGCGGGAGCACGTCGAGCACTGCCGCCACCAGGTCCTCACCACCGCTCTCGGTGCTGCTCATGCGAAACTGTATGACGAGAGTACACTTAATGGATTGGATGACCGCAGAGAAAGCCGTGGGTCACGCCGACGCCGTTAGGCGTACTGCCTGACGACGTCGAGAATCTCGTCGAGTTCGTCGCCCGACAGCGAGTACCGCTCCTGGGCGTAGATGGCGCGCAGTTCGTCGCGGTCGAGGGGCCGGAGGTTCGCGATCTTGTAGGCGGTCGCCTCGTCGACCTTCTCCAGGTCCCGGAGCTGGTCGACGAACTCCAGGGACTCCTCGACGCCTAACATCGCGAAGTGGTTGACGTGTTCGATGGAGCGTTTGAGTTCGTAGCGCATCTCCCGGTCCTCGTCGGCCGCACGCTCCATCTCCAGGTCGGCCAGTATCTCCTTGGTCTCGGCGGTGGTGAGATACTCCTCGGAGACTTTCTCCTTGAATATCGTCATCGCTCAGTTCTCTTGGCGTCGGAGGTGTGCAGGCTTGACGATGACCGTCTTTTCCTTGCCGCCGTCGACGATTTCGACCTTGTAGGCCGTCCCCTGCTCGCCGACGACCGTGCCGGTCTGGCCGTCGAAGCGCGGGTGGAAGCGACCCTCGGGGACCGAGGGGTCGATCTTCAGGTGGACCTTCTCGTCGGTCTCGTAGGACTCGACGGCGCGCTGGGGCGGCGACGTACCGCGGTCGCGTGGCTTGTTCTTCAGCTTGTTCCGTGTTCCTTCGAGGGGGCCGTTCGAACTCGGCATTCTTGCTCATCGCTTGTCTACTCGCCCATATAAAACGTGCGTTCCGCGGCCGACTCTGTGCCCGATGGCCAGTGCGGCCGCTCCGGGAGCCGTGAAACGCGGAGAACGAAAGCCGTCTTACAGGCGACCGACGGTGTCGACGTCGACGGATTCGACGCCGTCCACGTCGGCGAAGGCGTCCTCGACGGCGTCCGTGCCGCCCGCCTCGTCGGGGATGATGACAGTCGGGAACAGCGCGACGAGGCCGAAGGCCACGTCGTCACGCTCGAATCCCTTTATCTTCGCTCCTTCGGGAAGCGCCCCCTCCAGACGGTCCTGAAGCGCGTCGAGGTCGACTTCCGGGCTCTGCGGCATGATCTTGATCTTGGCAGCGACTTTTCCCATTGTTACGGTCCCGTGAATCCGCAGTCGGGGCACTTGTAGAGGTTGCTCTGCTTGCGGCACTTCGAACAGCGGTAAATCTGCTGTCCGCAGTCCGGGCACTTGAACGCGGCCGCGTTCGTCGTGGCGATGTTGATGCCACACGAGACGCATTTCTGCGCTCGCTTCTGCTGGCTCTCGCTCATACCACCCCGTACCCGACCGCCGCTTTTAACGGTTGTCAAACGCCGGCGGGAGCGTGGCAGGCCCTGTCATCCGGTCGGGTCAGCTGCCCGGTAGAATGTCGCCCAGCGCCGCGCCGATAGCCATCGGGACGAACGCGACGGCACAGATACACAGCGACTCCCAGACGAGTCGGGGGTCACTCGACCACTCGACCATCCCCCAGCCCGTCAGCAGCGCAATCGAGGTGGCGAGTGCCGTCAGCGTCACGCCGGCCAGGCGCCGAGGGACGACACCCAGGATGCGGTGGGCGATGCGCACGTCCTGGAAGTCGGCGACGTAGAGGATGCCGACGACCATCGTGACCGCCGTCACGAGCGTCCCGACGAGGTACAGCGGGTGCTGAGCGATGTGGAGCCCGGCGTCTCGGGTCCCGCCCTCGACGGCCATCGGGATACCGAAGAGGAGCGACCCCAGCACCGCCTCGGCGAAGTCCTCGCGGTCGAACCCCCAGATGACGCGGCCGAAGACGGCTGGGTCACCGCCCTGTGCGTCGGCCGCGGCCCGCATCGCCTCGCGGACCTGTCGGCGCTCCGCCTCGCTGTCGACGATGTCCTCCAGCGCTTCGAGTTCGTCGAACAGTTCGCCGAGGCCCTCCGACTCGGCCGGGTCCTCGCTCATCGCTCGGTCGCTCCGTCCGCCGTTTGCACCGAGGTGCCTATCGCCCGCGACAGCCGGAACGGACGGCACACAGTGTCCGATATCGTGTCGCGCGCGCTGTCGCGCGCTCGTTCGAGCGTGGCAAACAGTCCCGTAAACGACCACATATGCTTTGCTAGCACTGCCCGACCGGGGGTTAAGGCTTCGTTCGTCCCCTGTGAGTGTGATGTAGGCGGGAGGTACGGCCGGTAATCACCCCGGCCGCCCAAACATTTATACGTAATTAGCTGTTCTCCGTAAAAGAACACATGGAACGGCCGACGCGCCAGCGGGACACGGACCAGGAGGAGCGTGAGCAGTCGTCCGAGAGCACGGGCCAGCAGACCTGCCCCGAGTGTGAGTCGGAGTCTATCACCAGCGACGGCGGGGGCGAACTCGTCTGCGAGGACTGTGGCCTCGTCATCGAAGACGAGAACATCGACCGCGGACCGGAGTGGCGCGCGTTCAACCACTCCGAACGCCAGTCCAAATCCCGTGTCGGGGCCCCAACGACACAGACGATGCACGACAAGGGGCTGACGACACAGATAGACTGGAAGGACAAGGACGCCTACGGCCGCTCGCTCTCCTCGGAGAAACGCTCGCAAATGCATCGACTGCGCAAGTGGCAGGAGCGAATTCGCACGAAGGACGCCGGCGAACGCAACCTGCAGTTCGCGCTGTCGGAGATAGACCGCATGGCCTCCGCGCTGGGTGTCCCGCGCTCGGTGCGGGAGGTCGCCTCGGTCATCTACCGGCGCGCCCTCAACGAGGACCTCATCCGCGGACGTTCCATCGAAGGCGTCGCCACCGCCTGTCTGTACGCCGCCTGCCGACAGGAGGGCATCCCGCGCAGCCTCGAAGAGGTGTCGGACGTCTCCCGCGTCGAACAGAAGGAGATCGGGCGGACGTATCGGTACGTCGCCCAGGAACTCGAACTGAAGATGGAGCCGGTCGACCCCAAGCAGTACGTCCCCCGCTTTGCCTCCGAACTCGACCTCTCCGAGGAGGTCCAGTCGAAGGCCAACGAGATAATCGACACCACCGCCGAGCAGGGCCTGCTCTCGGGCAAGTCCCCGACCGGCTACGCCGCCGCCGCCATCTACGCCGCCTCGCTTTTGTGTAACGAGAAGAAGACCCAGCGCGAGGTCGCCGACGTCGCCCAGGTGACGGAGGTCACCATCCGGAACCGCTACCAGGAACAGATAGAAGCGATGGGCATCCACTGAAGGACCCGTCGTCGGACGGTCCCGGGACGCGCCGACCCGAGGTCGGTGCCGACCACAGCGGTCCCCGTGACGACTCTCCGACTCTTCCGTGTTAGTCAGCCGTGACGGCAGTTCTATCGGTAGCTGTGACCGTCTCCATGGTCAGCCACGCGTGCAAGGCGATGGTGCCGAAGCCGACCTTCGTCACGACGTCTAAGTAGACGATGACCAGCGAGGCCGTCTCGACGTCCATCAGGCCGACGCCCGAGGCGCCGAGCAACCAGACGACCGGGTACACCGACCAGAGGACCACGACGAAGTTCCGCAGCGTCCGGTAGAGACTGGCCCCGACGTCAGACAGCGCGACGACCGCGGCGTCGCCCACGTCGCCGTACAGCAGGCGGACGACCCCGGCAAACGAGACCGCTCCGAGGACGAACAGCGCGTAGGCGAGCGCCCCGCTGGCTACCGCCCCGGCGAACCCGAAGACGATGGTGAGCGCCTGCAGGCCGACCAGTTTGCCGATAGTCTCCCGGTTCGCGTGTGCGAGCAGGCCCAGGTACAGGACGTTTATCGGCGTCGTCAGCAGCCAGTCGACGTAGCGGACGACGTAGACCGTGTGGCCCCCGCCGTCTATCGCGCCGACGCCGAGGACCAGCAGGAGATACGCGACGATGGCGATGCCGGGAATCGCCACGAGTAAGAGATACCGTCTGCGCGTTCGTTCGGGGACGAGCGTGTAGCCGTAGGCCAGCAGCGCGGTCCCGAGCAGTTCGCCGAGCAGTCCCAGCGTGAACCAGGTCGTTATCGTCGTCATGGTCAGTCGTCCCCCGTAGCGGCCGCCCCGGTCGAGTCGTCGAGTCCGGCCTCGCCGACCTCGAACTGGCCGAGGACGGATTCGAGGTCCTCGGCCCGGTCACGCAGTTCCTGGGCGGAGTCCGTCACCGTGCCGATGGAGGCCGCCTGGTCGTCGGCCGCGCCGGCGACGGTGTCGGCCTCGGCCGCCGTCTGCTGTGAGATAGTGGCGAGTTCGTCGATGGTCGTCATCACGTCCTGTGCGGTTCGGGCCTGTTGCTCCGTCGCCCGGTCTATCTCCTGGATACCGGAGTCGACCTCCTCCGTGTACTCGACGATGGTCTCTAAGGCGTCGACGGTCTCCTCGACGGTCTCGACGCCCTCGGAGATGCGCTCGCTCGTCGACTCGATGGTCTCGACGGTGTCGCCGGCCTGGGACTGGATGCGGTCGAT
Organism: Haloarcula onubensis; assembly: GCF_031624605.1. Taxonomy (NCBI): domain Archaea; kingdom Methanobacteriati; phylum Methanobacteriota; class Halobacteria; order Halobacteriales; family Haloarculaceae; genus Haloarcula; species Haloarcula onubensis. The sequence goes on along the minus strand of NZ_JAMQOS010000001.1, from coordinate 980,086 downwards.
GCGGTCCTCGATGTCGGCTGCGGCGGCCTTCGTCTCCTCCGCGAGCCCCTTGATCTCGTCGGCGACAACGGCGAACCCCGCCCCGTCGCCGTCGGCGTGAGCCGCCTCGATGGAGGCGTTCAGCGCCAGCATGTTCGTCTGCTCGACGATGTTCGTGATGACGCTCACGATGTCGCCGATCTCGTCTAAGTCGTCCTCCAGGGCGTTTATCTCGCTGACCGTCTCGGCGGTCTCGTCGTCGATAGCGCTCATCTCCGCGATGGCGTCCTGGGCGGCCTCGCGGCCGTCCTCCCCGACCTCGGCTGCGGCCTCGGACGTGTTCGCGACCTCCTGGGCGGAGGCGGCGACCTCCTCGGCAGTCGCCGAGAGGTTGTCCATCTCGGTGGAGCCCTCCTGTAACCGCTCGCTCTGTTCCGTCGCGCCGTCGAAAATCTCCTCGATGGAGTTGGAGACCTGCTGGCTCGCCATCCCGACGCGCTCGGCGTTAGTCTCGACCCGGTCGCTCGCTCCCAACACGTTGTCGGCGAAATCCTGCATGTCCGCGATTGTGCCTTCCAGGGCGTCGAGCGTCGCGTTGATTTCGCGACCGACCTCGGCCATCGCGTCGCTCATGCTCTCGGTGTCGACGCGGGCGGTGAGGTCACCGTCGGCGGCCGACTCGAGTGTGCGCGAGTACTCGCTGGCCTTCAGTTCGAGGTGACTCGAGAGGGCCTGCATCTCGTTGCGTTCGGCCTCGACTTCGGTCCGCGCGTCCTGGGCCTCCCGTTTCGCCGACTCGGCCTCCTCGCGTGCGGCTTCCGCGTCGGCTATCTCCGCCCGGAGATTCGACCGCATGTTGTCGAACGCGCCGTACAGCGTGCCGAACTCGTCCGTCCGGGCCGTTTCGAGGTCGACGTCGAGGTCGCCGCCGGCCATCGCTTCCGCCTTCGAGGAGAGCCGGCGCAGCGAGGCGATGGTGCTACCGCCGATGGTCACCCCGACCAGCCCGAGGTTGATGACCGCGAGCAGGATGAGTCCCACGAGGTCCGAGTTTATCTGGTCTGAGAGCGCGTAGGCCTGGTCGCGGTCGGCGTGGACCATCACGACCCAGTCGTGGGAGTCGAGCCTGGAGAGCCCCATGAGCATGGTTTCACCCTCGACGAACGTGCTCTCGCTCGCGTCGAGCGACCCGAGGGGGTCACCGTCGGCGTTCGCGACCGCGGCGATGGTCCCGATACGCGAACTGTTTGGGTGGGCGATGAACTCGCCCTCGCCGTTGACGACCGTGGTATAGGAGCCCTCACGCTGGTTCGATATCGATTCGGCCCGCGCCTCCAGGTCGGTCATGTAGACGATGGCGCGGTCTTCGGCACCGGCCACCGGCGAGACGACGGCGATGATGGGGTGGTCGACGACCGACACCGCGAACGGGTCGGTGACGTGGGTGTCGTCGGGCCCGCTGAACTCGGGCGGGTCCGTCGCGAACGGCGCGCCCTGTTCGGTGGCGTTGACGCCGACGAACTGGTCGTTCGAACTGGCGAGGATGGTTCCGTCGGCCGTGTTGACGTAGTGGACTGCCACGACGTCGGGCGGGACTTCCTCGTTTTCGACCAGCCCCGTGAGTCTGCTCTGGACGGCCGACTGCGAGCCGTCGGCGAAGACGGGCAAGCGCGACGTCGTGCGGACGTCGCGTCGGGCCGTCGTCAGCCAGCCGTCCAGCTGTGCCGCCTGCGTGTCGGACAGCGCCGTCGTGTCGCGCTCGACGTCCTCCGCGAGCGTCGCGGACGCCTGGGCGCTGATGACAGCGCCGAAGGCGACGACGACGACGATGGCGAACGCGAGCGCGAGGCCGAGTCGCGCGGCGTAACTGTCGCCGACGAGGCTCGGCAGCGGCGAATCACGGTCTGTTGACATCCCGTGTATGTCAGGGAATCGCCGTTTAAAGCGTTCCTCCGCGATTTTCACGGTTGATAAACCCAGGGCGCGGCGACAGTGTCAGCGACCCGCCAAAACAGTGATGGGTCCGGACGGGCGATGATTGTGCTATCCACCCATGACCTCGGAGAGAGACCCCGGCGCGCTCGTCGCCGAGGTTCTCACCGCGACCGACGTGGACCGCGACCACGTCCCGCGACTGCTCGACCTCCTCGACGTCGGTGACCGGCAGGTCCGTCTGGGCGCGGCGACGGCGCTGTGTGTCGTCGCCGACGCCCATCCCGGGACAGCGGCCTCGCTGGTCGGGCGGCTCGCGGACCGGGCCGACGACTCCCTGGCCGCCGCGCTCGCGCTCGACTACCTCGCCGAGCGGTATCCGACGGTCGTCGAGGAGCGCCTGGACCGGTGGGAGACGACCGGCGAACCCACCCGCGGTGTCGAGCGGTCGACGCCCACCCGCGGCGGGTCCGACGACAGGGCGGTCGGCCGGACCAGAATCGCCGGCCGGGGGACCGACGACGACGGTCGGCAGGTGTACAGCGGCGACGAGGACGACGAGAGTCAGCCCCGGGCGGGCGGCGACGAGGACGAGGGCAACACCATGGGCCAGCGGCCGCGGGCGGCCGACGCCGAGTGGCGCTCGCTCGTCGAGTACGAGAGCCAGTTCGACCGTCTCAGCGTGCTGGCCCCGCGTGAGCGGCGCCGCTACGGCGACACCTACCGGACGCTGGGCGTCGCCGACGAGACCGAGTACGCGGTCGCCCTGCGACTGCTCGACGGACCCGACGGGACCGACGCGTCGTTCGAACGGGCACTGGCCGCCCGGCTCGAAGAGTGGTCGACCGTGGCCGACGTCGAGAACGTCCTGACGCTGTACGACTGGAGTGAAGAGCCCCGGCCCTGGCTGGCGACCGAGTACACGGCGGAGACGCTGGCCGACCGGGACCGGTTTTCGACGGTGGAGGCCGCCTGGCACGCCGAGCGACTCGCGGGAGCGGTCGCGACGCTCCACGAGCGCGGGGTCGTCCACGCCGGCGTCGACGCCGAGTCGGTCGCCTACTACGGGAACGTCATCGAGGAGAGCGACCGGCAGCCCCCGCTGCTCGACGCCCCCGGGCTGCTGTCGGTGTACCGTCACCGGTTCGACCCGGCGCGGTTCCTCGACCCGCGCTACGCCGCCCCGGAGTACTACCAGCGGCGCTTCGGCCGCGTCGACCACGCCACCGACATCTACGGGCTCGGCGCGGTCTGTTACCGGCTGTTCACCGGGGAGCCGCCCTACTCCGGTGCGTTCGACTCGGTCCGGGACGGCGTGCTGTCGGCCGGGCCGCCCGAGCCGTCGGCCGTCGCGGACGTACCGCCCGCCGTCGACGACATCGTCGGCAAGGCGATGGCCCGCCGGAAGCTCGGCCGCTACGAGACGGCGGCCCACCTCCGGCAGGAACTCCAGGGGCTGCGGGGTGAGGATGCGTAGCGTCGCTGTCGGCCTGCCGTACGCGGATAACAACCCGAATCTGACGTTCATCTTCTTTATCGCGCTGACGCTGCTCGCGGTGCTGGGGCTCCGGTTCAGTTACTACGCCTACCGGAATCGGCAGACGGGCGCGCTCGGGACCGGCGAGCGACTGTGGGAGACGCTGGTGCTCGCCGGGCTGTTCGCGGTCGGGTTCGCCCTGCTGGGGCTGGTCGAACTCCTGACCGTCTACGTCCTTCCCTTCAAGATGGCGCTGCTGCTTGCTGCGGTGTTCGTCCTGTCAGTCTCGCTGCGGGTGCTGTACCGCAGCGTCGTCCCGGTCACGGCGGGGGACGCGGCCGACCCGGAACGGGAGCTGACCCGGGGCGCCGTCGTCGGCGTCTCGGTCGTCTTCGCGGGGCTCGCACTGGTCGGACGCCACCCGCTCGTCCTGGCGGTCACGGGCGCGAGCGCGCTCGGATTCGCGCTGGCGGGCGGGCACTACGGCCGCCGCGGGGCGGCCGAGGCGCGGGTCCAGGGGACCGTCGCCGATACGCTGTTGCGCCACCTGCTCCCGGTGTTGCTCTTCGCCGCGCTGGTGCCTGCCCTGGAGCTGGCCGTCCTCGTCGGCCTCGACCGCATCGTCGTCCTCCACGTCCAGGTCGTCTTCGTCATCATGACCGCGACGACGCTGATGACGGCGACTATCAAACTCAGGCAGAACCTGGCGGGCCTGTAGCCCGTCTGAGAGCGGCGTCGCGGAGCCGTGCCGGCGGGGCCTTCTCGGGGAGCGTCGCCTCGGACGCGTCTATATAGTTGGCGGGCTCGGCTATTGATTGCTTGCCAACTTTTATCCGAGTGTCTCTGTTTCCGGTAGACATGCAATCCAGCGGCGAATCGGGCGGCGTCGCTCGGTTCGACGTCGAAAACATCGGTGGTATCGGCCGGACGACGGTCTCGATATCTCCCGGCGTCACCGTGCTGACAGGCGAGAACGCCACGAATCGGACCTCGTTTCTGCAGGCGGTCATCGCGGCGATGGGCAGTACGGCGGCGACGCTCAAGGGCGACGCCGACGAGGGGTCCGTCCGGCTGAACCTGGACGGGGAGACGTACGAGCGCCGACTCGAACGGGCCGGGGACGACACTCGGTACACGGGCGAGGGGTACCTGGACGACGCGACCGTCGCGGAGCTGTTCGCCTTTCTCCTGGAGCGCAACGAGGCTCGCCAGTCCGTGGCCGCCGGCGGAGACCTCCGGGAGCTCATCATGCGACCGGTCGACACGGCGGCCATCGCGGCCGACGTCGAGCGGCTCGAAGCTGAGAAAGCCCAGCTGACCGAGCAGCTGTCGGCTCTCGAAGAGCGCAAACAGGAACTCGCGGACCTGAAGGCTCGCCGGGACGACCTGAGCGAGCAGATAGCGGCAAAGCGGGCGGCCCTGGCCGAGAAGGAAGCGGAGATAGACGAGACGGACGTCGAGCGACACCGACGGGACCGGGCCGAGTTCGAACAGACGTTGACCGAGTTGCGAGAGACGCGGTCGGAGCTCGAGACCGTCCGGCGGGACATCGAGGCCCAGTCCGAGAGCGTCGCCTCGCTGCGGCGGGAGCAGTCGGAGTTGGAGACGGAGCGCGACGAGCTGTCGGCGGCGCCAGACGGCGACCACGAGCGCCTCGACCGGGAGATACGCGAACTCCGCGCCCGCCGCCAGTCGCTGAACACGGCGCTATCCGACCTGCAGGGGGTCATCGAGTACAACGAGGAACGGCTGGCGGGAGACGTGACCGAGATTCGGGAGTTGAGCGGGGAGACGGACGGCGGCACCGGCGAGGGGCTGTTGAGGGCCGAGGCGGGCGTCGTCTGCTGGACCTGTGGTTCGACGGTCGAGCGCGAGCAGATAGAGTCGACGGTGGCGCGGCTCCGGGACCTCCGCGAGGAGAAGCTGGCGGAGCTGGAATCGGTCAAATCGGCGCTGGCGGAGCGAAAGGCCGAGCGGCGGGAACTGGAAGCGACCAGCCGCCGTCGGCGGGAGATAGCGGCCGACCTCGAGGACGTCGAGAGCGAGCGGGCGCGCCGCGAGGAGCGGCTCGAACAGCTCAATCGCCGGCGGTCGGCGCTCACCGAGACGGTCGAACGGCTCGAAGAGACCGTCCAGTCCCTCGAGTCGGCGGAGTTCGAACACGTGCTCGCGCTCCACCGCGAGGCCAACCAGCTCGAGTTCGAACTCGACCGCCTGGCGTCCGAGCGCGAGGCGGTCGTCGCGGACATCGAGGAGCTAGCGGCCACGCTCGGTCGCGCCGAGACGCTCCGGGAGCGGCGGGCCGAAGTCGTCGACGCGCTGACCGACACGCGGCGGCGAATCGACCGCCTCGAACGGGACGCCGTCGAGGCCTTCAACGAACACATGGCGGCCGCGCTCGACATCCTGGAGTACGACAACGTCGAGCGCATCTGGATAGAGCGGCTCCAGGCCGAGGACGACGACCGGGCTGCCTTCGACCTGCACGTCGTCCGCACCACGGCCACGGGCGCGGTCTACGAGGACAGCGTGTCCCACCTCAGCGAGAGCGAGCGAGAGGTGACGGGCCTCGTGTTCGCGCTGGCCGGCTATCTGGTCCACGAACTCCACGAGACGGTACCGTTCGTGCTGCTGGACTCGCTGGAGGCCATCGACGCCGAGCGCATCGCCGCGCTCGTCGATTATCTGGCCGACCACGTCGACTATCTCGTCGTCGCCCTGCTGCCGGAGGACGCGCGGGCGCTCGACGACAGCTACGCCCGAATCAGGTCACTCTGACCCGACACCGTTTACACGGCCCGAAGCGACATCCACGACCAATGGCCCCATCCGACCGACCGGACAGCAAGGTCGCCCGACTCATCGACCGCTACGGGCTCGACGGCCTCGGGGACGAACTCGAACGCCGATGGACCGCCGACGGCGAGGAGCGTCTGAGCCTCCGCGACTGCGCCGCGCTGTTCAACGAGCGGCTGCTCGAAGCGGTGTTGCTGTCCGCCGGCGCGAACGCCCTCCGGCGCGACGTGGCGACGACCTACGAGCGACTGACCGGCGACGACGTGACCGCCGGCGTCCGGACCGAGACCCGGAACCGACTGGCACGCGAGGGAGTCGACGTCGAGGAACTGGAGCGAAACTTCGTCACCTACCAGGCGGTTCGGAGCTACCTCACGGCGTACCGCGACGCCAGCTACGAGGGGCCGTCGGACGCCGAGAAGGTCCGGTCCGACGCCGAGAGCATCCAGCGGCTGCTGGCCCGGACGCTGTCGGTCACGGAGGGCCGCATCGAGAGCCTGCGTGAGACGGGTCGGGTCGACATCGGCGCCTTCGAGGTAGTGCTCGACGCGCAGGTGCTCTGTCAGGACTGTGGGAGCCAGTACGCCGTCTCCGAGTTGCTCGACGCGCGCGGCTGTGACTGCCAGCGGTCGTGACCGCCGGCCCGGGCCCTTATTGGCCGGGCGAACCAGCGTACTGGTGATGCACGCAGTGCGCTATCACGACCACGGCGGTCCCGAGGTACTCACAGTCGACGAGGTAGAGCGGCCCACGCCCGGCCCCGGCGAGGTCGTCGTCGCCGTCGAAGCCGCGGCGGTCAACCCCGTCGACACCTACTTTCGAGAAGGCGCGTACGAACCGGCGGACCTCCCCTGGATTCCGGGGTCGGACTGCGCGGGGACCGTCGCCGCCGTCGGCGAGGGCGTCGACTACGCCGTCGGCGACCGCGTGTTCGCGACCGGGCTTGGCAACTGGCTGCAGGGAACCGCGGCCGAGGCCGCGCTGGTCCCCGACTCGCACCTCGCCGCGCTGCCCGACGGCGTCCCCTTCGAGGACGGCGCCGCGGTCGCGCTGGTCGGCGTGACGGCGTTTCAGTCGCTCATCGCGGCCTGTTCGCTCGAACCGGGCGAGCGCGCGCTCGTCCACGGCGGCAGCGGCGGGGTGGGCCACGTCGCCGTCCAGTTGGCCGCCGCGACGGGCGCGCGGGTCACGACGACGGCCTCGCCCGAGTACCACGACCGACTCCGAGAGCTAGGCGCGGACGACGCCTTCGACTACCGACGGGACGACCTCGCCGACGCCGTCGTCGACGCGGGCCGACCGGACGTGATTCTGGACCACCGGCTCGACGACTACCTCGCCCTCGACGCCGAGGTGACCGCCCAGGGCGGACGCATCGCCGCCATCGGGAACACGGAGCCCGACGCGACCTTCGAGAACGTCCCCCGCTGTCGGGCGAAGGCGCTCTCGGTCCACCACGTCTCGATGTTCAACACGCCCGACTTCGGCGACGTGCTTGCGCGACTGGCCGTCCTGCTGGCCGACGGCGACCTCGAAGCGGAGATAGCCGGTCGGTACGACCTCGACGAGGTGGCCCAGGCTCAGCGCGACGTGCTGGGCGAGAGCGTCCTCGGGAAGCTGGTCGTCCGCCCCTGAACGCTTAACCCGGTGCCGGCCCACTGCTGTCATATGTCCGTCAGTTTCGATTTCGACGGCGAGGTCGCACTGGTCACCGGCGTCGGCGGGGCGCTGGGCAGTTCGGTCGCCGACGCCTTCCTGGAAGCGGGCGCCACGGTCTGTGGCGCCGACGTGGTCGAGCCCGACAGCGACGATTTTCAACTCGACGACCCCGACCGCATCCACTTCCACCAGGGCGATTTCACCGACGAGGGAGACGTCGCCGAGACGGTCGCGGCCGTCGTCGAGGAGCACGGGCGGTTGGACTACCTGCTGAACATCGCCGGGACCTGGCGCGGCGGCGACCCCATCCACGAGACCGACGCGGACACGTTCGATTTCCTCTTCGGGGTCAACCTCAAGACGATGTTCCTGGCGTCGAAACACGCGCTCCCGCACATCCGGGACACCGAGGGCGCCGTCGTCTCGGTGTCGGCGCGCTCGTCGCTTGAGGGCGGCGAGGGCGACGGTATCTACCGCGCGACCAAGGCCGGCGTCCGCATCCTGACCGAGACCATCGCCGAGGAGAACCTCGGCACCGTGCGAGCGAACAGCGTCATGCCCAGCGTCATCGACACGCCGATGAACCGCGACATGATGCCCGACGCCGACTTCGACGCGTGGGTCGACCCCGAGGAAATCGCCGCCGTCATGCTGTTTCTTTGCTCCGACGCGGCGGGGGTCACGAGTGGCGCCGCCGTCCCGGTGTACGGCGAAGCGTAGCGAGACGTACACCGAGCAGAGGCGGCGCCGCTCACGAGAAACGAGCCGTCCCGGTGTACGGCGAAGCGTAGCGCCCGCTGCTTCCCGCCGACCCGCTCGCCGTCTCGTCGGCGAGCAAGCGAAGGCGGGAGGGTGAGACGTACACCGAGCAGAGGCGGCGCCGCTCACGAGAAACGAGCCGTGCCGGTGTACGGCGAAGCGTAGGGTACAACGCTTCCCGGCGTCCCGGTCGCTGTCTTGTCAGCGACCGAGCAGAGCCGGGTCGGGTGACGACGCTTCCCGCCGACCGCTCGCCGTCTCGTCGGCGAGCAAGCGAAGGCGGGAGGGTGAGACGTACACCGAGCGGAGCCACGGCGTCGAATCAGTGACAACCACAGTTGTTAACAGCGCCACCGAAATAGCTCCGGACGAGAATGTCTGATCGAGAGACCTGGGCAACTCGGCCCGGGTTTATACTGGCAGCTATCGGGAGCGCAGTCGGTCTCGGGAACCTCTGGCAGTTCCCGTTCAAGACCGCGACCAACGGCGGCGCCGCATTCGTCGCCTTCTACCTCGTCGCGGTCGTCCTCATCGGCTTCCCGGCGATGCTGGCGGAGTTCGTCATCGGGCGGCGGACCCACGTCAACGCCGTCGACGCCTTCGAGCGGCTGGGCCACCGGCAGTGGCGCGCCGTCGGCGCCCTCGCCGTCGTCACGGGCTTCTGGATTCTCTCGTACTACAACGTCGTCGGCGGGTGGGTGCTGCGCTACATCCTGGGCAGCGCCCGGGGCGCGTACTTCGCCGACCCCGGCGGCTACTTCGGGGCGGTCTCGGCGGGCCCCGAGGCGGTCCTCGCGCAGGCGCTGTTCCTGGCGCTGGTCGTCGGTATCGTCGCGCTGGGTATCGAGGACGGCATCGAGAAAGCGACGAAGCTGATGGTGCCAAGCATCGTCGTCCTGATGGTCGGGCTGGCGGCCTGGGTGGCGACGCTGCCGGGCGCCGGGGCGGGCTACGAGTTCTTCCTCTCGCCGGACCTGGGCACGATGGTCGACAACGCCGGGAGTATCATCCCCTTCGCCGTCGGCCAGGCCTTCTTCACGCTCTCGCTGGGGATGGCCATCATGGTGACCTACTCCTCCTACGTCGGCGGCGAGGACAACCTCATCACCGACGGCGGCGCAATCGTCGTGACGAACACGCTCGTGGGCGTGCTGGCCGGGCTCGTCGTCTTCCCCATCCTGCTGACCATCGGCGCGGACATCACCAGTGACACGACCGGCGCGGGCGCGCTGTTCGTCGCCACCGCCGCCGGCTTCGGCTCGGTCCCGTTCGGCCGGCTGTTCGGTGTCGTCTTCTTCGGCGTCGTCCTCATCGCGGCGCTGTCCTCGGCTATCAGCCTGCTGGAGGTCACGGTCGCTTACGCCAACGACAACTACGACATCCCACGGACCGTGCTCGCGCCCGCCGTCGGCGTCGGCCTGTTCCTGCTCGGCCTCCCCTCGGCGTGGGACACGGCCTGGCTGACGTGGTTCGACAGCTTCGCCTACCAGGTCTTTCTCCCGCTGTCCGTGCTGGCGACGGCGGTATTCGTCGGCTGGGTCATCGGCGAGGACGCCGTCGCGGAACTCCGAGAGGGCGCCGGCGGTATCGGCGCGGCCGGCGGCGTCTGGCTGTGGACGGTTCGCGTGCTCGTTGTCGCTGCCGTCCTGCTGACGCTCGGCCTCGGCATCAACGAGATGTTCCTCGTCGACGGCGCCGACTTCTTCGCGCCGTTCTGACGCTCCGCACCCGACGCGTTTTTACCCGCCCGCACGGACCGGGGGACGATGACGAGAGCGACGTGGGCCACACGACTCGGGTTCGTACTCGCGGCAGTCGGGAGCGCCGTCGGGCTTGGAAACATCTGGCGGTTCCCGTGGCTGACCGCGACCAACGGCGGGTCGGCGTTCCTGCTGCTGTACGTCGTCGTGATACTGCTCGTTGGGGTGCCGGGGCTCCTCGGCGAGATGGTCATCGGTCGCCGAAGCCGGCGCAATCCCGTCGGCGCCTTCGACGCGCTCGGCGGCCGTCGCTGGCGCCCGCTGGGCGGGCTGGCGCTGGTCGCGTCGGTCGTGGTGCTCTCCTTTTACAGCGTCGTCGGCGGCTGGATACTCCGGTACACGGTCGCCAGCGCGACGGGAGCGTACTTCGACGCGCCGCAGGCGTACTTCGCCGCCATCGACTTCGGCCCCGCTGCGGCCGGGTTCCACGCGCTGTTCCTGCTTGCCACCGTCGCCGTCGTCTACGCCGGCGTCGACAGGGGCATCGAGGTGGCGACGACGGTGATGGTGCCCGGCATCGTGCTCCTCTTTACCGGCCTCGCCGTCTGGGTGGCGACCCTGCCGGGGAGCGCCGGCGGGTACGCGTTCTACCTCTCGCTGGACGTGGCGTACCTCCGGACGAACTTCTTCGAGGTGCTCGTCGCCGCGGCCGGCCAGGCGCTGTTTACCCTCTCGGTCGGGGCCGGCGCGATGCTCACCTACGCCTCCTACCTCGACGAGGACCGCTCGCTGGTCGCCGACGGCGCGCTCATCGCCGGGTTGAACACCGCCATCGGCGTCCTCGCGGGGCTCGTTATCTTCCCGCTGCTGTACTCGCTCGACGTCCCGCCGGGGGCGGGCGGCCCCGGCGCGCTGTTCGTCGGGCTGGCCGGCGCGTTCGCCGACCTCCCGTTCAGCCGCCTCGTCGGGGTCGTCTTCTTCGGCGTCGTCCTGCTGGCCGCGCTGTCGTCGGCCATCAGTATCTTCGAGGTGCTCGTCGCCTACCTCGTCGACGAACACGCTTTCGAGCGACCGCGGGCGACCGCCGGGGTCGGTGGGCTGTTCTTGCTCACCGGCACCGCCGCGGCGCTCTCGCCGACGCTGTTTACGCTGCTCGCCGACACCGTCGCCAATCTCGCGCTGACCGCCGGACTGCTGGGCTTCCTGCTGTTCGCCGGGTGGGTGCTCGGGGCGGCGGCACTCGACGAGTTCCGGACGGGCGCCGGCGCGGTCGCGCGGCTGACGGCTCGCCCGTGGTACTACACGGTCGCCGTCGTCCTGCCACTGTTCCTCGCGTTCACGTTCGTCTCCGGGCTGGGTACCGTTCTCGGCGTCCCGCTGTCGGCCCCGCAAGCGGCCGGCGTCGCGACGGTCGGCGTCGCCGGCGCTATCGCACTCCTGTGGCACCGGGCCGAGCCCGCGGTCTGAAACCCGGCCACAGCGACGGATAGAAACCCCGATACGCCTCGGGGCCAACCACCCGACAATGGAACGCGGAGCGATAGACGTGGCGTCGCTGCCGGGCGGTATCGACCTGCAGGCGACCGTCGAGAGCGGCCAGTCGTACCTCTGGGACCGGGAGGACGGGCAGATGTACGAGCGCACCGCCGCAAGCGGCGGCGACGCGTGGTACTGGACGACGCTACGGGTCGACGGCGACCCGGAGGTCCTCCGGGTTCGCCAGACCGGCGGCGCGCTGGAGTGGGAAGCCTCCTTCGACGCGGCGGACGCGCTCCACACGCTGCTCGGACTCGGCGACGACCTGCCGGCCATCCGCGAGACGGCCCCGCCCGACGCCGTCGTCGAGGAGGCCTACGACGCCTACTGGGGGATGCGCATCGTCCGCGACCCCGTCTTTCCCACCCTTATCTCCTTTATCTGCTCGGCCCAGATGCGCGTCGGCCGCATCCACGGGATGCAACAGGCGTTGCGCCGCGAGTTCGGCGAGCCGGTCGCGTTCGAGGGCGGCACCTACCGAGCGTTCCCCACGCCCGAGGCCCTCGCGAACGCGAGCGAGGGCGACCTCCGGGAGCTCAGTCTGGGTTATCGGGCCCCCTACGTCAAGCGCACGGCCGAGATGGTCGCCGACGGCGAGGCCCACCCCGAGGACGCCCGTGGGCTGGGGTTCGAGGAGGCCCGCGAATCGCTCACCCGGTTCGTCGGCGTCGGCGACAAGGTGGCCGACTGCATCCTCCTGTTCTCGCTGGGCTATCTGGAAGCGGTGCCACTGGACACGTGGATTCAGACGACCATCGCCGAGTTCTACCCCGACTGTGACCGCGGCAACTACGCCGACACCTCCCGCGCGATTCGGGAGACGCTCGGCGGCGAGTACGCCGGCTACACGCAGACTTACCTGTTCCACTATCTCCGTTCCGGGGGTCGGGAGCTGTAGTACTGGTCGGGCCGTCAGCGCCGCACCTGTGGACCACCGGACATAACTGCCAGCCGCGTGAACCGACGCCCATGGCACGTAAGCGAGCACACGTGTACGTCTCGGGTCGTGTACAGGGCGTCTTCTTCCGGGCGACGACGCGGGACCGGGCGCAGGACGATGGCGTCGACGGCTGGGTGAAGAACTTAGACGACGGCCGCGTCGAGGCCGTGTTCGAGGGCGATTCCGACGCCGTCGACGAGATGGTCGACTTCTGCTACGAGGGCAGCGACATGGCGAGCGTCAGCACCGTCGAGGTCGAGGAAGAGGAGCCCGAAGGCATCGACGGGTTCCAGATACAGTACTGACCGACCCCCGGCGACCGTCGTCCCCCACCGTTAGAACCGTGGCGGTCGAAGGGCCGGTATGCTCACTGGCTCCGAGATGGCCGTCGTCGACGCGAACGCCGAGGCGCTTGGCGTCCCGCGAAAGCAGTTGATGGAATCGTCCGGTAACGCGGTCGCGCGGGCGGTGCGCGAGCGCGTCGACCCCGGCGCGCAAATCACTGTCGTCGCCGGCCGCGGGAACAACGGTGGCGACGCGCTCGTGGCGGCTCGCTTTCTGGACGAGTACGACTGCCGAGTGGTGCTACTGGGCCGTCCCGATACCATCACCACCGACATCGCCCGGGAGAACTGGGCGGCGCTGGAGCAGGCCGACTACCCCACCGAACAGATTCGGGACTCCTCGCAGTTCGACCTCGGCGACCCCGACCTCGCGGTCGACGCGATGCTCGGGACGGGTATCAGCGGCGCGCTGCGGGAACCGGCCGCCACCGCCGCCGCCGCGATGAACGCGTCCGACGCCGCGGTCCTCTCCGTGGACGTGCCCTCGGGGCTGGACTGTGAGACCGGTGACCTCGCCGAGAACGCCGTCGAGGCCGACCACGTCGTCACGTTCCACGACGCGAAACCCGGCCTGGACGCGCTCGCGGCGTCGGTCACCGTCGCCGACATCGGCATCCCCGCGGCCGCCCAGCGGTTCGTCGAGCGGGGCGACCTCAATCGGCTCTCGCGGGACCCCGCGAGTCACAAGGGCGACAACGGCGAGGTGCTGGTCGTCGGCGGCGGTCCATACACCGGCGCGCCGGCACTGTCCGCGCAGGCGGCGCTACGAGCGGGCGCCGACCTCGTCCGTGTCGCCGCGCCCGACGGCGTCGCCCGCGAGATTCAGGGGTACAGCGAGAACCTCATCGTCCGCGCGTACGACGGCGAGCGACTCGCCCCGACCCACGTCGACTGGCTGGCCGACCTCGCGGCCGACCACGACACGCTCGTGCTGGGGCCGGGCCTGGGCGGCGCCGACGAGACGCTGGAGGCGGTCGGCAGCTTGCTTGAGCGGTTCGAGGGGACCGCCGTCGTCGACGCCGACGCCCTGCAGGTCGTCCCCGAGGTCGAGACCGACGCGGAACTGGTCTGTACACCCCATCAGGGCGAACTCCTGAAGATGGGCGGGGAGACAAGCAACGACTGGCGAGAGCGAGCAGACCTCGTGGAAGGATTCGCCGCCGACATCGGCCACACGCTGCTGGTCAAGGGGGCCGACGACGTTATCTCCGACGGCGAGCGCACGCGGGTCAGCCGGACCGGCAACGCGGGGATGACCGTCGGCGGCACCGGCGACGTGCTCGCGGGCGTGACGGGCGCGCTGGCCTGTGTGCTCGACCCGCGCCACGCCGCCGCCGTCGGCGCCTACGCCAACGGCGCGGCTGGCGACGCGGTCGTCGAGGAGTACGGGTCGGGGCTGGTCGCGACGGACCTGCTTTCGGCGGTACCGGGCGTGCTGTGGGACTGAGTCGGGTCGAGAATCAGGCCGACGCGCCGACGAGGTCGCCGGCCTTCGAGCGGGACTGCTCGACGACGGCGGGGCGGGCCTCGAACTCGATGACGACCTCGTCGCCGTAGTCGACGGTCTCGACGTGGGCGTGGTCGTGTATCCAGGAGACGACGCTCATCGTCTCGTCGGTCATCGGGAGGACGAGCCGTTCGCGCTCGTAGTCGGGCAGTTCGGCGTCGATGCGTTCGGCCAGGGCGTCGACGTTCAGCCCCTCGGCGGCGCTGACCGCGACGGGGTTCGGTGCTAACGCCGACAGCGCCTCGCGCTTGCGCTGAATCTCGGCGTCGTCTACCTTGTCGGTCTTGTTCAGCACGGTGACGATAGGGGCCTCGTTGCGCTCGTAGAGGGTGTCGTGGCTCGTCACCAGTTTCTCGCGAATCTCCTGGACCGATTCGGAGATGTCGACGACCAGCAGGACGAGGTCGGCCCGGTACACCGAATCCAGCGTCGACTTGAACGACTCGACGAGCCAGTGGGGGAGGTCCTGGATGAAGCCGACGGTGTCGGTCACGAGCACCTCGCGCTTGCCGACCGCGGCGCGGCGGGTGGTCGTCCCGAGCGTGGTAAAGAGGCGGTCCTCGCTCTCGGCCGTGGCGTCGAGGTCGGGATGTAAGTCCTCGTTCTGGTCCACGTCGAGGTCCTCGGCGAGGCGACGCAGCAGCGTCGACTTCCCGGCGTTGGTGTAGCCCGCCAGCGCCACGAGGTCGAAGCCCGACTCCCGGCGCTGTCTGCGGCGGTGTCGCTCGGTCTCCTCGATGGATTCGAGCTCGTCGCGGATGTTGGCTATCTGCTTTTTGATGTCCTCCTCGCGGGACTCGTCGTACTCCCCCAGCCCCATGAAGCCGGGGCGCTCGTCGCGTTTCGCGAGGCTGGCCTTGGCCTCGGCCCGCGGTAGCTCGTATCGCAGTTCGGCGAGTTCGACCTGAAGCTGCGCTTTGCGGGTACGGGCGCGCTGGCCGAAGATTTCGAGGATGAGACGGAACCGGTCCATCACGGTCACGCCCTTCGGGAGTTCGTTCCCGATGTTGTAGGTCTGGTAGGGGCCCAACTGGTTGTCGAAGATGACCGTCGTCGCCCCCTCGCGGGCGACGGTGTTTGCCAGCCGCGTCACCTTCCCCTCACCGAGGTGGTAGGCCGGGTCCTCGGTGCGTGTCTGCGTTATCTCGCCGACCACGTCGTAGCCCGCCGCGCGTGCGAGATCCCGAATCTCAGCGGTGTCGGCCTCGCCGCTGTCGACGCGTTTGGCCACGACTGCGCTGTCAGTGGTGTGTGTCGCCGTCACTCACCCGAACGTAGGCC
This sequence comes from Haloarcula onubensis, assembly GCF_031624605.1. NCBI lineage: Archaea > Methanobacteriati > Methanobacteriota > Halobacteria > Halobacteriales > Haloarculaceae > Haloarcula > Haloarcula onubensis. The sequence continues at coordinate 964,176 of NZ_JAMQOS010000001.1, read as the reverse complement.
GTCCGATTATTTAATCTACAGGGTCGGGTCCAAAACCCACAGACACGGTCGGAGTAGCACAAAGGATATACACCGTGACGAAAAGGTCTCCAGTATGGCAGGGTTAGCACTCCAACTGGATTTCAGTCTCCAGCAGATGGGGCTCGAACTGGGTACCGGCGCCGTCATCGGCGGCATCATCGGCTTCGCGGCCAAGAAGATAGCGAAACTCATCGCCGTCATCGTCGGCCTGGAGCTGGCGCTGTTCAAGTTCCTGGAGACCCGTGGCATCCTCGAAGTGAACTGGGACGCCATCAGCGGCGCGGCGAAGAACACGACCGCCGGGGCGGGCGCGGCCGCCGGCCAGCCGCCGGGCTGGATAATGTCGCTGCTGTCGGCGCTACCGGTCTCGGCCGGCTTCACCGGCGGCTTCCTGGTCGGCTTCAAGCAGGGATAGTCCGCTTTCTCGCCGTCTATCGCGTGCCGATTTCGTCTTCGTCTTTGATGATGCGGGTCTCGGCTTCGCCGCTCGTGTGTTCGTTGACCAGGTCGTAGAAGTCGTTTTGCATCCCCGCGGGGAACGTGAGCACGCCGACCCAGGAGCCGTCGGCCTGCCACTCCTCGCGTTCGAGTTCCCCGAAGGTCCGAATCTTCGCCTGCGCGCTGCCGGCGTAGTCGGCGGGGACCTGCACGGCGACGGTCACCTCGTCGAAGCGGATGGGAATCACGGGCCGCAGGGCGTCTAAGGCGTCGTCGACCTGCGTCTCGACCGGCTCCATCGGGTCGATGCGGAAGTCCGTCTCCTCCAGGGCCGACTCGATGCGCTCCGGGGGATGGGGCGCGTCGTCCATCTGCGGGTTGACCGCGTTGCGCGTGATGCGCTGGACGAGCTGTCTGTGTTTCTGTTCTTGCATCTCGCGGCGCTGGTCGGCCGTTATCTGTATCTCCCCGCGGGAGATGACCTCGGGGATTATCTCCATGGGCTCGGTGGTCTCGAAGACCTCTTCGAGCATGTTCTCGGGGGGCCGGTCGCCGCGGTCGGCGTCCTCGAAGACGTCCTCGGCGGCGATGACGTCCGCCAGGTCGCCCTCGAACTCGCCGCGTTTGATAGCCAGTGCCGCGTCGGGGTCGACCAGTACCTCGAACCGCTGGCCGTGTGATTCGAGGCGCGCCGTGACCGCCTCGTCGAGTGATATCATAGCTGTCGGTAACGGTGGGGCAGGTAAAGTCCTTACTGCGACTCCGGGAAAGACTGATTACACCGCGTTTGGATAATGAACCTACCAACGTGGCCCACACATGGAACAACTATGACAGACGGGACCGATGACGGACGACTCTTCGAGTGGTATCGAGCGTATATCGGCGAACCGGACCGCGAGGTCGACGTCTACCTCGGGTTCGCGCTGTTCTTCGCCGGCATCGGGTTCGGTATCGCGGCGTTCGTCATCGGGGCCGTCGGCCAGCTGACGGGGGCCGGTGGCGAGTCCGCCGACTTCGTCTACCGCGAGGCGGCCATCGCGGTGGGGATGCTCGCGCTGCCCGCGACCCTCTCCAGCGTCGTCGTCCTCCTGCCCGTCAGCAAGCGCGCGCTATACGGCGCGGCCGCCGGGTCCGCGGTGACACTGGTCGGGCTGGGCGGGTTCGTCTGGGCCTATCCGTACAGCTGGGCCCGGCCGCCGGGGCCGACCTACAGCGTCCAGGTCCTGTTCGTCTACGGGGTCGGCCTGGCCGCCCTGCTGGCGGCGACCGGCGGGGCCCTCGTCGCGTACCACATCGACCGGGCGAAACCCCGCCCCGGCGACTTCACCGCCGAAGGTGACGAGACCGGCGACGAGATTACCGACGAGCAAATCGAGGCGGACATCGAGTCCGCGATGGAGGGCGTCGACCTCACCTGGGGCGGCGTCGAACGCACCGAGGGGAGCGACCTGAAGATTCGCCCGAGCGAGAGCGAGGTCGACATGGACGTGCAGGGGATGGACGTCGAGGCCGAACGCGTCACCAGCACCGGTGTCGACGAACAGGTCCAGGGCCTGGCGATGGTCAAGGGCGGCCAGCAGACGACCGACCGCTCCGAGTCGACGGTCGACGACCAGACGAACAAGCTGGCCGAACTCCGCGAACGCAAGCGGAAGGAAGCGGAGAGCCAAGAGGAGCAGACGGTCCTCGAAAAGCTCCTCGCGCGAATCGCGGCGCTGCTGGGCCGGAACTGAGAACGCGCGGTAGCGGCTCGTTTTGGCTGTTATACGGTGGTTAATCCATGAGCTGTAAGGGTTCTCTTCGCCCACTACTAGTCAGCTAAAAACAATAACGAATCAGGGAGATACGTAGATTTATGTGGAGTATACGGGAATTATTAGTGAACTACTCATGGCAAAAGGACTCGACGTTGGGACGATGAACCTTATTTCGGCGCAGCAAGAGGGTAACGATACCGTATTCGTACAACAGCGGAACTCGTTCGTGGAGATAGAGTACAGCGACATGGCAGAGCGGATGCTCTCCCGGTCGGACGTGCTCCACATTCGGAAAGACGAAGACGTCTACGTGCTGGGCGACGACGCGCTGAACTTCGCGAACATCTTCAACCAGGAGACACGCCGGCCGATGTCGCAGGGAATCCTCTCCTCCGACGAGCAATCGGCCATCCCGATGATGAAACTCATCGTCGAGCAGGTCGTCGGCTCGCCGGACCACCCGAACGAGAAGCTGTACTTCTCCTCGCCGGCAGACCCCATCGATTCGCAGCTGTCGACGCTGTACCACCAGAAGACCATCCAGTCGTTCCTCAACGAGATGGGGTACGACGCCGAGCCAATCAACGAGGGGATGGCCGTCATCTACTCCGACCTCGCCGACCGGGACTTCACCGGACTGGGCATCAGCTTCGGCGCCGGGATGACCAACGTCTGTCTGTCCTACTACGCGGTGCCGGTCATGAAGTTCTCCGTCGCCCGCGGCGGGGACTGGATCGACGAGCAGGCCGCCCAGGCGACGGGCAAGCCGGTCGATAAGGTCACCTCCATCAAGGAAGACGACTTCCAACTGGACTTCGAGACGGACGTCGGCGGCGTCGAGGGCGCGCTCTCGATATACTACGAGAACCTGCTCGACTACGTCATCGGGAAGATTCAAGAGGAGGTCGACGAGGAAGACATCGAAGAGGGGCTCGACGTCCCAGTCGTCGTCACCGGCGGCACGTCCTCGCCGGCCGGCTTCAAGAAGCTGTTCGAGCAGCACCTCGAAGACGCCTCGATTCCGTTCTCCATCAGCGACGTGCAACACGCCGACGAGCCGATGTACAGCGTCTCACGTGGCGCGCTCGTCGCCGCCCGCTCCGAGGAGGAGGAAGCGGGTCGCGGCGGCGCCGACGAGGAGGAAGAGGAAGTCGAAGCCGACGACTGACGACGCGCGGTTTTTCCGGGTCGAGGCCGGTGACTCCGGGTCAGTCACCCGCGTCGGCCGCTGCGGTACGATTCCGCCGAGCGTGTCCTCGTGCCCTCACTGTGCTTCGAAAACCGGGAGCACCCGCTCCTCGTCGTCCACCAGTTCCCCTTCGACGGCGTCGGCGCCCGATTCGGCGGCCGGTACGTCGACGGGCAGGTCCGCCCGCCGCACCGCCGTCACCGACTGGCCCTGCGCCTGGAAGCGGTCGATGGCGTCGTCCCACGACTCCGCCGGCCCGCGTTCGGCCGTGTGGTCCACCGACACGCCCACGTAGGCACACTCCTGACAGCCGATGGCCTCCCGCTCGCCGAGTCGGTAGCGCGTGAGTCGTCCCCCACACCGTGGACACTCCATACATGGAGCTTTGCCACTGTGGGGCTTAATTCTATGGTCGGCTCGCAAAAACGAAGCGAGTTACTCCTCGCCCTCGTCCTCGTCGCCCTCGGGGTCCGCAAGCAGGTCTGCGTCCTCCAGGTGAGTCCGTTTCTCCTCGTCGGAGAGCTCGCCGAACGCCTCGGTCTCGACGTCGATGGTGGCGACGCCGATACCTTCGGCGCTGAGGCCGTCCTCGGTGACCGACGCCAGCGCCTCCAGCGCGAGGTCGACGCCCTCGGAAAGCGTCATGGACTCGTCGTAGTGCTCCTCCAGGTAGTCGCGGATGTCGCCGCGGTCCGCGCCCACGGCCAGGGCCTTCCACTCGTAGGGTGTCCCCGAGGGGTCCGTCTCGTAGAGCCGCGGTTCGCCGTTGGCGATACCGGCGATGATGAGCGCGACGCCGAACGGGCGGGCGCCGCCGACCTGCGTGTACTGCTGGATGTAGTCGGTTATCTCCTTGGTCAGCGTCTCGACGCCGATGGGCTCGCCGTAGCGCAGTTGGTTGACCTGGGCCTGACGGCGGGCGAAGTCGATGAGCTGTCGGGCGTCGGCGACGTGGCCGGCGCTCGCGATACCGATGTGGTCGTCGGCCTTGTGTATCTTCTCGACGGAGGAGCGTTCCATCAGCGGCGAGCGGATGCGCTTGTCCACGGCCAGGACGACCCCGTCGCTTGTCCTGATACCGATGCTCGCCGTGCCGCGCTTGACCGCCTCGCGGGCGTACTCGACCTGGTAGAGACGCCCGTCCGGAGAGAAGATGGTAATCCCGCGGTCGTACGCCTGCTGTTGGTTTTGTCCCTGCATAGTGTTAGATGTCGAGGTCTGTCGCGCCGACGAACCCGTCGTCGGTCTGTACGTCCACTCGCCCGTCGCGAGCGACCGCACGCCGGTCCCGGTTCTCGAACACGACCTGTCTCTGTTCCGGCCCTTTTGCCGGGCCGCGTATATATTTTTCCTCACACGCACGGACGGTGCCGCTGGTGCCGGTGACGCGAAGGCCCACGGGCGCCCCGTCGACGCTGTCGACACACGACAGCGCCGCCCGAGCGGCCCCGGTGTGACCGCGCCGGACCCGGACGACGGCGTGGCCGACGCCGTCGTCGTGAGCGAACCGCAGGACGGTCATGTCCGCCTCGGCGCTGCCGGTGTCACCGAGCAGGTTCTGCGTGGCGTACCACACCTCGCGCTGGAACGCCCGCCGGTCGACGTCGGCGTCCGGCCAGCTCTCGATGGCCACGGCCAGGTATCGCCAGCGGGGCTGGAGATGTTTCGGCAGGTGTTTCACGGCGGTCGCCTCCCCGTGTCGGACTCCATACGTTCCGTTAGCGGGCCGGGATGAAAACGGATGGCATCGACGGCTGTCAGCGGAGCGTCGACCCGTAGCGAGTCGCGCTGTCGGACTCGTCGACGGGCGCCTGCTCGACTCGCTCGACCGGGCTCCGGAAGGTCAGGTAGATAATCGACACCACCATACCGATGCTCTCGGCGGCGATGACCGGGTCGGCCGCCCGGACGGCGGGGATGCTCAGCGCGAGGAGGCCGAGAAACAGCGCCACGGTCATCGACCTCGCCAGGACGAAGCCGCCGGCTATCGCCGCGGCGGTCAGTCCGAGCAGCGTTCCCGCGGCGTAGGTCAGCGGGACGTGGCCCATGACGAGCAGGGCGTCCACCGACGTCACGTCCACCGTCGCCAGTGCGCCCCCCAGCAGATACTTCATGCCCACCACGCCCGCGAGCGAGGCGACCACGAGACCGCCGAACCTCGGGCTCGTGTCAACCATATATACCTCCTGTACCCCTCGTGATAAATAAAGGTATAGTTTTCACGAAAATCGTCACGAATCTTCCAGCCAAACGCCGGGCTCGACGAAGGAGTCGCCCAGCCGTTCGCGGTTCCGGGCGGCCAGGCGCTCCCACTCGGCCAGCCCGGTCCGGATATCGCCGGCGTCGAACCCGATGGCCTCGCCCAGCGCAGCCAGCTCCCGCGGGGCGCGAAGCTCCAGGTGGGTCTCCGCGTCGGCGCTGACGACGTAGGGGGCGTCGGCGTCGGTGACGAGTTCACGGAGCTTTCGCAGGTCCCGCAGGCGACGGACCCGGGTTCCCCCCTCGCCGCGGAGGACCGGTCCGAGCGCGAACTCGACCCGGACGCCGTTGTCGGCGGCCGCCGCCGCCAGCACGTGGTTGAAGTCACCGTCGCCCGCCATCGGGTGAGCGAGCACGTCGACGGCGGGATTCTCGACGGCGAAGCGGTTTATCGCCCTGTCGCCGCCGTGGACGACGACGACGGTGCGTTTCGAGCGGTAGTTGCCCACGAGGCCGCTTGCCTGAGAGGGGGCGTCGGCCCGCACCTCGACCCCGTCGACCACGTCGATATCGACGCTATCCCGCACAGCCGCGACGTCGTCGGGCGCGCCCGCGTCGCCGTGGTTGCGGACGACGATGCCGTCGAAGCCGTAGTCGGCGGCGGTCCGGGCCTGCCGGGCGAGGGTCGTCGGACCGTCGGGCCGGGCGTGGACGGCCTCGTACATCACAGTTCGGCCAGCAGTTCCCGGGCGTTCTCGACGGCGTTCTCGCGCTTGGCGGGATAGGCCTCGACCTTCGCGCGCAGGGTGATGCCGTCACCCCGCTTGACTTCGCCGCCGAAGGCGGCCTGCTTGTCGAGCGTGAGGAAAAACGAGCAGTTGTCGTCGACGCGGTCGTCCAGTTCCGCCCGCACGTCGTCGATGTCGGCAAGCGTCGCCACCTGCGAGAGGACGTGGCGAACGTCGTCGGCGTTCTCTACCCGCGCCGAGAACACGACGATGCGGTCGCCGTAGTGACCCTCGCTCTCGGCGCGCTCGATGGGGTACTCCTCGGGGAGGTAGGTCCGGAGGGCGGCCTCGACGCGCTTCTCGTCCTCCGTCGCGTAGCAGAAGGCCCGGAGGTCGACGTAGTGGAACGGAACCGACGGCACCGTACTTACTCGCTGGCTTCGAGGTTGTCCTCGGGGACGCCCTGCTCCTGGCCGTCCTCGAAGGAGACCGTGTAGTTCGCGTCGCCGAACATGGTGTCGACGACCTGTGTGATGGTCCCGGTCTCGCCGTCGTAGTCGCTGTGTTCGTCGTGCAGAATGACCTCGTCGTCTTCTTCGAATGCCATACCCGCCGGTACTCGACGGCCGCTCAAAAAGGGACTGATTCGCTCCCTGCCGTGGGGAGCCGCGGTGTCGAAGGGTTATAGTGATTCTCCCGCGTACCCCACTGGCATGACTGGTCCATCTCGTCTTTCACTGTCTCCGCCCGATAGCTACGCCACACCGCCCGGAGAGAGATGACTACCGTCGACGACCTGTGGTATCTCGCCGACGTGGCCAGTCAGCAGGCCGAACAGACATACCACGACCTGGCCGAGCGGTACGACGGATTCGTGGAGTTCACCCGCCACCGGCGGGTCGAGCGCCCGCGCTTTCGGACCGTCGCCGAGGACGCCCGTGACCACGGCGCGCCCTTCGGCGCCCACACGCTGCCCTACCGACCGACGGGCGAACTACTGTTGGTCCGCCACGACGGCGTCGGCAAGTGGGTGTTGCCCGGCGGGGAACTCGACTCCGGGGAGTCGTTCCGGGAGGCGGCGCTGCGCGAACTGGGCGAGGAGAGCGGTATCGAGGCCCACATCGAGGGGCTGGGGCTGCTCGGGCGCGTCGAGTTCTACTGCGGGGACAACAACACCTGGGGCATACTCCCCGTCTTCGAGGCCCGCGCCGAGACCACCGACATCAGCGTCCGGGACCCCGACGGCGAGATAAGCGCGGCCCGCTGGTTCGAGGAGTTACCGGAGGACACCCGCGACCGCGAGGAGATACTGCGCTGGCGCGGGCGGCGGTTCGACCGGCCCTGACGCCGGCGCTCAGGCTTCGGCCGTCGGCAGTCGCTCGCCGGCTTTCGCCTTCGCGGACTCCTTGGCCCGCTCGACCATCGGCTCCGCGTCGGTCCACTTCTCGCCGACCATTGCACCGATTAGCGCACCGATACCCGCGCCGGTGCTCGCGGCTTTGGGGCTCCACAGGCCGCCGATGGCACCGCCGATTGCCCCGCCGGTGGCTGCGTACTTGGCACGGTTCAGTGCGCGATTGATTCGGTTTCGCATACCTAGATATCGACGGTCGGACATAAAAACGTACGTGGCGACCGGCGGACGCTAGTCGGGCCCGTAGGAGCGCCCCTCGCGGGCGTCCGCGTCGAGGCGGCGCACCGTCGCTCGGGCGTTGCTTGCGTCGTAGCCGAACAGGACCGAGTGGCCGTACTCGGCGGCCACTTCGGTGGCCTTCGCGAGGTCGTCGACGTCGACGTCGACGGCGTACAGTTCGACGCTGAAGCGGGTCGAGAGCCGGTCGAGAAAGCCCTTCGCGAGTATCTCCAGCCAGTAGGTCGTCGAGTAGGCCATGTCGTAGATGGGGACGACGAACTCGTCGACGTAGGGGGCGACGTCGTCGACGGCGACGCCGGTGCGGGCTTCGAGGTGGCCGGGGTAGGGGTCGGGATAGAGCGTGAGATAGAGGTCGCCGGGGACGCGCTCGCGGGCCGCGGCGACGAAGTCGGTCAAAACGTTCGTCCGCCAGGTCAGCCAGTCGTCGTAGTCGCTGTCGGCGAAGCGCCGCTCACAGCGGTCGCAGTGGCAGTACTCCTCGCGGGGAAAGCCCACGTCGTCCAGGCGCACGTCCCCGTTGACGGCGGCGGCCTCCTCGACGATGTCGAGCAGTCCCTCGCGGTAGCGGTCGTGGGTCGGACAGACGTACGTCCAGTCGAAGTAGGGTTCGTTCCGGGTCGCGGCAGTGCCCTCGTCGTCGAAACAGAGCAGTTCCTCCTCGCCCTCGACGGCGTTGTCCCCGAAACACGACACCATGTTCACCGCCCCCTCGATGGGTTCGGTCGCCCGGCCGGTGACGTCCTTGACCTCGTAGAACGCCCGGTCGAACTCCGACCACTCGGTCTCCTCCTCGTTTCGCGTGACCACGCCGTACATGGGCACGACTAGGCCGGTCGGTCGGGTAAGCGTTCTGAAAAGGGTGGTCGGAAGCGATGCGACTGGGGGACCGTGGTCACTTCTTGGCGACGTAGGCCGCGCCGACCGCAGCGACGACCGCAATCAGGAGGAGTATCTTCTTTGACATCATTTCGAGCTATGACAGCTGTTCTTAAAGAACTATCGGCGCGGGCTGTCCGGTCGGTGGGTTCTGGCGGCGGTTTATGCCGCTTCCCGCGGTCGAGGCGCGGGCCTCCGTCGACGGTCTTCCGCTCCGCGCACGGACCCGAACTAGCCCTCCCGTTCGTGGGCCCAGAACTCCTCGTCGACCGTGACTTCCTTCTTGAACAGCGGCACCTCGTCTTTCAGGCGGTTGATGCCGTCCTGGACGGCGGCGAAGGCCTCACCGCGGTGGCCCGCCAGGACGACCACGAAGACGATGTCCTCGCCGGCCTCGACGACGCCGGTCTTGTGGTGGAGTGCCACGGCGTGGACGCCGTCCCGTGCCTCCAGGTCCGCCCGCAGCGTCGCCATCCGTTCCTGTGCCACCCCGTCGTAGCGCTCGAACTCCAGGTGCTCCGTCGGCGGGTCCTCGGGACCGTCTCTGGCCCGCACCCGGCCGGTGAAAGTGGCGATGGCGCCGGCGCGGTCCTCGTCGGGCGAGCGCTTGACCGACGCGACGAGCGTCTCTAGGGTGACGTAGGGGTCCCGTTCGGCCAGGGCGTCGAGGATGACGTCGAGGTCGGCGCCCTCGCCGCTGTCGAACCGGGCCAGCACCGGGTCGGCGGCCTCGCGGTCGCCCAGTACCACCTTCGGTATCGCCGCGTCGCTGTACCCCTCGACGAAGGCGTAGTCGTAGTCGGGCGCCAGCGCGTCCAGCGTCTCGGTGAGGGTGCGTGACCCTCCGGTGGCGAACCACTCGCCGTCGTCGGTCAGGGCGACGGTCTCTGTCGCGCCAGCCGCCCGGTGACGGGCGGTGTCTTTCCCCTCCGTGTCGACGTCCGGCGGGTGCGTGCAGTGCTTGACGGTGGCGACCCGGCCGTCGCTGCGCTCGACCAGCCGCTCGACCAGCGTCGTCTTCCCGCTGTCGGACGCCCCGACGATGCCCAGGACCTGCATACCGTGGCCTACTGGCGGCCCACACGTCAGTGTTTCCGCCGGGGTAACAACGGCCAGCGGGCGCTCGGCCATCAAGCACTTTACCACGTGGCCGTCCTCCCCCATGTGGACCGACGAACCTATCTCAAGACGGCTGGGGTCACAGCGAGCGCCGGACTGGTCGCCGGCTGTAGCGGGTCGACAGACGGCGACGGAACGCCCGACAGAACCTACGGCACGCTCGCGACGAGCGTCACCGACGTGCCGGGCGACATCGGCGACTTCGACTCCTGTGTCGTGACCATTGCGGGAATCTGGGTCACGCCGGCCGGGAGCGAGGGAACCGAGACCGGAGAGGGCTCCGAGGCCGCGACCGAGGCGGCGTCCGCGACCGACGACGACGGCCGTCGGTACATCGAGTTCGAGGAGCCCCAGACGGCCGACCTGGTGCAGCTCCAGGGGAGCAACACCCAGTCCCTCGGCGAGACCGAACTGGAGACGGGCACCTACCAGTCCCTCCAGCTCGACGTCACCGGCGTCGAGGGGACCCTCGACGGTGGCGAGGAGGCGTCGGTCGAGACACCGGGCAACGCACCGCTGAAGTTCAACGCCGAGTTCGAGATTCGGGCCGAGGAGCGAACCCACTTCGTCGCGGACTTCACCCCGGTCGAGCGCGGCAACGGGAGCTACCTCGTCCGGCCGGTCGCCAGCGGGACGACCGTGCTGTACGGCGACGCGGAGTACACCGCCACGGACGCGGGCGGCACCGTCTCGACCGAGTCCAACTGACCACCAGACCGGCTACTCGCCCGGCGCGGACTTCGTCTTCTCGACGACGCGCACGTCCTCGATGGCCGCCGTCGGGTACTGTCCGTCGTCGTCCTTCTCGCTGGCTTTCACCATGTCCCAGACGACGTTCAACCCCGTCGTCACGCCCTCCAGGGCCTCCATCTCGCAACCGGTCTTGCCGACCGTCTCGACCGCCACGGTACACTCGACCGCGCCGTCGACGAGTTCGAAGTCGGTCTCGACGTTCGTGATGGGTATCTGGTGGCACATCGGAATCGTCTCCCAGGTGTGCTTGACGGCCTGGACGGCGCCGATGCGAGCGGTCGTGAGGACGTCGCCTTTCGCGACCTCGTCGTCGTCGATAGCGTCGAGGGTCGCCTCGGAGAGGCGAATCTCGCCCCGTGCGACCGCGCGGCGCTTGCTGTCTGCCTTCTCGCCGATGTCGACCATCTGGGCGTCGCCCTCGTCGTCGACGTGTGTGAATTCCGCTGTCATACCCCGGCGTACCGCGAGCGAACGGAAAACGGTGCGGATGTCCGGTCGGGGGTGGAGACGGGCGTCGCCTCGCTCATCGAGCGCCGACCTCCACCGCGTAGATGAGCCGCACGATGGCGACGCGCTCGTCCGGGAAGGCGGTCGGGTGTCCGCCGACCGCGACGACGACGTCGCCGTTCGAGCGGGCCGTCGTCACGTAGACCGCGAACGCCCGGCGCTCCCCGTCGACTGTGACGGTGGTCTCGAAGGTCGTGACGGTCGTTCGGCTCCCGACGAGGACGGCCTCGCGGGTGGAGACGGCCCGGAACGACGAGTTCTCGCCGGCGCCCAATCGGGACTGGAAGCGGCCGAGCAACTCGCTGTGGCTCTCCGCGGCGACCGGGTTTCGGGGACTCCCGGCGATTTCGATAGCCGGGGTCGCGACGGTCGCGAACACGCCGCCGGGCACCGTCCGGTCGCCGACGCGCACGTCCTTGCGGTAGACGCGCTGCGGGTTGGCCACCGCTATCGTCCGGTCCTGTCCGGCGACGGTTCGGTGGCGTTCCACGGTGACGGTGTCCGCTCCGTCGAGTTCGTAGCCGGTCGCGGAGAGTGTCGCGTCGTCGGGCACCGCCGGTGTGGCCTCGAACCGGGCGCTGTCGTCGACGACCAGACCGAGGACCCCCAGCGGAACGAGCGCGAGTAGCACCGCGAGACAGACCAGCACGGCGATGGCGCCGATGCCCAGCAGGAGCCGGCGGCGCGAGCGACCCCGGACGCGGCCGACCACGGCGATGGGCGAACGGCCGTCGTCACGTTCCATGGACCCCACAGAGCGGTGGCGAAAATAAGCGTGCCGGCAGTACCAGTCACGGCGCCGTCTCGTGTTTACTCGGCCGTCAGAACAGTTACGTCCCCCAGTCGGAATGGGGCGCTATGGGACGTCGAAACTTTCTACGTGTCGCGATATCGGCAGTTGCGGCCGGCCTCGCCGGCTGCGGTGCGCTCGGGGACGACAGGCCCGACGAGGCGACCTTCGAACCGAGCGGCGCGGACCACCTCGCGACTGCCGTCGGGCAACTCAACAAGGCCGCCCTGGCGGTCGACGAGTTCCGGGACCGCGAGGAAGCGGCCGCCGCCGGGGACGGCAGCCCGCCGGCGTTCGACGCGAGCGGGCCGAGAGCGCGTATCCGGACCGCTCGCGAGGCAGTCACCGCGGCCGGGGAGAGCGACGCCGACGGGGCCGACGTGGCGGCGGTCGGGCGCTACGCCGACGGCGTCGAAGGGACCGTCGACGCGGTGGCCGAGGTCACCGCCGCACGCGACCTGCTGGAAACGGCCCGGAGCGGTCTCGACAGCGGCGGGGACGACGTAGATATCGACGCCGCGAGCGCGACGCTGGAGGCGGCGACGACCGCAAGCGGGGCGGCACAGACCGCCTGCGACGGGGCCACAGTCGCCCTCGCGGGCGCCGACGGCGACCGGCTGACGGCGCTCGACGCCGCGTACGACGCGGTCCGCTCGGGCGTCGAGGCGCTGCTCGAAGTTATCGTCGGCGTCGACGGCCTCGCGGTCGGGTACGACACGTACCTCGACGGCGTCGCGGCCCTCCGGACGGGCGAGTCGCGGGTCGACGCCGAGGCGTTCGACGCCGCCAGGGCGTCGTTTTCGGACGCCGAGTCGGCGTTCACCGACGCCGGGGCGACGTTCACCGACGCCGAGGGCCGGGCGGCGGCCGACCTCCGGAGCGAACTCACGGACGGTGACGAGCGGAGTCGCGCGCTCAGTCGTCTCGCTGCGGGATACGTCTCGCTGGTCGACAGCCGGGACCACCTGCGCGCGGCGGAGTCTGCCATCGAGCGCGACGAGCGCGATGCCGCTCGCGAGGCGCTCGGGGCCGGGAGCGCGGACGCGACCACCGCGTCCGACCGGTTCGACGCGGGGGCGGCCGTCCGGGCGGAGTTCGCCGACGAGTTCCGGACGGCGCGGGACCGGGCGACGGTGATGGAGTCACTGTCGGACGGGTACGCGCGCCTCCTCGACGCGTGGGACCACCTGGCGACGGCCGAAAGCGCGCTCGACGACGGGACCGGGACGGCGCAGTCGTCGCTCGACGACGCGAGCGCCGACGCGACGGCGGCCGACGAGACGTTCGCCGCCGGGGCGGGGTCGGCTCCGGACCTGTTCGGGGACGAACTCGCTGAAGCGCGCTCGCGGGCGGGCGCGCTCGACGCGCTCGCGGGCGGCTACGGGCACGTCCTGGACGGGCGAGCGTTGCTCGGAGCGGGCGAGCGCGCGTTCACGGACGAGCGATACGACAGGGCGGCGTCGGCCTTCGCCGACGCGGCGGTCGCGGCCGGCCGCGCGGAGACGGCGTTCGCCGCGGGCGACCCTGCTGGCGACGACGACCTCTTCGGGTCGGAGTTCGACCGCGCCTCTCGCCGGGCGTCGGTCCTGCGGTCGCTGGGCGAGGGGTACGAACTGGTCGTGGCGGGCCGACAGGCGGCCGCGGCGGGTCGGCGGGACATGACGTCGGGGGAGTTCGCCGCCGCCAGGGTACGGTTCCGGTTCGCCGACGGCCGGTTCGAAGACGCCGAAACAGTCTTCGAGGACGGTCGTGCGGACGCGGGCGCGCAGTTCGGCGCCGAGGTCGACCGGGCGCTCTGTCGCGTCGGTCACCTCCGGGACGCGATGGCCCACCTGGTCGCCGCCGCCGAGGCGGGCGCGGTGGGCGACCGCCGGACGCTCCTCGCGGAAGCCGCCGCCGAGGGCGACCGCGACCGCGCATCGGGGTGTTAGACCCGTCTGCGCTCGGGAGCGCGGTCGCCCACGACGCGGCGTCACCGCCGAGCCAGGCCGAGCAGATGGCCGACCGCCGGCGCGACCAGTCGCTCGGCGCCGGTCCGGGCGGCGTTCTCGCTGCCGGGCAGGCAAAAGACCAGTCGGTCCGCGACGACGCCCGCGGTGGCACGGGAGGCCATCGCCATCGGGCCGACCTCCTCGTACGAGAGATAGCGGAACAGCTCCCCGAAACCAGGTATCTCGCGGTCGAACAGCGGGGCGAGGGCGTCGACGGTCACGTCGTCGGGGGTGAGGCCGGTCCCGCCGGTGGTCACCACCACGTCGGCGCCCGCCGCCAGCGCGTTCGTCACGCCGTCGGCGATGGCGACCCGGTCGTCCGTGACGACCTCGCGGTCGGTCACCTCGTGGCCCGCTTCTGTGAGCGTCGCTTCGATTACGTCGCCGCCAGGATCGTCGTCCAGCGTCCGCGAGGAGGAGACGGTGACGATTGCGAGGGAGACGGTGTCTTCGTCGTGGTCGTGGTGGTCGCCATGTGCGTGGTCATCGTGGTCGTGCGTCTCGCCCATACGTGCCATAGCCGCGTGGGCGTCCTAAACAGTCAGGGGTCGCCGCGGCGGGCAGCAGGCGAGGGTTCTATCTGCGAGCGTGGCCCACTCCGGTGTGTGCCGACCGACGAACACTCGACCGCCACCGGCGTCGTCGTCGCCGGCGGCCGCTCGACCCGCTTTGGTGACCGCGAGAAAGCCCTGGCGGACCTGGACGGCCGGCCGCTGCTCGCCCACGTCGCCGCGACGCTCGCCGAACTGGCTGACACCGTCGTCGTCAACTGTCGTCCGGACCAGCGGCCCGACTTCGTCGACGCGCTATCTGGTCTCGACGCGGATATCGCCTGGGCGCTCGACGAGCGGCCCGACGAGGGGCCACTGGCGGGGCTGGCGACCGCACTCGCCGCCGTCGGGACCGACCACGCAGTCGTGCTTGGCTGTGACATGCCGCTTTCCGGCGCGGCGGCCCTGGAGGCGCTTCGGGACGAACTCGGCGACAGCGACGCCGTAGTCCCACGGACCGAGGGGGGGCCGGAACCGCTGCACGCGGTGTATCGGGTGGAGCCGACTCTGGCGGTGGCGCGGTCAACACTGGACGACGGCGAGCGGAGCCTGCGGGCGTTGCTGGACCGTCTCGCCGTCGAGTACGTCGAGAGCGTCCCGACACAGTCGCTCACCAGCGTCGATACGCGGGCACGACTGGACGAGTTAGAGAGGGCGGAGACAGACGCGAACTGACGGTTACTCGGCGAGGATGTGCGCCGGCAGGTCGTCCCGGATGATGGTGTCGCAGTACTCACAGCGCACGCCGTCGTCGACGACGGCAAAGCGGGACTGAACCGGTTCGTCCTCCGTCGAGATGCAGTTGTGGTTCGGGCATTCGAGGACCCCTTCGACCATCGAGGGGCGCTCGACGCGGGCCTTCTCGACCACCTCGAACTCGCGGACGATGTTGATGGAGGCGGCGGGCGCGATGAGCGACAACACGTCGACCTCGTCCTGTGAGAGCTCGCGGCCCTCGACTTTCACGATGTCTTTCTTGCCCAGGCGGTCGGACGGCATGTTCATGGCGACCGAGACCGAGTCGCCGCTGGTGCCGTCGATGCCCAGGATGGCGAGGACGTTCAGCGCCTGACCGCCGGTGATGTGGTCGATGACGGTGCCGTTGCGAATCTTCGAGACGCGGAGTTTCCGGTCGTCGGTCATTGGTGGGCCTCCAGGAGCAGGTCGAGCAGCGCCATCCTGACGGGGACGCCGTTGTGGGCCTGCTCGAAGTAGGTCGCGTAGTCGGTGTCGTCGACGTCGTGTGCGATTTCGTCCACGCGGGGGAGCGGGTGCATCACGGTCAGGTCGTCTTTCGCCGCTTCGAGGGTCTCGGTGTCTATCTGGTACTGGCCGGCGACGGCGCGGTACTCGCTCTCGTCGGGGAACCGCTCGCGCTGGATGCGGGTGACGTACAGCACGTCGAGTTCTGGGAGAATCTCTTCCAGAGCGGTGTGTTCGCGCACTTCGGCCCCCTCCTGGTGGAGGTCGTACCGCACCGACCGAGGCAGTTGCAGGGACTCGGGGCTGATGAAGTGCTGGTGGGCGTCGACGTTCGTCAGCGCGTGGGCCAGCGAGTGGACGGTGCGGCCGTACTTCAGGTCGCCCATGATGCCGATAGTCAAATCGTCGAAGCCGGCGTTCTCGCGGATGGTGTAGAGGTCGAGCAGCGTCTGGGTCGGGTGCTGGCCGGCGCCGTCGCCGGCGTTCACGAGGGGGACGTCGACGAACTCGCTGGCCATCTTCGCCGACCCCTCCATCGGGTGGCGAAGCACCAGGGCGTCGGCGTACCCCTCGACGACGCGGACGGTGTCGGCCAGCGACTCCCCCTTCTTGACGCTCGAGGACTCCACCGAGCCCATGTCGACGATGTCCCCACCCAGGCGCTTCATCGCCGTCGTGAAGCTCATCTTGGTCCGCGTGCTGGGCTCGAAAAAGAGCATGCCCAGCAGCGTGTCGGCGTGCCGGTCGGCGTAGGCCGCCGGGTCCGCCGCGATGTCGGCCGCGTGGTCGAGCACCGCCTCGATGTCGGCCCGCGACAGCTGTTTGGCGCTGATGATGTGGTCGTGCCGCATCTTACTCCCACCCCCGCCCCCCACGCTCTTGAATCTCTCGACACGCCCTAGTTGCAGTCGCTGGGCTGTCGACTGCCGGTTGTTCGAGAGTAGCGATTGCTGGCCGCTGTGTGAGAGCGCTCCCCGCAGTCGCTAGCCAAGCATTCAAAACCCATAGCGAGCACAGACCCGCTATGCTCGCCGTCGCCGGAGGGAAGGGAGGGTGTGGGAAGACGACGACGGCCGTCGGGCTCGCGCGCGGACTGGCCGCGCTGGGGGCGCGACCCCTGGTGGTCGACGCGGACCTCGACATGCCGGACCTCCACCACCGGACCGGCGTCGACCGGGCGCCCGGTATCGCCGCGGCCGTCGACAGCGGAGACCCCCACGCGGTCGCCCAGCGGAGCGGCCGCTTCCCAGAGATAGACGTGCTGCCGTCTGCCGGGGCCGACACGGCGACCGCCGCGGCGCTGTTCGAGCGACTGGGGGGCGGCGGTGGCGAGACGACTCAGGGAGCGCCCGTCGTGCTGGACTGTCCGGCCGGCGCGAGTCCGGACGCCGCGGCGCCGCTGCGGGCGGCCGACCGGACCGTGCTCGTCTCGACGCCCCGGGAGCGGAGCCTTCGCGACGCCGCCAAGACGGCCGCGATGGCGCGCCAACTCGACGCCCCGCCCGCCGCCGTCGTGCTGGTCCGCAGCGACGGCCGCGTCGACCCGAGCGAACTCCTCGGCTGTGACCAGGTCGTCCACGTCCCGGAGCTATCGGAACCTCCACTCGAAACGCAGGAATCGGCCGCGAGACACCGCCAATGTGCCAAATCGCTACCCAAGCGGAATATTTAATCGGGTGGGCCGGGTAGTTTCCCCGTAGCATGGTGAACCGGCTCCGCACGGGCATCGACGTCCTCGACCGGAAGCTCGACGGCGGCATCCCAGCGGGGAGCATCGTCGCGCTGACGGCCCAGCCGGCGAGCCAGGCGGAGCTGTTCCTCTACGAACTCACCGCCACGCGCGGGACGCTGTGGCTCTCGCTGGACCGCACCGCGGAGTCGGTCGTCGCCAGCATCGAGCAGACGCCGGCCAACACCGGCGACCCGACCGTGCGCCACATCTCCGGCGAGGCACCGCTGGACAACGCGGGCAAGCTCGTCTCGGCGCTGCCAGAGACCTCCAACCTCATCGTCGACCCGCTGGACGTGCTGGAAGCCCAGGAGCCCCACTCCCGGTTCCGGGCGTTCATGAACGACCTCCAGAACCACATCGTCAACACGGGGAGTATGGCCATCCTGCACTGTCTCGACGGCCGCGAGGTGCCCCCGCTGCGGGACACCACCGAACACTTCGCCGACGTCGTCTTCCAGCTCAGAACCCGGACGACCGGCGACGAGGTGGAGAACAAGCTGGCGATTCCGAAGTTCCGGGGCGGGCGCGCGCCCAACGACGTCATCAAGCTCGACCTGGTCGAGCAGGTCAGCATCGACACGAGCCGGGATATCGCCTGACATCTCCGGGCCGTATCGCGAACGGACTCCGGCGCCCTAAGTACCATTACACCGCTATTATAACGGACCAGGCCGTGTCAACAGTGTGGCCATTCACGGATTGGACCCCGTCGACAAGGGCATCATCTATCTCCTCCAGGAGAACGCGCGCAGCAACACGACCACGAGCATCGGGGAATCGGTCGGCGTCTCCTCGAGCACGGTGGCGAACCGCATCCAGAAACTCGAATCCCAGGGCGTCATCACCGGCTATCACCCGACCGTGGACTACGAGAAGGCCGGTCTGGAACACCACTTCGTGGTCGTCGGCACCGTGCCCTTCGACGAGCAGGCGGCCATCGTCGACGACATCATGTCGGTAGCCGGCGTCGTGAGCGTGCGCGAACTGCTGAGCAACAGGGGGAACGTCTCCATCGAACTGGTCGAGCATACCCGCGAGAAACTGGAGGAGAGCCTGCGGGAACTGGATCGACTGGGCGTCGACATCGAACGGTTCGAGATACTGAAACGCGAGCGGACGAGACCGTACAACCACTTCGGCCAGAAGTTCATCGACGGGGAGAGCGACTGAATGTTTTCCAGCCGGATTTAAAGTCGCTGCAGTTTTGTCAAATTTGCACGCGGCTTAAATACGGGTAGGACGATACTTTCGCCAATGCGTCAGCCTATCACTACCCCGGACGGCGCGGGGAGTCTCTGTGTCGCCATCGTCGAGACCGTCGCGGACGAGGAGGGTGTCGACCCGACCGAACTCGACGTGCCTCTCAACGACGCGGTCGATGTCGGCGCCCTCGAAGCGTTGTTCGCACCGAGGGCCGACGGCGCGCAACGACGTGGCCGGGTCGCCTTCGACTACTGTGGCTATCGGGTCGTCGTCGACAGCGACCGGCGGGTGTCGGTCGACCCGCTCGACGAGACGACAGTGGACAGGTAGTCACCGCCGCGGCGAGAAACCGCGTCGTTACTCGCCGGCGTTCTCTAGTTCTTCCGCGATTTCCTCGGCGTCGACGTCGGCGTCCTCGAGTTGCTCTTCGAGGCCGCCCAGACCGCCGCCCATCATGCCGGGCATGCCCATGCCGCCGCCGCCGATCTCCTCCTGGACGATGATGCGGTCCACGCCGAGCAGCTGGGTCAGCTGCTGGGCTATCTGCTGTTTGCCCATCATCCACTGCTGGTTCATCGTCAGCTGGGGCGTGGCCTCGATGTAGAGGGTGTCTTTCTCGACCTCGACGGTCTCGTACTCGGGCTCGCTCTCCTCGTCGTCGTCCTCGCTCTCGACGAGCTGCTCTTCCTCGACGGTCTCGTCCTCGAACCAGACGTTAAGCTCGGTGTCGAGCATCAGCGAGAGGATGCCCTGGGCCTTCTCCTCGCGGTCGGTGACCTCGCTTTCGACCTCGTAGTCGTACTCGACGGCCTCGCCGGCCAGCGGGTGGTTGAAGTCCACGCGTGCGCGGCCGCCGATGATGGTCTCGACGCGGCCCTGCTGGCCGTCTATCTGGACCTGGGCGCCGGGGTAGCGGTCGTCCTCGTCTATCTTGTCCTTCGAGACGGTGCGGACCTCGCTCTCGTCGTACTCGCCGAAGGCGTCCTCGGCGGCGACGGTGACGGTGCCCTCGTCACCGACCTCCTTGCCGTAGACGTCCTGCTCGACGTCCGGGAAGATGTGGCCCTCCCCCAGGACGATGGTCCGTGGCCCCCACTCTTGCTGCTCGGTGTCGATGCCCTCGTCGGCAGCGACCTCCTCGTCGGTGGTGTCGACGAGCTGGTCGCCGTCGACGGTTCGCGCCGTGTAGGCGAGCGTGACTACGTCTCCCGACTGGAGTCCGCTCTCGGTCTCTTCGTCGGCCGTCTCTTCCTCGACTGCTTCCTCTGTGTCCTCGGCCTCGGAGTCGTTGCTCATACCCCGATGGACTGCCGTGGCACTCTTAAGAACAACGTTTCGACCTGGCCTACGCCGCGTCGGCGTACTCGGCGAGAAAGGCGTCGAGTTTCGCGCGGTCGATGTTGCGGCCCGAGACCGGGAGCACGACGGTCTCGCCGGCGATATCGTCCGCCTCGAGCGCGGCGGCGACGGCCGTCCCGCAGGCGCCTTCCATGACGATGCGCTCCTCGGTGAACAGCCGGGCGACGGCGTCGCGGATGGCGGCCTCCGAGACGAGTTCGAAGTCCGCCAGTCCATCCCGGAGCAACCCCATGGTGAGGGCGAAGGGGACCCGCGTGGCGACGCCCTCGGCGCTGGTCTCCATCCGGTCGTGTGGCGCCAGCGTGTCCTCGTGGTAGGCCCGATGCATCGCCGGGGCGGCGGCGGACTGGACGCCGATAACGTCGGCGTCGGTCACGGCGCCGACGGTGAGACAGTAGCCGACGGCCGCGGTGCCGCCGCCGACGGGACAGTAGAGGCGGTCCACGTCGGGGAGTTCCTCGACCACCTCCAGTCCGGCGGTGCCGACGCCGGCCAGCAGTTTCGGCTCGTTGCCCGAGTGGACGTAGCGCTTGCCGGTCTCGATAGCGAGCTGTTCGACGTGTTCGCGGGCGGCGTCGTAGTCCGGGCCGTGCTGGCGGACGTCGGCGCCGAGTCGCTCCATGGCCGCGACCTTCCCGGCGTTGGCGCCCTCGGGCACGCCGATGGTGACGGGCACGTCGAACTCTCGCCCCGCCCAGGCGATGGAGAGCCCGTGGTTTCCGGAACTGGCGGTGACGAGCCCCCGGTCGCGGAACTCGTCGTCGAGCGAGGAGACGAGCGTGACGCCCCCGCGGACCTTGAACGCGCCCGTCGGGAGCGTGTCGTCGCGTTTGAGATAGACGTCGGCGGAAAGCGCCGCCGAGAGGTGTTCGCTGCGGACCAGCGGCGTCTCGGGGAGATACCGCGTGACTACCTTCCGGGCCCTGGCCACGTCGGCGGTCGTCGGCGGCGTCAGGTCGTGGTACGGGAAGACGGTCGTGTCGTCGGGGGACTCGACCGGTTCGTAGCGACCGTCCATACACCTCCCCCGGCGGCGAGCACACTAAAAGTCGCGGTCTCGTGCGGGCCAGGTTTTTACGAACAGCGGGCGAACGCCGTGGTATGTCTCCGCACGACACGGACATCGACCTGGAGATAACCGACGGGCTGCCGCCGGACCTCCGAGCGGAGGAGGACGAAGCAGAAGAACAGTCCGACGAGGCGGAGACGGACGGCGACGAGCGGGGCGGCCCCGCCGGCGGCGGCTCCTACGGCGGCGGTGGCGGCGGGTCCTGTGGCGGCGGTGGCAGCGGGGGCTGTAGCGCGGCCGCACCGGGACACGACGAGCGAGCATGACACCGGCTACCCCCCCCAGAGTTGAGCGCCGAGAGCCGCCTCACGGTGCCACAGGGCACGGCCATGGCCGAGTACGGCGACGATATCGTCGTCACCGGGCCGACCGGCACCAGGACCCTCTCGGGCGAGGCGGCGCGGCCGAGCGGCGACCTGCTGGCGGCCAGCGACGGCCGGACCCCCCTGAGCGAGGTGGTCCCGACCATCGGTGACGAAGCGACCACGCTCGCGGTCGCCGAGCGCCTCGTCGCCGCGGGCCTGCTCTACCCGGTCGAACGGCTGTCCGCGTTCGACGTGGACGACGTGCATCGGAGCCTGCTGGAAGGGCTGTTGCTCGAACTCGACGCCGACCGGCGGCCCGGCTTTGCCGACCGGGTGCAGTCACTCACCGTCGGGCGCTACGGCGACGCAGCGACCACCGAGCGACTCGGCGAGTCGCTCGCGGCGCTTGGCTGTACCACGAGCGAGACCGACCCCGACGTGGTGGTGTTCGTCGAGAGCGACGCCGCCGCGGACCGCCAGACCGTCAACCGGGCGTGGCTGGATTCGGAGGCGACACTCGTGCGGGCAGCGGTCCACGGCCCCGAGGTCGAAATCGGTCCGGTGCTCTCGCCGTCGAGCGAATCGTGCCTGGCGTGTCTGACCACTCGGGAGGAACTGAACGACGCCGGCCAACAGCTGTCGTACCGCGCGCTCAATCCGGCGTCGACCTACGAGACGGCGTTTTGCTCGCACGTCCTGACACAGCTGGCGCTCCGGGCGGGACTGGGTCGACTGCCGCCGGAGCTGGTCGGGCGGCTGGTCCGGTTGGACCTCCGAACGCTCGACTACAGCGACGCCCGACTGTTCGGGGTCCCCGGATGCGAGGCCTGTGATGGTGGGAGCTGACCGGGTCGTCCGGGCCGGCCGCGCGCTGGTCGACCCGTCGGTGGGCGTGTTCGAGCGCCTCCGAACTGGCACCGCACCCGCCGACGAACCGCGGCTCCACACCGCCGCTGTCGACCGGTCCCATCCGGGCGCACTGACCGACGGCGTCGCGGTCCCGCCGAGCGAGGGCGGCGCCGCGCTGACCCCCGAGGCGGCTCTGGCGGCGGCCATCGGCGAGGGCGTCGAACGCTACAGCGCGGCCATCTACCGGAACCGGGACCTGCGAGCGGCGACATACGACACCCTCGACGGGGCGGTCGACCCCGCGGACGTGGTGACGTTCGCGCCCGAACAGCGAGCGGCCGGGACCGTCCCGCAGTACGAACCCGGCGACGAACTCCAGTGGGTCGCGGGCGAGCGGCTGGACGACGGCACAGAGGTGCAGGTCCCGGCCCAGCTGGTCTACCTCTCCTACGACATGCGCGACCAGCCGTTCGTCCGCGCCCCTATCAGCACCGGTCTGGCCGCCGGGTTCGAGCTGGCGGGAGCCGTCCGCCGCGGCCTGCTGGAGGTCGTCGAACGGGACGCGTTCGTGCTGTACTATCTCACCGAGAGCCCGCTACCGACGATACGGGTCCCGGAGCGCGAGGGGTCAGTTGGGACGCTGTGTGACCGCCTCGACCGGGCCGGTATCGACTGGTATCTGCTCGACGCTCGCACCGACCTCGGGGTGCCGGTGGTCGTCGCGGTCCTGGTCGACCGCCACGCCACCCCCGAGGTATCCGTCGCCGCGGCCGCTGCCGCCGACGCGCGCGGGGCGGCCCAGTCGGCGCTCGAAGAGGCGATACAGACGCGGCTCTACCAGCGTCACCTGCGCGCCCGGTCGGGCGCGCGACCGTCGCTCTCGGCCCTGTCCCCCGACGAGGTCGGTCGCGAGGAGCGACTGCTGGCGTGGGGCGAGCGGGGCGCGGCGGCCGAACTCGGCTTCTGGACGGACCGGGACCCGGCCACGACGCTGGCCGACGTGGCCGCCGAGACGGCCGCCCTCGACGCGAGCGACGTGGTCCCGACCGTCACCGAGACGTGGGACGTTTACACAGTCGACGTGACGACGCGGGACGTGGCGTCGGCCGGCTTCACCGTCGTCCGCGTGCTCGCGCCGGCCGCCCAGCCGCTGTACCTCCACGGCGCCCACCGCTACTGGGGTGGCGACCGGCTCGCGACGGTGCCGGTGTCCCGTGGATACGTCGCCTCCCCGCCGACACCGACCGACCTGAACGACTGCCCGCACCCGTTCCCATGAGACGACACACCGAGGGGCTGTTGCCGCTGTATCGGCTGTACCACCGGAACCAGTACGACCTCGTCGACCCGGCCGTGACCGTCGACGGGGACCGGGACTGGCCGACCGGCGAGTATCGGGAGTTCACGCGACTGCCCGCCGAGACGCCGTCGGAGTCGTTCGACCCCGACGACAGCGCGTTCCTGCGACGGCTCCGCTCGCGGTCGTCGTTCGACGACGCCACCGAACCGCGGCCGGTGAGTCGGGACGAACTGTTCGCCGTCCTTGCCAGTGCATACCGGGTTACCCCGGAGACGGGGACCCGACCCGTCGCCTCCGCGGGTCAGCTGTACCCCCTCGAACTCTACCCGCTCGTCCTCGACGCCGTGGATATCGACGCCGGGCTCTACCACTACAACCCGGCGGCGAACACGCTGGAGCGGCCGGCCGACCCCGACTACGTCGCCGACCGGTTCGGCCCGCTCGACCGCTTCGTCGCCGACGAGTGGACGCATCTCGGCGCCGACCACGGCGTCAGCGTCATGCTCCTCGTCGCTGGCCTCCCGTCACGGTCGACGGTGAAGTACGGCGAGCGTGGATATCTGTTCACGCTCGTCGAG
Organism: Haloarcula onubensis; assembly: GCF_031624605.1. Taxonomy (NCBI): domain Archaea; kingdom Methanobacteriati; phylum Methanobacteriota; class Halobacteria; order Halobacteriales; family Haloarculaceae; genus Haloarcula; species Haloarcula onubensis. Next base: position 940,002 of record NZ_JAMQOS010000001.1, on the reverse strand, counting down.
GCCGGCGCGGTGATACACGCGGTCCAGCTCGCCGCCGGGCACCTGGGTATCGGTTCGCGGCCGTACGCCGGCTTTCGCTACGACGCCGTCGACGAACTGCTCGGGCTCGCGGACGAGTCGGACGAGTGGGCGCTCGTGAGCGTCGCGCTCGCCGGCCCCTGAGACGGAAGCGAAAACGCCCCGTGGCCCGTGGCAGGTGCAGGCACAACATAGCCCTCGCTGGACGGCGTGCCTTCCGGTGGGGCGTTCGGTGGCCCCAGCGGCAAGACACGACAGCAACCATGCCACATCACAATCAGAACCAGGGTCAGCAGCATCGTCAGCAGGGGTACGGTCAGCAGAGCCAGCAGTACGGCCAACAGCCCCAGCAGCAGGGCCAGCAGCCCCAGCAGCAGGGCCAGCAGTTCGGCCAGCAGCCCCAGCAGCAGGGCCAACAGCACGGTCAGCAGACCGGGAAGCAGCGACCACAGCAGACGCCCCGACAGGAGGCGGGGTATCTCTCCCAGCAGCAACAGCCCAGCGGCCAGCAGGCCGGCTGGCCGGGCAAACAGGGCCGCGGTGCCGACCAAGGCGCGGCCGACCAGCGCCACTCCCAGCAGTTCCGACAGGAGCACCGCCAGCAGACCCAGCACCAGCCTCGCGGCCAGCACGGCCAGTTCGTCTCGCAGGGCGGCCACCAGCAGGGGATGGGCGGTCAGCAGCAGACCGGACAGCAGCCCCAGCAGTACGGGCAACAGCAGAGTCAGCAGCCCCAGCAGTACGGGCAACAGCAGGGGCACCCACAACAGCAGCAGAGCCAGCAGCCCCAGCAGCAGGGCCAGCCCGCCGACCAGCGCCACTCCCAGCAGTTCCGACAGGAACACCGCCAGCAGGCCCAGCACCAGCCACGCGGCGAACACGGCCAGTTCGTCTCACAGGGCGGCCACCAGCAGGGCCAGCAGTACGGCCAGCAGCAAGGGATGGGCAGTCAGCAGGGCCAGCACGCACAGCAACACGGCGGCCAGCAGTTCGGCGGCCAGCAGGGGCGGAGCATCGGCGGCCAGCACTCCGCACACTCCCAGCAGCGCGACCAGCAGGGCCAGTTCACCGGCCACCAGGGTAACCAGCAGCACGGCCAGCAGCAGGGCCACCAGGGCCAGCAGTTCGGCGGCCAGCAACAGAGCCACCAGGGCCAGCAGTTCGGCGGCCAGCAGGGACGGAGCATCGGCGGCCAGCACTCCGCACACTCCCAGCAGCGCGACCAGCAGGGCCAGTTCACCGGCCACCAGGGTAACCAACAGCAGAGCCACCAGCAGCCCCGCGGCGCACAGCACGGCCGCCAGCAGCTCCAGCAGCACGAACAGCGAGAGCAGGAGAGCCAGCGCGACGAAGGGCAAGGGTCCCAGCAGGGGAACACCCAGGGACTGACCCAGGAGGCCCGCTCGCGCGGCGGCCAGCACTCCGCAGAGGAGCAGGACCGGGACGAGCAGGGCCACTTCACCGGCAAGGACTGACGGCCCCGTCCCAGTCCGGACCGCAGCGGTAGCAGCGCGATAGCACCGTTTTTTCAGCCCGCGTCACGACGGGGGTCGCATGTACGAAGTCGAAGTGAAAGTCGCCGCCGACCTCGACGCGGTCGCACAGCGCCTCGACGAACTGGGCGCCACACAGACGGGTGACGTCGTGCAGGTCGACACCTACTACGACGCGCCACACCGGGACTTTGCCGAAACCGACGAGGCGCTGCGGGTGCGCCGCGAGACCCGCGAGGGCGACACCGAGGTCCGCATCACGTACAAGGGCCCGCTCGTCGAGGCGGCGTCGAAGACCCGCGAGGAAGCGGAGACGGCCGTCGCGGACGGCGAGACGGCCCACAGTATCTTCGAGAACCTGGGCTTTTCGCCGGCCGCCACGGTCGAGAAAGAGCGGCGGTTCTACCGCTACGAGGGATACACGGTGACGCTCGACGACGTTTCGGGGGTCGGCGAGTTCGTCGAGGTGGAGACCGAGACCGACGAAGACGGCGTCGAGGCCGCTCGCGAGGGCGCCTTCGAGGTGCTTCAGGAGTTGGGGCTGGACCCCGAGGACCAGACCCGCACGTCGTATCTCGGCTTGCTGCTCGAAGATTCCTCGTAGTAATCTTTGCGTGCCGAGCGGTTCCCGTAAGTTATAGAAGCGGCCACAGCAAAGGGCGACCAATGACCGAGCGGAACATCCACGTCGCGCCCGAGAGCGGACTCGCGGTCGAGGAACAGAACGTCGAAATCGTCGAGCGAAAGGGTATCGGCCACCCCGACTCCATCTGTGACGGCGTCGCCGAGAGCGTCTCCCGCGCGCTCGCACAGACGTACATCGACCGCTTCGGAAAGGTGTTACACTACAACACCGACGAGACACAGCTCGTGGCCGGGACGGCGGCGCCGGCCTACGGCGGCGGCGAGGTGCTCGAACCCATCTATCTGCTCGTGGTCGGCCGCGCGACGAAGGCCTACGACGGCGAGCGCATCCCCGCCGAGACCATCGCGTTGCGGGCCGCCCGCGACTACCTCGGCGAGAACTTCCCGCATCTGGACCTCGGGACGGACATCGTGGTCGACGTGGAGTTCGGCGAGGGGTCGGGCGACCTCCAGACGGTCTTCGGCGAGGAGGAGACCGTCCCGAACGCCAACGACACCAGCTACGGGGTCGGCCACGCGCCCCTCTCCGAGACCGAGCAGATAGTCTACAACACCGAGCGGTCGCTCACCGGCGAGTACGCCGCCGACAACCCCGTCGTCGGCCAGGACGTGAAGGTGATGGGCAAGCGCGAGGGCGACCACATCGACGTGACCGTCGCCGTCGCGATGGTCGACGAGCACGTCGCGGACCTCGACGCGTACAGAGCGGCCGTCGAGGACGTCCGCACACACGTCGATGCGCTGGCGGCGGAGTACACCGACCGCGACGTGAGCGTCCACGTCAACACCGCCGACGACTACGACGAGGAGTCCATCTACCTCACCGTGACCGGGACGAGCGCCGAGCAGGGCGACGACGGCTCCGTCGGCCGAGGGAACCGCGCCAACGGGCTCATCACGCCGAACCGCCCGATGAGCATGGAAGCCACGTCGGGGAAGAACCCCGTCAACCACATCGGGAAGATATACAACCTGCTCTCGACGGCGACGGCGAAGTCGGTCGTCACAGAGGTCGACGGCATCCGCCAGATTCAGATTCGCCTGCTCTCACAGATCGGCTCGCCCATCGACCAGCCCCACGTCGCCGACGCGATGGTCGTCACCGAGGACGGCGTCGCCGTCGGCGACATCGAGGACGAGGTCCGGGCCGCCATCGACGCCCAGTTGGCCGACGTGACCGACGTCACCCGCAAGGTCATCGAGGGCGACCTCTCGACGTTCTGAGCCGGTCTCGCCGTCGTGGTTTTCATCCGTGATAGCCTCACACATGGGTTTATTACTACCAACTATAACTTAGCTGCATGGAACTGTCACGGCGGCAGATGTTACGCGCCGGCCTGGCGGCCAGCGCGCTGGGAATCTCGGGGTGTTCCTCGGACAGTAACGACCAGTCGACCGGCACCGGTGGGGCGTCGACTCCGACACAGACGGCGACGGCCACGTCGACACAGAGCCAGTCACAGCAACAGCAAAACAGGGCCTGTGGACCGGCCGTCGACGTCTCGGGCTCGATAACCCAGGACACGACGTGGGACTGCCGGTACCGGATGACCGGCGACGTGACCGTCACGAACGGCGCGACGCTGTTCGTCACCGGCGCGCTGGTCGAGGCGGAACAGGACACGATACTCTCGGTCGAGGACGGGACGCTCGTCACCGACGGCACACAGCAGGAGCCCCCCGAGTTTCGCAGCGTGGAGGGCGACCCCGGTAGCTGGAAGGGTATCGAGATAACCGCCGACAGCACCGACTCGTCGCTGCGAAACGCCGTCGTCCGCGACGGCGGCGCGAGCGGCTGGGCCAACGTCTACGTCCAGAACGGAGCCGCGGTGTCGTTCAACGGCTGCCTGTTCGACAGGTCCGCGACCTACGGCATCGACGCGGAGGAAAACACCACGCTCCAGCGGTTCAGGAACTGCTCGTTCCGCGACAACCAGACGCGAGCGATGCGGGTTCCCGCGACGGTCCTGGGCAGTCTCGACACGGCGACCGCGTACGACAACACCACTGAACCGGGCGGTGTCGACGTCCGGAACGAGACCGTCACCAGTGACACAATCTGGCTGGACATCGGCGAGAACTACTACTTCCCAAGCGGTGTGGCGATAGAGGCCGAGGTGGTTATCCGCGAGGGAGCCGACCTCCGCTTCGGTCAGGACACTCGGTTCAGCGTCGAAACGGGCGGGTTGCTCAGAGCCGAAGGCAGTTCGGGCAGCCAGGTCACCTTCACCGGCGAACAGACCAACACGCCGGGATACTGGCACGGTATCGAAATCGTCTCCGACAACCGGAACAACCTCTCATACGCCACTGTCGTCGACGGCGGTGGCGACGGCTGGGCGAACGTCTACGTCCAGAACGGCGGGCGTGTCAGCATCGACAACTGCACGCTCAGAGCCTCGGAGACCTACGGACTCCACGCGGAGGCCAACACCACGCTGGAGTCGTTCACGGGCAACGACGTGTGGGCGGGCGGGACGGGGTCGATGTACATTCCGCTTGCGAACCTCGACGACATCGACGCCGACACGACGTTCACCGGGTCGGGCGACCAGACGCGGGTCGAGGTCACCGCCGAGACCGTCCCGCGCCAGACGACCTGGCCCGCGCTGGACACCACGGTACACTTCACGGAGAGTTGCAGTATCGACGCCCCGGTCACGGTGGACCCGGGCGCGTCCTTTACCTTCGCACAGGGCTCGCTTCTCAGTGTGGAGCAGGGCGGGAGCCTCAACGCGGTCGGCACCGCCAACGACCCGATAACGTTCGAAGGGGAGACGGACGTGTCGGGCTTCTGGGGCGGTATCGAGGTCGTCTCGCTCGAACCCGACAACGTCTTCGACCACTGTGAGATCGCCAACGGCGGCAGCGGAGGCTGGGCCAACGTCTACATCCAGGACTCGGGCATGGCGACGGTCCGGAACTCCACGCTCCGGGATAGTTCGACGTACGCCATCTACGTCGAGGACGGCGGTCGGCTCACGCGGTCGAACAACACCTTCTCGGGGAACGCCAGCGGTCAGGTCTCGCCGTAGGCCGCGCCGTCGTGCGCTTCCGGCGACGACGCCCCGCTCATGAACGGCGGGCCGAACCGCTCGACAGGCCGACCGTACCGAGCGTCGGACCGCCAGTCCCGCGGGAGCGAGCGGACGACTGCCGCGGTGACGCCAGCGCGCATCGGTTCCGGGCCCGATAAGCCACCCCACAGCGGCGTGTGCCAACACATAACTAACTCGGCGCGGGACCGACTGTCCGCCGTGGAACACAGCCGCCGGGCTGGCCACACAGAGCCATGGCAACACAGGAGCCGGAGACAGACGTGGAACAGCAGATGACCGACACCTTCGGGCAGGTCCCGCCGCCGCTGGGCACCATCCCCGAGGACGACGCGGAGAGCGAGTGGCCGTTCTTCGAGAAGTACACCGTGGGCGAGTCGGAGATTCCGCCGAAGTATCGGGAGCTGATGGGACTGGCCGTCGCGGCCAACATCAAGTGTCCCTACTGCGCGCACTTCCACCGCAAGGCCGCGCGGCTACACGGCGCGACAGAGGCCGAACTCGAAGAGACATACGCGCTGTCGAGCCTGACCTCGCGCTACAGCGCGATGCTCCACGCCCAGGAGTACGACCTCGACCAGTTCAGAGTCGAAGTGGCACAGATGGCCGACCACCTCCAGGCACAGGCCGACGACTGATACTGGTCGCTGTAACAAACGGAGATAGTTCGCCACCCCGGGGCGGCGAATATTTTTGCGAACGGACAGCCACCAGTACGAGGGCCGCGAGCGACACCCCTTTATTCCCCTTCTGGCAACTGCGGGTATGCAACCGCCCGAAGCCGGCGTCGTGCTCGTCCGCCACGGCGAACTCGGCGTCAAGAGCGAGCAGGTCCGCCGGAAGATGGAGGGCCGGCTGGCCGAGAACCTGCGGGCGATGCTCGACAGCCGCGGCCTGTCGGCCGACATCGAGCGGCGGCGCAACCGGCTGTTCGTCCACACCGACGACGCGGACGCGGCGGCCGACGCCGCGGCTGACACCTTCGGGGTCGTCTCGGCCTCGCCGGCGGTGACGGTCGAGCCGACGCTAGACGCCATAGAGACGGCGCTCGCGGCGGCCGCCGAGAGCCACCACGACGGCGGCAGCTTCGCCGTCGACGCCACTCGGGCCGGCCCCAGCGACGCCCACCCCTTCGCCAGCACCGACATCGAGTCCGAGGGCGGCGCGGCGGTGTGGGCGGCCATCGAGTCGCTGGGCCACGAGCCGGAGGTCGACCTCGACGACCCGGAGTTCCGGCTGTTCGTCGAGTGTCGACGCGAGGCGGCGTACGTCTTCCTGGAGAAGCGAGCGGGACCGGGCGGGCTACCGCTCGGGACCCAGCGACCGGTGGTCGCACTCATCAGCGGCGGTATCGACTCGCCGGTCGCCGCCTGGAAGCTGATGGCTCGGGGCTGTCCCGTCGTCCCCGTGTACGTCGACCTGGGGGACTACGGCGGTCCGGACCACCGGGCGCGAGCGCGGGCGACCGTCGAGACGCTTGCGGGCTACGCGCCGGGCGAGGCGATGGCGCTGCACGTCGTCGACGCCGGCGCGGTCGTGGCCGACCTCGAAACGGGGATGGGCGACCTGCGGATGCTCGCGCTCCGACGATACATGCTCGCGACGGCCGAGGCGGTCGCCGAGAGCGAGGGGGCCGTCGGCGTCGTGACCGGCGAGGCCATCGGCCAGAAGTCCAGCCAGACGAGCGCGAACCTCGCCGTCACCGACCCGGCGACGAGCCTGCCGGTCCACCGCCCGCTGGTCGCGACGGACAAATCGGAGATTACGCAACTCGCCCGGCACATCGGCACCTTCGAGGACGCCACGGTCGACACCGGCTGTAACCGGGTTGCCCCCGAACTCCCCGAGACGAACGCCGACATCGAGACGGTCCGGGCGGCCGAGCCCGACGACCTGTTCGAACGAGCGCGGGCCTGCGCTGCCGAGCGGTCGGTCGTCCCCATCGAAAGGTAAATTTCCGGGGGGCTGGTGAGTCGTGGTATGGCGCAGGTGTGTCTCGTCGGGAGCGACGACGTGAACCTCCGGTACGAGTTGCTCTCCCGAGAGACCGCGCGGAACGCGCTGGTCACCTACGACCTCCGTGAGCCCTTCGAGAACACGCTGCAGGTCGAGACGGTGAGCCTGGGTGCGGCGGTCGCCCTGCTCAACGACCTCAACTGGTATCTCGTCCGCTTCACCGATGCCGCGTTCGTGAAGGTGCCCTCCATCAGCGAGAGCGAGTGGCTCTCGCGGGAGCTGGCGACCGCAATCAGGGACGACGAGCTAGGGCCCGACGAGACCGGGCGGTTCCTGACGGTGTATGGCGTGGTCGCGGCCGACGACGACGGTGACGAGAATGCGGACGTCGGCACCGACCGGCCGCCGAGGCTCGTAGAGCCGATGCTGTTGACCCGGACGGGCCAGACGATTCCCGACTACGACCTCCGCGAGGTCGACGAGACGCTGGTCGTGCGCGTCACGGAGACGGAGTTCGGAGCGTGAGAAGCGCAGTCGTCTCGGACGTGTCTTCGTGGCGTCCCCACCGGACGCCGCGCCGAGTCACCGGTCAGTCCGTAATTGAATAGAGACCGCCAGAGGCGTCACTGACGAACAACCGGCCACCAACGGCAATCGGCCCGGCTATCCGGCTATCGGAGACGCTGTACTGCCAGTTGGCGTCGCCGGTCGCCGCATCGTACGAGTGGAGTGTCCCGGCTTGGTCCGCGAAGTGTACCGCGCCGTCGACGAGAACCGGCGACGAGACGATACCCGCGTCGACGCTGTCTGACCACACGGCGTCGCCCGTCCCGCTCTCGACGGCGTTGACCATCCCGTCGACGGTGGCGTAGTACACCGTGTCAGCGTCGACCGCCGGTGAGGTCTTGACGCCGGCATCGGGCGTAATCGTCCACTGGCTGGCGCCCGTCTCCGCATCGAGTGCGATGACTCGCGGCGCGTCCCGCCACCCGGTGATATAGACGGTTCCGTCGCGGAGTGTCTGTTTCCCCTTGAAGTCGGCCGGTGTGTGCTCCCAGTTCGAGGAGCCATCTGCGCGGTTCAGGGCGAAGAACGGGTGGTTCTTGTCCCGGGCCTCCATGTAGACGAGGTCCGGGCCCACGGCCGGGGCCGAGAACGTGCCCCAGCCGAGCACGTTCTCCCATTCTTCACTGCCGTCGTCGGCCGAGACGGCGTAGCCGGTCCCCTGGAGATACGTCGAGTCGCTCCCCTTGGTCCCGAAGTAGACGGTCCCATCGGCGACGGTCGGCTGGGCCGTCACGCCGCCCTGGGGGGTGTACGTCCAGCGTTCAGCGCCGGTCGACGCGTCGAGCGCGTACAGGGTGCCGTATCGAGGGCTGTGATGGCCGTCGTCCTGCTTGTGCGTCCCGATGTACACCGTTCCGTCGACGACGGCGGCCGGGGAGCCGACCGGATGTTCGAGGGTGGTTTCCCACGCGATGTCGCCAGTCGCCCTCTCGACGGCCACGACCTGTCCCTCCGTGCCGTCGGTCTGGTCGGTCCCGACGCCGACGAAGAGGTAGCTGTCGTTCGCCACCGGTCGCGTCACGTTCCGGCTCCCGAAGGAGGTTTCCCACTCCAGAGCGGGCTCAGCCGCGATACTGGTCCCGGCGGAACTCGTCCCGGTGTTCCGGCTGTCGAACTGGAACATCGGCCACTCCCCGGCCGTCTGACCGGACGGACTGACCGAGACGGTGACCGACTGTCCGCTGGCGCCGTCGTTGCCGCTGGCGTCGGCGGCAGTGTCCAGCGTGGCCGTGAAGCGCCCGTCCGAGTCCGCCTCGTAGGTCGCCTCGTAGGTGTAGCTCCCGCCGCCGGCCGTCCTGGCAAAGTCGCTCGTCGTCAGAATCACGTCCGCCTCGCCGCTGATTGAGACCTGTATCGTCGCCACCGCCTCGGTGGCATCGAACGACGTTCGGAGGGTCTGGCCGGACGGGTTCGAGAGACTGAACGCAGAGATGGACGGCGGAGTCGTGTCCGGTTCGGGCGTTTCGGTCGGTTCCGGCGTTTCGGTCGGCTCGGGCGTCTCCGTCGGCTCCGGCGTCTCCGTCGGCTCCGGCGTCTCCGTCGGTTCGGGCGTTTCGGTCGGTTCGGGCGTTTCGGTCGGTTCGGGCGTTTCGGTCGGCTCCGGAACTGTCGCCGTCGGTTCGGGCGTCTCGGTCGGCTCCGGAACTGTCGCCGTCAGCGTCGCGCTCTCCGGCGGGGTGAATCGGCCGAGCGTCGAGGGCGTCTCCTTCCCGACGTAGACGAGACGGACCGTCTCACGCAGCCCGACCGATTGCTCCCAGTTGAGGATGTCCGCACCGAGGACGGCCGTCGCGCCCGCACCGAGTTGCTCGTCGGGACCGGTGAGCGTCGACCCCAGCTGGGCCCAGCTGGCTTGCTTGCCGGTAGAGGACCGAATCTGGAGATTGCGAGCCAGGATGGTCGCGCCACCGTCGAACCGAATCTGTAGCTGTTGGCCGTCCGACGCGTACTCGAACGTGAACTTCGCCCCACCGAGGTCGGCGGCCGGTGTCGACTCCTGAGACGACTGCGTCATCGACCGAAGGTCGGTACATCCGGCTAACCCGGTGAAACCCGTCGCGGAAAGTGCCAGTAAGTACTTCCGCCGCGTCGGCTGCTCACCCATACAGGTACGCGTCAACAATCCGTAATAAAGAGTTACATCCAATATCAAGTTCTGATACTCGTCCCGCGAGAACCGAGCGGGTGCCACAGCGGCCCCCCATCGTCACGGCTGGCTGTCAGAGGCACGGCACCGTGACGAGTGGACAGTCCTGTCGAGTGTCAGTCACAGGCGTGGCCACCCGTCGGAACGGACGGCGGCCAGATACATATACCGAGCTTCCGGGAAAATTCCCACATCCTGACGAGCCGCCGAGTCCGGTGGTCGAAACCGCAACAGCCATCAGATAGTGACCGAGTTACTCACAGGATGGTAACGGTGCCGAACGACGCCGACGTCGTCGCGAAGCGGCGGGACGTGCTCGCCGCGCTCTCGACGCCGAAGACGAAGCCCGCGCTCGTCGAGGCGCTCGACGCTTCGCGGTCGACCGTCGACCGGGCCGTGGACGCGCTGCAGGAGCACGATTTCGTCACGCGCCGGGGCAGCGAGTACGTGGCGACCTACGCCGGTCGGGCAGCGGTCGACGCCTACGGACAGTACCTCGACCGGCTCGACGCCCTCGCGGCGGCCCAACCGGTCGTGGCCGAGTTGCCGCCCGACGTGGACATCCCGCCCGCGGTCCTCGACGGTGCAACAGTCACCGAGTCCGTGCCGGAGGCGCCGGAAGCGCCCGTGGAGACGAACGTCCCGATAGTCACCGATGCCAGGCGGTTTCGGGGCACGGGACCGGTGGTCCTCCCGCGGTACATCGACGTGACCGCGTCGCTCGTCGAGTCGGGGACCGAGACGGAACTGGTGCTTACCGAGGCCGTCGTCGACGTGCTCGCCGAGACGTACCCCGAGGGCCTCTCGACGTTCGAAGCAAACGACGGCATCTCGCTGTACGTCACCGACGAGCAGATGCCGTACGCGGTCTGGACGGCCGAGACCCCCGAGGGGACGGTCAGCGGTATCGTCGTCTACAGCGAGAGCGGGATCGTCGGGAACATCAACAACGACACGACGGCGATGAACGAGTGGGCGGCCAGCCAGTACGACCGAATCAGGCGCGAGGCTCGTCCGCTCGATTAGTCGAACATCCCGGTCGACATATACCGCTCGCCGCTGTCCCAGTAGACCGTGACGACGAGCGGGTCGGTCACGCCCGCCTCGAGCAACTCACCGGCCACCTCGCGGGCTGCGAGGCTCGACGCGCCCGAGGACTGGCCGACGAGGATGCCCTCCTCGCGGGCGAGGCGGCGACACTCGGCTTCGGCGTCGTCCAGTTCCACCGTCTTCACGTCGTCGAGCAGGTCGACGTCCAGGTTGTCGCTGACGAAGCCCGGCCCCATCCCCTGGAAGCTGTCCTCGCCGGTGCCCGGCTCCAGCCCCGAGAGGACGGCGTTTTTCGCCGGTTCGACCGCGACGACGCGCAGGTCGGGGAACGCCTCGTGCAGTCGGCGGCCGGTGCCCGTGATGGTGCCGCCGGTGCCGACGCCGGCGACGAGCGCGTCGACGGTCCGGTCCCCGACCTGGTCGAGTATCTCCGGCCCCGTCGTCTCGTAGTGGGCCTGCGGGTTCGCGGGGTTCTCGAACTGGCGCAACTGGACGTGGCCGTCGCGGTCGGTCAACTCGTCGGCGCGGTCCTTGGCGGCGGAGATGTCGCCCTCGACGAGTTCGATGTCGGCGCCGTAGGCTTTCATTATCTGGCGGCGCTCGGGCGACTTCGAGGCCGGCATCACCAGCACCACGTCGTAGCCCTTTCCGGCGCCGACCATCGCCATCCCGATACCCGTGTTGCCGCTGGTCGGTTCGACGAGCGTGTCGCCCGGGCTGATGACACCCTCCCGCTCGGCGCGCTCTATCATGAACCGCGCCGGGCGGTCCTTCGCGGAGCCGCCGGGGTTGAACGACTCGACCTTCGCGGCCACGGTCGCGCCCTCGGGCGCGGCGACCGACACCAGCGGCGAGCCGATGGTCTCGACGATGGAGTCGCTGAGTGACTCGTGCATGGGTCGCGGCTACGCCGTCGCCGGTTAAAACCCCCCGTGGAACCGCCAAGGCCGACGGGGAGTCGCGAGTGTCGGCAGTTCTTTCCGGCAGCGGAGCCAACTGCCGCCCATGAGCGGGACCGTCTCCGAGACCTACGTCGCGGCGATACAGCACGACCTGGCCGACCTCGACGGCGGGGAGACGCTCGTCGGCGTGGTCCGCGAGCCGACCGGCTGGTTCCACGCGGCGGTCGACGAGAACGTCGCCGAACTGGGACCGCCGTCTGCCCTGCTCGAAGAGACGAAACAACGCGCCGAGGACCTCAAGCTACAGGGGCTCTGCGAGGAGGGCGCCCACAACGCCGCCTGGGACGAGACGGAGTTCGAGTCCCGGTATCTGGCCCACCTTGCGGACGCGGCCCCCCGGCGCGCGCTCGACGACCTCACCGACCGCGTCGCCGACGGCGAAGACGTCGTCCTCGTCTGCTTCGAGGGCGAACGCAAGCGCTGTCACCGGACGCTCCTCCGGGACCGGCTCCGTGACCGGGTCGACGGGGGCCGGGAGCCGGGAGCTTCAAGCCGGTCGCCGCGCAACAGGGGGCCATGAGTGAGACAGGTCACCTCGAGACGATGGAACCGAACCCGGTCTGGGTCCAGGACGCCTACGCCGACACGGTCGACCTACTGACCCGATACCGGAACGAACTCGACTACCACATCTGGGGTGGCGACTGGTGCAAGGACTGTCGCGCGCAGTTGCCCGACTTCGGCGCCGCCCTGGAGGCCGCCGAGGTCCCCGAGCGGCGTATCCACCACCACCCGACCGAGAAGGAAGACGACGGCTCGAAGACCGGCCCCGGCGTCGAGGAGTACGGTATCGAGTTCATCCCGACGGTCGTGGTCGAACGCGGCGGGGAGGAAATCGCCCGCTTCGTCGAGGAGGAACGCGTGCCCATCGCCGTCTATCTCGCCGACGAAATCGAATCCGCGCTCTGAGGCCACCGCGTCGTCTCCAGCCACAGCGTCCGAGACGGCCGACAACCAGCGTGACGACGCCGCATACTTTTAGGTCCCCTCGGGGAGGAGTTGTTATATGGCTGAAACTTGGAACGTGCTGGTCCCACGGCAGATAGACCCGTCCGGGCCGGAGTCGATAGCCGACTTCGCGGCGTGTACCGGCATGGACGAGTACGACAGCGTCGACGCCGCGCTCGACGATATCGACCGCTACGACGCCGTCGTCGTCAGGGTCGCCGAACTCGACGCCGCGGTCATCGACCGGGCGGACCGGTTGCGCGTTATCGCCAAACACGGCGCGGGGCTGGACAACGTCGACATCGAGGCGGCCTCGGAGCGGGGCATCGTCGTCTGTAACACGCCCGGCGCGAACTCCCGCTCGGTCGCGGAGCACGCGCTCTCCTTGCTGTTTGCCCTGCGGCGCAACCATCGGGCCGCCGACCAGCACGTCCGGGGCGGCGGCTGGGACCGCGGGGCCTACACCGGCCGGGAACTGACCGGGAACACGCTCGGCCTCTTTGGCTTCGGCGCTATCGCCAGGGAGACCTCCGACCTGGCACACGGCATCGGCCAGGACGTGCTCATGTACGACCCGTACGTCCCCGACGACGACGTGCCGACGCGGGTCGAACGCGTGACCGACTTCCGGGAACTGTTCGCCCGGTCGGACGCGGTGAGCATCCACGCGCCGCTGACGCCCGAAACACGACACGTGGTCTCGACCGACGAACTGACGGCCCTGGGCGAGCGCGGCGTCCTCATCAACACCGCCCGCGGGCCAATCGTCGACGAGGAGGCGTTGCTGGAGGCGCTGGACAGCGGCGCGCTGGGCGGCGCGGGCCTCGACACGTTCGAGGAGGAGCCACCGGCCGAGGACCATCCGCTGTTTGGCCGGGACGACGTCCTCCTGACACCCCACGTCGGTGGCGTCACCGAGGAGGCGCTCGCCCGGATGAGCCAGCGGGCGGCCGCGAACGTCCGGACCGTCTACGAGGGCGGGGTCCCCCCGTCGACGGTGAACCGCGACGCCGTCGAGGACGACGCGGAGTAGCCGACGGCTCCGTCGTGTGCTCGGTCGACGGGGACTACCGACGGCGCCTACCAGTCGAGGACCCGTTCGTCCACCCACACGACTAGCAGCGCCACCGCACCGGCCAGCATGCCGTACGCGGCGAAGATGTTCCCGAGAGGGCGCTCGCCGACCTGCGTGAGAAGCCCGACACCAGTGACTACCACTACGATGAGGGCGGATGCGAGTCGGGCCTTCCGAAACCAGTACGTTGGGTCGGTGTCCGCGGGCCGCGGGTGTCAGCTATCGGGTAGACGGACGCGACGCGACCGTACTCACCGGTCCTCGACGCTTTCGGCTCGCCAATGGGCGAACGCGTCGAGTGTATCGCTCTCGTCGAACCGTTCGATACACGGGACCTCGTGGGGGTGGAGTTCGAGGGCACGGTCCCGGAGGTCGGCGTACCGCTCCTCGGTCGTCTTCACCAGCAGTATCGTCTCCTCGTCGGTGTGAACCTCGCCCTCCCAGCGGTAGACGGAGTCACAGGGGACGCGGTTGACACAGGCGGCCAGTCGCTCGTCGACGAGCGCGCGGGCGATTTTCGGGGCCGCGTCCGGTGGTGCCGTGATGTAGACGGTCGGCATGTGTGGGCCGACGGCAGCGAGCGCAATCAGCGTGCTGCTCGGTGTCGATACCCTCGTCGAGGCCGGACCTGACGACGGAACGTCCGCCGGGCACCAACCAGGAGTTCCGGAGGTAGCGGGCACCGTCGTCGCCTGGCAGACAGCGGACGGTTTTTCCGACTCCGTCTCCCTGTCGAGACGGCCGCGAGTGACACTCTCTCGACACTACGTCGGGGAACTATCTTATACAATGATACGCAAGTACCGCCAGTATGGCTACCGATATTCACGTTCTTCATGTCGACGACGACCCGGATCTGGCTGCGGTGACTGCCGAGTTTCTCGAGCGCGACGACCGCTTCACTGTCGAGACTGCCCTCACTGCCGCCGAGGGGCTAGAGTGTCTGACCCAGGCGGTCGACGGCGTCATCTCCGATTACGATATGCCCGGGATGAACGGCCTCGAGTTCCTCGAGGCCGTCCGCGAGACATATCCCGACCTCCCCTTTCTCCTCTTTACTGGCAAAGGGAGCGAGGAGGTCGCGAGTGAGGCCCTCACCCTCGGAGCGACCGACTATCTCCAGAAAGCGGCTGGCACAGACCAGTACGAACTCCTCGCGAACCGGGTCAGTCGAGCGGTGGGGCAGTTTCGCGCGGAACGGGAACTGGAACGGAAAAACGAACTGCTGGAGAAGACACAGGACCTCGCCGACGTCGGAGCCTGGGAGTACGACCCACAGGAGGAGGCGGCGTACTTCACGGACCATGTGTACGAGATCTACGGCGTCGACCGGAGCCACGACCCGGAGCCGGAGTCGGATATCCGGCAGTTCTACCATCCCGCGGATCAAGCGACGGTTCGGACGGCCGTGGCGCGAGCGCTGGAGGACGGCGAGCCCTACGACATCGAGGTCCGCATCACTGCCGCCGACGGCACCGAGAAGTGGGTCCGAACGCGCGCCGACCCGCAGTTCGAGGACGGCGCCTGCCAGCGCGTCCGCGGGACGATTCGGGATATCACCGAGCGCAAGGAGCGCGAGCGCGAACGCGAGCGCCAGAACGGCCGACTCGACGAGTTCGTCACGGTGGTCAGTCACGACCTCCGGAACCCGCTGCGGACGCTGTCCGCGTCGCTGGACCTGCTCGAGACGGACGCCGACTCCCTCGAGCGGTGTCACCGGGCGGTCGCTCGCATGGAGCGTCTGATCGACGACCTCGTGCGCCTGGCACGACACGGCGAGACGGAGTTAGCGCCGGCTCCGGCCCACCTTCCGGCCCTCGCGCGGGAGTGCGCACGGACGACCGGGCTGTCCGACGAGGCGCTCTCGGTCACCACGGACGCGACCGTCGTCGCCGACGAAGCGCGGCTCAGACACCTGTTCGAGAACCTCTTCGCGAACAGTATCGAACACGGCTCGCCAGCCCCCGACTCGCAGGCCTCAGAGAGCGCACCCGACCGCGACGGGCAGCCGGTCTCGCTCACGCTCGGGCGCCTCGACGACGGCTTCTACGTCGCCGACGACGGGTCGGGCATCCCGACGGCCGACCGCGACCGGGTCTTTCGGGTCGGCTACTCGACGGGCGAGGAGGGCACCGGCTTCGGGTTGAACATCGTCAGGCAGGTCGTCGAGGCACACGGCTGGGAGATCCGAGTGACAGAGAGCGACGGGGGCGGAGCCCGCTTCGATATCACCGGTGTCGAGTTCGCCGACAACTCAGCGCGGGCAAGTGGCAGTGCTGGCGGGTAGTGACACTGCTGAGAACGGCGACCCCGCCTCGCTGGCGTGTCAGACTGTTCGAACGGCCGGAACTCGCCAGCGACGACGATACCACTCGGGCAGCGCCAGAGGGTCGTCGCGGGGGCAAAGTACACCATGCTGGGCGACAGAAACTTGGCTACTAATGCCCGAAATCACCGTCACCGAGTCACAGCGTGAGCGCCTGGCGGCCATCGAAGGGGAACTCGACGCGGCCTACATCGACACCTACGGCTGCATACGGACGAAAGATGTCGTCCAGTATCTCCTCGACACGTACACCCCGCCGGAAGAGCGGGGCGCCGACGCCGCGTACGACCGGCTGGCGACGGCCGATTTCCAGGCCCTCCAGGCTGTCGCTGCCGACGTCGAGGGCGTCCCCGGCAGCGGCATCGACGCGGAGACCATGCGGGGGGAACTGCTCTCGGCGCTGGGCGCCGCGGAGTTCGCGGCGCGACTCGCCGACGCCGACGACGATGTGGCCCAAGCGCCCGCGGACGCGGGCGAGACGACTCCCGACGGCGACGCGGCGGGCGAGAGCGACGCGGACGACGCGTCGGCAGATGACGACGACACCGAGAGCGACGCGGACGACGACGCCAGCGACGAGACGGGAAGCCAGTCCGGGTCGACGCCGGGCGGCGACGGGCCGGGCGCGATTCTCTCGGCGGCCAATCAGCTGTTAGACGACCACGACGACAAGTGGCGCGACGGCGGCTCCGACGAGCCATACGAGGTCGACCTGCCCGACGGGACGACGAAGAAGGTCCGGACCAAGGACGACATCAGAGGGCTGCTGTTCAAACACTACTGAGGGGCGCGACGGGCCGCGGATTTAGTTCTCGCCCCAGTCCAGCGCCGCCCCGAGGTCGTGCCGGGGCGGCGAGCAGGCGAAGTTCCGGCAGGCGTACACCGTCGGCTCGCCGTCGGCGGCGTCCCGCCCGGCCCAGATGGGCGGCGCCTCGGCGAGGTCCAGCGTCTCCAGCCACGAGTCGAACGTCGCGTCGTCGGCCGGTCGGGGGGCCAGCAGGCGGCGCGGGACGTACCGGTCGGCGAGCGTCTCGGTCCACTCGGCGGGCGGGTCCGCTGGGTCACAGACGAGCGTGAGTTCGAGCGACCCCTGCTCGTAGGTGTCCGTCGCCAGCGTGAGCGAGGCGTGTTGCAGCGGGTTCGCCGAGGTCCGGTCGGCGTGGCTCCGAATCGCCTGTTCGGCCACCTCGGCGAAGCGGTCGTCGCCGCTGAAGTGAGCCAGTTCGAGCAGCAGCGACACCGCGACGCCGGTGCTGGAGGGCGTCGACTGGTCGGTCAGCTCCTGGGGCCGGGCGACCAGCGACTCGCCGCCGGTCGGGGTGAAATACAGCGTCTCCTCGGTCTCGTCCCAGAACGCCTCGACGATAGCGGCCGCGAGGTCCAGCGCGAAATCGAGGTAGTCGACCTCGCCCGTCGCCTGATAGCAGTCGAAGGCGCCCCGCCCGAGGAAGGCGTAGTCCTCCAGGTAGCCGTCGATGGCCACGTCGCCGTCCTTGTAGCGCCGTGAGAGGCGCTGTTCGCTCTCGTCCCAGAGCTGTTCGCGGACGAAGCCCAGCGCGTCTGCGGCCACGTCGGCGTAGGCGTCGTCGAGCACGATTGCCCCCTCGGCGAGGGCGGATATCATCAGCCCGTTCCAGCCGGCCAGAATCTTCTCGTCGCGGGCGGGCCGCGGGCGGTCCGCGCGGGCCTGGAAGGCCTCGGTGAGCGCGGTCTGGAGCGTCTCGGTCAGTTCCGCCTCGCTCGTCTCGTACTCCTCGGCGAGCACGTCGACGGGCTTGCGCACGCCAAGCACCGTCGCGCCCTCGAAGTTGCCCCGCTCGCTGACGCCGAAGTACTCACAGAAGATATCGGCCGCTTGCTCGTCGCTCACGGCGTCGTGGACCTGCTCGGGCGTCCAGACGTAGAAGGCGCCCTCCTCGGTGTCGGCCTCTGCGTCGCTCCCAGGTGGTCGACTGACGGCGTCTAACGTACTGAAGAAGCCGCCATCCTCGTGCTGGAGTTCCCGCTGGACGAACTCGAACGTCTCTCTGACCACCGAGGCGTACCGCTCCGACCCGATGGCCTGATAGCCCGCGAGGAACGCCCGCGGGATTTCGGCGTTGTCGTACAGCATCTTCTCGAAGTGAGGGACCGCCCACTGCATGTCCGTCGAGTAGCGGTGGAAGCCGCCGCCGACGTGGTCGTACAGCCCCCGGTCGGCCATCGCGTTCAGCGTCTGCTCGACGACGGTGAGGTAGTCGTCGTCGGGCTGTGAGTCGCCCTGTGGGCCGGCGAGACCGGCGCCACTCGGGGACTGTCCATCGGCGTGTGCGCGAAGCAGCGCGTGGATGCGTCCGGTCTGGGGGAACTTCGGCCCGCCGGAGCCCCAGCCGCCGTGGTCGCGGTCGGCACCCCGGTGGGCGATGGTCGCCGCCGTCCCGACGATGTTCTCGTCCGGGTCGCCCGGTTCGCCGACGTCCTCCAGGTCGCTCTCGATGGCGTCGGTCCACTGCTGGGCGCGATTCTCCATCTCCGTGCGCTGTTCGGGGTCCGACCAGGAGTCCGCGAGCCGTTCTATGAGCTGCGAGAAGCCGGGGCGGCCCTGCTTCTCCTCGGGCGGGAAGTACGTCCCGACGTAGAAGGGCTTGCCCTCGGGCGTGAGCCACGCGGAGAGGGGCCACCCGCCGCCGCCGGTCACCTGCTGGCAGATGCTCATGTAGACCGAATCGAGGTCGGGCCGCTCCTCGCGGTCGACCTTGATAGGGACGAAGTTCTCGTTCAGCAGTTCGGCGACGGCCTCGTCCTCGAAGCTCTCTTCCTCCATGACGTGACACCAGTGGCAGGCGGCGTAGCCGATAGAGAGGAAGATGGGCATCTCGCGTTCCCTGGCCGCTTCGAGGGCCTGCTCGTCCCAGGGCTGCCAGTTGACGGGGTTGTCGGCGTGCTGGCGGAGATAGGGGCTCTCGGCCTCGTCGAGTCGGTTCCGCTCTGTGGGCTCGGCGCTGTCGCTCATGTCTACGCTTCGGTGGGCCGGCCTCAAAAGGGGGTCGGACGCGAGTACCACCGCTGGGGCGGCCCAGACGCGACACTCCGGAGATACCCCACCGGAACGCATTTCTCGGTTGTCATGTAATCCATATGTATATGCCGCGACTCACCGAGAGCGACCGTCAGCAGTTGCGTGCGGAGTTCGACCGCCAGCTAGACGTCGGCCTCCACCACGGCGCCCAGTTGGCCGTCTACGTCGACGGCGAGCGCGTCGTCGACTTCGCCGGCGGGACGACCGGGCCGGACGGGGGCGAGACCACGCCGGAGACACGTCACCTCGTCTTCTCGTGTACGAAACCCTACGCGGGCGTGGGACTGCACCAGCTCGTCGAGGACGGGAAGGCCGACTACGACGACCCAGTCGTCGACCACTGGCCCGAGTTCGCCGATGCGGGCACGCAGAAGGCCGACATCACCGTCCGGCAGGTACTCAGCCACACCGCCGGTATCCCGTACGGCGAGTTCGACGACGCGGCCGAGCAGTGGGGCGACTGGGACGCCGTCGTCCAGGCCATGGAGGACATCGAACCGGTGTTCGAGCCCGGCGAGCAGCCGGCGTATCACACGTTCAACTACGGCTGGGTCGTGGGTGAACTCGTCCACCGCCTCAGCGGCCAGCACGTCGACGAATACGTCGCCGAGAACGTCTTCGAGCCGCTCGGGATGGACCAGTCGTCTATCGGGCTCGGACCGGACGAACCGGACGACGTGGCCACGCTCTCCGGCTTCGAGATGTTCGACCGCTGCCGCGACCCGGGCGAGGGGCTCGGGATTCCGGCCGCCGAGTCCGCGGCGGCGTTCAACGACGACGCCGTCCGGCGGGCCGTCATCCCGGCGGCGAACGGCATCGGGACGGCCCGCGACATGGCGCGGTTCTACGCCTGCATAGCCAACGGCGGCGAACTCGACGGGACGCGCCTGCTCGAACAAGAGACGGTCGACGTGGCGACCGAAACCCACGCGGAGACTGACTCGGACGGCACCCTCTCCCGGCCCGCCCGGTACGGCCTCGGCTTCTGGACCGGCGGCCTGGCAAACGACATGTTCGGCTCGTTCAGCCGGGAGCGGATGTTCGGTCACGCCGGGCTCGGGAGCATCTTCGGCTGGGGCGACCCGGACCTGAACGTCGGGTTCGCCTACGTCACCAACGGCATCCGCGAGGAGTCCTGGGAACACGCGGCCCGCGTCGCCGGCATGTCCGACGCCGTCCGGCTGGCGTTGCTGGAGTAGCCCGCAGACGCCGCCGACGGCGGCGTCCACCGGGGAAAGACAATACTTACGTCGAAGCCAGCCAGGGCATGAGGTATGACAGAGACAGTGCTGCTCGTGGGTGGCGGCGGCCGCGAACACGCCGTCGCGCGCGCACTCGCAGACTCCGACGCCGAACTCTACGCCTGTGCGGGCAACCGCAACCCCGGTATCGTCGACATCGCCGTCGGGTTCGAGACGCTGGACACGACGAACCCCCAGGCCGTCACCGAGTACGCCGAAGCAGTGGGCGCGACACTGGCCGTCGTCGGTCCGGAGGCGCCCCTCGCGGCCGGCGTGGCCGACGCGTTAGACGAGGCCGGCGTCTACGCCTTCGGCCCGCAGGCCGAGGAGGCCCGCATCGAGACGGACAAGGCCTTCCAGCGCCGGTTCATGGCCGAACACGACATCCCCGGCTGTCCGGACTTCGAGACGTTCGACGACATGGAAGCGGCGTGTGAGTACATCGACGAGTACGACGGCGACCTGGCGGTCAAGCCCGCCGGTCTGACCGGTGGGAAAGGCGTCCGCGTCATCGGTGACCAGTGTACCGCCGAGGAGGCCAAGGCGTACCTCCGTGACGCCGACTACGACCGCGTCGTCCTCGAAGAACGGCTCGTCGGCGAGGAGTTCACCGTCCAGGCGTTCGTCGCGAACGGCCAGCTACGGGTCACGCCCGCGGTACAGGACCACAAGCGCGCCTACGAGGGCGACGAGGGCCCCAACACCGGCGGCATGGGCAGCTACTCCGACGCCAGCCTCGAACTCCCCTTCATGACCGAGGCGGACTACGACGCCGCCGTCGACGTGCTGCGAGCGACCGTGGACGCCCTGGAAGGGTACAAGGGCGTGCTGTACGGCCAGTTCATGCTGACCGAGACCGGTCCCCGGGTGGTGGAGTTCAACGCTCGCTTCGGCGACCCCGAGGCGATGAACACTCTGCCGGTGTTGAACACCGACTTCCTCGACGTGCTCGTCGCCGCCCGCGAGGAGCGGGCGATTCCCCAGCTCTCTTTCCAGCCCAAGGCGACGGTCTGTAAGTACGCCGTCCCCGACGGCTACCCGACCGACCCCGAGGCCGGCGCGAAGGTGACCATCGACGCCGAGAACGCGGGCGACGCCCTGCTGTTCTACGCCTCCGTCGACGACCGCGAGGACGGCATCTACACGACGACCTCCCGCTCCTACGCCGTCGTCGGCATCGCCGACACCGTCACCGAGGCCGAGGCCATCGCCGAGGGCGCCCTGGAACGCGCCGGTACCGAGGGCCTGCGGGTCCGCCACGACATCGGCAAGCCCGACCTCGTCAAGCAGCGCATCGACCACATGGACGAGATTCGGGACTAGGTGCGGTATTTTTCTTCGGTAGAGTGGCTGCTGAGAGCCTCACTGCGAGTGAGAGGCATTTCGACAGCCAGAAAGCCCCCGAGCGTTGCACGAACCCCGGCGATGCAAGCACCGCAGGAACGAGCGCAGCGAGTGACGAGACGCGCAGCGAGCCGCGGGAGTGCAACGGAGGGGCTTTCTGGCTGTTCGCGAATCCGCTGGCGTCCCCGTTCACGACTTCGTGCTCGAAAGCTAGCGGGGTGTTCAAGACAGTCGCCGTTCTACCGGCGGGCGTGAGCGACGCGACAGAGCCGGACGAGACGCACGGAGAGACCGACACGGAGCCGCGACACGACCGACTCCATCGCGTCGCGACGCCGGGGCCGCGCAACTCGCTTTACCCGTGGCCCGACGCCAAACACCCGCTGCGGGTGATGCTCAACTACGCTGTCGTGCTGGTCTGTCGGGTGTCGCCGAGCCTCCCGCTGAAGAACTGGCTCCTGCGTCGCCTCGGGACGACCGTCGGCGAGGGGGTCGCGTGGGGGCTCGAATCGACGCCGGACGTGTTCTGGCCGGAGCTTATCACCGTCGAGGACGACGCGATAATCGGCTACGACGCGACGCTGCTCTGTCACGAGTTCCTGCAAGACGAGTACCGCACCGGTGAGGTGGTCGTCGGCGAGCGGGCGATGATAGGCGCGGGGGCTATCGTCCTGCCGGGCGTCGAAATCGGCGCCGACGCGCAGGTGGCGGCGAACTCGCTGGTCGTCGAGGACGTGTCCCCCGGCGAGACGGTGGCGGGTGTTCCGGCGGAACCGCTGGGCGATGACACGGGCGCCGACGAGGAGTGAGCCGCTGCGAGCGGACGGCTACCGACGAGTGTCTCAGTCCCGGACGCGGACGATACCCTCTTGCATCACTTTCCGGTTCGGGATGATGTACTCCTGGCCGTCGCTCTCGACGCGGGTGACGAACATATCGACTTCCTGGACGATGCCGCGCTGGTCGCCGATGACGACCTCGTCGCCGATGCTGTAGGGTTCTGTCAGGAGCAAGTAGAGACCGGCGGCGGCGGCGGCGAGCAGGTCCTTCAGCGCGAGTCCGGTGAGAAAGACCAGGCCGAAGGCGTAGGCGGCGAGCAGGATGAGCAGCGCCATCGTCGCCACGCCCAACTGTCCGAGCGCGACGAGGACCGCCAGAGAGAAGATGCTGTACTTGACGAGTTCGGGGATAACGCCCGCCTCGGGCAGCTTGACGCTCCGCAACCGCTCGGAGACGACCAGCTTCGCCTTGTCGCCGGCGATGAGGCCGATGATGATGGCGAAGACCGCGATGAACAGATTTGGAAGGAAGGCGGTAAAGCGGGTCCAGTACGCCTCCGGCTGGACGAGCTGGGCGATGTTCAGAGCGACCGTGATGGCGATGATGTAGACGAACAGCGCCGCCAGATTCGAGACGATACCCACCGTCGACGTGCCCAGACTGCGAGCGGTCCGCTCGAAGGGGGTGCCCTCGACGGTCTCGGGGACGCCGATCTCCTCCATGAACTGCCGGGCGGCCCGCCAGACGATAAAGCCGGCAAGCAAGCCGATGCCGAGGACGATGAGGGAGACGACGAACGTCCCCTGCGGGGAGAACAGCGTCCGAATGACCTCCGGCCAGTCCGATATCGACTGCATCGTCAGTACTCCTCGGGGTCGATCTCCATGACGAGTTCACCGCCCTTGAACGCGCGGACGAGCCCGTCGCTCTCCGAGAGGACGATTGCCGTCGCGTTCGTGTCGCGGGTGATGGCCCCACCGGCCATGTGCCGGGCGCCCAGCCCCTTCGGGATGTCGACGCCCTCGGCGGAGGGTTCGAGATAGCGGTAGGCCGAGACGATTTTGCCGGCGTCGGAGATGACAAAGGCGCCGTCGAGCCGGGAGAACTCCTTTAACATCACGTTGACGATGGGGTCGCCGACGTGGACGTGGGACTTCTCGAAGGGGTTGTACGAGAGCGGGCGGGACTTGTTCATCACCTTGCCGGCGTCGCCGACGACGAACAGCGCGCCGACGGGTTTGCCCTTCTGGCCCTTCTTGCCGAGTTCGACGGCCACCTCGAAGACGTCCCGGACGACGCCGGGTTCGGCCCGCGAGTTGACGAACAGGTCGTAGACGCCGGAAGGGGAGAACTCGTTGGTCTGGATGCGGGCCACGGTGTTTGCCGTCCCGTTCATGAAGTCCGAGACACAGACTACCTCGTCACCCTCCTCGATGAGTTCCTGGTCGAGGGCGCCCTCGATACCGAACCGGATGCGGCCCTCCAGGTCGGTGAAGTCGATGGGGAGTTCGACGAACTCGTCGGCGTCGACAGTGTTCTCGGGTCCGACCACGACCACGGTGCCGTCGGCCTCCCCGAGCGCCTCGAAGTTGCTCATGCTCGGCGAGAAGAGGAAGACGGCGTCGGTATCTGCGACCAGCCCCTCGAACAGGTCGCGCAACTCGTTCATTGTCCCTATTGCGACGGCAAACGGGAAAAAACCTTATGCGGAGTCAGCCGCCCGTCAGCGCGGCGTCTGACGATTCGCCACTCGCTCTCATCTGTCGGCTACCAGCGCGTCGAAGGCACCGCGTTCCGGGTGGACGTGACAGTAGGTGGCGACCGTGGCGTACTCGGTCAGTCCGTCGCGGTCGCCGTCGATACCGTCGCCCCGCTCGACGTCGAAGGCGAACCTGGCGTCGCCGTCGACCGTCGCCGCGGAGTAGTGGAACTCGTGGCCACGCCGGCGGCTCCCCGTGGCCCCGACCGGCGTCTCTCGCGTCGCCCGCAGTTCCACGTGGTCCAGTGCCTGGTACCGCTCGCGCATCTCGACGGTCGCCGGGAGGACGCCGGCCATCCCGTACGTGTCGCCATCGACGGTCGTCAGCGACTCCGACAGGGCCATCAGGCCGCCGCACTCGCCGTAGACCGGGAGGCCGTCGGCCGCCCTGTCAGCGATGTCGTCGAGCGTCGCGGACGCCGAAAGCGCCTCGGCGTGGAGTTCCGGGTAGCCGCCGGGGAGGTAGACGGCGTCGGCGTCGGGCACCGGGTCGCCGGCCAGCGGCGAGAACGACTCGATGCGGCCCGCGAACCGGTCGCGGAGGCTCGGATACCGGAAACAGAAGGCCGCGTCGCTGGCGACGGCGAGCGTGGCGCCGGAGTCCGGCGCCGTCTCCGGGGCCGCTGTCGGCGGCTCACGAGCGATGGCGGCGATGGCATCCGCGTCGATATGTTCGGCGGCATCGTCGAGTGTGCCGGTGTCGACCGGCGACTCGCTGCCCATCTCCAGGCCCAGGTGGCGGTCCGGAATCGAAAGGTCCGGCGTCGGCGGAATCCGCCCGAGATAGGCGATGTCCTCGGGCAGCGCCTCCCGGATGCCGTCGGCGTGGCGTCCCCCGTGAGCACGCTGGGCGAGGACGCCGGCCACGTCGATGTCGACGCCGGCGTGGGCGGCGTACGCCCGGAACCCGAGCGCCGTCGCGCCGACGCTCTGCATCCCGGCTTTCGCGTCGACGACGAGGACGACGGGGAGGTCAAGCACCTCGGCCACGCGGGCCGTCGACACCTTCGTCCCGTCGTAGAGGCCCATCATCCCCTCGACGACGCAGACATCGCCCTCGCCCCGGTGGTAGGTCCGCCGGGTCCCCTCCTCGCCGGCCAGCCACGGGTCCAGCGACCGCGAGGGTCTGTCGGCGACGGCCGCGTGGTGGCTCGGGTCGATGAAGTCCGGGCCAGCCTTCGCGGGTTGCGGGTCGTACCCCGCCGCGTCCAGCGCCCGCATGGTCGCCATCGCGGCCACGGTCTTGCCGACGCCCGAGGCGGTCCCGCCCAGCACGACCCCCTTCATCCAGACCCACCGCTGGCGGGCGATTTCTCGGCGTCGGTAGCGTCGCTCTCCAGGAGGTCGTCGTACACCCCGGCGAACCGCTCGCGCACCTCGGCCATCGGAACCCCGGCGCGGTCGGAAAGCGCCAGCGCCCCGCCCATCCCGACGCCCTCCTTGGCCTCGCCGGCGACGAAGCGTGCCATCCCGACGTGGTCGCTCGCGTCGAAGCCGGGGTCGGTGACGGTCAGGTCGAGGCCGAGGCCCGCGGCGCTGGCCCGGAGGTCCGCCGTGGGGTCGTCGGCGACGTAGCTCGTCGTCGCCAGCCCCAGTCGCCCCTCGTAGCCGGTGTGTCGGACCAGCGCCGCCACGGCGAGTTGCTGGGTGCCGCCCGCGAGCGTCACGGGCGTGTCGGTCTCCAGGGCCCCCGTCGCCAGCCCCGAAAGCGTCGCCAGCACGGGGTCGCCCATCCGCCTGACCGCCCGCTTTGGCTCGCCGGCGGCCTCGCCCGGCGCCAGCGAACTCGCTTCGAGCCCCTCGCTGACGGCGGCTCGTTTTCGCTCGACGGGGTTCTCGGGCAGCGACGAGGAGACCATCGCGTCCTCGCCCAGCGCCCGCAGTACCCCCAGCGCCGTCGTCGTCCCGCCGGGCACGGTCTCGGCCAGCCACAGTTCGTTCGTCGGCAGTCGGCGGCCGAACTGCCGGGCCGCCTCGAAGGCGCCGTACGCCGTCGGCACCGGGTCCTGTTCGCCGATGTCGCGGCCCACGCCCGCACCGACCGAGACGGTGGGGGCGCCCGTCGGCTCCGCGAGACCCCCGTCGACGACCGTCAGGTCAAAGCCCACCAGTTCCCGCACCGCTCGCGTCACCAGCGCCGGCGTGGGACAGCCGCTCGGACTCACCGGGACCGTGTCGGTCCTGACCGGCCGGCCGTAGGTGAGCAGCTCCGCGTCGGCGGCGGGCGTCGTCGACAGCAGGTCCGGGTCCGCGCCGGCGGCGCTCAACCCGTCCCGCCGCGCCGTCTCCGTCGTGCCGGCCACCAGTACGAATCGCGTGGCCTCGGGGGACCGTTGCATACTAAGTTGGGTTACTGCAACCGGACTTTAACGCATCGGTCCTGGCAGTCGTCGGTGGAGTACGACGAACAGTGTCAGCCAGCCGTATCGCCGACAGCCGGGAAGCCCCCTTTCAGTCCCGCCCGTGCCCGCTGTGCAACCGGCTACGGGTGGACTGACGGCGGGCGGGCGCTTTCCGGCTGTACGAACCCTGCGAATCAGCCCTCGAGTCGGCCTCCCCTCCACCGCTAGCACCCACAATTTAAGCGGTCCGGGCTAGCACATCTCGGTATGGAAGATTTCGACGAGATAGTCTCCTCGCTGACGCCGCGGGAGGACAACGCGGCCATCAAGTCCTACCAGAACACGACGGCGGTGGCCTGTCCGGCCTGCGAGAAGCCCTTCGACGACATGGTCGTCTGCAAGGACCCGCCGACGTCGCTGAACCTGGACTTCGAGATGGACCTCTGTACGGGCATCCACGACGACCGCGTCGTCATCTTCACCCACCGATAGCGTCGAGGACGGCCCGCCGGTCGGCCGCGTCGAGCGTCGCGGCGCTCTCGTCGGTGGCCGCTCGGGCCGCGTCGAGTTTCCGACGGCTGGCTCCGCGCTCGACGGCTCGGTAGTACCGGTCCACGGCGTCGACGTAGGCCCGCCGGTCCTCGTGTCTGTCGACCAGCGCCTCGACCGACGACTCCGTGACCGGCGCGTCGAGACGTGTCTCGGCGAGGTCCGCGAGCGGTTCGGGAACGTCCCCGACGACGGCGACGACTGTCTCGGCCGTCATCGTCACGAGCCAGCGGACCGCGTCCGGGTGCTCCCGGACCATCGCCGCGTCGAGGACCACTACGGCGCAGGCTTCGACCACCGCCGAGCGCACCGCCGCCCGCGAGTCCGCGTACACCACCCGGGAGCCGTGGTACTCCCGGTCGGTGCCCGGCTCCAGCGTCTGTTCGAGATGGCGCCTGCTCATGTCCCAACCCTCTGTGTGTCGTCGGCTAGCGATTAGTCGACCAGAGACATAAAATTACGCTCGTGGGCGAGCGATGAGTGCGTGACTCTGGCTCGGAACTCACGAACTGTTCGCGGAGAAGTCCCGGTTGGATTGCTGCTCGCGAGGACTCAGGGCTCACTGCGCAGGCCGTTCGTCTCTCCGAGGCGCTCACTATGTTCGCGCCTCGCTTTGCGCGGGACCGGATTTGAACCGGAGGGAGACGTGCTCACTACGCTGCGCGCGACTCCCAGGGTTCAAATCCTCTCGCACAGACACGTCTCTCACATGCGTTCGAGACGGTATGCGCGGGACCGGATTTGAACCGGCGGACCCCTACGGGATAGCGTCCTAAGCGCTACGCCTTTTCCTGGCTCGGCAACCCGCGCCCGTTCCACCGTATCCGGGAGTCGTCTAAAAACCCGTCGCTTGCGGGCGAGCGTTTACGGTCCTCGGGACCCACCCACGGGTATGTACCGGGCCAGCGACCGAATCGAACAGGACGAGTGGCTGGGCGAGATAGAGGCCACGGCGGAGACGCTAGATTTGGGCACGGAGGCGCGCTCACACGCCGTAGACCTGTTCCTCTCGACGCTGCCCGACGAGGAGCGCTCGAAGCGGGCGTCGATGGCGGCGAGCATCTACGTCGGCGCGCTGGTCGCGGGCGAGGAGCGCTCCCAGACGGCCGTCGCCGACGCCGCCGGGGTCTCGCGGCTGACCATCCAGCAGCGCTGGAAGGAACTCATCGAGCGCGTCGGCCTGGAGGCCCCGGACTGGTAGCTAGGTGGGTTTCCCGCGGCCGTCCCGCTCGGGCGTGAGGGTCCCGTGTTCGTCGATTTCCCCGTTGACGATGCGGGTCGAGGAGATGATGTCGCCGTCGTCGGCCCGGACGTGGGGGACGACTTCGAGTTCCAGCGGCGCCAGCCCGCGCTCCCGACGGATTTCGTTGATGCGCTTGCCGCCGGTCTCGGTCTCTGGCGAGACGACGAGGGCGTCGAACTGGGGCTCGGTTGCGATGCCGGTGGGCTCGGAGAGCTCCCGGACGGTCCAGGCCCGGCCGTGGGTCTCGGCGAGCCGTTCCAGTTCGGCCGAGAGGTCGGCGCGGCGCTCGTCGAACGAACGGACGTGGCGCTCGTCGTGTCTGGTGTTGGGGGCGAGTTCGTCGCTGGTGAGCCCCACAGTCACGTCGCCGAGTTCGAACGCGCGCTCGAACAGCGCCCGGTGTCCGTCGTGGACGGGGTCGAAGGTCCCACCCAGCGCCACATTCATACCCGCGCTAAAGACGGCGCCCGATTTAGTAATGTCGCCTCAGGCACCCCGCGGGAGCGGCTCACACGCCGCCGCTGTCGGTCGGTGACGCGGTCACTCGTCGTCGTCCGTGGCGTCTTCGACGGAGATGGTCACCGGTTCGTCCGCGTCCTCCGCCGGCCCCATCTCGCTGAGGTGGGCGTCCAGGTTGAACACCGTGTTCAGTTCGGCCTGGACGTCGCCGACGATGGCCTCGACGAGTTCGCTCGGCGCGATGGCGCTGTACTCGTAGGGGTTGTTGCCGGCGCCGTCGCTCTCGCGTTTCTCCCGCCGGACCTTCCCCTCCTCGTGGAGCGCGGCCAGCGCCTCGCGGACGGTGCTCGGGTACAGCCCCGTCGAATCGGCGATTTCGTCGCTCGTGCTCCCCGGGTGCTGCCGGAGGCTGACGTAGATGCGGGCGCGGGTCTCGGTGTCGAGCACCCACGCGAGCAGGTCCACGATGCCCTCGTCGAACTGCTCGACCGCGCGGTCGGCCTCCTGTTCCAGGCGATTCCGTACCTCCCCCGCGTCGTCGAGCGGGTCGGTGTCGTTCTCCGGGTCGTCTGCGGACATGTGTTGTCTCTGTGGGGACGAAAGCGATTGCCGGATAAAAAGTTTGGCTCGCCCCGGGGGGAGTGGCTCCCGTAGATAGCCGACCGCTAGATTCGCTCGGTGTGTTAAAATTCCCGTTCTCGTTTCCGGTTTGAAATATCTATATTTAAATGAAGGCCGAAAGTGGGGGCTGCTATCGCCCGTGAGAGTGACCCTCTGGTATTTTAACGTCGTAACCGAAACGGATGGGTGTCGCTGGGCGTGACTCGACGCCGTGTTCGCGCGGTTTGCGATGTCTGACGCGGTCACCGTCGGGGGGCGGTGCCGCAGTCGGTTCGGAACGCGACACACGAGGCGGTGGGGAACACCGACCGGTGGGCGGGGCGGTAGTGGCAACCCAGAGTTTTCGCCGGGTCCGTGGCTGATTCGTTTTAGTACCGGAGTTCCAGCGCGTCGACGAGCGACGCCTGGCTCTCGTTCCGGAGGCGGCGCTGCCGTTGTGCGCCGCTCTCGGCCTCGAACACCGCCCGAATGCCGTCGACGTCCAGTCGGTCGCACTCGGCCGCGACCACGTCCGCGAGCGCGCGGGTCGACTCGCCGTCCCTGGCGAGCAGCGACGCCGACTGCCCGTGGCGAATCGCGCGCCACTTGTTCTCGTCGAGTAGCTCCCGCCGCATCTCCGTCCCTGACTCGCCGTCCTCGTAGCGGGCCGCGAGGTCGGTGACGAGCGCGTGGACGTACTCGACGAACGCCAGCACCCGGTCGGGGTCGGCCTGGGCGTCCGGGGCGCGGACCTCGACGGTCCCGTGGCCGGAGTGGGGCCGCACGTCGAACCAGAGTTCC
Organism: Haloarcula onubensis; assembly: GCF_031624605.1. Lineage (NCBI taxonomy): Archaea > Methanobacteriati > Methanobacteriota > Halobacteria > Halobacteriales > Haloarculaceae > Haloarcula > Haloarcula onubensis. The sequence continues at coordinate 909,584 of NZ_JAMQOS010000001.1, read as the reverse complement.
CCGCGGTCGTCGATGCTCCCGCTCTCGACCATCCGGCGCTCGAACCGCTCGAAGGTCGCGTAGTCGTCGAACGCCGTCGGGATGCCGGTGTTTGGCAGCCCCTCGAAAATCTTCGCCCGGGCGGACTGCAGGCCGGTGTCGAAGCCGTTCCAGTACGGCGAGTTCGCCGACAGCGCCAGCATGACGGGGACGTGCCAGCGCAGTTCGTTCGCCACCCACACCGCCTTGTCCGGGTCGTCGACGCCGACGTGGACGTGCAGCCCCGCCGTCGTGTTGCGGTGTTGGGGGTACTGGATGCGGTCGAGCTGGGCCCGGTAGCGGGGTTTCTCGGCGTGTTCGAGTTCCCGCCACTTCCCCAGCGGATGCAGCCCCGCCGCGGCGATACCGAACCCCTCGCTGGCGGCGTACTCCACGAGGGCCTCACGGACTGCTAGCAGGTGTTCGCGAGCGGCGTTCGGGTCCTCGATGAGCGGCGTCTGCGTCTCGATGACGCACTTGAACAGCTCGTGGTCCAATCTGTCTTGCAGCAACTCGGGCGGGTCGCCCTCGTAGACGAGTTCGTCCGTGCCCGAGGTGGGCCGGCCGTGGTCGTCGACGACGTAACACTCCTCCTCGATACCGAGCGTGCCCATCCGGGTGAAGTTCTCGGGAGACCCCGTCTCGTCCATCGACCGGAACGTCGCAATCGACCCGCTAAAGCCTTCCGTCCGCTGGCTAGGAGAGGGTGGAGAAAACGAGGAGAAAGATGTCCAGAGAGTCACGACGACCACTGGAAATCAGAACAGCCAGAAAGCCCCGGCCTGCTACACTCCCGCGGCTCGCTGTGCTCCTCACTCCCGATGGTCGTTGCGGTGCTTGCGTCGCCGGGGTTCGTGTAGCAGGCCGCCCCTTTCAGTCCCGCCCGCTGCGGTTGCTCAGTCGGCTACAACCGTGGGATTGTGGCATTCGGGAGAAACAGCGCCTACTCCAGCGGCCGCGCGACCACACCCAAGTGGTCCTCGTGGTAGGGGTCGAGCGGTTCGGTGTCGAGCACCTCGTAGCTCGCTTCGAGTTCGGCGACGACAGCCTCGAACACCTCCTCGGGGTCGGCCGTCACGTCCTCGCTGCGGGCCTTGACGGCCGCGAGGAGTCGGCCGTCGCCGTCGAGGAACTGGCGGTTCAGCGCCGCCACACGGGCCTGGCCGCGGGTGGCGACGTCCTGGACGACGACGTCGACCGGTTCCACGACGTGGGCGTACGTCCCGGGCTTGCGGGCGTCTTTTAGCAGCGGAAAGAGGTTGTCGCGGTGGCCGGCCACGTCGAGCAGGTCCCGGGCGGGTCGGGGTGCGAACTCGACGGCGTAGGTCGGTCCGCCGAAGTCAGCGACGTGGCTCACCGTGGTCCCGGCGGCGGCGCCCAGGTACAGCGTCGGCTGGCCGGCTTCGAGGCCGGTGTCCATCCCCAGCGCGAGCATCGCGCCGAGCTTCGAGCGGTGTGGGTCCCAGCGCCGGTACTCGCCGTCGGTCGCCTCGCCATACTCTGGATGGCCCCGCGTGGCGATACCCGTGGTCCCGTCGAAGTCGTGGCGGGCGACGCCGTCGGGGAGCGGGGGCGTCATTGGTCGCCCCCGCGCGAGCGGATGCGTTCGATGCGCTCGTCGAGTTCCCGCTGCAGGTCGGGCCGTCGGTCGCCGCTGTAGTGGTCGATGCGGGCGGCGATGGAGAGCTTCCCCGCCAGGGCGCGGGCGGCCGACCCGCGCTCCTCGCGGCGGGTGCCGCTGACGTACTCGTGGGTGAAGATGATACCGTGCTTGGGCGAGGGCGCGCCGCCGCGGAGGTGCGCGAAGAGGGCGTCCTCGGCGCCCAGGACCTGGACGGTGCCGCTGGGCTGTTTCGCGAGCGGTTCGAGCCCGCCCGAGAGCGAGATGAGCCGGGCGGCCAGGACGGGCCCGGCCAGCATCGAGAGGTTCGGCGCGACGGCCGGCGCCGTGCGCTCGATGTACGCCCGGAGGTCGTCGGCCTCGCCGGCAACGTCTACGACGCGCTCCGCGAGCGAGCGCAGCGCCCGGTCCCCGCCGTCGCCCGAGGTGTCACTTTCGTCGGGGTCGCCCACGTCGCCGTCGGCGATGCGCCGGGCGTAGCCGACGCCGCTGCCGCCCTCGCCGTAGCGGCTCTTGCCCCACTCGGCGACCCGCTCGGCCAGTTCGTTGGCGGTGCGTTCGCAGTCGGCCATCGCCCGCACCGCGTGGACGAGTTGCTGGTCGTCGGCGGTCTCGCGCTCGGTGACGGCGGCCTCGGTGGCGGCGATGGTCGCCGCGCGGAGCCGTGCGTAGTAGTCGTCGGCGTCGGCGGCGTAGCCGGCCTCGACGGCCCGGGCGGGCCAGTCGTCGGGCGCGTCTGCGCTCCCGCTCGCGACCCGCTCGGCCGCCGCTGTCGTGTCGTCGGGGTCGAGGTCTGCGAACCAGCCCCCGGTGTCGTCGGTCATGGCTGGTGTGAGTGGTCACGGGGGTATAGGTGTCATTGTTCGGACTGTGGTGAACTACACTTTCACTCCGGTCTACTCAGTTTTTAATCAAGAGAAATTGAACGACCAATGGCAATGTCAAACAACCTTGTGATTTCAGGGGTGAGCTGACCGAATGCGGGTACTGGCGCGGTTGCGAGCGCGGTCCGACGCCGCCTACGACAACACGTACCACAACAAGCTCCGCGGGCGACTGTGGGGCGCACTGGAGGACACCGAGTACGACGCCCTCCACGACGCAGAGCGGCCCAAGCCGTTCACTTATAGCAACCCCTTCCCGCCCGGCGATATGCGCGAGGGGGACGAACGGACGCTGCTCGTCGCCTCGCCCGACGAGGAACTGCTCGCACACGTCGCGGCGGACTTGCAGGACACTCCCGAGTTGAACATCGGCGAGATGCCGTTCACTGTCGAGGATTTCTCGGCCCTGTCGCCCGACGTGGGCGAACCCGGCACCTCGGGGACTATCGACACCGGCACCGGCGTGCTTGTCAGGATACCTCCGTGGCGCTTCGCGGAGTACGGGATAGATGTCGACCACGACGAAGCCGAGTTCTGGCGACCGGAACACACGATGGAACCGTTCCGAAACCAGATCGAGGCGAACCTGGACAAGAAACACGACCTGTACTGTCCGGACTACCTGCCCGGCCCCTCGGAGGTGGACGGCGACCTCTTCGAGGGGTACGAACTCATCAAGACCTTCGCGATTCCGGTGACGCCGACGACCGGCCAGCGCGAGACGTGGGTGTTGAGCAAGTGGCGCTTCGACTATCGCGTTCGGGACGACGACCACCGACGCCATCTCAACCTGGCGTTAGATGTCGGGCTGGGCGAGCGGAACTCGCTCGGGTTCGGGTTCGTGAACATCACGGAGAAGACACAACCCGGTGAGACACGGCTGGAGGGGAGAGATGCTTTCGCCTGACGATTTCGAGAAGCGGTACCCGCCGGAGAAACTGGCCGCGGAGCTGCCGGACGCACCGATATCCTCCCTGCGTTCGCTCCAGTACCTGTACGGTAAGCTCTACACGCTGGCGACAGCCGGGGGCGGACAGTTCGCCCCGTACCTCACACCGGACGCCGCGAGCAACCTTATCGATACGGGAGACAGCCTCATCGTCGTCCGTGTCGACCTCTCGGGTTCGACCCCACGGCTGGCCGCCGACAACGAACGCGGTGCTGTATGGGTGACGAAGTACTCTGACGACCGAGTCGAGAAGGTCGGCCACTGCAAGTATGCCGCAGCTCGCGGTATCGACCACAGTATCACGCATCAGGCCGGTCGGAACAGCAAGCCCGAAAAGCTCGCGCGCTACGCGAAAGAACGTCTAACGAAGTGGGCCGTCGACGATGAAGTGCAGAAGGTCGCGGCCGACCACGAAGACGGCTGGATAATCGACGGTCTCGCGGCGTTGAGCGAAGATGAAGCAGCGCTCGACACCATTGAACGACGGGTTGAAGAGGAACTCGATGGCGAGTCCGCAACGGCGTTGCTCACCGTTCAAGTTCGGACCCAGGAAGACGGCGAGTACCAGTGGCCGGGTACGCTAGACGTGTTCAACGAGGCAATGCGAGGCCGCAAGCTGTCGAAGCTCGTGACCAAGAACAAGGCAACCAACTCCTCGGGTGATGCGACCGACCTCGTCTCGGGAGCGTCGGCCCGCACAGTCGGGACATCAGAGGACCCACAGAACTACTACCTCGGCAAACAACTGGAGAAGTTTCCGGGGCTCGACATCGAAGAGGCGTGGCGAACCCATCCTATCTCGGAGGATGCAGCGGTGACGGTGATGAACGCCGAAACGTTCGTCGAGGCCTGCACCTATCGCACGTTCGGCACGAAAGTGTACTACCTGCCGTATTTCTTCGGTCGTTCACCCCCCGAGGAGACATACGAGCTATACCGGACGCTCTACCGAGCAGTAGTAGAAGACGGCGACGGTACAACGCCTGTAGAAGATGCGTACGACATCTTCGGGGGGACAGAAATCGAAGACAGGCTACGGTTCTACGTCTCAGCGGTGATGCCCCACCAGATGTCACGCTACGACGTCTTCGGCGAGACACTGAACGGACGATTGCTGTATCCGCGAGAACTCGCCCGGGAACACGACCGCGTCGTCAGCAGCAGTGGAGCGTTCAACGCCGACCCCGGCGTGACCACGCCGGAGCGTGAGGAGTGGACCGCGCCACTGCCGACAAACGAGAAGTGGGACCTGCTCGTCGACAGCGGGGAGCGACTCAGTTCTATCTCCACGGGCTGGTACTTCTTCCAGACGTTCGCCGAACGGGACGACACGGACGCAGATGCCGACGACCCGCGCATCGGGGCGCTCGTCTCGGTGTTGAGCGGCGACAGTATCGCCGTGGAGACGCTACTGAGCGAGTACGTCGATAGAATCATCGCCGAGTCGGACGACGACGAGGGCAACGGGTTCCCGTTCTTCCTCGTCGCCAGTCAGTTCGCACAGCTGTGCGCGCTCGCCAAGGACGACCTGGATATGTTGACCACGTCAAGTGCTGCCCGAGAACCGATCACTCACGAACCGACTTACGAGAATTACGAACTCGATTCACTCGAAACAATGACCATCGCAGACGGCGGCGACCCCGCCACGGCCAAACTGGAATCGTTCATCGAAAATACACCCGCACTGAAGCGGAACGGCGGGGCCGTGACTGACGAACAGTCGGTTAACAACCAGCGGCGCGGCGCCTTCCTGTTGGGCGCGCTCGTCGGTGCCGTCGGGAACTATCAGGAGTATCACGAAGAACGCTCGACGACGCTCGTCGACAACTTCCCGGTCAAGTCACTCAGCCAGTCCCGGATAAAGAAGGTGGCACAGGAGACCGTCGCCAAGACCTTGACGTACACGAGAGAGCGAAAGAGGCAGACTGGGGGGTTCCCCGGGACGCTCTTCGAGCATCTCGTCGAGGAACTGCGAAAGACGATACTCGACCCGGACCCGGACGAGTGGGCCCTCGATACCGACGACCTCCGGTTCTACTACGCGCTCGGGGTCACCTACGGCATGAACGACCGCAGAGAGACCCGCGAACAGACGACCGACTCCCAGGAGGCAAACTAACATGACAGAACCCACCGATACCGTCGAGAACCGTTCCGAAATCATCTTCCTGTACGACGCCGTCGACGCCAACCCGAACGGGAATCCACTGAGTGGGTCGAACCGACCGCGTATCGACCCACAGACGAATCAGGCGATCGTCACCGACGTTCGGCTCAAACGCTATCTTCGTGACCAGTTGGACGACGACGGTCACGGCGTCTACATCCGGAACGTTCACTCGGACGACGGGTACCAGGCGACCCGCGAGGAGTTACTCGAAGCACGGTTGAAGGAAATCGACCTTGACGGCTACGATACCGACGATGATGCCGATATGCAGCAGTTACGGGACGATGTCTTCGGGACGTTTCTGGACAACAGCACCGACGTCCGGTACTTCGGTGCCACGATGTCGATAGACACCGAGGACGATTACGAGGATGCGCTACCGGACCACTTCACGGGTCCCGTACAGTTCTCACCGGGCAAGTCGATGCACGCAGTCACGGAGAACGAGGAGTACGACAGCCTCACGAGCGTGATTGCGACCCAAGGGGAGAAAGAACAGGGCGGTTTCGACCTCGACGACCACCGCATCCAGTACGGACTCATCCGGTTTCACGGGCTCGTAGACGAACACGGCGCGCCGGACACGAATCTGACTCGAAGTGACGTACAGCGCCTCGACACGCTCTGCTGGCGCGCCATCAAGAATCAGACGATAAGCCGTAGCAAGGTCGGACAGGAACCTCGCCTCTACTGCCGCGTCGAATACGCCGACGAGAGTTACCATCTCGGCGGGTTGGACAAGGACCTCCAGTTCGACGAGGAGGCCTCGGCTCCTGAAGAGGAACTCCGTAACGTCAGGGACGTTACCGTCGCCATTGACGAGTTCGTCCAGCGGCTATCCGGTGCTAGCGAACGTATCGCCCGTGTTCGAGTCGTCGTCAGTGACGTACTGGAACTGTCCTACGACGGTGAGCGGGGTGGACCGGACCTGCTCTATGAGGCCCTCGGGGAGGCAGTCGGTTCCGATGCAGTCCAGATAGTCGACGTTTACGACGAACACACCGAGACGCTCCCGTCGGACGAGTGACAATGGCAGGAGAATCGGTCGACGAGCAGGCCACAGGACGGGGGCGGCTACCCGCCAGCAGGTGTCTCTCGTTCACCGTACGGGGCCCGTGGGGCCACTTCCGCCGGGTCGAAGGGAACATCGTAAAACAGACCTACCGAATCATTCCCCGAACGACCGTTGCCGGCTTGCTCGCAGCCGTGCTGGGTCTCGGCCGCGACGAGTACTACGATATCTTCGGGCCGCAATCATCGGCTATCGCGGTCGAACCGACCAGCCGTCTCAGGACGGTGAATATGCCGATGAACACGCTTTCAACGGCTAGTAGCGACCTGCAATCACTCAACCCCCGAGGCAAGATTAGTGTGAGACTGCCAGACCCTACGAAGCTCCGACAACAACACAACTACGAGGTACTCGTGGACCCCGCATATAGAATCGACGTGGCCCTAGCCGACGACGATACGTATCAGACGCTACGGGAGTATCTCAAGGTCGGCAAGTCACACTATATACCGAGCTTGGGGCTCTCCGAACACCTCGCAGAGATAGAGTACCACGGAGAGTTCGACATCGAGGACCAACCGGTCGACGGGACCGGCACCGTCGACTCGGCGGTCCCCGACGCAGTAGACGACGTGTTGATTGAACCTGGTACTCGATGTCAAGTAGAGCAATCGCCCGCGTTCATGACGGCCGATTCCGGCGGTCGGACGACGACAGCGTTCACGACGTATGCGTACAGCCCGGACGCAGAACCACTGAAAGTTCGCAGTATCGAGGCGGCACGTGTCGGTGAACGGACTGTGGTGTTCGTCTGAAATGCCGGTGCGGTATTCCCATCCGCCGACAGACGACGATGGGGTGCGCCTCAAGTCACACCTCGAAGACGTTGCCGAGCGAATCCAGTACATCGTCGCCGATGAGGCGACGACCCCGGCTGGCGAGTCCCTTAGAGCTGTCGTCGAAACGCTCGGATATGTCCACGACTTCGGCAAGGCGACAACTTACTTCCAGCGGTACCTGTGTGACGACGACCACCCGACTCCCGAGATGCTGCGATATCACGCCCCACTCGGCTCGTTCGCAGCGTACTACGCTCTCGACTCGCGCGGCTTCGCATCCGAAACCTGTCTGGCCGGTTTCGTGGCCGTCGCGAAGCACCACGGGCAGATTCCCGACGTAGCCGAGTACGTTCATAGCCGAGCCCACCGGCGTGATGGCAAGGCTGACGTCGACCCCACCAGCACAGAGCGGCGTCAGAACGCTATCGGCAAGCAAATCGAGGACATAAACGACCGTGTGCCAGAACTGGCCGGATGGGTCCTCGACCAGGCGACAGACGGGCAAGGTGACTGGCTCGATTTCGGCACAGCGTTCACATCCCTGTTAAACAAGGTCGCAACGCAAGTCGAATCGGGGGGCGGGGCCGGCCAGCTCAGTCGTGACTCGCTGTCGTCGTCCTGTTACGAGCACACATTACAGTGCTGGAGCGCGCTTGTACTTGCCGACAAGACCAGCGCGGCGGGGGCACAAGCCGCCCCCGAAACATATGCTGCGAACCCCCCCTCGTTCGAGACACTCGAAAAGTACGTCGACGAGATAGAGGCCCAGACGACAGCAGACCCGGAGGGGACACGAGCCGAGCGTCTCGACTACTTACGCGCGCGAGCCAGGCGAACGGTTCTGGACAACGTATCGGCACTTGCTACAGACGGTGATGCAGTGGGGAGGCTGACGTTGCCGACGGGGCTGGGCAAGACGCTCACGGGGCTGTCAGCCGCGCTCGCATTACGGGACGAAACCGACGCTGAACGGGTCGTCTACGCATTACCGTTTACCAGCGTCATCGACCAGGTCGTGGCAGATGTAGAGACAGTCTATGACACGACGGCCGGCAGCCGGTTACTCACCGCACATCATCACCTGACCGAGACGACGTTTCGCGACGTGGACGATTCGACCGCCGACGAAGCCGATAAATCGGACGATATTGACGGGATGCTAGCGGAGAGTTGGCGCGCCGGGCTGACAGTAACCACGTTCGTGCAGTTGTTCGAGAGCCTCGCCGGACCGAACAACCGACAGTCGATGAAACTACCGGCGCTCTACAACAGCATCGTCGTCCTCGACGAACCACAGAGTCTCCCCCTCGAATGGTGGAAGCTCGCGCCACGCCTCGTCGAAGTACTGACCGAACGGTACGATGCGACGGTGATTACCATGACCGCCACGCCGCCAGAGCTGTTCGACGATGTGACGGCGCTGGTCGACGACGAACGGATGTATTTCGACGCCGTCGAGCGGGTCTCGTACGAACTCGACGAGTCCGCTGAACGGTACGTCGACGAACCGCAGGCGGCACAGCCAAAGTCCTATCAGGCTGCGGCAGACGAACTATGTCGGGTTTTCGACACCGACGAGAGTGCCCTGGCAGTGTGTAACACTATCGATAGCGCGCGGGAGTTGACAGACCGGGTCACAACAGCAGTGGATACGGCCGTGAGTGTCGGAGCGGTATACACTGAACACCTCGAAGACGGAGGGACTGTCGACGCTATCGACCCGAGCGCGGTTGCCGAGGCCGTTTCGGACGCTGACGGGAACGCGGTACTACACCTCTCGACCCGGCTACGACCGGCTGACAGATTACGACTAATCGCGACGGCCAAGGAGTTAACCAAGCGGGGCCATCCGTTCGTGACGGTGTCGACACAACTCGTCGAGGCCGGCGTGGATATCAGTTTCGACAGCGTCTATCGTGACCTGGCCCCGGTCGATAGCATCGTGCAGGCCGCGGGACGCTGCAACCGCTCGTTCGAACGCGACAAGGGCCGAGTCACGGTCTGGTGGCTGGAATCGCCCGAAGAGCAGACCAAAACACCGGCACAGGCAGTCTACAACAAAGACGTGCGCTTACTGCCCGTAGCGGCGAAAACGTTAGCATCCGTCCGGACTGATGATGGAGAGTTGTCCGAATCGGCAGTCGCCAGAACAGCAGTCAAAGAGTATTACGACCGGCTCAAGTCCCAGAAAGATATCGGCAAGCAGGAGTACGTAGAGTACGTCGACGACGCGCGCGGCGATAAACTGTCCAATCTTTCGCTTATCGACCAGCGCCAGACAGTCGATATACTCGTCTGTCGAACGCCCGACGAGAGAGCGCTCGTCGAGTCGATTCGCATCGCGAATCGAAAGTACGAATTCGACCGCCTCGACCGGTTGCTGGAGCAGTCGAAACCACTCCGGATATCCGTACCGATATACCGAGCCGATAGTGAAACAGCGGAAGCGGTAGGTCGTCTCAACAAACTGCTAGAGGACCGTAACCTGTACGCACTCGATACCCGTCAACACAGCTCACAGTTCGACGACACTACCGGATTCGTCGCAGCAAGCAGCGTCAATGATAGAATCTTATGACTGACTCGACAGCTTCCGATGACCCGGTGGAGAAACTACTTCGCTCTGCCCGCGATGAATCCGTCGACGAACCGTTCCACGTCACGGGCGTGATGATGCAGTATTACGAGGTGTGTACGCGGGAACTCTGGTTCGCCTCGCGTCATCTCGAAATCGACCGTGACAACGTGTCCATCGTCCGTGGTACGCGAGTCGACGATTCGGCCTACGAAGACAAACGGAGAAATGTCGCTATCGACGGGAGAATCGCTATCGACGTACTGGACGACGGCCGAGTGATGGAGGTCAAACCGTCGTCCTCGCTAGTCAAGCCGGCTAAACTCCAGTTACTCTACTATCTGTGGTATCTCGACCGCGTCGTCGGCATCGAACGCGAGGGCGTACTCGCGCATCCGACCGAACGAAAGCGTGAATCGGTCGAACTGAGCGAATCGAACGCCGACTGGGTCGAGAACGCGATACGCGGTGTCCACGATATCGTCACCGACGACTCGCCACCGCCGGCCGAGGAAAAGCCGTTCTGTGAATCCTGCGCGTATCACGACTTCTGTTGGAGCTGCTGACCATGAACGATAATTATCACATCTTTAGCGACGGACGCCTCGAACGACACGACGACACGGTGCGACTCGTGACCGAAGGCGGGGAGAAAAAGTATCTCCCGATCGAGAACGCGGAAGCGTTGTACCTACACGGTCAAATCGACTACAACACGCGTCTGATGTCGTTTCTCAACGACCACGGCATCGCGCTGCACGTCTTCGGCTGGAACGATTACTACGCGGGGTCGGTAATGCCCGAACGCGGGCAGACATCGGGACAGACTGTCGTCTCACAGGTGCGAGCGTACGACGACCCCGAGCATCGGCAATCGCTCGCTCGGAAGTTCATACGCGGTAGCATCCACAATATGCGAGCGAACGTCAAATACTACGACGGTCGTGGATACGATTTCGGAGACGTTCTCGGCCGCCTCGAAGTCCAGCGACGTGCACTAGAACCAGGGATGGACACGTCCGAGTTGATGGGCGTCGAAGCGACTGCTCGTCGGGCGTACTACGCTACGTTTGACGAGATACTACCAGACCCGTTCGTCTTCGGTGGGCGACAGTACAATCCACCGGACAACGAAGCTAACAGTCTCATCTCGTTTGGAAATTCGCTCGTCTACGCGAATATCGTCTCCGCGATTCGCGCTACTGCACTCGACCCCGCTGTGAGCTTCCTCCATGAACCGGGTGAGCGTCGCTACTCGCTTGCGCTTGACATCGCTGACCTGTTCAAACCGCTGCTCGCGGACCGCGTTATCTTTCGCCTTGTCAACCGCAATCAACTCACCGTCGACGACTTCGAGACAGACCTCAACGGCTGTTTACTCACTGAAAGCGGACGGAAAACGTACTCGAAGGCGTTCGAGGAGACGCTGGAGGAAACTATCGAGCATCCGCGGCTCAATCGAAAGGTCAGCTACCAGTACCTCCTCCGAATAGAGGCCTACAAACTCAAGAAACACCTCCTCACCGGCGAGGAGTACGTCCCGTTCGAGCGGTGGTGGTGACGATGCCTTACGCCATCATCGTCTACGACGTGCAGGCCGACCGGACATCGAAGTTTCTCAAGTATCTCCGGCGGTTCCTCACGCACGCCCAGTACTCCGTGTTCGAAGGGCAGCTTACCGAAGGGCGCCTGGAAGAGGTCGAGTCGACGCTGCAGTCGATGCTCGAACCCGGTGAGTCGGTAATCTGCTACCGGATGTCCGCCGAGGAGTACGTCGACCGATCCGTTTTCGGTGAGGACCCGATGGACGATAGCAAATTTCTGTGACGTTTCATCGACCCCCCGGGGGTCGAGGGGGTATTGGAGGTCGACGACAATCTTGATGTGGGTTCAGGCTGTAGCGGGGCTATGGCCGGCGAATCGGTCATGGTTTCAGACGGACCCTTGTGGGGTTGAAGCTGCCCGCGCGGCCGCGGCGGCCTCGCGCCTCTCAGTGTTTCAGACGGACCCTTGTGGGGTTGAAGCGACCGACGCACAGCAAGCAGCCAACCTCACCGACCGGTTTCAGACGGACCCTTGTGGGGTTGAAGCTATGGAACGCCGTTCGGATTCGTCGACGAGCTCTTCGGTTTCAGACGGACCCTTGTGGGGTTGAAGCCTGTCGTCGCCGCCCTCGAGGACTACCTGGACCATCGTTTCAGACGGACCCTTGTGGGGTTGAAGCTTTCACGTTCGTGGGGACGTACACACCGATTTGCGAGTTTCAGACGGACCCTTGTGGGGTTGAAGCGACTGGTCCCGAATCGACGAGGCGGACCAGTACGCCGTTTCAGACGGACCCTTGTGGGGTTGAAGCGGGTAACTCTGAAGACGTTTGGAGTACTGACGCCAGTTTCAGACGGACCCTTGTGGGGTTGAAGCAATCCCGCCGCCAGTCGCCGCCTTGACCGCTCGCTTGTTTCAGACGGACCCTTGTGGGGTTGAAGCTCGCGCAGCACGTCCGGGGCCACCGACGCCCCGCAGGTTTCAGACGGACCCTTGTGGGGTTGAAGCGAAAAGCTTGCTGACCGCTACGAGGGCGAGGTGCTGGTTTCAGACGGACCCTTGTGGGGTTGAAGCACCGCATTCGCCTTCGCCAAGATGTTCGGCGAGAACGGTTTCAGACGGACCCTTGTGGGGTTGAAGCGAGCGCCGTAAAGAAGTGTTTAACTTTTGGTATCTGAGTTTCAGACGGACCCTTGTGGGGTTGAAGCACCGCGCGCCCGTCCGACCTGGAGTGGGCCGACGGTTTCAGACGGACCCTTGTGGGGTTGAAGCCGCGGGTCGACGACGACCGTCATACGACGAACTCCTGTTTCAGACGGACCCTTGTGGGGTTGAAGCGTTTATCTCTACCGTCAGCAATTCCACCGACTGGTTGTTTCAGACGGACCCTTGTGGGGTTGAAGCAGCGAACTGACCCAGCTGACAGCTCTGCGGGCCACGTTTCAGACGGACCCTTGTGGGGTTGAAGCGGACACTCGACCGCCATAGTTACCGCGCCTCCTGGTTTCAGACGGACCCTTGTGGGGTTGAAGCCTTCTGGACCGATGGGACGACTACGACGAAAAGGAGTTTCAGACGGACCCTTGTGGGGTTGAAGCCGCTGTTCGGTCCGCGTCAGGTTCCGCGGGTCGACGGTTTCAGACGGACCCTTGTGGGGTTGAAGCTGACGCTCGCGAGCACGCTGGACACGGATATTTTCAAGTTTCAGACGGACCCTTGTGGGGTTGAAGCTCCAGCACCCACCAGTCCGGGCTGAGATCGTCGACAGTTTCAGACGGACCCTTGTGGGGTTGAAGCACAGCGGTAGGTCGCTACCCAAGGGGAACCCCGGGTTTCAGACGGACCCTTGTGGGGTTGAAGCATTGTCTCCGGCATTAGCAAATGCGAGTCCGATAGCGTTTCAGACGGACCCTTGTGGGGTTGAAGCGATCAGATCCACGCCCGACAGCAGACTATTCACACCTGTTTCAGTCGGACCCTTGTGGGGTTGAAGCATCGAGGAACAACACCAGCACGACCAGCCAGAACCCGTTTCAGACGGACCCTTGTGGGGTTGAAGCTGTAAGGGGTGTACGCGATGAAAGGTGTATCCAATGTTTCAGACGGACCCTTGTGGGGTTGAAGCGACCAGCACACGATGGTTTACGGGCTCAAAGGGGGTTTCAGACGGACCCTTGTGGGGTTGAAGCGGAGATAGTGACCGTCGACTTAGCGAACGATAAAAGTTTCAGACGGACCCTTGTGGGGTTGAAGCCTTGAAGGCGAGCACGTGCACGTCGACGAAGAGTGGGTTTCAGACGGACCCTTGTGGGGTTGAAGCGCCGCCGTCGTCGATGGACTCGGCCTGGATGTGCACGGTTTCAGACGGACCCTTGTGGGGTTGAAGCAGCGCACGGTTCGCGCCGGGGCTGACCGGGAACGGTTTCAGACGGACCCTTGTGGGGTTGAAGCAGGACCCCAGAACCAGAGGAGAGATATGTTGCGGCGTTTCAGACGGACCCTTGTGGGGTTGAAGCGTCTATATCGTCATCGAGGCGGAAACTGGCCTGAGCGTTTCAGACGGACCCTTGTGGGGTTGAAGCGCTTGTCGCTCAATCCCGATGAACTCTCTATTGAGGCTGTTTCAGACGGACCCTTGTGGGGTTGAAGCGGCCAGTTGGAAACTGACAGTGTCGAACGTCAACCGTTTCAGACGGACCCTTGTGGGGTTGAAGCAAGAGAAGGACCGTCAGCAGCACGTCGATGAGCGAGTTTCAGATGGACTCTCGCGAGATTGATAGCGGGACGCGACATGCGACAGCGGGAGAACCGCTACGGCGACCTGCTATCACACGTCCATATCAGCTTATATCTTCTCCTGACCTATCTAAAGCCGTTATGAGAGAACAGCGATACCCCTTCGACGGCATGGAACAGTTCTTCGACCAGATGCGCCGCGAGATGTTCGGCCCCTGGGGGCGACCGGCCATCGCGGGTCGCCAGTTCGGCGATAGCTGGGGACAGGACGGCGACATCGAGCGCGCCGACGTCGGTGGCTGGGACGCGGGCATCTCCGTCGAGGAGACCGACGACGGCTTCGTGGTCCTCGCTGACCTCCCGGGCTTTGACCGGGACGAGCTCTCCCTGCGCCTCGACGACGACGTGCTCTCCCTCAGCGGCGAACACGAGGTCGATGACGGCACCAGCTACCGGAGCCGACGGGTCAGCGAGCGGATTGCGCTCCCGGCCCGCGCCGACCCCGACGGCGTGAGCGCGAGCTACCACAACGGCGTACTCGAAGTCCGGTTCGTGGTCGACGCCGACGAGGACGACTCCGGGACGGACATCCACATCGAATAGCTCACCGATTGCGCTCGGCCCCCGTGGTTGCTATCGGGACCGGACAGCGGCTATCGGATTTTGAAACTGTTTACAACGTGCATAGTGTTACCAGCCCGTACATACTTGTCCGTCCTCGGTGAACTACGACGAGATGGGTGCCACACCGAGCTGGTACGACGCAGAAGCGGGCTACGACGACGAGGTAATCGAGATGGATACGCTCGGTGAGCTGTTCGCGTCGACGGCGGCGCGAAACGCCGGCCGCGACGCCCAGCGGTACAAGGGCGGCGTCTACGACCGGTCGCTGACCGGCGGGATACTGCCGGCGCCGCCCGCCGGCGAGTACGGCGGGCTCAGCTACGAGCGGATGCACGAACTGGTGAAGTGTCTCGCCGCCGGCTTCCGCGAACTCGGCGTGACCGGGGACACCCGCGTGGGTCTCTTCGCGTCGACGCGGATGGAGTGGGCGCTGACCGACTTCGCCGTGCTGTCGGCCGGCGGCGTCGTGACGACGGTGTACACCGATTCGTCCGAGCGGCAGGTGCAGTACCTCTTCGACGACCCGGACGCCGAGGTCGCCGTCGTGGGCACCGAAGCCCAGCTAGAGCGCGTGCTGGCGGTGGAGGACGCCCTCGACGTAGCGGCCGTCGTCACGATGGACGACTGCGCGCCGGACCGCGACGACGTGCTGACGCTCGCGGACGTCTACGAGCGGGGCGCGGCGGCGTTCGAGGCGAGCGCCTACGAGTCGTGGCTCGCCGAGCGGTCGGTCGACGACCTCGCGAGCATCATCTACACCTCCGGCACCACCGGCCAGCCGAAGGGCGTTGAGCTGACACACCGGAACTTCCGTTCGAACGTCAACCAGACCAGACGACGGCTGGCCCCCCGCCCGGACAAGGACCCCGACATCCCGACGGTGGCGGCCGGCAAACGCTCTATCGCCTTCCTCCCGCTGGCTCACGTCTTCGAGCGACTTGCGGGCCACTTCTTCATGTTCGCCTCGGGCGTGACCGTCTGCTACGCGGAGAGTCCGGACACGCTCGCCGACGACCTGCTGGCCGTGCGCCCGCACATGGGCGCCAGCGTCCCCCGCGTCTACGAGCGCATCTTCCGCCGGATGCGAGAGCAGGCCGGCGACTCCCCCGTCAAAGAGCGCCTCTTCGAGTGGGCGCTTGGCGTCGCCCGGCGGCACGCCCGCACCGACGACCCCGGCGCCGGCTTGCGGCTCCAGCACGGGCTGGCCGACCGCCTCGTCTACAGCACGGTCAGGGACGGGCTTGGCGGCGAGGTGGAGTTCATGGTCAGCGGCGGCGGGAGCCTCTCGAAGGAGCTCTGTGAGACGTTCATCGGGATGGGCGTCGACATCGTCGAGGGGTACGGCCTCACCGAGACCGCGCCGGTCATCTCCATCAACCCGCCGGAGGACCTCCGGCCGGGGACGCTGGGCTACCCGGTCACCGAACTGGACGTCCACATCGACGAACACGTCGTCGACGACGCGGAGTTCGACGACGCCAGCGGTCGGCTAGGTGAGCTACTCGTCGACGGGCCCAACGTCACCGACGGCTACTGGGCGAACCCGGGCGAGACGACCCGCGGGTTCACCGAACTGGACGGCCGGCGCTGGTTCCGGACCGGCGACGTCGTCGAGCAGACAGAGGACGGCTTCCTGGTGTACCACGACCGAATCAAGCAGTTACTGGTGCTCTCGACGGGCAAGAACGTCGCGCCCCAGCCAATCGAGGACCTGTTCGCCACGGTCGACCTAGTCGACCAGATAATGGTCGTCGGCGACGACCGGAAGTTCGTGGGCGCGCTCGTCGTCCCGGACTTCGAGGAAGTCGAGCGACTGGCGGCCCGCGAGGGAATCGACCTGCCCGCCGACCCGGCGGCGAAGTGCGAGCACGAGGCCGTGCGCCGCTGGATACGGGACGCCGTCGACGAGGCCAACGCCGAACTGGAACGCACCGAGCGAATCAAGGAGTTCGAACTGGTCCCCGAGGAGTGGACGACGCGCAACGACCTGCTGACCCCGTCGATGAAGAAGAAGCGCCGCAACATCCACCGGAAGTTCGAGGACGCGGTCGACGCGATCTACGCCGAGCAGTAGTATTCTATCTGATAACTGGCCCACTGCGTTGAAGTAGCTACTCGACCAGTCTTACACAATGCCCGACGGCACACCCCGGGTCACTACCGACGGGGGCCGGTCCTGTGACACGAACCGACCGGACCCGCTGTTCGACGCGCTCCCCGACCCGGCGGTGCTCGCCGACCTCGGCGCCGACGACCCGACCGTCTGTCGTATCAACGACGCGTTCGCGCGGACGTTCGGCTACGACGCCGAGGCGGTGGTCGGCGACCCGGTCCGCGACCTGCTGGCGTCACCGCCCGCGGACGCGCTCGCCGCCCTCCGGAGCCCGGCGGCCGACGCCTGCGAGGTGCGACGCGAGACGGCCGCCGGGCGAGCCCGCGACTACCTGTTCCGGTGTGTCCCGGCCGACGCGGCGGACCGCGTGTACGCGGTGTACACCGACATCACCGAGCGAGCGGCCCACGCGGCGACCCTGACGGCGCTGCACGAGACGGCCCGCGAGCTGATGGCCGCCCAGTCGGCCGAGGAGGTTGTCGACATCGGCGTCCACACCGCCAGGGACGTCCTGGGCTACGAGATGACGGCCATCCACCGCTACGACGAGGCGACCGCGTCGCTGGTCCCAGCGGTGACGACCGGCCGCACGACCGCGATACTGGGCGATGTCCCGGCGCTCTCGGCCGATAGCATCGCGTGGCGGGCGTTCGAGACCGGAGAGGCGGTCGTCTGTGACGACGTCCGGGACCACCCCGACGTGTTCAACGACGCCACCCCGGTCCGCTCGGAGATGCTGTTCCCGCTCGGGGACCACGGCGTGTTGCTGGTCTTCGCCACCGAGCCGTCGGCCTTCGACGAGACGGACCGGTCGCTTGGACAGTTGCTCGCCGCGAACATCGAGTCGGCGCTCCAGCAGGCCGACCGGGAGGCGACGCTCCGGGAGCGCGAGCGGGCGCTGGAACGCCAGAACGAGCGCTTAGAGGAGTTCGCCTCCATCGTCTCGCACGACCTGCGGACGCCGCTCGACCTCGCGGGCGCTCACCTCGAACTGGCCGCCGAGGACGGCGACACCGGGGACCACCTCGACGACGTCGCGGCGGCCCACAGCCGGATGTCGGCCCTCATCGACGACGTGCTCACCTGGGCCCGCGAGGGCGACGCCGTCGAGGCGACCGAACCGGTCTCCCTGCCCTCGCTGCTCTCGGAGTGCTGGGCGGACCGCCAGCCGGACGGGGCGACGCTCGAAGTCGAGACCGAGCGCACGGTACCGGCCGACCGCAGTCGGCTCCGCCGGCTGTTCGACAACCTGCTCGACAACGCGGTCACCTACGCCGGACCGGAGGCGACGGTTCGCGTCGGGGACTGCGACGGCGGCGTCTACGTCGCCGACGACGGCCCGGGCATCCCGCCCGAGGAGCGAGACGCGGTCTTCGAGTTCGGTCACGCGCTCGCCGCCGAGAGCACCGGCTTCGGACTCGCCATCGTCGGCCAGATAGTCGAGGCCCACGGCTGGTCGATACGCCTCACCGAGAGCGCCGAGGGCGGCGCGCGCTTCGAGATACGGTTCTGAGACCGGTCGTGTCCGGCGCGGGCACGCGACCGCCGCACTGAAACGGCTCGCGCGGGTAGGGCGGCCATGCCCGAGGACTACGCCGACGAGCTCCGACAGTCTCGTGCCGAGAAAGACGACTTCTTCGCCCAGCATCCCCAGTCACCGATTCCCCCCGGGGAGCGCGAGCGCTTCGACGGGCTGGCGTACTTCGACCCCGACCCGACCTATCGCGTGGACGCGACGGTGACCCGCCACGGCGAGCCCGACCCCGTCGAGATGGAGACGACCGACGGCCGCGTCGTCCGGTATCTCCACGTCGTCACGTTCGCGTTCGATATCGACGGCGAGCCCTGCGAACTCCAGGGCTACCGGCAGGCCGGAGACGACCCCGGACAGCTGTTCGTCCCGTTCAGGGACAAGACCACGGGCCAGCAGACGTACGACAAGGGCCGGTACATGGAGCTGGAACACGAGGGCGAACTGTCCGACGGCGACACGGTGACGCTGGACTTCAACCTCGCGTACGCCCCCTTCTGTGCCTACAGCGACACCTTCTCCTGCCCGCTCCCGCCGGAGGCCAACTGGCTCGACGTGGTCGTCGCGGCCGGCGAGCGGACGGCGTGACCGACGGAGAGGGAACGGCTTTTGGGGCCGTCGTTGCTACTGGCGGGTATGTCAACCGTTCCACGCGAGCGGCCCCGCCTCCAGTCGGCCATCGCGCTGGTCGCCGCGCTGAGTCTCGGGGCCGGCGGACTCGCCCTCGGGTTCGCGTTGCTCGTGCTGACGGTGCTGGGTATCGGGCTCGTCACGGGAACGCAGCTCTCCGGCTTCGCCTTCCTCGTGTTGAGTCTCGTCTTCGTGCAGGGCATCGGCTGTGGCGGCGTCGCCCTGAGTTACTACAAACTCAGGCCGGTCATCGCGCCCCGCGTCCGGTCGGCGCTGAACATCAGCGGTGACGGCTCGGCGTTCGGGATTCCCCTCTCGGTACCGAGCCTGCGCCAGGCGGGTATCGTCGTCGCGGGCTACGCCGCGGCCATCGTCTGGGTGATGGTCTCGGGCATCGCGCTGACCATCGTCCAGAACCTCCGGGACCAGCCGATACAGACCGGGAACAACGCCGCCGCGGAGCTCGGACGGACGAATCCGGAACTACTCCTGCTGCTGATTCCGGCCTCGATTCTCCTCATCGGCCCGGGCGAGGAACTCCTCTTTCGCGGCGTCGTCCAGGGGCGGCTTCGGGAGCGGTTCAGCCGCGTGCCCGGCATCGCCATCGCCAGCCTGTTTTTCGCGGCGCTGCACATCGTCGCGCTCGTCGGCGGCTCGATGCTGGGGAACCTCGTCGTCGTCAGCATCCTCTTTGGCACCGCGACGGTCTTCGGCGTCGCCTACGAGTACGCCGAGAACATCGTCGTGCCGTCGCTGATACACGGCCTCTACAACGCGACGCTGTTTACGCTGCTGTACGTCAGCCTGAAGTTCGGCGATGCGATGGGGTCGCAGGCGCTGCTTGCGCTCCCGTAGCTACGCCCGGGCCGCCTCGATGTGGGCGGTCGCCTCCTCGGGGGTCATCCCGCGGACCCCGCAGGCACACGAGAGTAACTCCGGGTCCCGAAGCTCGTCGACCTGCTCCCGGTCGGTCCGCGTCAGCGACTCCTGCTCGGCGTCGTACTCGAAGTAGACGCGGTAGCTGACCTGGGCGACGCCCTCGATACGGTGGTCAGCGCTCGGGTCGGGGTCGTGGATAGCGTCGTCGTGTTCGGCCTGCATCGTCTCTTTCCACGCCGCGAGGTTCGATTCGGGGTCGGTGTCGTCGGTCATGTGGAGGGGGTCGGGACAGACGGCGAAAAAAGCGCTGCCTCCACGCTGGCGGCCACAATCAGGCCCCGGGCGGGCAACGTCCGCAGTGTGAGCCGTTCCACCGACAGCGGACCGATCGACCGGCGGGAGAAGAATGCTGTCGGCGGGACGACAGTACTTATTAGCACGTCGGCCGACCCCGGTACCGTGACACACACGATAGCTCGTTACACGGTGCGGCGCCGACCGGAGGCGTGGCGATGACCCAGTTACTCGACGGCAAGACCGCGGTCGTCACGGGGGCCGCGAGCGGCCTCGGTCGGGCCATCTCGCTGACCTTCGCCGAGCACGGCGCGGACGTCGTCGTCGCCGACATCCGCGAAGAGCCAAAGGAGGGCGGCGAACCGACTCACGAACGTATCGAAGCCGGGACCGGCCAGCGCGCCGAGTACGTCGAGTGTGACGTGACCGACCCGGACGACCACGCGGTGGCCGCCGCCGCGGCCGCTGAACTCGGCGGGCTGGACGTCTGGGTGAACAACGCCGGCGTCATCTCCCACATCGACTTCCTGGATATCACCGAAGACGACTTCGACCGGGTGATGGACATCGACGTGAAAGGCGTCTTCTTCGGCGCGCAGGCCGCCGCGAGACAGTTCCTCGAAAGCGACAGCGACGGGACCATCATCAACATGTCGAGTCTGGCCGCCGTTCGAACGGGCGGGGACATGCCCCTCTACGGCCCGGCGAAGGCCGGCGTCCAGCAACTGACCTACTCGCTGGCCGACCGCTTTGGCGGCGACGGCATCCGCGTCAACTGCATCAACCCCGGCTGGACCGAGACGCAGATGCTCGCCGAGTCACCGATGGGCGAGGGCGAGGCGGGCCAGCGGTTCCAGGAGATGCTGCTGGGGGCGATACCGCAGGGCCGCTTCGGCAAGCCCGAGGAAGTCGCGAACGTCGCGCTGTTCCTCGCCAGCGACCTCGCCTCCTACGTCAACGGCGAGCGTATCGTCGTCGACGGCGGGTTCGCGAACACCTGAGCGGCCCGCGCCGGCCGGTGGTTTATCCCTCTGTGGCCACTTTTCAAACCACTGACTCGTATGACGTACACAGCGACAGTCGTCGACAGGTATCCGCTCACGCCCCGGGTGTCCGGGTTCCGTCTGCGCGTGCCGGGTCATACCTTCGAGCACCGGCCCGGCCAACACACCACGGTCCGGTTCGACTCGGGCGACGAGCGGGTCGTGCGGCCGTACACTCCCACGAACCTCCCCGGGACGGACGAACTCACCTTCGCCATCAGGCGCTACGACGGTGGGCTGGCCTCCTCGTACATGCACACCACGCGACCCGGCGACGAGGTGACCATCGGCGAACTGGAGGGGAACCTCGGCATAGACGATTTCGGCCGCGACGTGGCCTTCCTCGCGACGGGGACGGGCATCACGCCGATGCTCGCGATGCTCCGACAGTACCTCCGGGAGGGGAGCGGCGACGCGACGCTGCTGTTTGGCGAGCACGACGAGGACTCGCTCATCCACCGCGGGACGCTGAACGAACTCGCCGCGACGTACCCCGCCCTCGACGTCGAGTTCACGCTCTCGGACCCCAACTGGGAGTGGACCGGACGAGCGGGGTACGTCCAGACGCACCTCGACGCGCTGTTCGAGGACTTCGAGGGGACGGACTTCTACGTCTGTGGCGTGCCGGGGATGGTCGTCGACACCACCGACCGACTCGCGGAACTCGGCGCCCCTGACGAGCGCGTCCACAGCGAGGGCTGGGAACAGGACGCCGTCGGCGAGGAGTGACCACTAGCGACGGAGGACACACCATGCAAAGCACGAACCCGTACACGACCGACGTACTGGACAGCTACGAGACGCCGACCGACGACGAGGTCGAGGCGGCAGTAGAGCGAGCCGTAGACCGCTTCCCGGCGTGGGCCGACCGGCCGGTGCAGGACCGCTGTCGGATACTCGACCGGGCGGGCGACCTGCTGGAAGACCGGGTCGACGAGTACGCCTCGCTGCTGACCCGCGAGATGGGCAAACCCATCGAGCAGGCCCGCGCCGAGGTCGAGAAGTGCGCGTGGCTCTGTGCGTACTACGCCGAGCGTGCGCCGGAACAGCTCGCCGACGAGGTCGTCGGCACCGAAGCGGACGCGCGGACGCTGGTGAGCTACGAGCCAATCGGCCCGGTGCTCGCGGTCATGCCGTGGAACTTCCCGTTCTGGCAGGTGTTTCGCTTCGCCGTCCCGAACCTCGCGGCGGGCAACGTCGGCCTGCTGAAACACGCCTCCAACGTCCCCGGCTGTGCGCGAGCTATCGAGGACGTCCTGCACGAGGCGGGCGTTCCCGAGGGCGCGTTCCAGTCGCTGCTCGTCGGTTCGGACACCGTGGGCGGCCTCGTCGAGGACGACCGGATTCGCGGGGTGACGCTCACCGGGAGCGAGGGCGCCGGGCGCGCCGTCGCCGAACAGGCCGGGAGCGAACTGAAGAAGAGCGTCCTCGAACTCGGCGGGTCGGACCCCTTCGTCGTCCTCGACGACGCGCCGGTCGAGGCCACGGCGGAGAAGGCCGTCACCGCCCGCACCCAGAACAACGGCCAGTCCTGTATCGCCGCGAAGCGGTTCGTCGTCCACACCGACGTCTACGACGAGTTCGTCGGGGCCTTCGAGGCGAAACTGGACGCCCTGACCGTCGGCGACCCGCGCGAGGAGTCGGTCGACGTGGGGCCGCTGGCGCGACCGGACCTCGTCGACGACCTTCACGAACAGGTCGAAGAGACGGTCGAGGCCGGCGCGACGCTGGCGCTGGGCGGGGAGCCCCCGGACCGCGAGGGTGCGTTCTACCCGCCGACGCTGTTGACCGACGTGCCACGCGACGCGCCCGCCGCGACCGAGGAGACGTTCGGCCCCGCGGCGGCCGTCTTCGAGGTCGAGAGCGAGGCCGAGGCGCTCGAACTCGCGAACGACACGAGCTTCGGGCTGGGTGCGAGCGTCTGGACGGCCGACGTAGAGCGGGGCGAGCGCGTCGCTCGCGAGTTCGAGGCCGGGCTGTGTTTCGTCAACGAGTACGTCAAGTCTGACCCGCGACTGCCCTTCGGCGGCGTGAAAGAGTCGGGCTACGGCCGCGAACTCGCCCGCCAGGGCATCCGGGAGTTCGTCAACCGCAAGACGGTGTGGGTCCAGCACGGGCTGGGCGAGGAACGTGAATGAGTGGGTGTCGCCCGGAACACTAACGTCCGGCATCATCCTCGGCGGTGTGCCACGTCAGCCGGCAAACCCTCGTGCCGGGCGGGCGGCCGTCAGGCCGCCAGGTGCCAAGGCGGTGGTAACCGCCGGGCGAGCGACGCGGTACGCGCGTCAGGCGAGCGGCTCGCGGCCGCCAGTCGGGCAGGTAACGCCTGCCACTCTGTGTGTCCCGCGCCCGGGTTCTCCGGACTGTCATCGTCCCGATGGACGGGCCTCGGCCGGGGATTAGAGGCGCGCACTAGCTCTAAAGACCGCCCGTATCTAAGCGTGGCGCTCGCGACCTGCCGGCTCAGATGGCGTAGTCCGCCTCGCGGAGCTGGACGTAGCGGCCGTCGCGGTAGCCGAACTTGCCCCACTTGTACTGAACGACCAGTTTCAGCCCCTCCAGGCCGCCCCGCAGCGCCGCGTCGGCCTTGATACCGCGGGCGTCCATCAGGTCCTTCGCGGTCCGGAACGCGCGGTCCCAGTCCCGGGGCCGCCAGTCCCGGACCATGTCCGCGAACGTGACGTTCCGGAGAATCTCGTCGCCGATGGCGGCGTGCCACTCGCGGTTGTACCGTTCCAGCGACTCCTCGGCGGCGAGTCGGCCGGCTATCTTCCCGGTGCGGACGGCGACGTGGTCGCCGCCCTCGTGGAACGCCGACGTGGCGCCCATCGCGCCGCCGGTGACGGCGATGCCCGCGCTTGCGGGCGACTCGATGGGGCGGGTCGAGGAGATTGGGTAGGTCTCGGTCCCCTTCGACTTCCCGCGGTCCTCGACGATGGGGAAGTCGGCGAGGTCGTAGCCGGGGAACTGGCGTTCGAGCAGGCGCTCTATGTACTGGGTCCCGCGGGGGATGCCGTCGTCGTCGGGACGGAGCAGCGCCCACTCGTCTTTCTCGAAGTCGTCGATGTCCAGCCCGATGGGCATCGTCAGGCCGATGCGGGCGACGTGGTCGTCGTTCGGGAAAATCCACGGGTAGGCGGTGTGGCCGGGCATCATCCCCCACCAGAACTCGATGAAGTCGGGGTCGAACAGCTCCGCTGGCATCCGGCGGTGTTCCTGGTAGGCGATGTGGTTGACCTCGTTCGAGGGCATGATTTCGCCCATCGTCCGGTCCAGCAGGAACTGGTCCAGCGTCGGACCGGTGACGGTCCGCTGCGGGCCGTCGGCGAGGACGACGTAGTCGGTCCGGATGTCCTCACCACCGGCGAGTTCGAGGGTGTGTCGGGGCGAGGCGGCGAGTTCGGTGTCGACGCCCGTCACCGAGACGCCGACGCGGTAGTCGGCGCCCGCGTCCTCGGCGCGCTCGCGGAGCCAGTCGTCGAATCTCGCGCGGTGGAACGTGAAGCCGAAGCCGTCGTAGCTGGCGTCGATGCCGGTCTCGGTCAGCGACAGTTCCGAACTGGGACCGTAGAACTTCGCCCCGTCGAGTTCGCTGAGGACGATGTCCTCGGGTATCTCGTCGGGCGCGTACTCCATGATGTCGAGCCAGTAGTCGAGCAACCCGGCGGCGTCCGTCGAATCCGGGCCCGGGCCGTCACGGTCGGCCCGGGGTACCCCCTTCTCCAGAACGACCGTGTCAGCGCCGCGGGCGGCGGCCGCCTCGGCGGCCGACGACCCCGCCGGCCCACCGCCGACGATGGCCACGTCTACGTCTTCCATACGCGCTACGGTGCCCCCCGGCGGCTAAAACCTATTGTCTCGGTCGCGTTAGGGCGACTCCCGTAGCGAGGGGTCGCTCGACGGCGGTCGCCGGTCTCGGCCCGAGCGGTCGACGGCCGATGCGACGTCACGCCCGACGCGCTCGAGCGCGGCGTCCGCGTCCTCGAGGGTCTCGACCGCTCGCTGGTAGGTCGGGTCACCGAGAAGTTGCTCGCGCGGGACCGAGACCTCGACGATTCGCCGACGGGTCTCAAGCGCCGCGAGCCGTCGGTGTCGCGTCGGACGCCCGGCGACGGCCGCGGCCCGTTCGATTCGCGACAGCACCGTCTCTCGGTCCACCGGTTTCTGCAGGTAGTCGTCGACCGGAACGTCGAGCAGGTCCGCGCCCGGTCGCACACCGCTTATCATCACCACTCCGGGGGCGGCGTCCCTCCGGTCGAGTTCGCGCGCGACGGCGACGCCGTCCTTTCGGGGCATCTCCCGGTCAAGCACGACCACGTCGACCGTCTCGTCGAGCGCCGCGAGCGCCTCGACCCCGTCGGCCGCCGTCAGCACGTCACCGGACGACGCCAGCCAGCAGCGGTACAGCGAGCGCATGTCGCTGTCGTCGTCGGCGACCAGCACCGTCCCGGCGGTACGTGTCATACTAGCCGTGCCGAGTGTGAAGGACATATACTCCCCCGACCGTTTGGACCGTTCACGACCGTTCAATCGGTCGAGTCGAGCCGTGAGAGCGGAAACGGGCGGCGCGAGAGGGGCAGGGTCGCCACCGTTTTTGCGCCGCCGGGCGACGCCACTGGTATGCCCGACATCGTCGTCCGCCGCCACAGCGTCCACGGGATGCCCACCGAGGAGTACGCGTCGGCCCTGCGCGAGCGCCTCCCCGACCGCGAGGTCGCAGTCGCGCGGACGCCGGCCAGCGAACGGGACCTCGTCACCGACGCGGCCGTCCTCACGGGGAGCGCTATCGACGAGAGCCTACTGGAGCGGGCCGAGTCGCTGCGCCTGTTCGCCAGCACCTACGCCGGCTACGACCACCTGCCACTCGACGCGCTGGCCGACCGCGGCGTCGCGCTGACGACCGCTTCCGGCGTCCACGGCCCGAACATCGCCGAGTACGTCGTCGGCGCGTGGCTCTCGCTGGCCCGGGGCTTCCTCCGGGCGCGCCGCCAGCAGCGCGAGGGGGTCTGGCAGGCGTTCCAGGCCGACGATTTCGCCGGCAGTCGGGTCTGTGTCGTCGGTCTGGGTGCCATCGGCGAGGCCATCGTCGACAGGCTCGACGGCTTCGACGTCGAGACGGTCGCCGTCCGCCACTCCCCGGAGAAAGGGGCAGCCACGGACGAGGTGTACGGCTACGACGAGGCCCACGAGGCGATGGCCGACGCCCGGTACGTCGCGCTGGCCTGCCCGCTGACCGACGAGACGCGCGGGCTGGTCGACCGGGCGCTCCTGCGGACCATGCATCCGGACTGCGTCCTGGTGAACGTCGCCCGCGGCCCCGTGGCCGACACCGACGCGCTGGTCGAGGCCTTCCAGCGCAACCACCTCGGCGGCGCCGTGCTGGACGTGACCGACCCCGAACCGCTCCCCGGCGACCACCCGCTGTGGGACTTCGAGAACGTCCTCCTCACGCCCCACAACGCCGGCCACACGCCGGCGTACTACGAGCGACTGGCCGACATCGTCGCCGAGAACGTCCGGCGGGCCGAGTCGACGGGGTCGTGGGACGGACTGGAGAATCAGGTCGGCCTGTAGTGGAGCGGCCCCGTGCCGACTCCGCCGCCGTCACGACGGCCGCGTCTGGCGGTACGCG
This sequence comes from Haloarcula onubensis, assembly GCF_031624605.1. Lineage (NCBI taxonomy): Archaea > Methanobacteriati > Methanobacteriota > Halobacteria > Halobacteriales > Haloarculaceae > Haloarcula > Haloarcula onubensis. The sequence goes on along the minus strand of NZ_JAMQOS010000001.1, from coordinate 882,486 downwards.
TCGCGGCTCTCGTAGTACCAGTAGCCGGCGAAGACGGCCAGGACCGCCGCCCACGCGACCGTCCCGAGGGACTGCCCGGCGACCTCGACCCGGGCGAAGGCGTTGCCAAGCGTCACCGCGAGGACGCCGAAGACGACGAGTCCGACGAACCGCCAGCGGGCGTCGACCGGCACGGAGTCGCCGTCGCCCCGGAGCGCGAGGTAGGCGTGTGCCCCGGCGAAGACGAGGACGTAGAAGGTGACGACGAGCAGCCCGGAGGCAATCGGGTTCGCGAGCCCGAACCCGAGCCAGAGGGTCGCGAGCGCCATCGCGAGCGCGACGGCGGCGAGTTGCGTCTTGGTTTCACGGAGGGCCATACCAGTTTGTTCACCGCCCCGACCGATAAGAAGAGGGGGTCGCCGACCTACAGATAGCCGCGCTGGTTCAGCAACTCGCCGTTGAGGATGCTCGCCCCGGCGGCGCCACGCATCGTGTTGTGGGCGAGGCAGTTGAACTGCACGCCGTCGGTCGTCTCGCGGAACCCGCCGACGCCGACGCCCATGCCGCCCTCGGTGTTCCGGTCGAGGCGGGGCTGGGGCCGGTCCGGCTCCTCGAAGACTTTGATAAGCTGGTCGGGCGAGGAGTGGAGGTCGATACCGGTGACGGCGGCCATCGCGTCCGCGGCGCCCTCGGCGGTCACGTCCTCGGCCGTGTCGGCCCAGACGTTCTCCAGGTGGCCGTCGAGCGTCGGGATGCGGTTACAGGAGGCGGCGACGTCCATCTCGTGCATCTGCACCTCGGCGCCGTCGAAGCTCCCGAGCAGCTTCCGGGACTCGGTCTCCATCTTCTGCTCCTCGCCGCCGATGTGTGGGATGGCGTTGTCGATAATCTGCATCGAGGAGACGCCGGAGTAGCCCGCGCCCGACACCGCCTGCAGCGTCGAGACGCGCACGTCGGTCACGTCGAAGGCCTGGTCCAGCGCCTTCAGCGCGGGGACCATCGTGATGGTCGAGCAGTTGGGGTTCTTCAGCAGGGCGCCGTCCCAGCCGCGTTCGTCGCGCTGGACCTCGATGAGGTCGACGTGGTCGGCGTTGACCTCGGGGATGGTGAGGGGGACGTCCTCGTCCATCCGACCGTTCGAGGAGTTCGAGGAGACGACGTAGCCCGCCTCGCAGAACTCGGGTTCGACGTCGGCGCCGATGCCGGAGGGGAGCGAGGAGAAGATGAGTTCCACGTCGTCGGGGACGGCCTCGGGCGCCGTCGCGCCGACCTCGATTTCGGCGACATCGTCCGGGATGGGCGCGTCGACGCGCCACTTCGCGGCCTCTCGGTACGTCTTGCCGGCGCTCGATTCGCTCGCCGTCAGCGCGGCGATTTCGAACTCCGGGTGCGGGTCGAGTAGCTGGATGAGTCGCTGTCCGACTGCCCCTGTGGCGCCGAGGACGCCTACGCGTACAGACATAGACTTGCGTCTGCTTGCGGTACTCAAAACCGTTTGGGTATTGTCTCGGAGTGACACACGCCGAGCGGCCGCCGGGACACAGCGCCCGCGGGTCGGCGCCGCCCGGTCAGTAGTCGATACTCCCCGACGCGTTGTTCGTGATGGTGTTGTTCGACTCGGTGAGCGTCGAGTCGCCGTCGACGTCCACCCCGTAACCGGCGCTCTCTCGGACGGTGCTGTGCTGCAGGGAGAGACGCGACCCCTCGATGACGACGACGTTCGCGGGCTCCTGGGCCCACGTGAAGCGGTCGCCGCCGCCGTACTCGACGACGCAGTAGTGGAGCCGGTTCTCCGTGCGGTTGGACTGGTAGAACTGCAGGCCCTGCCAGTAGCCCCGAGTCCGCTGCTCGCCCGTGAACGTAATCGTGTCGACCGACTCGTCGGCGTTCATCCCGACGGCCGTCAGCTGACCCGGGCCGACGTCGTCCATCGTCATCGCGGCGTCCTGGCCGAACTCGACGGTCGTCCCCGGCTCGATTGTGAGGTGGCCCTGCACGGTCACGTCGGCGCCGCTGACGACGTAGTAGGGCACGTCGATGCCGTCCCAGGTGAGTTCCGTGTCGGCACCGATGGTGCCGTCGTAGACGGTCACCCGGTCCTCGTCGTTGCCGCTGTAGGTACTGGTATCGCTGAGGGAGCCGGCGCTACTCGGGTGCGTGTGGACCGCGCCGTCGTCGTTGCGCGTGACGGTGTTGGTCGTGAAGCTGTCGATGGTCGACCCGCCGTCGACCTCGACGCCGTAGCCCTCGGACTCGCGGATGGTCGAGCCGTCGATGCGGACCCGCGACCCCTCGATGACCACGACGTTGGCCGGGACGCCGGCCCACGTGAAGCGGTCGCCGCCGCCGTACTCGACGACGCAGTTCCGTAGCTGGTTCTCGGTCCGGTCGGACTCGTAGAACTGCATCCCCTGCCAGTAGCCACGCGTCTGCTGTTCGCCAGTAAAGGTGATAGGCATCGACGCCTCGGTGTCGGGGTCGATGCCCACCGCGGTCAGTCGGCCCGGACCGACGTCGTCCATCAGCAGCGCGCAGTCCTGGCCGAACTCGATTGTCGCGCCCGGCGCGACCGTGAGGTGGCCCTGCACCGTCACGTCGTCGCCCGAGGCGACGCGGTAGGGCACGTCCAGCGCGTCCCAGGTCGGCTCGGCGTCGCGCTGGATGGTGCCGTCGGTCACAAGCACCACGTCCTCGTCGTTGCCGGCGTAGCTACCGGTGTCGGAGAAGGCGTCGGCCGTCCGGGCGTGGGCGAGGGCCGCGCCGTCGGCGTTGGCCGTCAGGACGTTCTGGGTGAAGGCGTCGACGGTGACGTTGCTGTCGAGTACCACCCCGTAGCCGGCGCTCTCGCGGACCATGCTGTTGGTCATGGACATCCGGGCGCCGTCGGTCACGACCACGTTGCCGGCCGCGCTGGCCCACGTGAAGCGGTCGCCGCCGCCGTACTCGACGATACAGTACGACAGTTCGCTGAGCTCCTGGTCGGCCTCGATGAGCTGGATACCCTCCCAGTAGCCCCGCGTCTCCTGCTCGCCGGTGAAGGCGATGGGCGACCCACAGGAGCCCACCGCCGAGAGCGCGCTGTCCTCCCGTATCTGCAGCGACGTGTTCTGTGCGAACACGACGCGCGTGCCCGGTTCGACCGTCAGCGTGGCACCGTTCTCTACCTCGACGGTGTCGGTGACCAGGTACTCGTCGCAGTCGCCGCCCCACGTGGCGTCCTCGGTGAGCGTCCCGCTCACACTGACCGGACTGTCACAGGTCGACGCGCTGGCCGGTCGCAGACACGGGTCCAGACCCGCCGTCTGTCCGCTCGCGCCGCCAGATTCGGTCGGCGTCCCGTCGCCGCCCGCCGGTGTCCCCGTCCCCGCTGGCGTCCCGGCCGGCGTCGAATCGCCGTCGTCGGACGACTCCGAACAGCCGGCGAGTCCGGCAGCGACCGCCCCCGAGCCGACCATCGCCAGATAGCGTCGCCGCGTCGATAGCCCAGTTCTTTTACGGTTAGTCATGTGATATTCTCGACACCCTATCCGCTAGCATACCATATAAATTAGTCTAGATTTAGCAGAGGAATACCTTCGCCCGGGATTGGCCGCCCTACAGACCCGTTAGGAACTGTTGCGGTGTGACCGGAATCGTGAAATGTACGACGGGATATGTCAGGCCGCGGCTTCGGTGTCCTCGAAGACCCACTGGACGACGCGGGCCTCGACCACGTCGCGTTCGTCGACGTAGGGGTCCTCGCGGTTTTCGAGTACGCGCTCGGCGTCGGCGCGCATCTCGGCCTCCAGTTCGGAGTGGTCCGGCTCGTCCCGGACGTCGTTGAGCAGCGCCTCGAAGTCCTCCCGCAGGTCGAAGGAGGCGCGGGCGACGTTACAGCGCGAGAGCGGGCTCATGCCCGTTTCGATGACAAGCTCCCGGACCACCTCCCAGTCGGACTCACAGAAGTAAATCGAGACTTCGCCGACGATGTCCCGCCAGGCGATGGCCGCGGCGTGTCGCAACAGCGGGACGGCTCGGGGCGGCAGGTCCAGCCGGCTGCTGGTCTCGGGGTTCCCACAGAGGCAACACGCCTTCTCCGTCTTGCCGGTGTACATGGTCGTGGGTAGGACTCGACGGCCTTGGATACGTCGCTCGGGACTGACAAGGTTTTAATCGCCGGCCCCGGGAGTCGGGGTATGAACACGGCCGACCGAGTCGACCTCGTCAGCAGCCACACACAGGAGGTCGTCACCGAGGAGGAGCTCGCGGAACTGTTCGAGGCCGGCGAGCCGACGGCGTACATCGGCTACGCGCCCACCGGGGAGATGCACATCGGGCACTTCACGACGATGCGCAAGCTCGCGGACTTCCTGCGGGCGGGCGTCGAGGTCACCGTCCTCATCGCGGACCTCCACGCCCACCTCGACGACAACAAGAGCCCCTTCGACCTGCTCGACGCCCGCTCGGCGTACTACGAGGCCGCGATAGAGGCGATGATAGACGCCGCCGGCGCGGACCCCGACGACGTGACGTTCGTCCGCGGCACCGACTTCCAGTTAGACGAGGAGTACACGCTGGAGATGTACCGCATGGCCGCCGAGACGACCATCGCGCGCAGCCAGCGGGCGGCCAGCGAGGTGGTCCGCGAGTCCGAGAGCCCCAACCTCGGCGGGCTCGTCTACCCGCTGATGCAGACGCTCGACGTGAAAGCCTTAGACGCCGATATCGCCTACGGCGGCGTCGACCAGCGCGGCATCTACATGCTCTCCCGCGAGGTGCTGCCCGACCACGGCGGCGACTCCCCGGTCTGTGTGTTCGCGCCGCTGCTCTCTGGCCTGTCGGGCGGGAAGATGAGCGCCTCCGACGCGGCCTCGAAGGTGAACCTGACCGACTCGCCCGAGGCGGTCGAGGAGAAGATCGGGCAGGCGTACTGCCCGGCCGGCGAGGTCGAGGACAACGGCGTCCTCGAATATCTGAACCACCTGGTCTTCCCCGTCCTCGACGTCGACGACGAGCCCTTCGTGGTCGAGCGCCCCGAGGAGTACGGCGGCGACCTCACGTACCAGAGCTACGACGAGGTAGAAGCGGACTTCGTCAGCGGTGAACTCCATCCGGCGGACCTCAAGCCCGCCGTCGCCGACGCCATCTCGGCGGTCATCGACCCCGTCCGAACCCGGCTCAACGACGAGCCCGAACTGCTGGCCGAGGCCTACCCCGACGAGTACGGCGGGGCGTGAAAATCGACGGCGAGCTACGACTCGTCCCGGACCGTACTACCGATGACCAGCGCCGCCGCGATGATGACCAGGTTCTTGATGATGTACTGGCCCTCGACGGTCAGCGCGTACGGGAACGTCACGTAGACGACGTCGGGGAGGAGGACGAGCGGGAGGAATGTACCGGGGAGCTGGAGCGCAAGCAGTAACAGCCCGAGACGGGTCAGCGGCCGATAGAGCAGGCAAAGGCCGATGAGCACTTCCCAGACGCCCAGCACGGGGACGAACAGGTCGGCCGGGACGACGTACACCGTCGCCGCGACGAGGTCGGCGGCCGGAGAGACGCCCAGCACCTTCAGCCCGCCGAACCAGACGAAGACGATGCCGAGTGCCGCCCGCAGCGCTGGGATACTCCAGCGGTCCATCAGCGAGGTGAGGGTCGCGTCGACCGCGTCGAACCGCTCGCGATACGTCAGCCGTGGCTGCTGTGTCTCTGTGTCTTGAGCCGTCATCGGACACCGAAACGTAGGGTCTGTGCGGGCTAAAGCCCTTTTAGCGCCGATTTATCGTGTACGTAGGCGGGCTGAAAGCCAAGCGACAACCCGAAGTCGCGCGCCCCGTTCGTGGGGATATGGGAACACCGCTGGCCAGTCGCGAGGCGCAGGCGACCGAGGTCGTCGATAGACTCCACGAGGAGTACCCCGACTCGACAATCTCGCTGAACTATTCGAACCGACTCGAACTCCTGATTGCGGTCGTCCTCTCGGCGCAGTGTACCGACGAGCGGGTCAACGAGGTCACCGCCGACCTGTTCGAGAGATACGAGACGCCCGAGGAGTACGCGAACGCGACCGAGGAGCAACTGGCCGAGGACATCTACGGCATCACGTTCCACAACAACAAGGGCGGCTACCTGCAGGGTATCGGCGAGCAAATCGTCGCGGAGCACGACGGCGAGGTGCCCGACACGATGTCTGCACTGACCGACCTCCCCGGTGTGGGTCGCAAGACCGCAAACGTCGTGCTCCAGCACGGTCACGACATCGTGGAGGGTATCGTCGTCGACACGCACGTCCAGCGGCTCTCGCGACGGCTCGGCTTGACCGAGCAAGAGCGCCCCGAAGCAATCGAGCAGGACCTGCTCGACGTCGTCCCCGAGAGCGAGTGGCAGCAGTTCACCCACCTGCTCATCGACCACGGGCGGGCGGTGTGTGGGGCCCGGTCGGCCGAGTGTGGCGAGTGCGTGCTGGCCGATATCTGTCCCTCGGAGCAAGGCGACAGCGACGTCGACCTGGCGACGGGCGAGCCCTGGTAACCCCGCTTGGCTACCGCTCTCCCGGGCTACTGGTCGCGCATCCGGACCGTCAACACCGGCTGGTCGGCCGTTCGAATCACTTTCTCGGTGACGCTGCCGAGCAGGTAGCGGTCGAGACCCGTGCGGCCGTGGGTCCCCATCACGATGAGGTCCACGCCGTGCTCGTCGGCGTAGTCGAGGATGGCCCTGTAGGGGGTGCCCGGGACGACGGCCGTCTCGACGGCCACGTCGTCGATTCCGGCGGCGGCGTCCTCGACGACGTGTCTGCCGTGTTCGCTCACGGCACCGTGTTCGTCGTGGGGCCTGCTGGTCATCCCGGTCTTGCTGGCCTCCTTTCGCTCCCGCGCTAACTCCTCGCCGCCGACCATCTCCGAGCGCCTGACGCCATCGTGTTCCTTCTCGACCATGCCCGACGGACCGAAGTCGTCTTTCGCGACGAACAGGACGTGCAGGGTCGCGTCGTACTGGCGGGCGATGTCGACCGCGTGGGCCAGCGCCGCGTCGGCCCCGTCGCTTCCGTCGGTCGGAAAGAGTACGTTCTGGTACATGATACGACAGCTACTACGCCGCCAACTATTGTCAATCTAGCTGATAGTTCGGGGTGCCAATCAGACCACGTAGCGCAGGACGTAGCGGGCCGCGCCGACGACGTAGGCGAGCATCCAGAAGATGACGTAGCCGAAGACGCCGATGCGAAGCCGGGAGCGCCAGTGGTCCATCTGTTCGCCGCCGATCTCGTCCATGAGCACGTCCTGGTCGTAGTCGTTGTAGAGGTCGTGGCGGCGTTTCGCCCGGAAGATACGGACGATTCCGGTCCCGCCGAACAGCAACAGGGCGTAGGCCTGCAGGCCCAGATAGGCGTGGACGGCGGAGAGCCCGCCGAGCTGGTCCGGCAGCCGGGGGGCCATCCAGAACAGCATCGGAACCGTCGTCAGCACCAGCCCCGTGCCGACGAACTTCAGATGGTGGACGAGCACGCCCCACGTGACCGGCTCCGTCTCGATGATGTAGTACGCGCCGTACAGAAAGCAGGGGAAGCTACAGCTCACCGACACGAACACGACGGAGGCTATCAGCGCGTCCGACACCATGGCCGGCGTTAGGACAGGACCCGCTAAAACGTGCCGGATACGCTCACCCAGTCGCCGCGACCGGGACTGTCGACGTCTCGGTAGCCACCGTGAACGACCCATCACACAGACCTGTCGTGTCCAGTTTTCCCCACATTGTTTACTAGACAATTACTATTATGACGTAATAACAGTTCAAATATAGACTTATATTCTTGATAGCGATACGTACGGCCAGACAATGATTGGATCGGCAAGCCGTCGGCAGGGCAGAAAGACCGGGCTGAATCCCCCGACGAACAGCAGCGACTACTACTACGGCGAGCGTGCGACCTGTGATATCTGCGAGGTCGAACAGCAGTGTTTCGACCGCTTCGGGATGGTGACCTGTCAGGCGTGTCAGAGCGAGTTTCTGCCCGCCGGCGGCGGCGTCCTCTACTTCGGCTAGGCGGTCGTCGACGGCGCGTGCGGGCACGCAGTGAGTGGCAATCGTCACGCTAACGGGTCTGCCCGACGTAGCACCCCCGATGAGCGATTCCTCGGACGAGCAGGCGCGAGCGGGACAGGACACCGAGCGTCCCACGGAAGCAGATTCCGAGGACGTCGAGGCGCTCCGCAAGCAGGTCGAGGAGAAGTACGACTTCGACGACTTCGGCCCGGCGGACATGGCCGAGATGACCGCCGAGGAGTGGGACGTGGCCTTCGACGAGGAGTCGTGGATAACGGGCGCAGAACTGCTGGACCGCGTCGAGCGCGACCTCCGGAGCCGGGTGGCCACGCGGGACGTGTTCGCGCGCGTCGAGCGCAACCGGAACCCGCCCCGCGTACTCGCGTACTCCGACGAGGGGTACGCCATCGTCTATCCCGACGGCTCGGTGGAGGGTGAGGGGACCGTCCTCCGCGACGTGAAGCCGACGGTCGCGCTGTGCTCGATGGACAGCTACGAGGTGCCCGAGTCGGTGCCCGACAACCCGCTGCCCGAACCCGACGCCGTCCCGGAGGGCGGGGGCGAACTCGGCAACCGGATGCTGCAGGTCATCGCCGGCGTCCAGTTGCTCGCGGGCGTGGCGATGCTCGCTGGCGCGGTGTTCGCGCTGCTCGACGTGTTCGGCCTGGGCGGTCCCGGCGCCAACATCGAGTTCCTCGTGGTCGGCGGGCTCGCCTTCGTCGGCGTCTCGCTGGTGCTGTTTTTCACCGTCGCGAACGCGCGCCTCTCCGATAAGTTCCGGGCCGAGGAGTACCGCGACCGGTTGCGGGCCGTCGGGCTCGAAGACGGGGAGCGACCCGAGTTCGTCCCCGAGCTAACCCCCGAGAACGACCGTGCCGACGGGGAGCGCGAGGACACCGACGAAGTCGGTGCGTAACGGTCCCTGCGGGTGGTATCCGGTGGGTTTATACAAACACAGTCCTGAAATCCGGACGAACATGAACAGGCGGGAATTCGTCCGGACAGCCGGGGGTGCCACGGCCGGCGTGGCGGCCCTCAACGCTGCCGGCCCGGCCGCTGCCCAGGAGGAGGGAACAGCCTCGGGCGGCGGCGAAGGCGGTGGCGGCGACACGGCCCCGGATTACGGCGGCTTTCTAGACCCGGTCGGGAACTTCGGCGGTCCCGGGAGCACCGTCGACGCGACGGGACAGGACACGGTGACAGTCGAGGTCGGCGTGCAGGCCAACGGCGGCGCCTACGGGTTCGGCCCGCCGGCGGTCCACGTCGACAACGGCGCGACCGTCCAGTGGGAGTGGACCGGCAACGGCGGCGGCCACAACGTCCACTCGGCCGATGAGGGCCCGCTGGACTCGGGCAGTGCCACGTCGAGCGCCGGTGTCAACTACGAGCACACGTTCGAGTCAGACGGCATCTACAACTACGTCTGTGTCCCCCACGAGGGGCTCGGCATGAAAGGCTCCGTCGTCGTCGGGAGCGACTACCCCACCCAGTCGCTGGGCGGCGGCGGACCGGTGGAGGTCGACCCCCACGAGGCCGGTGTCCCCATCCAGCCCCACTACGTCGGTTTCGGAGCCGGACTCGCGGTCATCATCCCGCTCATCTTCACCTTCTTCCAGTTGAAGTACGGTGAGTCGCCCCACACCAGCGGAGGGAACAACTGATGGCGTCGGAAGGCTCTACCTACGGCGATATCCACCGCTACGAGCCGCCGCGCGAGAGCACGGCCGCGGCGGTCGGTATCGTCCTCCTGACTATCATCCAGGTCGGCCTCGTCGGCCTCTTCACGTACGGGATGCTTGCCGGCTGGGCCTCGGGTATCGGGACGACCCTCACCGTGAGCCTCATCGAGGCGAACATGTTCCTCGGCGGCGTGCTGACGGCCATCTTCATCGACCTGGCCTTTATCATGCTGCTGTACCGCAAGGAGTTCCTCCCCGACGTGATGATAGTGAAGAAGCGCCGTCGCAAGTGGGAGGACCTCTACATCCGACAGGAGGACGTCGACGGCACGTCGATGGCCGACCAGGGCCAGCTCGTTGAGACTGTCAAGCGCGCGGTGTACCCCTACTACAAGAAATAAAGATGCCACTAGACGAAGACAAGTATCCGGCCGAGACGGGCAGACGACGATTCGTATCCGGTGTCGTGGGTAGCGCGGCGCTCTCCGCCGTGGGTGTCGGCGGCGCTGCTGCTGCCGACTCCCTCACCGACGCAGCTGGCGAAGGTGGCGGGACGACCACGTTCGTCGCCGTCGAGAACATCGACGGCCCGGCCCCGCGCGGGATGCCTATCATCCCCATTCAGATCGACGGCGGGACGCTGAAGGGCCACTGGCCCGAGTACGACGAGGAGGCCGGCGTCGCCATCGAACAGGACTACGGCGGGAGCGGCATCGACTACTCCTCGGCGTGGTTCCAGTACTGTGGCATTCAGACCGCCAGCGGTATCTATCCCCAGGCGGACGCCGAGAATACGTTCCTCAACAGTCAGGGGTCGTTCGACTGGCAGAGCGACGTCGAGAAGGGCGCGCCGCTGACCGTCGACATGTTCGACGACTACGAGGAGTGGGGCAACGGCATCGGCAGCGCCGGTCTGGGGAAACCAGCCGGCGCCACCTGGCGCCAGACCGACGACGGCGGCGTTCCGGTCCAGGTGCTCCGGTCGACGAGAATCGAGAAGATAGCGAACGGGGAGACCGACCTCCCGAGTAGCGTCCAGAGTTTCATCGAGGCAGCGACGGACCAGGGCTTTATCGCCTGGCTGAACAAGTGTACGCACTTCTGCTGTGTCCCCGGCTTCAAGACACAGGAGGGCAGCGCCAACTTCGGCGCGGAGAACCGAATCTACTGCCAGTGTCACCAGTCGGTGTACAACCCCTTCAGCCCGGTCCAGAAACAGTTCGTGGCACTGCCACGCCCGCCACAGACCGATGGATAACCAACCATGAGCCTAGAACGCAAAGACGACCACGACCACAAAGGGTGGATGAAATCGCGCGAGCTATCGCCGCTCGAGACCATCTACCTGACGACACTCATCTGGCTCGACAAGCGCCTGCGCGTCGTTGACTATCTCGAGATACTCGAGGACCTCTACTACAAGGTCAACATGCAGATGCCAAAGAGCCACACCGAACAGTACAACCTCGACAACAAGTTCTGGTACTGGTACCCGCTGTACGCGCTCGGCTCGTTCTCGACCATCGCGTACATCGTCGCCGCCATCTCCGGCGCGCTGCTGGGCTTTTACTACGCCCCCGCCGCCGCCGCCGCCGACGGCTCACCGACGGTGGCATACGACTCCGTGATGCTCATCATGGGCCAGCTCAACCTCGGCTACTTCCTGCGGTCGGTCCACCGCTGGGCCGCCCAGATTATGGTCGCCGCGGTGTTCCTCCACATGCTTCGCGTCTACTTCACGGGCGCGTACAAGGAACCGCGCGAGCTCAACTGGCTCATCGGCATCGTGCTCATCAGCCTGACGCTCGTCTTCGGCTACACGGGCTACCTGCTGCCGTGGAGCCAGCTCTCCTTCTGGGCTGGCCAGATCGGCGTCGAGATGTCACTCTCCATCCCGCTCATCGGCGAGTGGGTCGCACAGCTGATGTTCGGCGGGTTCACCCTGTCACAGGCCACGTTGCAACGGATGTACATCCTGCACGTGTTCTTCCTGCCGTTCATCACGACCGCCGTCATCGCCCTGCACATCGGTATCGTCTGGATGCAGGGCATCGCGGAGCCACACTGAAACCATGAGCGACAACGAAACCGACGACGACGTTCGCACGGACGGCTCGGGCTCGGGTATCGTCGCCCCGGACGACGAGACCCCCACGTGGTCCGAGCGCAAGCAACGCACGCAGGGGCTCTCCCGGCTCACCTACGAGTACTTCGAGCGCGGCCGTCGCGAGGACCAGGACCTGCGCCAGCAGTCCGACTACGTCGAGCGCGACGTGCTGGCGTTCCCGGCCTGGCCCCACGAGATGATGCGCAACCTCGCCCTGACGAGCTTCTTCGTCGGGATGATACTGTTCGTCTCGGCGGCCCTGCCCCCGGAGATGCCAAACCCCGCGAACTCGGGTGTCACGCCCGCCATCATCCTGCCGGACTGGTATCTCTACTGGTCCTTTGGCCTGCTGAAACTCGGCCCGCTGAACCCCGACCTCGCCATCCTGGGCGGGTCGAAGATAATGGCCGACCGGACCTACGGGGTGCTCGCCAACGTCGTGGTCGTCGGCTTCGTCGCCATCGTCCCCTTCCTCAACAAGGGGTCGGCGCGACGCCCCGTCGAGCAGCCGTTCTGGGCCGCCGTCGGCATGTCCGGCGTCGTCTTCAGCCTGACCATCGCCGCGCTGTCCATCAAGAACCTCATCCCGATGGACTCGCACCTGCTCTTTGACCTCACCTTCCTGGTGCCCATCGTCAGCGCGACCATCACCTACGCGGTGCTGAAGACGATGCGTGAAGGCTACATGTTCACGCTGAACCGCCGGTACTACCGGCTCCGACCGCCGAAGTAACTGCGACTGTTTTTTCCACCGGTTTCGCTGGCTCCCGTTTCGCGACTCGATAGGACAGTAGCGACAGCCGGACACTCCAGCCAGCAGCGTCGTTGCTACTAGCTCAACGGACGACCGCCCCTGCTATCTCGCCGCAGTAAAGTAGCTGTATCACCTAGCTGAGCCAATGAGCGAGGACGAATCGAGCACCGAGGACCCACCGCAGATAACAAGCAGCGGCGAGGGCAAACAGCGGGAGGTCGTCGTGCCGTTGCGCCTCTACAAGACGGTCACGGTGTTCTCGACGCTGTTTGCGATACTGGCCGTCGTCGGCGGGTTCATCCTCGTCGACGTGGCGACCGACAGAGCGTCGGCGCCGGCGTCGGAAATCGAGGTCCCCATCGCCATCCTGGGCATCGGACTCATCCTGGCCGGGACCGTGGTGTACGCCTTTTCCACTCGCTTTCGCACCGAGGAGATGGGAAAGTCTAAAGACGACGCTGACGAACCAACAGATAATGGCTGACGAGTTCATCAAAGGGTTCGCCGCGCTGATGGTCGGCGGGCTGGGCTGGATGACCATCGCGGGCTGGTACCGAACGCCGAGCTTCGAGGGGGCACAGCTCATCGGCGAAGTCACCGTCGAGGAGCCGACGGTGTTCGACACGGCGGCACTGTTGCTGATGGACGCCTTCTTCTGGTTCGCCATCTTCGGCGCGCTGACGTTCTGGGTCGTCCTCCCACTGGTGGGCGAACTGCGCGCGTATCTCGACGAGCGGTCGGCCTGAAGTTCGAGCAGACGGACCATTTCTCGACGGTCGCGACCCCGGTAGCCCCTGCCACGACAGACGGCACTAGCGACGCCGCCGCCGACACCGGACAGGCGGTGCCGACGCGGAGACGCTCGACACGCCTCGGAAGACATCCCGTACCGCCCGGTAAGCGGACCAAAGACCGGCCATAGCGGGTGTTTCGAGGGGAATCGGCCGGTCGACACGCCGGTGGCCCAGCAACGCCGCGGGCCAGGGTCCGGTGAACTCGCGCGTAAATTAGTGTCGCTGAATCGAATGAAAGGTGTCCGGGCGACGGGGCGACGCCGAAAATCGTAGTATAACTAATTCGCCGACCGAATTCATGAGACCTGTACAATGGACATGGACTTTACGTACCGGGCGTACAGGGACCTCCTCACCGCCGCGAAAGAGAACGGTTACGAACTGCTCACGGTCGACGAGTATCTCACGCGGGACGAACTGCCCGAACAGCTGCTGGTGATGCGACACGACGTGGACCGGAAAGTCGAGAACGCCCTCGACATGGCCGAAATCGAGGCGGCGCTGGGGGTGTCGTCGTCGTACTACTTCCGGGCCATCGACAAGACGTACGACCCGGAGATATTCCGGCGCGTCTCCGAACTCGGCCACGAAGTCGGCTACCACTACGAGGACCTCGACACGGCCGACGGCGACCTCGTCGCCGCCCGTCGCTCATTCGAACGGAACCTCGAACGGTTCCGCGAGCACGTCCCGGTCGACACCGTCTCGATGCACGGTAACCCGCTGACGCCCCACGACAACCGCGACGTCGTCGAGTCCATCGACCTCGAAGCGTACGACCTCTCGGGCGAGGTGTACCTCTCCTTTGACTTCTCCGAGGTCGTCTACTTCTCCGATACGAACCGGACGTGGTACGAGGAGAAGACCATCGTCAACGACTGGCCGGTCGGCCCCTCGGAGAAGCCGACGCAGGTCGAGTCCACCGAGGAACTCATCGACCTGCTCGGCGAGCAGTCGATTCCACACCTGTACCTGCTCGTCCATCCGAACCGCTGGGCGGACTCGACGGCCGAGTGGGCCATCGAGTACTCGAAGGACATCGTCACCAACGGCGGGAAGTGGGGGCTGTGGGCCGTGCGGTCCTTGCGAGGTGACGACCAGTCGGGTGATAGTGTTGTCTGAGCTCGACTCGGTCTGTGTCCTCGCCAACCGGAGCCTCCTGGAGTGGCAGGCGACGGCGCTCGAACGGATGGTCGAGGAGACCGGCGTCGACATCCCGCTGGTCGTCGTCAACGAGGTGACCGATGTCGACCACCCCGGCTTCAGCGAGGGGGCGTCGCCGCTGGGCGAACAGGCCACGAGCAACGCGACGGGCGTCGGCGTCGACGACCTGCGACTGTTCTACCACGTGCTAAAGCGGGAGGGGCTGTGGGCGTTCGTCCTCAGCGAGCGAAAGCTCGCGTGGCTGCTGGGTATCGACGACCCCGGCCGCTCGCAGCGGCGACCGCTTGACGACGTCGCGGTCCTCGACGACGCGGAGCGCGTTCGCTGTGAGCCCGTCCCGGTCGAGGGGTCGTGGTGCGACTTACCGGACGACGTCGTCGACCGCGTCGCGACGGAGACGGACGTGGCGGTCCGGTTCGGGTTCAGTCTCCTCACGGGTAGCATTCTCTCGGAACCGGCACACGGCGTCCTGAGCTTTCACCCGGCAGACATCCGCCGGTATCGCGGTCTCGGGCCGCCCCAGCCCTTCGCCAGCGGCGACCAGACGGCCGGGGCGACCCTCCAGCAACTCACCGACGAACTCGACGGCGGGAACGTCGTCGCTATCGAAACCATCGACGTGGGCGACGCCCACACCCTGGACGAAATCTACGAGCGCGTCCACGAGCGACAGAGCCGGATGCTGGCCCGGGGTATCGAGCGACTCCGCGACCCGGCGTTCGAGCCCGAACCGCCGGCGTCGCTCGGCCAGTACACGCCCGTCACGAAGCGCCAGGAGCCGGCCTTTGCGGGCAAGGTACTCGCGAAGAACCTCCTCGGGCGAGTGAGACACGAACGCGACTGAGCGGGGTCGGCCGGGGGGCCGAGACGCTGGCGGGAGAAGTGTCCGTCAGCGGCGATTGCACGGACCGACTGGCGAGGACGGTGTGTCCGCGATGCCGTTCCTCAGATGACCGACGACCAGGGGCCCTTGATGACCCAGAACAGCGCCTGGTAACTGGCGTACATCGCAACGACCAGGACGGCGACGATGGCGCCGTTGGGCCGTTCGAGCGGGATGTCACGGCGGGCTTCGACCTTCCGGGACTCGAACTCGAAGAAGTCGGTGATGACCGCGCCGAGGACCAGCACCGACATGACCATCCCGCCGTGAGCGGCGATAGTCATGTAGAAGAAGGCGGTGACGACCAGCAGGACGTTGGTCGCGACGTGTGCCGGATGGCGGGTGATGGCCTCCGCACCGCCCTCCTCGTACTGCGACTCGTGTCGTCGGTGGGCAAGCAGGCGCGTCCCGAAGTTGGCGAGGACCAGCACCAGCAGGACGTACTCGATGAGGAGCACGCCACCGGGTCCCTCGCTCCCGAAGACGGTGTCCAGCGGCCCGAAGAGGATGACATCTGGCTGCATACTTGCCTCTCTGTACGACGCCCATTAGTGTCTTTCCAATCTCCGCAGTCAACGGAAGCGAGAACAGCTCTCTTCGAGGACGGCGACACGCAACGTCCCGCTGCGACACAGCTGTGCGCTCTCCCCGCAGGCCACCGTCGCCACTGCGTCGCCGTCGGCGTACAGGGCGACCGTCGCCTCGTCGCGCTCGACCGAGACGGACAGCCCGTCGAGCGAGACGACCCAGTGGTCCGGGTTGGTCTGGAACGGGGCGATAGGGGCGACCACGCCGACCGATTCGGCCGGCGCAAACACCGGCCCGCCGACCCGTCGCGCGTACCCCGGCGACCCGGCCGGCGTCGCCAGCGTCACCCCGTCGGCGCGGAACTGCCCGACGCTGTCGGTGGTCGTCGCCACGGCGTACTCGGAGATGCGCGCCGCCTCCTCGGTGACCGCCGTCACGTCGAAGGCCGCCGTCCCCACGGCCTCGCCGGTCACGTCGACCTCGAAGAGGGGGTGGCGCTCCGTGAACGCGTCGTCCAGCCCCGAGACGGCGTCGGGCACGGCGTCGCGGGTCACGGACCGGAGGCCCCGCCCGGCGTCGACCGGCACCACCAGCGGGTCGACGACGGCGGTCGCGACGGCCCGCACCGCTCGCCTTCCGACGGCGACGACCCGCTCCGTCGTCGGGACGCTGTCGACGGTCCCCTCGACCACGGCGGCGCCCGCGGCCCGGAGCCGGTCGGCCACCGCCGGGTCACCGACCACGCCCACGGCGCTGTCGCTCATTGACGAGAGTCCCCGCCGGTCGGAGAAAAAGTTGCCGCACTCGCGCTGGCGACGACCGTGTGAGTTACCGGCCGCTGGGAGATTGACGGCAGCGCTCTGCCAACCGCAAAGAGCCGGAGAGCGGTCAGCGGGCACTGCTGCCCTGTCGCTCCGGCTATCGCAGTGGCCACTCGAAGACACGAAAACAGGTATCGCTAGCGTTGCAGCCGTCGCTTGGCGAACTTCGCGAGCAGGGAGAGGTCCGAGAAGTGCGCGAGTTCCAGGATGGCCCGTCGGTCGCCGCGGTTTATCTGTTCCAGCGTGTTGCTGTCGGTCCGCCGGAGGTCGTCCATCAGTTCGTCGTAGCGCTCGTTGGGCGCGAGATACAGCAACTCGGTCATCATCAGCCTGGAGTCGTGTTTCGGAGCGACGTCGCGGTGCCAGAGCTGGTCGTAGACGGAGAGCGTCTCGGCGTCTGTCTGGGGCTCGTCGGGGGTGAGTGCGGCGTCGACGGTGGCGGCCGCGGCCCGTGCGGATTTCATCCCCTTGTGGATGCCCTCGCCCCACAGCGGGTCGATGGTGGGGACGGTGTCGCCGATGGCCATGAAGCGGTCGGTGCTCAGCGACTGGGGCTTCTGGATGTGGGCCGAGCCCCGGTGGGCCTGGGTCCCCTCTATCTTCTCGGCGTCGGCGAATCGGGGGTCGCTGTCGAGCCAGTACCCGAGGTAGTCGTCGATACCCATCCCCTCCTTGGCGTACTGGTGGTGCGAGGAGTTCTGAATGTAACAGAGGCCGACTTTCGCCGTGTCCTCCCCGGTGTGGAAAATCCAGGAGTAGCCCCCTGGCGCGAGGTCGTGGTCCAGCCGGAGCATCATCGCGTCCCGCAAATCGGCGTAGCCGTCGTGGTTCACGGCGACGTTCTCGAACTCGTACTCGATGCCGATGGCCTGGTGTTCCCGCTGGAGGTTACAGACGTCGAGTTCCTTCGCCAGCGGCGCGGCGGGGCCGGTCGCGTCGATGACGATGTCGGCGTACACCTCCCTGTCCCCGTCGTACCGGACGCCGACGATGTCGCCGTCCTCCATGATGGGCGCCGAGACCCGCGCGTCGAAGCGGTAGGTCGCGCCCTTCTCTCGGCTGTCCTCGACGAGGAACCGCTTGAAATCGGCGAATTCGAGGACTGCACCGGTCTGCGTGCGGGTGTAGTGGTCGTTGGGCGATTCGAGGACCACCTTGTCGGTGTACTGCATGACGACCTCGTCGGGGATGGCGAAGGCGGTCATCGCCGACGGGAAGGTGCCGGCCGTCGATTTGTTGCTCTGACGTGGGAACTGCTCTTCGGGCTCGGTCTCGAGCACCAGCACGTCGTAGTTCCGCTCGGCCAGGTCGCGGGCGCACTGGCCGCCGGCGGGACCAGCCCCGGCTATCACCACGTCAAAGCGGTCGCGCATACACGAACGGAACGACGTGTTCGTAATCAGTCTTGCTTTATTGGCTCCCGAGTCTGTCTCTCGAAAGGGTAAAGAAGCCGCCAGTCACAGCAGTGTCCATACCGAGTCACGACACGATGGTTCTCAAAACAGGCGCGGCCGCGCTCGCAGACAGGCGCAGGCTGCCGACGGCGCTGCGCTCGGTGCTTGGCTACTACGCCGACACCGGCGTGTTCGACTACGGTAGCCTCTCGCTGAAATCCGAAATCGACGACCGGACCGAGCGGATGCTAGAGGACGTCTACGACCGCATCGAGGCGGCGTTAGCCGAGGAGTTCGGCCGCCCTGTCGATTTCAGCTACGACACGAAGCTCATCCTCCCGGCGCGGCTGACGCTGGGCTACGTCTATCGGGCAGCCCGCCGGGAAGCCGACACCGACCCCGTCGGCGGCGACATCGCCACGGGGGTCCCGCCGGTCGAGACGGCCGCGCTCGACGGCGAGTCGCCCACACTCAGTCCCCGCGAGCAGGTCGTCCGTGCGGAGCAGATGACCCGCCTCTCCATCGAGGCGCTCGTCGACGGCGACATGCGCGACGCCATCAACGACGCCGAATTCGAGGACTTCGAGGTGGCGTTCGGCGAGGGCGACGGCGGGGAGGCCTGGAGCGGGAGCGAGGCCGACCGCCGCCGGGTCGCCGAAATCGCCCAGCAAACGCTGCAGTCCCATCTCGACGGGCTGCTGGCGGACCTCCCCGACTCGGTCGGCGAAGCCTACCAGTGGGCGGTCGATTACTCGGAGGCCCACCAGGACCGCGACGACTACTTCCGCGGGCTGATGGACGCCGCGGAGGCGGGCGACGAGGACGCCCTCGACGCCGTCCGCGAGGAGTACAAGTTCGCCGACTACGACGAGCCGCCGGCGACGCTGTCGGCCGCCGAGCAGGCGTTGCCCTACAGCAAGACCCAGTACGCCCGCGTGGGCGTCATCTACGACGGGATGCTAGACCTCTATCGGCTCGCGGGACTGGACATCGACGACGACTTCGCGAAGGCCATCGTGCTGGCCATCATCGGCGCGCAGGTGTGGTTAGACGACGTGGACGACTACGCCGACGACCGCGCGGAGGGACAGTTGACGCCGGTGACGGCGGAGTACCTCCTGCGACCGGACGACCGGGCGGCCTACGGCCACGTCGTCGACATCACCGAGCAGTACCTCGACCTGGCAAAGGAGTACGCCACGGCCGCGGACTCGCCGCTGACCGGGGTCGCCGTCGAGTATATCTATCGCTCGGGCGACCCCGCGGTCCTGCCCGGTCATCGCTGAGCGGCCCTTTTTCATGAACGGTTTTCAGCGGGGTGGTGAGCGAGTGCTCCGAGCGAACCACCCCGTGCAAAACGGTTCTCGTAGGACATCTATCGCTCGGGCGACCCCGCGGTCCTGCCCGGTCATCGCTGAGCGGCCCGTTTTCGTGAACGGTTTTCAGCGGGGTGGTGAGCGAGGGCCGCTGTCCGGTTACTGCGCGTACTCGGGTTCGCTCTCGACCTCCGGGGCCGCGCCACAGAGTTCGTCGTCGACGACGGCGCTGTCGGGCAGGTCCGTGTCAGGCTTCCGACCGAGCGTGAGCAGGCGCTCGGTGAGCGTGAGTTCGTCGGGGCTCGGGCTCGGTTTCTGGATGGGTTCGTACTCGACGGCCACGCCGTCGGCCGACCGCGCGATGCGGACGGTACAGAGCTGGTATGAAGGGTAAAACACCGGCGGCAGCAGACCGATGACGCCGTCGCGACGGTGGAGTCGCTTGAGCCACGTCCCCGTGTTGACGAGCAGGCCGCCGTCCACCTCGCGCATCCGCGGACGGTGAGTGTGGCCGTAGCAGTAGACGGTGGTCCGGGGTTCCGCGGCGAATATCTCCCGGGCGGCGGCCTCGTAGGGCGCCTCGGCGTCGACGGTGAGGCCGGTCTCGAAGATACCAAAGCGGTTTATCGTCTGTCTGATGTCCCGCCGGAGGAAGTACAGCGGGATGCCGACGAGCAACAGGATGCCCGCGATGGCGACGTTGACCGCCAGCAGGAACCAGACGGCGGTCCCGGCGGGGCCGAACTGGCCCAGGAAGGCGGTGGTCGCGGCGACCGGAGTCGTCCAGATGCCCAGCACGTCGAGCCCCGCGACGACGGCGAGGACGGCGCTGACGTTGAACAGCAACAGGAACGGGAGCAGGGCGTAGCGAAGGACGGGGTTCATCTCGCGGTAGAAGTACTTCGAGACGAGCCACACCGGCATCCGTTCCGTGGGCGTCACCGCCTGGACGTCCTTCAGCCAGTTGTACCGGCCCCGGTCCGAGAGCTGTCCGGCCCGGCTGGTGACGAGCGTGTTGTAGTAGTAGCCAAGCGGCGTCGCGTTGGGGTCGCCCCAGTCGTCGATGCGGTTGTTGGGGTCGCGCTGGTGGCCGTGTTCGAAGTGGACGACGTGGTCGCCGACCGTCCGGGTCAGCGACTGGGCCTGCACGAGGTCGACGTTGTAGGCCGCGAACCGCTCGACGTAGGCGTCGTAGGCCGCCAGCTCGTGGTCGTGGTTGCCCGGCAACAGCGTGATGTCGATGTTCTCGCCCGTGGCCCGGAGCTGTTCGAACAGCGCCGGGTACGTCTCGACGAGGGCGTCGAACTTCCGGAGGCCGTCGACGTTCGTGAGTTCCCAGAGGCCGAAGGCGTCCCCGTTGACGACGAGTTCGGCGTCCTCGTCGGTGGTCTCGAGGCGGGCCAGGAAGTCGAGCAGTTCGTCGAGGAAGTCCACCTCCTCGAGTTGCTCGTCGCCGCCGATGTGGAGGTCGCTGACGACGTAGTAGACGCGGTCGCCGCTCTCCTCGTCCATTGGACTGGATTGGTCGGGCAACGGTTATGGGCTTTGCGGGCTCGCACTCGCGACGGCCCCATCTCGTCTGTCGGTTTCGATGTCGATACCGCGACGCCGGGCTCGCTAGCGCTTGCCCAGTGCGCGCTCGAACACCCGCTGGGCCCGCTCGTAGGCCGCGTTCCGGTCGACGATAGGGTCGGGATACTCCGGGGCGAGCCGGTCTCGCTCGGCGGCCGAGCGGGTCGGCCAGTCGACGATGTCGCCCGGGGGAACCCCGCGGAGTTCGGGGACGTACGCGGTGACGTAGTCGGCGCCGTCGTCGTACTTGGACAGCTGGGCGACGGGGTCGAAGATGCGAACGTCGACGGAGTCGGTCCCGGTCGAGGCGGTCCACTGCCAGTTGGCGGCGTTGTTCGCGGGGTCGTGGTCCAGCAGTTGCTGCTCGAAGTAGCGCAGGCCTTCGCGCCAGTCGACCAGCAGGTGTTTGGTGAGGAAGGAGGCGACGTTCTGGCGCGGGCGGTTGTGGATGTACCCCTCCGCGTTCAACTGGCGCATCCCGGCGTCGACGAGCGGGTACCCCGTCTCGCCGCGTTTCCAGGCGGCGAGCGTCTCGGGGTCGTTCTCCCAGTCGATGGCCTCGGGGAACCGCCTGTAGTTCTCCGTCGGGAGCGAGGGGTGGTGATAGAGCAGGTTGTAGTTCTGCTCGCGCCAGGAGAGTTCGTAGCGGTACTTGTCGACGTTGCGCCGGGCGTCGCCGTCGACCGCTCGGTAGCGGTCGGTGGCGTCGGCCCACAGCTCCCGAATCCCGAGCATCCCCGCAGCGAGATACGCGGAGACGCGCGAGACGGCCCGCTCGGGGCGGGAAACGGCCGCCGCCATGTCGTCGCGGGTGTCGCTGTAGGACTCGATGCCGTCGGCGAGAAAGCGGTCCCACCGCGCGCGGGCGGCGTCGTAGCCCGGCGCCGGGAGGTCGATGTCGGCCTCGGCGTCGGGGAGAGCCTGCGGGTCGGAGATATCGGCCACGGCGTCGGGGCCGGGCGTCGGCGCGGGCGCCGGTTTCTCTCGGGCCTGCCAGTCGTCGTAGAAGCGGCTGTGGTTCTCGTAGCGCGCGTCGAGGGTCGCCGGGTCGACGAGCACGAGGTCGGTGACCGCCTCGGTCGGGACCGCCTCGTCGACTTCTCGCTGGCGCTCCCGGCGGGTCGGGCGGTAGTGCTCGTTGTAGTAGACGCGGTCGGCGTCGAACTCCTCGGCGACGGCCGAAAGCGTCGTGGCCGGGTCGCCGACCCGGACGAGCAGGTCGCTGCCGCGCTCGCGGTACTCGCCCCGCAGCGTCCGGAGCCCGTTGGTCCAGAAGGCCCACTGTCGGTCGCCGACGGCGCGGCGGACCGCCGGGTCCACGACGAAGACCGGGACGACGGTGTCGTCGGCGGCGGCGGCCGCGAGCCCGCGGTTGTCCCGGATTCGGAGGTCCCGCTGGTGCCAGAAGACGTTCATGGACGCGCTTGGGCTGGCGCCGACTTGGGTTGGAGGCCGAACCAGTTTGGCAGGGGTCGCCGACGGTCCGCCGAGTGGACTGGCGCCCTTTGGATTCCAAAGTGAGAGCGACACGGTCGACGGGCGACGAACCGGTGTGGCGGACGCTGTCAGCGCCGTCGTGACGACGACCGAGCGACGCCGACGGCGTCGACCGCGTGCGCCGGACGATTGCCTGTCACTGCAAAGTCGTGCCGGCGTCCGAGTTCGGATACAAAGAGACTGCCACCGGGAGCGCCACGGAAATTCAGTAACAATCCCAATAGGAACGGCGCCCCTCCCTAGAGACATGGAACGACGAGAGTACGCGATACTGGCGGTCATCGCGGCTGCCGTCGTCGGCATCGGCGTGTTCACTACTTCGAGACCACTCCCGGCGTTCTTCGCCGAGAGCACGCGACAGTTCCTGACGACGACGGCGGCGATGGCGTGGATAACGTGGTGGGCGCTGGTCGTCGGGTTCGCCATCGCCGGCGGCGTCGAGGCGTGGACCTCGGACGAACAGGTCGCTGACCTGCTGGACGGGCACGGGCCCCGGGAAATCGGCTACGGCTCCCTGTTCGGGTTCGTCTCCTCCTCGTGTTCCTACAGCGCCGTCGCGACGGCGAAGAACCTGTTCAAGAAGGGTGGGTCGGCGGCGGCCACCATCGGCGCGTTCATGTTCGCCTCGACGAACCTGGTCATCGAAATCGGCGCGGTCATCTGGATTCTGCTGGGCTGGCAGTTCCTGCTGGCCGACATCCTCGGCGGGTTCGTCCTCATCGGGCTGATGGCGGTCGGCTTCGTCTACGTCGTCCCCGACGAGGTCGTCGAGCAGGCCCGCGAGAACATCCAGGAGGAGGGCCCTGACAAAGTGCAGGACCCCGTCTGCGGGATGGAAGTCGACCCCGACGAGGCCGACTACTCGACCGAGGTCGACGGCGAGACCTACTACTTCTGCTCGCAGTCCTGCAAGGACAGTTTCGACCCCGAGGAGGCCGACACGACGATTCGCGAGCAGGCGACCTCGCTGTCGGGGTGGCAGGCGCTCGCCGACAAGCAGTGGAAAGAGTGGGGGATGCTGTGGGACGAAATCGCCATCGGGTTCATCTTCGCCGGCCTCGTCGCCGGGTTCATCCCCGAACAGGTCTGGACCAGCGTCTTCTCCGGAGCGACCTTCGGGCT
The DNA here is from genome assembly GCF_031624605.1 of Haloarcula onubensis. Lineage (NCBI taxonomy): Archaea > Methanobacteriati > Methanobacteriota > Halobacteria > Halobacteriales > Haloarculaceae > Haloarcula > Haloarcula onubensis. The sequence continues at coordinate 858,848 of NZ_JAMQOS010000001.1, read as the reverse complement.
GCCGGTGTACGTGGTCTGGACGGCGGTGCTGGGGGCCGTCATCGGCGTCGCGACGTTCGTCTGCTCGGTCGGCAACGTCCCCTTCGGCGCGGTGCTGTTCAGCAACGGCCTGCCCTTTGGCTCGGTGCTCTCGTACATCTACGCCGACCTCATCGTCCCGCCGATAATGGAGGCCTACCGGGAGTACTACGGGTCGAAATTCGCGGCGGTGCTCTCCGCGATGATATTCGTCTCAGCCGTGGTCACCGGCGTCCTCATGCACTTCGTCTTCCTCGGCGCCGGGCTGATACCGCCCGCCGAGAGCGTCCAGATAGCCGAGGTCGGTATCGAACTGAACTACAAGCTGGTGTTGAACGTCCTCGCGACCGGGCTCTTCGCGGCCCTGTACTGGCTCCACCGGGCCGAACCGGCCGGCCCCGACAGCGGGGGCCAGTCCGCACAGATGGCGGACTGACGACGGGTTGCGCTCGCCGGGTCTAGCTTTAGATGCCGGACCGACGACAGGACGGGTATGACACGAGACGACCGCACGTCGCGGCGACGCGTCCTGCTGGGCACCGGTGTGGCTATCGGCACCGCTGGGCTCGCCGGCTGTGACATCCCCGGGGGTGGCGAAGACGGGGAAGATGGCGGTGACGAGGGTGGCGAGGGCGGCGAAGAAGGCGAAGACGGCGGTGGCGAGGGCGGCGAAGACGGCGGTGGCGGTGATGGCGAGGAAGAAGAGGAAGACGATTAACGGCGACCGGAAACCGACGAGCGGTGTGGTGGCCTCGCCAGCGGCTCGTCGCTGGCGAGCGGGGAAGGGCAGGCTCTCCGAAGCTATCCGCGAGCGAAGCGAGCGGTTCCCCGGAATCGCCGCAATGGGGCGATTCCGGCCTTTTTCATGAACGTTTTTCGAGGAGCGGTTCGCGCGGAGCGCGACCCCGACGACGAAAAAGGTTCTTTAGTAGAACTCCCGCACGAGGTCCATCGCGCCCTCGGGGGCGCCGTCGGGAATCTCGGCCATGGAGCTGTCGACGCCCTCGCGCTCCTCGAAGGGCACCGAGTCCTCGTCCTGGTAGAGCACGCCCATGTACTCCTTCTCGGTCTCCAGAATCTTGTCCTTGGCCTGGTCGCGGTCGCTCCGGTCGTGGTCGGTCTCTTTTAAGTCCTCGATGGTGTCACGGAAGTAGTCGTAGGTGTCGACGTCGTTGAAGGTGACACACGGCGAGTAGACGTTGACGAAGCCGAAGCCGTCGTGTTCGATGGCCTCCTGGACGATTTCGGCGTGCCGTTGTGAGTTCGAGGAGAACGTCTGAGCGATGAAGGTCGCGCCGGCCGACAGCGCGAGCGCCTTGGGGTTGACCGGCGGCTGGTTCGGGCCCTCGGGCGTGGTCGCGGTCTCGAAGTCCTCGCGCGACGTGGGCGAGGCCTGGCCCTTGGTGAGGCCGTAGATGCGGTTGTCCATGACGACGTAGCTCATGTCGACGTTGCGCCGGCAGGCGTGGATGAAGTGGCCCGCGCCGATGGAGTAGCCGTCGCCGTCGCCGCCCGAGACCATCACTTCGAGGTCGGGGTTGGCCATCTTGACGCCGATTCCCACGGGGAGCGCGCGGCCGTGGACGCCGTGCAGCGCGTAGCTGTGCATGTACGTCCCAATCTTCCCCGAGCAGCCGATACCCGCGACGATGAAGGTGTTGTCGGGGTCGTTGCCGGTCTCGGCCAGCGCTTTCATCATGCCGTTCATGGTCCCGAAGTCGCCACAGCCGGGACACCACGTCGGTTGCTTGTCGGACTTGAAGTCGGTGAATCTAACGTCTGAGCTCATTCTGCTGTCATCTCCTGTGTGCCCGCCGCGTCGGCGAGCGTCGCTTTCACTTCCTCGGCCAGTTCGTCGGCGTCGAAGCGGACGCCGGTGTACTTGTTGATGCGCTCGACCCGCTCTAAGACGTCGTGTTCGATGACGTCGGCGAACTGGCCGGTGGCGTTACACTCGACGACGATGGTCGTCTCGGCGGCCTCGACTTCCTCGGTGAGGTCCGGCCGCGGGAAGATGTAGGGGACCGAGATGAAGCGGACGTCGATGCCCTCCTCGTCGAGGAACGTCATCCCCTCGCGCATCGCGCCCTCGTTCGAGCCCCACGAGATGACCAGCGTGTCGGCGTCGGGGTCGCCGAACTCGCGGTAGTCGAACCCCTCCTGTTCTCTCGCCGTCTCGACCTTGCGGTTTCGCTTGTCGACCTGTTCGACGCGCACCTCGGTGTCCTCGGTCCGGCGGCCGAGTTCGTCGTGTTCCAGGCCGGTCGTCATGTGTGCGCCGTCGGTCGTGCCGGGGAAGGCACGCGGCGAGATGCCGTCGGCGGCGGGGAAATGGGCCTGGAACCGGCCCTTCTCGTCGAGCCACGCGTCTATCTCGTCCTCGTCGACGACCTTGCCGCGGTCGATTTCGACCTGGTCCATGTCGAACGTCTCGGGCGGGAACGTCTGCTCGGTGACGGCGAGCGCGAGGTCGGAGACGAGATACACCGGCGTCTGGTACTTCTCGGCGAGGTTGAACGCCTCGACGGTCTTCCAGAAGCACTCCGAAATCGTCGTGGGGGCGACGACGAAGCGTGGAATCTCGCCGTGGCCGCCGTACAGCGTCATGTTGAGGTCGCCCTGTTCCTGTTTGGTCGGCATCCCCGTCGAGGGACCGGAGCGCATCACGTCACAGATGACAAGCGGCGTCTCCGAGGTAGCGACCAGCCCGAACGTCTCGGTCATCAGGTCGATGCCCGGGCCGGACGTGGCGGTCATCGAGCGCGCGCCGGCGCGGGCGGCACCCAGCGCCATGTTGATGGCCGCGAGTTCGTCTTCGGCCTGGACGACCTTCCCGCCGAACTGGTCGATGCGACCGGTGAGGTACTCCATCACGTCCGTCGCGGGCGTGATGGGGTAGCCCGCGTAGAACCGACAGCCGGCGGCGATGGCGCCCATGCCGATGGCCTCGTCGCCGTTGAGCAGGACGTAGTCCGCGTCGGTGGTCTCGACGTCGTAGGGGAACTCGTGGTCGTACTCCTCGCGGACGTACTCCTGGCCCTTCCGGGCCGCTTTCTTGTTGTTCTCGACGATGGCTTCGCCCTTGTCGCCGAAGCGTTTCTGCAGACTCTCGTCGAGGTTCTCGATGGGGAAGTTCGTCACCTCGCAGGCGGCGCCCAGCGCGACGACGTTGAGCATGATGGCCCCGCCGGCGTCCTCGGCAAGCCGCTTGAGCGGGACTTCCAGGGCGGTCGCGCCGTGGGGGACCTCGACGTCCTGCATCGTCGAGCGCTCGCCGTCGTAGATGACGACGCTGTCCTCGTGGAGTTCGTCCTCGTTCTCGTGGACGGTGCGCTCGGTCAGCGCGATGAGGATGTCCAGACGGTCGACGACGCTCTCGACCCGGTCGACCGACGTGCGGACCTTGTAGGCGGTGTAACCACCACGTATCCTGGAGGCGAAATCCTTGGAGGTGAAGACGTGTCGACCGGCCCGGGAGAGAGCCTGCGCGAAGATTTTCCCGGTTGAGTCGATTCCATCGCCGGCTTCGCCGCCGATGGCCCAGTTGAGGTCGTCTGGCATACTACCACACGGATAGCCTGTGGTGGGTGAAAAGGCTTCGGTGTGCGCCCGCGCGCGTGCCACCGCGTCCGCCCGTCGGCGACCGAAATTCCCTTGTCTCCGTGTTCCAACCTCCGGGATATGGACGAACGTTCACTCACCGTCGCCGCCGTCCGTGACGTGGGCCCCGACGCCATCGCCATCGATGTCGAGACGCCCGACGACTTCGCGGCCCAGCCCGGCCAGTTCGTCAAGCTCACACTGACCGTCGACGGCGAGGACCAGTCCCGCTTTTACACCATCTCCTCGCCCGACGTCGACGGCGAGTTCGAGATGACCGTCGGCATCGACCCCGACGGCGAGGTCGCGCCCCACCTCGCCGACCTCGAAGCCGGCGACGCGGTCCGCATCGAGGGCCCCTTCGGCTCGGACTACTACGAGGGCGAGTCTCGTGCGGTCCTGCTCGCCGGCGGGCCCGGCATCGGCCCGGCCATCGGCATCGCCGAGCGCGCGCTCGCGGAGGGCAACGACGCGGCCCTGGTGTACCGGGACGACGCGCCCATCCACGAGGGCCGCCTCGACGCGCTCCGGGAGGCGGGCGTTCCGGTCCACGTACTCGACGGCGACGCCGACCTGACCGACGCGGTCGCCGACGTCACGCGCGACGGCGGCCAGGTCTTTATCTACGGCTTCGCGGCGTTCCTCGACGGCGCGACGGCCGCGCTGGAAGCGGCCGGCGTCGACACCGAGGACGCCAAGGTCGAGAACTTCGGCTAGGTGTCGCCGCTGTTCTGAGAGACGGCTTCGGCACACGGAGCCGGCAGGCCGGGCAGCGCCGCCGACGCGGGGTCGTTCACTCGGCGGTCTCGACGGACTCGACCAGCACGGTCGAGACGCGGGCGCCGTCGACGGTGGCGACCTCGATGCGGTAGCCGTCGGCCTCGACGCCGTCGCCCGGTTCGGGAATCTCGCCCAGTCGCGCCAGCACGAGCCCGCCGATGGTCTCGACGCCGTCGCTCTCGAAGGTCGACCCCAGTTCGTCGTTGACGACCTGGAGGGGGACGCTTCCGTCGATGTCGTACCGTCCGTCACCGAGCTCTCGGACGGAGTGTTCCCGCTCGTCGACGTCGAACTCGTCTCTGAGGTCGCCGACGACCGCCTCGACGACGTCCTCGATGGTCACGATGCCCTCGAACGCGCCCCACTCGTCGATGACCGCGGCCATCTGCTGGTGTTCCTCGCGGAACTGCAGCAGGATGTCGTCGGCGGTGGCCGTCTCTGGGACCATGAGGAGGCTGCGGGACAGCTCCGCCGCCGTCGTCGCTCCCGCTGTCTCGATGGCGCGCAACACGTCCTTGACGTCGATGAAGCCGACGATTTCGTCCTGGTCGTCGGCATCGACGACCGGATAGCGGGTGTGACCGGCGGTGAGGACTGTCGACCGAACCTCACCCAGCGACGCGTCCGCCGGGATGGAGACGACGTCGGGGCGCGGGACCATCACGGTCCGGACGGTGGTGTCGTCGAGGTCGAAGACGCGCTCTATCATCTCGACCTCCGCCGTGTCGACGTGGCCCTGTTCGCTGGAGCGAGCCAGTACGCGCCTGATTTCGCGCTCTTCGAGCGTCTCCTCGGTCTCCGAGGCCGGCGGGATACCCAGCAGGCGCGTGAAGGCGTTGGCGGTCCCGTTGAACAGGACCAGGCCGGGGTAAAAGACGTAGTAGAACAGCTTCATCGGCGGCGCGACCAGCAGGGAGAGCCGCTCCGCCCGAGCGATGGCGATGGTCTTGGGCGCGAGTTCGCCGAACACGACGTGCAGGAAGGTGATGAAGCTGAAGCCGACGGCGAACGCGACCAGGTGGAGCAGGTCGGGCGGCAGCAGCGGCCCAAGTACCGGCTCGATGAGCGAGGCGACAGCGGGCTCGCCCGCCCACCCCAGCCCCAGCGAGGCCAGCGTGATGCCGAGCTGGGTGACCGCGAGGTAGTCGTCGAGGTTGGCCATCACGTCCTGGAGCGTGTCCGCGCCGGCGCGACCCTCCTCGGCCAGCTGGTCGACCGAGGTCGAGCGCACGCGGACGAACGCGAACTCCGTCGCGACGAAGAAGCCGTTGAGCACGACCAGGACGAACGCGACGAGCAGTCGGCCCAGCGCGAACGCGATATCTACCATCGGTGCCTCCGGGACCCCCCGTGCCGACGACGTCGGTTCATACCCTGACGTGTCGACCTGGAGACTTAAACGGTGGCAGATGCGACGGGCGGTGTTCGAACGGAAATCCCGGAACCAGAAACAGCCAGAAAGCCGCCCGGTAGGGACGGGGCGGCGACGATAACGGCGATTGCTAGCCGGATGTCGGCCGTTTTTATCGGTCGAGCCCGTACGGGCGCTCAATGTACACCGACGAGCAGTTCGACTACGACGTGGCCGTCGTCGGCGGTGGCCCCGCCGGGCTGACGAGCGCGCTGTACACGACCCGGCTGGGGATGGACACCATCGTCGTCAACCGCGGCGGCGGCCGGGCGGCGATGATGACCGACACCCACAACGTCATCGGCGTCACCGAGGACGTCTCCGGCAACGAGTTCCTCCAGACCGCCCGCGAGCAGGTCGAGGACTACGGCGGGACCTACCAGCGCGGGTTCGTCGAGTCGGTCGACCCGCTCGACGACGCGGACGGGTTCACGGTCGACACGGGCGAGGACGCGCTCGCGGTCAAGCGCGTCGTGCTGGCGACGGGCTTCTCTGACGGGCGGCCGGACCCGCCGCTGCCCCGGACCGGAAAGGGGCTGCACTGGTGTCTCCACTGCGACGCGTTCATGTTCGTCGGCGAGCCCGTCTTCGTGATGGGGACCGGCGAGGCCGCGGCCCACGTCGCGATGATTATGCTGAACTACACCGACGACGTGGACGTCCTCACTCGCGGCGAGGAGCCGGAGTGGAGCGAGGAGACGGGAACGATGCTCGACAGCCACCCGGTCGAAATCGTCGAGACGGAGCTGTCGGGCAAGCGCACCGACGAGAACGGCTGGCTGGAGGCCTACGAGTTCGAGGACGGCAGCGTCCGGGAGTACAAGGGCGGCTTCCCGATGCTGGGCTCCGATTACCACGCCGAACTGGCCGACGGCCTCGGCGTCGAGCGCAACGACGACGGCACCGTGGCGGTCGACGACCACGGCGAGACCAGTGTGCCGGGCGTCTACGCCGTCGGCGACCTGACGCCGGGCCACAACCAGATTCCGGTCGCGATGGGCGAGGGCGCCGACGCCGGCATCGCCATCCACAAGGACCTCCGGAAGTTCCCGCGCTCCGTCGCTGACATCGAGGGCAAGGGGGCCGTCGAAGACGCGGAGGTCCCGGCAATCTCCCCCGAACTGTTCGCGACGGCCCTCCAGCACGAGGGCCACGCGGCGGGGCCGCGGTCGTTCGACGAGGACGAACCGGAGGCGGCGGCCGACGACGACTGACCGAGCGGCCGACAAAACCTATTATTCACGGCCCCGTATCGGGGGTATGCGCGAGGCAAGTCGCACGACGCGCCAGCGCATCGCCGACCGCTTGCGCGATGAGCCCATGGCCGCGGGCAGTATAGCCAACGATTTCGAGATTCCCACGAGCACCGCGCTCACACACGTCGAACACATCGCGAAGTCCCTCGACGCCACCGACGAACAACTGCTCGTCGCCCCGCCCGAGTGCAACGAGTGTGGCTTCACCGACTTCGACGACCTGACCAACCGGCCGAGCCGCTGCCCCGAGTGCAAGGCCGAGTCCGTCGCCGAGCCGGCCTACACCATCGGGTGAGCAGGTACGGCCGGGCGAGTCGTGACCAGCGGCGCCCGGCCCGGTAGCCAGAGTGACCCGGTGTCACTGGCCGGCTCACTCCGACGCTCAGGTGAGTTTCACCAGGTCCGCGCGAGTGAACTCCTCGTTACAGCAGTCACAGAAGTAGCCGCCGTCCTCCAGGACGATGGGGTTGTTGTCACACTCTGGACACGTCTCGGCCTCTGTGCGGTTTTCGCGCGTCATGAATGTTGGTACCACGTACCACACTATAATTCCACATGTAACTTTACCGGAAGTCGACCACTCGCCAGTGAACTACCCCACCCTACTCGCTCACCGCTGACGCGGTTCGCTCCTTGAGGGTGGGGCTTCCTGTTTCAACGACGCGCTTTGCAGATACGGACGTATCCACAGGGAGCGCAGTCTCCACAGGCGTTTCTTCGGAGCGTCCCGCTCCTAACCGCTTCTTCACACCGCGAGAAAGGATGTTCCACGCCGCGTTCGCGTCCCTGTCTGTCTTGAACCCGCAGGCCGGACAGGAGTGTTCACGAACCCACAGCGGTTTCTCCGTTGAGACGCCGCAGGCCGCGCACTCCTTGGTCGTCCCTCTCGGGTCAACAGCGACGAAATGCGTCCCCTCACGGTCGCACTTGTATTCGAGCATCCGCAGGAACGTCCCCCACGCTGCTCCTGCCCGATTGCGCGAGTTGCCCGGCAGTTCGACCAAACCCTTCGCGTCCAAGTCCTCGACCGCCACCAAATCGTACTCGGTGGCGTAGTAGTTCGACAACTTGTGGAGGAAGTCTCGGCGCTTTTGCTTGAGGTCGGCGTGCCGTTCGGCCACGACGCGGCGCTGTTCCTTCCAATTCGCAGACCCGTGTTCCTTCCGCGAGAGGTCGCGTTGAGCGCGTTCCAACCGCTCGCGCTCGTCGGATAGGCCGAGCGATTCGACGGCGGTTCCGTCGGTGTCGTGAGCGTACTTGAGAATCCCCACGTCGATGCCGACGCACCGCTCGGGATTCTCCGGCTTTGCGGGCGGGTCTTCCGGGGTTTCGACGCCGAGGATAGCGTACCACTTTCCGGTCGGTTCCTGCTTGACGGTGACAGTCTTTATCTCGGCGTTGTCGGGAAGGTCGCGGTGGAAGGTGACTGGGATTTCTTCAAGTTTTGAGAGCCACAGTTTTGTCCGACCGCTCGTGTTTTTGAGCTTGAAGCCGGATTGACTGTAGGTGAAACTGCGATACTCGCCCGGTGCTTTCCAGTTGAGCGTCCCGACGCGATAGCCGTTCTCTTTGCGACTGCGTAGCGTTGAGAGGTTGTCGTATAACCGTTGGACGACTTTCTGAAGAACCTTCGAGTGAACTTGTTTCAGGTCGTCCCACCACTTCTTGAGGTCCGGCAGACGTTTCTGTTCGGCGTATGCCGAAGTATCGTCGTTCCGATTCAGACGGTGGAGGAAATGATTGTAGACCTGTCTACAGGTATCAACAGTCCACGCTAACTGTTCTGCGAGGGCGTCGGACGGGTGGAGTCGATACCTGTAGTTGTAGTTCATCTACGAACGTTCTTCGATAAGTTCGTCAAGTTTCTCTTGGACGAACGAGGACAGACTCAGGTGGTTCTCCTGAATCCACTCCTCTTGGTCGTCGCGGATGGAGATGGTCTTGCGCGTTGCCACACCATAATTTATGCAAACAACGTGCTAAACAGTTGCGATTGTGTGGGCCTGTGGGCCGAGCGTCGAACGTGCAAGCAACTCGTGCGGCGCTGTATCCCCTCCCTACTCACTCGCTTCGCTCGTTCGTTGAGGAAGGGGCCTTAGCGCCTCAATTCAGGTAAACCGCTGCGAACGGGCCAGGGCGACCGGGGCTACTGTCCCGAAAAGCCGATCCGACCGCCCGAGGAGAGGTCGTGGTCGCCGGACGGACCCCGGTTCTCGAACTCGTAGCGGTCGTCGGTCAGGTAGACGTCGCCGTCCTCGACGGCCGTCTCGACCTCCTCGAGGACGGCGCCCTCACAGGGGCCGAACGTACACGAGCCCGACTCGCGCTCGAACGTCGCGCCGTGTTTCTCACACACCAGTTCGTCCTCCCGGACGGTCGCGCCGCTGCCCTTGTCAAGTCGGACGTCCCGCCAGTGGGGGCAGTAGTTCTCGAAGGCGACGACGCCGTCGGACAGCGCCACGAGAATCGCCTCCGAGGTGTCGAACCCCTCCCGGACGGTAAAGAGAAAACTCCCGTCTTCCGGCACCTCCTCGACCGCCGCGATACGACTGTCCTCGTCCATCGATGGCGGCGATACGGCCCTGCCCGCTTTCAACGTCCCGGTTGCCACACCGTTTGCGCCAAATCGTTTTGCGGGCCGGGGCCGAAGGTCCGATATGAGCGACCTCGTCGTCTACGGCTCCTACGGCTACACGGGTACCCTCATCGCCGAAGCAGCCACGGAACGGGGACTGGACCCGGTACTTGCCGGGCGCGAACGCCGGTCGCTCGAATCACAGGCCGCGCGGCTCGGCTGCGAGTTCGAGGTCGTGGCCCTCGACGAGCCGAAGGTACTGGACATGGTGCTCTCCGACGCCACCGCCGTGCTCAACTGCGCCGGCCCGTTCGCGCGGACCTGGAAGCCGATGGTCGAGGCCTGCCTGCGGACCGAGACGCACTACCTCGACATCACCGGCGAACGCACCGTCTTCGAGGCCATCCACGACCAGGGAGACCGGGCCGCGGACGCGGGCGTCATGCTGCTGCCCGGCGTCGGCTTCGACGTGGTGCCGACGGACTGCCTGGCCGCGCACGTCGCCCAGCGCCTGCCCGACGCCGACCGGCTCGAACTCGCCTTCCGTGCCGAGAACGGCGTCTCCCGCGGGACGGCCAAGACGATGGTCGAACACGTCGACGGTGGCGGCGCGGTCCGTCGGGACGGCCGCATCGAACGGGTCCCCATCGCCCACGAGAGCCGTACCGTCGATTTCGGCTGGGGACTCGACGGCCAGCACGTCGCGGCGATTCCGTGGGGCGACGTGGCGACGGCCTACTACACGACCGGCGTGCCGAACGTCACGACCTATATGGCGATGCCCGAGCGTGCGGTCCAGCTACAGCGTGCGGCCGGACTCGTCACGCCGCTGCTCTCGCTCCCGCCGGTCCGGACCGGCCTCCAGTGGCTCATCGAGCAGACCACCGAGGGACCCGACGCCGACGAACGGGAACGCGGCGAGAGCTACGTCTGGGGCGAGGCCACCACCGCCGACGGCGAGCGCGTCGTCTCCCGACTGCGTGGCCCCCACACCTACGCCCTGACCGTCGAGACGGCGCTGGCGACGGCGCGACGGGCGCTCGACGGCGACGCGCCCGTCGGGTTCCAGACGCCCGCGGGCGCGTACGGGCCGGACCTGATTCTGGGCGTCGAGGGCGTCGAGCGGGAGGACGTGGTCTGAGACGGCGCGGTCGGCTCAGTAGTGCCGTTCCTCGACCCGCTCGTCGTAGAGCCGCTGGAGCAGCTTCGTCATCGGGCCGGCGCCGACCTCGATGCCGTCGACCGTCTCGACGGGGCGAATCTCCCACGTCGAGTTGGTGAGGAAGGCCTCGTCGGCGTTGCGCAGGGCGTCCAGCGAGTAGGCGCCGGTCTCGACCGGAAACCCCTCGTCGCGAGCCAGTTCGATGACGATATCCCGAGTGACACCGGGAAGCAGGTCCAGTTCCGCGCTGGGCGTCCGGAGGCCGTTCTCGGTGACGAAAAAGAGGTTGCTCGTCGCGCCCTCGACGAGATTGCCGTCGATATCGCGAAGCAGGCACTCGTCGGCGGGGTCGCCCTCGCCCGCGGACTTGCGCAGTTCCAGCCGACCGAGAATCCCGTTCAGATAGTTGTGGCTCTTGATACCGGAGGGGACCGCTTCGTCCGGCACTCGCCGCGTCCGGACGGTCTGGACCGCCGCGGGGCCGTCCCAGACGCGCTCGCCGTCGCGGCCGCCACGCGGGAGCGGCTTGACGACGACCACGACGGTCGGGTCCACCTCGGAGTCGGGCGTGAGTTTCCCGGGCTGGACCCCGCGGGAGACCGAGACCTTGCAGTAGGCCTCCCGCAGGTCGTTCGCGGCGAGGGTCTCGTCGATTCGCTCGCGGAGGTCGTCGGGCACGGCGTCGGCGAAGCCGAGCGTCTCGGCGGTGTGGGCGAGTCGGTCGCGGTGGGCGCCCCACTCGAAGGGGGCGCCGCCGTAGACGCGTAGCGTCTCGAAGGCCGCGTCGCCGTACATGAACCCGCGGTCGAGCACCGACACCGTGGCCTCGTTCTCGGGGACGAGTTCGCCGTCTACGTGGTATTGCATGACAGACAGAAGTTCTCGACCATGGTCGTCCCGTGGTCGGTGAGGATGCTTTCGGGGTGGAACTGGACGCCGACGTGGGGGGCCTCGCGGTGGCGGACCGCCATCACGATGTCGGCCTCGGCTGCCTCGACCGTGTGGGCCGTCTCTTCGAGCACGTCGGGCAGGGCGTCGCGCCGGACCGCAAGCGAGTGGTACCGGCCGACCTCGACGGGGTCCGGGACGCCCTCGAAGACGCCCTCGCCGTCGTGGGTCACCAGCGAGGACTTGCCGTGGACGACGGCGTCGGCGTGGGCCACCTCGGAGCCGTTGGCCGCACACAGCGCCTGGTGGCCCAGACAGACCCCCAGCGTCGGGTAATCGAGTTCGGCGAAGGTCGCCATCGAGACGCCCGCGTCGGCGGGCGTGCCGGGCCCCGGCGAGACGACAATGCCGTCGGGGTCGATAGCGTGGATGTCGTCGACGGCGATGGCGTCGTTGCGCCGGACGACGACGTCGTCCTCGCCGCCGCCGAGTCGCGTGACCACCTCGCCGACGTACTGGACGAGGTTGTAGGCGAACGAGTCGTAGTTGTCTACGACGAGGACGGTGGGGGCCAGCGAGTCGGTCGTGGCGGTGGCGCCGTCCGCCGACCGCTCGCCGCCGAGCGGCCCGCTCATCTCGCGCCCTCCACGGAGAGGTCCGCGCGCTTGCCCAGCGCCTCGTCCACGGCGGTGACGAGCGCACGGCCCTTGTCGAGGGTCTCCTCGTACTCGCTGTCCGGGTCCGAATCGTGGACGATACCCGCGCCGACCCGGAGGTGGTACTCCTCGGCGTTCCGGACCAGGGTGCGGATGACGATGTTGAGCGTCGCCCGACCGTCGAAGCCGAAGATACCGATAGAACCGGTGTAGGGGCCCCGTCTGGTGGCCTCCACCTCGTCGATTATCTCCATCGTCCGGGGTTTCGGGGCGCCCGTTATCGTCCCGCCCGGGAACACCGCGGCGATGGCGTCCTCCAGGGTGGCTCGCTCGCGGAGTTTTCCCCGGACTTCGCTGACGAGGTGCATCACTTCGGAGTAGCGGTCCACGCGGCGGTAGTCGGTCACCTCGACGCTGCCAAAGCGGCTCACCTTCCCGAGGTCGTTGCGCTCCAGGTCGACGAGCATCGCGTGTTCGGCCCGCTCTTTTTCGTCGGCCCGGAGGTCCGCGGCGAGGCGCTCGTCCTCGGTCGGCGTGTCACCTCGCGGTCGAGTGCCGGCGATGGGTTCGGTCACCAGGTCGTCGCCGTCGCGATGCAAGAGGAGTTCCGGACTCGCGCTGACGAGGTCGACGCCGGGGAACTCCACGAGCGCGGAGTAGGGCGCCGGGTTCACCCGACGCAGGGCGTCGAAGGCCTCGACCGGGTGGACGGCCGCGGGAGCGGAGAGCCGCTGTGAGATGTTCGCCTGGAAGGTGTCGCCGTCGCGGATGTACCCCTTGACGGTCCGCACGCGCTCGGCGAACGAGTCGCGCGTGCAGTCGCTCTCGAAGGCGGCGCTGTCGGCCTGTACCGGCGGGTCGCCGACTGCGGGGTCGCCCTCGGTGACTTCGCGGGCCAGTTCCAGGGCGTGCTCCCGGGCGAACTCGTAGGCCACCCCGACCGAGTCGTGGTCGTCGAGGCGCGGACACGCCGTCACCGTGAGTTCGACCGGTCCGTCGTCGCGTGGTTCCGCCCAGGAGGCGACGCGGTCGTAGGTCGCGAGTTGCAGGCGGGGCAGCGCGCGGTCGTCGACGGCGCTGTCGGGCAGGGCCTCCAGGTCGCGGACGACGTCGTAGGAGAGCCAGCCGACGGCCCCGCAGGGATAGGGCACCTCGCAGTCGCCCCGGACGAGTTCCTCGTCGGCCAGCACGTCGGCCAGCGCGGGAAGCGCGGGACCGTCGGCGGCGCTCACCTCGGTGAACGCGGCGGGCGCGGTGGCGAAGTAGCCCCGGCCCGACTGCCCGCCGGTCGTCCCCAGATAGACGCCGCCGGTCGGGTCGCGGGCCCGGCGGTAGGCGGTGAACGGGTCGTCGACTGTGACGGCGACGGCGACGGGAATCCGGGCCATCGGCGGCGCGGCGGCCGCGAGGGCCTCGAAGGCGCCCCTGCTTGGCTCGACCCGTGGCATGACCGATAGCAACGAGTCCGGTGGGTAATTCGCTTGCGGTTCGGGCAGCAATCCGTCGAAGTCCGGACCACCCGGCAGGTCGCGGGGCCGACCGCAGAATCAGTACTCGTTTGCCTGCTCGACCCAGCCGGCGACGCGGCTCTCGCCGAGGTCTATCTGGTCCGCGACTTCGGCGGCGTCGGCGGCGGCCAGTTCGCCGACGGTCTCGATGCCGACGCCGGCGAGGCGGTCGCCGTAGGCGGGGCCGATACCGCTCAGCTCCGTGACGGGGTCGTCGCTTCCCTCGACCGCTTCCGCGGCCGCCTCGGCGTCCGGCTCCGCCGGCGCGGTCTCCTCGTCGGGCTCCGGCTCGGTCGGCGGTGCCGCTTCGGCGTCGGTCGCCGCCGCCTCCGGCTCGGGAGCCTCCTCGGCGTCGGCCGTCTCGTCAGCCCCGTCCGATTCACTCACCTCCGTCTCGTCCGTATCGGTCTCGTCCGCCAGGGGCTCGAACTCCTCGGCCGCGGGTTCGTCGCTCCCGGCCTCGGAGCGACCCGACGCCGCCGTCTCCGAGTCCGCAGGTTCTTCGGCGGACGCCCCACTGCTCGCCGTCTCTGTTCCTTTGACAGCGTCCTCGGACTCCGTAGACGGCTCGCGCTCGACGGTGACGTCCACGTCGCCGGAGCGGCCCGACTCCGACGACCCGGTCCCGTCGAGCCCGAGTGCAGATTTCAGCTTCTGAAGCAAACCCATACGCCCCTGTTCTGTGCCCCCACACTAATCTTTTGCTGGTACAGAACGGCTTAGAGCCCCGCCCGCAGCGCCTCGTTCATCGCCGCCACCGGCGCCGACTCACCGGTCCAGCGCTCGAACGCCTCGACGCCCTGGTACAGCAGCATCCAGGCCCCGTCGACCGTCGTCGCGCCCGCCGCCGCGGCGTCCCGGAGCAGCCGCGTCTCGACGGGGGAGTAGACCGCGTCTAACACCGCGAGGTCGCCGTGGAGCGCGTCGGCGGGCACCGGCGTCTCGTCTTCGTCCATCCCGACGCTGGTGCAGTTGACCAGCACGTCCGCGTCGGCGAGCAGCGCGTCGAGTTCACCGAGACCGTGCCCGCTCGCGCCGGGCACCTCGGCGGCCAGGTCGTCGGCCGTCGATGCGGTTCGGTTGGCTATCTCGACGGTCATCCCCTCGTCGGCCAGGCCGAAGGCGACGGCGCGGCCGGCCCCGCCGGCGCCGACGACGACCGCCGCCCCCGAGAGCGACACGTCGTGGTGCCCGAGCGCGCGGACCGCCCCCACCGCGTCCGTGTTGTAGCCCCGCGGCACCTCGTCCGAGAAGTCGACGGTGTTGACCGCGCCGATGCGCTCGGCCAGCGGGTCGGTCTCGACCGCACCGAGTACGTCCTGTTTGAACGGGATGGTGACGTTCAGCCCCGCCACGCCCAGCCGGTCGGCCGCGTCGACGGCCGCCGCGCCCTCGTCGGCCGGCGGCTCGAAGGTGACGTACTTCGCGTCGATGCCCAGCGCCTCGTAGCCCGCCTCGTGCATCGGCGGCGACAGCGAGTGCCCCACCGGATTCCCGATGAGCCCGTAGACTTGCATACTCGCGTGGGCGCGGGCGGTCCCCTTGAACGCCACGCTCCTGGTCGAAACGGCTGCCGTGGCCTCAACGACTACCAGCCGGATTTCGGACAGCCAGAAAGGCCCGACCTGCTACACTCGGGGGGCTCGTTGCGCCGTTCACTCGCTTCGCTCGCTCCAGTGCTTACATCGCCCACCTTCGTGTAGCAAGCGAGGTCGACTGCGCCGACCTCGTTACACGTGGCGGCTTTGCCGCCACGCAGCCGCCCCTTTCAGTCCCACCCGTAGCCGGTTGGTCAAACATCGTTGGGTGGGACTGAAAGGGGCCACGCTCTCGGCGAAGCACGGCGAAGTAAGCACCGCAGGCCGAAGGCCGAGGAGCACAGCGAGCCGCGCGAGTCGAGAGCGTGGGGGCTTTCTGGCTGTTGGCGGTGCCGTTCTCGGCGGTCGCTATCGGAGCCTCCTGGCCAGCACTGTGTTGCAAGATACCAATCATCTCAGTCGCGGCTAGCCGTTCGATTCGCAACCTTTTCCACCGGACCCCTGTTCCCCTCTCCTAGTGAGCCGTCTCAGTCATCCGCTCGTCCAGGTGGGGGGCGCGGTACTGCTGACCGTCAGTTGGGTCGCCGTTACCCTCCTCGGCGTCGGCCTCGGTGTCGTCGCGACGGTCGCCATCTCGGGACTGGCCGTCCTGGGCGCGTCGTTCCTGCTGGCGTGGGGCGCCGAGACCGCGGAGAAGGACGTGCCAAGAGCGTTCGCTATCGCCGTGCTCGCGGTGCTTGCAGTCGCGCCGGAGTACGCCGTCGACGCGCTGTACGCCTGGAACGCCGGGGCGGGCGGGGCGACGGCCCAGGCCTGTGCCCAGTTGACGCCGGCACAGATAGAGGCCGGCGCGACGACGCTGGCCCGGGGATGCCACGACGCGAACCTCGCCATCGCGAACATGACCGGCGCGAACCGCATCCTCATCGGCATCGGCTGGGCCGGCATCGCCGTCTTCACCGTCTATCGGGCCGCGTCCACGAGAGACACCGCAGTCAAGAACCGCGAGGGGACACTGGCCGACGCCGTGACGCTGGACCGGGACATCGCGACCGAAATCGCCTTCCTCTTCCTGGCGACCGGCTGGGCCTTCCTCGTACCGCTTGGCGGCGGTATCGGCCTGGTCGACACGCTGTTCCTGGTGGGGCTGTACGTCACCTACATCGGCCTCGTGTTGAAATCCGACGTGGAGACCTCTGACCACACCGTCGGCGTGCCGAAGTACTTCCAGCAGTGGTCGCTGCCGTGGCGGCCCATCGTCGTCCTCGCGCTGTTTGGCTACTCCGGCATCCTCATCTTCACCGCCGTGGAGCCCTTTGCCCACGGGCTGGAGGAAATCGGGTTGCGGAACGGCATCCCCGAGTTCTTCATGATTCAGTGGGTCGCGCCGCTGGCGAGCGAGGCGCCGGAGCTCATCGTCGTGACGGTGCTCGTGAACAAGGCCCGGTCGACGGCCGGCTTCAACGCGCTCATCTCCTCGAAGCTGAACCAGTGGACGCTGCTCATCGGGACCATCGCCGTCGTCTACTCCATCGCGCTGGGCGGGCTGGGGACGCTGCCGTTCGACGCGAAGCAGGCCGCCGAAATCTGGATTACCGCGGCCCAGTCCTACTTCGCGCTGGCCATCCTGGTCAACTTCGAGATTTCCATCCGCGAGGCCATCGTCCTCTTCGGCCTCTTCATCTCGCAGGTGCTCCTCGAGTTCGCACTCATCCGGGAACTCCTCGCGTTGCCCTTCGGGAGCTACGAACTGCTCATCGGCTACACGGTGCTGTACCTGGTCGCCGGGACCGCACTGTTCGCCGTCCGGCGGCAGGCCCTCGCCCACCTGTTCGGACTGGCCGGTGACGCCTTCAGAACCGCACTCGGCCGCGAGCCGGTCCACGAGGAACTGGCGGACTGATGCTCGCTATCGTCGTCTCGCGGGCCGACGAAGCCAGCGTCAACATCGGCGAGCAACTGCTTGACATCGCCGAGTGGACCGAGACCGCCGACGGGAGTCGCCCCGACGCCGACGGCGGCGGGACCGTCTATCGGACCGAGGGCGCCGAAATCCGGGAGTTCGAGGGGCGGCATCTGGAGCTCGAACGCGTCGCCGACGCCTTCGATAACGCCGGTGTCGCCGACGCCTTCGAATCCCCTGACACGGAGTCTGGAGGTTCGCCGTCGGCACCCAAGCTCCTCCTGTTCGCCTCGAAACACGCCGGCGAGACGGACGAACTGCTGACCGCCCACCCCACCGGGAACTTCGGGGAGGCGGAGTACGGCGGCGAGAGCGGGCAGTTCGCCAGGGCGGCCCCGAACGCCCACCGGGCCGTCGTCCACGCGCTCGCCGAACACGCCCCCGAGGGGTACGACGTGGGGATGGAGTGTACCCACCATGGACCGACCGACGTGGGCGTCCCCTCGATGTTCGTCGAGGTGGGCAGCGCCGAACCCCAGTGGCGCGACCCCGCCGCGGCGCGAGCGGTCGCCCAGGCGATTCTCGACTGCCGGGGCGTGGCCGCCGACACACCGGCCGAGGACGGGCGCCGGCGACAGCTCGTCGGCTTCGGCGGCGGCCACTACGTCCCCCGGTTCGAGCGGGTCGTCCGCGAGACCGACTGGGCGGTCGGCCACGTCGGCGCCGACTGGTGTCTGGACGCGCTCGACGAGTGGGCCGAAGACGAGAGCGAGTACGAAGCCGTCGTCGAGCGCGCCTTCGCAGAGAGCGGCGCCGAGTACGCGCTGGTTACCGGCGACCGCCCCGACCTCGTCGCCACAGTCGAGTCGCTCGGCTACCGCGTGGTCGACGAGCGCTTCCTCCGCGAGACGACCGGCGTTCCCCTCGATTTCGTCGACGCGGTTGAGGCTGCCGTCGCGCCGGTCGACGAGGGGCTCCGCTTTGGCGAGTCGGCCACCGAGGCCGTCTGCGAGTGGCGCGTCGTCTCCCTGCCCGACGACCTGCTCGCCGAGGCGACCGGTATCGACGCCGAGGCCGTGCGGTCGTGGTTCGAGGGTAGCGCACTCGCCTTCGGGACCGAACAGCGGGGCACCGTCGTCACCGGGCCGGCCGTCCTCGACGAGACCAGAGAGCGGGCGGCCGTCATCGACGCGCTGGCCGACGTGCTCGCCGGGCGCTACGACAGCGTCGAGCGCGACGGCGACGAACTGCGCGCCCGCGAACGGCGGTTCGACCCGGACCTCGCGGAGACGCTCGGAATTCCCGAGGGACCGAAGTACGGACGGCTTTCGGCCGGGCAGTCCGTCGAGGTCGATGGTCGAGAAATCGAGCCGGAGACGGTCCACAGCGAGCGTGTACGTCGCTTTACGTTGTAAGAAGTCGGCCCGGAACTGACAGCGGAACTGTCGGTCACCCGTCTGACACAGGGGGAAAACTAATGAGTGTTCGTCTGCAACGGGGATTTAAATATGGACTCGATTATCGACGACGCAATCGACGAGGCCGAGGGGGAACGGGAGGACTCCCCGGACCCGTCGACCAACAGCGAACACGAACCGACCCCGGACCAGGACGTCTCCACCTCCGGGACGATGACAGACGACGAGCTCGCGAGCGTCGTCAAGGACCTCGAAACCAAGATTACGGTGGTCGGCTGTGGCGGCGCCGGCGGGAACACGGTCACGCGGATGATGGAGGAGGGCATCCACGGCGCGAAACTGGTCGCCGCGAACACGGACGCCCAGCACCTCGCCGACGAGGTCGAGGCCGACACCAAGATTCTGATGGGACGCAAGCGCACCGGTGGTCGCGGTGCCGGGTCGGTCCCGAAAATCGGCGAGGAGGCCGCCCAGGAGGACATCGAGGACATCCAGCAGTCCATCTCGGGGTCGGACATGGTCTTCGTCACCGCGGGGCTCGGTGGCGGGACGGGAACCGGGTCGGCTCCCGTCGTCGCCCAGGCCGCACAGGAGGCCGGCGCCCTCACTATCTCTATCGTTACGATTCCCTTTACCGCGGAGGGCGAGCGACGCCGGGCCAACGCCGACGCGGGGCTGGAGCGGCTTCGGTCCGTCTCCGACACCGTCATCGTCGTCCCGAACGACCGCCTGCTGGACTACGCGCCCAGCATGCCCCTGCAGGACGCGTTCAAAATCTGTGACCGCGTGCTGATGCGCTCGGTCAAGGGGATGACCGAACTCATCACCAAGCCCGGCCTCGTCAACGTGGACTTCGCCGACGTTCGCACTATCATGGAGAACGGCGGCGTCGCCATGATAGGACTGGGCGAGTCCGACAGCGAGAACAAGGCCCAGGACTCCATCCGGTCGGCGCTTCGCTCGCCGCTACTTGACGTGGAGTTCGACGGCGCCAACAGCGCGCTGGTCAACGTCGTCGGCGGCCCCGACATGTCCATCGAGGAAGCGGAGGGCGTCGTCGAGGAGATTTACGACCGCATCGACCCCGACGCCCGCATCATCTGGGGCGCCTCGGTCAACAACGAGTTCGAGGGGAAGATGGAGACGATGATAGTCGTCACCGGCGTCGAGAGCCCACAGATTTACGGCCAGAGCGAGGCCGAACAGGAGCGGGCCGCCCGACAGGCCGGCGAAGACATCGACTACGTCGACTGAGTCGGCGCCGACAGCCGTTTTGCTCCGCAGTTAGACCGGCGACGCGCTGTCGCGACGTCGTGCGTACTGCCTTCAGAAGACAGAGAACAGCGACGCGCCGTGACCGCAGCGCGGTAGTTACGCCTGTGACTGTGCCTTCGAGACCCAGTCGTACGCGTGGTCTTCCGAGATGTCCGCCGCCTCGGCGACCGTCTCCGTGTCAGCGTCGGCTAGCTCGTCGACCGACTGGATGCCGGAGCCGCGAAGCTGGTCGGCGTACGGCTCACCGAGTCCCGGTATGTTCTCGAGTCGCTCGCCGTGGTCGTGCCGGGAGCCGTTCTCGCTCGCCCGCACGTCCGCTGCCAGCTGTTCCTCTGTCGTCTCGGCGACGGCCGCGTCGACTTCGTGGTCGTCCTCGGCGACCGCTTCGGACTGGCGAACGTTGTCGACGGCGTCGTCCTCGGCCTCCTGCTGGGCACTGAGCGCGGCGTCGACCGTCTCGGCGACGAGTTCCCGCTGGCGCTCGCTCAGGTCCGCGAACGCCTCGCCGAACTCGGACTCGAACTCGTTCCAGGCGCGTCGCTGGGTCCGTTCGAAGTCGTCGAACTGACTGTCGAACGCGTCGCGGAACTCGTCGTCGTCCAGCGCCGACTCGACGGCGTCCAGTTGGGCGTTGAACAGCTCCTGGGTCAGTTCGGCACCCTGCTCGAACCCCGCGTTCATGAGCTCCTGGGTCAGTTCGGCACCCTGCTCGAACCCCGCGTTCATGAGCTCCTGGGTCAGCTCGGCGTTCTGCTCGAACTGCCGGTCGAGCGTCGACCGGACCTCGTCGTCGTCCAGCGCCGACTCGACGGCGTCGACCTGCGCGTTGAACAGCCCCTGGAGGAGGTCGACGCCCTGTCGCTGCGCGGACCGCTGGGCACTGATGCCGTTGTACAGGAAGGCCTCGAAGGCGTTCTGCTGGAGTTCGAGCCCCTGCTGGAGGACGGTCTGGCTCTGCTTGATGGATTCACGCTGCATCTCGACGGCTGCGTCGAACGGTGTAGTGATGTCGCTCATTGGTATTCACGGGTTGTTGGGCGCTGCGTTCACGGCGGAGAGGTCGGGGCGCAGCGCCTGGTCTCGCGTCTGAACCGAGGGGGAGTAGCCAGATAAACAGCGAGCTTGCAGAGTATATTTGGGCACCTTCGCGACCAGAAGTACATGGATTGTCATCTATACCCATCTTTTGCTGTCGTTCCGTGAACTACATCGGTCGACAGCACTGAAGGCGTGACCTCCCGTTCCGAACGCATCCCGACTG
The DNA here is from genome assembly GCF_031624605.1 of Haloarcula onubensis. Taxonomy (NCBI): domain Archaea; kingdom Methanobacteriati; phylum Methanobacteriota; class Halobacteria; order Halobacteriales; family Haloarculaceae; genus Haloarcula; species Haloarcula onubensis. The sequence goes on along the minus strand of NZ_JAMQOS010000001.1, from coordinate 837,599 downwards.
TGGTCGGGAACCGCCGACCACAATATAGAAAAGCCATCGGACGAAAGGCCCCGATATGAACGTCCCGTACGACCTCACCTCCTACGTTCGCGTGCTCAAACTGGCGAGTACGCCCGACTGGGAGGAGTTCTCACAGATTGCAAAGATTGCCGGTGCCGGTATCCTCCTCGTCGGGCTCATCGGCTTCATCATCTTCGCCCTGATGACGTTCGTCCCGGGCAGCAAGCCGGTGTAAGAAGATGGGTATCTACGCAGTCAAAACCACGGCGAGCCAGGAGCGGACCGTCGCGGACATGATAATAAATCGCGAGGAGCCGGGCATCCACGCGGCGCTGGCGCCCGACTCGCTGACCAGTTACGTCATGGTCGAGGCCGACGACCACAACGTCTTCGACCGCATCTTAGACGAGATTCCCCACGCCAACGGCGTCGTCCAGGGCGAGTCCTCGATGGCCGAGGTCGAACACTTCCTCTCGCCGAAACCCGACGTGGAGGGCATCGCGGAGGGCGACATCGTCGAACTCATCGCCGGCCCGTTCAAGGGCGAGAAGGCCCAGGTCCAGCGTATCGACGAGGGGAAAGACCAGGTCACCGTCGAACTGTACGAGGCGACGGTCCCGATTCCCGTCACCGTGCGCGGTGACCAGATTCGCGTGCTGGATAGTGAAGAGCGGTAAGGAATCCGCGCGAGCGGAGCGAGCGCGGTTTACCGAACGCGAACGGTGCTCCGTAGCGTGAGTCAGTGAGCGGTCGACCTTTTTCGCCACCGGAAAGCTCGCTTGACTCGCCTTTCGAACTTCCGTTCGCTTCGCTCACGAAGGCCCCATTTTTCGAGGGACTGCCCCCGACCCGTCGGTGAAAATCGCGTCGAACCGTTCAGTGGGTTTACAGTGGCCAGTAGAGACGGTCCGACTAGAAGATGGTAGCTATCCGGACGCAGGGCTTGACGAAACGGTTCGGTGAGGACGTCGTCGCCGTCGACGACCTGGGCCTCTCCGTCGAGGACGGCGAGGTCTTCGGCTTTCTCGGCCCCAACGGCGCGGGCAAGTCGACGACTATCAACCTCCTGCTCGACTTCATCCGCCCCACGGAGGGGAGCATCGAGGTGTTGGGCATCGACGCCCAGCGGAACCCGGCGAAGATTCGCCGGCGCGTCGGCGTCCTCCCCGAGGGGTATGGCTTCGACGACCCGCTGACCGGGCGGGAGTACCTGGAGTGGGCGATTCGGACGAAACGCGCCGACGACGACCCCGGGGAGTTGCTCGACCTCGTCGGACTGGGCGACGACGCCGCCCGACTGGCCGGGGAGTACTCGAAGGGGATGCAACAGCGTCTGGCCTTTGCCATCGCGCTGGTCGGCGACCCCGACCTGCTGATTCTCGACGAGCCCTCGACGGGGCTTGACCCGAACGGCATCCAGCGACTTCGCGAGGTCGTCCGCGAGCGGGCCGCCGGGGGCACGACGGTCTTTTTCTCCAGTCACATCCTCTCGGAGGTCGAGGCCGTCTGTGACCGCGTCGGCGTGATGAACGCCGGCGAACTGGTCGCGGTCGACAGCATCGACGGCCTGCGCGAGAGCGCGGGCGGGGCGGCGACGCTACGGCTGACCTGCGCGAGACCGCCGACCGGTCTCGGCGTCGAAGCGCTTGCCGGCGTCCAGCGGGCGACCGTCGAGGAGCGCACGTTGGTCGTCGACTGCGCCAGCCCGGCCGCGAAAGTCGACGTGGTGACCCACGTCGCCGAGCGGGCGACCGTCGAGGACATCGTCTCCGAGACGGTCTCCCTGGAGGCGCTGTTCAACGACCTGACCGCCGGCGGCCGCGACGAGCGACGGGAGGTCCCGCAGTGAGCGCCTTAGACGTCGCCCGGAAGGACTTCGCCGCGGCGCGCCGGTCGCGGTCGCTGTGGACCGTGGCGACGCTGCTGGGACTGCTGACGACGCTCATCGCCTTCGGCTACAGCGCGTACCGCGTACCGCCGACGGTGACCGTCGTCCGCCTCTTTCGCACCATGGGCACCGTCTTCGGCCTGCTCTTGCCCATCGTCGCGCTCGTCGCGAGCTACATGTCCATCGCCGGCGAGCGCGAGAGCGGTGGCGTGAAGTTCCTGCTGGGACTGCCAAACACTCGCCGGGACGTGTTCCTCGGGAAACTGGCGAGCCGGCTGGCAGTCGTCGCCGCCGGCGTGACGTTCATGTTCGCCACCGCGACGGCGATGGCGGTCGCGCGCCACGGCGTCCTCCCGCTGTCTACCGTCGTGGGAGTGTTCGCCGTCTCGCTGCTGTACGCGGCCGTCTTCGTCGGTATCGCGGTCGCGCTGTCGGCCGCCGTCGCCGAGCGGAGCCAGGCCATCGCCGCCTCGGTCGGGTCGTACTTCCTGCTGGTCTTGCTGTACGTCATCCCCGGCGTCAGCGTGGCGTTGCTGGTCCGATTCGTCCACCAGGTGATGCTCGGCTTCGAGCGGAACGTCGACCTCTACAACGCCGTGTTGTACACCAGTCCGCTGATCGCCTACCGGAAGGCGTTGAACCTCGTCCTCCCGGGCACTGCCCAGCGACAGGTCCTCCAGCGCGCGAGCGAGGGGGACACGCTGCCGGCGTATCTCGGCGACGAGGTGTCACTGGTCGTCTTCGCCGTCTGGCTGGCCGTGCCGCTTGCGATTGGCTACTGGCAGTTCGAGGGGGCCGACCTGTAATGTCTCGGGACATCGCGGAGACGGCGAGTACGGTCCTGGTCGTGGTCGGTGTCGTCGCCCTGCTCGGCCCGGCGCTGGTCCCGGTCCAGCAGGTGCTCTACCACGAGGTCGGCGCCGGCACGACGATGAACGGCTCCCAGCTCGAAGCGGAGGGCTACACCGTCGTCGGGTACGAGAACCTCTCCGAGCGGGGCCAGGAGATATACGTGGCCGCGCTCGAGTCGCCCGACCGGGAGTACACCGTCCCCGTCGGCGAGGGCGCGCCGGAGTTCCCGTACGACGGAGCCGTCGAAGCCGACCGGAGGGAGGACTACCGAACCTATCAGCGCCTGACCGGCATCGTCGTCGAGCGGCCCGACGACGCCGACCTCCCGCCGCCGGCCGAGCCCGTCGGGCGAATCGACTACCAGCGCGAACAGCGCGATGAGCGGCCGACGAGTCAGAACGCGACGGAGAGCGAGGCCGACACACAGAGACAGCGCGCGCTCGAACGGCGAGAACAGGCCATCGGCAGGTACGACCTGCTGACCGTCAGGAAGGGGTCGCCGCCCCTGACCGACCCCGCGAACCTCGTGCGACTCGGCGCAGTCGCGTTCGGCGCGGTCGCACTCGGCGTGGGCGGCTACCTCCGCTCGCGGCCCTAGCCTTCCAGCCGGTCGATGACTTCGTTCATGTCCGCCGCGGACTCGACGGACTCCTTGATGTTCTCGCGGCGGCGGACCTCCGCGGCCGAGGCGTCGTAGGCGCGGACGTACTCGGCCCGGGAGTGTTCGTCGAACGCGTGCTTGATGGCGAAGTAGCCGTCCGGGACGACCGTCCCACAGACCTTGCAGCTGACGCGGTCGTGTTCGGTCGACTGGTGGACGATGAGCTCCTCGACGCGGTCGAACTGGCTGTCGTCGCCCTCGATAGCGCACTCCCAGCGTGGCATTGCTGAGTGGCAGGCACCCCGCCGATAAAAGCGTTCGCCACGGCCGACCGACACTTCCGCGAATAGAAACCCCTAATGGGGCGACATGGGAACCCCGAGACGTGACGAGCGAGGGGTTCACCGTCGACCTGCACGTCAAGGTGTTAGACGAGCAGGTCGTCGAACGAGCGAAAGCGCGCGGGCTCGACGCGATGGTGTACGCGCCCCACTTCACTCGACTGCCGGACGTCCGTGCCAGGGCGCGGCGGTTCTCCGACGAGGACCTCGCGATTTACCCCGGTCGGGAGCTGTTTACCGGGACCTGGCAGCGACGGCGCCACGTGCTGGCGGTCGGTCTGGACGAGCAGGTGCCGGACTTTCTCACGCTCGACGGGACGATGGCGGAACTGCGACGGCAGGAGGCGGCGGTGCTGGTCCCCCACCCCGGCTTCCTCTCGGTGAGCCTCGGTCTCGAAGAGCTCCGGACCTACCGGGAGACCGTCGACGCCGTCGAGGTGTACAACCCCAAGTACCTGCCACACCACACCCGCCGGGCCAGGCGGTTGGCCGGAACGACCGGGTTGCCCACGTTCGCCTCGTCGTACGCGCACCTGCCGGGGACCATCGGCGAGGCGTGGGTGACTTTCGAGGAGTCGGTCGCGGACGAGGCGGCGCTGACGACGGCGCTGCGCTCGGGCGCACCGCGGCGCGTCGAGCACCGGGACGGCCCCCTCCACACGCTGCGGCGCGGGCTGGAGTTCGCCCATCTGGGCTACGAGAACAGCTGGGAGAAGTTCGACCGCGTCATGTTACAGGGCACCGCGCCGACACACCCCGACCACGTTGCCTACGGCGGCGAGTTCGACGACGTGAAGGTGTACTAGGCGACCGACCCGAAGGCGTTGGTCAGCAGCTCCGTCGCCCCGGGCGGGAGATACGTCGGGAGGACGTACACCAGCGCGGCGACGGCGGCCAGTTCGAATATCGTGATGGCCACGGTGACGATTTCGGCGCGGTCCGAGGAGGTCGTCACGCCGGTCGGGAAGCCGTACTCGGTGCTCGAGATGGGGTAAAAGAGGGCGATGCCCCGCTTCGACCCGACGATGTCGAGCACGTAGTGGGTCAACACGCCGAGCCACACCCACTGGAGGTTACCGCCGTGGTACACCGGGTGTGCGAGGAAAATCAGGAGTACCGGCAGGTTGTGGAGCGTCTTGCGGTGCTTCCCGAAGGCGGTGTCCACGTCCGGGAACAGTGCTCCCAGGACCACCGGGAGGAACACCTCGGCGATGGTCGCGAACGTCGAGACGTCACCCGACGGGTCGAGGACGTAGCCCAGCCCGATGCTCAGCAGGACCGCGTTCAGGACGTGACCGCGCTTGTTCATTCAAGCGGGTCGACGACTCGCCGACCGAAAGCTCTTGCTACTGGGACCGGACGCGTTCCAGCAGGTTCACGAGTGCCTGCCGGGCTATCTTGGCTTTGACCTCGGTCCGGGAGCCGTCGAACTCGTAGTGACGGACCGTGCAGTCGGACCGGCCGGTCTCCCAGGGGGCCGCGTGGGCGACGGCGATGTGGACGGTCCCGACCGGCGTCTCGGGGCTCCCCCCGGTCGGCCCGGCCACGCCGGTCGTCGCCACGCCCCAGTCCGTCCCGGCGGTGTCTCTGACGCCGCGGGCCATCTCCGTGGCGACCGGTTCGGAAACCGCGCCGTGGGCGTCCAGGGCCTCGCGGGAGACGGCCAGTAGCTCCTGTTTTGCGTCGTAGGAGTAGGTCACCAGCGAGCGGTCGAAGTAGGCCGACGAGCCCGACACGTCGGTCACGAGCGAGCCGACCAGCCCGCCGGTGCAGGACTCGGCGACGGCCAGCGTCTCGCCGCGCTCGCGCAGCGCCGCGCCGACGCGTTGCTCGATAGGGTCGTCCGTCATGTGTCGCCGTTGGAACGGCCGGGGAATAAGCGTTCAGTCCGGACGGCGACGGGCACGGACGGCCGGTCCGGGCAGGACACGTGCCACGCGCGGACTACCGGGGAGCGGCGCTGCTTGCCGTTACCCGCCGTCTCAGTCGCTGTAGGAATTAGATATATAAGTCGACACGTGCTGTTGGGGATGTGGAACCCACATTACTACAGCTTAACGCGCCTGGCGGGCTCGTGCCCGCGGTGGTATCGTTCGTATTGACCGTCGTCACGTTCGTCGTCGCGTTCATTCTCCTCTACCTGGTCGGGAAATCGGTGCTCGTCCGGGTGACAAAACGGACGCTCAACGCGCGTGAGTTCTCGCCGGCGGTCGTCAGCCTCGGCTCCAGTATCGCCGGGGCCATCGCCCTGTTCGGGGCGGTGGCTATCGCCGCCACCGTGGCGGGCTTCCCGACGATTCTGGCCGCCTTCGCGACCATCACCGGCGCGCTCGCGCTGGGTGTCGCCTTCGCCGCGGGCGACATCATCGAGAACTTCGTCGCCGGCATCTTCATCCTCAAGGACAAGCCCTTCGAGGTCGGGGACTACATCGAGTGGAACGGCAACGGCGGCATCGTCCGTGAGATAGACCTCCGCGTCTCGAAGCTCGACACCTGGGACAACGAACAGCTCACCGTCCCGAACGGCGAACTCGCCAACGCCGTCGTCAAGAACACGCAGGCCAACGACACTCGGCGGGTCACGGTCGACTTCGGCGTCGACTACGGCTCCGACGTGGACCGCGCACGGGAGATCATCCTCGAAGAGATAGCCGCCATCGACGGCGTGCTGGAGGAGCCGGCGCCCGCTGCGCCCCTGACGACGCTCGGGGACTCCGCCATCGTCTTCAACGCTCGCGCGTGGATAAACCCGCAGGAGACCGGTGCCGGCGGCGTCAAGCACAAGCTCACCGAAAACGTGATGGACCGATTCGACGAGGCGGACATCGGGTTCCCGTACCCGCACACCGAAGTCGTCGGCTCGCTGGACGTCCACCAGACCGAACCCAGCGCCGTCGCGGACGACTAACGCAACAGCGGTTCGATTTTTTGCGACGCCGTGTCGACACGCCGTCCCGGGAGCTTTCCGTGTCGCCCCCGAACCTGTCGTATGGCCTACCGGACGACTATCGGCTGGTCGCTGCTCTCTTCTGGTATCGTGACGCTCCTGCTCGGCTTCCTCCCCGGGACGGACCTGTTCTGGGGTATCGCGCTGCTCGTCCTCGGGGCGGTGACACTGTACGTCCGGCAGTAGTCGGGGCGACGCCGGTCGCCGACGGAAAGACAAAGGGTGTCCGCCCGACCAGATGAGCCATGGACTACGAGACCCCGCAGTTCTACCGGGTCATGCAGTACGCCGCTGGCGCCGACCGGGACGTGGTCGACATGGTCTCGGGCAACCCGGACTGGGACCCGCCCGAGGCGGTCCGCGAGGGTCTGCGCGAGTACGCCGACGCCGACGCGTCGGACTTCCAGTACGCCCCGAGCCGGGGCCTTCGGGGGCTCCGCGAACGCATCGCCGCCCGCCACGGCGTCGAGACGGGCCGAATCGTCGTCACGAACGGCGCCGGCGAGGCCAACCACCTCGCGATGACGGCCGGGCTGGACCGCTTCTCCGGCAGGGAGATACTGCTTTCGGACCCGGTCTACCCCTACTACGCGGGCCGGGCGAACTTCCTCGGCGCCGAGACGAGGTTCGTCCCGGTGGACGAGAACGACAGACTCGACCCGGACGCGGTACGGGCGGCGGCGAGTCCGGAGACGGCGGTCGTAGTCCTCAACTCGCCCAACAACCCCACCGGCGCGGTGTCCGACGCCGACGCGGTGGCCGAGTTCGCAGCTATCGCCGAGGCGAACGACGCCTTGCTCGTCGCCGACGAGGTGTACGACCGGTTCGACTACTCGGGCCGGTTCGCCTCCGCGCTCGCCGCCGACTCGCCGAACGTCGTCGCCACGAACGCGTTCTCGAAGTCGATGGCCATCACGGGCTTTCGCGTGGGCTACGCGATATTCCCGCCGGCCGACGGCCCTGCAGGGGAACTCGTCGAGCGGGCGACGACGCGGCACATGCTGACGAACGTCAGCGGCTCGCGGCCGGCCCAGCACGCCGTCGAACGGGCGATGGAGACCACGGACGCGAGCTACTACGAGGCCGCCCGCGACCGACTCCGGGCCCGCATCGACCGGTTCTGTGACGCGCTCGACGCGGCTGGTGCGACCTACACCCGCCCCGACGGGGGCTTCTACGTGCTGGCCCGCTTCGAGGGCTTTCCCGGCACGTTCGAGAACGCCTACCGACTTATCGACGAGGCCGGCGTCGCGGGGATGCCGGGCGCGGCCTTCGGCGAGGCGCGCGCCGACGACCTGCGCTTTTCGCTGACGACGCCGCGGGTCGACACCGCGGCCGAGCGGCTGGTCGACTACTTCGGATAGCGTCAGGAGCGAGTCGGGAGGTAGCCGTGGTCGACGGTCTGGTACCCCAGCCCGAGGACGAGCGCCACGAGGAGGACGACGAGGACGAACGGCTGGGCCGGCATCGCCCAGCCCCGGGCCAGAAACACGTCCTCGCGCACCGTTATCGCCCACGTCGTCGCGACGACCAGCCCGGCGAGTCCGAGTCCGAGCGCGACGCCGTGGCCCAGCGCCGGCGAGAGGACGCCCGCGCGCACGGCGCCGACCGCGGCGAGAGTCGCCGCCACGATGAGGGCGACGGTAAAGGCGCTGAACAGGCCAGTCGCGTAGTACAGGTTGACGGCCGAAACCGGCTGCTGCGTGTAGGGCCAGGCGAGCGTGGCAAAGGCGAGCAGTCCGGCGGCCACGCTGAGTCCGACGGCCGAGCGGTCGCGCATGGCCCCCGTTCGCGGTCCGGACGGTTTGTTAGCCAGACGCTGGGTACGTCGCCCGAAAGTAGCGGCGGCTACCGCACCGACAACCGCGGGTTACGTCGGCCCGCGGTCGTCGTCCGGCCCCGCTGTGGGGCACCGCGCTTTCGCCGCCTTACGTCTCGTCGGACTCGTCGTCGGCCCCACCCTCGGGCTCGGCGCCCGATTGGGCCTCGGCGGCACCTTGCTCCCGGACGCCGCCGCCGTCGTCGACGGGGATGGTCCGCGCCTCCTCCTCCTGGCCCGTCTCGGGCCGCATCGTCTCCCGGCGGCCGCCGTCGCCGACGTTGACCGGAATCCGCTCGCGGAGGTCACTCGCCAGCGACTCCACGCGTCGGCGCACGCTCCCGGCCTGGTCCTCGAACTTCTCGACGTTCCTGTCGACCCGGTGGACGCGCTCTTTGGGAATCTGTTTCATCAGGTCGTTGCCGTCGGCGTCGGTACCGCTCCTGATGTTCCAGTGGTCGTAGGCGTAGACCATCTCCTCGTTGTCCACCGTCTCCTCGACGATACCCTCGTCGGGGTCCTCGTACACGATTGTCGCCTGCCCGAGTTCGAGTTCTTCCATAGCATTGAATGGTTGACACTCGCGCTACTTACGTACTCCGTCGAGAGCGAGCGGACCGCGAGAACGGGGACGGTCGCAGTCAGTTGAAGACGAGTTCGACCGACAGCGCCCGCTCTAACAGGCCCTCGTCGTAGAACTCGCCGGTCTGCTGGGGGTGGGTCTCGTCGATGGCCCGCACCTGCAGGACGGTGTTGGCGAAGTTCTTGTAGGTAGCCTCGTCGACCATCTGGCCCCCGACCACGACGGCGCCGGTCCCCTCGCGCTTGGCGTCGTTGAACGCCTCTATCTTGGTGAGGTCGCGGTCCAGTTCCTCGTCGGAGGGCATGTGGATGCGGTTGGCCTGGGCGGTCTGTTTGGGATGGAGCGACCAGGAGCCGTCGATGCCGATGGTCGCCTCGTGTTCGACCTGGTCGGCGTACCCCTCGGCGTTGTAGTAGGTGACGCCGGCGCGCTCGTGAAAGAGCTGGTCGAAGGGGCCGCCGATGGCGACGACGCCCGCCGCGCTGGTCTCGTTCGAGAGGGCTTCGAGCAGGCCGTCCCAGCGGGGGCGCTCGCCGTGGAGCGCGCGGCCGCCCAGTTCCGCGGTGTAGTCGACCGGGCCAAAGACCAGTCCCGAGAGCCGCGAGTCGGCGGCGAACTGGCATATCTCCCGGAGGTCCGAGCGGGCGGGCGCGGTTTCGAGGATGATAGCCATGTCGAGCGCACCGTCGTCGAGTCCGGCCTCGCGTTCGGCGTCGGCCAGCACGCCCGCAGCGCGACGTACGTCGTCGATGCGACCGACCTTCGGGAAGACGACGCCGTCGAGATGGTCGCCCACCTCCGTCGCGAGCCGCCGGACCTGCTCTGTGCCCCGGTCTCGGAACTCGGCGTCGTCGTAGGCCCACTCGACGCGGGGGAGTATCTCGCCCGCGAAGTCGGGCGCGTGGTCGGGCAGGCGGGAGACGACGTTGTCGACCGCCTCCGCTTTCATCGACGGGGCGGTCCCGTCCTCGATATCGGGGACGAGCCAGTCGGGCGTCTGGAAGCCCTCGCTCGTCAGACCGGATTCGAGGAACTTCGCGCTGTTCTCGCGGGGGACCGCGGCGGGTGCTGTCTGGAAGGTTCGGCAGAGTCGTGTCATTGTCGGGTAACGAGTGCGGTTCGCCGGCCGCTGTAGACCGGGGTCTGTTCCTGGTTGAACGCGACGTGTTCGAAGGTCACGGCGCCGGTGTGGTCGGGCCCGGCCGCGCCGTCGCAGTCGAGGACGCGGGTGAAGCCATAGACGGTGTCACCGAGCGTGACGAAGTCGTGGAACCGCTCGTTCTCGAAGCGGCGTTCGCGGTAGGTCGCCTCGTCCGAGCGGGCGTGGGCCAGCGCGACAGAGCGGGTCACGTCGCCGTAGGCGACGATGTCGCCCGACGGCGAGTCGGCCATCGCGTCGCGGTTGTGGTGCTGGCGGGCGGTGTTGAGCGTCGCCAGCGGGAGGCCCGCGACGAGTCGCTCGTCCATCGTCCGGCCCCGCTCGTGGCGGTAGGCGACGGCGGCGCCGTTCTCGCGGGCCCGCTCCAGGGCGACACGGAAGTCCTCGAAGGTGCCCCCGTCTGGGGTGACGAGCCTCGACGGGAGGTCGGGGATGGCGGCGTCAGCACTCGACGGCTGGTCGTCGGCGACGGCGCCGCTTCCGTCGGAGGCTACAGGTTCCCGCCGCGGAATCATGTTCGTCCGCTCGTAGGAGACCAGCACCTCGCCGCTCTCGCGGTCCCGGCCGACGGACTCCCAGGTGACGATGCCGTAGTTGGGCCGCGACGAGGAGGTCCGGGTGTCGACCACCGTCGAGGTCACGTCGAGTTCGGTGCCCGGGTAAGCCGTCCGGCGGAACTCGACGTCGGTGCGTCCGAGGAAGTAGCCGCCCTTCTCCGAGAGGTCCTCGACGGTGACGCCCATCACGCAGGCCAGCAGGTAGTCGGGGTGGGCGGGGAGCGCCTCGAACCCCCGTTCGCGGGCCCTGTCTGGCCGCCAGTAGGCCGGGTCGTGGTTCAGCGTCTGGCCCATCCACTCCTCGTTGCCGTGCCGGGAGAGGACCAGTCCGGGGCCGTGGCGAATCTCGTCGCCCTCGGCGAAGTACTCGAAGTAGTGGCCCTTCTCGCGGGTCTCGACGCGGTCGAGTACGGTCTGGAAGACGCGCTCGTCCGCGCAATCGATGGCGTCGGGCGCCGACCAGTCAGTCATCTGTCTCACCCCCGGCGGACGGCGTCGGCCCGTCGCCGTCTTCTCGCGGGCTCTGCCCGCTCGAATGGTCCGCGGAACTTCGTTCCGCGCTACTCGGCCCGTCGGCGACCTCGCTCCCTGCGGTCGCCCCAGTCGCCCGGCGCATCTCGTTCGTGACGACCATGAACCCCTCGTCGAAGCCCATGCCGGGTTTAGCCAGCACCTGCGCGGCGTCGGTCGCGAGTGCCACGTGGGCGCAGGCCCGCGCGGACGTGACCGTCTCGTTGCAGGTGCCACCGAGGTAGGCGCGTGTGTCGGTCCCGTCGCAGTACAGCACCGCTTCGGCAGAACGCTGCACGCCGCCGAGGTCCGGGGTCTTTATCTGGACCACGTCGGCGGCGCCCGCGTCGACGAACGCCCGCACGTCGTCGAACGTGTTGCACCACTCGTCGGCGACGATGTCGACGGCGACGCCGGCCGACGCCAGGGCCTCGCGGAGTTCGGCCATCCGCGCTATCTGGGCCTCGCGGCTCCCGGCGTCCATCGGCCCCTCGACCTGCAGCGGGTAGGGCGCGGCAGCCTCCCGCAGCGACGCGAAGTAGTCGGTCACCTCGCTCCGGTCGTAGGGCGGCCCGAACACCTCGCCGAGGATGCCGTAGACGTCGACGTGAAAGCGAGGGGCGTACCCCTCGGGGCCGAGCGCGTCGGCCCGCTCGGCCAGCCACGCGAGATACGCCCGCAGCCCTTCGCCGTCCTCGCCGACCTTCTCGACGCTGTTGAACAGGCCGTGCGGGAGGACGGGGACGCCCTTGATGAGCATCTTCTCGGCGTTGGTCCGTCGCTCGTCGCCGGACTGACCGAAGACGGGGACGGGTGCCGTTGCGGGGTCGGTGTCGTAGGCCGCGGCGAGTACGTCGGTCGGCGTACAGCCCCGCGCTCGCGCCGCGGCGTTCAGCAGGGCCTGTGAGACGCCGTAGCGGACGGCGGTGTGCAGGCGGTCGCCATCCGAGCGGTGCGGGTCGAGCGACTCCAGCGCCTCGGCGTTCTCGCGAAAGAGCGTCGCGTCCCGGCCCCTGAAGGCGTCGGCGACACTCCCCTCGACGACGGGACGATACTCGCTCGCGCGAAAGAGCGGGTCGCGGCCGCCGGCCCCGGAGTACTGCACCGCGGCGCAGTCGCCGGTGACGACGGAGCCGTCGGCGAGTTCCAGTTCGACGATGAGCGACTCGCCGGCCTCGCGGACGCGGTCGAACCCGGCGGTCTTTGGCGGGCCGTCGTAGGCGAACCCCCGCTGGGTCGCGCCCGCTTTGATGGCCCGCTGGTCGTCGAAGAAAAAGCCGGAGAGGCCCGGAATCGCGCGGACGGCCTCAATCCGCATCGGAGACACCCCCGCGGTAGCCGCTTGGCCGACCGATGAGTTTGCCGTCGCTGATGGCGTCGACGTCGTCGGCGACCATCCGGAACGACTGGTCGCGGCCCTCGGTCTGTGCGCGCTCGCCGAGTTTCGCCCCGTGTATCTCCTTGACCTCGTCGGGCAGAGCGAGGTCCGCGAACTCGAAGATGCGCACCCGGCCGTCGTCGTCGCGGGCCGGCAACACCGCGCCGGCCGCCGCGTCGCTGGGGGCGAAGGGCACGTCCATCTCACCGCTGTCGAAGGCGTCGACGACGCCCCGGGCCACGTCGCCGTCACCGGCGCGTTCGATTGCGTCGACGAGCGCCGTCGTGGCCCGTTCGATGAGCCGCTGTTCGTCGTCGATGCCGCCGAGGTCGATGTCTTGCTCTATCATCATATCGATAAGCTGTCTCGTGGTTCGCAGGCCCGCGGCGTTAGCCTCCTTCGTCGGGACGCCCTGGAACTCCTGTGCGGACTTGGTGATAACCTTGTCCGGCTTCGCCACCGCCGCCGTCGCCCCGCCGAGGCTGATGACGCCGTTGGCGCGGGCCTCGTCGGGCGGGAACCCGCCCATCCACTCGTGGAAGACGGTGGTCACGGTCACGGAGTCGGGCAGGTATCGCTCGGCCAGTTTGCGCAGCGCGCGCAGCGCGGCCACGTCCTGGACGAGGTTGCCGACCTGTCCGTAGCCCAGCGTCAGCGAACGGACACCCTGTGTCGCCGCGAGCCGTCCCTCGATGAGCATCACCGCGATGGCGATACACGGCGGGACGAGCGTGCCGGTCAGCGGGCCGAAGGGCTCGCGGTTGATGGTGACGCCGCGCTCGGTGTAGGCGCCACAGAGCCGGTCGACGAACTGCCAGTGTTCGATGGTCGTCGCGAGGTCGTGGCGTTTCGTGTAGGGGATGTTGTACGAGATGGGGCCCCCCTCGAAGCTCTGGAAGCCCCCAGCCAGCGTGACCATCGCCAGCAGTCGCGCGTCCGGCGTGCCGTGGCGCACCTCGATTGGGGCGTCTAAGGCCCGGACGAGCCGCCGACAGTCCTCGACGCCGTGGTTGACCGCGGGAAAGCCGTTGAGCTCGTCGCTGTCGCCGTTTCGGGACGCCGCGAGTCCCTCCTCGGCTTTCTCGTACTGGTTGTCCCGCGTGTAGGAGTCGATGGTCGTGGGCAGCAGGTCGGCGCCGCCCTCGTCCTGGAGATATCGCAGCAGGTCTATCTGGGCCTCCAGACAGGGGACGCCGGCGCGGGGCTGGAGCAGCGGCTCGTCCGCGGATTCGAGTACGCGGGCAAAGCGCTTGGTCTTGGGCAGGGACTCGTGGAAGGCGACGGCCTCCTCGAAGTCGACGGCCCGACCGGTGTGCCAGTCGTCGCGAAGCTCGTTTGCGGCCCGCTGTAGCTGGTCGGCGGGCAGCTTCGTATCTGTGGGCATCGTCAGCCGTCGACCCTGACCTGCTCGCCCTCTGTGGTCGTTATCTTGAGGTCACGGCGCAGGGCGGCGATGGCCTCCTCCGGGTCGGTCTCCGCGTCGAAGACCCGGTCGAAGCCCATCTCCGTGAACCGCTCGCGCGTGGTCTCGAAGTCGTCCTGCCCGACGGCGAGGTTCCCGCCGACGTACGTGGGCACGTCGACGCCGGCCTCGTCGAGCCGGTCGTGAAATCCCTCGCAGTCCTGGCGGGCGTGGCCGTAGAGGGAGGATACCAGTACCGCCTCGGCGTCCTTGGACTTGGCGGCGCTGACGAATTCGGCCTGTGAAGTCTGAACGCCGAGGTTGACGACCTCGAATCCTGCGGCCGACAGCGCCTGCTCGAGAATCGTGATACCGACGACGTGTGCGTCGGAGCCGATCACGCCGAGGATGACGGTACGGGGCATGTACTTCTGTGGTGGTCAGGCCGCGAGTATAAACTTAATGGTCTTTCATGATAATATCCCCTAAAGGAATTTATAATGATTCATCACCAAGATTTATGCCAGTGCCGTCTATCGGTTCGTCCATGAGTGCGCTTGCCGACCTGCGGGTGCTCGACCTCACACAGGTGCTGGCCGGGCCGTACTGCACGATGTTGCTCGCGGACATGGGCGCGGACGTGGTAAAGGTCGAGCGCCCGGGCGGCGACCTCATCCGGGCGAACCCACCCTACGTCGACGACAGCGAGTCGGAGGCCTACGGCGGCTACTTCCAGAGCGTGAACCGCGGCAAGCGCTCGCTGGAACTGGACCTCCGTACCGACGCCGACCGCGACGCCTTCCTCTCGCTGGTCGAACGCGCAGACGTGGTCGTCGAGAACTTCAAGGCCGGAACCATGGAGCGGTTCGGCCTGGGCTACGAGACGCTGCGGGAGCGCAATCCACAGCTCATCTACTCCTCGATTCGGGGCTTTGGCGACCCGCGAACGGGCGAGACCGAGCGCCAGGGCCAGCCCTCCTTCGACCTCATCGCGCAGGCGCTTGGCGGCGTGATGGAGATTACGGGCCCGGAAGACGGGCCGCCGACGAAGGTCGGCCCGGGCGTCGGCGACATCTTCACCGCCGCGCTCAACGCCGTGGGCGTCCTCGCGGCGGTCCACCACCGCGAGCGCACCGGCGAGGGCCAGTACGTCGACACCGCGATGTACGACTGCATGGTGTCGCTGGCCGAGCGCGCCGTCTACCAGTACTCCTGTGACGGGGTCTCGCCGACGCGACAGGGTAACTCCCACCCCACGCTGTTTCCCTACGACGCCTTCGAGGCCGCGGACGGCTACGTCGTCGTCGCGGCGTTCTCGGACGGCCACTGGAAGACGCTGTGTGAGGCGATGGACCGGCCGGACCTGGCCGCGGACTACCCCGACGCCCGGAGCCGCCGGGCCAACCGCGAGTCCCTGCGGGCGGAACTCGCCGACTGGACCCGTGAGCACGACACTGAGACGATTCTGTCTCTGCTGGACGGCCGCGTGCCGGCAGCGCCGGTCCAGAACACGGCCGACATCTTCGATGACCCGCACGTCAACGACCGCGAGATGCTCGCCGACGTGGCCCAGCCCGGAGCCGACGAACCGATGACCATCGCCGGGAGCCCCATCAAGATGACCGAGACGATGCCCGAGCCACGGGGCCGGGCGCCGCTGTTAGACGAGCACCGCGAGGAACTGCTGGGGGAGGACGGCGGTACGAACGGTGGTCGGGAGGTCGCCGAGAGCGACGACTAGCTGTGCCAACTCGGAGTTTATACGGCGGGACAGACTCCACGCCGACTGCCTTCACGGGAGCGGCCTTACGGCGGCGTCCACTCGTAGCGATAGACGACGTTCAGCACGCTGTCGGGCAGGAGCACCGTCACGCCGTCGTCGTGAGCCGCGGCGCTGACCATCGCCGGGAACCAGAGGTCGCCACCGGCCGTCTGGCCGCCGAAGGTGCCGAAGGAATCGACCGGCTCGTCGGGAATCCCGCCCGCCGGCAGCGTCTCGAACACCTTGATAGCGCGGTTCACCAGGTCGACGACGAACAGGTAGCCGTCGGCCAGCGCCAGGCTGGTCGGGAGGAGAAATCGCCCGGATTCGTCGCCGTAGCCCGCGGTCCCGACCACTTCCCAGCCGTCGCCGGCGTCGTACTGGAGGCGGTCGTTGCTGCGGTCGGCGACGTAGGTGGCGTCGGGCCCGACCACCACGTCCGAGGGGAGCCAGAACTCGCCGGCGTCGTGGCCGAACGTGCCCCTGGTGTCGTGGTCCTCGACGGTCGCCGTCCGACGATTGACGACCCACGAGGCGACCCGGCCGTTGAGCGAGTCGGCGACGTGGAGCCGACAGCGGCCGGCGTCGAGGGGTTCGACGGACATCCCGCGGGGCAGGCGCACGTCGCCGCCGAAGTAGCCCCAGCCGCCGAAGCTGACGACGTGTTCCGGCTCGCCGTCGACGAGTCGGTAGCAGTGAATCTGGCGGTCGTCGTCGAACGCGCCGGCGTCGGCGCTGTAGTCGGCGGCGAACAGATACGTCTCCTCGCCGACCGCCCAGGCCTCGACCGTGGCCGGGAACCGGTTCGCGGTGAGCGACGCGGGCGAGACGGGTGCGTCGAGCCCGGCGGCGG
Organism: Haloarcula onubensis; assembly: GCF_031624605.1. Lineage (NCBI taxonomy): Archaea > Methanobacteriati > Methanobacteriota > Halobacteria > Halobacteriales > Haloarculaceae > Haloarcula > Haloarcula onubensis. The sequence continues at coordinate 820,947 of NZ_JAMQOS010000001.1, read as the reverse complement.
TGTGCTGGGCCCGCTCGTTGCCGCCGTCGCCGACCCAGCAGACCCGGCCGTCCGGGGCCCGATGAATCGCCGACCCCGAGGCGTAGTCGAACTGGCCGGGCCGGCGGCGGCAGCCGTCGACGGTCGCCAGCCTGGTCTTGCGCTCGGCGACGAACCGGAGCCGGTAGGCCGAGACGGCGTGGTCGAGCGCCTCCGTCACCAGCACCCGCCCGCGGATGGCGCCGGTCGGGTCGGCGTCGCCGGGGTCGTAGCCGGCGACGGCCATCGGCGCGCCAAAGCGGCGCGTCTCGATGTCGGGCGCGATGACCGACGGCACTTCCCCGCGCCGGTCGCCCGCCGGCGAGTAAGCATAGAGGTGGCCGCCGCCGATGTCGGGGACGACGATGCGCTCCTCGTCGGGCAGGTAGCTCACGGCTCTGGGGATGGCGAACTCGTCGTCCAGCACGGGACTCCCCGTCGCCGGGAACGGGACCCCCTCGCCCGCGCGGTCACAGCGGACCACGTTCGCGTAGTAGGGCGGGCGGCCGTACGCGCGGGCCTGCTGGCCGTAGCCGGTGTTCGCTATCAGGAGATTGCCCTCGGGGCCCGTGTCCAGTCCCTGGGGCCAGTACAGCCCGACGGGGTCGTCGGACGGCCGCGTGACCGAGCGGAAGCTCCCGGTCTGGTCGCCTTCACCGTCGAAGACGACGACGCGACTCCGGGTGTCCGCGGCGTCCTCGTGGTAGAACTCGTCGGCGACGAACAGCGTGAGGCCGCCCTCGTCCTCGCGGACGGCGACGCCGTTGGGGTGGAAGGCGTCGCTCCCGGGCCCGAAGGTCCGTTCGACGGTCACCGGCACGCCGCCCTCGTCGGCCTCGCCGTAGGCCAGTTCCTGCACGCGGCCGTTCCCCAGGTCGGTGACGAAAAGCCGGGGCTGGCTCGGGTGGTGGGCCAGCCTGAAAGGGAGGTCGAACTCGCCGGGTTCGGACCCCAGAGAGCCGACCTGACCGAGGACCCGGTCCAGCGACCGGTCGAACACCAGGAGGCGGTTGTTCCCGGCGTCGGCGACCCAGACCCGGCCGGTCGGGTCCTGGACGACCCCGACCGGGGTGGACAGGCCGAGTTCGGCGGCCGGTTTCGGGAACGGCCCCGTGAGGTCCGGCGCCCGCTCGCCGTATGTTTCCCGATGGTGACCCGACACGTTGTCACAACCTGAGTAGCAGTTGTATTAACAGTACTGGATACGCGAACCCGCGGCCGAACCCGGCGGTTCAAATACGGGGACGCCCAATCGCGCCACAATGCGGGAGCAGACGACTGGTTCGGAGGGATGGCGGCCGTACTTCGGGTTCGAGGAGCCGTACGCGAACCAGGCCGACGCCATCGAGCGGGTCATCGAGACCGGGAAGTCGCGGGGCTTTCTCGCGATGGAAGGTCCCTGTGGCACCGGGAAGACCATGGCCGCCCTGACCGCCGGCGCCCACCTCGTGCGGGACACCGACCTCTACGACCGCATCGTCGTGGTCACCCCCGTCAAACAACAGCTCCAGCAGTTCGTCGACGACCTGCGGACGCTCAACGGCGGCCTCGACGACCCTTTCGACGGTATCTCCCTCGTCGGCAAGCGGGACCTCTGCCCGTACGGCCGCGAGGGGAAGTTCCCCGAGGACGCGAGCACGCACGACCGCTGTGAGGACTTGCGCGAAGCGACCGCACGGCTCGTGGAGGACGACGGGCGCGGGGACGGCGCCGCGGTGGCCGACACCGCCATCGAGAACGAGGTCGACGAGGACGAACAGTGGTGGGACCCACGACTGGGTAGCAAACTCGCCGCGGCGGCCCGCCCCGACGCCGTCTCCCAGACCACGCTCGGCGAGGACACGCTGGCGACGGCGGGGGCGGCCTCGCCCTATCGCCCGAGCCAGCCCACCGCGCCCGACTCGATGGCCGAGGGCGACGACGCGCCGCTGTACTGCCCCTTCGAGGCCGACTGGTACGCCCGGAACAAGGGGTCGCCCGTGGACTTCTCGGCCGGCCCGAACAACGTCGTCACAATCGACGACTACCTCCCGGCGGCCGTCGAGCGGGGGACCTGCCCCCACCGGGTGATGAGCGTCATGCTGGAGGAGGCGGACGTGGTCGTGGGCAACTACAACCACCTCTTCGACCCGAACTCCCGGCCCCTGCTCTCCGCGATTCTGGACGAGCAGACCTTCGTCGTCGTCGACGAGGCCCACCGGCTGGAAGAGCGAGTCCGTGACCTGCTTTCGGACCGCCTGGGCAAACAGACCATCACGCAGGCGCGTAACGACTGCGACCTGCTCGTCCAGCGCGCCCAGCAGACCGCCGACCACAAGGAACAGGTCCGCGAGGTACTCTCCACGCGGGAGGTCCCCCTCGAAGCGGTCGACCGCGCTCGGAAGTTCTACGCCGACCTCGAACGCTGGCTGGACGACCGCGTCGAATCGTTCCTCGACAGCGAACACCCGGGGTGGCGCGCGGACCCCGCGATGCTCCCCGAGCACGACCACGAGATACCGCTGCGGGACCCAGACACCGTCGAGCGGGACGAACTGACCGAGTGGGCCGAGAGCGAGGGATACGACGGCGGGCTGTGGCGCTCGCTGGGACAGGTCGGCGCCGCCGTCGAGGACGCCATCGACCAGCTCGGGCTGACCCGCCAGCCCGTCTGTGCCGCCGTCGGCGCTATCTGTGGCCACTGGTGGGAGCGCGACCACTCGACGTTCCTCCGGGAAATCGAACTCGAACACTCCCCCGACCAGCGCCGGGCCGGCGACGCCGACTACGAGGCCGTCTACACGCCCGGGCTGCTGTGTTACAACTGTATGCCGGCGCTGGCTTTGCGGGACGTCTTCGACGAACTGGGCGGTGGCGTGGTGATGAGCGCGACGCTCGAACCGCTCGACGTGTTCACGAAGGTCGCGGGCCTCGACGGACTGGCCGAGCAGGCGCTGGACGAGGCGGACGACGACGCCCCGACGCGACCGGTCCGCTCCGCGACCTACGACCTCCGGTTCCCGCCGGAGAACCGCGCCTCCTATCTCGTCGACGCGCGGCCGTTCACCGCGCGCAATCGCGGGACCCCCGAGGAGATGCAGCCATTGGGCGAGAACTGGAACCCGACCCGGGACGAGTACGCTCAGGCGCTGCGTGCGCTGGCGCGCTCGCCGGGCAACGTCATGATAGCCATGCCGAACTACCGGGAAGCGCGCTGGGCCGGCGCCTACCTGCAGGAGGCCGTCGAGAAAGACGTGCTGGTCGACGAGTCCTCCAGCAACGAGGAGACCGACCGGACGAAGCGCTCGTTCTTCGCGGGCGAGGGGAAGGTGCTGGTCACGTCGACCCGGGGAACGCTCACCGAGGGCGTCGACTACGACGGCGCGAAGCTGTCGACCTGCGCCGTCGTCGGCGTCCCGCTCGTCAACATCGGCTCGCCCCGCATCCGCGCGGTCCAGCGGGCCTACGGCGACACCTTCGGTGAGGAGAACGCCTTCGAGTACGCCCTGACCGTCCCCGCGGTGCGGCGGGCGCGCCAGGCCATCGGCCGGGTCATCCGCGGCGCCGACGAGGTGGGCGTGCGGGCCTTCGTCGGCCGGCGCTACACCCCCGACGGCCGCCACTCCGTCTACGGCTTTCTCCCCGAGGGCGAGCGCGAGGAGTTCACGCGGATGACCCCTGAGTTCCTGTCCGGCCAGCTCGACGGGTTCTGGCGAAACCGGTGATACCGGGCCGCTGGTCGCCTGAGGAGGGTTCTTAACCGGTCGTCGTTGGCCGTAAACAAAAAGCATTTACATCATTATTAGAGTGTTACAAGGGATGCCCGAGTGTCAGAACTGCGGCGAATTCGTAACCGAGCAGTACGTACGGGTGTTTACACCGGAAGCCTCCGAAGCACACGGACCGAGGGTCTGCCCGAACTGCGAGGACAAACTCCGTGACGGCGCCGAAGTACGCGAAGCGCGCTCCTCGCGACAGTAACGGTCGCGCCGGTCGTCCGCGCGACCGGGACGCGTGTCGCGCGACAGCCACGGGTCACTGTCGCGCCCTTTTCGGGAACTACTCAAGGCCGGAGGCGTAGCCTCGGATATGAGCAACCTTGACGTCGAGGCGGTCGACGACATCGACGCACCGACCGGCGTCGACGCGCCCGAATACGTACTGTACGGGGGGAAAGGCGGGGTCGGGAAGACCACCTGCGCCGCCGCGACGGCGCTGGCGTCGGCCCGCGACGACACGGCGACGCTCGTGGTCTCGACGGACCCGGCACACTCGCTGTCTGACACGCTTGAGACCGATATCCCCGCCGAACCGACCCGCATCCGCGAGGACGTGCCGCTGTTCGCCGCGGAAATCGACCCCGAGGCCGCGATGGGCGAGGGGCCGCTGGGGATGGACGACGACGCGCTGGGCGGCCTCGGTGGGATGCTGGGCGGTCCGATGGGCGGGGACGCCGGCGGGCCCGTGGGCGCCGACGCGGGCGAGGACCCTATCGGCGGCGAGGACGGACTGCTGGGCGGGTCGATGCCCGGCGCCGACGAGGCCGCCGCGATGCGACTCCTGCTCGACTACACCGACGACGAGCGCTTCGACCGCGTCGTCATCGACACCGCGCCGACCGGCCACACCCTGCGGCTGCTGGAACTCCCCGAGACGATGGACTCGATGGTCGGGACCATCCTCAAACTCCGCGAGCGCTTCTCGGGCATGATGGACTCGGTCAAGGGCATGTTCGGCGGCGGCGAGGACGTCGACACCGAAGCCGGCATTCAGGATTTAGAGGAGCTGTCCGCGCGTATAGAGCGCCTGCGAGCCATCCTGCGGGACCCGACGCGGACCGACTTCCGCATCGTGATGGTACCCGAGACGCTGTCGGTGATGGAATCGGAGCGCCTGCTCGCCCAGCTCACCGACTTCGAGATTCCGGTCAGTACCATCGTCGTCAACCGGGTGATGCAAGACCCGAGCGAGGTGCTGGGTCGGGAAGTCGACATTCCCGGTCCGAATATCGAGGGCTGTGAGTTCTGCGCCCGGCGCTGGGAGGTCCAGCAGGACGCTATCGCGCGCGCTCAGGACCTCTTTCGCGGCCACGAGGTCCGGCGGGTGCCGCTCTTTGCCGACGAGGTCCACGGCGAGCGGTTGCTCTCTGTCGTCGCCGCCTGTCTGGACTGACAGTCGCACCCATCGCTCGCCGCCTGTCTGGACTGACAGTCGCACCCATCGCTCGCCGCCTGTCTGGACTGACAGTCGCACCCATCGCTCGCCGCCTGTCTGGACTGACAGTCCCACCCGTCGCTCGCCGCCTGTCTGGACCGAGAACGCGCCGCTTCAGTTCGTGAGCTTCCGAATCAGGCCGAATGCGGCGTCCCGCCAGCGTGCGGGGAGGTGGCGGGCCATGAGGATGAGCTTCGCGCCCTCGCCGACGGGGTAGCGGGGCTCGGGGTCGCTGGCGTTGGCGGCGTCCCGAATCGTCAGCGCGACGGTGCCGACCGTCACGGAGAGGGCGTCCTGAATCCCGGCCAGCCGGGAGTCCTCGCGAGCGGTGTAGAGCCAGTCGTAGGCCCCCGTCTTCTCGATGTCCTCGCGCTCGGCCATCGCGCGGTCGTAGAAGTTCGTCTCGACCGGGCCGGGCTGGACCAGCACCACGTCGATACCGTACTCGTCGGCCTCGACCCGGAGCGCGTCGCTCAGCGCTTCGAGGGCGAACTTCGAGGCGGCGTAGGCGCCCTGGCCCGGCAGCGCGAGGCGGCCGGCGACGCTGGACACGTTGATGATGGTCCCGCTCTCCCGGGCCCGCATGTGGGGCATGACCTGACGGATGAGACGGTGCGGGCCGTAGACGTTCACGTCGAACTGGCCGCCCGACGCGGCGATGTCGCCAGTCGAGACGTCCTCGACGGCGCCGAACTGGGCGTAGCCGGCGTTGTTCACCAGGCAGTCGATGCGCCCGGCGGATTCGACGACCGTCTCGACGACGCGCTCACACTGGGCGGCCTTCGTCACGTCGAGTTCGGCCGTCTCGCAACCGGCCTCGGCGAGGTCCGCGATATCGTCCTCGTCGCGGGCCGTCGCCCAGACCTGCCAGTCGTCGTCCAGAAACACCTCGGCTGTCGCGTGGCCGATGCCCGAGGAGGCACCGGTTATCAGCACCGTCTTGGCCATAACGGGGTCGTCTCACCCCGGACAATTAAGCTTCCCCCGTTCGGCGTCGCAACGAACGGCTCAGAGGTCGCCTTTCACCGAGTCGGCGTACGAATCCGCGAGCCGCGTCGGCTCCGGGAGCTTGTACCCCGCCGCCGTCGCCAGCACGAGGTCCGCGGCCGTCTCGGCGCTCACCCGGTGGCCGGGGCTGACGACGAGCGGGTTGACGTACCGGCTCGACGACTCGTACTGGCGACTCTGGACGGCGTAGCCGACGACCGTCCCCGCAGGCGCAGTCTCGACCTGCGCGTCGGCCTCGATGGCGACGCGAGCGCCCTCGGGGAGCTTCTCGTCCAGCGACTCGCGCGGCCGGCCACAGAGCAGGTTCTTCGCGACGCCGATAGTCGGCACGTCCAGCGTGACGCCGACGTGGGTCGCCAGCCCCGCCTCGCGGTAGTGGATGCGGCCGCTGCCGTCCACGAAGACGATGTCGGGCTCGGACTCCAGCGCCGCGAACGCGGCGAGGATGGCCCCGCCCTCGCGGAAGGAGAGCAGGCCGGGGACGTACGGAATCTCGGTGGGTTCGACCGCGTAGACGCGCTCGACGACCTCGCGCCCGCGAAGGACGACGATGGCCGACACTGCGCGGTCGCCGACGAACGCCTGGTCGACGCCGGCGACGAGCGGTGCGTCACTGGTGGTGCCCTCCTCGTCGGGCCGCGCGCTCAGCGTCGCTTGCCCGACCGGCCCGTCGAGTGAGACGGCCGCCGGGTCGAACGCGAAGTCGTCCTCGAAGACGGCCGCGTCGGCAATCTCTCGTTGCAGGGCCTCCATCTCGGCGGTCGACAGCGACGGGTCCGGGACGAACTCGGGGCGGACGGGCTCCATCAGAAGGGGCCGCGACCGCCGGGACCACCGGGGCCGCCCGGGCCGCCGCGGCGACCGCCGAACTGTATCTGGCCGGGGATTCGCGCCCGGTCCTTGACCCGGCGGCCGTACCAGAGCCCGATGACGAGGCCGATGAGGTGGGCCGTGTGGGCGATGTTCCCGCCCAGCAGCCCCGCGCCCTGGGGCGACAGCGTGCCCGCGATGCTGATAATGGCGTAGAAGCCGGTGATGGCCCAGATGGGCACCGGAATCAGGAAGTACAGGTAGACGGTGAGGTCCGGGTTGATGACGGTGACGAAGCCCAAAATCGCGAGTGCCGCGCCGCTCGCGCCCAGCACGCCGTAGGCGGGCCCGCCCTGGACGACCTGGAGGGCAATCTGGCCGAGCCCGGCGAGCATCCCCGAGCCGATGAAGAAGATGGTGTACGTCTTCGACCCCATCTGGCGTTCGGCCAACTGGCCGAAGAAGTAGATGACGATGGCGTTGCCGAGCAGGTGAAAGAGCCCGCCGTGGGAGAAGATAGACGTGACCCACGTCCAGACGAAGAGGACGTTGTCCGGGTGGAGCACGAAGATGGCCTGGAACGCGGCGCGGCCGAGGAAAGCATCGACGAGTTGCTCGGCCACGAACGTGACGGCCATGATAGCGAGGAACACGTAGGTCATGTTCCCGCGGAAGTAGCCCATGACGCCGCCCGGCCCGGTGTCGACGCTGAAGCGACTGGACTGGCTCGACCCGCCGCCCTCTACGGAGTCGTCGAAGCCGCTGTCGAACACCCCCTTCGGGTCGTTCCAGTTGTCCAGCCCCGGGCAGTCGTGGGCCTCGGGCAGCCGGTGCTCGGCGCAGTAGGTCCCCCCGCAGTGCCCGCACTGGTAGGGCATGTTCTCTTGCTTTCCACAGACGTCACACTCCGACATTGGCGGTGCTTGGGGTGGACGGTGCAAAGGGGTTGTGTTTGTGTCGCTCACCGGCACGAACGGGCTGCCCTCGGCAGTCGGTCACACACCCCCGGCCGACAGTATAAGAGCCCCCGGGCCAAAGACCCCAGTAGTGCAAGAGTTCGAGCGCAAACAACTGCTGGAGCGCATCGAACGGGAGGGTGCGACCGTCGGTGCCGAGATTCCCGACGAGATTACCGTCCAGGGCGAACGCATCGACCTGCAGGCGTTCGTCTTCGAAATCAAGCGCAGGGACACGGTGCCACGTGGCGAACGCGAGCGGGTCACACAGGCGAAGAAGAACCTCCGCCGTGAGCGACTCGCCCGCAAGCAAACGCTGGAGGACGGCGACGTGAGCTACGCCGAGGGCGAACAGCTGGTGGAGGCCATCGTCGGCATCGACCGGGCGCTGAACGCCCTCGAACAGCTGGGACCGGCGAACCTGGAGGACGAGGCGAAGGCACAGGAGACGGCCGACAAGAAGCGCTGGATGTCCTTCCTCCGGAAGGCGCTTGGTCACGAGGACGCCGACTCGGGGACGGGGCGAGCCAGCAGGGGGCGGCGATGAGCCGGAACGACGAGATAGCGGGTCTGTTAGAGGAGTTCGCCGACCTGCTGGACGCCAAGGGCGTCGAGTACAAGCCCCGAGCCTACCGCCGGGCGGCCGAGAACATCCGCGACCACCCCGGCGACGTCGAGGGACTGGCCGCCGAGGGCGAGGACGCGGTGGGGGAAATCGAGGGCGTCGGCGACGCCATCTCCGCGAAGGTCGTCGAGTACTTCGAGACCGGGCGAATCGAGGAGCTACACGAGCTTCGCGAGGAGTTGCCCGTCGACATGGCCGCGCTCACCGCCGTCGAGGGCGTCGGCCCCAAGACAGTGGGCTCGCTGTACGAGGCGCTCGGCATCACGACGCTGGACGAACTCGAGGCCGCCGCCGAGGCCGGCGAGATTCAGGATATCAAGGGCTTCGGCGCGAAGACCGAGCAGAACATCCTCGACAACGTCGACTTCGCCCGCGAGGCCCACGCCCGGACGCTGCTGGGGACGGCCCACCCCTACGGGGAACAGGCCCGGGCGTTCGTGGCCGACATCGACGCCGTCGAGCGGTGTGCGCTCGGGGGTTCGCTGCGGCGCTGGCGGCCCACCATCGGCGACGTGGACGTGCTGGCCGGGAGCCACGAGGGGGCGACGGTCGTCGACGCCTTCACCGACTGGGACGAGGTCGAGGGCGTCATCGAGGCCGGGGAGATGAAAGCCAGCGTCCGCGCCGGCGGACTGCGGGTCGACTTACGCGTCGTCGTCCCCGAGGAGTTCGGCGCCGCCCTGCAGTACTTCACCGGGAGCAAGGACCACAACGTCGCGGTCCGGAACCGCGCTATCGAACGCGACCTGAAAGTCAACGAGTACGGGGTGTTCGACGTCTCTGGCGTCTCGGACGACGAGGCGGACCACCAGCGCGCCGGCGAGCGCGTCGCCGGCGAGACCGAGGACGGAGTCTACGAGGCCCTGGGGATGGACTGGGTCCCGCCGGAGGTGCGCGAGAACCGCGGCGAGGTGCAGGCGGCCGCCGACGGGGACCTGCCCGACCTCCTCGTGGAAGGCGACGTCAGGGGGGACCTCCACACCCACAGCCAGTGGTCCGACGGCGGCAACACCGTCGAAGAGATGGCCGCCGGCGCGGCCGAGTTCGGCCACGACTACATCGCCATCACGGACCACGCGACCGGCCCGGGGATGGTCGGCGGCGTCGGTATCGACGACGAGGACCTGCGCGAACAGATAGCCGAGGTGGCGTCGGTCGCCGCCGACGCCGACGTCGACGTGTTCAGCGGCGTCGAGGCCAACATCGGCGAGGACGGCAGTATCTCCGTGGCCGACGACGTGCTAGCGGAACTGGACGTGGTCGTCGCCTCGCCACACGCGGGCCTCGACGGCGACGGCACCGACCGGCTGGTGGCCGCCGCGGAGCACCCCCACGTGGACATCGTCGGCCATCCGACCGGCCGGTATCTGAACCGCCGCAGCGGGCTCGACGTCGACGTCGAGCGGCTGGCGACGGCGGCGGCCGAGGCGGGGACGGCGCTGGAGGTCAACGCCAGCCCCGCCCGCCTGGACCTGGACGGCTACGCCGTCAAGGCGGCCATCGAAGCCGGCGCGACCGTCGCCATCGACACCGACGCCCACAGCCCCGGGAGCTTCGCCCAGGTGACCTACGGCGTCCACACGGCCCGACGCGGGTGGGCCGAGGCCGGGGACGTCCTGAACACGCGCTCGGCCGACGAGCTCCGGGAGTTCCTCCATGGCTGACCACGAGCGCGACCCGCTCGTGCTGGACGCGATGCTCGGAAAACTGGCGACCTACCTGCGGATGTGTGGCTACGACACCGCCTACGCGCTGGACCGCGACGCCGAGGCCGACGCCGACCTGCTCGCGCTGGCCGAGACCGAGGGCCGACGGCTGGTCACCCGCGACGAGGGGCTCGCCCGGCAGGTCCCCGACGCCGTCCTGCTGACCGAGCGCGACGTGCCCGACCAGCTCCGCGAGCTGGCCGCCGCGGGGTTCGACCTGGAACTGTCGGCCGAACCCGTCCACTGTGGCACCTGCAACGCCCCCGTCGAGCGCGTCGACCGCACTGAGCCGACCCCCGAGTACGCGCCCGACCCCGCAGAGACCGCCATCTGGCGCTGCCGTGACTGCGGCCAGCACTTCTGGCAGGGGAGCCACTGGGACGACGTGGCCGAGACGCTGGCGGAGCTGTAGCTCGGCAGAAATGTCGGGTGTATTTATTTCGCTAGCGACATATTCGAGTGTATGTCAGTCCTATCGACCGAAGACGAGGGGAAGTACCTCATGGACATCGAGGCGGAACAGATCGGTATCGTAACGGAGGTCGACACGGACGCCCAGGTCGCCTACGTCGAACCCGACCCGGGCGTCGGCGAAGCAGTGATTCAGGGCTTTGGCTACGGGGACGCCGACAGCGACGACATCGAAGTCCCCGCCGACGCCGTCGAGACGATTACCGACACCGAGCTCCGGGTCGCGAAGGACCTGTAGAACGGTATCTCTGAGTTCGTGCGTTCGTCGACGGTTGTGTGTTCAGTCGCAACCCCAATCTGAACAACCAGAGAGCCCCCTTCAGTCCCGCCCAGCGCTATTCGACCAACCAACTAGGGGGTGGGACTTTCTGGTTCTCTACATCGGGTGCTGACGACACCAGACACACTAACTCACCCCCGAAGCGCCTCGACGGGCGGTTCCCAGGCGGCCCGATACGCGGGGTAGAGCCCACCGACGAGCGCGACGAACACGCCGAAGGCGAACGCGCCGAGAGGCACCAAGGCGTTGCCGGGCTGGAGGACGGCCCACAGCGGAAGCTCGGTCTGTGTGGCGACGGCGACGACGGTCAACGTGCCAAGGAGGGCACCCACAGCCCCACCCACCACACCCAGCAGCGTCGCCTCGACCAGCAGCGTCCGGAGGACCTGCTTGCGATGGATGCCCACCGCGCGAAGCACGCCGATTTCGCCCCGGCGCTCGGCGACGGTCATCAGCATCACGTTGAAGATGCTGACACCGGCGACGACGAGCGAGATACCGGCGATGGCCAGCAGGAAGCCGTTCAGCAGGCCGAAAAACTCCGAGATTCTGTCGAGGACGCTCGTCAGCGAGAAGACGCTGACACGCTGCTGGCGGCTGTTGAGTCGCTCGCGGACGCCGCTCGCTATCGCGCGGGCGTCCTCGGGAGAGTTCGCCCGGACAACCACCTGCGAGGCCGCGTCGCTGCTGAACTCGCTGGGCGGAAGCACCACGGCCGAGTCGGGCTGGAGCGGCGAGATGCCCTCGACCGGCGGGAGGACGCCCACGACGCGGTACTCGTTACCCTCGACGGCGATGGTGCTGCCCGGGCGGAGGTCCAGGTCCTCGGCCAGTCCCGACCCGACGAGCGCGCCCTGACGGTGGGACGACGGGACGGCACCGCTGCCGTTGCCGAACAGCGCCTGTGGATTGTCGGTGCCGTATATCTGTCCGAACGACTGGCCGCCGGTCCCGCGCACGGTCCCGCCGGTCGCCTGGAGCGGGACCACAGTTCCCCGCCCGTCGGCCGCTCGGCGGACGGCCGCCACGTCGCGGCTGTCGAGCGTCTCGCGCCCGCTCTCGTCGGCGGGGCTGACGATGACCTGGTCGCCCAGGCCGCCCAGTTCCTCCTGTGCGGCCGCCGACAGCGCGTTCCCCAACAGCCCGAGCGTCACGACGGCGAAGACGCCGATGACGATACCCAGCGCCGCGAGCGCCGCACGCAGGCGCTGGCGCGAGAGGTTCCGCGTCGCGAGCGACAGCGCGGGAAACCGCCGCCCCGCATCAGACATCCCGCAACACCCCGTCGACGAGTTCCACCGTCCTATCGGCGTAGTCGGTGACGAGGTCGTCGTGGGTCACGGCGACGACGCCGACGCCGGCCTCGTCGGCGATGCGGCGAATCTCCTCTAAGATTGCGGTCCCGGTGTCGCGGTCCAGGTTGCCGGTCGGCTCGTCGGCCAGCAACACGTCGGGCTCGTTGACCAGCGCCCGCGCGATGGCGACGCGCTGTTTCTGGCCGCCCGAGAGTTCGTCGGGCGTGTGGTCGAGGCGGTCGCCCAGCCCGACGAGTCCCAGCAGGTCGCGGGCGCGGTCGGTCGCGTCGCCGGGGAGGAAAGCCGTCGGGAGCCGGACGTTCTCGACGGCCGACAGCGTCGGCAGGAGATGGAAGTCCTGGAAGACGAACCCCAGCGACTCCCGGCGGGCGTCGGTCCGCTCGGCCTCGCTCAGTCCGGCGGTGGTCTCGCCACGCAGTTCGACGCTGCCTTCGGTCGGCTCGTCGAGCAGCCCCAATATGTTCAGCATCGTCGACTTGCCGCTCCCGCTGGGACCGACGACGGCGACGACCTCGCCGCTCGCGACGGCGAAGTCGACGTGTGAGAGCGCGGTGACCGTGCCACCGCCGCCGCTCTCGTAGCGCTTGGTCACGTCGACCAGCGCGAGCGGCGGGACGGCCCGCTGGAGCGGTTCGAAACTCATCGGTAGCGAGTGACGTAGACGGTGGCGCCGGCGGCGGCGGCCAGCCCGAGGAGTATCGCGAGCGCCATCCCGGACGATATCGGCCCGCCATCGCCGCCGGTCTGGGCCGGTGGCAGCGGGACCATGACGGTCCGGTTGACCGCCTCGCCGTCGACGGCGTAGCGCACTTCGACGGGGACCTGGGTCGCGTTTTCCGTGTCCGCCTGGGCGGTCAACTGGAACGGGGCGAAGGAACTGGCGTCGACGGTGCCGACGAAGTAGTTGCGCTGGGGGTAGGCCGGCTGGACGCCCGTGCCGGGCCGGACGGCGAGGACGGCGCTGGTGACCTCGCCGTCGCCGACGTTGGCGAGGTTCCCGTCGATGGTCACCCGGCCGCCGTCGGTCACCGAGACGTCGAGCCCGGTAAGCGTCGCCTCGCCGCGCTTGGCGCGGTAGCCGTAGGCGAGGGCGGTCTCGTTGCGCCCCCGCGGGGAGTCGTAACTGACGACGAAGCGGACGCCGTCGGCGCGGACCCGCGAGAGGTCGGCGGTGACCGTCGTCTCCTCGCCGGGCGCGAGCGTGTCCGCGAGCGCGAACCGACCGACGGATCCGAGCCGGGCCCCGTCGTCGTCCTCGGCGGTGAGCACCACGTCGTCGACGGGTGCGTTACCGAAGTTCGTCACCGTCACGTCCACCCGAGCGGCACTCGCCGCGCCGTCGTCGCCGGACTGGTCCTGGAGCGCGGCGGTCCCGCCGCCCCCGCCCAGCAGCCCCGTCAGGTCGCCCGCGGCCTGCCCGCCGCCGTCGTCCTGTGGCCGCTGGACGCGGAGGCCCACGTCGGTCCGCAGCGACTCGACCGTCACCGGGGCCGACGTCAGCGTCTCGCGCTCGACGCCGTTGGGCGTCGTGTACGTCGTCCGCAGGTCGACCGTCCCGTCGCCGGCCGCGGGGACTGCGGTGAGGTTCACCGTCTCCGACGCGCCGGCAGCGAGGGTCGGAATCGTCCGTCGGCTCTCGCCGCCGGCGACCGACACCTCGATTCCCCGGAGCGGTGCCGTCGTCGGGTTCGAGACTGTCGCCCGCACCGACGACTCCGCGCCCGCGACGACCCGGTCGGTCTCGACTTCGACCTGTGGCCCGGCGCGCTCGACGCCGACGGTCAGGGGTCGGGTCGCCTCGACGCGGTCCCCGTCGCTGTCGGTGCCGACGGCCACCAGCCTGAGGTCGCGTGAACCGGCCTCGTCCACGGTGAACGTGACCGGGACGTCGAGCGTCTCGCCCGGCGAGAGCCGCCCGAGGTCAGTCGCGTTCCCGAGAACCTCGTTCTCGCCGGACGCGTTCGGAGCGACGACCCGCACCACCTCGACGGTTATCGACGTGTCGCTCCCGGCCGAGAGCCGGAGCGTCGCCTCGGCGGTGATGGGCGTGCCGACCGTCGGCGTCGCCGGGGTGACGGTCGTGTCGGTCAGCGTGACGCGGGCGTCGGCCGCGGCGGCCGGGCCGACGGCGGCCGTCCCGAACGCGGCGGCCGAGACGACGAGCACCAGCGTGAGGGCGACTGCGCGGCGGGGACGCTGCCGGGCGGGACGTGAGCGCATACCTAGCTGTGCGAAGGGCTGAACGCTCAAGTATCTTCCCTGGCCGACTCCAGAACGCTTGTTACACCTGTGCTGCTAGGGTCGACCGATGACCCTCTCGGAGGAGGCAACGGAGCGGCTCGCCGACATCGTCGCCCGCCAGCCGACGAAGAACGGCGAGCTACAGGAACTGTGGGGCATGGACAGCGGGAGCGAGGTCCACCAGTACCTCGAATCGGCGCTCAAGGAGTACTACTACCGCAACGAGAACAGCCTCATCTGTGCGACGCCGGAGGCGACGGAGCTGGTCGGTGGCAGCCCCGACGACAATCCGGCGCCGAGGATGACCGTCTCGCCGCTGCAGGGGACCATCGTGGAGGGGCTCGCCGGGCCCGACGAGGAGCCCATGAGCGTCGTCGCGACGCTGCAGGCGGTTCGGGCCGCCGGCGAAGACCCCGAGGTCGACGACGTACGGTCGGCGCTGCGGAGCCTCGCCGACATGGGCGTCGTCGAGACGGTACAGAAGACGGTGCCGACGTTCCGGCTGGCCGTCGCGCGCGAGGACCTGGACCTGGACGTCCGCGACGAGTAGCGGGGCGGGTCACTCCAGTCCGGGCCGGCGCTCGCGTCGCCGTCGAGCCAGCAGCCGCTTGCTGGCCGCGCCGGGGCCGCCCTCGATGGGCCACCCCTTCGTCCGCCAGGCCGGCGGCTCGGGCGCGAACTCGTCACAGCCGCCGCGACACTCCCGGGCGGTCGGCGTCCGTTCTTTCGCCGTGCAGTACGGCGAGACGCCGGTCGGGCCGTCCCGGAGTTCGAAGTGTCGGCAGTCGGGCCGCATCGTGTCCGCGTAGCTGCGCCACCCCCGCTCGTAGGCCCGTTCCGCGATGGCCCGGCGCTTCTCTTCCTTCCAGGCGGGGTCGACGTACTCGAAGCGAGCGGCGCTGTAGTCGTCGTCGGGCCGCTCGGTGATGCGGGTACCGGGGCCGTCGGCGTCGAGCGACCGGGGCTCCCAGACGGTATCGGCGCTCCCCGTCTCGGTGTCGACGGTCAACACGCCGGCCTCGGGCGGGAAGTCCGCGAGCAGAATCGGCTCGACGCGCTCGTCCGTGACCGCGGTCGCGACCCACACCTCGTCGGCCAGTCCGAGCGCCACGTCCCGCTCTAGCTGGTCGGCCAGGTCGCGGGCGGCGCTGGCGGTGAGGTCGGGCTTGTTCTCGATGGCGACGACGCGTCGAACCCAGTCGGGATAGGGTCGCTGGCGGCGAATCTCGATTCGTCGGCCCCGTTTCCGGGTGTCGAGGGCGCCCCGGTCGGCCAGTTCGTGAATCGACTCGCGGACGTAGCGCCACGGGTAGCCGGGGTCCGGCAGGGCGTCCCGATAGAAGGTCCAGTCGACGGGGGCGTGTTCGAGGACGTGCAGGTGGTCCGAGTCGAACGCCTCGGGGCCAAAGGCGCCGCGCGCTTCGAGTCCGTCCGGGTCGCATTCGAGTATCAGCGTGTCCCAGCGACGGTACTGGGTGCCCAGTTGCCGGGCGACGAGGACGGCGTCGCCCGCGCTCGCGGGCGCCCACTCGCGCTCGGCCCACTGGCAGACCCGCAGTTCGAACGCGAACTCGGAGTTGTGCGCCACATCGCCCGGTGTGCGGTCCAGGCCCAAAGCCCTGTCCGTACCCGGGGACGGCGCGGAGAGTCGTAACAATACAATTTCAGAAAGATTTTTGTGTAAATCTTAAGATGAATCGACGTATGGCTTTGCCAGCTACGGCGGTAAGCGACGCAGTATTGCTCCAGGGAAGTAACGGCGGCGGCGGCCTGTTGGGTGGCGTTCTGGGCGGGTTGTTCCTGCTCTTCTACTTGGCGTTTATCGTCGTCGTTATCGCGGGGATGTGGAAGACCTTCGAGAAGGCCGGAGAGCCCGGCTGGGGCGCAATCGTGCCGATATACAACACCTATCTGCTGGTCAAAATCGCCGGCCGTCCGGGCTGGTGGCTCGTCCTGTTCCTGATTCCGGTCGTCAACTTCATTATCTCCATCATCGTCAGTATCGACATCGCCAACAACTTCGGCAAGGGCACCGGCTACGGGCTCGGTCTGGGCTTCCTGCCCTTTATCTTCTATCCGATGCTCGGGTTCGGAGACGCCAGCTACCAGAGCGGTAGCACGGGCGGCTTCTGACGGAGCGGGCCGTCAATCGATTTCCCGGCCGGTCGCCGCGACCGGCCCCAACATTTTCAAAAGCGTGTAGCTGCCGCTCCGGTCTGCAGACTCGGACGGTCGGGCGCTACTCCTCGGTGTCCTCGTCCTCGCGCTCGTCTAAGAACTCGTGGGCCTGTTCCAGTATCTCGCGGGGGCCGTCCTGCGTGACGGTGTTTATCGCCTGCTCGTAGTCGCGCCACTGCAGGTCGCGGTGCTCGGTCGACAGCTCTGCCGACGCCTCGAACGATTTCGCGACGAACAGGTGGACCGTCTTGTGGATGGTGTTGCCGTTCGCCTCGAACACGTAGTCGTAGTCTTCGCGGAACCCGTCCAAGAGCCGGAAATCACCGATTCCGGCCTCCTCTTTCACTTCGCGTATGGCGGTCTGCTGGAGCTCCTCCTCGCCCTCGACGCCGCCCTTGGGGAACTCCCAGTCCCCGGGGCGGCTCTTGAGCAGGAGGTACTCCCGCCGGCCACGCGTATCGCGAAAGAGGATGGCTCCCGCGCTCGTGGCCTCTATCATTGTCTGATTTTACATCACCGGTACTTAAGAGAATATCGGAGACGAGCGCCGCGGGCGAGCGGCCCCACAGCGGGCGGAATCGGACGGTTTCGGAGCGATTCGGCCGACCACACACCTGTCGAGTAACAGAGGGTTACCGCGCGGTATCCCGTTCGTACGGCGGGCCCGCGAGCGGTCGAAGTCGCCGGCGCGGCCCTGACGAGGGCGCCCGACGGCCGACGCGAAAGGCTGGGCTTTTGGTGGTCGCCGGTCTCCTCACTTCCAATGCCGTTCGTCACGACCCTGACGCTGACGAGTGGGGACCGCCACCGCCTCGACGACGTCGTGGCGGATATCAAAGCCCGCGCCGAGCGCAAGGGCGTGGAGCTGAAAGGCCCACACCCGAAACCGCCCGAAGAGCTACGCGTGCCCCAGTCGAAGACGCTGGGGCCCGACGGCGGCCGCTTCGACCCGTGGAACTACACCGTCTACACCCGCACCATCGACATCGTCGGCTACGAGACGTTCGCTCGCGAGGTGACCGAGGAGTCGTTCCCGCCGGCGGTCCACGTCGAGGTGGGCGTCGAGCAGCGCACCCAGGTCGGCAGCGGCTCATAAGTCCCTGCGTCCCCTGCGCTCGGTATGGACCAGCAGCGACGCGAGCGGTTGGTGACCCTCCGCAGAGAGCTACACCGGCACCCGGAACCGGCGTGGTGTGAGTACTGGACGACGAGTCGCATCGTCACGGAGCTAGAACGTGTCGGTGTCGACGAGCTACTGGTCGGGCCGGACCTGCTCGACGCCGACGCGCGGATGGCGGTTCCCGACGAGGCGACACGCGACGACTGGCACGACCGCGCCCGCGAGGCGGGGGCCCGCGAGGACGTGCTGGAGCGATGCGAGGGCGGTTTCACGGGCGCGCTGGCGACCGTCGAGCGGGGCGACGGCCCCACCGTCGCGCTCCGGGTCGACGTCGACGCCTTGCCGATTACCGAATCGGACGAGGGGGGCCACGCACCGGCCGAGGCGGACTTTCGCTCGGACAACGAGGGGTTCATGCACGCCTGCGGCCACGACGCCCACGCGACCATCGGCGTCGGCGTCCTCGAAGCGGTCGTCGAGAGCGACTTCTCGGGGACGTTCAAGCTGCTCTTCCAGCCCGCAGAGGAGGTCATCGGCGGCGGCCGCGCGGTGGCAGAGAGCGGTGTGCTGGACGACGTGGACCACCTGCTCGCGCTCCACGTCGGACTGGACCACCCGACGGGCGAGGTGGTCGCCGGCGTGAACGGCTTCCTCGCGGTGCGGCAGTTCGCGGCCGAGTTCCGGGGCGAGTCGGCCCACGCGGGCGGCCACCCGGCGGCGGGTCGGGACGCCGTCCAGGCGCTGGCGGCGGCGGTCACCAACCTCCACGCCATCCGTCGCCACGAGGACGGCGCGACGCGGGTCAACGCCGGCGTCGTCTCGGGCGGGACGGCGACGAACATCGTCCCCGAGTCGGCGCGAATCGAGGGGGAGGTCCGGGGTGAGACGACCGCGCTCATGGAGTACATGAGCGAGCGGGCCGACGACGTCATCGAACACGCCGCCGGGATGCACGACTGTGAGGCGAGTGTCAGGACGACTGCGCAGGCGCCAAGCGCCGAAAGCGACGCCGCCCTCGCGGACGTGGTCTACGCGGTGGCCGAAGGCGTCGACGGCGTCGATAGCGTCCTGCACAGCGCTCCACTCGGCGGCAGCGAGGACGCGACGTATCTGATGGACCGGGTGCAGGAACGGGGCGGCCGAGCGAGCTTCGTCGGTATCGGCACCGACCACCCCGGCGGCCACCACACGCCCACCTTCGACGTGGACGAGCGGACGCTCGACATCGGCGTGGACGTGCTGGCGGGCGCCCTTGCCCGTCTGTGGTGAGCGCCGGCGTCGCTCGCGCACCGCCGGGGGCGGCTCAGACACCCGGCCCGCGCCACTCGGCGAGTCTGACGGTGACCTCCCGGTTGGGGCGTCCCAGACGACTCTGGCTGTCGCCCCCCTGAGGTCGAGATTCGGCGCGGGCAGGACCGCCGAGCCGTCGACGGTGACCGACTGGCCCGCACCCACGGGGTCGTCGGGCCCGTAGATACCGAAGGCGTCGAAGCGGTACTCGCCGTCGGCGGCGGCCGGCGTCGCCCCCTCGACGACGAGGAAGACGTCGCCGGCGGTGAGCGTGTCCCCGCCGCCGTGACGTATCTCCAGTCTGTCGGCGCCGCCCGGATTCGGCGTGTAGTCGAACTCGAAGACGGTCTGGGGGGAGCGGTGGCCGGTCCCCTCGCCGATGCCCAGGAAGACACCGGCGGTGGTCACCGCTAACAGCAGCGTGATACCGACCAGGAGGGCGACGCCGACGACCGGCGAAAGGGCCCGCGTTTGCTCGACTATCGGTTGCATGGTCCGCCCACCGGGCCGCGGCGACAGTCGCCCGCGCCGCCCCGTGAGAACTGGTGGTGATACGCCAATTCCGACCTTAACTGTTCGTCAGAAATCGACGGCTGAGCCGTCAGTACTTCGGCTCGGCGCCGGTGACCGCGTAGATGTCGTCCATGATGTCGTCCCGCTCGGTCTGCCACGCCTCGAAGCCGTCGCGGGTGCTGGGATAGGACTCGTAGTGGTCTAGTAGCCGGTCGGCGAGCTTCTTGGTCTGGTAGAGGTCCCGGATGGTCCCCCAGTGGCCGAAGGTCTTGACGGCGGTCTTGATTTTCAGGCCGAGACCGACGCTCGTGGACCCGCCGTAGAGCGCCTCGGCGAGTTTCTGGCCCGGAATCGCCGCGAGCAGCGCCATCAGGTCGTCGACGTCGTAGGCCGTGGTGAAGATGTTGTAGACGTCGAGCGCGGCGTAGCGCGCCCCGAAGTGGTCCATCACGTTGACGTTGTACTCCCAGAGGGCGTCCTCGTCGTCGGTTCGGTCGTCCTCGATGGCGTCGATGGCCTGCTCTGCGGCGTACTGGCCGGCGTAGGCCGCCCCGGCGATGCCCCCGCCGGTCGTGGGGTTGACGTGGCCCGCGGCGTCGCCGACAGCCATGTACCCCGGCGCGACCGCCGAGTCGTAGGGCCGGCGGGTGGGCAGGGCGGCGCCCAGTTTGTCCGTGACCTCTGCGCCCTCGAACTCGGGGCGAGCCCGCAGGTCGCGTTTGAGGTCGTCGACCAGTTCCATCGGCTCCTCGTTCATCTGGAACCCCAGCCCGGCGTTGATTTCCGTGTCCGTGCGGGGGAAGTACCAGAGGTAGCCCGCCGACCGCTCGGTGGGCTTGAACACCAGGGCGTCGTCCCACTCGACGGGGTCGTCGACCTCGACTATCTCCCGGTAGGCCGAACAGAACTGCGAGTAGCGGACGTTCGTGTCGAAGGTCGCGCCCTCGAAGTCGACCTTGTCCTGCAGGAGCGAGAGCGCGCCCGCGCCGTCGATGACGATATCCGCCTCGTAGGTGACGTGGTCGCCCTTGCGAACCGCGTCGAGTCCGGTGACGGTGCCGTCGTCGGCCTGGCGCACGTCCTGGACGACGGTGTCGTAGTGGAACTGCGCGCCCGCGTCGCCCGCGCCCCCGATGAGACAGCGGCCGTACTCCCAGCGGTCGATGACGGCCAGTTCGCCGGGGACCGGAATCTCCAGTACCGTGTCCTCCTGGGGAATCTCGAAGCGGCCGTGGTCGACGTCGGTGTTGGTGAAGGCGGGTTCGAGCTGGGACTTCGGGATGGCGTCGGGGAAGTCGCTTGCCCCCTTCAGCGCGTCTCCGCAGGCGATGTGGCCGGCCTCCTCGGCGTCCTTGCGCTCGACGACGACGACGTCGTAGCCCGCGTCGGCGATGGTCGCGGCGGCGTAACAGCCCGACGTCCCCGCCCCAACGACGGCCACGTCGTACTGATGTGTGGTCATGCACTCTCGTCCAGCCCGGAGCGCAAAAATCGTTCCGACTATCGGTTTGGGACCCGAGTGGCGGGAATAAAGAGTTTAGACGGGGGCCGGCAAAGCCGATGGTATGACCGACTACACCGTCTCCTTCGTCGGGACCGGCGAGGAGATAACGGTCTCCGAGAAGGAGACCATCCTCTCGCGCTGTATCGAGGAGGGCATCGCCCAGGAGTACTCCTGTCGCGTGGGGATGTGTCTGGCCTGCTCCGCGGAGATTCTCTCGGGCGAGGTCGTCCAGCCGGCGGCCCGGGGGCTCACCGACCAGGAGCGGGAGAACTACGCGCTGACCTGTATGGCCCGGCCCGCCTCGGACCTCGAACTCGACCGCGGGAAGTACCCGCCAAGCATCGAGGCCGACGCCGACGCGGCCGCGGCCGACGACTGACCCTCGGACGAGCCTCGGCCGCGCCGGCTGTCATACACCGGAAACCGCCCGATAGGTCGCGCTTGTACTCCGCCGGCGCCGTAGGCACCGGCTGCGAGTGAGTAACTCACACGTTACGTCCAACTGATAGAATAGAAGGGCAGGTCATATAAGCACGTGGTTCTTAGGGTCTACTGACACCAGCGTCAGCGGACGGCCGTCGACGACTTGACACACTCTCCCAACCATGACCAGCCGTGTATACAGACTCCACTCGACGCTCGAACTGCCATTGGAAGACGCGTACGATTTCTTCGAGGACCCCGACCTTCCACCCGAAATCGCTGACGTAGACATCACCCGTCGGAACAACACGCTCATCGTCAGTGCCGTCGCGAAAGACGACAGTATGAGCAAGTACACGCCGACGGCACAGCTGAAAGCCAGCGTTACCGAGAACCGTGTCTACGAGGAGGACCCAGACGAGATGGGCCCGCCCGGCGCGGCCTCGACCGGTTCGGCCGGCGGCGGCCCGCAGTGGGGCGCGCTCGAAGAGGAAGAGGAGGAAATCGAGTCCGAACTCGTCGAGTACGCCTGCTTCAAGGGCGACCGCGAGACCGTCCTCCAGAACACAGCGCTCCAGTACGCGATGTTCGAAGTGCTCTGTGAGGTGGCGAAAGTCGCAGAGAAGGGCACACTGACAGCCATCGCGGCTGTCGACGAGGAACTGGAGGCCGTCCGAATCGTGGACGGCGAAGAACACCCTGCTTCTATCAACGTGGTCGAAGACCCGGCCGACGAGGACGAGGAAGAAGGCGTCAACTGGCGGGACAACGAGTTCATTAGCTGATTCTCCCGCCCGGTCCACTCGAGTCGCGGCCGCCCCTCCTCACGCAGCGACGAGTTCCTCGCCAGCGACCGCTTCGGCGAGTTCGAGCGTGAGGTTCGCCTCGATGTAGGCGGCGACGACGATGAGCAGCGCCGAGACCGCGAGCAGCCACCCGGCCTCTCGCAGGTCCCGGCGGGTCACCAGGTCGGCTTCCAGCCCCCGGATATATCGGACCGTCAGCCGGGCGAACCGCAATCCGACAGCGGAGGCGACGAGCAGCGCCGGAATCTCCAGGATGCCGTGGGGGACGACGAGCATCGCGACGACGAGCGGGTCGACCTGCTGGACGGCGATGCCGACGACGGCGCCGATGAGCAGGCCGTTCACGACGAGGCCGAGGACAGTGACCAGTCCCAGCGAGACGGCGCCAAGCGACAGCGCGAGCATCGCGACGAGGTTGTTGACCGCGAGGTCGACCGTGGTCAGCGCCGGGAACGGACCCGTCCCCGCGCCCTCGCCGGTGGGGAGCGAGTCCATCGGCACGGCGCTCCCGAGCAGGAACCCGGCGACGGTGCTGGCACCCAGCACCAGCGCGGCCGCGGGGACGTAGAGTCGCAGCCACCGGCGGTAGATTGCCCGCGTGGCGTCCAGACGGGAGTTCATACCGGGTACAGGGCCGTCGCCGGGAAAAGCGGCCGGGGCCCGTCGGCGGCGGTGCCCCTGCTTGTCGGCCTGCCGCGACGGCCGTGTGAGTTACCCGCACGCCGTGTACGCATCCAAAAAGTTCTTACAACCCGTAATTATATCTCATTACACGATGTCCGAAACAGCCGAGTTCCCCGACTACCTCGACGTCGACTACAGCGACGGCGAGGGCGAGGAGCCCGAGGAGTACCCGACCGTCAACCACAAGATAGAGAAGGCTATCGAGGTCACGAAGACGGGCCTCGAACAGTACGAGAACCCCGTCGTCATGTGGACCGGCGGGAAAGACTCCACGCTGACGCTGTACTTCGTCAAGGAGGTCGCCGACCGCTTCGACCTCGAAGTGCCGCCGGTCGTCTTCATCGACCACTACCAGCACTTCGACGAACTCATCGACTACGTCGACCACTGGGCCGACGAGTGGGACCTAGACGTCATCTGGGCCCGCAACGAGGACGTCGGTGACATCGTCGACGCGCAGGACCTCGAACCCGGCGACGACATCGCCATCGACGACCTCTCCGAGCACAACCAGCACCACGTCCGGAACATCCTCGAATACGAGGAGGACACCTTCCCGTTCCTGCTGGACACCTACGTCGGCAACCACCTGCTCAAGACGGTGGCGCTGAACGACGCCATCGAGGAGTACGACGTCGACGGTATCCTGTCGGGTATCCGCTGGGACGAACAGGAGTCCCGCGCCGACGAGACGTTCTTCTCGCCGCGCCACGACCCCGACATCTACCCACCCCACGACCGCATCCAGCCGATACTCCAGTTCGCCGAGCCCGACGTCTGGGAGGCCTTCTGGAACTTCGTCGTGCCCGACACCG
The DNA here is from genome assembly GCF_031624605.1 of Haloarcula onubensis. NCBI lineage: Archaea > Methanobacteriati > Methanobacteriota > Halobacteria > Halobacteriales > Haloarculaceae > Haloarcula > Haloarcula onubensis. The sequence goes on along the minus strand of NZ_JAMQOS010000001.1, from coordinate 796,990 downwards.
TCGAGGACTACCCCGAAGAGGGCTACGTCCCGCAGGGCCAGGACGACCTCCCCGAGGGCATCGAGAAGGAGGACGTCCCGGTCTCGCCGAAGTACTTCGCCGGCTTCCGCTCGCTGGGCAGTGAGGTCTCGACGGACAAGTCCGCCGACGAGCCCGCCTGGCTGCAGGACATGGCCAACACGACCGAACGCGCCGGCCGCGCCCAGGACAAAGAGGACCTGATGGAACGCCTGCGCGATCTGGGCTACATGTGAAATCGGCTCGGAACTGACTCACTGAACGAGTATTTCCGGTTTTCTCACCGCAGAGCGGTCGGTCGCGTTTCATCCGCCAGGAAACCTTTTTCTGGCTGTTCCAACTCTCGGACCAGAGATTGCCGTTCGATTCAGGGTTTCCACTGCTCACTGTTGCTAGTCGTACGTCCAGTAGTTCGCCGAGCCAACCTCGATTCGGACGGCGGTGTTCTCGGGCCACTCGTCCTCGTCGGCGCCGTAGCGGCGGTTGATACGCCGGTGCATCTCGCCCGCTTCGTCCTCGTCCGCGACGACGGTGGCCGTTCCGCGCAGCGTCACGCCCCACTGCGCCGCACCCTCGTCGGTGTCCTGCACCGAGAGCGCGACCCTGGGGTTCCGGCGGATGTTGTCGAGCTTCTGTCCGGTCGTGACGATATCGACGGCCCCGTCGCGGTAGTCGTACCAGACCGGCGCGACGTGGGGCCGGTCCGCGTAACTCGTCGCCAGGTGGGCGACGTGGGCGCCGCTGGTGAGCAACTCGGCGGCCGCGTCGGGAATCGAATCGGGCATACGGCCGCTACGGCCCCCAGGCGCAAGAAACTGTCACCGAAACAACCGTTGCCGCGCTCCGGTCACTCGACGGCCCGATACCGCTCTCCGTCCCGTTCCAGTCGGCCGTTCGCGACGGCGACTTTCAGCGCGCGGTCGACCTCGCGCTTGTCGATGGTGGTCGCGCCCATGAGCGAGTCCACCTGCGCTCGGGAACACCAGCCGTCGCCGGCGGCGTCCCGAACCGTCTCGACCACGCGGTCGGCGATGTGGCTCGGCATCGGCGGACCGAGGGGCGCCCGGCACTTGAGTCCCCGGGCGGTTGGCGATACATATTTTCCCGCACCGGCCCACGTCGTAGGTGTGAGTGAGCGTCGAGAGCGAATCGTCCTCGCGGCCGTCGTCTTCGTCGTCCTGCTGGCACAGGTGTTGCTCTACCCGGGCATCGACACGCTGGTCGTCGCGCTGGGCGCGGGGTTCGTCCTCGACGCGAGCATGTGGTTCCTGGCCGCGGAGTTCGCGGCCTTTGTCGCCTTCGCCGGCGTCTGGGGCGCGGTCAGCGACGCCACCGGCCGGCGCGTCCCGTTCATCGTCGGCGGCGCGCTCGTCGGGAGCGGCCTGTACGCCGTCCTGGCGATACTCCCGAGCGCAGGGAACGTCTCATTCGGGACGGTCCTCCTCCTGCGGGCGCTCCAGGGCGCGGCGACCATCGCGGCGTTCTCGCTGTCGATGACGATGCTGATGGACCTCTCGGGGGGCCACGGCAAGAACATGGGCGCGGCGGGCATCGCCATCGGCTCGGGGACGGCGCTGGGGGCGCCGCTTGGCGGCCAGCTATACGGCGTCTCGCCGACGCTACCGCTGTCCGTCGCGAGCGGACTCTTCCTCGTGGTGGCGCTGCTGGCCGCGCTCGTCACCGACCGCGCGCCGGCGGGCGACGGGGGCCGCCTGCGCCGCGCCCTCGGCCGACTGAGCGAGACGCCGGCGCTCTCGATACCCTACGCCTTCGGCTTCATCGACCGGTTGACGGCGGGCTTTTTCGCGCTGGTCGGGACGCTGTACTTCCGCGAGGCCTTCGGCCTCTCGCCGGCCGAGACCGGACTTGTCCTCGCGCTCTTCTTCGCCCCCTTCGCCCTGTTGCAGTACCCCTTCGGCGTCCTCTCCGATTCGGTTGGACGGACCGCCCCCATCGTCGCCGGGTCGGCGCTGTACGGCCTGGCGGTCGTCGGCGTGGGCCTGGCGCCGACCGTCGAACTCGCCGGCGCTGGCATGGTCGTCGTCGGCGTCATCGGCGCGCTGATGGCCCCGGCGACGATGGCGCTGGTCACCGACCTCGTCGGCGAGCGGGGGCGGGCGACGGCGATGGCGGGGTTCAACGCCGCCGGGAGTCTGGGCTTTCTCGCGGGCATCCTGGTCGGCGGCTTCGTCGCCGGCGAGTTCGGCTACCTCGCCGCGTTCGCCGTCGCGGGCGGCGGCGAGGTGGCGCTGGCGCTGGTCGCCCTGCCGCGGCTGCTGGCGCTGGAACTGCCGGCGGACGGTCGACCCGTCGAGTGAAGCCGCGACGGGCAAGCGGCGAACGAACCAAGACCCCTGCACGCGAACGGGCGACCAGCTATGAGCGAGTCCGGCGAGACCTACGACTGGCTGACACTGGACGGCGACGAGGAGATACTGTGGGCGGGCCAGCCCGCCACCGAGACGCTGTACGGCGCGGTGCTGGTCGGGATTCCGTTGCTCCCGTTGCTGGGACTCGGCCTGCTCGTCATCGCCAGCGCGTACCTGACCCGAGAGAACACGGACTACGTCATCACGGACAAGTCGGTGTACAAGAAGACCGGCATCTTCAGCCGCTCGGTCTCGGAGGTCGAGTACGAGAAAGTGCAGAACACCTCCTTCTCGGTCGGCGTCGTCGGCCGCTACTTCGGCTACGGGAACGTCGATATCAGCACGGCCGGCGGGTCGGGCGTCGAGATGTCGCTCCGCGGCGTCACCGAGCCACAGGACGTACAGAAGCGCCTGAGCCGTCGCGTCAAGGAGGTCCAGGGCGGTCGGGGCCGGGGCGACGAGGAGGCGAAACCGGACGTGCTCGGGGAGATACTGAGCGAGCTCCGGGCGATTCGCGTCGCCCTGGAGGGCGACGGGAGCGCCGGCGCCGAGCGCCACGACGGCGCGACAGACACCACCCGACGCGACGGGACCACAGACGCTCCCCAGTCCGACACTGGCGGCGCGACCGACTGGGACCCCGAACAGCCATGAGTGTCCCCGACTGGGCGCCAGCCACGGACACGGAGACGGTGGTCTGGGAGGGCCAGCCACGGGAACGGGTCGTGTGGCAGGGCGTCGCGGCCGGCGTCGTCGCCGCGCTCGTCGTCCTCTTTGGCGCCTATCTGGCCGCGTCGGGCGGGGCAGTTCCGGGGACGCTCGCGGCGGCCGTCGGCGTGCCCCTGGCGTTGCTCGCGTTCGCGGTGCCCGCGGGCGGGGCGTGGCTCTGGCGGTGGGCGAATCGGTACGTGCTGACCGACGCCGCGCTCTACCACCGGACGGGCGTACTCGTGCTCTCGGTCACGGAGCTCCGACTGGGCAAGATACAGAACACCAGCTACTCGCAGGGCATCCTCGGGACCGTCTTCGGCCACGGGACCGTCACCGTCGACACCGCCGGGAGCCAGGGCGCGGAGCTGACCCTGCGCCAGCTCGACGGCCCCCAGGCAGTCCACCAGCGCATCGCCGAGGCCGCGGCGAACGCGAAGGGCGAGCGAGACGACGAGATTCCCGGCTCGCTGGCGGACTGGAAAGCCGTTCGGGCGGAGGTCCGACGGATTCGGGCGGCAGTGGTCGGGAAGTAGCGCGGAGTGGTGACTCACCTCGCGTCTTCGATGGCGTCCAGCGCCTCCGGGTTCTCGATACTGGACATGTCGCCCAGTTCCTCCCCGCGGTACACCGAGCCGATGGCCCGCCGGAGTATCTTCCCGCTCTGGGTCTTGGGGAACCCGTCGACGAACAGCACCTCCCGGGGTCGGAACGGCTTGCCGAGTTCCTCGCCGACCGTCTCGGCGATGCTGTCCCGGAGGCCGTCTGTCGGCTCGTTTTCGGGTTCGAGGACGGCGTAGAGCACGACGGCGGTCCCCGTCGTGTCGTCGGGCACACCGACCGCGGCGGCCTGGTTGACGGCGGGGTGGTCCATTGAAGCCCCCTCCACTTCCGCGGGACCGACCTTCCGGCCCGCGACGTTGAGTGCGTCGTCGGCCCGGCCGTGGAGGAACCAGAGCCCGTCTTCGTCTTTCTGGGCCCAGTCGCCGTGGTTCCAGAGGTCCTCCCAGCGCGACCAGTACTCGCCGACGTAGCGCTCGTCGCCCGACCAGAGCGACTTCGTCATCGACGGACACGAGTCGCGGGCGACGAGATACCCCCGCTCGTGGGTGTCGGCGATGGAGTCGCCGGCCTCGTCGACGACGTCGATGTCCATGCCCAGCCCCGGGCCGCCCAGCGTGCAGGGTTTGAGCTCCTGGATGGGCATCGGCATGAGAAAGCAACCCATGATTTCGGTCCCGCCGGAGATGTTGATGATGGGACACTCCCCGGCGCCCACGTTGTCGTAGAACCACTGCCAGCTCTCGGGGTCCCAGGGCTCGCCGGTCGACCCCAGCAGCCGCAGGGACGAGAGGTCGTGGCCCGCCAGCCACTCGTCGCCTTTCTTGCGCAGGGCGCGAATCGCCGTCGGCGAGACGCCGAAGACGGTCAGGTCGTGGCGGTCTATCATCGCCCAGAAGCGGTCTGGGTCGGGGTGGTCCGGTGCGCCCTCGTACATGAACACCGTCCCGCCCAGCGCGTGGTTGCCAAGCAGGGTCCAGGGCCCCATCATCCAGCCGATGTCGCTGACCCAGAAGAAGCGGTCGCCGGGCTTGTGGTCGAAGCCGAAGTAAATCTCCTTGGCCGCCTGCATCAGCGCGCCGGCGTGCGTGTGGACGATACCCTTCGGCTCGCCGGTCGTGCCCGAGGAGTAGAGCAACATCGACTCCTGACCGCTGGGCAGCGATTTGGCCTCGTAGTCGTCGGACTGGCTCCCGACGGCCTCGTCCCACCACTCGTCGCGGCGGGTCCAGGTGAGCGTCTCCTCGGGGTCGTCGGCCGTCCCGATGCGGTCGTAGACGACCGTGTGCTCGACGCCCTCGCCGTCGACCGCACGCTTGGCCTGCTTGATGGCCGCGTCGGCGCCGTCCTTGAGATGGACCTTCGACCCCCGGCGGTAGAAGCCGTCGCCGGTAAAGAGCACCGAGCAGTCGGCGTCCGCGAGGCGGGTCGCCGTCGCGTCGACGCCAAAGCCCGAGAAGATGGGGACGGCGATGGCCCCGGCTTTCAGACAGCCATAGAAGATGCTCGCCACCTCGGGGACCATCGGCATGTACAGCCCGACGGTGTCGCCCGTCTCCACGCCGACCGATTCGAGGTAGTTGGCGACCCGGTTGCTCCCCGCGTGGAGGTCGTGGTAGGTGACCTGGCGCACGTCGCCGGGTTCGCCCTCCCAGACGAGCGCGACCTGGTTGCGAACGTCCGTGTCGGGCGCGGCGTGGCGGGCGACGGCGTTGTGGGCGGCGTTCAACTGGCCGCCGGGGTACCAGTTCGTGAACTGCGGGCCGTCGAAGGTCTCGGTCCCGCCGTCGGCCGTCTCTACCGTTCGCGTCTCGGTCTCGCGGACCGCGTCGTAGTCCTCGAAGAACTCGACGTGGAGGTAGTCGACGAGTTCGTCCCAGAACCAGTCGACGCCCGACTCGGGGACGCCGTCGATATCCGTCGTCGTCCGGCGTATCAACTCGTCGTAGTCGTCGATACCGAACGTCCGCATGAACTGCCACACGTTGGTCGATTCGACGAACTCCGCTGTGGGCTCGTGGACGACGCGGTCCAGGTCTTCGAGTGACTCCGGGGCCATAGCGTGAGGGTACGTGACACGTGACTAAGTAATTGCCCGACTTTCGGGACTCGAACGCGCACAGCCACCGCCTGCAGGCCCCGGAAACCCTTTTGGCCGGGGACGGCCAAGGTTCGGGCATGTACGTCCGGGATGCGAAAAACCGAGAGGAGGTCTGGCTACTGGACCACATCGAGGAGATGGGGCTGGACGAGACGAACTTCCGTTCCCGCGACTACGTCATCGCCATCGACGAACACGACGGCCGGAAGGCGGGCTTTGGCCGCATCCGAATCCACAAGCCCGACGACGGCGACCCCGTCTGCGAGCTCACGAGCATCGGCGTCCTCCCGGAGTGGCGCGACCAGGGGGTGGGCGCACACGTCATCGAACGGCTCGTCGAGTACGCCTCCGACGAGGGGTTCGACGTGGTGTACTCGCTGACGAGCGCCGACCGTTACCTCGCGCAGTTCGGGTTCGAGCGCATCGCCGTCGAGGAACTGCCGCCCCGACTGCAGGAGCGCCTCGACGAGAAGCGCGAGAACATCCAACCCGACGCCGTCCCGCTCCGGGTGGCCCACGACGACTTCACCGTCCCGCCGCGCTTTCGCGAGCGGTTCAAGAACGCCTCGGCCCACGAGTCCGAACCCGAACCGGAGGACACCGCCGAGGACTTCGGTATCGACCCCGACGAGGCGACCTACAAGTACGACACCGGCCGGTGAGGCCCGCGCTCCGCTACGAGCGAACGTCGACGACTTCGATGTCGAAGACGAGCGTCCGGCCGGCGAGTTCGTGGTTGAAGTCGACCTCGACGGCGTCCTCGCGCACGGCGGTCACGTCGCCGTGGAGGTCGTTCATCGCTTCGACGTGGAGGCCGACCTCCGGCTCCTGACCGACCATCTCCTCGAACGCCTCGGGGTCGTACTCGCGAATCTTCTCTTCGTCCATCTCGCCGTAGGCCTTCTCGGGCGGGACCTCGATGGTCTGCTCCTCGCCCTCGGCCATGCCGACGAGGGCCTCCTCGATACCCTCGATGATGTCGCCGCGACCGACGGTAAAAGAGAGCGGCGCGTAGTCGGCCGGCTGGACGCCCTGGGCCGTGATGAGGTCCTCGTGACGGGCGATATCCTGTCTGGAGGTGTCGAAGAGACTTCCGTCCTCGAACCGTCCCACGTAGTGGATGGTTACCCCATCCCCGCGCTCGATTGGCATATCAGTTGGTTCGGGCGAGGAGTGATTTAAACCCAACTCTCGGCGGCCGCGTCCGTCACTCCCGTCGCATCTCAGAGTGGGGCATCCGTGCCGGGTCGACTACGCTGTCTGACACAGTAGTAGCAGAACATATTTCGCCGGCCCGACGGTGGGGTTATTATAGCGCTACCGACAGTAAATCCGGCGCATAATCGCATTATCGACAGAAAGGGGCCTTTAACCCCATTAGAACGTCTTTCCGTCCGGCGGTTTATACATCATCTTTTTATACATTCACGTAGAGTACCACATTGGAGTGTCAACCTAATGTCAATGGACGCCGTGGTCTATCAAGGGCCACACGAAGTCGCCGTCGAAGAAGTAGACGAACCGGAGATAGAACACCCGAACGACGTACTCATCGATATCACCACCTCCTGCATCTGTGGCTCGGACCTGCACATGTACGAGGGGCGGACGGCCGCGGAACCGGGTATCGTCTTCGGCCACGAGAACATGGGTATCGTCAGCGAGGTCGGCGACGCCGTCAGTACACTCGAAGAGGGCGACCGCGTGGTCGCGCCGTTCAACGTCGCCTGCGGGCACTGTGAGAACTGCGAGGACGGCTACACCGGCTTCTGTACCAACGTCAACCCCGGCTTCGCCGGCGGGGCCTACGGCTACGTCGCCATGGGGCCGTACAAGGGCGGCCAGGCCGAGAAGCTCCGCATCCCGTACGCGGACTTCAACGCGTTGCAACTCCCGGAAGGGGACGAACACGAGGACGCGTTCGCCTTGCTCGCGGACATCTTCCCGACGGGGTGGCACGGGACGGAACTCGCCAACCTCGAACCCGGCGACTCCGTCGCCATCTACGGCGCGGGTCCGGTCGGGCTGATGGCCGCCTACAGCGCGAAAATAAAGGGCGCGGCCGAGATTTACTCCGTCGACCGAGTCCCGAGCCGCCTCGAACTGGCCGAGGAGCACTGCGACGCGACGGCCATCAACTTCGAGGACGGCGACCCCGTCGAACAGATTATCGACGAACACGGCGGCCAGGTAGACAAGGGCGTCGACGCCGTCGGCTACCAGGCCATCGACCCCGACAAGGAGGCCGACGACGCGTACGACCCCGCCCGTGAGAACCCGGCGGTCGTCCTGAACAACCTCATCCGGACCGTCCGGCCGACGGGCGAACTCGGCATCCCCGGACTCTACGTCCCCGAGGACCCCGGCGCGCCCGACGAGATGGCCGCCCAGGGTCGGCTTGGCATCGACTTCGGGCTCCTCTTCGAGAAGGGCCAGAAGCTCGGCACCGGCCAGTGTAACGTCAAGTCGTACAACCGCGAACTCCGCGACCTCATCATCGAGGGCCGGGCCGACCCGAGCTGGGTCGTCTCCCACCGCGTCGGCCTCGACGAGGCCCCCGAGATGTACGAGAAGTTCGACGACCGTGAGGAAGGCGTCACGAAGGTCCTCCTCGAACCCTGAACGGTAGCGACCGCCCATTTTTTCGGCGGCAGGGATATAGTCGTCGGGCTGAAACGTTCCGGTATGTGTCAGTACTGCAGCTATCGGTACCACGACGAGTGGAGCGCGCTGCTCGCCTACGACGACGTCTATCAGGACGCGATGGGCGCCGCGTCGGCGTCTACGTACGGCTTCCACGAGGAGTGGGACGAACTCCGCGAGGAAGTCGGCTACGGCGCCTGATTAGCTGTCTCTCGGGAAGGGGTCCGCGTCGGCCGACGGAATCTCCTCGCCGTCGCGTGCGAGACAGTCGTCCAGTTCGGCGGCCACGCCGTCTAACTCGCGGCCGATGACGACGAACCGCGTCGACGGGTCGTCGTCGCCCCACTCGCCGATGGGCCCGGCCTGTACCGCCGGGCCGGCCTGGCTCACGCCCAGGACGGTGTCGGGCCGACTCGCGACCCAGACGAACCCCTTCGCGCGCACGACGTCGCCGTCCCAGTCGTCCAGCCACGCGTCGAAGCGGTCGGGGTGGAACGGCTCCGCGCTGCGGTAGACGACGGAGTCGACGCCGTGGGCCTCGGCGGCCGACAGGCCCGCGGGATGGCCGTGGTGGTCGTCGCCCCCCGCGTGCTCGTGCCCACTATCGTCGCTATCCGCGCCCGCCAGCGTCTCCTTCCACCCCTGCCGCCGCCGCGCCGTCTCGAAGTCGAACCGCCCCGTCCCCAGCACCGCGCCGGGGTCGACCTCGCTGTAGGTCGTCCGTCGAATCTCGGCGCGGGGCTGGAGTTCGCGAATCGCGGCCTCGACGGCGTCGAGTTCGTCGTCGGGGACCATGTCACACTTGTTCAGGAGCAACACGTCACAGAACTCTATCTGGTCGACCATGACCTCCGTCAGCGGCCGCTGCGGGTCGGGCGCGGCGTCGGGGAGTGACTCCTCGGGGTCGAACGCCTTCCAGAAGCCGTAGGCGTCGACCACGGAGACCGTCGTATCGAGGGCGAACCGCTCGGGAAGGCTCGTCTCGTCGGTCCCGACGGTCAGCGTCCGGGCGATGGGTATCGGTTCGCTGATGCCCGAGGCCTCGACGACGAGGTAGTCGAACTCGCGCTCGTCGGCCAGCCGGGTTATCTCGGTCACGAGGTCGTCCTGCAGCCGACAGCAGATACAGCCGTTCGAGAGGTCGACGATGCCCTCCTCGCCCTGGTCGGCCAGCAGTTCCGCGTCGACGTTTATCTCGCCCATATCGTTGACGATAACGGCGATGCGGCGGTCGCCGGGGTCCGACAGCAGGCGGTTGACCAGCGTCGTCTTGCCCGCCCCGAGCGGCCCGCTTATCAGTGTAATCGGCACACCGTCAGATTGTTCAGTTGACATTTGTGTGAGATGAGGTCCCAGTGCGTAATGAATCCTCGGTGACGGACCGCGTCGTCGCGAACCCTTAAGCCGGGGCCCGCCGACACTTTTCGCATGTTCGACCCCGAGGAACTGGACGAGATTCGCGAGGCGAAAGCCGAGTGGGAGCGCGAGGACGTCCAGCCGACCGTCGACCGGTTCGGCGAGCGCGAGGAGCGGTTCACGACGGACACGGAGGGGCAGACGGTAGACCGGCTCTACACGCCGGCGGACGTGGCCGACCTGGACTACGACGAGGACCTGGGGTTCCCGGGACGAGAGCCCTACACTCGCGGCGTCTACTCGACGGGGTATCGGGGACGGCTCTGGACGATGCGCCAGTACGCCGGGATGGGGACCGCCGCCGAGACGAACGAGCGGTTCCACTACCTGCTGGACGAGGGCCAGACCGGGCTCTCGATGGCCTTCGACCTGCCGACCCAGATGGGCTACGACTCCGACGACGCGATGGCCGCGGGCGAGGTGGGCAAGACGGGCGTCGCCATCGACTCGCTTTCCGACATGGAGACCGTCTTCGAGGGGATTCCGCTGGACGAGGTCTCGACGTCGATGACCATCAACGCCCCCGCCGCCGTCCTGCTGGCGATGTACATCGCCGTCGGGGACCGCCAGGGCGTCGACCGCGAGGAGTTGCGCGGCACCATCCAGAACGACGTCCTCAAGGAGTATATCGCCCGCAACACGTTCATCTACCCGCCCGAACCGTCGATGCGCCTCATCACGGACATCTTCGACTTTTGTGCCGAGGAGGTGCCAAAGTTCAACACCATCTCCATCTCGGGCTATCACATCCGCGAGGCCGGTTCGACCGCGGCCCAGGAGATAGCGTTCACACTCGGCGACGGGCTAGAGTACGTCGAGGCCGCCATCGACGCCGGACTCGACGTCGACGACTTCGCTCCACAGCTCTCTTTCTTCTTCGCGTCGTACAACAACATCTTAGAGGAGGTAGCGAAGTTCCGGGCCGCTCGTCGGTTGTGGGCGAAGCTGATGGACGAGCGCTTCGACGCCGAGAACCCCAAGTCCAAGCAACTGAAGTTCCACACCCAGACCGCGGGGTCGACGCTGACCGCCCAGCAGATAGAGAACAACGTCGTCCGGGTGGCCTACCAGGCGCTCGCGGCGGTGCTTGGCGGGACCCAGAGCCTGCACACCAACGGCAAGGACGAGGCCATCGGGCTGCCGACCGAGGAGTCCGTTCGGACCGCCCTCCGAACACAGCAGATTCTCGCCCACGAGTCCGGCGCGGCCGACACAATCGACCCGCTCGCGGGGAGCTACTACGTCGAGTCCCTGACCGACGACCTAGAACAGGAGGCCCGCGCCATCATCGAGGACGTCGACGAGCGCGGCGGGATGCGTCGGGCCATCGAGACCCAGTGGGTCCAGCGCCAGATTCAGGACGTGGCCTTCGAACGCCAGCGCGAACAGGAGGCCGGCGAGCGAATCATCGTCGGCGTCAACGAGTTCGAGGTCGAGGAGGAGGGTGAGCAGGACATCGAAGAAGTCGACGAGGCCGTCGAGACCGCCCAGCAGGAATCTGTCGCCGGGGTGCGCGAGGAACGGGACGACGATGCCGTCGAGGAGACGCTGGCCGCGCTGCGCGAGGCCGCCGAGGGCGAGGCAAACCTCATGCCCTACATCGTCGACGCGGTGAAGGCCTACGCGACGACGGGGGAAATCTGCGACGTGCTCCGGGACGTCTTCGGGGAGTACCAGCCCGGCGCCTCGATGTGACCGAGAGGAACTATACCCGCGGCGACCGAACCACCGGTATGCGCTTCGACCACGCCGGCGTCGCGACCGACGACGCCGACTCGCTCGCGGGGCTCTACGCGGCCGCCTTCGACGCGCCGGTCGCCCACGAGGAGGAGTTCGACGGGCTCCGGGTCGTCTTTCTGGCCCTCGACGACGGCTACTTCGAGTTGCTGGAGCCGCTACCCGACGCCGACGGCGCCATCCCTCGCTATCTCGACCGGCACGGACCGGGACTGCACCACGTCGCGCTCGCGACCGACGACATCGAGGCGGCGCTGGCCGGCGCGCGCGAGGCGGGCGTCGACCTCATCGACGAGTCGCCCCGGCCGGGCGCGTGGGGCCACGACGTCGCCTTCTGCCACCCGAAATCGACTGGCGGTGTCCTCGTCGAGTTCGTCGAACACTGACCGGCCGTCGAGCGGGCGTGAAGTGCCAACAAACATCGTTACGTGAGTTGAACTATCCCGGCGACCGTCGAGCCCCGACGGGAGCGATGCGTTCCGCCCGAACGCGTCGACGGCCCGGCGGGAGGGAAAAGAACTTGTCACTTGCAGGTGTGGGTCGACATATGAAGGCAATTGTCCTTGCTGGTGGTTACGCAACACGAATGTGGCCGATTACGCGACACCGCCCGAAGATGCTGCTTCCGGTCGGTGAGTCGACCGTCATCGACGGCATCGTCGACGAACTCGAGAGCGACGAGCGCATCAGCGAAATCTTCATCTCGACGAACGAGGCCTTCGCCGACGAGTTCGAAGCGCACTTCGAGGAACGTGGCACCGACAAAATCAGTATGTCCGTCGAGGACACCAGCGACGAGGACGAGAAGTTCGGCGTCGTCGGCGCGCTCGCGCAACTCGTCGACCGCGAAGGGCTGGGCGAGGAGGACCTGCTCGTCATCGCCGGCGACAACCTCTTTGGGTTCAACATCAGCGAGTTCATCGACCACTTCAAGGACTACGACGACCCGACGCTTGCGGCCTACGACGTGGGCGACCTGGAGAAGGCCAAGTCCTACGGCCTCATTCAGGTCGAGAACGACGAAATCGTCGACTTCCAGGAGAAGCCCGACAACCCCAAGAGTACGCTCGTCTCTATCGCGTGCTACGCCTTCCCAGCCGACGCCATCCGCTTCGACGAGTACCTCTCGGGCGACAACAACCCCGACGAGCCCGGCTGGTTCATCCAGTGGCTCGTCGACCAGGGCTCCGTGCGACCCTTTAGCTTCGACGGCGTCTGGTACGACATCGGCACCCCCGAGTCCTACCTCGAAGCCGTCGAGTTCGCCCTCGGCGGCGAGAACATCGTCGCCGACGACGCCACCGTCGAGAACTCTCGGCTGGGCGACAACGTCCACGTCCTCCCGGGCGCGACCATCCGGAACTCCGACATCGACGACACCGTCGTCTTCCAAGACGCCACCATCACCGACGCCGACATCAACGATTCCGTGATAGACGAGAAGGCAAGCGTCGACGACAAGGACCTCGACGGCGCGCTCGTCGGGCAGCACTCGCGTATCCAATAGTACCATTTTACTTCGCCCCCACTCCTCGCGGCGCTTCGCGCCGCTGTGGGGAGGGGGACTCGCAAAAATCTACGCTAAAAACCGCCGAAAGCACGCCGCCAGCGCGCTTCCAGTGAAACTGCGGCCTGGGGCCGCCGTTTGCTCACCGGGACCGTCCGGTCAGAATATCACTCCAGCCAGGCGTCCTCGACCACGATGGTCCCCCGCGTCCCGTCCCACTCGGTGCTGTACGCCAGTTCGATGCGTCGGTCCATGTGGGGGCCGTCCACGACGAGCGTCTCGAACTCCCCGCCCTCGCCGAGGATGTGGACGCCGTATTCCTCGTTGAGCGCTTCGAGTTCGTCCAGCGCGTCGGCGTCGAGCGTGCGGCCGAGCCAGGACTCGTCTAAGCCGTAGGCGGCGACGCGGATGATGCGAATCTCGAAGCCGGCCGACAGCATCGCGTCGGCGAGGTCGCGGGGGTCTTCCTGCCAGAGCGGGGCGAAGAGGTTCGCCTCGAGGCGCTCGGCCATCGCCTCGATGCGGCTGGTCTGGTACTCGCTCTCGACGGCGCCGGCGGTGACGCCGCCGACGCCGACCTCGGCGTCTATCTCGCGCAGCGCGGCCTCCAGCGGTTCGAGTTCCGCGTCACCCTGGGCGCCCGAGTCGGGGACGTCGTCGGCCCCGAAGTCGTCGGGCTCGACTTCGACGAGTTCGATACCGATGCTCTCGGCGGCCAGGGCGGCGAGACGCGTCGCGGGGACGTGATACATGTAGGAGTCGCCCTCGGGGTGGACCGTCACCAGTCGTTCGACGGGGTAGCCGTTCTCGAGGGCGCGATACAGCGCCCACGAGGAGTCTTTCCCGCCCGAGAACAGCGACACCCACACGCCGTCGGTCATGCCCAGTCGTACTCCGGCCGGGGGTAAATCGCTGTCTGTTCGCGACTGACCCGGTCAGTCGACCAGTTCCGCTTCGATATCGTTCTGGCTGACGTAGGCCGCGACGCGGACGCCGACGACGGCGACGAGGATGCCCGCGAGGATGAACGTCGCCAGTCGCGTGCCCAGGTCCATCGCGAAGCCGTTGACCTCGATGATACCGAAGTCCATCGCCGGCACCGTGAACGGGCCGAACACGCCCGCTCGTTCGAGGAAGTACGCCGAAAAGCCCCGGACCACGAGCCCGACCGCGACCGCGCCGAAGGGGAGGTTCACGTAGGCGCTGCGGATGCCCTCGCGCTGGAGGAGTTCGTCGAGCAGGCGACCGAGCGAGGCAGCAAGCGCCGCCGCGGTCAGCCACGGGACGGACTCGAAGAGGAACCGGTTCACGAGGATGAACAGGCCGGTCGAGCCCGGTGGCGATATCTCCAGCGCGCCGGCGAAGATGCCGACGATGGAGAGTCCGCCGGCGACGACGTAGGTCACGAGCGAGACCTGCCCGGAGTACAGCGCCTCGCGTATCTGGCCCGGCAGCCGCGAGAGATAGACGTCGATTCCAAAGCCCTTGTAGATGAGGAACACGCCCAGCGCGGCGGCGATGGCGCCGATGGCGGTCGTCGGGCTGACGAACTGGAGGAGCAAGGGGAGCGCAAGCAGCGCGATGCCGACGGGGACCAGCACCGTCCGTCTGAGTTCCTCGTCGGCGAGGAACTGCTTGAGCAGGTAGTACGTCGACTCGATGTCGCGGGCCTGGCGGACGACGACGCGGTCGACGGCGTCGACGCGGACGCGGCTCTCGATGATGGGGACCAGCCGCTCGTCGTCGGCGCTGTCGACGACGACCACCGCCGAGTCGGGGTCGTACCGCTTGACCAGCGACTCGGTCTGGCGGGCGATTTCGCGGTCGCTCCCGACGGCGTCGCCGCCGCCGCCCACGACCGCCACGACGGTGTCGTCGCCCTCCGCTTCGAGGTCGTCGGCCACCCGCAGCCCCTCCAGCAGGCAGTTGATGCGGCTGTCCTCCGGGTCGACGACACCGGTCTCGGTGATGGTCGACTCGACGGCAGCCCGCCCCACGACCGGACACCTGTCTGCGACAGGGCTGTCCCGGTCGATACACACCACCAGCGTTGTCACAGTGTTGCAGACACGGCCGCGAGATAAAAAACCCTCGCGGGGTTCGCCCGCCACAGTTACACGATAATTGATGATAGAACCGGACTGTCGCCGGATTCCGGCGGAATGGACGACGTCGAGACGGCGGTCGCCTGGAGACGCGCCGACTCTCACCCTGAGGATTGAGGCCAGCGAGTCGGCGTCACTGTCGGAACGTGAAGCCGTCGACGTCGCCGTCGAAGGCGCTGGTGAGCCCCGCCCCCAACGCGAACGCGACCGCCTGTGCGCCGCCGCGGACCCGTGACATGAGCCCGCGGGCGGGCTCGAACTCCGCGACGGTCACCGGCTCGCCGAGCCGCGCTTCGAGTCGGTCCTCGACGTCCTCGCGGGTGCCGATACCGTCGACGAGACCAAGTTCGTGGGCCGCCGCGCCGAGGAACACCCGGGCCTCGGTGTCCCGGATGGTCGTCTCGTCTATGTCCCGTCCCTCGGCGACGGTCTCGACGAACTGGTCGTAGTAGTCGTCGATGAGCCCCTGGAGGTACTCGCGCTCGTCCTCCTCGAACTCCTTCAGGGGCGTCCCGGCGTCCTTGTACTCCCCGGCGGTCAGTTGCTCGTAGGACAGGCCCATCCGGTCGGCCAGGTCGCTGGCGTTGACCCGCGAGCCGATGACGCCGATGGAGCCGACGATAGAGCCCTCGCGGGCCCACAGTTCGTCACAGCCCGCGGCGATGTCGTAGCCGCCGCTGGCACAGACGTCCGTGGCGTAGGCGACGGTCGGGCCGTCGAATCGCTCGGCGGCCAGCCGGATGTCCTCGCTGGGGACGATTTGCCCGCCCGGCGTGTTGAGTTTCAGGAGGAGCGCCTCCGCACCGCGGTCGTCGTCGGCCGACTCTATCTGCTCGACGATGTCGTCCGCGCCGGGGCTGGTCGGCGGGCTGGCGATGCCGCCACCGCCGCCGTCCCGCGTTATCGGCCCCTCGACGGCCACCTCCGCGACGTTGTGGCTCGGGGCGACCGACCCCGCGACGTTGCTGGCGATGCGGGCGCCGACCAGCGCCGTCGCCAGCACGAGCACGACCCCCAGCAGGTCGGTGAGGCTGCCGGGATACGCGACGAACACCAGCCAGCCGGCGACGACGGCCGCGGCCGTCCCCAGCAAGACGATGCCCAGTCGGGCGACCGAGTCCGCGTCGGCCATCACTGGAACCCCAGCGGGCGCGCGCTCGTCGACTCCTCGCCGCCGCCCTGCATCTGCTGTGCCAGTTGGGCCTTCGTCTGGCGAATCTCCTCGGCCTGCTCGGCCAGTTCCGCGGTGTCGACCTCGACGTCCGCCAGCGGGCCGATGCCGGTCGCGAGCAGTTCGCCCGCGGCCTCGGGGTCCGGGAACTGCGGGTCCGCCTCGACCACGAGGCCGACGCTCGTCAGCCCCGCGCGCTGGGCCTCGTGGACGAGCGCGCCCGTCGGCCCCGTGATGGCGCCCGACTCCGTCGGGCTCGGAACCCCGGCCGCCTCAAGCAGTGCCGCCCCGTCGCCGGTCGCGATGCCGTACAGCGACGGGTCGCCGTCGCGCTCCGCGGGCATTCCGCTGAGGAACACCGGCGTCACGTCGTTCCCCTGGAACCAGTCGACCAGACAGCCCGCAAAGGACTCGGCGGCCTCGGGCGACACCGGCGCGTCGCTCTGGAGCACCAGCAGGTCCCGCTCGCTGTCGGCGTATATCCTGACCGGGCTCCGGACGTCCGGGTCGCCCTCGCTGTAGACCGCGATTTCCGGCAACCCGTCACACCGGGCCGTCCCGTAGTGGACCATGTCGAACGCGTCGACCAGGTGGTCGGCCGCCAGCTTCCCGACCAGCCCGACCCCCGGCAGCCCCTCGACGAGCGTCGGCGCGTCGAGTTCGATGTCGTCGCGATGTACCGCTACGTGTGCCATATGTTAGCTGTGGAGTGCTGGCCGCTTCAAAGGCATGGCTGCTAGGAACCGAGGCCACAGCGAAACTCAGCAACGATGTAGTCACTGCGTACCGCCAGAAAGCCCCGGCGGGCTGAACTCGGGGGTCTCGCTGCGGTCCTCGCTCACTTCGTTCGCTGTGGTCCTTGCGTCGCCCGCCTTCGTTCAGCCCGCCGCCCCTTTCAGTCCCACCCGGCGCTATTTGACCGACCGGCCACGGGTGGACTGAAAGGGGCGAGCAGCTACGGGAATCCCGACGACGAAAGCACTGGACTGAGCGCAGCGAAGGAGGCGCGCAGCGAGTCGCGGGACCGTAGCCGCTCGGGGCTTTCTGTCGGTGTCGAGAGTTGCGGTCTCCATCGGAAAACGGAACGTCGACTCCTAGCTTCGAAACGCACAAACGCGGTGCTCGCAAAGCTCGCGCCAATGGAACCACCGGAGCGGTACCGACCGATTGTCGACGACTTCGAGGCGTTCCGGGCGGCCTGCGAGCGGCCGCTGCCGTCGGCGATTCGGGTCAACACCATCAAGGCCACCGTCGCGGACGTAGAGCGGGCGCTCGAGACGGCCGGCGTCACCTACGAGCCGGTCGACTGGCACGAGGCGCTGTTCGTCCTGCCCGACTCGTCGCCGGGGGCGAACTGGCCGTACTTCCACGGCTGGATTCACGGGCAGGAGGAGGTGTCGGCGGTCCCTGCCGCGGTGCTGTCCCCCGAGCCCGGCGAGCGGGTGTGGGACGCCTGTGCCGCGCCGGGGAGCAAGGCCACCCAGCTAGCGGCGCTCATGGACGACCGCGGCGAAGTCGTCGCCACCGACAACAACCTCGGGCGCATCTCCGCGCTCCGGACCAACACCGAGCGCCTGGGCGCGACGAACGTCGCGGTCACCCACGAGGACGCGCGGAACCACTCGCTCAAGCCCTTCGGCGGGGCCGAGTACGACCGCGCGCTGGTGGACGTGCCCTGCTCCTGTGAGGGGACCATCCGCAAGAACCCCGACGCCTTCGACGAGTGGTCGATGTCCCACGTCCGGGGTATCTCGGGAGTCCAGAAGGACATCCTCGAACGGGCCGTCCAGGCGACGAAAGCTGGCGGTACGGTGGTCTACTCGACGTGTACGTTTGCCCCGGAGGAGAACGAGGCCGTACTGGACCACGTCCTCGACAGCGAACCCTGCGAACTGGTCGAGTTCGACCTCCCGCTCGACCACCGCGAGGGCGTCACCGAGTGGCAGGGCGAGGCGTTCGACCCGAGTGTCAGCCTCGCCAAGCGCATCTACCCGCAGTTCAACGATACGGGCGGGTTCTTCTGTGCGAAACTGGAGGTCGGACAGTGAACGACAGTACGAAGTTCACGCGGCTGCCGACGACCGACGCCGAGCGCGACGACCCCGACCGGGCGACTCGCGAGGCGGTGCTCGACTTCTGGGACGACCGCTTCGGCGTCCCGCCGGCGACCTTCGAGGAGCACACGTTCTGGGAACGGGGCAAGGGGAAGCTCTGGGTCTACCGCGGCGAGCCCCCCTCGCCCGTCGACGTCGAGGCGCTCGGGATGACCTTCCTCAGGACGCGCCAGGAACACTGGAAGCCGACGCTGGAGGCGGTCCAGCGCTTCGGCGCGCACGCGACTGACTGCGTCATCCACCTCTCCGAGGGGGAGGCCGAGGCCTTCGTCGCCGGCCACGACCAGGAACTCGACTGGGACGGCGACTGGGGGTATCTACTCGTCACGCACGACCTCGCCGGCCGCCGGGAACCGGTCGGCGTCGGGCTGTACGTCTACGGCGAACTCCGCTCGCAGGTCCCCAAGGGCCGGCGCCGGGAGCTGTAACCGCGGCTCTGGTGGACCAGAAACGTCACTTCGACGGTCGCCTCGTAGGTCGTTATCTCGCCGTCGTCGACGCTGGCCGTCCAGTCCTCGACCTCGATGCGGTGGATGTTCTCGATGGTCTCGCTGGCTTCGTGGAACGCCTCGTGGGCCGCGGCCTCCCAGGACTCGGCCGACGTGCCGAGAATCGTCGCGACTTTGACTGCGGTCATACTCAGTGACAGGGACCAACAGCAGGGTAACTATGCAGCGACTATCGCCGGCCGACGCGGGTAACGTCGGGTTATCGTCGGGAGCCACACGCGAGCGGTGGCGGTCTCACGGGCTCACTCCGGCCGTTCGCGGACAGTCCCGCCGCTCAGTCCCTCCCACTCGACCCGGTACCCCAGTCGGGAGAGGACGGCGCCGTCGTCGTCGATGCCGTACGCCTCCAGCAGTTCCGCGACCGCGGCGAGCGCCATCCCGGCCTCGACGCGCTCGGCGAGGTCGTCGAGCACGGCCGGCCGAATCAGCGTGCGCCCGACCCGCTCGTGGTCGGGGAAACGCTTTCCCTCGATGGCCTCCTCGCTGACGCCGTACTCGTCGGCCAGCGCCGACAGCGACACCGCGTCGGCGTCGGGCCGGAGCGCGTCGGGGATGTCGGCCGCGCTCGCGGCCACCAGTTCGGCCTCGTAGGGCCGCAGGGCGTCCCGGACGTCCTTGACGCGGATGGTCCCCGAGTAGGGGATGGCACGGTGGTCGCGGGCCTCGATGGCCTCGCCCACGCCCAGCGACTCGTCGACGGCGACCAGCATCGTCACGTCGTCGACGTCGGCCAGTCGGTCCAGTTTCTTCTCGACGTACTCCGGGGTCCAGAAGCCCATCACCTCGAAGAAGACCCGCTGTTCGGTGTCGCCGCTCGCGGTGTCCCGGACCGCGCCGTCGCCGCCGGGGCGCCAGTCGAACGCGAAGTCGGGAATGACGACGTGTTCGCCCGCTTCCAGCGGTTCGGGCTCGCGAATCAGCTCCCAGTCCAGCCCCAGCGACGCGAACCGGGCGGCGAAGTCGGCCTCGACGCCGCTGTCGTAGCTCACGTCGGTGACGGGCTCGACGCCGGGCACCGACACGTCCGCCTCGGTGAGACGGAGTTCACGCTCGGTTCCGCGGTCGTCGATGGCGGCCGAGAGCGTCCACTCGCCCGTCCCGGCGACGGTGCGCAACAGGCGGGCGAATCGGGTCCCGTACCGGCGCGTGTTCGAGAAGATGGCGTCGGGGCCCGTGACGACGACCTCGCGACCCCGGGGCGTCGTCCGTATCTCGTACAGCAGGCGGAGGCGCTTGACCGCAGACACCACGGCTTTCGGGTCCGACGAGCGCACCCTGACCTCGGTGGCGTCGAACAGCGCGGTCTGGGCCAGCGAGAGGTTGTACTGGGTCACCAACTCGCCCGGCGACCAGCGGGCGTCAACGGCGGCGAGAATCTGCCGGTCGTCCAGGTCGGCGTACAGCGACGATTCGAGCGCGGCGGCGTCGATACCGAGCCCGTCGGCCGCCCGGGAGAGCGCCGTCTCGCGTTCGGACTCCGTGACGACGCCGACCGCCTCGGCGGCCTCGAACGCCCGCTTGCGCGCCCGCTCGGGCGGGACCGCGGCGCGCGTCTCGAACGTCGCCTCCCGTTCGACGAGCTTCGCGAACCCCCGGACGAGCTTGAAATCCTCCGCCTCGCCCTCTATCTCGGTAAGCGCCGCCTGAAGCGTCGCCCGTGACTCCCCGACGTGGCCCTGGTAGACACCCAGCACCCGGGCCGCGAGCGTCTCGTCGTCGGCGAACTGGGGGTGGTAGCCGCCGCCGGCCCGGGACACCCGCAGCAGGTCCTTCGTCAGCACGGGCGACAGTGGGCGACGGCGCGATAAAAAGCGTGCGTCGAGCGCCGTCAGTCTCGCTTCGCTCTGGATTTCCACTCGCGCTCCTGACGGCGCTCGGTGAGGTGTCGTTCGCCGTCGGCCAGTTCCTCGCGGACCCGGCGCTCGTAGGCGGTCACGTCCGCGAGGATGCCGGACTCGAACGTCTCCAGCAGGTCGTACGTCCAGCGGTCCTCGATGGCGCCGCTGGGCAGCAGTTCGTTCCGTAGCTGGTCGGCCAGGTCGGTGTGGCCGGCCTCACGCAGCGTCGCCTCGGCGTCGTGGAGGTGGTCCATCGCGTGCCCGGTGGCGTGGTGGACCTCGACGAGGCTCCCGTGGGCCCGCCGCAGCCACTCGACACCGAGTTCGGCCTCGTGCAGCGCCGACAGTTCGGCCTCACTCAGCGCCGGTGTGTCGTCGGAATCTGTCACGAATCGAACTAGTAGGCCGCGCTGTATAGCTGTGGCGGCGCGCGGTCGGGCCACGGCCGACTCGCGTGACGGTCCACGTTCAGTTCCGCTCTACACGGACGGCTGGCCGATACATATCAAATACGGGTATCCGAGGACTATGTCGAGACCGACGACACCACCGCTCGGCCCGGGGGTCGTGTTCGTCGAGCAGTCGGACCGGACCGCGATGCAGCGACTTGTCCGTGGCGCCCAGCGCGACCTCGTCCGGACGGTCGACGACCACCGCGAGCCCGAGCGCTACGACGCGGACTTCGACGCCGACCGACTCGTCGGCGCGGCCGAGAGCGTCCTCGTGGCGCTGGGGTGGTTCGGAGCCACACCGGCGGTACCTGCGCGACACCCGCGACGCGCGGCTGTCCGCGTTCGACTGAGCAGCGGAGAAGCGGCTACGAGTCGCCCGGTTCGACCGCCGTGACCCGGCCCGAGACCGTCGTCGGCCCGAGGTCCAGCGTGAGGCCGGTGCCGACTTCCAGCGAGGTTCCGGCGTACAGGAACTCTCCCCCGTCCCGGGTCACGGGCAGCCCGACGCGGAGCGTGACCGTCCGGTGTATCGGGTGGGAGCGCACCGACAGCGCCCCCGACTCGTTCTCGGTGACCACGTCGGCCGGCGCGACGGACTTGTTCTCGATGCTGCTGACGTTCGCCGTCTCGATAGACCCCTCCGGGATGGCGTCGGCCACGTACGGTTCGACCGGGTCGGTCCGGTAGTCGACGTAGACGACCGTGCGGTCCGTCGCCGCCGTGTCCCGGTCGCCGTCGGTGCCGCCCCAGACGAGCCCAACCCCCGCGACGACGACGGCCAGGGCCAGCAGGACGACCAGCGCGTCGACGACGTTGACGACGCCGAAGAGATTCCCGTGCTCGTCGAGCAGCTCCGCCATTACCTAGACGGGGTCCGTGGAGGATTATATAACGAGTGGTCGACGCGGCTCGCACGACGGGCCCCGGGACCGGAGCGGGCTCACCGGGACTGGCGGTCGACGAAGACGACTTCGACGGCCGCGGGCTCCTCGATGGCGTCGTTGACCGCCCGGCCGAGCCGGGCGACGAGGCGCGGATACGACTCGCCGTCGGGGCGGCTCACCGTGACTGTGACCCGGCGGTCGAGCCGATAGACAGACACGCCGGCGAAACGCGTCTGGACCGAGCGGACGCCAAGCGCGCGGTAGCGCTCCTCTGATAGCGTCTCCTCGACGGCGTCGTTGACGGCGACCTCGACCTGCATCTGCTGGGCCGTCACCGAACTCGCGCCGGCGAAGACGGCGAGAAGCACCAGCAGCGCCGCGACCGTCGGGGCGTACTGCCGCGCCTGCCCCGGCGAGGGCCAGCCAGACTCCCAGTCGTCGGGCCGGAAGCCGAGTCCCCAGAGGGTCAACACGCCGGTCAGGTTGATGGAGGCGGCGTTGACCACGAGCAGGATGCCGGCGCCGAGCGCGACGGCGGGGAGCTGCCAGGCGATACCGACGCCGACGGCCGCCGCGGCGGGGATGAGCGCCGCCGCTATCATCACGCCGACCAGCGACACGGGCAGCGCCGTCGCCAGCCCGACGGCGCCGGCGGCCCCGGCACAGAGCCCCACCGCGAGCGAGAGAAAGCCCGGCGAGATGCGGTGGGCTATCTGCTGGACGGTGGTGACGCGCAATTGAGCGGGGACGAAGCCGGCCCGGCGCAGGAGGAAGCCGAAGGCGGCCGCGCCGGCGATGGCGACGAACAGGCCCATTAGCTGGTCGCGAAACCCCTCGCGGACCAGCGCCCGGTCGTCGAGCGTCGTCCCGACGGCGGCGGTGAGCGCCGACCCGACCTGCGGGGCGATGACCATCGAGCCGACGACGACGGCCGGCGAGTCCAGCAACAGACCGGCCGTGGCGACGACGGCGCTCAGGACGGTCATCCCGTAGTAGGTGACGACGCCGGGGTTCATCCCGACGGCGCGGCCGCGAAGCTCCTCGTGGGAGATGCGGTCCTCGTGGGCGTCGGTGGCCTCGGAGTGGTCGGGGCGGGCCGTCTCCGCGCGGGCCACCACCGCGTACCGGTCGTCGTCGAGCCCCGCCGCCTCGAAGTCGTCGAACACCTCGTCGACGGCCTCCGGCGGAATCGGGAACTGGACGAGCGCCCCGTCGCTGCCGTTGTGCTGCTCGTCGGTGCTGACGTAGCGTATCCCCCGCTCGTCGAGCACGTCGCGGGCGGCTTCGAGTTCACCGTCCTCGACGCGGAGCTGTATCAGGCGCACCGCTCGCGCCTCCGGGCGACTCCCGGCGGCCGAGCGACAGCGGCGTGGGCGACCAACGCGGACATTGCCGGTCCTATCGGTCCGCGCCGGTTACGTATGCACAGCTTACCGGCTGGCCGTCCCCGCTACCGCGGTTATCGGCGCCGTCTCGCGACCCGTTCCTCGGCCGTCTCCTCGGTGACGAGTTCGTACAGCAGCGCGCGGGAGTCGTCCGCTTTCGGCCGGAGAACCCGTCCCAGCCGCTGGGTGAACTCCCGCTCGGAGCCGCTGCCCGAGAGGACCACGGCGACGTTGGCGTCGGGCACGTCGACGCCCTCGTCGAGGACGTTGGCGGTCACGACTCTGGAGTAGGTGCCGTCCCGAAAGCGCGCCAGAATCTCGCGGCGCTCGCTCGCGCCCGTCTCGTGGGTGATAGCGGGGAGCAGGAACCGTTCGGAGAGCCGGTAGACGAGGTCGGTGTAGGCCGTAAAGACGATGATGCGGTCGTCGCGATGGCGGTCGAGGATGTCCGCCAGCCGGTCGACCTTCCGCTCGGCGTTCATCATCACCTCGCGGGCGCGCTGCTTCGCGAGCAGTGCCTCCCGGGCGCGGGGGTCGGTCCCCGACCGCTTGACGAGTTCCTGGTAGTCGCTGCCGGAGCGCAACTGGATGTTCGATTGCGTGAGGTAGTCCGTGAAGACGCCCTGGTGCTCGTCGTAGCGCTCGCGCTCGGCGTCGGTCAGCGCCACCTCGACGCGCTTGATGTCGTAGTCCGCGAGGTGTTCGCCCGCCAGGTCGTCCACGTCGATGCGCCGCACGAGCGGGCCGACGAGGTCCGTAATGACCTCGTGGGCACCGTCGGGGCGCTCGAACGTGGCGGTGAGGCCCAGTCGGGCGGGCGCGGCGAGCAGGCGGGCGATGTCGCGGTACCCCTCCCCGCCCAGGTGGTGGACCTCGTCGAAGACGACCAGCCCGAAGCGGTCGCCCAGTTCGTCGGCCCGCAGATACGCCGAGTCGTAGGTGGCGACCGTGACGGCCTCGACGCGCTGCTCGCCCCCGCCCAGGCGCCCGATTGGTCGCTGGAACTCCGTCTCCAGTTCGCGCTGCCACTGCTCGAGCAGGTCGATGGTCGGGACGACGACCAGGGTCGGGACGCCCAGCGCAACCATCGCCGCGATGCCGATGACCGTCTTGCCGCTCCCGGTGGGCAGTTCGAGACAGCCCCGCTCGTCGGCGTCGCGCCAGGCGTCGAGGGCGTCTTGCTGGTATTCGCGGAGTTCGTAGGTCGTCGAGAGGGCGACTGGCGCGGTGTCGAGAACGCGGTCGGCGTCGTCGACACCGCGCTCGTCCAGTTCGGCGCGGAGAGCGGCGTAGCGGTAGGCCGGCACGCGGGCGCTCTTCGAGCGGTCGTCCGACTCGACGCCGGGCAGGTCCGGCGGGACCTCCCCATCGAGACGGACAGTTCCCTCCTCGAAGGTCAACTCCAGCACGGTCGGTGGTTCGGTGAGCCCCTGGTTAACGGTTTCGCGGCTAGGAACGGCACGTGTGTGAATTGTCTCGATTGTGGGCAGCCAGACCGCCGCAGCGGCCGCCGTTACTGACAGTACTCGAGACAGCCCCCTTTCAGTTCCGCCCGTAACCGGTTGGTCAAACAGCGCTGGCCGGGGCTTTCTGGCTGTTCGTGGAGTAGCGAGTCGGCTTACCACTGATGCTCACGACGCGGTGAACTAGTACAACAGTTCCTAGCCCGCTTTCTGAATCCTTTTATTCGCGTGACCACTCCCATCGGGTATGAGTGAGCAGGACGCAGCCGAGGAGGCGACGACATCCGACGACGGGGATGCCGACGTCGACAGCGAAGCGGCCCCCGACCTCGAAGAGGCCCCGGAGGACGTCGACACGGACGAGATAGACCTCGACGACGACGCCGACGAGGAACTGGTCGAGCGGGTCGCGGAGGGAGACCCCGAAGACATCGCCCGCGAACTCGCTGCGCTGCGGAGCCGAAACGACGCGCTGGAAGACGAGGTGGAGGAACTCGAATCCGAGGCCGACGAACTTGAGGAGAAGCTAAAACGCAAGCAGGCGGAGTTCCAGAACTACAAGAAGCGGATGGACAAGCGCCGCGAGGAGGAGAAACAGCGGGCCACCGAGGACCTCGTGAGCCGGATTCTGGACGTGCGTGACAACCTCGAACGCGCGCTCGACCAGGACGAGGACACCGACATTCGAGGCGGCGTCGAGTCGACGCTGCGCCAACTCGACGACGTCCTCGACGCCGAGAACGTCGACGTCATCGACCCCGACCCCGGCGAAGACGTGGACCCGACCCAGCACCAGGTGCTGGCGAACGTCGAGAGCGAGGAGGAGCCGGGCGCTATCGCCGACGTCCACCGCCCCGGCTACGAGATGGCCGAGAAGGTCCTGCGCGAGGCACAGGTCACCGTCAGCAAAGAGGAGTAACGAGCGAGGACGGGCCGCCGCCGTCGTCGAAGCGGTCGGATTGCGGTGCATAATAACGCCACCGGTTACCGGACCGCCGTAGCCTCAAAACCGCAAGCAGGCGGCCACTGCTCTTGGTTTAGAAGTCATCGCATCTAGCAACTTTTAACCGGCCGAATCCGGTACGACATGGTAAGATGGCGAGCAACAAGATTCTGGGTATCGACCTCGGGACCACGAACAGCGCGTTCGCGGTCATGGAAGGTGGCGACCCCGAAATCATCGTCAACGCCGAAGGTGAGCGGACGACACCCTCCGTCGTCGCGTTCGACGACGGCGAGCGTCTCGTCGGCAAGCCGGCGAAGAACCAGGCGGTAAAGAACCCCGACCAGACCATCCAGTCCATCAAGCGCCACATGGGCGAGGACGACTACTCGGTGGAACTGGACGGCGAGGAGTACACGCCCGAGCAGGTCTCGGCGATGATACTCCAGAAGATAAAGCGCGACGCGGAGGAGTACCTCGGCGACGACATCGAGAAGGCCGTCATCACGGTCCCCGCGTACTTCAACGACCGACAGCGCCAGGCGACCAAGGACGCCGGCGAGATCGCCGGCTTCGAGGTCGAGCGCATCGTCAACGAGCCCACCGCGGCCGCGATGGCCTACGGGCTGGACGACGAGTCCGACCAGACCGTCCTCGTCTACGACCTCGGTGGCGGGACCTTCGACGTCTCCATCCTCGACCTGGGCGGGGGCGTCTACGAGGTCGTCGCCACCAACGGGGACAACGACCTCGGGGGCGACGACTGGGACCACGCCATCATCGACTATCTGGCCGACCAGTTCGAGGCCGAACACGGCGTCGACCTGCGCGAGGACCGACAGGCCCTCCAGCGCCTGACCGAGGCCGCCGAAGAGGCGAAGGTCGAACTCTCCTCGCGCAAGGAGACCCGCATCAACCTCCCCTTTATTGCTACCACTGACGACGGGCCGCTGGACCTCGAACAGAAGCTCACGCGCGCGACGTTCGAGAGCCTCACCGAGGACCTCATCGAGCGCACCGTCGGCCCGACGGAGCAGGCCCTCTCCGACGCCGGCTACGACAAGGGCGACATCGACGAGGTCATCCTCGTCGGTGGCTCCACGCGGATGCCCCAGGTCCAGGACCGGGTCGAGGAGATGACCGGCCAGGAGCCAAAGAAGAACGTCAACCCCGACGAGGCCGTCGGCCTGGGCGCGGCCATCCAGGGCGGCGTCCTCTCGGGCGACGTGGACGACATCGTCCTGCTGGACGTGACGCCACTCTCGCTCGGTGTCGAGGTCAAGGGCGGCCTCTTCGAGCGGCTCATCGAGAAGAACACCACGATTCCCACCGAGGAATCGAAGATTTTCACCACCGCCCAGGCCAACCAGACGCAGGTCCAGATTCGCGTCTTCCAGGGCGAGCGCGAGATCGCCGAGGAGAACGAACTGCTGGGCGCCTTCGCGCTCTCGGGCATCCCACCGGCACCCGCGGGCACCCCCCAGATAGAGGTCTCCTTCAACATCGACGAGAACGGCATCGTCAACGTCGAGGCCGAGGACAAGGGCTCCGGTAACAAGGAAGATATCACCATCGAGGGTGGCGCCGGCCTCTCCGACGAACAGATAGAGCAGATGCAGGAGGAGGCCGAGGAACACGCCGAAGAGGACGAGGAACGCCGCAAGGAGATCGAGGCCCGCAACGAGGCCGAGGCCGCCGTGCGCCGCGCCGAGACCCTCATCGAGGAGAACGAGGAGGACCTCGACGAAGACATCATCGAGGACATCGAGGCCAAGGTCGAGGACGTCCAGCAAACCCTCGAAGACGAGGACGCCGGCCGCGAGGACTACGAGGACGTCACCGAAGAGCTGAGCGAGGCGCTCCAGGAGATAGGCAAGCAGATGTACGAGGGCGCACAGCAGGCCGCCGGTGGCGCAGCGGGCGCCGGGGCCGCAGGTGCCGGTGCCGCTGGCGCTGGTCCCGGCGGCGCCGGTCCTGGCGGGGCCGCTGGCGCTGGTGGGCAGGGCGAGGAGTACGTCGACGCGGACTTCGAAGACGTCGACGACGAGGACGAGGACTGAAAGGACGAGTCCTCGTCGTCGGCTCGAAAAACGAGCGAAGCGAGTTTTTCGGCGTCTCAGAAAGTGACCGGGGGGAGCTTTCTGAGGTGAACGAGAAAGACGACGACACGTAGCGAGTCGAGGCCGTTTGGTCCGTCCGGAAGCGGCGACCGAACGCGGACGTTTCGCCAGCCGAATACGCAGGCCAGCGACACTTCCCGCTGGCACCCATACCGGTGTCACTATGGCTGACGACCTCTCGAGAGACCTGGGTCTGTGGTCCGCACTGGCAATCGGCGTCGGGACGATGGTGGGCGCCGGTATCTTCGTCCTGCCGGGTGCGGCGACGGCGGGTGCGGGGCCGGCAGCGACGGCCGCGTTCGTCCTCGGCGGGGCCATCGCGCTGTTCACGGCGCTGACCGCGAGCGAGCTGAGTACGGCGTTTCCCGAGGCCGGCGGCGTGTTCGTCTACATCGACGAGGCGCTGGGGCCGCTGGCTGGGACCGTCGCCGGCCTGGGGAGCTGGCTCGGGATGGCCTTCGCCGCCGCGTTCTACTCCATCGGCTTTGGCGAGTACGTCGCGGTCTTCCTCGCGGTGCCCGACCTCTGGGTGGTGAGCGGCGAGCAAATCAGCGCGCTGGTGCTTGGCGGAGTCATGGTGGCAGTCAACTACTCCGGGGCAGACCTCACCGGGAAAGTGCAGGATTTCACCGTGGGGACGTTGCTGGGGCTGCTCGCACTCTTCGCCCTCGCGGGGCTCGTGACCGGGGATTTCTCGAATCTGCGACCGTTCGCCCCGGCCGAGACGGGCGGCTACAGCGCCATCTTCCCGGCGACGGCGCTCATCTTCGTCTCTTATATCGGCTTCGCGAAGATTGCGACGGCCGCGGAGGAGCTGGAGAACCCGGGGCGGAACCTTCCGCTGTCAATCATCGGGAGCGTGGTCATCACTACCGTCGTCTACGGCGTGGTGATGGTGACGGTGCTGATGTTGCTGCCGTGGCAGGCCGTGGCCGGCAACAGCACCGCGGTCGCCGACGCCGGCGGCGTCCTGTTCGGGACCGCCGGGTTCGTCGTCTTGACCGTCGGTGGCCTGCTCGCGACCGCCTCCAGCACGAACGCGGCGGTGCTGGCCGCCTCGCGAATCAACCTCGCGACGGCGCGACAGACGGTGATGAGCGACTGGCTCAGCGCGACGAACGAGGACGGGAGCTCCCCGACACGGGCCGTCGTCCTCACGGGCGCGCTGATTCTCTTTTTCACCGCCGTCGGCGGCATCGAGTTGCTCGCGAAAGCCGGGAGCGTCCTCCATCTCGTCCTCTATGGCCTGTTGAACGTCGCACTGGTCGTCTTCCGGACGGCGGACCTCCCCGACGACCGGTACGACCCGGCGTTCAGGGTCCCGCTGTACCCCTACGTCCCGGCGGTCGGGATGGTACTCTCGTTCGGACTCATCGCCTTCATGGCGCCCGTCGAAATCGTGCTGAGTATCGTCTTCATCGTCGTCGCCGTCGCGTGGTACTTCGTCTACACGCGCACACGCAGTCGAGACGAGGGCGATATCGGCGTCCTGCACGAGTACCTGCTGTAGGCGCTGTCACCCCAGCTGCGAGCGGACTTCCTCGTAGTCGAACAGATAGATACTGAGGGCCAGAAAGCCGACGTTGAGCGCTATCGCGAGCCGCTCGAAGGGCGGATGGCTGTTCCCCATCGTGAGCCAGGCCAGGGTGACACCGGCGATGATGACCGCCATCAGGAGATAGAGGACCGGTTGCCAGTACCGCGTGAGATAGATGAACGCCCAGAGGGCAAGCACCAGCGCGAGCGCGACGTAGCTCCCGTCGTTCATCACTGTCGCCAGGTACAGATACAGGGAGACGAGCGACCCCACGACGAGCAGCGTGAGCCAGTCGAAGCGGTGGCGCTCCTGGTTCTTCCAGTCGGCGTCGGGGATGCCCATGTATCAGCTAGTTGTCGAGCGGGCATCAATCCGGTCCCGGCAGCCACTGCGAGTCGTCCCCGGTAGGCGACGGGAACACCGACGTCCAAGGCTGTCCCAGAAGTGGCGCCCGATACAGCGAGTGCTGTTGTGCCAGGCCATCCGGGCGCCGTGTTCGAGTTCGGCGGCCGTGTGGTCGTAGTGACCGCGCCGGCCGATGGCCCGCCAGATATCGTCGACTCTGTCCTCGATGTCCGCCGCCCTGTCGAGTTCCGCGTACCAGTGGCGGACGAACTGCTCGGCCTGCTTGAACCGGTCGAGGCGCCCGTACTCCGGACTAGCGGCCTGCATGCCGGAGCTATCGACTGTCGGCGTGTAGCCCGTCCGTGCGGGCCACTGCCCAGCGGTGCCGACGAGGGCCGAAATCACCCCGTCGCGTTCCCGACGGTGAACGTATCGAGCGTCGCTGTCCGTGTCTCCGGCGCACCGGTCAGTCGCCCCGTCCAGACGACCTCGACGGTGTCGTCCGGTGCAAGGTAGAAGCCGACGGAGCCGTCGGCGTCGAGGTAGTTCCCGTCCCCGTCGGCGTCGACGCTGGGGTCGTCGACGGTGAACGAGTCACCAGCCGTTATCGGGAGACCGCGGGACTCGTTCGCCCAATAGAGCCGCGTCGCGGTGCCGTTGTCGGCGTCGGTGACGACCAGGGCGACCCGGTCGGTGTTCCCGGTGGTCAGGGCCTCGCCGCCGGCGTGGGTCACCGTGACTGTCCCGCTCGCGTCGTCGTAACTCCCCTCGAAGGCGGTCGACGGGGTCGACTCCGCGAAGGCGGCGCCGGGGCCGACGAGGGCGGCAACGGCCGCGACGACGAGCGCGGCCGCTCCCCACACTGCGATGCGCTCGACGGTCACGGCGCCGCGGGCGTCCGACCTGTCACTCATTGGTCGGAGTGTCACACGGGGGCGAAATAAGCGCCCCGGTCGCCAGTGCCGTCGGCGCTCCCGCGCCCGCGGTTCGTAGGAGACCCGTTCTTTTGAAGTATCTGAACCCAGTATCACCCACACAACGAATGAGCCAGGATTTCTACGAGATACTGGGGGTCTCACGGGACGCCTCCGAGGACGAGATACAGGAGGCCTATCGGCAGAAGGCCCGGGAGTACCACCCGGACGTCAGCGACGACCCGAACGCCGAGGAGAAGTTCAAGAGAGCGAAGAAGGCAAAGGAAGTCCTGACCGACGAGGAGAAACGGCAGATGTACGACCAGATGGGCCACGACCGCTTCGAGCAGGCCGAGAAGCGCGGCGGGGCCGGTGGCGGCGCCGGCGGGATGGGCGGCGACCCGTTCGGCGGGGCCGGCGGCGGCTTCGACATGCAGGACATCTTCGACCAGTTCTTCGGCGGTGGCGGCGGCCGTGGCGGCCGCGGCGGGAATCGGCGCCGACAGGGCCAGGACCTGCAGACCCGTCTCAGCATCGACCTCGAAGAGGCCTACACCGGCGCGAGCAAGCAGATAACCGTCACACGCCCCGAGACCTGCGAGGACTGCGACGGCAAGGGCCACCCGCCCGACGCCGACTCGGAGACCTGCCCCGAATGTAACGGCCAGGGCCAGACCACGCGCGTCCAGCAGACGCCGATGGGTCGGGTCCAGCAGACCGCGACCTGCCGGCGCTGCGAGGGCGAGGGGACGCTGTACGACGAGACCTGTTCGACCTGCCGGGGCGACGGCACCGTCCGCAACGAGGCCACGCTGGAGGTCGACATCCCGGCGGGCATCTCCGACGGACAGACCCTGCGGATGGAACGCGAGGGCGCCCCCGGCGAGAACGGCGGCCCCAACGGGGACCTCCTCATCCAGGTCTCCGTCCGGGACCACCCCGACTTCGAACGGGACGGCGACGACCTCTCGTACAACCACGCCATCTCCTTCCCACAGGCGGTCTTTGGCGACACCATCACCGTCCCGACGCTGGACGGCGACGTCGACGTGGACGTACCCGGTGGCACCCAGAGCGGCGAGGTGTTCCGCCTGGAAGGCAAGGGGATGCCCCGCCTGCGCCGGCGCGGCAGTGGCGACCTATACGTCCAGGTCCAGGTCGTCACGCCCGACCAGCTAAACAGCGAGCAGAAGGAGGCCCTCGAAGCCTTCGCCGAGGCCGGCGGCGAGGAAGTCGACGTCGAGGAGGGCTTCTTCGAGAAGCTCAAGAACTCGCTCTAGGAATTCCTGTTTCTGTATCCGTCTGTAACGGAGCGAGAACGGATGCCGACAGCCAGAAAGCCCCGCCTGTCAGTCCCACCCGATACTGACTGACCAACCGGTTTGGATGGGACTGAAAGGGGCCGGTCGCTGGGCGTTCGAGACGAAGCAAGCACTGCAGCGAACGCAGTGAGCGAAGCGCGCAGCGAGTCGCAGTAGCCCAGCGAGCGGGGGCTTTCTGGCGGTACTGAAAGATACTCCTGAGAGTGAGCGGAGCCGTGTACTTGTCCGCAGTCCTGCGGTAACGAGCAAAAACCCGTCCTGCTAGCGAACGTTGCAGCTTTTGTCCGGCCACGCTCAAGCACACTACATGCAGGTACTGAGCGAGCTGGTCGCGACCGGCCGCGAGCGCGAGGGCGTCCTCTTTACCTCGCCACACCGTTCGGCGCCGTACAGCTACCGTGACTTCTGTACGAACGTCTGGAAGGGGGGGAACCTCATGCGTCACTACGGCGTCCGCGAGGGGATGGCCGTCGCCGTCGTCGTCGGGCCGAAGAACCCGACCGCGGGAGACGAGCCGGGGTATCTCCGTGACTGTCCCGACGGGCTGCTCGCGATACTGGCCGCCACGCTCGACGGCGCGGTCGCGGACCTGGCGCCCGGCCCCGAGGTCGACGCGACGGCGCTGGTCGCGCCGGCGGCGTGGCTCGACCGCTACGAACTGGCGCCCGGGACGAAGGCGATAGCCTACGGCGGGCCGAGCGACGACCCGACAGTCGCAGGGTTCGAGCGCGAACTGTGGAGCGAGAACCCGCTGCAGCCGCCGGGCGAGCGCGCGCCCGACGACCCCGCGCTGCGAGACGCCGACGGGAGCTACACCCACGGGGAGGTACTGGCGGCGAGCGAGCGCGTCGTCGAGGAATACGACGTCGACGCGGAGACGACCCTGGCGTTCCGGGCGTCGGTCACCTCGGCGGGGGCCGTCGTCGCGGGGCTGCTCGCACCGCTGCGGGCGGGTGCGACGGTTCGGTTCGGGGACAGCGCGGCGAGTGACGTGGCGGTGGCTGGCCAGGGTGACGACGTGCCGGAAAAGCGGGTCGTTCGACCTGACGCTATCTCAGTGTGAGGCGCGGTACTCGCCGTGTTTGACACCGAGCAGCAGCGTCACGACGCCGAACACGAGCAGGCCGCCCAGTACCATCATCACCGTGCTCGTCTGCATCGGGCTCATAATCGTCCCGGCGGCGAGAACGCCAAACAGGACGAGGAAGGTTCCGGCCGTCTTCAGCGCGTCTAGTTCCATGGCAGCCGCGAGTTAGGAGCGAACGTCCAAAACCGTTACTCTGTAGGTCTGACGAGGTCCGCCAGCGTCACCAGCGAGCCCAGCGCCCAGCCGACGGGGAAGGAGATGGCGAGCCACATGACGACGTAGCCCACGCCCTCCAGTTCGAAGGTCCGGGAGAACGTCTCGGCGAGGCCGATCGGCGCGAGCGCGTTCGCCAGCAGCCACCGGGCCAGTGCGGTGCTGTTCGGGAGGACGACGGCGGCGAGGGTCTTCGAGAACAGCGCGGCCACGACCGGCGGGAGGAAGACGGCGGTCATCGCGAACGGATAGGCGAGCAGGACCGTCGTTGCCCGGCCGCCGACCGACTTCGCCCCGACCGCCAGCGCGGCCGAGACGGTGGCAACTCCGCCGGCGAGCGCGATGGCGAGAAACCCCCCGGAGACGAGGTCCAGTTCGAACCGGGCCAGGGCGGCGAGGCCGCCCCAGACGAGCACGGAGAGCAGGACGACGCCGAGCAGGCCGAGGCTGGCCGCGGTGTGGCCGATGCGACGGGTCTGGAACCGGATGAACGCGCCCAGCAGGACCAGCGGGTAGATCAGCGCGATGACCGGTACCCCCAGCGCCGACCAGGCGCGGTACAGGACCATCCCCACCGTGGTGTCCGGCTGCCAGGTCCCCAGCACTGTATCGCCCGCGCCCCGCTGGCGGGGGTAGACCAGCTCCATCCACGTCTCGTGTAACCGCCGGAGGTCGATTCTGAGCCCGGCGATTACCCCGTCGCTCCCGACTGACATACCTTCCAGTTTACCCCTCCCCGTGGTAAAGCTTTCAGGCCACGGCAGAAGACAAATCCGCGGCGGCGCCACGCCCGCGCTACGGCCTCACACTGGTGGCCGTAACAAACTGAAATAATTCGCCATCCGGGGTGGCGAATATCTTCACGAACGTACAGCGACCAGTATCAGTCCCAGGCGTCGGGGCCAAAGTCCGGGTCGACTTTCCGGTCCTCGCGGTCGATGTCGTCGATGCGAGCGATCTCCTCGTCTCCCAGTTCGAGGTCCAGGCTCCGCCAGTTGTCCGCGATGTGGTCGCGGCCGGTCGCCTTCGGGATGGCGGTGACGCCCTTCGCGTTGAGCCACGCCAGGCTGACCTGGGCGGCGCTGGCGTCGTGGTCGTCGGCGATGTCGGTCAGCACGTCGCTCTCGAAGACGTCGCCGCGGGCCAGCGGCGAGTACGCGACGAGTTCGTAGTCGTGTTCCTCGGCGTGGGCGCGCAGTTCCTCCTGCTGGAGGAGCGGGTGGAGTTCGACCTGGTTGGCAAACAGCGGCGCGTCCAGGATGTCCATGGCCTCCTCGACGTGGTGGGGCTCGAAGTTCGAGACGCCCACGTTGTGAATCTTCCCCTGGTCGTAGAGCTCGTCGAAGGCACCGAGGGTCGACTCGGCGTCGTACTCGCCGGCCGGCCAGTGGACGTACAGCAGGTCGAGGGCGTCGACGCCGAGGTCGTCGAGACTCTGCTCGGTCGTCGCGTGGACGTCCTCGGCCGAGAGGTTCGAGTTCCAGACCTTCGTCGCGAGGAAGATGTCCGCGCGGTCCACGTCGGCGGCGGCCAGTCCGTTGCCCACGGCGTCCTCGTTGCCGTAGGCCTGTGCGGTGTCGACGTGGCGATAGCCCATCTCCAGGGCGGTCTGGACGCTGTCGGCGCACTCCTGGGCGTCGTCGTTCTGCCAGGTGCCGAGTCCGAGCATCGGCATACCGTTGGCGCGCGGGACGCTATCGGCTGTCGGCGTCTGTTGTGACATCATCGGAACTGTAGTGGTCACGGCTGAAAAGGGGCCGGGAACCGGCCGAGCGGACCGACTGGAAACCGACATATTCAGGACAGCCCGGTCCAAACGACGAACCATGACAGACGGTAGTACGGACGTGTCTCGTCGGGCCTTTATGCGGACCGCCACGGGAGCGACCGCCGCCGCGGCCGCCACCGGCACCGCGGCCGCACAGGAGGACGCGACCGAGAGCGCCACTGAAGCCGGGACGGCGGCCGGCACCGAGACTGGAACGGCGGCCGGCACCGAAGCGGGTACCGAGAGCGGCACCGCGAGCGGCGGTGGCGGCGGTGGCAGTGCCGGCCCGCCGGACTTCGGGGGCTTTCTCGACCCGGTCGGCAACTTCGGCGGGAGTGTCACCGACGCCCGCGGCCAAGACACCGCGACAGTCGAAGTCGGCGTGGAGGCCAACGGCGGCGCCTACGGCTTCGGCCCGGCCGCCATCCACGTCGACAACGGCGCGACCGTCCAGTGGGAGTGGACCGGCAACGGGGGCGGCCACAACGTCCACTCGGCCGGCGAGGGGCCGCTGGATTCGGGCAGTGCCACGTCGAGCGCCGGTGTCAACTACGAGCACACGTTCGAGTCAGACGGCATCTACAACTACGTCTGTGTCCCCCACGAGGGGCTCGGCATGAAAGGCTCCGTCGTCGTCGGGAGCGACTACCCGACCAAGAGTACCGGGGGCGGCGGCAGCGAGAGCGGCCCGCTGGGCGTGCCCGGCAGCGCGAAGATGCTGGGCGTCGCCACCTCCGTCGTGATGGTCGCGACGCTGGGGATGGCGTACGTCTTCATGCGCTACGGCGGCGACTACGAGACGCCCGACCAGTAACTACGCGGTCCGGATTTCGACGTCCGCGTCGCGGGGCTCACCCTCGATGTCGTCGACGACGCGGCGGACGATTCTGGTCGCTTCCTTCCGGACGAGCGGTTTGACCTTCTCGATGACCCAGCCAAGCGAGACGAGTTTCGGCAGGTCCACGGCGCTCGCCGACGCCGAACTGGCGTCGTACTCGATGTGGAGGACGACCTCCGTGGCCTCCGCGACGCCCTCGGGCGGGGTCGTCGGCGTTATCCCCCAGTACCCGTGTGCGTCGATGTCCTTGACGATGCGCCAGTCGATGCGCTCGGGCGGGTCGACGCCGGTCACCTCCGAACGGGCCGTGTAGGTGAGTTTCCACCACGAGAACTCCAGGGCGTATCTCGTGCCGACCGTGCCGTCGCCGTCCTGGGTCACCCGGTCGAGATACTCCGAGTAGCGCGCGTACCCGGGGAAGTCGACGAGGAAGTCGTACAGCTCCTCGGGCGACGCGTAGACGACCGTGCGAGCCTCGATTTCGTCCACACGAACCAAGGGGTCGGTTCCCACTGTAAGCTTTCGGCCCCCGGAGCGGCGAGTAATTGCCGGAAGATTCCCACCGTGCATGAGACAGAACAAGAAATATTATTACGCTGTATGCGATACGGTGTTGTATATGAGCGCATCCGACATCCAGCACGCCGAGAGCGAGGAGGAAGAGGGAGGGTGGGAAGCCGTCGCGGACCTGCCCCCCAGTGCGAAACTCGTCGCGAAGGTACTGGAGTACAACGACAGCCTGACACAGAGCCAACTCGCCGAGGAGACGCTGCTGCCGCCCCGTACCGTCCGCTACGCGCTGACCCGCCTGGAGGACGTCGGCGTCGTCGGCTCCCGCTTTTCCTTCTCGGACGCGCGCAAGCGTATCTACACGCTCACCATCGAGTGACGTCCGGCGACCGGGACCGAACAGAGCCGGGTCCCCGCACAGAGCGTCACAGTCGGGGCAACGTTGATTAGTTCCCGGACGTAGAGGTTCCGTATGAAAGTCGTCCTGATAGGTGTCGGACAAGCCGGGGGGAAGGTCACACAGGCCCTCGCCGAGTTCGACTACGACATGGGGTTCAACGCCGTCCGTGGCGCCCTCGCGGTCAACTCCGCCAGAGCGGACCTCCAGAATCTCGACATCGATACCACGCTCATCGGCCAGGACCGCGTGAAAGGCCACGGCGTCGGCGGCGACAACGAACTCGGCGCCCAGATTATGCAGGAGTCGGCGACGGAGGTGCTCGACAACATGGACGGGCGCATCACCACGGAGGCAGAGGCCGTCGTGGTGGTCGCCGGACTGGGCGGTGGCACGGGCTCCGGCGGCGCGCCGATGCTCGTCCGCGAACTCCAGCGCATCTACGAGATGCCCGTCTACACGCTCGGCATCCTCCCCGGCGACGACGAGGGCGGGCTCTACCAGGCCAACGCCGGTCGCTCGCTCAAGACTGCTATCCGGGAGTCGGACTCGGTCTTGCTGGTGGACAACGACGCCTGGCGCGGCTCCGGCGACAGCGTCGCCGAGGGGTACAAACGCATCAACGACGCCATCGCCCAGCGCATCGGCCTCCTGCTCGCCTCCGGCGAGGCCGTCGAGGGCGTCGGCGAGAGCGTCGTCGACTCCTCCGAGATAATCAACACGCTCCGCAGCGGCGGCATCTCCGCCGTCGGCTACGCCAGCGCCGAGGCCAGCGAGGACGCCGAGGAGAACGTAAACACCATCACCAGCGTCACCCGCAACGCCTTGCTTACGAGTATGAGCCTCCCTAACGCCACCGACGCCGAGTCCGCACTGTTGGTCATCGCGGGCGACCCCGAACGGCTCTCCCGGAAAGGCGTCGAACGCGCCCGCCGCTGGGTCGAAGACGAGACCGGCAGCATGCGGGTCCGGGGCGGCGATTTCCCACTGGGCTCGGACAAGATCGCCGCGCTGGTGCTCACCTCGGGTATCGAGCGCTCGGACCGCGTCAACGAGTTCATGGAGAAAGCGAAACTCGCCGCGAAATCGCAGGGCCAGGACAGCGACCCCGACGAGTTCACCAACGACGACCTCGATAATCTGATGTGAGGCCGGGAGCGGCCTCCGGGCCGCGACTCGGGGGAGGGCAGGATTCAATTGGAGGCATCCGGCGGCGTAGCTGCCGGTTCTCCGGAATCGCCGCTGAGCGGCGATTCCGGCCTTTTTAGCGTAGATTGTTGCGCCGAGCCGGTTGCGGGCCGCCGGCCCGCAACCGAACGACGTGGCGGCTTTGCCGCCACGCTGTTCCCACAGCGCGCTCGAAGAGCGCGCGAGGAAACCCGAGGCGGAAAAAGGTACTATACCAGCGAGCTACCGTCGAACTCGGTGCGGTCGTAGTCGTGCTCCATCAGGTCGAGGATGGTCGGCGCGATGTCGTAGAGGTCGGCGTCCTGGATACGGGCGTCCGCGTCGTCGATGAGTAGGGTGGCGTTGTCGAAAGAGTGCATCCCGTTGCGCGGGCCGACGCCGAAGATGTCCTCGCTGCCCTTGAATCCGGCCTTGAGGTCGAAGCCGTGGTTCGGGACGACCACCAGGTCGGGGGCGATGTCGTCGTGGGCGCCGCGGAAGGCGTCCTCGCGCGTGACGACGCGGTCGGCGACCTTGTTGCCGTTGGGGCCCTCGAGCGCTTCGAGTTTCTCCTTGAGGTCCGCGCGTACGGACTCGTAGTCGGCCTCGCTGACGCCGCCCGACGGCTCGCGACCCTCGAGGTTGATGTAGAATCGCCCGGGGATGAGCGAGTAGGCCTTGGTGTCCTCGCTGATGTCGCCGAGTTCGGAGTGGTCGTCGGTCGCGAAGTCCAGCCACCCCTCCTGGGCGAGCCACTCGTTGAAGTGGACCTCGTAGTCGAGGCTGGTGAAGCCGTGGTCGGAGGCGACGACCATGGTCACGTCGTCGTCGAGCTGGTCGCGCAG
Source organism: Haloarcula onubensis (assembly GCF_031624605.1). Lineage (NCBI taxonomy): Archaea > Methanobacteriati > Methanobacteriota > Halobacteria > Halobacteriales > Haloarculaceae > Haloarcula > Haloarcula onubensis. The sequence continues at coordinate 758,003 of NZ_JAMQOS010000001.1, read as the reverse complement.
TTTGCCCAGATACTCGTCGACCTTGCGGTAGAAGTCGAAGAACTCCTGCTGGTACTCGCCGTCCTGCTCGTAGTGTTTGAACAGGAAGTGGTTGACCCGGTCGGTGGTCATGAAGACGCCGAAAAAGAGGTCCCAGTCGTCCTGCTCGACGTAGTGGGAGAAGGCCTCGTAGCGGCGTTCGAGCGTCTTGTGGGCGTCCTCGACGAACTCCGTCTTGTCGTCGTCGTGGCCCAGTTTCGCGTTGACGTCGATGCGGTAGTCGTTGGCCTGGAGGTGGTCGCGCAGGTCGTCCGGGTAGGCGGCCTTGTCGACGCCGGGCGAGAGAAAGCCCGAGACCATCCGCTGGACGTTGCGCTGGGGCGGGAAGGTGACGGGGACGTTCAGCACGGTGGCGTCCCGGCCGTCGTCGGTGATGCGGTCCCACAGCCGGGTCGCCTGGACGTCCCGACCCATGGGAACGTAGGTGTCGTAGGAGCCGACTTCGCGGTCCTGAAAGCCGTAGACGCCGGTCTCGCCGGGGTTGACGCCGGTGGTCAGGGCCGGCCAGCAGGCGCTGGACTCCGGCGGCACGATGCTGTCGATGGGGCCGCCGGCGCCCGACTGCTTGAGTTCGGTGAGGTTCGGAAACACGTCAGGATGCTCGTCGATGAGGCTGTACGGCACCCCGTCGATGCCGAAGAAGGCCACGCGCGGCGCGTCGTCGCCTTTCAGACGGTCGAATAGTCCCATGAGAGCGTGTAGACAGGTCGGGGACAAGAAGCTTCTTTTCGCAGTCGCGTCACGGAAAGCGGCAATCTGTTCGGGGTATCGGCCCCAATCAATCGGGCCGAGGTGGTAAACCGACCGGTTCGCGTCTCAGGACGACCGGTCCGCGTTCGCCGGCACGACTGTGAGGTGCGCGATACCGGGCGGTGCTGGTGTGTCGTCGTCGGCGTCGAGGCCGAGGTCGTCCGTCGGCGGAGCGGATTGGTCGGTCGCCATGCGTCCGTACCGTGGGGTCGAGCGGGCAAAAGATTACCCATGCTCATACATAATCGGCAACGGCTTCCGGTATTACCGGTGAAAATACGGCGCGGTGGCGGTCCGGCGACGAGACCGTCACCGGGTCAGTTGAACTGCTCGTCGTAGAGGTCCTGGGCGTGTTCGATAGCGTCCATCGCGGCCTGCTTGTCCTCCCAGCCCAGCGTCTCGACTTCCTTGCCTTCCTCCAGGTTCTTGTAGGTCGAGAAGAACTCGTCTATCTCGTCCAGGGTCTGCTGGGGGATGTCGTCGAGGTCCTCGATGTGGTCGTAGCGGGGGTCCTCGGTGGGGACGGCGATGACCTTGTCGTCCTGCTCGCCGTCGTCGTCCATCTTCATCAGCGCGACCGGGCGGGCCTCGATGACACACTCGGGGAACGTCTGGTCCTCGACGAGGACGAGCACGTCGAAGGGGTCCCCGTCGTCGTAGTACGACTGCGGGATGAACCCGTAGTCGGAGGGGTAGTGGACGTTCGAGTGCAGCACTCGGTCGAGCACGACGCCGGGGATGTCCTTGTCGTACTCGTACTTGTTACGCTCACCTTTGAGACACTCGACGACGGCGTAGATCTCTTCCGGTGGGTTCGGTCCGGTCTCGATGTCTTCCCAGAGATTCGTCATCGTTCGCGTGTGCGCAGGGGTATTAAAAATGATTTTCGTAATGAAAACGACAGCGACGAACATAAACTACTTGTCGGCTGACTACCGAGACTGCGACAAGCGTCGTCCGACACGTTAGGAGGTGTTTACTTCCGGTGTGCGAACCGGCGTAATCGGCCTCCCGAGACCCCGATTGACCGAGTCGGTGACAATTGCTAGGTTCCGAAATATCGGCTACCATCCGCTGATATTACCGGAACGAATGCCGGAGTTAACAAGTGTTAAATAGCTTGATGACATTTGGCTAACCATGTCAGAGGCACAATCGGTAGCGAGCAGTCCTGGCGTTGCAAAAGACCTGACCGCGTTCCAGCAGAACATCCTCGTCATCCTCGCCGAAGAGCCGCGGTACGGGCTGGCTATCAAGCGAGAACTAGAGTCCTACTACAGCGACGAAGTCAACCACGGTCGACTCTACCCCAACCTCGACGACCTCGTCGAGATGGGGCTGGTCGAGAAGTCCGAACTGGACAAGCGAACCAACCAGTATTCGCTGACCGAGGCGGGTAAAGAGGCGGTCCTCGACCAACTGGGCTGGGAGTTCTCGAAGTTCGTCACCGGCGGCGACCGTGCCGACGAACTCCACGACCTCGTCGACGGCCAGGCGTAAGCGGTTCCTACGAACGGCGTTCGGCTTTTTTGACCGTCAGCTCCACAGAGTCGTCCAGCAGCGCGCGCTGTTGCTCGGTCGGCCAGGCGTTGCGCGGGAAATACTCCTCACGGAACTCGGCCAGTTCTTCGGGCGTCGCCTCGGCGATTGGCTTGGCGTAGTGGTTCCCCATGAAGTCCGCGAGGGCCCGCGCCGTCGCGCCGTGGACGTCGCCGTCCTCGGCCCGTACGCGCTCGACGACCGCGCGGTTCTCGGCGTCGACGTCGTCCCACGCGTCGGGGTCTCCGGGCCCCGAGAGCCGAATCTCGACGCCGCGGTCCGTGTCGTCGACCATGTCAGGCTGGATGACGCCGTCATCGACCCACTCGGACGGGTAACAGACCAGTACGTCACCCGTGTCCTCCTCGCGGATGCGTGCCTCGTAGCCGTGGTCGGCGAGCAGGGCCGCTCGCCGGTCCCGGTAGGCGGCCGCCGCGCCCTCGTCGACCGCCTGGCGGGCCAGTCGCGTGAGTCGTTCCACCTCGTCTTGCGTGTCAACTGGGAGGTCAGGCATCGTCTAACGCGTCGTTTGCTAGTTGGTCGGCGCGGTCGTTTATCTCTCGCGGTACGTGCTCCAGTTGCCAGGTCTCGAACGCCATCAGGAGTTCCCGGACACGGACCCGCTGCTCTCGGAGTTCGGGGTCGTTCGTCGACCACTCCCCGCGGACCTGCTTGACGATGAGTTCCGAGTCGCCGCGGATGTGGGCCTCGTCGAAGCCGTAGTCGGTGGCGACCTCCAGGGCTCTGACGAGCGCGGCGTACTCGGCCTGGTTGTTGGTCGCCCTCCCGATGGTCTCGCCGCCCTCGGTCACGATACCGCCGTCGTCGACCAGCACGTAGCCGACCGACGCCGGGCCGGGGTTGCCACGCGACGCCCCGTCGAAGTAGACGTGGACCCGGCCGCCGTCGTCCCCGCGCAACAGCGCTTCCAGCCGCGCGGTGTCGCTCCCCTGGACGACCACTTTGTCGTCGTAGGCGACGGCGGTCGCGCCGCCGTAGTCGGCGCGCCAGCGCTCGTGGTCGGTGTTGCCGTCCGCGACGGTGACGCCGGCCGCGGCGAGTCGCTCGCGGGCCGCGTCGGGGTCACACTCGATAACGGGCATACGCGGAGGGAGTCCGGGCAGCCCTAAAAGGCGTGCTGGTCCGCCCCGTCAGTTCCCCGCGAGGCGCTGGGCACCGGTCTGTCGGCCCGCCTCGCCGCCGCGGACGCGGTCGACGCCCGACAGGACGGCGCCGAGCAGCACGACGAGACTGGTACCGAGCATCAGCGTCAGGAACGGGTCGAACGGGGACAGCAGGACCGGCGACACCAGGAGGAGGAGTCCAGCGACCACCGACGCGGCGATAGACAGCGGCACCGCCTGCTTCCCCGAGGACGCCCGGTACGTGGAGTGAGCGAGCGCGATGGCGGCGACTTCGCCCACAAGCAGGCTCGTCAGGGCCTGTGAGTGGGTCACTCGGAAGAACGCGGGCAGGACGATGACGACGAGGCTAGCGACGGTCGCGACGAGACCGGACCACTTCGTGATGTTTACCATGATTAATATCACCCGTTGTTACTCAGTCGAGGCACCTAATAGTTGCCCACTCTCGGCAGGGACACCTTCTTATCTACCAGGGGCCAACCGGCGATAGATGCGACTCGACGAGTTCATCGAGGGGTTCGAGCGCGACGAGGCCGCGGAGAAGCGCCGCCTCGCGGCCGAGAAGTCCTACGCCATCACCGACCACCTCGAAGACGTCGAGCGGCAGTTCGAGGAGGCACTCTCGGGCGACGCCCTCTTTGGCTCGACGGCGCCGGAAATCTTCGTCGGCCGCTCGGGCTACCCGAACGTCTCGACGGGGCTGCTCTCGCCGGTCGACCGCGACGCCGCCGCCGAGGGGTACGCCACCAGCAGCGACTGGTACAGCGAGGGGCTGGGTATCGAGGACGTGCTCCAGCGACGGACCGGGATGCTCAACTCGACCCGCCAGACCCCCGTCGATTCGGTCCAGACCGGCGGTCGGCGCGGGAGTCGGACCGGCAACGCCTACGACGTGTGGGAGGGCTTTGTCGGCGTGCAGCGCGAGGTCGCTATCGCCGACCACCCGGTCGACGTGGAGGTCGGACTGGACGGGAAACCGGACCTCGACGTGGCCTTCGACGACGTGGGGACGCCGACCGGGCCGCGGGCGACGGCGACCGGCGCCGACCTCACGGAGAACCCCCACGTCCCGAAGCCCGTCGAGAAGACTCTCTCGGACGACGACTGGCAGGCCCAGGGCGCGATGACATATCTGTACCGTCGGGGGTTCGACGTCTACGACATCAACACCATCCTCTCGGCGGGCGCGCTCGGCCAGGCCAGCGAGCGGTCGCTCGTCCCGACGCGGTGGTCCATCACCGCCGTCGACGACACCGTCGGGCAGTACCTCCGCGGGACGACCCGGAACAGCGACACCATCGACAAGCCCGAACTCTGGTACAACGAGTACATGGGCAACCGCTACTGGGTCTTGCTGTCGCCGGGACGGTGGGAGTTCGAACTCGTCGAGATGAAAGCGCCCCAGAGCGTCTGGAACCCGCGACCCGAGACGGGCTACTACATGTCCAGCGCCTACGAGGGGTACGAGGGCCGTACCAGTTACGTCGAGGAGACCGCCGGCGCGTACTACGCCGCCCGACTGGGCGCGCTCGAACACCTCCAGGAACGGGGTCGCCAGGCGAAGTGTCTCGTGTTGCGGGAGATTACCGACGACTACTGGGCGCCCGTGGGCGTCTGGCAGGTCCGCGAGGGCGTCCGCAACGCCTTCGAGGGCGAACCCGGCGTCGGCCAGACGTTCGGGGAGACGCTGAACGCGGTCGCGGACCAGTTGCCGGTGCCGATGGGCGCGCTCCGGCGCAAGTCCGAACTCGTGGCGGGACTGCAGTCACAGCTCTCGGACTTCGGATAACTTTACCAGCGTCGCGTGGCAATCGCGCTCCGTGTCCCTCCCACTGTTGTTCCCCGGTCTCCCCGGCGGCGTCGAACTGCTCGTCATCCTACTGCTCATGGCGACGTTGCTCGTCGTCCCGCTGGTCGCCGCCGGCTATCTGCTCTGGAAGCGCCGGGGTCGGGCGGACTCAGACGACGGACAGACCGCGGGCGGAGAGTAGCCGACACCACCCCGTCGCCGTCGGTCGGTTCGACGGTTTAATTCACGGTCTCGGGGCTGCTACCTACCGAATCGACTGGTTTAACCGTCCGAGCCTGTGACCCCAGAACGTGCCCTCACAGCCAGCAGATACGCCCCCGAGTGCCGAGCTACAGAGCGAGGCCTACCACATCACGGTCGACGACGGGTCGGACTCGTTCTGCGCGCTCAGCATCGAATCACCCGAGAACGACGAGGCGTGGCTCATCTCCGATACGGTCACCGCGTTAGAGTCGATGCGGTGAACGGTCCCGGCTGTAGAACAGTTACTCCGTCGGGACCGGCCCGGTGCCGATGACGTCCCGCACCGCCGCCTCGAACTCGTGTCGGTCCGCGAAGTACGTCGCCTCGATGTCTTCTAACACCGCGGACAGTTCCCGTGGGCCGTCGGGCGTCCGGATGGTCGTGTCGCCCTCGCGGTCGACGACGGTGCTGTGTTCGATACCCCACGTGAGCCGCGCGGTCACTCGCGAGAGCGGGGCGCCCTCCACGTCGGGCCCCTCGCCGAGTTCGACGGCCGGCTCTGCCTCGCTGTCCTCGTCGCTCATACCCGAACCCAGTCTGCCGGCCCGATTAGTGCTTTCGGAATGGCGTGGCCCGCTCGCCTGCGCGCACGCCCGTCATGCGCTCGTCTGACGGGTAGTTTTGAGGAACGCCGTCCTAGTACCGCTATGACCAGTCTGACGGACGTGTACGAGGGGGAGGTCGGCCGCGTGGCGACGCGGCGCCAGCAACTCGTTGGGACCGGGTTGTTCCTGACCGGGGCGGCGGGGCTCGTCGGCGCCATCGCGCTGGCGACCACCGGCGTCGGGGCGACGCTGGGACTGGGTGACTACGCGGCCCGGGAGGTCGCCGGCATCGTCGCCGGTATCGGGCTGCCGGCGGTCGTGCTCGGCATCTTCGCCGTGCTCCCGGCCGGCCCGCGAACCCGGCTGGCCGCGGGCGGCGGCGCCGGCGTCGCGCTGGTCGGCGTAGCCGCGTTCCAGCATATCTACCCCTACAGCTGGATGGCCGACGCCCCGCTGCTCGCGCTTTCGGCCAGCACCGTCTACTTCGCCGGCGTGCTGACGACGTTCTGGTGTCTGTTCGCCGCCCTGGCGACGTTCAAGACCCGAAACGACCCCGGCGGGAGCGCCCGAATGGAGGTCACCGAGGAAGGCAGTATCAAACTCGTCGAGGAGTCCCGCTCGATGCCCGGCCTGGGCGGCATCGGCTTCCTCGGCCGGGACCCCGACGGCGACGTCGAGACCCAGACCAACCGCGGGGCGACCACCAGCGACGGCGGAGCCACCCGAAGCGCCGACGCCAGCGCCGGACAGGCCGACACTGACGCCCGGCAAGCAGACACCGGCACTGCTCAGTCCACGCCCCGACAGCCCGAACCCGCTGCCCCGCGGGGCCCCTCCGAACACGAACTCGACCCGAAACTGGCCACCGCCGGCCCGGAAGCCAGCCCGACCACGGACGGCGGCACCACGGCCGCCACGGGCCGGGACCCCATCACCGAGACGGCGGTCCACCGCGGCGAGCCCGACAGCTACTGTGGCAACTGCCGGCACTTCCAGTACGTGATGGACGGCGACGACGTCGCCCCCTACTGCACGTTCCACGAGGAGACTCTGGATGACATGGACGCCTGTTCCGCCTGGGTCGACAACGGATAGACCGCTGTAGCGCCCTTCTTTCGTAGAACTGCGACTGCTCACAGCGAGAACTGACCGCCAGCAACTGCCAACGACCAGTCTTACTACAGCCAGGAAGTCCCTGGAGACGCGAAGCGTCCGGGGGCTCTCTGGCTGTGTACGGTCATTTTCGTGTCGCCATAGTCCCCGCGGACACCGCCGGCTACGACTCGGAACCCGGGCGTTTAACACAGACCGGCGGCATACTGCGTACACCAATGGAATTCTGCGACGAATGCGGTTCGATGATGAAGACAGAGGGTGATATGTGGATTTGCGGGAGCTGTGAGTACGAGAAATCGCGCAACCCCGAAGCGGACAAGAAGGCGGTCACGACCCAGGGGCAGGAGTCCTCCGAAGTGGTCGACACCTCGGAGGTCGACGTGGAGGACATGGGCCCGACGACGGGCGCCCGCTGTCCGGAGTGTGGCAACGACCGGGCGTTCTACGAGATGAAACAGATTCGGGCCGCCGACGAGTCCGAGACCCGCTTTTTCACCTGCACCGAGTGCGAGCACAAGTGGCGGGAGGACGACCACTAGGCTAGTGTCTCCCGACGCCGCCGTCCCGGTCGTCCCCGAGACGCGGTTGCGCCGCGGTGGCTGGGAACTGACCGACGAGTACGTCGAGACCGTCTTCCAGTTGCGGTCGGCGGCGGTCACGGGCGCGACCAGGCTCTACGACGACGTGCGAACGCGAGCGGCCGCCGAGGCCGCGTCGGGCGTCGACCGGCAGTGGCGCTTCTTCTTCGCGACGGCGCTTACCTTCCGGCCGCCGCTGGCGCCCGGCATCGGCCCGAAGATGATACTGCCGACGGTCCGGTCAGAGGCCCAGTCGGCCTTCGCCGACGAGTTGCGCGAACGGGGGTTCGAACGCGTCTCGCGGGGGCGCCGGGAGCGGGCGCGGACCGACGGCGGTGACAGACTGCACCTGCGGAGCTACACGGCCGAGCTACCGCTGGCAAGGGCCGGAGCGACGCTGTCGATAACCGGCTGGGTGGGCGTCTGGCACGCCGACGGCTTCCGCATCGCCGCGGGCGCCTACCCGGACCGACCGGTCGGGGAGCTTCTGCGCGTCGACGACCCCGACGACCCCCTGACCCGTTCGGCGACGGCGTACCGCGAAGAGCTGCTCGACCTCATCCGCGCCGTCGGGTGAGCGCCAGCACCGCGCCCTCGGGGACCAGTTCGACCGGTCCCAGCCCGAGCCGGCGGGCGAGGGCGCCGGGGACGGCCTCGTCGCCGATGCGGGCGACCGGGACGCCGCGGACCCGGAGTTCGGCGGTCAGCCCGATAGAGGAGAGCAGCGCCGCGGCGTCCATCGGGTCGACGGGGCGGTTCCGGTACAGCGAGACGGCGGCGGGCACGGAGGGCAGGTCCAGCGCCACGAGGTCGTCGTACCCCACGACGCTCGCCCGGTGGCCGTCCAGGTCGACGTCGAGGTCGGCCTCGACCGACAGCGAGGGCCGCCCTTCGAGGTCGTCCAGTAGCTCCGCGAGGGTCTCGGGCGCCTCGTCGTGTCGTCGCGTTGTCGTCGTCACTCCTTCTCGCGGGCCTTGACGGTGAGCGTGCCGTCGATGCGCCAGTAGGCGTACTCGGGGTCCTCGCCCGTGGTGCTGGGGACGTCGACCTCCATGTCCTCGAACTCGTACGTTATCTCCGCGTTCCGGCCTGTCAATCGGTCGTACAACCCGATAGCGAGTTCGGGCCACGTCGTCGTCTCGTCGGGAACGTCGCTCATACACCGTCCACTAGGCGTCACTGGGGCTTGAAACCACGGCTCGCGGAAACTGCTGTGTGGCGCCGCCGCTCTACGGCTCCGCGGGTCGCTTCGCTCCCCGCGTCGTGTTCGAGGAATCTCGCTTCGCTCGATTCCTCGCTACGGCCGTCTCGCGAACGTCAGATACCCGGTGTGGCCGACGCCGCCGGTCGAGGGGCGGGAGCCACGGTCGTCGAAGTCCATCTCGCGCTGAATCGTATCCAGCGTCTCGATGTCGGAAAGGCCCACCTCGCGGGCCGCGGCGACGGCCTCCCGGGTGTTCTCGACGAACGGGGAGTACACCGCCAGCGAGCCGCCGCGAGCGAGCAGCGTCGGCGCCCGCTCGACGACGGTCGGGGCGTCCTCGGTGTCGAGCGTCACCACGTCGAAGCCCGACAGTTCGTCCAGGTCGTCGGTCACGTCGCCGGTCCTGACCTCGACGGCGTCCGCGACGCCCGCGATGGCCATGTTGTCACGGGCCACGTCGGCGAAGTCGGGGTCGATTTCGTAGGTCACCACGTCGGCGCCCATCCGGCCCATGTAAGCGCTGAGGATGCCGGTCCCGGTGCCCGCGTCGAGCACGCGGTCGCCGGCGGCGACGCCGGTCTTGCCGACCACGAGGCCCACGTCGCGGGGCATCATCGGCGCGCCGGTGCGTTCCAGGTGGGCAAAGAGGTCCGGCCCGCGCAGCCGTCGGACCGTGAAGCCGTTGCCCAGATGCGTCTCGACGACGTCGCCGGGCGCCACGTCCGCGGGCACCTCCAGGATGCCGAGGTCGGACTCGAACCGCTCGCCGGGTTCGAGCAGGTGCTCGCGGTCCTCGTGGACGAACAGGTACACGCTACTCCAGTTCGTCGACCGCGTCCGCGAGGTCGCCGTCGTTGGCCTCGAGGGCTTCCCGCGCCGTCTCCTCGTCGACGCCGGTCCGCATCGCCACGATTTCGACGTCGTCCGCGTCGACCACGGTGTCGTCGCCCGACTCGTCCGCGTCGCCGGCGTCGTCGGCCGCCCCGCTCTCGCCGCGTTCGCGTGTCTCCGGGTCGCCGACGACCTGGTAGGTCTTCTGGCCCTGGGCCTCCATCAACTGGACGTCCGCGTCCGTGAACACCAGCTCCTCGTCGGGGGTCCGGATAATCACTTCCTCGGCGTCGATATCCTCCATATCGATGCCCATCTGCTCCATCATCTGTTTCATCTTTCGCGGATTCATCCCGCCGCCTCCTCCAAACATGTCCGTGGCTGCGCGTTCTGGATAAAAAAGCCCACCGGGTCGCTCTATCCGGTCGTCTTCCGCGGCAGGTCGCCGTACAGTTCCCGGTTCATCAGGTCCGCGACGAACTGTCTGATTTCGTCCAGCAGTGCGGCCTCGGTGTCGTAGCTGACGACCCGGGCGTCCCAGCGCTGGCTGATGGCCCGTATCATCGCGCTGGAGACGGCGTCCTCGTGGGCGAACATGACCCGTTCGCGGCCCTGCTCGTCTAAGTCTTCGAGCACCGACCCCACTTCCATCCCGACGCCGAGTTTGTCGCCCATCGCGGGGACGACGAACAGGGTCGCGTTGCTCGCGCGGGCGAACGCGATGCTCTGGCTCGCGGCGTCCACCTCGTCCAGCGGAATCTCCGGGTCGACCGCGAGAAAGGCATTGACGCCGGGGTCGGTCCGCAAGGACCCCTGTACCGAGCGGAGCGTCCCCATCATCGCGTCGAGGTCGTCCTCGGCGGTCGACGCGGCCGGCAGGGAGACTTCCCCCGGGTCGACGCCGTCGGGCACGAGGTCGGCCACGTCGAACGTCGTGTACGGTCCCATCAGGTAGACGAGGAAGTCACTGTAGGGAACAGCCCCGAGCGAGGACGTGATGCGGGCGCGCATACCGAGGCCACACCGGGACAGTAAATAAAACAAGGCGATACTCAGTATCGACTGACTCAGCAATCGTTATATCGGTCGGCACTAGAGGTACGAACAGGATGGGCACCAGCACGAGAGAGGAGACGGGGCCGGCCGAGCCGGCCGACCTCCTCCCCGAACGGAGTATCCTCACCTTCGAGGAGTACATGGCGATGCAGCGGGCCGTCGGCAACGAGACGCGGTTCCGCGTCCTCTACCGGCTCAAACGCGACGGCGCGATGAGCGCCAAGGAGCTTCGGGAGGCGCTCGACCTCCCCGGGAACACGCTCCATCACCATCTCGATACGCTGGTCGACGTGGGCCTGGTCGAGAATCGAAAGCGCAACGAGCCCACGAGCGAGGGGCTGTACTCGTACTACCGGGCGACGGCGCTGGGCGAGGCGTTGCTGGACCACGGCGTCGAGGAACTGTTGTGGCGGGAGCAGGCGTTCGCCGACGCCTACGAGTAGCTACTCCTCCCAGGTCACCTGCACGCCGTTGTCCCGCAGGATGACCTCGTGGTTCGAGCCGTCGCGGATGTCCGCGGGCTGGATGTTGAGCGTAATCGTCCTCGAGAGGCCGTCCTCGACGGCCGCCCGGAGTTCGTACGTGCCCGGCCGGTCGATGCCGGGGTCGAACTCCCGCGTGCCACCGGCGTCGAGGGTCACCGACTCGTCGAGGACGGTCGGGCCGTCGTCGAGCGCGAGGGTCAACTGGACGGTGGCGCTTGCGCTTTGCTGGTTGGTGACGACGAACAGCACCGGGTCGTCGGGGTCGGGCGTGACCCTGTCCGTCGATTCACCCCCACAGCCGGCCAGCGCGGCCGTCGAGAGCGCGACGGCGCTCAGAACATGGCGGCGGTGCATCGCGTCGGTCAGCTGTCCGTTCCCTGCCGCACTTTCACGGCCATCCCGGTCTCGAAGTCGGCCATCCCGTCGCCGGGGAGTTCGGCGCGACCGACGGCCAGCAGGTCGCCGGTCTCGTGGACCACGAGCGTCTCGTCGCCGGGCCGAATCGACGGGTCGGCCCGCTGGACGAACTTCGCGAAGGCGTTGCGGCCCTCGCGGACGAACGGCTCGCTCTCGTCGCCGACGACGACGCGGTGGGCGGGGGCGTCGAAGCCCGCGAGCAGCCGTCGGCCGCCGGCCAGCCCCAGGACGAAGCGGCCGTCGGTCGCGTAGGTGGCGATGCGGCCGTCGTCGGCGTGGACCTGGCGTGGCCGCCCGGAACTCGTGTGGGTGACCTCGACGGCGGACTCGGCCGGGAACAGGGCGGCGCCGGCACCGCGGCCGAACTGGTAGTCGGCGCCGCGACGGAGGCCACGGAACTCGCTGTCGCTCATTGGCGGTGGTGGCGGCCGTGCGGGTAACCCGTTTTCGGTCCGACGGCGGATGGTGTGCGTGAGACTCCCTCGCAAAATTGCGGCCACGTTTGGGGAAATTTATACCCGATGGCCCGCTATGACCGGCTACAATGGCTACAGACAAGCGGAAGGTGTATGCGGGCGCCGCGTTACTGGTCGTCAGTTCGGTGCTGATTCTGGCGTCGGGCCCCTTCGACATCGGTCTCTCGGCGACTATCGCGGGCGTCCTGGGCGCCGTCGCGGCGCTGGGACTGGCCGCGGGGTCGCTGCTGCTGGGCACCTCCGAAGAGGGTCGCGCGGTCTGAACACCGGGTCTTTCTGCTCGTCCGCGCCGTCCCGGTGAGCGACCGCTACAGCAGGAACGTGTCCGGGTCGCTACTGAGGTCCTCGAACCCGTCGACGGCCGACTTGAGGTCCTCCGACGACGACTCCTCGAACCCCATCGCCTCGATGCGACACCCCTCGTGGCGGACGTAGCGACAGACCCGGGCGAAGTCGCCGTCGCCGGTACAGAGGACGATAGCGTCGTTGTGTTTCGCCAGTGTGACGGCGTCTAAGCTCATCCCCACGTCCCAGTCGGCCTTCTGGGAGCCGTCCTGGAACGTCTTTATCTCCTTGATGCGAGTCTCGAAACCGATGTCGACGAGCGCCTCGAAGAAAGTCTCCTCTTCCGGCGAGTCGGCGCGGATGACGTAGGCGATGGCGCGAGTGAGTTCGCGGCCGTCGACGGCCGCTTCGAGCAGTTCCGAGTAGTCGATGTTCCGCGAGTAGAGGCTCCGGGCCGTGTGATAGAGGTTCTGCGCGTCGGCCAGGACGGCCACGCGCTGTCCCGGATGTGATACAGTCATACGGGGATTTCTCACCCGGACCCGGATAGGTTTTCGGGGTCGTCGGAGAGCAAAAATGCTAAGTCCCTCACGGACGGCCAATCAGGTATGCGACGACGCTGCGCGACGGTACGTCCGGTATCCAGCGGCGACGGCGTCGTCCCGAAACGCAAGCGCAAGCGGTGATTTCTGGCTCTCGGCGGGCGCGGCGAACCCGTCGCGGGTCGTCGACTCCCGGCGGGCGTGGCACACCCGTCGCGGGTCGCTTCTCTGACCGAGGTCAACCGGACGACTAATCCCACAGCGACACCACACCACTCAGCAATGACAGCACTGGACTTCCACGGCGTCTATCCCGCGATGTGTACGCCGTTCCACGACGACGACGAGCGCAGTATCGACTTCGAGACACTACGGCGAGACGCCCAGCGACTGGAGGCCGCCGGCGTCGACGGGCTGGTTCCCGCCGGTTCGACGGGCGAGTCGGCGACGATGACCCACGACGAACACATCGAGGTCGTCGAGGCGGTCATCGACGCCGTCGACGACGTCCCCGTCATCGCCGGGACCGGGAGCAACAACACCCGCGAGGCGCTCTCGCTGTCCCGCCGGGCGGCCGACGCCGGCGCCGATGCCCTCCTCCTGATTTCGCCGTACTACAACAAGCCCGAACAGCGCGGGCTGGTCGACCACTACGAGACCATCGCCGACGCGGTGGACTGCCCGCAAATCGTCTACAACGTCCCCTCGCGGACCGGCCAGAACATCGAGCCAGACACCGCCGTTTCCCTCGCCGCTCACGAGAACATCCAGGCGTACAAGGCCGCGAGCGGCGACATGAACCAGATATCCGAAATCATCGAGCGCACGCGCGACGAGGACTTCGCGGTGCTCTCGGGAGACGACGGGATGACCCTGCCGATGCTGTCGGTCGGCGCGGCTGGCTGTATCTCCGTCTCGGCCAACGTCGAGCCCGAACGCACCTGCGCGATGGTCGGCGCGGGGCTCTCGGGCGACTTCGAGCGGGCGCGTGCCCTCCACCACGAACTCGGCCCGCTCTTTCGCGCGCTGTTCGTCGAGACCAACCCCATCCCGGTCAAGGAGGCCATGCGGATTCGGGGCTACGGCCCGGCACACCTCCGCTCGCCGCTGTCCCGACTCGCCGACGAACATCTCGACGACCTTCGGGACGTGCTCGCCGACCTCGAAACGGAGGACTTAGAGGACGCCTACGCGGAGGTAGAGCGATGACACGGATTGCCGTCAACGGTGCGGCGGGGCGCATGGGACAGACGGTCATCGAGACGGCGGCCGACCGCGACGACCTTGCGGCCGTCGTCGGCTTCGACGTCGAGACCGGCGAGGTCGACGGCGTCCCGGTCGTCGCCGAGGACGTGGCCGACGCGCTCGCGGAGTACGACGTGGACGTCGTCGTGGACTTCTCCGTCCCGGCGTCGACGCTCCCGCTCGCAGCGGCCTGCGTCGAGGCCGACGCCGGACTCGTCGTGGGAACGACCGGCTTCGACGAGGACGGGATGGAAGACCTCGTCGCCGCCAGCACGTCGATTCCGCTGCTGAAAGCGACGAACTTCTCGCGGGGCATCCAGGTGCTCCAGCGCACCGTCCGCGAGGCCGTCCGCGCGCTCGACGGCTACGACCTCGAACTGATGGAGAGCCACCACAACGGGAAGGTCGACGCGCCCTCGGGCACGGCCAAGACCCTGCTGGAAGTCGTCCAGTCGGAGCGCGACGTGGAACCCGTCTACGGGCGCGAGGGCCACGCCCCCCGGGCCGAGGACGAAATCGGCGTCTTCGCCCGCCGCGCGGGCGACATCCGCGGCGAGCACGAACTCATCCTCGCGGGCAACGACGAAGTCGTCTCGCTGTCCCACCACGCAGAGGACCGCGCCGTCTTCGCCGCCGGCGCCCTCGACGCCGCGGCCTGGCTCGCCGGCCGGGACGCGGGGCAGTACGACTTCGGCGAGGTCGTGGACGGCGCCTGAGTGGCCTAATACGACCTAATACAAATTTCTGAATTTAACGCATACCCTTATACCCACTCGCGCAACAGCTTCTGGTATGGTCACAACACACCGACGGCCCGCATCCAGATGCCCGCACTGCGCGGGGGAGTTCGAACCGGCCCCGACAGTCACGCACTGTGCAGACTGTGGCTACATCCCCGGCCAGGGCGCCGACTGAACAGACGTCCAACCCACCAACTGTTCTCCGTTGGTCGACCGCGCGTAGCCGCGTGCCCCACCCGATTCCAGAGTCGCTATACGTCAGGACGCGGAAACGGCGCGTATGCTCGGACAAGACCTGGAGCGCAACGTCGGCGACCTCTGGACAGCGTACGAACAGGGCGCGACCGTCGAGGACATCGAGCCCCCGCAACTCGACACGCTCGACGACTTCCTCACCGCCCTGGAGAACGGCGACGTGCGGGCCGCCGAGAAAGTCGACGGCGAGTGGGAGGTAAACGAGTGGGTCAAGCGGGGCATCCTGCTGAACTTCGCGTTCCGAGAGACCTACGAACGCGACTACGGCGGCGTCACCTACCACGACGTGCTCCCGCTGCGTGACACCGGTGACCTCGGCGAGCGGGGCACCCGCAACACGCCGGACGGCACGACGATCCGCCGCGGCGCCTACCTGGGCGAGGACTGCATCATGATGTCGCCCTCCTTCGTCAACATCGGCGCCCACGTCGGCGACGGCACGCTCGTCGACTCCTGTGACACCGTCGGCTCCTGTGCCCAGATCGGCGAGAACGTCAAACTGGGCGCGAACACGCTCATCGGCGGCGTCCTCGAACCGGTCGAGAGCGCCCCCGTCATCGTCGAGGACGACGTGGCGCTGGGCGCGGGCTGTCGCGTCACCAGCGGTTTCGTCGTCGGCGAGGGCTCCATCGTCGGCGAGAACACGCTGTTGACCCCGCGCATCCCCGTCTACGACCTCGTCGAGGAGGAAGTTCTCTACGGCGAACTGCCGCCCGAGCGACGGGCCTTCCAGCGCTTCGTCGACTCCTCCGTCGGCGAGCACGACCTCATCCCCGGCGGCGCCTACAAGCCCGCCGTCGTCGCGACCGACGTCGAGGAGGAGACGCTGGAGGCGACGGAGCGAGAGGACGCACTGAGAGACTAGCGAGACGGCGAGCGACGCGAGGCGTCTCGGAAAAGCGCAGCGGTGAGCGAAGCGAGGGGCGTGCACAGCACGGCCCTCGATGCGGAACGGGGACCGAAGTGACCCGTGAAGCGAGCCGCGAGCGGCGGGACCCCTCGTGTCTCCGCTCGATACCCGAGACGCCCTCGGCGAAACACCTCGCTACACGGCCTCGGCGAGCGACCGATAGAGCGCCGCGACGGAGTGCTGGCGCTCGTCGGGGTCGGCCGCGAGCGCCCGGGCGAGGTGAGGTTTGACCCGCGAGGAGACGCCCTGTATCGGCCGCGGGATATCCCCCGGCTGAGAGGCGGACGCCGGCGGCCGCCGCTCACAGAGCAGCCAGTAGGCGACGGCACCGGTCTGGTAGACGTCGGTCGTCGCCGTCAGGCGCCCCTCGCGCTGTTCGGGCGCGAGGAAGGGGCCGTCGTGGGCCAGGCCGACCGCGTCGCGCACGGCCCACTCGATACCCCAGTTGGCGACCGTCGCCCGACGGTCGCCGCCGGCTTCCAGGAGGTGGACGTTCTCGGGGACCAGCCCGCACAGCGGCGTCGACGCCCCGCCGACGGCGGCGGCCGCGTCGGCGACGTCGCCGAGCACGTCGACGCGCGTGCGGGCCGGCAGTTCCGTCCCGACGTCCGCGAGCGTGTGCGCGCCGACGCGGTAGGCGACCCAGGAGGTCGGGTCGGTGCCGGACTCGTGTATCGTGGCGACGTGGGGTGCCCCGTCGTGGGCCTGCCAGCGCTCGAACGCCTCGGCGAACGCCTCCGGGACGCCGTCGTCGGTCGCGTACTTCCGGGAGACCGTGACAATCTGGGCGTCGGTGCCGCCGTGCCACGGCGTCGAGTAGCGATGGACGGCGCCGTCGGTGTCGGTGAACTCGACCTGGGTCACGTCGGGGACGGAGGCACCGAGCTGTCCGGGGCTCGCCGGGCCGACCGTGCCCACGTCCGACGGGCCGGCCGGCTCCTCGGGTGACGCTCCGCCCGCCGTCCCGGGCTCCGGTTCGTCGGGTTCCTCCGGCTCGGGGACCTCGGCGACCGCGTCGGGGTCGAACCGCACGCCAGAGCGGGTGATGTCGTGCCGGAGGAAGCGGTGGTCCCGCTCCTCGTACTCCTCGCCGCGGCCGTCGTAGACCCGGAGACGCTTGAAATCGTAGAGCCGCTGGAGCTTCGTGGCGCGGTCGGCGGCCTCCTCGCGGGAGGGAGCGACCGTCATCGCACAGGTCCCCGCGTCCGGGACGACGGTCCACCCGCCGACCAGGTCGTCGCGCTCGACGGTGAGCTGCTCGAACAGCGGGTTCCAGTAGAGCGCGCCGACGCTGCGCGGGGAGTCCCAGCGGACGAGACACGGACGGCGGTCGGCCTCCATCTTCGATTTCGCGTAGCGCAACGCGGAGAGCTGGGAGTCGTGGGTGGCGTGGGTCTCGCCGTTCCGTGACCCCTTGCGGTAGTCCTCGACGACCCAGAGGCTCCCCTGCTTGACTATCTCCAGCGGCGGGCGTCGCGGGACCTCCGGTTGCATGACAGTTCTGGGCCACTCCGTTCGTGGTGGAGAGTCTACTGTTAGAGCAAAAATAGGTTTGGGTGGTCAGGCCGCGGTGGTGTCGCCAGTCGCCTCCTCGAGGGTCGCCTGGCGACCGCCCCGTGTCCCCTCCCCGCGGCGGCTGTCGTAGGCGCCACGGAGCGCGAGGACGAGCGCGCCGAGGCCAAGCAGGAGTACCGCGATGTCGAGCAAAGCGCCAAGCACCGGCACCGCGCCCAGGACGGTGACACCGACGACGCCGAGGACCAGGGCGAGCCAGCGGTTCTCCCGGCCGGCAAACGAGAGGGCCCACGCGCCGAGCGCGTACTGCCCGTAGACGACGGCGACCCACACCGTGACCGCGAAGGCGACGGCGCCGACCAGCGAGAGGGGGATGCCGACGATGGTGACCAGCAGCACGACGAGCACCACCGGCACGACGAGCAGCGTCGCCAGGCCGACCCCGGAGGACCGCAGCGGCCGTTCGACGACGCCGTCGGCGACCCGGCTGGAGAACGCCGGGAAGACGGCCAGCAGGAGGACGCCGAGCAGGAGGTTCGCCAGCAGGCCGTACAGCGCACCGAGCCAGCCGGGAATCCGAAGGTCGGGGCCGGCCGGTTGCCCGAGCGATTCGTCCTGCACGACGCTGCCGCCGACGGCCGCACCGGGGGCCCTGGAGAACGTCTCCGCGTCGTAGCGGACCGTGCCGCCGACAGACGCCTCGGGGCCGAGGACGATGCGCTCGGCCCCGGCGGTGAGGTCGCCGTCGACGGTCCCGTCGATGGCGAGGTAGGTCGCCCCGGCGGTGAGGTCGCCCGCGATACTGCCCGTCTCGCCGACGGTGACGGTGCTCCCGGCCGTGTCGACGTCGCCGCCGACGGCCCCGTCGATGGTGACGGTGCCGGCGGCGGCCTCGACGTCGCCCTGGACGGTGCCGCCCTCCGCGACGTGGACGGTGCCGGCGGCCGCCGAGACGTCCCCCGTCACGGTTCCCCTGACGACGACCGTTCCCGCGATGCCCTCGATGCTGTCGTAGGTCTCGTCAGGACCGACGACGACGGTCTCCGCGGCCCCCTGGAAGGACTGGGCCGCGGCGACGCCCGCGGTGCCGGCCAGGACCACCACGGCGGCGAGCGCGACGGCGAGGCGGCGTCGCGAATCGGTTCGCATGAGAGCCGGTTGCCGGCGCCGCCTGTTAGTTAGTCACCCGCAGGACCACTGCCTCGCGGGATACTGTGGGCTTACCGGACCGCTCGCCGGTCGTCGTCGGATGACGGAGCCGTCGACCCCCCACTCGACGACCCGTCAGTCGGCCCAGGGTCTGGCGTGGTCGCCCGTCCGCACACGATACCGCGGAACCGAGCGAGCGCCGTCCCAGCGGCCGCCGGAGCGCAACCCTTGTTACGGGGCGTCGCCGTGTGTAGACTAATGAGTCACGACTCGCCGCCGGTCCGTCGCCTCGCGGACTGGGACCACGACCGCCTCGGTCGGCTGGCGGCCGACCACGGGACGCCGCTGTACGTCGTCGATCTGGACCGCGTCGCACGGAACTACGAGCGGTTCGCGTCGGCCTTCCCCGATGCCCACGTGATGTACGCCGCGAAGGCCCACACCGGCCGCGCCGTCCTGGAGAAACTCGTAGAGACCGGCGCGGACATCGAGTGTGCCGCCGCCGGCGAACTCCACCGCGCCGTCCAGGCCGGGGCGGTGCCGAACACGCTCCAGTACACTGCCGTGAACCCGCCGGACGCGGACCTCGACTACGCGGTCGAACTGGCCGAGGCGAACCCCGGCGTCACCATCACCGGCGGCGCCCGCGACACCTTCGACCGCCTGGAGTCGCGGGGCTACGACGGCCGGGTCGCCATCCGCATCAACCCCGGTATCGGGACCGGCCACCACGAGAAGGTCGCGACCGGGAAAGACGCCAAGTTCGGTATCCCTTACGAGCAGGTGCCCGAGGTGGCGGTGGACGTGGCCGACCGCTTCGACCTCGTGGGCATCCACGCCCACGCCGGCAGCGGCGTCCTCCACGACGACCTGGACGACCACTGCCGCGCCATCGGGAAGGTCGCGGACATGGGCCGACAGGTCGAGACGGACGTGACGCCGCTTGAGTTCGTCGACTTCGGCGGCGGCTTCGGCGTCCCCTACCGCGAGGACGAGGAGCCACTCGACATGGCGGTCGTCGGGGAGAAAGTCCGCGAGGCCGTCGGTGACCTCGACGCCCGGATAAAGCTCGAACCGGGCCGTTACGTCGTCGCGGACGCCGAACTCATCCTGACCGAGGTCAACACTATCAAAGAAGCCCCGGCGTCGACCGTCGTCGGCGTCGACGCCTCGCTGGCGACGCTCATCCGCCCGGCGATGTTCGGCTCCTACCACCCCATTCGGAACGTTTCGGCGCCTGAGCGGGACGCCGAACCCGTCTCGGTCGGCGGACCCTGCTGTACGAGCGCCGACGTGTTCTGTACCGACCGGCCCGTCGCCCGCCCGGAGCGTGAGGACCTGCTCGCCATCGGCAACGCGGGCGCCTACGGCTACGAACTCGCCAACCAGTTCCACTCCCAGCCACGGCCCGCGGAGGTCGCCATCGAGGGCGGCGAGACGCGTGTCGTCCGCGACCGGGAGACGCTGGCGGACGTGACCCGCATGGAACGATGAGCGTCGGCTTCGACCTGACCGACTTCCACCGCGAGGCCGTCGAGACGGACTCGACCGACGACGTGGGGCCGATGCGGGACCTGCTCGTGGCGACGCTGGACCGGGCCGGCGCCGACCCCGCAGTCGACGACCTCGGCAACGTCGTCGCGACGACGGGCGCGCCCGACCCCGACGCCGCGGCGGCCGCCGACGGCGCGCATCTCGTCCTGAACACCCACATCGACACGGTGCCGCCGCATCTGCCGTACGAACGGCGCGAGGAGCCGCCGGGTGACGAGGAGATTACGGGTGCCGGCGGTGGCATCCGCGGCGACGTGGTCTGTGGTCGGGGGGCCTGCGACGCGAAGGGACCGCTCGCCGCGCTGGTCGACGCGTTTCTGACCGTCGAACCGGCCGACGGCGCGGTGACTCTCGCGGTGTCTATCGACGAGGAGACCACGCAAACCGGCGGCGCCCACCTCGCCGAGACCCTCGACGCCGACGGCTATATCGTGGGGGAGCCGACGGGGCTGGACGTCTGCACCGCGGCGAAGGGCCAGTTCGAGGGGACGGTCACCATCCGCGGCGAGAGCGCCCACGCGGCGAGTCCCGAGAGCGGGCTGAACGCGATTCGGGCGGCCGCGCCCGTCCTGCAGGCGATGGGGAGCTACGACGAGCGCGAGACCCAAAGCGCCTCGGAACGGTCTCGCGGTGACGGCGAGGAACCGCGAGACAGCGCGGGCCCCGCGGACCACGAGAGCCTGGGCCGCCCCATCCTGACGCCGTCGATGGTCGAGGGCGGCGAGGCGACCAACCAGGTGCCCGCCGAGTGTACCATCACGTTCGACCGCCGGTCGGTGCCGCCCGAGACCAGCGACGAGTTCCCCGAGGCGCTCGAAGCGCACCTCTCGCAGTGGCTCCCCGAGTCGATGAGTCTGGACGTGGCGCTCATCCGGCCCGACACGCCGTTTCCCGACGCCTTCGCCACGGACCCCGACGCCGAGTTGGTCCAGACGCTTCGGGACGCGAGCGGCGGGACCGTCCGGCCGTTCGAGGCCGCGACGGAGGCCTCGTACTTCGCCAGCCACGGCCCGACCGTCGTCTTCGGGCCCGGCGTACTCGCCGACGGCGTCGGCGCAGTCGCCCACTCGAAACGCGAGTACGTCCGCCTCTCCGAGGTCCGGACGGCCGCCCGCGCGGTGCGGGAGACGATAGCGCGACTCCTCCAGTAGCGCCGTCGCGCTGCGGGTCACGTCACTCAGGCACCCTCGCTCAGTCCAGCAGCGCCATCGCCTCCGCGTCGGAGACCTGCGAGAAGTCCCGGAAGAACTGCCCGACGGCCCTGAAGCTCCGGGGCTGGTCCAGGACGACGAGGTGGTCGACCCGCCGCCGCAGTTCGTCGACGGTCCGGGGCGACCCGACCGGTACCGCGGCGGCGACGCTGGCGGCCCCTGCCTCCCGGACCCGCTCGACGCAGGCGAACATCGTGGCGCCCGTCGCGAGTCCGTCGTCGACGACGAGGACGTGTCTGCCGGCGAGGTCCAGCGGTGGTCGCCCCTCCCGGTAACGGCCGCGCTTCTCGGCGGCGGCCCGCTGCTCGTGTTCGATTTCGTCTTCGAGATAGTCGGTGGTCAGGTCGAGCGAGCCCACGAGCGACTCGTTGCGCCAGGTCGTCCCGTCGTCGGCGACGGCGGCGACCGCCAGTTCGGGGTTGCCCGGGGCGCCGACCTTGCTCGCGACCACGACGTCGAGGGGGACGCCCAGCGCGTCGGCGACGGGGCGGGCTATCGGGAGTCCGCCCCGTGGAATCCCGAGGACGACGTCGA
This sequence comes from Haloarcula onubensis, assembly GCF_031624605.1. Lineage (NCBI taxonomy): Archaea > Methanobacteriati > Methanobacteriota > Halobacteria > Halobacteriales > Haloarculaceae > Haloarcula > Haloarcula onubensis. The sequence goes on along the minus strand of NZ_JAMQOS010000001.1, from coordinate 735,829 downwards.
CGGCGAAGTCCGACCGACGGAGCTCGGTGGCGAGCTGTTCACCGGCGTCCGTGCGATTCGTGAACATGTCAGAAGATACGACTGTGTCCGACTTAACCCTCGCGGTCGCCCGTGTTCAGTTCCGTGAGACGCCCGGAAGGCGTCGCAACTCTCGCGAACGCCGTGGCGTTCGCTCAGTCCTGCGGGGCGGCGGCCGGCGACTCCTCGCCGACCGAGAGCGTCTCCTCTACCTGCCAGTAGGTCAGCCCGAGGGCGGCTATCGCGAGCACGGACCCGACGGTAAAGGGCGTCGAGAAGCCCCCGAGATTGTAGAGGACGCCGGAGGCGAGCGGTCCGGCGGCGACGCCGAGACCGAAGGCCATCGTCAGCACCGAGAGCGTCGTTCCGGAGCCGCGGTCGCCGGCGAGGTCGCCGGCCAGGGCCAGCGACGGCGCGAACACGAGCGCGACGGCGACGCCCTGGACGAACCGGGCCGCGAGCATGAGCCAGGGGTCCATCACGACCCCCTGTGCGTACACCGACGGGACGAGCACGGCGAAGCCGGCGACGACGAACGGCCGACGACCGAACCGGTCGCTCGCCCGGCCGATGGGAACCTGCAACAGGACGTTCGCGATGACGACGGCGGCGAACTGGACGCTGAACATGAACGTCGACTCGTCCAGGCGCATCCGAATCGGGCCCTCGAGCGTCGCGAACAGCGCGATGGTCGTCGCCATCAGGAAGGTGCCGACACCCAGCACGAAGACCGGGTCGAGCCCCCTCCCGTCCGGGTCCAGCACGGCGATGGAGACGTCCTTGCTCGCCGCGTCCGCTGCGGCCGGCGGGTCGTCGATGAGGACCGCGACGAGGAGGAAGCTGATGATGGCACCGGCGACGGCGACGGCGAAGGCGGCGTTGAACCCCGAGATTGACAGGCCGCCGAGCGTGTACGTGACGACACCCTCCGCGCTCAACCCGCCGGTGATGAGGATGCCGGCGACGATGGGGCCGAACCCGAAGCCGATGAGTCGGAAGGTGTTGAACACGCCGAAGTTGCCGCCCCGCTCGCTGTCGCTCTCGGCGTAGTCGTTGACCAGCGCGATGGTCGCGGGGATGGTAAAGGCGGCGCCGACGCCCTGGAACGCCCTGGCGGCCAGCACCGTCCAGTAGGAAGTCAGGAACGGGTAGGCGGCGCTCCCGATGCCAAAGAGGACCAGTCCCGTGAGGACGAACACGCGGCGGCGGCCGCTCCGGTCGGAGAGCCGGCCGGTGAAGGGCTGGCCCAGGGAGTTGAGCAGGCCAAAGAGCGACAGGACCAGGCCGATGAGCGTCTCCTCTCGCAGGACGAAGCCCAGTATCTCCGCGCCGGCGACCCCCGAGAGTGTCACCTGCCCGCTGGCGATGTACAGCGGCAACACGATGATGAGAAAGGAGTTCCCGAGCGCGTCGGCCATGCGGGCAAAGGCTAGCGTCAGTACGCGCGAATCCGTACCAAGAACCATCTACCGTCCGAACGGACCGGAGAGTTGTGAGGATTGCCCTTCCGAGCCCGGCCATCGAGCGTCGAAGGGCGGGGATACCGACTGAGAGGGGGTTAATTTATACTCCCACGCCGAGGGACAATACGTAGTATGACATTCGGTGGCAAATCAGGGTGGGGCCGAATCGAGCCGTCAGTAGTGACCGTCGACCGGGTGGCGATGCGATGAGTGCTAATTCGGGGCTGCGTAGCGTCGGGCTCTCGGCGCTGCTGGTCCTCTCGGTCGTAGCGATGACGAGTCCGGCGGCCGCTGTGACCGCGAGCGCCGACAGTCAGTCACAGCAGGCCGACGCCACCACGATTACCGGCTGTACCGTCATCGACGAGTCGGGCCACTATCGACTCGCTGTGAACGTCTCGACGGACGGGACCTGTATCGAGATAACCGCGAGCGACGTGGTCTTCGACGGGCAGGGGCACACGATAAACGATATCGACCGGAACGCGGGCGGCAACGGCATCGAGGTCAACGTCGGCGCGACTGGCCGACTGTCGAACGTGACGATACGCGACGTTCGGCTCACCAACTGGGTCTGGAACGACTTCGGGAGTAACGGAATCGGCCTCCGGATGGAACGGGTCGACGACGCGTCGATAACTGACGTGACCGTCGTCGGGAGCGACCACGGCATCCGGCTGCGAAACGTCACGGGCACGACGATAACGGATACCGCCGTCTCACAGGTCAACAACCACGGTATCTACATGGACCGCAACGCCGACAACAACACGCTCTCGTCGAACACCATCACGCAGGCGGGCCGCCGGGGGCTGTTGCTGCAATCCTCGTCGAACAACACCGTCGAAGCCAGCACGATAGCCGGTTCGGGCAACGAGAACGTGCGACTCGCCAGCGGGTCGAATCACAACACGTTCGCCGACAACGAGATATACCGGTCGAGCTACCCGGACGGCTGTGTCGACGTGTCGACGACGGCCAGCCACCTCGTGTTTCGGAACAACTCGGTGTTTGGCTGTGGCGGCCACGGTATCAGCTTCTCGCAGGCCGGCTCGCACTCCCTGCTGGTGGGCAACAACGTGAGCGCGAACCGGAACCACGGCATCCGGCTGAACCGGCTCCGGAACGTGACGGTCCGGGAAAACACCGCGAACCACAACGGCGGCCACGGCATCAACCTCCAGCGCTCCGCGAACCACACGGTCACGGACAACTACGCCCGCGAGAACGAACGGTTCGGCATCAATCTCTACGACGTAGACGGGGCCACGCTCCGGGAGAACACCGTCGCCAGCAACGAGAACGGGGGCCTCCGCTTCGTCTCCGGGTCGGCGAACAACACCGTCGTCGACAACACGGTCCTGAACTACGCCCGCGAGGAGGTCGTCTCGTTCCCGACCGGTATCCGCCTGCGCACGGCAGACGACAACGAACTCCGGGGCACCGTCGTCGAGAACGCCTACGTCGGCATCGAGATAAACGAGTCGGCGGACGGCAACACGCTCGTCGACACGCGCGTCACCGACGCGGGCACCGCCCGCTGGACGCTCGTGACGACCGCCTCGACCGGCACGACCGTCGAATCGCTCGACATCGGGCCGTCGTCGGCTGACAACACCACGCTCTCTTTCGGCGCGTACAACGTCTCTCTCGCCCCGAACACGAGCGCGCCGGCCAACCCCGACGCGGCCGCTATCGGGCGGTACGTCACCGTCGAGTCGATGGGCGCGGGTGCCTTCCTCGACCTCTCGATGCAGTACGAGAGCGGCGACATCGCGGGCGTCAACGAGTCACTGCTGGCGCTGTGGACCTACGACGGGGGCTGGACCGAGCGCGAGGAGTCGGCGGTGAACACGCGGGCGATGACGGTGCAGGCGAACGTGACCGTCCCCGCGACGGTGGGCGTCTTCGCCACCGACGACGGCGACTCCCACGCCGTTGCCCTCCCCAGTACGCCGTCGTCGACTGCGACGGCGACGGAGACGGCGACCGACCCCGCGACGGACGCGTCCGCGGGCACCGCCCCTGCGACCACCGGCGGGAACGGGCCCGGCTTCGACGCTGTCGCGGGCCTCGTGGCGCTCGTGGCCTGTGCGCTCTGGCTTCGACGGCAGCACTGAGCGAGGGCGGGGTGTTCGGACGGCCCGGGGGTCAGTACCTGTGACCCAGGTCCGAGAATGACGGGCCCCCTGGCGGGGCACTCGTATCCGCTTCCCTGCCGTGGCCACTCTTGTGTCAGAGTGGCACACAGTCGACAGAGTTTCGTAGCAGTACCCCACAAGCTACACCATGACCAGTAATGTGTCGCTGGCGAACGAGGTCGTCTCGGCGGTCGCTCGCGCGACAGACGTCGACCCGCTCGCGGTCGAACCGGAACTGTTCGAGGCGGTCGACGGCGACGCGCTGGACCGACTGTTCCAGGACACGACCGGCCAGGCCACGTTCGAGTACGACGGCTACGAGGTGACGGTCACCAGCGAGGGGGACGTCACGCTCGCTCCGCTGGCCGAGTAGCAGCCCCGCTCAGGCGGCGTCGGTGTGCTCGGCCAGTTCGGCCGCGATACCGGTGTACCCCGCCGGCGTCAGCGCCGTCAGTTCCGCCCGCACGTCCTCGCTCACGTCGAGGCCCTCGTACATCTCGCGGAAGTCCGCGATGGTCACGTCCTTCCCTCGCGTCGCCTTCTTGACCTGCTCGTAGGCGTCGTCGTGGCCCTCGCGGCGGAGGATTGTCTGGACCGCCTCGCCGATGATTTCCGGGGTCGCGTCGAGGTCCTCGCGCATGACCTGCTCGTTGGGGACGACCTTCGCGAGGCCGTTCTGGCACTTGCCGTAGGCGATAAGCGAGTAGGCCAGCGCCGAGCCGATGTTGCGCTTGACCGTCGAGTCGGAGAGGTCCCGCTGGAGCCGGGAGTTGGTGACGTAATCGCCCAGGAAGACCAAATCGGAGTTGGCCTTCGAGAGGTTCCCCTCGCTGTTCTCGAAGTCTATCGGGTTGACCTTGTGGGGCATCGTCGAGGAGCCCGTCTCGCCCTCGACGGCCCGCTGGCCAAGATACCGGTCCGAGACGTAGAGCCACATGTCCCGGTCCAGGTCCACCAGGACGTTGTTCGCGCCGCGAATCGCGTCGAACAGCGTCGCGAGGTCGTCACAGGGGTTGACCTGCGTGGTAAGGGGCTCGTGGTCGAGCCCGAGCGAGTCGACGAACGTCTCGGCGAAGGTGGGCCAGTCCACGTCGGGGTAGGCAGCGTGGTGGGCCGCGTAGGTGCCCGAGGCCCCGGCCAGTTTGCCCGAGAGCCCGTTCGCGGCCCGTTCGATGCGGGCGATAGCCCGACCGAGCCGGGAGGCGTAGACGGCCATCTCCTTGCCGAACGTGGTGGGTGTGGCGGGCTGGCCGTGGGTCCGGGCCAGCATCGGCAGGTCGGCGTAGTCGTGGGCCATCCCGACGAGCGTATCCCGAATCTCGCGCAGTTCCGCCAGGAGCACGTCCTCGGCCGCGGGCTTGACCAGCAGCCGGTGGGCGAGGTTGTTCACGTCCTCGCTTGTCAGCCCGAAGTGAATCCAGTGGTCCGCCTCGAGCCCGTCGGGCATCCCCAGCCTGATGAAGTACTCGATGGCTTTCACGTCGTGGTTCGTCGCCGAGTACTCGCCGTACCCCTCGGTCTCCAGTTGCTTGACGACGCCCGCGTCCTCGTCGTCGAACTCCTCGTAGAGCGCGCGGAGCGTGGCGCGCTGGCCCTCGGCTATCGTCAGCGGCGTGGCCTCCAGGTCCGCGAGCGCGAGAAGATACTCCACCTCGACTTCGACGCGGGCGCGCATGAGCGCCCGCTCGCTGGCGTACGGGACGAGCGGCTTCGTGTATCGGGCGTACCGGCCGTCGAGCGGCGAGACGGCGGCGAGTGGCCCTCTGTCGGTCATACCGGAGACTCCAGCGGAGACGCGAAAAAGCGTGTCGACTCACACCGCCGGCTGTACGGTCGGAAACACGCCCGCTACCCCATTCGTCGGGGCTGTCTTCCGGACGTAGCAGTCGGCGGTGGCAGCGCTATGGTAGTTTCAGGTAGGTGTCGCCCCGCTGCTGGACGCGCACGACCTCGGCGACCCCGGACTGGACGGTGCCGACGCCGGTCGCGAGTTCCTGTTCCGCGTGGTCGAAGCGGGAGAGCGAGTTCGCACACGCGGTTATCTCCACGCCGGCCTCGGCCATCTGTGATACTTTCGCGGCCTCGGGACTGGTCTCGAGGAGAAATCGGACGCCGGGGCCGTTGACGACGACCTCCATCAACTCGGGTGGCGTCTCGACGGAGCCGTCGTTGACGAGGTTCGCGAGGTTCCGCAGCGCCATCTGCCAGTCGCTGACGTCGTCGCTGGAGATGTGGACCAGAATCGAGCGGTGACTACTCATGGCCCCTACATTCAGCGGGAGCGACAAATAGCCGCCGGCGTGTGCGGGCTCAGGACAACCAGCCGTAGTCGCCCCGCGACCCCCCGAACCGGCCGTCCGGCGGGTCGTAGCGGTAGAGGTCCTGTCCGAGGGCGACCCAGGCCAGGCCGTAGCCGACGGCGGTCCACGGCGATATCTCGTTGAACCCGAGGAAGGCGAGGGTCCCCACGAACAGCAGGACCCCGAGCCACGGCGGCTGGATGCGGGTCCTGACCAGCCCGACGCTGACCAGCAGTGACCCGCTGACGAGAGCGAGGACACCGACACCGACGAACGCCTCGCCGCCGCCGGTCGCCACCACGAGCAACTGTCCGGCCGCAAAGACCACGCCGCCCAGCGCCCCGAGCCAGGCGCCCGCGGTCCCCGGCCGCTTCAGCCGCGCCCCGTAGAACGCCTCGACGGCGTAGTGCCCGACGACGATGGAAAGCGTCGACAGCGCGACCCCGACCAGGACGGGTGTGCTTTGCCGACCGGTCAGTCCGGCCGCCACGACCCAGACGAGCCACAGCACACCGCCGACGGCGGCGACCAGTCCGGCCCACTGGCAACGAAGCTTCGACATACCGGCGAGTGAACGCCGGGCTACTAATGCGCTCCGCACGAAGGACGACGGGTATGGTTCTGGTCGGTATCGGGGCGTACTACTCGCCCGTCGGCGACCGGTCAACCGGCCGGGTGGGACTGAAAGGGGCGGCCTGCTACACGACGGTGGGCGACACAAGGACCGCAGGGAGCGGAGCGACCGAGGACCGCAGTGAACTCGTTCGAAAATCTTCGATTTTCGTGATGACGAAAGGCGGCGGAGCCGTCTTTCGAACACCCCCGAGTGTAGCAGGTCGGGGCTTTCCGGTGGTTTAGCGGGCAGCCTGTATCACTCCCAGAGGTACCGCGTGCTACCCTGTCTAGCGCGTTTCGCAACTACTTTGCGCACCGGCCGCACCCACTCAGACATGAAACTCGCCGGTATGGCCAGCAACCGTGGCCGGAATCTCTTGAACATCGCCGACCGCGCGCCGGGCGGCGCGGACTTTGCCGTGGTACTGACGAACGACGCCGACGCGCCCGTCCTCGAGGCGGCCGCGGAGCGTGGCATCCCCACGGAGGTCGTCGAGCGCGGGGACGACGAGTCCCGCGAGGCCCACGAGGAACGGGTTCTAAACGCACTCGCCGACTACGACTTCGACCTCGTGACACTGGACGGCTACATGCGTATCCTCAGCGAGACGTTCCTGGACGGTGCGCCGACCACGCTCAACGTCCATCCCTCTCTGCTCCCGAACTTCCCCGGGATGGACACCCACGAGCAGGTTCTGGAGGCGGGCGTGAAAGTCACCGGCTGTACGGTCCACGTCGTCGACGAGACGGTCGACGGCGGCCCCATCGTCACGCAGGAGCCCATCCCCGTCTTCGAGGGCGACGACACCGATGACCTCAAAGACCGAGTGCTGTACGAGGGCGAGTTCACGGCGTACCCCCGGGTCGTGAAGTGGTTCGCCGAGGACCGCGTCGACATCGACTGGGACACGGGCACGGTCGACGTCGACGGCGACGAGGGCGGCGCGTTCCCGGCCCGGCGGCTGGTCTCCGACGACCGCGCCGCGGACCTCCGCTACGGGGAGAACCCCCACCAGGACGCCGCGCTGTACGCCGACACGACCGTGTCGGAGGCCAGCGTCGTCCACGCCGACCAGCTCAACGAGGGCGCGAAGGCCCTGTCGTACAACAACTACAACGACGCCGACGGCGCGCTCAATCTCATCAAGGAGTTCGACGAGCCCGCCGCCGCCGTCATCAAGCACACCAACCCGGCGGGCTGTGCGACGGCCGACTCGCTCGCCGACGCCTACGGGAAGGCGCTCTCGACGGACCCGATGAGCGCCTTCGGCGGCATCGTCGCGCTGAACCGCGAGTGCGACACCGCCACCGCCGAGCAGATTATCGACTCGTTCAAGGAGGTCGTCGTCGCGCCGGGCTACACCGACGCGGCCCTCGACGTGCTCTTCGAGAAGGAGAACCTCCGGGTGCTCGAGGTCAACGACAACTTCGACGTGACCGACACACTCACCGAGAAGCCCCTGGTCGGCGGCCGACTGGTCCAGCAGCGCGACACCCAGCACCTCACCGCCGACGACCTCGAAGTCGTCACCGACCGGGTTCCCACCGACGAGGAAGTCGAGTCGATGCTCTTTGCCTGGCACACGCTCAAGCACGTCAAGTCCAACGGCATCCTCTTCGCGAAGGGCACGGAGACGGTGGGCATCGGCATGGGGCAGGTCTCCCGCGTCGACGCCGTCCGACTCGCGGCGATGAAAGCCGACGAACACGCCGAGGGCAAGGACGCCGAGGGCGCCGTGATGGCCTCCGACGCGTTCTTCCCGTTCCCGGACGGCGTCGAGGAGGCCGCAAAGGCGGGCATCGAGGCCGTCATCCAGCCCGGCGGGTCGAAAAACGACGAGAGCGTCGTCGAGGCCGCCGACGAACACGACATAGCGATGGTCATGACCGGTCAGCGGTCTTTCAGACACGACTGACGGGAGTGTCTGAAGCTCGGGAGACGACCAGCGGGAGTCTCCCGGTGTGTCCGGACCGACCGAGCGCGAGCGAAAGCGTATCTACGGTCGCTGGCATCCCGGACGGAGCTATCCGGCACTGGAGTCGTTCGTGACCGAAACACACCACGTGCGTCACTCGGTACCACACATATATAATCTAAAAAATATGTTTTTCAGCTCATATAGCCCTAGCTCCGAACAGTGGTCTCAATGGCTACAGAATCTACAACCAACGAGTCGATGCAAGCACAGTTACAGCAGGGGGGTATCGTGGGTGGCGTCTTGCTGGCACTGCTCGGACTCCTCGCGCTGTTTACGCCCTTCATCACCGGTCTCGCGCTCTCGATACTGCTCGGCGCGGCGCTGGTCGTGGGGGCGCTCATCCACGTCGCGGCGGCCTTTTCGGCCGGGTCGGCGCGTGGCGTCCTCTGGCAAGTGGTGCTGGGTATCGTCTACGGCGTCGTCGGCATCTCGATACTGGCAAACCCGATACTCGGGCTGACGACGCTGACCATCCTGGTCATCGCGTTCTTCGCCGTCGAGGGTATCGTCCAGCTGGTCTGGGCAGTCACCGGCGCGGGGAGCCCGCTCTGGCTCGGCACAAGCGGTGTCATCTCGCTGCTGCTGGCGGGCATGCTGCTGGTCGGGTTCCCGGCCACCGCGCTGTGGGCCGTCGGCGTCCTCTTCGGCGTCGACCTGCTGGTCACCGGTATCACGATGGCCCTGCACGGCCGCAGCGAGCGGGAGACGACCGTCTCGGAGACGACGGCGGAGGCGGCCGGATAATCGCCGACACGGTATCCGTTTTTTCGGACGTCGCGGGTCGACAGCGGGCAGTCAGCCGCCGTCGGACAGCGACTCGATAGCGACCTCGACGGCCTCGACGTGCCCGAGCAGCGTCAGGTGGTCGCCCGCCCGTAACACGACGTTTGGCTCCGGGACGATGAACTCCTCGCCGCGCTGGACGAGGACGACGACACACCCCGTCGGGAGGGCCGCGTCGCCGAGCCGAGTGCCGGCGACCGACTCCGAGACGACTGTCTCCTCGGCGAGTGTCTGTCCGTGGTCGGCCGACGTCCGCCAGTCGAACAGGCTCGGGAGCGTGACGAGTTCGCCGATAGCGGCCACCGTCGCGCTCGACGGCGTTATCGTCGAGATGCCGAGGGCCCGAAACGCGTCGACCTTCGCGGGGTCGTTCACGAGCGAGACGAGCGACCCGACGCCGAAGGTCACGCTGGCCGCCTGGCACGCGAGGATGTTCACCGCGTCGTCGCCGGTCGTGGCGACGAGGCGCTCGGCGTCGGCCGCGCCCGCCTCGGCGAGCACCGCCGCGTCGGTCCCGTCGCCGTGGACGACCGAGTAGGCGTCCGCACGGAGTTCGGTCGCGGTCGCGTCGTCGCGCTCGACGATGACCGGGTTGCCGCCCTGTGCGTCGACGTCGTCCGCGAGCGCCCGACCGATGTCGCCGCCGCCGATGATGAGTGTCGTCATGGGTTCGATGTCGAGTGCCGCCGCAATTTGCGGTGCGCCGCCGGCTTCGAGGACCACCGTGACGAGGATGACGAGGAAGACCACCCCCGAGACGGCCGTCGCGTTCTCGACGCCCTCGGCGGCCAACTGGAGCGAGAACAGCGTCGCCGTCGCCGCCGGGATGATGCCCCGCGGGCCGACGGCCGAGACGAACAGCCGCTCCCGGCGGGAGAACGCGGAGCCACGGGTCGACAGGAACACGCTCAGGGGGCGGACGACGACCATCGCGACCAGGACGACCGCGACCCCGGCGAGCCCCAGCGCGACCAGTTCCTCGAAGCGGATGAGCGACGCGAGGACGATGTAGACGGTCCCGAGGACGAGCGTCGAGACGGCGCTGCCAAAGCGCGCAATCTCCCCCCGGTAGGGGATGTCGCTGTTGCCCATCACCAGCCCGGCGACCGCCACCGCCACGACGCCGGACTCGTCGCCAAACAGCGTCGCGAGCGAGTAGGTCAACAGCGCGACTCCCAGGATGGTGACCCGGGACGCCCCCGGGGACCGGCTGTACGTCCGGAGCACGTAGCCAAAGGCCACGGCGAGCACCAGACCGACGAGCGCGCCGACGCCGAGTTGCGTCACGAACTCGACGACGAGTGCCTCGACCCGCCGGGTCCGACTGGAGATGAGCGTCACCGAGAACACCGCCGACCCGAGGACCGAGGCCGTCACGTCGTTGACGATACCCTCAGTCTCCAGCAGGCTCGCGACCCGCTCGGTGACGGTGAGCTGTTCGAGCACCGGCGTGACGACCGTCGGCCCGGTGGCGACGAGCAACGCGGCGACGATGAGCGACAGCAACCAGTCGAGCCCCAGCAGTCCCCGGACGGCGAGTGCCATCCCGACGAACGTCACCGCGGCGCCGACGGTCACGAGCAACAGTGTGGCCCGCGGAGTCGCCAGAATCTTCTCGGTCGTCAGCGAGAACGCCCCCTCGAAGACGATAACCGCGACGGCGAAGCCGACGATGGCGGCGAGTTGCTCGCTCTCGAGGGACTGTCCCAGCAGCCCGAGGCCGTCCTGTCCCAGCACGACACCGAAGGCAAGCAAGAAGACGACGTTGGGAACCCGGTACCGGGCGCCCAGCAGTTTCGCCACGGCTGTCAGCGCGACGATAACGGAGACAGCGAGCAGTGGGTCCGTCGCCATGGTCAGTTGCGCAGTTCGGCGGCGTCGCTCGGCCGCGGCGAGCCGGCCGTGGACAGAGCCTGGCCCGCCGTCGGGATTGTAATACCGTTCGTATCCCGAGGACCGCCCGTGTCGCGGCGGTCGCTACCGACCGCCACGACGCCGACGACGGGTAAGACGCAGTTACCCACTCCCGTCGCTCCGAACGGGTGTCGGGCCAGTTCGCGCGAGTAGTGTGTCGGCGACGGGCGTCACGGAGTACCACGGCCGAACGCCGCCGAAAGACCCATCATGTCAGTCGGACTACTTTTCTGCATGGCTGATGGTGACCGCGACGAGAGCCTTCGGGACGCCGTTGACCGGTCGAGCAGCGGCGCGCCGGCCGGCGGCCACGCGATTCGGGACCGGTTCTCCTCGAACGAGATATTCCAGCGCATCGTCGTGGCGGCCGACGAGGAGATAACGTCCCGGCCCCGCAGGCTGTTCGCCGGCGGGCTCGCTGGGGGGTTTGCCATCACGATTACCTTTCTCCTCTACGCCTCGATGACGGCGAGTACGGACGGGGACCCGGTCGGCAGCGCCCTGCTGTACCCGCTTGGCTTCGTGTTCATCATTCTGGGCGACTACGAACTGTACACCGAGAACACGCTCCCGCCGGTGACGCTCGTCCTCGAACGCATCGCCTCTCTCCCCACGCTGGGACGCATCTGGGTGCTGGTCCTGCTGGGGAACTTCGCCGGCGGCGCCCTCGGCGCGCTCGCGCTCTCCGCGACGGGCGTGCTGTCGTCGGCGTCGGCGACCGCTGCCGCGGGCGTTGCCACCGAAGCCATCGAGACCCCCTGGTGGACGCTGTTCACCAAAGCGATGGTGGCCGGGCTCATCGTCGCCGGCGTCGTCTGGGTGGACTACTCGCTGCGGGACGGCATCGCCCGCATCGCGATGGTGTATCTCGCCTTCCTCGCGATTCCCTTCGGCAACCTCTATCACGTCGTCGTCTCCTGGACGGAGATGCTGTATCTCGTCTTCGAGGGCGACCTCGCGCTCGCGGTCGGGGTCCGGGAGTTCGTCGTCCCCGTCCTGCTTGGCAACTCCATCGGCGGCGTCCTGCTCGTGACCGTCGTCAACTACTTCCAGACGACCGAGCGCCGGGTCGCGACCGCGCGGGTCAGCGAAATCGAGCCGCTGTCGGTGCGGGAGTGGCTGCTGGGCGGCGTCGCCGGCGACGACCGCTCGTATGTCCCGACGGAGGACGACCGGGAGTGATGTCCAAACGCATTTGCACAGACATCCGCTAGCTCGACCGTGAGCTTCCTCGCCGACAACCGCCACTGGCTGCTGTTTGCCGCCACGGTGCTGTCCGGACTGGGCACCGTCGGCGTCGCCGTCACCGGCGTCCTCGCGACCGTCTCCGTGCTGGTGACCGGCGGGTCGCTGGTGCTGACCGTCGGCGGCTTCCTGCTCGCGACGCTGGTACTGGGCGGGCTGACACTGGTCTTTGCCGCCGCGCTCCTCTCGACGCTCGCCAGTCGCGCCTCGCTCCCGTCGGTGCCCCGGAGCCAGCGCGCCGCGAACGTCCTCCACGGGCTGGAAGCCGCCGTGCCCCCGCTCCGGCGCCTCGGGCTGGCCGACCGCCTCGAACCGACGGTCGAGGACCGACGGGCCGCGCTGAAAGCGCGCTACGTCGAGGGCGACCTCTCGGAACACCAGTTCGAGGCGGCGCTGCACGACCTGCTCGACGAGGAGGAACGGCGAGTGCCGGAGGTCGAGTCCCTTGACGCGGACGAGACCACACCCACCGACCGAGAGCGCGAACTCGAGCGGGAGTAGCGAGGTATCGAGCGCAGCGAGATACCTCGAACGCGACGCGGTGACCGACGGGGCTGCACCGCAGCAGGCGGCTTTTTATCCGGGCCGGCCGTCGTGACGAGTATGAGCAAGTTCACGCTGTACCGGGCCGACGTCGACTCGCCCCGCCTCGCTCGCGTGCTCGGCAAGGTGCCGGGCGTCGCGGTCGGCGGGGAGCAGGCGGCCAGCGAGCGCGAGGCGCATCGCGCCTCGGAACGGTCTCGCGGTGACGGCGAGGAACCGCGAGACGCCCCGGACGAGCCGGCGGCGCCGGGAGCGTCCGACGAGAGCGAGGACGACGGCCTGCGCGAGACGGTCCCCGTGCCGGAGACCGACGCCGACGCGAAATCGGCCGTGAAGACCTACGGCCTGCTCGGGCTGGGCGTCTCGATGGTGGCGCTCGGCATCGCGACCGTCGGTATCTGGGTGTATCGCCGGCGGACGGGCGACGGCGAGTCCGAGACCCCGCCGCCGTCGACGGGGCTGGACGCCGACGCGACGGTATCGCCGGCCCCGTCGACGGCCACCGACGAAACCGAGAGCGATACCGTGCTGTCCCGACCGGGCGAGCAGTCCGACGAGGAGGCGGAACCCGAGCGCGGCCGAATCGAGGGCGACCGCACGGACGTCGAGTGGACGACCAGAGACACGACGCCGGACGAGGAACCCGAGGCGACGCCGAGCGAACTGGAGCCGTCGGCACCGGGTCCAGCGGAGCCGTCGGCCGACGAGGACAGAGCCCGCCCGACCGAGTCGGTCGACGCCGCGCCGCTGCTTGGCGCCGCCTTCCTCGCGCTGAGTGGCGCCGTCGTCAAGTGGCTCCAGTCCGGCGGCGAGGCGTCGGACGAGCCGTCGTAGTCCCGGAGTCTCGACCGCCGGTCGGGCCGATGACCGACACGCAGCGACACCAGTCCCCGGTCCGACAACCTAAAGCGGGCGGCTCCGAAACTCCGGGCATGGAGTTCCACGAGGCCGCGAACTTCCTCTTCGAGTTGCGCCGGTTCGACTCCCGGGCCGGCACCGACGCCACCCGGGGGTTGCTGGCGGCGCTTGGCGACCCCCACGAGGGGCCGCCCTGTGTGCAGATTGCCGGCTCCAACGGGAAGGGGTCGACCGCCCGGATGGTCGAGCGGGCACTCCGGGAGGCCGGCCTCGACGTCGGCCTCTACACCTCGCCACACCTCGACGACGTCCGCGAGCGCATCCGCGTCAACGGCCACAACGTGTCCGAGGCCGCCGTCGTCGAGTTCGTCGAACGGGCACGGGAGCACATCACCGAGGAGGGGGCCAGCGGCGACTCGCCGACCTTCTTCGAGACGCTGACCGCCTTCGCCTTCTGGGAGTTCGACCGCCAGGACGTCGATATCGCCGTGCTGGAGGTCGGCATCGGCGGACGGTACGACGCCACCAGTGTCGTCGACCCCGTCGCCAGCGCGGTGACGAGCGTCACGCTGGAGCACACGGACATCCTCGGCGACACGGTCGCGGAGATAGCCACGGACAAGGCCCACGTCGCGCCCGCCGACCGGCCGCTGGTGACCGGGACGACCGGCGCGGCGCTCGCGGCGGTCCGCGAGCAGGCCGGCGACGTCGTGACCGTCGGCGACGGGAGCGAGGGCGACCCCGACGTGCGGGTCAGCTACGGCGGCCGCGAGGGGCTGGAGGCGGCCGTCGGCGTCGACGGCCCAGACTGGGCCGTCGACACGCAGCTGCCGCTGCTGGGCGAGCACCAGGCCGACAACGCGGGTATCGCCGCGACGCTCGTCCGGCAGGTCGCGGACGCCCTCGGGACCGATATCTCCCGGGCCGACGTCGAGCGGGGCCTGCGCAACGCCCACTGGCCGGGCCGCTTCGAGGTGATGGGCGAGTCCCCCCTCGTCGTCCTCGACGGCGCGCACAACCCCGGCGGGCTGGCGCGGACGATGGCAACGCTCGATAGCTTCGACTTCGAGGAGCTCCACGTCATCCTGGGCGCGATGGTCGACAAGGACCACGCGGCCATGGCCGCCGAACTCGCCGCCGCCGACCACGCCATCGCCTGTCGCGCGAACGTCGACCGGGCGGAGGCCCCGGAGGTGCTGGCCGAGGGGCTGCGCGAGGCCACCGACGCCGACATCGACACCCGCGCGGACGTGGCCGGTGCGGTCGAGCAGGCACTGGACGCCGCGAGCGAGGGCGACGCCGTCCTCGTCACCGGCTCGCTGTACGCCGTCCGCGAGGCCCGCACGCGCTGGGCGCGGGCGATGGTCCCGAAAGACGTCGACTCGATTTCCGAGGCCGAGGCGACGCTGTCCGGGGCCCACGTCACCGACGCGGGCGCGTGGCGGATGCGCGGCAAGGCCGTCCACCGCGTCCTCAGGACTCGGGTCCAGCCCCGCCAGGCGGGGTATCTCAAAGAGGAACTGCTGTCGCTGGGCGGGGAGTGTGCCGTCTCCGGGCTGAACGACCAGGACGAGGAGCGCGTCGACTGCGTCCTGATGGGGACGCTGGCGCAGTTCAGTCGCCTGGCCGAGAAACTCGACGGCCAGCCCTACGGGCTCTCGGCGTTCGCCGACGAGCTACGCGAGGCACTCGACATCCAGCAGCCACCCGCGACGAGCGACTACCCCTGGAGCGACGGCACCGCGGTGATGGGCATCCTCAACATCACGCCCGACTCGTTCCACGACGGCGGGGAGTACAACGCCGTCGAGGACGCCGTCGCACGCGCGGAGGCGATGGTCGAGGACGGCGCCGACATCCTCGACATCGGCGGCGAGTCGACCAGACCGGGCGCCGAGCCCGTCCCGGTCCAGGACGAAATCGACCGCGTCGTCCCGGTCGTCGAGGCGCTGGCCGACGTGGACGTGGCCCTCTCCGTCGACACCCGGAAGGCCGCGGTGGCCCGCGCGGCCCTCGACGCCGGCGCGGACATCTTAAACGACGTGTCGGGCCTGGAAGACCCCGAGATGCGACTGGTCGCCGCCGAGTACGACGTGCCCGTGGTCGTGATGCACTCGATTCATACGCCCGTCGACCCCGACAGCGACATCCACTACGACGACGTCGTGAGAGACTGTATCGACCAGTTGACCGAACGGGTCCTGCTGGCGGAGAAGGCGGGGCTCGACCGCGAGCAGATTCTCGTCGACCCCGGCATCGGTTTCGGGAAGTCACCCGCCGAGAGCTTCGAGTTGCTCGACCGACTCGAGGAGTTCCGGGCGCTTGGCTGTCCGGTGCTGGTCGGCCACTCCCACAAGTCGCTGTTCGGATTCGTCGGCGAACAGCCCGGCGACTGCCTGGCGGCCACCATCGCGGGGACGACCATCGCCACCGAACGGGGCGCGGACGTGATACGCGTTCACGACGTGGCCGAGAACGTCGCCGCGGTCAACGTCGCGCAGGCGACCCGCGACCAGGACGGGTTCGACGGCCAGTGACGGTCAGCGCTCGGTCGCCCAGGCGGCCACGCAGTCCTCGTCGCAGAAGTGCCGGAGACACAGTCGGTCGTCGCCGTCGCGCTCCGTGCGGACGGGATGCCACTCCGTCGGCGTAATCCGTCCCCCGCAGTTGACACACTGTCTGTGGCCGTCCGCACGCCTGTCGGCCATGCCCGTCAGGTCGTCCGGCCGCTCGCGTGCCGACGCCGAGCCGTGGCTCCCGGGACGGGACGTCCGTTCATCGCTCCGGCTCATCGTCGTCGAGCGGGGTGACGGCCACTTCGCCGTCGGCGCGGACGCACACGCGACACCCCTCCCAGGAGAACGCGAGTTCGAGCCCGGGCGCAGGGACGGTCGTCGTCTCACCGATGGCGTCTATCACGTCGGGGTCGAGCACTCGATAGAGCGGCGAGAGGTCGAGCGGGTCGAGGCCCTTTGCCGCGGCGACCGCCTCGACGACGGTGGTACTCAGTGACCCGTCTCGACAGACAGTCGTTACCGGCTCCGGGGCCAACGTAGCTTGTGACTCCATATACGTCCGAAAGGCCCACACCGGCGTAGCCCTGCTCACTACATCTGTGTACGGCCGGGGGCCCCGTTACAACGTGTGTGGTATTCGGGGCGAATCAGTCGAACAGGCGAGACAGGAGCTTTCGCTCGGCGGTCCGCAGGTGGTTGTTGAACGTCGACTGGGTGATGTCGAGCGAGCCAGCGACCTCTTCGCCGGTCCGTTCTCGCGGCCACTCGAAGTAGCCACTGAGGTACGCCGTCTTGAGAACCTCCCGCTGTCGGTCGGTCATCTCGTCGGTCAACAGGGCCTCGAAGGCCTGTCCGCCCGTGTCGGGCGGTTGTGTCTCGCGACGGGCCCGCAACTCGACCGTGACGTCGGTCGCCTCGAGTCGGTCGACGAAGGTCCGGACCGACAGCGACTTCGGAAGCTCGATGACCGCGTCGGCCGTACCGTCGGCTATCGTGATAGAGCGGGCGACGGCCCCGAGCGTCACCAGCGTCGCCGGCGTCGTCTGCCCCAGCACGACCAGGGCGTATCGGGGCTCCGACGACTCGTCGAGTCGGGCGACCTCCGGGATAGCGACGATGTCCTCGGCCGCTCGCTCGAACGTGTCGGCGTCCACACCGGCGACGGTCGCGAAGACGCGAGTCCGATTGCCCTCCTTCGGAACCGTCCCAGTGACCTCGATAGTGGCGTCGGCCGCCGTCGTGAGACGGGTCAGCGGGTCGTCCGAGTCCTCGATAGTGAGCCGCAGTTCCACCAGGCTGTCGCTGTGGAGGGCCTGTCTGGTCTCGGCCGCGTTCATCGCGTTGCCGATGGTGTCACCGAGTTCGGCGAGTACGTCCCGGGAGAGCGGGTCGAGTGCGCCCGGCGCGTCGGTGTAGACGGTGAGGACGCCGTACTGGACGCCGTCGTACTGGACGGGGACGCTGAGCGCCGACTGGAGGCCGTGGGAGAGCGCCCGCCGTCGCCACGGTTCGGCCCGCAGGTCGTCGGCGACGTTGTCCGCGTGGGTAACCGCCCCCGTGACGGCGGTCCGGGCCGCCGGTTCGAGCGTGTCGGCGTCGGTCGAGAGCGACACCTGGTCGAGGTACCCCGGCACCGCTCCCGCCCAGGCCCGCGGCGTCACGCTCGGGCCGGTCCGCTCGCCGACCCAGGCGAACCGGAACCGGTCGGCGCCCGTCAACCGCTCGCAGACCGCCTCGGCTATCTCCGCGGTCGTCGACGCCCCGATGAGCGCCCGGTCGATATCGCGGACGGTGTCGTTGAGGCGGCGCAGACGGTCCAGCCGCCTGGTCTTCGCGGCGAGCGCTCGCTCCTGTGCCCGGAGAGTGTCGGCGTGGTCGACGCGGTCGAGCGTGGCCTCTGCAGTCGCAGCCAGGTGGTCCGCCGCCTGCCGGACCCGCTCGTCGAGGGGCCCGTCCGGTGAGAGGACCGCGAGCACGCCGTGGTCGCCGAGCGGAATCCAGAGCCCGGACTGGAACGACCCGTCCGTGTCGGCGTCGGCCAGGTCGTCGCGGACGACCGTCTCGCCGTCGAGGAAGCTCTCCCAGGCGACCGACTGTACCGACGACGCCAGCGTCGGCGAGGCGTCACAGCGCTCGGCCAGGGCGGGGGTCGTCGCGGCCCGCCGCAGGCGGTTGTCCGTCTCGTCGAAGTGATAGACCGCGACGGTGTCGATAGCCAGCGCGGCCACCGCGGCGTCGGCGGTCCGCTCGGCGGCGTCGGCCACCGAGTCCGCCCGGACGAGGTCCCGGCTCGCCTCGTGGAGCCGCGAGAGCATCCGTTCGAGGCGCTTCCGGTCGGAGAGGTCCATCGCGGCCGCCGTCAGGCCGACGACCTCGCCCGCGTCGTCGCGCAGCGGCTCGACGGTGAGGTCGTAGGTCACCGTCCCGCTCGGGAGTTCGTACGTTATCTCCTCGCGAACCCCCTCGCCTGTCTCCAGCGCCCGCCGCTTGGGCGCCATGATTTCCGCGGCCGGTCCCGGCGGCAGCAGTTCGTCGTCGCGCTTGCCAAGCACCGCAGACTCGTCGAAGTCAGCGTGTGGGTTGCCAATCCACGTGTACCGGAGGTCTGTGTCCAGCCGAAAGGCTGTAAACGGGGAGTTCGCAAGGGCGACGCGGAAGTGTTCGCGCTCGGTCCGGAGCTCGCGTTGGAGGCGCTTTTGCTCGGTGGCGTCCCGGAGAACGCCGAGTGACCGCGTTCGGTCGCCGTCCCTGACGTGTTCGCCGTCGGCCGAGACCCATCGCTCGCCGTCGTCTGTGCCGACGACGCGAAACTCCACGGACCAGTCCGTCCCCGGCTCCGGCGACCGGAACGTCCGGGCGACCCGCTCCCGGTCGTCCGGGTGGACGTACTGGAGGACGGTGTCGAGGGGCAGGTCCTCTGGGTCCTCGTCGCCGAACAGCGACTCCGACGGCAGCGACCGGACGGCCACCGTCCCGTGTTCGTGGTCTACGCCCAGAAGTCGAATTCCGCCGGCGGAGAGCGCCGACCGCAGATGCGGTCCGGACAGCCGGTGGTCGTCGGCCCGGCCGGTCGCCGACGACCCCAACGTGTCCAGCATCCGGTCGACGGTCCGCTCCGGAGAGTCCCCGTTCCAGACGACCGACGGCGGCGTGTAGTAGCCGTTGCGGGCGACCGACCCGTCGGTGACGACGAGCGGGTGGGCTCGGATAGCGTCACGGAGGAACTCGGCCGGGAACCGGTCGCGGCGGTAGCCACAGAGAGCGATGACCGGCTCGTTCTCACAGAGGGACGACAGCCCCTGCTCGTAGTCGGCGGCGGCGTCCGGGTCGCCGTCGAAGACGCGGCTCACCTCGGTGACGACACGGACCGCGTCGTACTCACCGGCGTCGGTCGCCGCCGTCCGCTCGATTCGGTCCAGCACCGCTTCGGGCGCGGGGTCGTCCGGGAGGCCGGACCCAGTGGTGCTCAGAACCGTGAGCGCGCCCGAATCGACGTGTGCGTCGGCGTCGATTCCGCCGGCGCGCATCGCGTCCTCGACGGTGGCCCCGTCGCGCTCACCGGCCAGATACAGCACTCGCTCGCCGGCGGCGAGCCCGTGGCGAACGAACCGAGAGGCACCGGAGGCGTGGCCGTCGTCGGCTTCCGAAACGAGGACGAGGTGACACGAATGCGGCGCTTCGGGCGCAAGGGCGGGCGACCGGTCGAAACTCGCCAGTGCTCGTCGAGTGAGTGACTCGCTCGGGAAGCCCTCGTCGTCTGCCGACAGCCCCATGAGTATTTCTCGTCCCGACGCCGGATATCGTGAGCGCCTAACATTTTAGATACGTCGACAGAAGTCGCCGAGGATGGCGCCCGCCCGCACTCAGCTCACGCCGACGGCGAGGTCACAGTGCGCGCAGTGCCAGAGCGTGACCGTGTTCGCCAGGTCGACGACCACGGTGCCGTCGTCCCGGACCGTCAACCGGTGGACACGCCGGCCCGCCACCAGGTCGTCCGCGTCCGCGATGTCGGCCCCGCAGTCGGGACAGGTCATGGCGGCGACCATGCCGAGACTACGTCCAGACGGCCCATAAGGCCGATTTGCGGGTACACAGCAGTTCCCTCCGAGATGAGTCTCAGCCGCACGTGACTGTTCCGAGAGGGCGTTCCAGTTACACAGAAACGGCGGCCCAGGCGCAGACTGGCCGCTACTCCTCGACGGTTTCGACGGCCTGTGCGTCCCGCTCGGTGACCTGGATGCCCTTCGAGGCGAGGTGGCGCATCTGCCGGCGGACGAAGTCCTCCTCGGTCGTTCCGCGGGTCGCCAGCACGACCATCCGCGCGTCGCCGGCGGGCCGCATCGTCCGGCCGGCGCGCTGGGCGCCCTGTCGGCGGGACCCCCCGAGCCCCGAGGCGACGATTGCGAGTTCGGCGTCGGGCAGGTCGATGCCCTCGTCGCCGACCCGGGAGACGACCAGCGTGTCCTGTTCGCCCCGCCTGAACGCCTCGAACAGTCGCTCGCGCTCGGCGTGGCGCGTCTCACCGCTGATGAAGGGCGCGTCGATGGCCTCGCTGATGGCCTCGCCGTCGTCGAGATACTCGACGAAGACGAGCGCCTTCGCCGCCGGGTTCTCGGCCAGCGTGTAGCGTATCTCGTCGATTTTGCCGGTGTTACCCGCGGCGGCCTGGCGGCGGTCGTGGCCCGACGTGGCGGCGTACTCCGTGCGCTCGTCGTCGGTGCCCCACGGGACGAGGCGTATCTCGACCTCCGGTTCGGCGACGTACCCCTCGTCGAAGAGCTTCCCCCAGTCGGTGCCGATGGGCGGCCCGACGAGCGTGAAAATCTCCTCCTCGTCGTCGCTCTCGCGGGTGGGCGTCGCCGTGAGTCCGAGCCTGTGTTTGGTCTGGAGGTCGGCGCTCCGGCGGTAGATGGGTGCCGGCACGTGGTGAACTTCGTCGAACACGACGAGCCCCCACTTGCGCTGGTCGAACAGCTTCCGGTGGCGGTCCATCCCCGCAGTGCGGTAGGTCGCAATCGTCACCGGTCGAATCTCCTTCTCGCCGCCGTGGTACTCGCCGATGTCCTCGTCGGTCAGCGTGGTGTGGCGGACCAGTTCGTCGCGCCACTGGGTCGCCAGTTCCCGCGACGGGACCAGTATCAGCGTCTCGCCACCGACGGCCGCCATCGCGCCCATCGCCGCCACGGTCTTACCGGAGCCGGGCGGGCCGACGAACACGCCCGACCCCTGCTCGGTGAACCGCTCGACCCAGTCGGCCTGGTAGTCCCGCAGTCGCAGGCGAAGCTCCATCGCCAGGGGCTCGCCGGTCGCCAGTTCGCGGTCGTCCCGCACGGGGTAGCCAGCCTCGTACAGCGTCCGCTTGATTTCGGCCGTCGCGTCGGCGTCGACCCACGACTCCGAGTCCGAGATGGGCGCGCGCAGCAGGTCGTCGTCGAGTTTCGGTCGGGCGACGTTGCCCATGAGTTCGTCACTCTCGGCTGCAAGCACCACGTAGCCGTCCTCGTGGGTGTACAGCCGGAACTTCCGGGCGCGTTCCCACTGGCTGGTCACCCACTCCTCTAAGTGCGTCGAGCGCTCGCCGAGCACGTCCCGCATCGTCGCGAGCAAGTCGTCGAGGCTCTCGTGGGGCGCGGCCCAGATGTCGGCCTCGCGCAGCTCGTAGACGTAGCCGCCCGAGCGGTTGGAGTCCCCCAGCCGGGCGAACTGCGAGAGCTGCGCCCTGGTGAACTGGTCGGGGTGTTCGACGACGACCTCCCGGCGGTCCGGAAAGAGGATGACGCGCTCGCGGTCGGTCACCTCGGCCACGTCGGTCGGGTACCATATCGACTCGACGCCGGAGACGTCCTGGCGCTGTATCTCGCCGTCGGTTGCCAGCGCTTCGAGCGCCTCGCGGGCTTCCTCCGGCGTCAGGTCGGTCTTTCTGGAGAGTTCGGTCGCCGTCAGATGCGGGCGACCCACGGCGTCGATGGCGTCGTACACCGCGTCGAGTTCGATAGCAGGGGTATCGGCGGACTCCTCGGTGGTCACTGGGTCCGTGTCGGGTCGGCACGGCAAAACGGGTTTCGTTGCGGCAGCGGCGGTCCGGCAGGGCTACTCGCGCGAGCGCTTTCGGTCGTCCAGATAGGCGAGCAGGCCCAGCAGGTTGACCACCGGCATCGTCGCGGCGTGGACCCACACCCAGTCGGGGTCGTCGGTCCGGCGGGCGACGTCGACGTAGACGGCCAGTGGCACGAGGATTTCCGTGAGGACGACGAGCAAGAGCGCGAGTCGGAGCACCGGCGAGAGCCCGGTGAACGCCCCGGCCGACCCGACGAAGCCGCGCGCCACTTGGACGGCCAGCAAGCCGAGCAACAGCGTCTGTGCGAGCACGAACGCGAGCATGGCCCGCTGGTGGCCGTCGGCCATCAGAACAGCCCGCGCTCGTCGACCAGGCGTTCGTACAGGTCCGCGTACCGACCGACGACGGCGCGGTGGTCGTACTCGGCCAGCGATTCGTCGACGGTCCGGTGGGCCATCCCCGCGGACTCGACGATAGCGTCGGCAATCTCTTGGGGCGTCGTCACGCGAAACGCCCGGTCGCGGTGTTCGACCAGTTCGTGGGCGCTTGACTCGGCCTGGTACTCGACGACGGCGATGCAGCCACAGGCCAGCGCCCACAGCAGTTCCGTCGCGAACTGCTCGCGCCACGCGGTCTGGACGAACACCTGTGCGCCCTTGTAGATGGCCAGCCGCCGCTCGCGGTCACACGACCCCACGAAGTCCACCCGGTCGTCGATGCGGAGGTCGGCGGCCTCCCGCTCGTAGGTCCCGCGTTCGGGGCCCTCCCCGACGATGGTCGCCGACCACCCCTTCTGTCGGAGTTCGGCCAGCCCCAGGAACAGCGACTCGACGTTGGCGCTCTCGTCCAGCGGATGGGCGTACACCACGTCGACCTCTCGGGCCGGTTCGACATCGCGCACGAGGTCCATGTCGATGCTCTCGGGGATGACCGTCGTCAGGTCGCTGTCGGCCCCGGCCTCCCAGAGGCGCGTCTGGACGAGTTCCGACGGCGTGACGAACTGGTCGGGCGCCCGCAACGCGCCGTCCGACACCGGCGCCTCGTGGTCGCCGTACCACTCGACGACTAGCGGCGCCCGGGCGAGTTTCGCGCCGGCGCTGGCCGCCCGCAACACCGACGACGGCGTCGGGTACGCGTGGACCACGTCGGGGCGGTACTTCGCCAGCAGCGCCGGCAGCCGCGTACAGAAGGAGGCCTCCGTGGGCTCGACGGTGACCGCGCGGTAGGTGACCTCCTCGGGTTCGAACTGCGTCGCCGTCCCGCCCCACCACTGCGCACAGAAGACTGACACCTCGTGGCCCGCCTCAACGAGCGTCTCGGCGAGCCGGTCGAGATGGCGCCGTCCCTCGGTGTCCCGGTGGTGGCTGGTCTCCATCACGACGACCGCGACGCGCATACCGGAACGGAGAACGGGGCCGCTCAAAAACCCACCCCCTCGCGGCAACTCGGAAGTGGGAGTGATTGCCAGCCGTCGCCCGATCGGGCGCAAAATCAGCCCCAAGCCCCGAGACTGGTCCCTGCAACAGCGCTGTCGAAATCCGGAATCGCGGATGGTTCCGCGGGACCGTGCGACCTGCACAGCGCGTATCGGGTGGCGGGTCACCTGCCACCTCGCGGACAAGTTACTTACATACTGTTCTGCACGTGTCTGTATGAACCGGCGGCAAGCGATGGCCACAGCAGTTGGCTTTTCTATTGGATTGGCTGGGTGCGGGGAATCCCAGTCCGGGGACGGCGGCGTCAGCCTGACCGTGTTCAATCAAGCAGATGCCCCCTACACCGTCGAGTGTGAGTTCTTCGGCGACGATGATACAGAGGGGGCAGCCAGAGCGTACAGCACGACCCTCGATATCGAACCGGACGGGCAGGCGACGAGCCAGGCAGACATCGAACCCGGACGATACCTGGTTCGCTACGCCGCCTACGAAGATAACGCCGTGCTGACGGACCAGGACCACGTTCACTACATCCCCGCTGGAGACGGTGTGGCGAGTCTGTCGTTCGATATCCAGGAGACGGACGAGTTGACGCGGCGGTGAATCCATCCGCTCTATCCAGCGGGCCACCCGCAGCAATTGCCGAAAGTGCAACAGACCGCCGCAACCGCGTCGCCAGCAAAACGTTTAGCCCCCGCGAGCGCTCCTAGCGAGCGTGTACGACCTCGAACGGTATCTCAACGTCCGGAGCGCCTACGGCGCGTCCGTCGGTCCCGACGGCCGGCTGGCCTTCCTGCTGAACACGACCGGCGTCGGCCAGGTGTGGACGCTCGACGAACCCGGCGCGTGGCCCGAGCAGCGGACCTTCTACGACGAGCCGGTGGGATTCGTCTCCTACTCGCCGACGCGGCCCGAACTCGTCTTCGGGATGGACGAGGGCGGCAACGAGCGCACCCAACTGTACCGGCTGGACGACGACGGCCACATCACCGAACTGACGGCGATGCCCGACGCGAAACACCGCTGGGGCGGCTGGGGGCCGGAGGGTGACCGCTTCGCCTTCGCGTCGAACCGCCGTGACGAGGCGGTCTTCGACGTGTACGT
The DNA here is from genome assembly GCF_031624605.1 of Haloarcula onubensis. Lineage (NCBI taxonomy): Archaea > Methanobacteriati > Methanobacteriota > Halobacteria > Halobacteriales > Haloarculaceae > Haloarcula > Haloarcula onubensis. The sequence continues at coordinate 710,856 of NZ_JAMQOS010000001.1, read as the reverse complement.
CCAGCCCCGCGACGGGACCGGCGACGACGCCGAGTTGGTCTACGAGGGCGACGGCTGGTTCACCGTCAGCGGCTTCTCGCCCGATGGCGACAAGCTGGCCATCGGCGAGGCCCACTCCAGTTTCGACCAGGACGTCTACGTCCTCGACATCGAGTCGGGCGAGCGGACACACCTGACCCCACACGACGGCGACGTACGGTATTCGAGCGTCTCGTGGGGGCCGGACGGCGACGCGCTGTATCTGGTGACCGACACCGACAGCGACACGCTGGAACTCGCCCGGCTCTCACTCGACGGCGCTATCGAGACTGTCCGCGACGGCGGCGAGTGGAACATCGACGGCGTGGCAATCGACCAGGACAGCGGACGGCTGGCGTACTCCCGGAACGTCGAGGGGTACAACGAGATAACGGTCGGCGCCTTTGACGGCCCGACGGACATCGACGAGTTCCCGACGCCGGACCTCCCCGGCGGACTCGCCGGCGGCGTCACCTGGGGGCCCGAGGCCGACCGCTTCGCGGTCAGCGTCACCGGGCGCACCGTCAACACGAACGTCTTCGTCGTCGAGACCGCGACGGGCGAGGCCGAACAGTGGACCCACGCCGCGACGGCGGGCATTCCGCGGGAGACGTTCGTCGAGCCCGAGGTCGTCCGCTTTGCCAGCTTCGACGGCCGCGAGATTCCCGCCCTCTTCTCGCTGCCGCCGGGCGCGGACGGGGACGGTGACACGCCGGTTATCGTCGACATCCACGGCGGGCCAGAGAGCCAGCGCCGGCCCTCCTTCGCCGGGCTCACGCAGTACTTCCTCTCGCGAGGGTACGCCGTGCTGGAGCCGAACGTCCGCGGTTCGACCGGCTACGGGAAGGCGTACACGCACCTGGACGACGTCGAGAAGCGGATGGACTCGGTGAAAGACCTGCGAGCGGGCGTCGACTGGCTACACGACCACCCGGCGGTAGACCCCGACCGCGTCGTCGCGATGGGGGGCTCCTACGGCGGGTTCATGGTGCTCGCGGCGCTGACGGAGTACCCGGACCTCTGGGCCGCCGGCGTCGACGTGGTCGGCATCGCCAACTTCGTCACGTTCCTGGAGAACACCGGCGAGTGGCGTCGCGAGCTACGGGAGGCCGAGTACGGCTCGCTGGCCGAGGACCGCGAGTTCCTCGAATCCATCTCACCGATACACAGCGCCGACCGCATCGCGGCGCCGCTCTTTGTCCTCCACGGCGCGAACGACCCGCGGGTCCCGGTCGGCGAGGCCGAGCAGATAGCCGCGGAGGTCGAGTCCCACGGCGTCCCCGTCGAGATGACAATCTTCGACGACGAGGGTCACGGCATCAGCAAGCGCGAGAACAGAATCGACGCCTACACCCGCGTCGTCGACTTCCTCGACGAGCACGTGTAAGCTCGCTGTCCACTTTCTCGCGAGAGGGGCGCTACCGGCCGCCAGAAGCGGTTTCAGACGCTGAAAACGAGTGGCTGCTTTTATATCAGTAGCCGGTAACCAGATGGCATGGACGTAGCCAGCCGCTCCCGGTCGCGTGTCGAGGAGCGGTTGACGCGACTGGAGGAGGAGTTTGGCCCGCCGGAGGTCACGCAGACGACGTTCGAGGTGAGCGAGGAGCGATACCAGCGGAGCCTCGAACGGTCCCGTGACGGGCAACTCGACGTGCGTTGCGTGGTCCGGGACGACGACGGGGCGGTGTTGCTGCGGGAGGGCAACGGGGAGTGGCTAGTGCCGCGGGGCCAGACCGAACCCGACGAGCGGCTCTCGGAGGCGGTCAAGCGCATCGTCAGGGAGGCGGCGGGCGTCGACTGCACCGTCACCGACGCCGTCAGCGCCAACATCCACGGCATCCGCAACGGGGACGACGAGTCCGCGGGCACGGTGTACCGGCTGAGCGTCGTGTTCACCGCCGACGTGGTCGACGCCGCCGAGCAAAGCGGGGAGTCGGTGCGCTGGGACGCCGAACCCGACGCCGTCAGCGAACTCGTCTGACCGAGGGCACCGGGACCCCGCGCTACTGCTCTGCGGTTCCCTTCGGTCACCGCCTCGCTTCGAGGCCTCCCTCCGGTCGACCTCGCTACTGCTCTCCGGCTCGTTTCACTCGCCTTCGGGGTCGCTGCGCGACCCCGCTACTGCTCCGCGGGTCACTTCGTTCCCCGCGTCACTTTCGAGGTAGTTCGCTCCGCTCACTACCTCGCTATACGACGCCGGTGACCGTCGCCGCCTCGACGGCCGCCTCTTCGCTCATCCCGTCGCCCAGGATGGTGTAGCGGTCCCGTATCTCGTGGGCCGTCGTCAGCGCCTCGATGACGGTGTCGCGGTCGATGTCGAGCTCCGCCGCCGTCGTGGGCGCGCCGATGGCCGCGAGCGCGTCGCGCACGTCGCGCCAGCGCCCCTGCGGGCCGCTGTGGAGGTACTCGGTCATGATGGCGCCGACGCCGACCTGGTGGCCGTGCAGCGCCGCGCCGGGCGCGATGCGGTCGAGTTGGTGAGAGAAGAGATGTTCCGCGCCGCTTGCGGGGCGGGACGAACCCGCGATAGACATCGCCACGCCGGAGGAGACGAGCGCTTTGACGACAATCCAGGACGACTCTTCGAGGTTGCGCTTGATGGAGTCGGCGTTCTCGACGAGCATCTCGGCGGTCATCTGTGAGAGCGCGCCGGCGTACTCGCTGTAGGGGACGTTCTTCAGCCGGTGGGCCAGCTCCCAGTCCCTGACGGCGGTGTAGTTCGAGATGATGTCGGCACAGCCCGCGGTCGTCAGGCGCCAGGGGGCCTGTGCGAGAATCTCCGTGTCCGCGACCACCGCCAGCGGCGGTTCGGCGGCGACGCTGTGGCGGGTGTCCTTCTCCGGGACGGAGCCACGCCCCGAGACGATGCCGTCGTGGCTGGCCGCCGTCGGGACGGAGACGAACCCCTTGCCGAGGTGGTCGGCGGCCATCTTCGTGATGTCGATGGCCTTCCCGCCGCCGACGCCCAGCAGGAAGCCGGCGTCGACGTCCTCGGCGTGGGAGATGACCGACTGGACGGCGTCGAAGCTGGCCTCGTCGACGATGATGTCGTCGGGGTCGTAGCCCGCGTCGGCGAACTGGTCGATGACGCGCGTGCCGGCCACCTCGTACGGTGTCGGGCTGGAGACCACCAGCGGCCGCCCGGTGAGGTGGAGCTCCTCGACGGCGTCCAGTGTCTCCGAGAGGACGCCGTGGCCCACCACGACGTTGCGCGGGAGCCGTATCCACGTCGATTTGTCGAACATACTCCCCTCTCCTCGCCGTGATGGGAAAACGGTTTGTCCTCGGCCGAGCGCGCGCCGCTACTTATCGGTAAGCATGAAATTCACTTCTGCTGATAAGTTTTATATGATTTAATCGTGCTAGGTACTGACGCAACGGCAGTATCGATAAACGACCGCTCGTACGGCCGGTCGTACCGAATTGCCGAACCGACCGCACGCAGTCGCGTGGTCGGGGCGGAACAGGCGTACAGCCGGTCGTACCACCTGACCGAACTCATGGCTGGCAAACACACGCGACCGACCGCTCGTGAATCACTATCTGACCATCCCGACCCCGGCGACGGGGGCGGGAGCAGGGGGCGACCACAGCCGCGACACCAATCGATGTCGACCCGTCGGCCGGCGGGCCGGGCGGCGCCGGGAGGTGACCGACGATGGTAGGGACCGTCCTCCAGGTGCCGGTACTCGGCATCAGTATCACAGAGTTTCTCGTCTTGCTCATCGCCTCGTTCGCGGGCGGCATGTTCGGCGCCGCACTCGGGGCCCTGCCCGCGTTCATCTTCACCGGCTTCATGGTCATCGCCGGGGAGGCCATCAACATCCTGACCGCACAACTCAGCGCCGTCGCCGGGATTCCGACCGGCGACGTGGCCCCGAACGTCACCGCGCTGGTGGCCTTCGGTCCCGTCTTCGGGCCCCACATCGCCTTCGCCGGCGGGGCCGCAGCGACGGCTTACGCCGCGAAACAAGGGAAGATGGACACCGGGTTCGACTACCACGAGGGCAAGAACATCCTCTATGCCTTCGGCACGGAGCCGGACATCCTACTCGTCGGGGGCGTCTTCGGCGTCCTCGGGATGTTCATCCGCCAGATTTCCGGCGGCCTCCTGCTCCCCTGGGACCCCATCGCGATGGGCGTCACGCTCTCCGCGGTGGCGCACCGACTCGCCTTCGGCTTCCCGCTGGTGGGCGAGGCCCGCGGCGACGGCCTCTTCGACATGACGCCGTTCGCCCGCGGTGACATGCGGACGTCGACGACCGGCAGCGACGTCGCGGCCGACGGCGGCGTCGAGAAGAACCGGCTGGCCGTCGAGCCGTGGCTCCCCCACCAGTACAAGTGGTCCGGCGTCCTCGTGCTGGGCCTCGCCGTCGGTATCCTGGGGTCGTACATCGGCCTGGTGACCGAGAGCTTCTTCCTCGGCTTTGGCATCAGCGCGGCCTCCCTGGTGTTCCTGAACTGCGGCGTCGAGAAGATTCCCGTGACCCACCACATCACGCTCCCGTCGGCCACGGTGGCGCTGATACTGGGCACCGGCGGTGACGCCCTGCTGGCGCTGGTCGCGGGCACCCTCTTTGGCATCTACGGCGCGCTGGCCGGAGAGGCACACCAGCGTATCTTCTACGCCCACAGCGACACGCACTGGGACCCGCCGGCGGCGTCTATCGTCCTGACGACGTTCACCATCGCCGTCCTGGCGATTATCGGCGTCTTCCCGAACAGCGGCTGGGTGCCGGTGCCGGTCTAACCCTCTCGGCGTCTCCGACGGGTACAATGGACATCGAAGCGATGATACGGCGGCGCCAGCGACCGGACGAGGAGTCGCGACTGGTCGCGGGGTACGAGCCGCTGTCGCCGGCGACACACGTCGAGGAGCCGACCGACAGGGGCCGGCTCCTCGAACAGTTGCTCGACCACCTGGACCCGGTGTTCGACAGCCGGTTGCCGCCACACGGCTACCTCTACGGCCCGAAAGGCGCCGGCAAGTCGGCCGTGGTGACGGCGCTTTTCGCCCGTCTCGACCACCAGACAGTCAATCCCGGCACGGCCATCTACACGACGACTCGCGTCGAGCCCACGCGGGAGTTGCGGTTCGTCTACGTGGACACGAGACGCCACACGAGCGAGTTCGGCTTCTATCACACGGTGGTCGACGCCATCACCGACGAGCCGGTGCCCCGCCACGGCATCAGCACCGACACGCTCCGGACGCGGCTGCACCGGCGACTCGACGCGAGCGGTGCCGGGCTCCTGCTGGCCGTCGACCACGTCGGCGAGTCGGGGAGCGCGGCCGCCGAGACGCTCGTCGAGCGGTTCTCGGCCCTGCCAAGCAGCGTCAGTTGGCTCGCCGTCGGCCGGACCGAGCCCGACGAGACGGTGCTGACCGACTACACGGCCGAGGCGATTCGCGTCGGTCCGTACCGACACCACGTCCTGGTCGACGTGCTCTTGCGCCGGGCGGCCGACGCGCTCAACCACGCCGCGCTGGACGACGACGCGGCCGCCACCATCGCGGCGTGGGCCGACGGCGACGCCCACGACGCGCTCGCGGCGCTGTTCGTCGCCGCCGACCGGGCGGCCCGGGCCGGCCACGCCACCATCACCGACGCCGACGTCGACGCCGGCTTCGACGAGGTCCCCGCCGACTGCGTCGCGCTCGGCCGGGTGTTCGCGCTCCCGGCGAACAAACAGACCGTCCTGCGGGCCCTGCTCGACCTCGACCCGGCCGACCGCGAGACCGTCACCGTGGCGACGGCCGCCATCGCCGACGAGACGGACCTGGCGGCCGGCACCATCAAGCGGTATCTGTACGAACTCGCCGCCGTCGGCGTCGTCGACCGGATGCAGACCGCCGACGACGGCGACCAGGGCCGCCCGCCGAGTCGGCTGGAACCGTCGTTCCCGCCGACGGTGTTCCGGCGGCTCTACGACCTGGAGGGCTAGGAGACACTCTCCGAATCGGAGTTCGGAGCGCCTGCGGGACAGGAGTCTTCAGATGTCTCTCTAGGTCGCTACAGTTCAAAAAAACCGCTCCGCCGGCGCCGACTAGTCGTCCGAGGAAGCCGCGAAGTCCGCCTCGGTGGCGTCGGCCGTCGGCGTGGCCGCCGCGGGCGGTTCGTTGCGCACGTCGTCCCGTTCGCGGTCGCTGATGACCTCGGCGTAGGCGTCGGGCATCACCATCGTGAAGTTCGACAGTTCCTCGTCCCACTCCTCGAGGAGTTCGGCCGCCTTCTCGGAGCCGGTGTAGGCCGCGTGGTTCTCGACGAGGCGGGTTATCATCCCGCGGTCCTTGGCTTCGAGGCTGTCGCGGATGGAGACCATCCCGGTGTTGGCCTGCTCGGCGAAGGTGCCCTCTGGGTCGTAGACGTAGGCGACGCCGCCGGACATCCCGGCCGCGAAGTTCTTGCCCGTGTCACCGAGGACGACGATGGCGCCGCCGGTCATGTACTCACAGCCGTGGTCGCCGACGCCCTCGACGACGCCCTTGACGCCGGAGTTGCGCACGGCGAAGCGCTCGCCGGCCTGGCCGTTGACGTAGGCCTCGCCCTGGGTCGCGCCGTACAGCGCGACGTTGCCGATGACGATGTTCTCGTCGGCCTCGTAGTTGGCGGATTCGGGCGTGTTGACGATGAGCTTCCCGCCCGAGAGCCCCTTGCCGACGTAGTCGTTGGCGGTGCCGGTCAGCTCCATCGTCACGCCCTGTGCGAGGAAGGCGCCGAAGGACTGGCCGGCGGTGCCGTCGAGGTCGACGCGGATGGTGTCGTCGGGCAGCCCAGCGCCGCCGTGTTCCCGGCAGATGCGGTTCGACAGCGTCGCGCCGACCGCGCGGTGGACGTTGTTGATCTCCGTGTCGATGGCGACGGGGTCGCCGTTCTCGATGGCGGCCTCGGCGGCGTCGATGAGCTCCCAGTCGAGTTGCTCGTCGACGTCGTGGTCCTGCTCGCGCTGCTTGTAGCGGCCGTCCTCGCCCGCGGGTTCGGCGATGACCGACGAGAGGTCGAGCTTCTCGGCTTTGGGCTGGGTGACGTCGTCGCGCTGGGAGAGGACGCTGGCCCGGCCTATCATCTCGTCGACGGTCTCGAAGCCCAGGTCGGCCATAATCTCGCGCAGCTCCTGGGCGACGAACGTCATGTAGTTGATGACGTGCTGGGGCTCGCCGGGGAAGCGGCTGCGGAGGTTCTCGTTTTGCGTGGCGACGCCGACCGGACAGGTGTTCTCGTGGCACTGGCGGGCCATCACACAGCCCGAGGTGACCATCGAGGCGGTCCCGAAGGCGTACCCCTCGGAGCCCAGCAGGGCGGCGACGGCCACGTCGCGGCCGGTCTTCATCCCGCCGTCGGAGTGAATCTCGATGCGCGAGCGCAGGCCCGTGGCCCGGAGCATCTGGTTAGCCTCCGCCACGCCCAGCTCCCAGGGGAGCCCGGCGTTCTTGATGGAGGTCTTGGGCGACGCGCCGGTCCCGCCGTCGTGACCCGAGATGTGGACCACGTCGGCGTTGGCCTTGGCGACGCCCGCGGCGACGGTGCCGATGCCGTCCTCGGCGACCAGCTTGACGTTGATGTCGGCCTCGGGGTTGGCCGCTTTGAGGTCGTGAATGAGCTGTTTCAGGTCCTCGATGGAGTAGATGTCGTGCAGCGGCGGCGGCGAGATGAGCCCCACGCCGGGGGTCGCGTAGCGGACGTGTGCTATCATCTCGTTGACCTTCTTGCCGGGCAGGTGGCCGCCCTCACCGGGTTTCGACCCCTGGGCCATCTTTATCTGAATCTCCTCGGCCTCAGAGAGGTACTCGGAGGTAACGCCGAAGCGACCCGACGCCACTTGCTTGGTCTTGCACTCCTTCTCGGTGCCAAAGCGCTCGGGCGGCTCGCCGCCCTCGCCGGTGTTGGCGTTGGCGCCCAGCCGGTTCATCGCGATGGCGTTGTTCTCGTGCATCTCCGGCGAGAGCGAGCCCAGCGACATCGCGGCCGTCTCGAAGCGCTTGACTATCTCCTCGACGGGCTCGACGTCTTCGATGTCGACGGGGTCGCGGTCCGAGTCGAACTCCAGCAAACCCCGGAGGGTCTGGAGCTGCTCGTTCTGGTCGTTGATGAGTTCGGCGAACTCCTTGTAGGTGGAGTAGTCGCCCATCCGCACGGCCTGCTGTATCTTGCCGACCGTACTGGGGTTCCACTGGTGGTGGATACCGTTCGAGCGGAACTCGTACTCGCCCTGGCGGGGCATGTCCGGTTCCGCCTCGCTCCAGGCCACGTCGTGGCGCTGGAGGAGGTCCTCCTCTATCTCGTCGAGGCCGATACCCTCGGTCCGGCAGGTCGTCCCCTCGAAGTACTCCGCGATGAAGTCCGACGAGAGGCCCACGGCCTCGAAAATCTGGGCGCCCTGGTAGGACTCCACGGTGGAGATGCCCATCTTGGCCATCGTCTTCAGCAGGCCGTCCTCGACGGCCGTGATGTAGGCGTCGATGGCGTCAGAGAGGTCAGCGCCGTCGGGGCCGGCGACGAGGTCCTCGATAGTCTGGTAGGAGAGGTAGGGGTTGACCGCGCCGGCGCCGTAGCCGATGAGCGTCGCGAAGTGATGCACCGCACGCGGGTCGCCGGATTCGAGCACGAGCCCGACGTGGTTGCGCAGCCCGTTGCGCACGAGGTGGTGGTGGATGCCACCGACCGCGAGCAGCGAGGGAATCGGGACGCGGTCCTCGCCCGCGTTGCGGTCCGAGAGCACGATGATGTCGTGCTCCTTGGCCGCGGCGTCGGCCTCGCTGCGCACGTCCTCGACGGCCTGGCGCAGGTCCGTCCCGCGCTCGTAGGTGATGTCGACGACGGTGGTCGACATGCCGTTCTCGTCGAGGTTCTTGATGCCCTCGGTCTCCTCGTCGGTGAGGATGGGGGAGTCGAGCACCAACTGGCGGGCGTGGGCCTGGCTCTCGTCGAGGAGGTTGCGCTGGTGGCCCAGCCGTGACTCCAGCGACGTAACCAGTTCCTCGCGGATGTAGTCGAGCGGCGGGTTGGTGACCTGTGCGAACAGCTGCTTGAAGTAGGTAAAGAGCGGCCGGTTGAACTGCGACAGCACCGACAGCGGCGTGTCGTCGCCCATGGAGCCGACGGGGTCTTTCCCCTTCTCGGCCATGGGCTCTATGAGGTGGTCGACCTCGTCGTAGGTGTAGCCGTACATCGCCTGCTGGCTTCGCAGCCCGTCGGCGCTCTGGCGCGGGGTGTTGTCCTCGCGGGCGGCCACGTCGTCGATGCCGACCTGTTCCTCCGTGACCCACTCGCCGTACCTGTCGTCGGCGATGGACTCGAACACCTCCGCGTCGGGGATGACGCGGCCCTCCTCGGGGTCGGCGAGGAAACACTGACCCGGCTGGAGGCGTCCGCGTTCGGCGATGTCGCTGGGGTCGCTCTCCAGCGCGCCCGCCTCGGAGGACATCACGAGCGTGTTGTCTTCGAGGATGTCGTACCGGCACGGGCGCAGCCCGTTGCGGTCCAGCACGGCGCCGATGCGCTCGCCGTCGGTCGCCGCCACGAGGGCGGGGCCGTCCCACGGTTCGACCAGCGAGGCGTGGTAGTCATAGAAGTCCCGGCGGTCGCCGGCGACGTTGTTCATCTCGCCGCGCCACGCCTCGGGGATGAGCATCCGCAGGGCGTGGGGGAGGTCACGGCCGCCCTGGAGCAGGAGTTCCAGCGCGTTGTCGACGCTCGCGGTGTCGGACTGGCTGGGGTCGTCGATGATGGGTTTGATGCGCTCTATGTCGTCGCCGAAGCGCTCGCTCGCGATGTCGGTCTCGCGGGCGCGCATCCAGTTGATGTTGCCCTGGATGGTGTTGAACTCGCCGTTGTGGATGATGCGCCGGTACGGGTGGGCGAGGTGCCACGCGCCCAGCGTGTTCGTCGAGAACCGCGCGTGGACCATCGCGAACGTCGAGGTGAACCGCTCGTCGGAGAGGTCGGGGTAGTAGTCGGGGAGCTGTTCGGCCTTCAGCAGCCCCTTGTAGACGACGACGTCGGAGGCCAGCGAGACGACGTAGAAGCGGTCGTGGCCCGGCGGCTGCTCCCGAGCCACGGTGTTTTCGAGGGTCCGGCGGCCGACGTAGAGCTGGTTGTCCAGGTCCTCGCCGGTCGCGCCGTCCTCGGCGACGACGACGAACTGGGCGATTTCCGGCTCGGATTCCAGCGCCGTCGCGCCCAGGTCGGCGTTGTCCGTGGGCACGTCGCGCCAGCCGCGCACGTCCAGTCCTTCGCCGGCCAGTTCCGTCTCGACGAGCGCTTTCAGGTCCGCCGCGGCCTCCGCGTCGTTCGGCAGAAAGAGGGTGCCGACCGCATATGCGCCCGGCTCGGGGAGGTCAGCGTCGATTTCCTCGGCGAAGAACTCGTGTGGAATCTGGAGCATGATACCCGCGCCGTCGCCGGTGCCCTTCTCGGCGCCCGTCGTCCCGCGGTGTTCGAGGTTCTCCAGCAGTTCGAGCCCGTCGGCGACGGTGCCGTGGGCGCGCTCGCCGTCGAGGTCCATTACGACCCCGACGCCGCAGTTCGACCGTTCGTCAGTCGGGTCTGCGAGCCCGGCCTCGCCCACAGACTGGTCACTGATGTGTCGCTCAACCATGTGTGCGCACGTCTAGAGGCGACTCCCATAAGAGGATGTTCATCAATGCACTAGTGTTCCTAATCCCCCCATTAGGGCATATATATTGTACACTATTTACCGCGCTGTACGGCGGTTGACGGGACCGCTGGCGGTCACCGCGTGGCGTCGGTCGGCGTCACATTTGCCGGCGACACGGATGGGGTCAGGTCCACGCGCGGGTGGACTCGGAGTCCACGCCCCCCGCGAGATACGCCGTCAGGTCCGTCGTCGTCACCATGCCGACGACGCCCGCCGCGTCGTCGACGACGGGGACGTGGTGGATGCCGTGTTCGATGAGCAGGTTCGCGACGGCCTCGATGGACGCCCCCGCCGTGGTGGTCACCACGTCGGTGGTCATGTGGTCGGCCACCGAGAACGCCGCGGCGGAGTCCTCGGCCGCCGCGATGGCGACGAAGTCGGTCGAAGTGAGGATACCCACCAGCCGGTCGTTGTCGTCCACGACGACGACGGAACTGATTCCCGCTTCGAGCATCAGTTCGGCCGCGTCCTTCGCCGGCGTGTCGGCAGGGACGGTCGTGACGGGCGAAGTCATCAAGCTTCCGACAAATATATCGTCCATGGACAATCCTCACATACAGGCGTCAATAAAGGTGTTGCTGTCGGCACCGCGGCGGGAGCGGCCGGCGGACCCCGGTATAGAACACCGGGATGAGTCCGGCGCTATCTGGCGATGAGAGCGGCGATGGATTTATGGCCTTATTTATCATGCAGTTTTGCATGGGTCGGGAGCTGGGACGTGGGACGGTGCTCGTCGAACAGCGACGCGAGGCGCCCAGTACGGCGGCCGAGATACTGGCGGAGATGGCGGCTATCCGGGTTCGGACGGTCGGGCCGGACGGGCTGGACGCTACCGGGGAGCGAACCGCGTACAGCGACGCCGACTGCGTCGTCCTCACCCCGGCGACGGCCACCGGGACGTGGGAGGAGCGCGTTCGGGCGGCGAAGTCGATGACGCCGCCGCGCCCGGTGGTGGTCGTCGTGGCCGAGACCGTCCCGGGCCTCGCGGAGCGGGCGCTCAGACTGGGGGTCGACGGCTACGTGAACCTCGCCGCAGACGCGCCAGCAGACCTCAGGACGGCCGTCGGGGACGCGATATCGACGGTCCGCCGACGGCGCCAGTCGATGCTGGCCGACCACGCCGGCGACCCGATGTATCTCCTCGACGGCGACAACAGGCTGGTGGCGTGTAACCGGGCGGCGTGTGAACTGCTGGGCGAGCGCGAATCGGCGCTCGTCGGGCGCTCGTTCGGCGAGTTCGTCGCCCTGAACGCCGTCGACCATCTCGAGGAACAGTCCCCCGACGGCGAGCAAGACGGCGTCACCGTCGACGTGAACGTGCGACCGACAGCGGGGGAGTCGGTCCCCTGTGAGCTGTCGGTCACACCGATTCCGACCGGGGCCGAAGCCCGCGAACTGGCCGTCGCCGTGGCCCGCGACATGGCCGAACGTCGTCGCGCGACGGCGGCCCTGGAGGCGAAAAACGACCGACTCGAGGAGTTCGCCTCGCTCGTCGCTCACGACCTCAGGAACCCGCTGAGCATCGCAATCGGTCGGCTGGAGGTCGTGGGCGACGAGTACGAGAGCGACCATCTCGACGCTATCGACGACGCCCACCGACGCATCGAGGACATCATCGCGAACCTCCTCTCGCTCGCGCGGACCGGGTCGGTCGAGGGCGGCACCACGGCCGTCTCCGTCGAACAGATAGCGGCCGACGCGTGGGACAGCGTCGAGACCGGCGACGCCACGCTGGATATCGCCTTCGAACACCGCATCACGGCCAACGCGAGTCGGCTCCAGCAACTGTTCGAGAACCTCTTCAGAAACGCCGTCGAGCACACGGAGGGCACCCCGGCTGTCAGTATCGGTCCGGTGGAGGCGGTCCAGACGAGCACGCGAAGGGTCGAGGGGGTCGAGCCCGCGGGGTTCTACGTCGCCGACGACGGGCCCGGGATTCCGGCAGAGAACCGGGCCAGCGTGTTCGACTACGGCGAGAGCGACAGCGACGCCGGGAACGGGTTCGGACTGGCTATCGTCCGGGACATCGTCACCGAACACGAGTGGGACATCCACGTCACCACCAGCGCGACCGGCGGGGCCGCCTTCGAGATAACCGGCACCAGTATCGCCACCGCGGGCAGGTGAGTTGGCGTCGGGACGTCGCCATGCGGCGGCCCGAGCCGCCGGTACCCATGTCACTGAGACTGGAAAAGCGGCCGCCGTCTGCCGGTTGTCAGCCCCGAGTCTGACGCCGATTTATATGTGGTGAAAAGAGAGTCGTCCATGGGGGCATGGAGAAAGTCACACGCTCCCTCGGCCCCATTCTATCCTTCCCGAGTTCTTTCGGACGCCCCGTGACATGCGAAGCCTTAGGTAACGTAACAGTGTAGCAGAAGCGCCAGTCATGTCAAAGCGACGCATACCGTCCACACGTGGGACCGACGAGCCCCCCGGCCCGGCGGCCCGCGAAGAGAACCCCTTCGACGACGAGGGAGTCACCGCGATACTCGACGCCGCGTGGGACGACCTCCAGTCGTAGGGGTCGCCGCCGGCCAGCGGCGAGTCCAACCCCGCCGTCTACTCGCGGGTTCGGAACGACGGCGGAGCCGCCGGACACTCAGTAGCTCTTCGCGAAGTACGCCGTCTCCTCGGCCGCCTCACCGCAGATAGCACACTCCTCGTGGACCGGGTCCTCGTCGCGGGAAAGCGGGACCATCACGATTTCGGCGGCGATGGCCTCCTTGATTGGCTCCTCGCAGTCCTCGTCGCCACACCAGCCACACTTGACGTAGCCGCCGTGCTGGCCGATGGTGCCCAGTATCTCCTCGCGGCTCTCCGCTTCGCGAATCTCGCCTTCCAGCGTCGCCTCGGCGCTTGCGTACAGTTTGGCGTGGACGGTGTCGAGGTGGTCCGAGACGGTCTCGCCGATATCCTCGCGGTCGACGGTCTCGCTCTCGCCGTCGGGGCGGTGCACGAGCGTCGCCTCGCCGTCCTCGACCTCGTGGGGGCCGACCTCCACGCGCAGCGGGACGCCCTCTAGCTCGTGTTCGTTGTACTTGAAGCCGGGGTTGCGGTGGTCGCGGTCGTCGAGTTCGACGCGGACGCCCGCGTCTTCCAGGTCGACGGCGAGGTCGGCGGCGTACTCCTGAACCTCGTCTTTGGTATCTTCCTGCCAGATGGGGACGATGACGACCTGTGTCGGCGCCAGCGCGGGCGGCAGGACGAGCCCCTGCTCGTCGGAGTGGGTCATGATGAGCGCGCCCATCGCGCGCCAGGACAGCCCCCAGGAGGTCGTGTGGGCGACGTTGTCCTCCTCGTCCTCGTCGGCGTAGGTGATGTCGAACGCCTCGGCGAAGGAGGTCCCCAGATAGTGGGAGGTCGCGCCCTGGACGGTCTTGCCGTCGGGCATCAGCGCCTCGACGGTCGTGGTCGTGTGCGCGCCCGGGAACTTGTCGTGGGGCGGCTTGCGCCCCTCCATGACGGGCATCGCCATGACCTCCTCGTACAGTCGCTTGTACTGTTCCAGACGGGTCATCGTCTCGTCCCACGCGCCCTCCTGGTCGGCGTGGGCCGTGTGACCCTCCTGCCAGAGGAACTCCTTGGTACGGAAGAACGGCTTGGTCTCGGTGGCCTCCCACCGGACGACCGAACACCACTGGTTCAGCCGCAGGGGGAGGTCACGGTGCGAGCGCGTCCAGTCGGCCATGAAGGGCGCGATGATGGACTCGCTCGTGGGCCGCACTGCGAGGCGCTCTTCGAGTTCGTCGTGGCCGCCGTGGGTGACCCACGCGACCTCCGGGTCGAACCCCTCGACGACGTCTTTCTCCCGTTCGAGGAAGCTCTCGGGGATGAACAGCGGGAAGTAGGCGTTCTGGACGCCGGTGTCTTTGAACCAGCCGTCCAGGTGGTTCTGCATGCGCTCCCAGACCGCGTAGCCGCGCGGTTTCGTGACGATAAAGCCGCCCATGGGGGCGTAGTCCGCGAGGCCGGCCTTCTGGACGACCTCGGCGTACCACTCGCCGGGTGAATGCTCCTTGCTCTCTGTGATGCCGAGTTCCTGCTCGCCGCTCATTATCGGAGGGTGGCCCACGCGGCACATAAACTCCCCGAAGGGAACGTGTCACGCGCCGAGAGTCGTCAGCGACGCGATGGAGTCCGCGACCCGCCGGTCCATCCCCGCACCCGTAAAGGTCGGCGTCGGCGTCGCCCGTACCGCGTAGAACGCCCCGTCCTCGCCGCGGGCGAAGTCGACGGCGACGGCCCGGGCCCCGAGTCGGTCGAGCAACTCGCGGACCGAGGCCGCCATCGACACGTCCACGTCGGCCGGGTCGAGCAGCGGGGCGTCGCCGGGGAGCGAGGTCCGCACTTCGACGGCGCGCATGTGCGTCTCGCGGCCGTCGTCGACCGCGTAGTAGCGGTGCTCGACCGACTCCGCACCGACCCGCTCGACGTAGAACGGCGCCGACGCGTCGAGAGCGGGCGGACCTTCCCAGGTGTACCGTCGGCCCGGCACGTACCCG
Source organism: Haloarcula onubensis (assembly GCF_031624605.1). NCBI lineage: Archaea > Methanobacteriati > Methanobacteriota > Halobacteria > Halobacteriales > Haloarculaceae > Haloarcula > Haloarcula onubensis. Next base: position 695,677 of record NZ_JAMQOS010000001.1, on the reverse strand, counting down.
TCGCGGGGCCCGTCGAAGCGGACGTCCGGGACGCGACAGCCCAGCGACGAGAGCGCCTTCAGCGTGACGAGCCGGGCCGACAGGGCCACCGTCGCGTCGAACCCGTTCCACGTCTGGACGCCGTTCGCGTCGGCGTAGCGGAGAGCGGCGAGGGCGGTCGGGTGGACCTCCCCGCCGACGAGCGCCGACAGCGCATCCACGTCCGCGCGGGCGACCGCGTCGGTCGGGCGGTGAAACTCCACCTCGAACCCCCGCGCGGCCAGCCGCTGTGCGACCGGTCGGAACAGCGGGTGGTCCGGGTCGCAGATGAACCCGATGCTGTCCATACCTGTCGGTCGAAGGGGCGCCGTAAAAAACTCCCCACGAACCGAACGACTCAGGTGGGTTCGGCCGCTAAAACGAGCATGAATGTGCCGGGTCACGTCGGCGGCCACTGGGGCGTGTTCCACGCCGACTTCGCGGTCGTGCTCGCGGTCTCGGCGCTGACCACGGCGGCGCTCTGCCTGGCGGGCGTGACGGCCTACCGCCGACGGGGGTCGCGCGCCTATCTACTGGTCACGCTGGCGCTGGCCGCGCTGGTCGCCCAGCCGATACTCGGCTGGCTGGCGATGGTCGGCGCCGTCAGTCCCGCGACCCACCACACGCTCGAACACGGCGCCGACGCCGTCATCGTCCTGCTGGTGCTGGGCGCGGTGTACGACGTCCGTGCGACCGACGAGCGACGGGAGGTGGGGCGATGAGCGAGACGCGGGCGCGCATCCGCCGCCGAATCGAGCGAGAGCCGGGTATCCACTTCCGGGCGCTGACCCGGGGACTGGAACTGGCGACGGGCCAGGTGCAGTACCACCTCGGCCGCCTGGACGATATCACCGAGGAGCGGGTCAACGGCCGGACCCACTACTATCCGCCGGGGTACGACGAGTGGGAGCGGACGGCGCTGGCGCTGCTCAGACGCGAGACCGCCCGTGACATCGTCGCCGAACTGTACGACGCCGACGAGGCGCGACCAGACGCGGTCGCCGACCGGGTCGGCGTCGCCCGGTCCACGCTCGAGTACCACCTCGACGGGCTGGTGGCCGGCGGCGTCGTCCGGAAGGACCGGGACGGCAATCGGGTCACGCTCTCCCTGGTCCGGCCCGGCGAAACGGTGGCGCTGCTCGGGACCGTGGAGCCGAGCCTGGCCGAGCGGCTGACCGACCGCTTCGAGCGGCTGGTCGACAGCCTGCTGGAGCCGCCAGAGCGGGACTGAGAGGGCGCGAACTCCCGGCCACGTTCGTCGCGCGTACCAGAAACGAATAGTGCGGGGAGTCCCTAACCCGGGTGATGACTGACCGCGGCATCTCCCGACGCGACTTTGCGAAAAGCGCCGTCGCCATCGGTGGGGCGTCCGCACTCGCCGCCTGCCTCGACCGGTTCGGGTCGCCCGACGTCCCCTCGGGGACCGAGCCCGCGAGCCTCCCGGCGAGACAGCACGCCTGGGACCAGGGACTGCCCACGGACGACGCCGGGAACCACCGGCTGGGACGCCACCACGTCCTGCTCCTGCTCGACTACGAGCGCGACGGGACGCCGACCGACGGGGACCGGCGGCAGGTCACCGACGCCCTGGAGTCCTTAGAGCGGGCCTACGCCTGGCAAGTCGACGGGCTCCAGTTCACGCTTGGCTACAGCCCGACGTACTTCGAGCGGTTCGAGAGCGGCCCCGCGGGGGTCGACCTCCCCGCGCCGTCGGCGCTTGCCCCCTTCGAGGACCCCGAACTCGACACGCCCGACGCCATCCTCCACCTGGCGAGCGACCACGAACAGGTCGTGCTGGCCGCCGAGGAGGCGCTCAAGGGCAATCGGAAGTCGGTCAACGACCGCGAGATGGCGGCGTCGCTATCGGGCGTCTTCTCGGCCGCCGAGCGCCGCACGGGCTTCGTCGGCGCCGGCCTCCCAGCCGAGAACCAGGACGTCGACGGGGTTCCGGACTCCGAGCCGGTCCCCGAGGACTCGCCGCTGTTCATGGGGTTCAAATCGGGGTTCAAAGAGAACCAGGCGAGCGAGGACCGCGTCACGGTCGAAGACGGTCCGTTCGCCGGCGGGACGACCCAGCACCTCTCGCGCATCCGCCTGCAACTCCAGCAGTGGTACGAGCAGGACTCCCGGGACCAGCGGGTCTCGAAGATGTTCTGTCCGGCCCACGCAGACGAGGGGAAAGTCGAGGGCGTCGGCGAGAATCTCGGCACGAACAGCGGGGTCGGCGACTGCGCCGACGACGTGGTCGAGCGAAGCCGCAGGGAGGGCGTCGCCGGCCACGCCCAGAAGACGGCGCGGGCCCGCGACGAGAACGACTCGCCACGCATCCTCCGGCGGGACTTCGACTCGACCGACGGGGGCGAGGCGCGGCTCCACTTCCTCTCGCTGCAGCGCGCTATCGCCGACTTCGCGGCGACGAAGTCGATGATGAACGGCACCGACGTGGCCGACGAGTCCGCCGTCGGTCAGCGCGTCAACAACGGCATCCTCCAGTACATGCGCGTCGAGCGCCGGGGGAACTACCTCCTGCCACCGCGGGGCCTGCGGGCGCTCCCCCCGGCCGACCCGGCCTGACCGCCTGCCAGTTCGGTCAGTTACCGGTGGCGGACGTCGCCCTGTCCGTCCGGACGACGATGCGCTCGCCGTTCTCGACGGTCACGTGTGAGTCGCTGAACTCGAAGGCGACGCGGCACTCGCGGTCGCCCCCACTCCGTCCGGGTTCGAACATCGCGTCCAGCGCGTCGGTGTCGACGACGTCGTGGAGCGGCGGCAGGGCTGTCGGGTCGCGGTTCTCGAACGCACTCACCGCCTCGACCACTTCGACAGTCATCGAGACGTCCTGGTTTCTCCTGTGTTCCATTGTTTACTGTCACCCGGGCGAGTGGCAATAAACAGACCGGTTGCCACCGATATGTTCTGTTCCTGACCAGTTGGTTCGGAGCTTTCCAGCCGGCCGCGCCCGAGCGACGGCTCCGGAGCCGCCGTGGCGTTCGGCAGCCGTACCAGAACCGTCTTTGAGCGACGGCCGCTAGCGCCGGTATGAACCGCCGTCGCTTCCTCGCTGCCGCCGGCCTCGCCGGCGCGTCGGTACTCGCAGGCTGTGGCTCCGTCGAGAACCAGTCGACCCGGTCGCCCCCGCTGGTCGAGAACCGCCCCGACGCGACCTACTACCCCACCCACTCCGAGGGGATGAAGATGATAGGGACGAACCAGGCGGGCGAGTACATGGTCGGGCTGACCTACTCCTACCCACATCGGTTCTGGACGGTGACCGGCACCGACACCGAGCAGGTGACGATTCGGGACGCCGACAGCGTCCACCTGATGGCGTCCGTGTGGGACCCCGAGACGGCGATGGTCCTCCCGGTTGAGTCCGGCGTCTCGATAGCCATTTCAGCCGACGGCGAGACGGTCGCGGAGAAGCAACCCTGGCCGATGGTCTCCCAGAACATGGGCTTTCACTACGGCGACAACTACCAGTTAGACGGCGAGGGCGTCTACGAGATAACCGTCCGGGTCGAGGGAATGAGCGAACGCCGCCTCGGTTCGTTCGAGGGCAAGTTCGGCAGCGCCGGGGAGCTAACCACCAACTTCGAGTTCGCCCGCTCGGCGCGGGACGACATTGCCTACACCGAGCACCCGGACAAACAGGGCAATCGCGCCGCGGTCGGACTGACGAACATGGAGATGATGCCCACGTCGCAGGTCCCCGCGCCCGAGGAGCTACCCGGCGAGTTGCTGGGAACGAAGAAGGGCAGCGACGAGGTGTACGCCGCGACCTGGCTCTCCGGGACCGACTTCCTCGATTCGGGCCAGTCATATCTCGCGGTGTCGGTCCGCACGCCGTACAACCGGGTGCCGCTCCCGATGATGACCCTCGACGGCACCGTCGACGTGGGCGGAGAGACGGCCTTCGACGACGGCCTCTCGCCGGCCGTCCACCCCGACCTCGGCTACCACTACGGCGGCGTGGTCGAGGCGACCGGCGACCCGACCGTCACCGTCGAGACCGTCGCGCCGTCACAGACCTCCCGCCACGAGGGGTACGAGACGGCGTTCCTGGCGACGCCGACCCTGGAGTTCTAGAGCGAGAAGGGGCTCTCGCCCTCGGTCCAGGGCCACCCCGGCACTCTCGTCTGGACGCCCGCGGCCAGCGCCGCGTCGAGGTCGTCCGCGCCGGCCGCCTCGGATGGGTCCCCGTGGGTTCGCACGTCCGCGACGTGGAACGTCGCCTCGGCGAGCAAGCGCAGCGGCTGGTCACCGGCGAGCATGGCGGCCAGCTCCCGACCCAGGAGTTCGTCGACGACGAAGCCGGGATAGTCCTCCTCGACGTCGAGGTCGCGCAACAGACCGACCAGGGCCGCGACGTTGACCGCGCGGTCCCCGTCGTCGAAGACGGCGTCGACGGCGTCGTGGTAGTCCGCCGTGTCGATGCCGGAGACGTCGACGCCGAACTGCTCGCCCAGATGCCGCCGGGTCTCGTTGACCAGCGGGACCACCACGTCCGCCCGGCCGCGGACCCACTCGTACTCGTCGGCGACGACCGCAGGTGTCACGCGCATGGCCCGTAGTCGCGGCCCGTCGCCTTTGGTCTGGCGCCACACCCGGCGCCAGCGACGGACCGGCCACCGACTGAACCGACAGCCACCCGCGGGCCCGACGCGGGAAGCGCAGCCACGCGACCGGTGCGAAGAGTTTAATAATTCAACTGTGGAAGCTACTGCCACGTTCGGTTTTCCGGGCAGTACCGGTGGCGACACGCACGACGGACACCGCTGGAACGATTCGGCCCGGGCCGACCCGCCACGGCGGCGGCCGAAACAGGCCGCCGTCGGTTCTACACTATGAGCACGGTAGACAAGCAACTCGAAAACGTCCGCGAAACGATAGACGAAGAGGTACCGAGAGGGATTACCGTCACCGACGTGACCTACGAGGGGCCGGAACTGGTCATCTACACCCGCGACCCGAAGGAGTTCGCCACCGACGGCGACCTCGTCCGGCGACTGGCCTCCAAACTCCGCAAGCGCATCACCGTCCGGCCCGACCCGGACGTGCTCACGCCGCCGGACGCGGCGGAAGACGAGATACGCGACCTCGTCCCCGAGGACGCCGACGTGAGCGACATCCAGTTTCTCGCCGACACGGGCGAGGTCGTCATCCGCGCGAAGCAACCGGGACAGGTCATCGGTCGGCGCGGCGAGACGCTCCGGGAGATAACTAAAACCACGGGCTGGACGCCCGAGGTGGAGCGGACGCCGGCCATCGACTCGCCGACGGTCGCCAACGTCCAGACGTTCCTCACGCAGGAACGGGACGACCGCCGGGACATCTTAGAGCGCGTCGGCCGCCAGATTCACCGCGACCCGATGTCCAGCGAGGAGTGGGTCCGCGTCACCACGCTGGGTGGCTGTAAGGAAGTCGGCCGGGCGGCCTACATCATCTCGACGGCCGACACCCGCATCCTCGTCGATTGTGGCGACAAACCCGGCGAGCGGACCGAGCGACCGTATCTGGACGTGCCCGAAGCCATCGGGTCGGGCGCGACCGCGCTCGACGCCGTCGTCCTGACCCACGCCCACCTCGACCACGCCGCGCTGGTCCCGCTGCTGTACGAGAACGGCTACGACGGCCCCATCTACTGTACCGAGCCCACGCGGGACCTGCTGGGACTGCTGACGCTCGACTACATCGACTCGGCGGCGGCGACCGGACAGGTCCGCCCGTACGGCGCCGAGATGGTCCGCGAGGCTGTCAAACACTGCATCCCGCTTTCCTACGGCGACGTGACAGACATCGCCCCCGACGTGAAGCTGACGCTGCACAACGCCGGCCACGTGCTGGGCAGTTCGGTCGTCCACTTCCACATCGGTGACGGGCTGTACAACGTCGCCTTCTCCGGGGACATCCACTACGACAGCAGCCGCCTGCTCGACGGCGCCGTCAACGAGTTCCCCCGGGTGGAGACACTCGTACTGGAGTCCACCTACGGCGGTCGCAAGGACTACCAGACCGACCGGGACGACTCCGAGCGAAAGCTCAAAGCACGGCTGCGACACGCCGCCGAGAACGACGCCACGGTGCTGGTGCCGACCGACGCCGTCGGCCGGCCACAGGAGCTCCTAGTCGCCATCGAGGAGTTCGTGCGCTCGGGCGACGTCCCCGAGATACCCGTCTACATGGACGAGATAATCTGGGAGGCCACGGCGGTCCACACCAGCTACCCCGAGTTCCTCCGCGACGACATCGAGCGTCGCCTCCAGTCCGACGACGAGAACCCGTTCCTGGCCGACCAGTTCACGCCCGTCGGCGACGACGACGAGCGCCGCGCGGTCGCCGACCGCGACGAGGCCGCCGTCGTCCTCTCGACGCCCGGCATGTGTACGCCCGGCCCGGTCCGGACGTGGCTGCGGGCGCTGGCGCCCGACGCCGACAACACGCTCGTGTTCGTCGACCACCAGGCCCGCGGGACGCTCGGCAACCGCATCCAGCGCGGCACCGACTCGGTGACCCTCGACGGCGAATCGGTCCCGCTGAACCTGCGCGTCGAGACCATCGACGGCTTCTCCGGCCACGCCGACCGACAGGGCCTGGAGAACTTCGTCAAGACGATGCATCCCCGCCCCGAGAAGGTGCTCTGTGTCGACGGCGACCAGTCGGCCACACAGGACCTCTCCTCGTCGCTGTACCACGACTACAACCTCCGGACCTTCACGCCGGAGAACTTAGAGACGTTCCGTTTCATATAGTACCTTTTTACTGCGGGGGGTTTCCTCGCGCCCTTCGGGCGCTGCGGGAACCCCCGCTTGCAAAAATCTACGCTAAAAAGGCCGGAATCGCGGCGGTACCGCGATTCCGGTGAAACCGCTCGCCTGTGGCGAGCGGTATGCTCCTGACTGCCTGCCCTTCCCCGTCTGCGCGGCACGGAGACCGCGCCCGGCCACGGCGGCCAGCGGAACGTTTTTTCCGGCCGCCGACGCCCTTTCGGGCGTGAACAGACGGGACCTGTCGGGACACGACGTGCGAGTGGTGCTCGCCGGGGCGACGCTGGTCGCGCTGGTCGCCACGGCGGGGAGCCTCTTCCTGTCGCTGGGACTGGGGCTGGTGCCGTGTCGGCTCTGCTGGTACCAGCGCATCCTGATGTATCCGCTGGTAGTCGTGCTTGGCGTCGCGGCCGTCGAGCGACGCGCGGCCGTCGCGTGGACGGCGTTGCCCCTTGTGGGCGTGGGCGCGGCCATCGCGGCCTATCACTCGTGGCTACAGGTGACACAGACGACCTGTGGTATCGGGGCCGTCAGTTGCGCACAGGTCCAGTACCGGGTCGTGGGGCTGACGATACCGAACCTGTCGCTGGTCGCGTTCTGTCTCGTCGGCGTCGCCGTCGCGCTGGCGTGGCGAGGCCGCTGAGCGCGCCCGACTTGCAGGCAGGCGAGCGCTTTTCACCGTCGGCCGTCTGGGCGTCGCTATGGAGTACACACGACTCGGCTCCACCGGGACGACGGTGTCACAGCTCTGTTACGGGACCTGGCGCTTCGGCCGGGAGACCGGCGGCGTCGTCGAGACGGACAAGGAGCAGGCCCACGAACTGCTCGACGCGGCCTGGGAGCGCGGTATCAACTTCTTCGACACGGCGAACGTCTACGGGACGCCAAACGGCAAGTCCGAGCGCTACATCGGCGAGTGGCTCGACGACCGCGACCGCGAGGACGTCGTCATCGCCTCGAAGGTCTACTTCCCCTTCGACGGCTGGGGCGAACCCGGCCCGAACGACTCCGGCCTGGGGCGCAAGCACATCCGCGCCCAGATAGAGGGGACGCTGGACCGCCTCGACACGGACTATCTCGACCTCTACTACATCCACCGCTGGGACGACGAGAGCGACATCGTCGAGACCCTCAGAACTCTGAACGACCTCGTCCGCGAGGGGAAAGTCCACTACCTGGGCGCGTCGACGATGGCCGCCTGGCAACTGACCAAGGCGCTCTGGAAGTCGGACGTGGAAGGGCTCGAACGGTTCGAGGTGACCCAGCCGCTCTTTCACGCGGGCTATCGAGACGACATCAAGGACTACCTCGATGTCTGTGCCGACCAGGACATGGCGGTCTGTCCGTACTCGCCGCTCGCGGGCGGCTTTCTCACCGGGAAGTACGAGCGGACGGACGACGACGACCCGACGAAGTTCGAGGGGCCCGAAGGGGCGCGGGGTGACCTCTCGGACCGCTTCGACGACTTCTATCTCTCCGAGCGTGGCTGGCACGTCTTAGACGAGATCCGAGCCGTCGCGGACGAACTCGACGCCACCCCGCCACAGGTCGCGCTGCGTTGGCTCGTCGAGCAACCCGACATCACCTGTGTCCCCATCGTCGGCGCCCGCACCGTCGACCAGTTAGACGAGAACGTCGGCGCGGCCGATATCTCGCTGTCCGACGAGCAGTTCAACCGCGTCGTCTCCGCCCGCTACGCCGACGACGGCGAGCGGTGGGGCCACCGTCGCTGAGCGAGGGATTCCTTTTTCGTGTCTGACAGCTACTAGAACCACATGGCAACGCTCGCCGAGTTCACTCTCCCGCTCGACGCGTTCCCGCTCGGCGTGGTGTGCGAGGAGTTCCCCGACGCGACCGTCGAACTGGAGCGTGTCGTCCCCACCGCGGACGCGATGCGACAGTACGTCTGGGTCGAGCACGTCCCGGCCGAATCGATAGCGACGTTTCTCGAATCGCAGACGGATACTGCGGGGGTGAAACTGGTCGACCAGGTGGACGACCGGACGCTGTTTCGCTACCACAGCGACAGCGACGGCTGCGGCGTCCTGGAGGCGCTGGTCGACAGCGACACGACGCTGCTGTCGGCGACGGGGACGCGGGCAGGGTGGCGAGTCCACGTTCGCGGCGACGTGCAACAGGCGGTCGCCGACTTCGACGAGCGGTGTCGTCGGGCGGGCGTCCAGCCGACGCTTCGGGACCTCCACGCGACCGTCGGCACCCAGCCGAGCCAGCGAACGGCGGTGACCGACGCCCAGCGCGAGGCGCTGTTGCTCGCCTACGCGAACGGCTACTACGCGGACCCCCGGGAGACGAACCTCTCGGAACTGGCGGCCGAGGTGGGTATCTCGCGACAGGCGTTCGCCCGCCGTCTCAGCCGCGGCTACCGGACGCTGGTCGAGTCACACCTCGCCCTCCCGACGGCGGATGAAGGCGTTTCATAGTCAATCCGTCGGACTATGAGGCTGCCCGGACTTGACAGTGGCAATGGACAAGAAACCGGCCTCGGGACAACGGAGCGGATACGTGGAGACGGCGCCGGGCTGGCGCCGCTGTGAGTTCGACAGGGTTCGTACCAACGGTGAGAGCGGGCGGACGGTGGCGCGCTACGACACGGCGCTCTCTCTCGGCGTCGCGATACCGGTCCTCGTCGCCGAGCGCGCCGGCGTCGACCCCCTCTCGCTCCCCCCGCTGTACGACCGCATCGACGTGGACGCGCTGGACGCTGTGATCGGCGGCGAGAGAACGGGAGCCGAGACTCGGGTCAGGTTCGAGTACGCCGGCTACGCCGTCACCGTCGGCGGCGGCCGGCTCGCCGTCCGGCCCGCCGAGTGAGTACGGGCGTCACTGAAGGGTGAGCGACAGGTCGAACGTCCCGGTCTCGCTCCCGAGCCACGAGCCACACCAGACGGTGTACTCCCCGCTGGCCCCGAGCGTAGTGCGTATCCGGCTGTTCGTGTTCGAGGCGAGGGTGATGTCGTCGTTCCGCGCGACCACGGCCCCGCTTGGCCCTTCCAGCAGGAGGTAGGTGTCAAACTCCGCCGAGGTCATGGTGATAACGACCTCGTCGCCGCTCGACCCCTGGAACGAGAACGGTTTCGAGAGGTCGCCGTCGGGGTCCGTGCCGTCGCCCCCTTCGAGCGTGAACGTCCCCGACTGGCCGTAGGATATCGGCACCGGGTCGCCGCTGCTCTGGTTCGACGAGGACTGGTTCGACGGGGTCTGTACCCCCTCCGTGAGCGAGAGGGTGAAGTCCCCGGTCGCATCGCCGTCTCTGGACCCGGCCCAGATTGTGTACTGCCCGTCCGCGGAGAGCGTCTGCTGAATGGCGCTTTCGCCGAAGATTGAGCCGTCTTCGCTGACGACCGACCCGTCCGGCCCCGTCAGGAGGAGATGGGCGACGAACGCCGGGGAGTCCATCTCGACCGTCACCGTCTCACCGCTGCTACCCCGAAACGTCAGTGGGCGCGCGAGGTCGAAGTACTTGGGGTCGGTGCCGTCGCCCGCTTCGAGCGACAGGTCGCGGCTGTCGCCGTAGGAAATCGGTTCGGCGGTCCCCTCTCCGGAAAACGGCGGCTCGCCGCGCCGGAGCGTGAACTCGAACTCGCCGGTGCTCCCGAAGTACGAGCCACACCAGACGGTGTACTCCCCGCTCGCTTCGAGCGTCGTCTGGATACGGCTGTTCGTGTTCTTTGGGGTGTCGTCGTTCTGGGCGACGACCCCGTCGTCGGGCCCTTCGAGCACCAGTACCGGGTCGACGGCACTGGATTTCAGCAGGAGCGTGACCGTCTCACCGCTGGTCCCCTGAAACGTCAGCGGTTTCGCGAGTTCGCCGGTGGGGGCGGTGCCGTCGCCGTCCGCCAGCGTGTACTCGCCGGAGATGTCGTCGAGGACGGGTCCCGTCTCCGTCTCGGTCTCGGTCGCCGTCGTTTCGCTCTCGTTTTCGTCGTTCTCCTCGTCGTCCGCGTCGTCCTCGCTCCCACCGCCGCCGGTACACCCGGACAGCGCGACAGCCGCCGCCAGCGAAGCGCCCGCGGTCAGGAACCGTCTGCGTGTCCGATAGCTATCGTCAGTTGCCATGACTGACCATGTAGAAACCGGGTAATAGTTCTTGCTCGTCTGGACAGTGAACTGAAACGACCGGGCGGCGGCCGGCTCACTGCGCGTCCGCCGGGTCGACGACCTCGCCGGTGGCCGGATAGACGCCGACCTGGTCGCAGCGGTCGGCCAGCGGGCAGGCCTCGGGGTCGTCCAGACACGCGGGTTTCCGGGCCGTGCAGTACTCGCGACCGAACTGAATCATCGCCGTGTGGCCGAAGCCACATTTCTCGGCGGGCACGTCCCGCTCGATGTGCTCCCGGACCGTCTCGTGGTCGGCGTCGGGCGGGGCCAGCCCCATCCGGCGGGCGATGCGGTGGACGTGCGTGTCGACGGGGAAGACGCCGCCGCGGCCGCCGGCGAAGAGCAGGACGCAGTCGGCGGTCTTGGGCCCGACGCCGTTCATCTCCAGTAAGCGGTCCCGGACGACGTCAGCGTCCCCGTCCCTGACGAACGCGTCGAAGCCCGCCTCGCCGCCGAACTCCGCGCGTATCTCGTCGGCCAGGGCGACGATGCGCTCGGACTTCTGGTTGTACAGTCCGGCGGACTGGATGGTCTCGGCCAGTGTCTGCTGGTCGGCGTCGGCGAGGGCGTCGACGAGGTCGCCGTCGGTGTCGCCGCCGTAGCGGTCCATCAGCGCGTCGTGAGCGGGCTGGCTCGCCGTGTCGGAGGTGTTCTGGCTGAGGATGGTGCGGACGAGACACTCGAAGGCGTCCTGGCCGCCGTAGGTCTTGGTCCAGTACAGTTCGCCGAGGCGGTCGACGACGGCCTCGGCCCGCGTCCCCGCGGCGGCCGGGTCGAACCGGGCCTCGCTCCCGCCGCCCGCCTCGCCGCCGCTGATGTTCTTCGTCGGCTCCCGGTCGGTCATACGTCCACGCAGGGACGCGACGGGCAAAAGCACCGTCCCGACGGGCCGTCAGTCCTCGACCGACAGCGTCAGCGTCAGGTCGGCACCGTCGGCCAGCGCCGCAACGAGGTCGCGGTCGACGTCGCCGGCCGCGGCGTCGGCCCCCACCATCACCGTCCGGTCGTCGACGTAGTCGCTGGTCCGGATGACGTGGCCCCGTTCGTTCTCGAAGGAGAGGTCGGGGTGGCCCGACCCCTCGACGACGGCGCGGTGACCGTCGGCTTCGAGCGTCGCGGTGATGGTCGCGTCGGCGGACTGACAGGCGGTCACGAAGCCCTCGTCTACGTCGGCGGGGACGGTGTCGGCCTCGATACCCAGGATGCAGTCGCCGGCGGGCGTCAGGAAGTCGTCGCTCGTGACTTCCAGCGTGCTCGCGTGTTCGGCGGTGACGTTGTCGTGGCCCCGTGCGCTGATGACGACCTCGCGTTCCATACCAGTCGTTTCCGACGGCCGCACTTAGCCGGACGGATATCAGCGGGGTCGGGCGACGGTGACGGTCACCGCGCCACACGCGCACTCGTAGGCCTCCCGTCGGCCGGCGTCGGTCTCGAACACCAGCTGTGGCTCGGTCAGCGCCCGCTCGCAGCCCTCGGCGTCGCACTCCACCCGGAGATCCTGTATCATAGCAGGTGATTCGACCCGGGACTACCTTAATCCGAGCCGTCCCCGGAGTGAAAGTGAAAGTAGTAGCCGGCGCGGGGTCGGCGGGCCTCGAGGGCGCCGACGTGGGGGTAAAGGATATGCCCCCGGGGGACGGGCGAGAAGGTATGTCGCTTTCGTGGCGCGGCGCGGCGGTAGCGCCGGACGACGAGCTGCCGTCGCCGGAGACCTGGGAGCCGGTGTCGGTACCGGGTCGGCCGACGGCGTTCGCCGGCGCCGACGCCGTCGCCTACGAGACGACGGTCTCGGACCCGCGGTCGGGCGCGGACGAACACGTCGTGCTCGCCCTCCGGGGGGCCTACGCCCACACACGCGTCTGGTGTAACGGCGAGCTGGTCGCCGAGTCCGACAGCTACGTCACGCCGCTTCGCGTCCGGTTGCCCGAGGCCGAGGAGTACCGCCTCGTGGTCGAGTGTCGCGCCCCCGAGGACCGCTTTGGCGGCCTCCACGACACCGACCAGCTCCCCCCGGAGCGCCGTGTCCCCGGCATCTGGTGGGACGCCGCGCTGGAGACGTATCCGGACCCCTACGTACACGCGATGCGCGGGCGGCCACGGCGCACCGAGGACGGGGCCGCCGTCGACGTCGAGGCCGAGGTGGTCTCGGACGGCCCCGTCGACGACCGACTGACGTTCTCCGTTCGCCCGACCGGGGAGGTCCGGGGCGGCGGGATGATGGACCGGGCGCGCGTCGAGACCGAGTCGGGCTCGGCCACCGTCTCCCACACCGTCGACGTTCGGGACCCGTCGCTGTGGTGGCCCCACGATATCGGAAGCCAGCCTCGCTACGTCGTCCGGGCGAAGCTGGGCGAGGCCGAACACTCCCTGACGACGGGGCTGCGCTCGGTCGGCTACGACGACGGGCTCAGTGTCAACGGCGAGCCGGTCCGCGCCCGCGGGGTGACGCTGCTCGACCCGACCGTCGAGGACGTAGAGCGGGCCGTGGCGGCCAACGCCACTCTCGTGCGGGTCCGCGCCCAGGGGGTCCCGCCGGCCGTCGCCGAGGCCTGTGACGAACACGGCGTCCTGCTCTGGCAGGACCTCCCGCTGACGGGCCCCGGCGGCTTCGACATGGACCGGGGCCGCGAACTGGCCGCGTCGCTCACCGCTCACCTGGGCCACCATCCGTGCCTGGCCTGTGTCGCGGTCCACGACGAACCGGTCCGGCCCTACGCCGACGGCCTGGGGTCGGGCACGCTCGACCGGCTTCGCTATCGCTTCCGGGCCTGGCGGGCGAGCTACAACGACGCGCCCGCAGAGACGGTCGCCGACCGGGTCGAGGGCGTCCCCACCTTCCCGGTCGTCGGCCCGCCGGGTATCGACCCCGACGCCGTCACGCTGTACCCCGGCTGGCGCTACGGCGACGTGTCCGACCTCGCCTGGCTCTGTGACCACTACGGCGTCGGCAGCGTGGTCGCCGGCTTCGGCGCCGGGACGACGGCCGACGACGACGCACAGGCGTACCAGGCCCGCGTCGTCCGGGCCGTCGCCGAAGCGCTCCGACGGCGCGAGAGCGATATCGTCGTCCTCGACAGCCTCCGGGACGTGGCCGACGCCGGGACTGGCGTCCTCGCCGAAGACGGCACCGAGAAGCCCGCCTACGGCACGCTTTCGGACAGCTATCAGCCGACGCAGGTGGTCCTCTCGGACCCGACGCCGGGCGAGAGCGACATCGTGGCCTGCCACGACCGCCCCTCGGGGGCGACGGTGACCGTCGAGTGGGACCACAACGGGAACCGCAAGCAAGCGGAGCAAGTCATCGGCGCGTACGGGCGTGTAACGGTCGGCTCGCTGACGCTCGAAGCCGGTGACGAACTGACACTGGCCGCCGCCGTCGAGGGCCAGGTGGTGAAAAACGAGTACCGTATCGAGGGTGATATATAACGAACGGCGAATCCGTGTTACGCCTTCACGCGGCCGCAGACGGGTGTGTGAGGGGTCGCCACGGTATTCGTTGCACCGCAATATTTAAACATCAGCCGACGGTAGATGTTGGTACCAGAACGCTTTCGCGTTCAGGCAGTATCGCTCCGCGCCCAACATGAGAGGGAACCCTTGTTATTGGTGCCAGCCCCTCCATAGCTACGGTTCTGCCTGTCCGAAGGCGGTGATGGCATAGAGGTTCCAACAATGGCAGACTCGATAGACGAATCAAAGAACGTTGCAGTAACAGAAGAGGATCTCGAGAACAAATCGAAGGGCGAGCTCATCAAACTCGCCGGGCAGCTCCGCGACCGGCGCAACGAGCTGAACCAGATGGCCTCCGAGCGAGCGAGCGCTCGCGACGACCTGAACGCCAAGACCCGCGAGAAGGTCGACGAGGCCCAAGAACACCGCGAACAGCGCGACGAGCTCAACGAGCAGGTCCAGGAGCACAAGGACAAGCGCAACGAGCTCAACGCCGAGGCCAACGAGCTGTTCGACAAGGTCGACAAGGTCAAGAACGACCTCGAACTCGACGAGGGCAAATCCGTCGACGAGCTCAAAGACGAGATCGAGGACCTCGAGTTCAAACAGCAGACCGAGGTGCTCTCCTCCGAGGACGAGAAAGAACTCATCGAGAAAATCGAGGACAAGCGCGAGAAGCTCCAGAGCAAGAAGGAGAAACTCGACCAGAGCGGTGACCTCGAAGGGCTCAAGGAGGAGGCCGAAGAGGTCCGCTCCGAAGCCTCGAAACACCACCAGAAAGTCACGGAGCTGGCCGACGAGGCCCAGAAACACCACAACGAGATGATAGAGGCCTACCGCGAGGCCGACGAAATCCGTGACGAGGCCGACGAGAAACACGAGGAGTTCGTCGAGGCCCAGGAGGCCGCCGACCAGCACCACGAGGACTTCGTCCGCGTCCAGAAGCGCCTGCGCGAGCTCGACAAGAAAGAAGAGCAGGAAGAGCGCAGCCAGCGCGAGGAGAAGCAGGAGGCCGCCCGCGAGGAGGCCGAAGAGATATACCAGAAGTTCAAGGAAGGCGAGACCCTCGACACCGAGGACCTGATGAAGCTGCAGAAGGCCGGCAAGCTGTAAGTTCCGGCGTCTTTCTCTCTCCGTCTTTCACGCCCAGTAGATGCATCCCCTCCAGACCCTCCCGGTGCCCGCCCTGCTCACGACGGTCCTCGGTGGCGTCGTCTTCGGCCTCGCACTGGCCGCGCCACCCGGCCCGATGAACGCCGTCATCGCCGAGGAGAGCGTCGTCCGGGGGTGGCGAGCCGGCTTCGCGGCCGGTCTGGGTGCGATGGTCGCGGACCTCTGCTTTCTGGGGCTCGCGCTGGCCGGCGCCGTCACTGTCGTCCAGAGCGCGCCGCTGGTCCAGCGGGCGATGGTCGGCGTCGGCGGCCTCCTGATGCTGTATTTCGCCTACGGCGCGGTTCAGGAAGCAAACGCCCTCTCGTCGGTCGAGGCGACCGCCGGCGGCGAGAGCCACGGCTTTCGGAAGGCGTTCGTGCTGGCGCTGACCAACCCGTACCAGGTGCTGTTCTGGCTGACCGTCGGCGTCGGCCTGCTCAACCCCGGTCAGGTCGACGTGCTCGCGCCGCTCCCGGCGGTCGGACCCGCGCTCGCCGGCCGTTTCGTCGTCCAGACCGGCCATCCGGGGCTGCTCGCAGGGCTGTTCGGTGGTATCCTCATCTGGGTGACGGGGTTCCCGGCGACCATCGTCGCCGCCCGGCGCCGCGTCGAACGCCTCGCGCCGGCCGTCGCGTGGCTCAGTGCGGTCCTGCTTTCCGGTTTCGGCCTCTTTTTCCTCTGGCAGTCGGTCTAGGAGTCGCCCATGCCCGTCGCCACGTCGTCGAGGCTCTCTTCGGCCTCCATCTCGGCGACCTCGAGTTCCAGCCACTCCTGGAACCAGCGGGTGCGCTTGAGTCGCTGGTGGACGATAGACTCCGCGGTGTCGCTCTCGACGCGCTGTTTGGCGTCGACACCCCGTTCGATGACCCGGTCGACCATCTCCGCGGCGTCCATGTGTGTCCGTGACTCATAGCCCATCCGCAACAGCATCAGCGCGGTCCCGTTGGCACCGACTTTATCCAGGATGTCGGCCTCGATGAGACACTGGGTCTCGAGCGAGAGGTCCGAGAGGTCTCCCTGATAGGAGTGGTCCTCGACGGAGCGACAGACCTGTTCGACGAACGATTCGGGGTAGTCACCGTGGGTCGTGAGGTACTCCCGCGCGATGCGAGCGCCGGCCTCGGCGTGGACGTCCTGTTCGGCCTCCAGTTTCGCGATATCGTGGAACAGAGCGGCCACCCGCGTGACGTCGACGTTGGCGCCCTCGCGCTCGGCGATGGTCGTCGCGATGTCGACGACGTTGAGGATGTGATTGAACCGGTACTCCGCCGAGTGCCAGGGGTACCAGCGCATCCGGCCGCCCTCGTCCTCGTTCTCGACACTGGCAGCCAGGTAGTCGTGGACGAACTCACGCATCACGTCGAATTCCTCGTCCGAGACTGGTGACTCCCTAATCTCGACGCCCACAGCGACACCTCCGGCGATAGGTTCCGGTATTCATCTTACAGGTACGAAGGTCCGTTCGACTCTTAGGCGTTACGACACCCTTAGCGGTCACGAATCCGAACGGACGGGCAGAAAACAGCGATGCCGAGAGTGGCGGCATGGTTGAGCGAGCGCCCATCGCGAGCGGGGACCGGTGTCGGTCCGGCGTCGCGCGGCGCGCCGGGGGGCCATCTCGGCGGGCAGCCGGCAGGCATCGGCCGGCAAGACACGTCTCTCTGTTTCAGACAGTTATCCACTCCATTCGTACGTGATAATCAACCTCCATGGGCGTTTGTAGTTCACTCGTCTAAGAGTATAAGATTTTCTTCGATATACCCCGTTCAGGCTATCCGCGGTATCGACGGGTCGCGCCCGGCGAACCTCTCAACGGTACTGTACGTTTATGCCCGTTCGTGGCGAGGCTAGACGCATGGAACTCCGACGCGCCAGGCCGGCCGACAGCCCCGCCATCCGCGACGTCGCGCGGCGCTCGCTGGGGGCATCGTACTCGCTGGAGCCACAGGCCATCACGAACGCCATCGAGGAGTGGTACGCTGAGGACCGACTGGCGACGATGCTTTCCGACCCCGACCGCGTGCTGCTGGTCGCCGACGACGCGGGCCAGGTCGTCGCCTTCTCCGAGAGCGTCGTCGCCGCGGCTAACACGGCCACGCTGCTGTGGCTCCACGTCGACCCCGCTCACCGCGGGAAGGGCATCGCCACCGACCTGTTCGAGGCGACCGACGAGGAACTGGAACGACTCGACGTCCTGGACCTCCGGGGGCGCGTCCTCGCCGAGAACGAAGCGGGCAACGCCTTCTATCAGGACCACGGCTTCCGCCGGGTCGGCACCGACACCGTCGAAATCGACGGCCGGAGCTACGTCGAGAACATCTACGCCGAGTCCGAACAGTGGGGCCGCGAGGCCATCGACGCCCCCGACGGCCACAGCGTCTACGTCGACCACGACAACCACGAACGCGGCTCGCTGGCCCCGTTCCACGTCGTCTTCACCACCCGCGAGGGCGACGACCGCTACGGCTACTTCTGTAGCAACTGCAACACGCTCGCGCTGGCGATGGACTCGATGGGGCGCATCGAGTGTGAGACGTGTGGAAACGTCAGAAAGCCGGTCCGGTGGGACGCGGCGTATTTGTAAGTTATTTTAGATTTCCTGTCCAGATAGGAGAGGTACTGGTGTCTAAGGCCTCAGCTATTCCGTTCTAGATTTGTTAGAAATTTTTATAATAGTCCCGGGCGGATTCGAACCGCCGTCAACGGCTCACTTCAGCGAACGGCTGGAACCGAACGCCTCCAAAGGCCGCTATGATTGGCCACTACACCACGGGACTGCACTCACATTTTTGTGTTACCCCGTTTTATCCTTTCCGTCATTCCGTCGCTGGTTGCGGGCACGCCATCTCGCTAGTTTCGACGTTCCGGTGACACAGTGGGCAGAGCGTAATCACGTCATCAAGCTTATGAGCATCCTGAGGATTCTCGAACTTCCGTAACGGCGTGATATGATGCACATCGGGCTTCCGACCGAGGTCATCCTCGTCCATACCGCATATCTGACACTCACAGTCGTCTCGTTGCCGTGCAGCACGTCGGATAGACCACCACTTGCCTCTGTAGGCGTTCTCAGGACGTGTGCCTTCGTAGAGTTCGTTCGACATCCAATCGTACAGACATTCTTGGCTACAGAATCGACAGGGGTCCCGCTGAAGGGTGCTATCTAGAACTGAGAAGGCCACTTCACATCGTTCGCACTCTCGTTCGGTACGTGGAAAGTCTCTATTTGCGTAGCTCGGGGTTCCGAGAAATTCGTCGGCGTTTTCCACACACTCCAAACAGTACACGCCCGCTTTGTCCGATGCATAGTACTCGAACGCATCGCCACACAGCCTGCACTCGGCCTCCTCTTTCGCCCCTTTCCAGTTACCGTTCGACTCACCCGCCTCGGTATAGCAGTCTTCACAGTACGTCCGACGCGCCTTCGGGTCGTAGAATCCTGTTTCGCACTCCTCGCAGGCCCGATTCGGCAGCGGGTCGCCGTGGACCTTCGTGTGGTGCTGGCGCATCCCCTGTTCGGTGTTGAGTGACTTGCCACAGGTCGGACAGTCCATACTGTCCACGGCGTACGTACCGAAATTAAATCCGACCCGTCCGGGGCGAAAGTAAAACTAGTCGCTGCTCACTTCGGCCTCGACGTCGAGCAGTCCGCATACGTCGTCCTCGGCGTTGAAACAGTCGGGACACTGCGGTTCGCGGTCGATGATGGTGTCGAGGCGCTCGGCGACGGTCTCGTCGATGACGCCCTCCAGGGTCTTGGCCTCGGCGCGGAACTCCTCGACTTCCAGCACCTCGATGAGGAAGCGCTCGATGATGCAGTAGTTCTGCAGGGCGTCGCGGGCCTGTGTGATTCCCTCTTCGGTGAGGTCGACGCCCTTGTACTTCTCGTGGTCGAGCAGGCCGCGGTCCTCGAGCTTGCCGATCATCTCGTTGGCGCTGGCTGGGCTGACATCGAGCAGGTCCGCCACCGCGCCGGTCGATGCGGGGCCGTCGGCCTGTTGCTGGGTGAGATATATGGCTTTGAGATACTGCGCCTGCGTGTTCATTGTCGTGCCTCCATGAGTTCGGTCACGTCCTCGACGCCCTCGGCCTCCTCCTCGCGGATGGTCGAGAGCACGTCGAGTAGCTGCTCGCGGTCGATACCGAAGTCGGTCTCCGACGCCTCGACGGCGTCGATGAGGTCGTCGTAGAACTTGTACGCCGTCTCCTCGTTGCAGAGCTGGTCGTAGAGGACGCCGTCGAAGTCCTCGTCGGCCTCGTACTGGGCCTCGACGAGCGTCTCTATCTCAGCGAACGGGACGGTCTCGGCGTCGAGCGCTTCGACGAGCGCTTCCAGTCGGCGTCGGTGGTCGGCGGACTCGGCCGACGCCGCGTCGAGCAGCGCGTGGAGCTCCGCGTCGTCGTCGGCGTCGGTCGCCGCCGCGTGCTTGGCCGCCCTGGCCTCGACGACCTCCTCCAGAACGATGCCGATCTGGAGCAGCCGCGCAAGCTGGTGGTCAGACGCGAGCGGCTGTGTCAGGCTCACCTCCCCACCTCCCGGCGAAACGAGACAGTCATAGCCAACTGTCGGGGAGGCCGGAACTTAAGCGGTTCCCTGTGACGTGCGGGACCGCTGGCGGCTGGTCGAGCCGCCGCTCTCAGTAGCCGCCGCCACCAGGGACACGGGTCAGTCGGCCGCCGGCGGCCAGTCGGCCCAGTCGATGTCCCGTCCCGGATAGGCGACGCTGTCGAGGGGCCAGTCGTCGGCGAGCCACCGCCGAACCGTCGCCTCGATGGCGTCGGCCAGCCCGCGCTCCACGCCCGCTCGCGACACCCAGTAGTACACCGCTCCGTCGTAGCCCTCGACGCGCGTCGGCTGGACGTAGACACAGCCCAGTTCGGCCGTCTCGTCCGCGTCGACGACGGCGTAGGTGAACGCGTCACGGCGCTGATGTTCCTTCTGGTGCCAGGCGAGGTCGATGCGGTTCTGCTCGGTGGTCAGTCCCGCCGGCCACGTGTCCACCGGAGAGAATATCCCCTGCAGTCGCTCCTCGCTCGTCGTCACCGCCGCGTAGTCCAGTTCGGCGTCCGCGACGGTCAGCGGTCGAATCGCGAACCCGTCGCCGTCGACACGCTCGGGCACGGAGTACGTCGACGGGACGAGGTCCGGTGTCTCGAAGGGCACGCCAGAACCGACGGCCCGGCGGGCTATCCCGGTTGTGGTCGCCACTACGGAGCCGCGTCGCTGACCGGGCGAACGGCGTGAAAACGAATCGACGGTCGCTCTTCGAGGGGTGTGTGGCGACCTCGCGGGTCACTCCGTACTCCGCTCGAAAATCGAGGTCGCTGCGCGACCTCACTACTCGCGCTATCGCCGCTCGTTTTCGAGGAACCTCGCGGCGCTCGGTTCCTCGTTACTCGCGCAGACGCTCGTAGATGAGGTCGTCGAGGTCCTCGCGGAGTTCGTCGACCGCGACCTCTTCGAGGACGGGGACGAAGAAGCCCTCGACGAGCATGTTCTTCGCCTTCTCGGGGTTGACACCGCGGGAGGTCATGTAGAACATGTCCTCTTTGTCGACCTGGCCCACCGTCGCGGAGTGGGAGGCCTCGGTGTCGTGGTTGTTGATGATGAGTTTCGGGGAGGCGTCGGCCTCGGACTCGTCGCTAAGCATCAGCGTGTTCTCACGCTGGTACGACGACGTGTCCCAGGCCTCGCGACCGACGTCCTGGACGCCCTCGTACACCGAGCGGGCCTCGTCGTCAAGGACGCCGCGGGTCACGAGGTCGGCGACGGTGTGCTCGGCCTCGTGCCAGACGCGGCTGGCGATGTCGAAGTGCTGGTCGTCGTGGCCGAAGAAGGCCCCGACAATCTTCGACTCCGAGGAGTCACCGAGCAGGCGCGTCTCGACGTTGCTCTTCGTCAGGCGCGAGCCCATGTTGCCCTCTACCCAGTCGATACTGGCGTAGGTGTCGGCGTGGCCCCGCTTGACCTGGTAGTTGTAGCTCTCCGAGGAGAGGTTCTGGAGGGTCCCGTACTGGACGTAGGCGTTCTCGCCGGCGACGGCCTCGACGACGCCCGAGTAGTACTGGTCGCCCTCGACGTCCTCGCCCGTGGTCTGGCGCTCCAGGATGGTCACCGACGCCGACTCCTCGGCGACGACGAGCGTGTAGTTGAACAGCGACTGGCTGTTCATCGTCGTCCGAATCTTCACGTCCTCTGCGTCGACGCCCTCTGGGACGTAGACGACGGTCCCGGCCGAGAACAGCGCGGTCGACAGCGCGGTGAGGTAGTCCCGCTGTGGGTCGACGACGCTCCCGAAGTGGTCCTCGATGAGGTCGCCGTGTTCGTCTAACGCCTCGCTCCAGGAGAGCACGTCGACGCCCTCGGCGTCGATACGGTCCTTGTCCTGGGCGTAGTCCAGTGGGTCGACGAGCGTCTCGTAGTCGAGCGCGTCGAGGTTGGTCCACTTGCGGCCAGGCGTCTGGATGACACTCGGCATGTCGAGGTCGTCGAGCGCCGAAAGCGCCTCCTTGCGCGTCTCCAGCAACCACTCGGGCTCGTCGAGGTCTTCGGATATCTGTTCGACGGCGTCCTCTGATAGTGTAGCGTGTACCTGCGTACTCATGATTATCCGAGCGACCCTTCCATCTCCAGTTCGATGAGTCGGTTCAGTTCGACGGCGTACTCGATGGGCAGTTCCTCCGTGATGGGCTCGATGAAGCCGGCGACGATCATCTGCTTCGCGTCGTCGTCGTCCAGCCCGCGGCTCTGGAGGTAGAAGACGTCCTCGTCGCCGATTTTACCCACAGTGGCCTCGTGGGCCACGTCGACTTTCGACTCCTGAATCTCCATGTACGGCATGGTGTCCGAGGTGGAGTCGTTGTCGAACATCAGCGCGTCACACTCGACGGCGGTGCTCGAGTCCTCGGCGCCGTCGGCGATGTGGACCAGACCGCGGTAGTTCGTGCGGCCGCCGTCCTTGCTGATGGACTTGGACTCGATAGTGGACTTCGTGTTGGGCGCGTTGTGGTAGACCTTCGCGCCGGTGTCGATGTCCTGGCCCTCGCCAGCGAAGGCGATGGTGATGTGGTTGTCCGTCGCGCCGGGGCCTTTCAGGACGGTCGAGGGGTACAACATCGTGGCCTTCGAGCCCATGCTACCCGAAACCCACTCCATCGTGCCGTCGGCCTCGCAGATGGCGCGCTTGGTGTTGAGGTTGTAGGTGTTCTTCGACCAGTTCTGCACGGTCGAGTACTGGACGTGGGCGTTCTCGCCGACGAACACTTCGACCCCACCGCTGTGGAGGTTGAAGGCGGAGTATTTGGGCGCGGAACAGCCCTCGATGTAGTGGACTTCGGAGTTGTCCTCGGCGATGATGAGCGTGTGCTCGAACTGGCCCATCCCCTCGCTATTCATGCGGAAGTACGCCTGCACGGGCATCTCGACGGTGGTGTCCTCCGGGATGTAGACGAAGGAGCCACCGGACCAGACGGCGCCGTGGAGCGCGGCGAACTTGTTGTCGCTCGGGGGGACACACTTCGTCATGAAGTGTTCCTTGACGAGGTCTTCGTGCTCCTGGACGGCCTTGTCCATGTCACAGAAGATGACGCCTTTCTCCTCCCAGCGCTCCTGCATGTTCTGGTAGACGATTTCGGACTCGTACTGGGCGCCGACGCCGGACAGCGCGTTCTTCTCGGCTTCCGGGATACCCAGTTTGTCGAAGGTGTCCTGAATCTCCTCGGGGAGGTCCTCCCAGGACTCGGCGCCGCCGCGGGTCTCGATGTCCGGGCGGATGTAGGGGACGATGTGGTCGATGTCGACCTCCGAGAGGTCCGGCGCGCCGGGCCAGCCCTCCGGCATCGGCATCTCCTGGAACTGCTTCAGCGCGCGCAGGCGGCGCTGGAGCATCCACTCGGGTTCGTCCTTGTCTTCCGAGATGACCCGTACGGTCTCCTCGGTGAGGCCCTTCTCCGTCTCGAAGGCGGCCTTCTCCTCCTTCTTGAACTCGAAGCGGGCTTCGGTGTCGGTCTCTTTTAGGTGGTCTTGGTCTGAGCTCATTGGTATGTTGGGGTTGGTGGTGTGGACGTATGGGTGTTATGCGGCCTCGTAGGCTTCCTCGCGGACCCAGTCGTACCCCTCGTCCTCTAGCTTCTCGGCGAGTTCCGGCCCGGCGCTCTGGGCTATCTGGCCGTCGAGCATCACGTGGACGTGGTCGGGTTCGACGTAGTCGAGGATGCGCTGGTAGTGGGTGATCTGGAGGATGCCGGCGCCCTGCTCGTCGCGCAGCGCGTTGATGCCGTTCGAGACGTCCTGCAGGCGGTCGATGTCCAGCCCGGAGTCTATCTCGTCGAGCACGGCGATAGAGGGCTCGAGGATGGCGGCCTGGAGGACCTCGTTCTGTTTCTTCTCGCCGCCGGAGAAACCGGCGTTGAGATAGCGGGAGGCGAACTTCTCGTCCATGTCAAGCTGTTCCATCTTCGCCTGGAGAATCTCCTGGAACTCGGCGACACCGACTTCGCCCTCTTCGACGTTGCCCTCCATCGGGGAGGTGTCGTAGCCGGCGGCGTCCTCGTTGGTGTCCTCGGATTCGGCTTCCTCCTCCTCGTCGTCCTCGAACAGCTCTTCGCGCTCTTCGAGCTTCGCGTTGAGCGCCGTCCGGAGGAAGTTGACCATGGTCACGCCCTCGATTTCGGCCGGGTACTGGAACCCGAGGAACACGCCCAGCGCGGCGCGCTCGTTGGGTTCGAGGTCGAGCAGGTCCCAGGTGCGGAGGTCCTCGGGAATCTCGAAGTCCTCGCCGAACTCGTCGTCCTCGAGGTGGATGAGGACCTCGCCGTCGGTGACCTCGTAGGCCGGGTGACCGGCGATGACTTTCGCCGTCGTCGACTTGCCCGAGCCGTTCGGTCCCATCAGGGCGTGAATCTCGCCGGACTCCACTTCGAGGTTCACACCGCGAAGGATTGTCTCACCGCCCTCCTCTGCGACTTCCGCGTGTAGATTGTTGATTTCGAGTACTGCCATGGTAGTCTTAGGTCAACCGAAACAAGGTTGTTTTCCCCCATCAAGCTTTCGCATTGCGACGTATTCGATTTCGGGATATGGAAACAATATTTACTCGGGCAAAAACCTCCGGGGCGACGCCGTCACATGAAGCTGCCGAGTCCGGTCTGCTCCTGGCCGGATTTGACCTCGTCCCAGGAGATGTCCAGGGCCTCGAGAATCCGTGCGATAGGCCCCTTCAACGTCTTGTCGAGCATCTTGTCCCAGTCGACCTCGAACTCCGCGGGAATCTGGTCGGCGTACTCGAAGCAGATGACGTCGGGGTCCCGTCGGAACTCGCCGTACAGCGGGTCCCGGCTGGGGTCGAGGTCCAGTTCCCTCTCGATTCGGTCCCAGAAGTCCGCGTGGACGCGGTCGAGGTAGAGTCGCTTGGGTTTCGACCCGCTCTGGAAGTTCGTTCCCAGCAGGAGGTTGGCGTACTTCGCGCCCCGAACCTGCGCGGTGTCGGTGTCGTAGTTGTCCAGTTTCTTCCCGATGCCACCGGGGATGCCCACGTCGTCGTAGTCGACGTTGCCCGCCTGGTAGTCCTCGATGACCTCGCCGACGTAGCTCTTGATGCTCTCGGCGTCCTCACCGTGGACGATGCGGTCGATGACCTCCTTCTGGACGCGTTTGGTAATCGGAGCGATATCGGAGCGCTGGTACTCGAAGCCCGTGATGTCGATATCGTCGACGTCCTTGCCCTCCTTCCAGACGATGTGGCCCGCGTAGCGTTTCTTCTTGCCCGCCTGGAAGAACCGCCGGTAGAGTTTCTCGAACTCGATCTGGAAACGGTGTTCGTCGGCGTTGAGTCGGTCGCTGGCGAACTCGTCGTAGGAGGCGTTGATGGTCTCCTCCAGTTCGAACCCCTTGGCGATGGTCGCCGCGATAAGTTCGAGTTCGTCGTCGCTCATCTCGGGGTGTTTTTCGCGCATCGCGTCGGTGACTTCGACGTCGCCGGACACGTCGTCGGCAGTGATGTCGCCGACCTGGAGCATGACGGAGTCGGTATCGCCGTAGACGACCTCGTACCCCTCGTTTTCGACGACCTCGTCGGTGTAGTCGATGACCTCCCGCCCGGTGGCCGTGACGGCCGCGCCCATCTCCTTGTCGTAGAGGCGGAAGCGGTCCCATCCAAGAACGCCATATAAAGAATTCATGATTACCTTGACAGCTGCTTGCTGTCGGTCTAAGCGCTCGTACTCCGGCTTGTCGGGGCTGTAGCTGTTTCGACGTTCCTTCTTTTTTTCGCGTTCTGACAGGAGTTCGTCGACCATCTCCCGGATGACGCCGTCGGGCTCCTTGCGGAAGTGAGTCCCGTTGGGCGCGCGGTAGGTCTCGCCGTCGTAGCGCTCGGGGTCGACCTTCGTCTCCGGGGAAGCGTTGGTCGTCACCATGCACATCGGGTACAGCGACTTCAGGTCCAGCACGGTCACGTTCTCGCGCACGCCCGTGATGGGGTCGAAGACGGCCCCGCCCTCGTAGTCCTCGCTCTCCTGTTGGCCTTTCGATGGCAGCGCGTACTCCCCGTACAGTTTGTGCAGGACGTACATGTCGACGGCGTCGCCGGGCGTCGTGGCGTCTTCGAGCTTACAACCCACGAACGTGCGGACCTCGTCCCAGAAGTCGATGATGTCCTGCTCGCGGTCGAGTTCGACACAGAGTTCCACGTCCCGGAGGTTGTACTCCAGTAGTCGCTCTGGGTCCTGTTCCCAGAGGTCGCCGATATCACCGGTGTACCGTTCCTTGCCGACGCCGAGTTCCTGCTCGCCGACGGCGTCGAGTCGGTAGGATTCCAGTTCGGTGAACTGGGTACGCTTGTAGGCATAGAGGAGGTCGAAGACGACCCGGCCCTTGATGTCCGGCCCTTGCCAGTCGCTGCGCCACACCTCGTCCACCCGGGAGAGACGGTCGATGTTCAGGTCGTAGTCGTGGTCTGGCCCGGCCAACTCCTCGATGCGGTCCAGCAGATAGGGAGCGTCGAAGTCGTCGAAGTTCCACCCCGTCAGCACGTCCGGGTCGGTGTCCTCGATGTACTCGATGAAGGCGTCGAGCATCGCCGTCTCTTCGGAGAAGATACGCACGTCGGCCTCGAACTCGGCGTCCTCGCGGATGGGGTCGTAGGCGGCCAGCGCCTCGGGTCCCTCGATGCCGTCGGGGGACTCGTACAGCCAGACGACGTACTCGTCGGTGTAGGAGTCGTGGGAGGTGAGACAGACGATGGTCTGCTCGCCGTCCTCCGGGAAGCCGTGGCGGTCGTCGACCTCGATGTCGAAGGTGTTGACCCGCGGCGCGGCGCTGGCCTCGACCGGCACGATTTCCTCGTGGTGGACCTTCAGGCTCCCGTCGTCGAGTTCGCGGGCCGGGACGCGGACGCCGGAGGTGATGTCCTTGTCGATGAGTAAGCGATTGGGAAAGAGGATGTCGGCCTCGTAGTGGTCGAAGTCGTCACGCATCTGTCCCACGTCGCGGGGGGTCTGGCCGAATATCTTCGTCAAGCGCTCGCCGCGAATCGACTCGTAGGGCTCGCCTGCTCTGTCGGCCTCCTCCCAGCCCGTGATGCGGTCGTAACTGCGCAGTCGGTCCTCGCCGACGCTGGCCGTCGGCGCGTAGAAATACGGTTTGAACTCATAGACCCGGGCGTGGACCGGCTCCTCGTCCGCGGTCCGACCGAAGACGTGGACGACGGGGAACTCGTCGTCGCCCCGTCCCTCGATGGTGTAGTCGACCTGCGTGACGACGAACTCCACGGTCTCCTCCACATCGGGAAACTGGCGCTCGTCTACGTCGACGACGCTGGCGTCCCCGTCGCCGTTGCCCGCGATGGCCGCGGCCTCCGCCGCGGGTCGGTCGTCGTCGCCCCCGTCCGTGCCGAAATCTCCGAGGGCGCTCTGGCTCTCCTCACTCATTGCCCGCCCTTCGAGACCGTACATAAAAACGTCGGCGGTCGGCGAGTACCGCAAATGTTTGTCACGGGCGGAAAGTATATGGTAAAGAGTGGCATACCCCAAGACGACCCCTCATGTCGCACCGCGCATCTCCCGACGGTCAGTCGGATAGGGCGAACGAGCTCCGGTCGGACCCTGCGCTCCCCGAGGCAGTGCAGACGACCGAGACCTACGAGACCGAGGAGGGGACAGTGTTCTACGACGCGGAGAACCCGCTCGCCTGGGTCCAGACCGACGTGACGGTATCGCTCACCGACCGGGCCTGAGACGGATTCTCGTCGCCGTGTGCCGACCCGCGATAGCGGGACGACACCGACCCGCCCGAGAGAAGTCCTTTTACCCACTGGCGCCCGACGGGCCGTTGTGGCCGACGGTCCCGACGACACCGAGCCCGACGAGCCCCTCGTCGGCAAGACTCCGTACGAACCCGACGAGTTCGACCCGACGAGCCTTGGGCCCGACGTACCGGAGGTCCCCGAGCCGACCGGCGACATCGCGGACAGCGACACGGCGACGCTGTTCGTGAAACTCGTCGTCGTGTTCAACATCGCCTTACTCTGTCTGTCGGTGGGACCAATGCTCGCTTACTTCGAGGGACGGGTGGACCTCGGCATCCGAATCACGCTGCTTGGCGCCGTCACGGCCGGCTACGGGCTGTTTCGCTACCGGCAGTTCGTGACGGGAGACAGCGCCGAGAACGACCCGGACCACAACGGCTAACCACGCCGCTCGGTAACTCCGGGTATGCGCACCGTCCGCGACGAGTCGGGGACCCACTACGTGCTCCTGAAGCGGTCGAGCGAGTCGAGCCTGGTCCGTAACCCCGAGACTGGGGCTGAGAGACACGTCGCCAACGAGGAACTGACGGCCGTCGACGGCGAGTCCCCGCTCGAAACCGCCGCGGGGGCCGTCCCCGACGGCGTCCGGACCGTCCTCGCGGCCGTCCACGACGACCGGGCGCTGGGGCTGTTACTCGAACTCGACCGGCGGGGACCGCTGTCGGTCGCCGACCTGCTCGACAGCTACGACCTCTGTGAGAGCGACCTCCACGGGCTGCTCGCCGAGTTCCGCGCCGCCGGACTCGTCGAGCCCGCCGAGGTGGTCGGCCAGCCTGGCTACGACGCCACGGCGACGGCGAGCGAGGCTGTCGACGTTCTCACCGACTAGTCGGCGAGTTCGGCGACCGTCTCCTCGATGCGGTCCACGCGGGAGACGTGCGAGCGGTTCGAGGTCGCGGACTTCTCGACCCGGACGAGGTCGTCGGCCGCGCCGACGAGTTCCTCGTCGTGGCTGACGACGAGAATCTGGGCGACCCCCACCTCGTCGCGCATGTACGAGACGAGGTCGAGTAGCTGCGTGACGTGGCCCGAGTCCAAGAAGACGGTCGGCTCGTCGAGGATGAGCGGCGGCATCGGCGCGGCGCCCTCGATGCCCTCCGCCAGCAGCCGGTAGATGGCACAGCGCAGGCTGAGGTTAAAGAGCGCGCGCTCCCCGCCCGAGAGCTGTTCGGGCTCCAGCGGGTCGCCGTCCTTCTGGTACACCGTCAGCCGGTACTGCCCGTCGAGTTCGATGTGGGAGTAGGAGTCGTTCTGGTAGACGAGCGAGAACGTCTCGTTCAGCATCCGTTCGAGCGTCTCGACGTTGCGCTGGCGCAGTTCGGCCCGCAGCGTGCCGTACATCTCCTGGAGCTGTTCGCTCTCGCCGTACAGCGCGTCGAGTTTCGCGACGGTGTCGGCGAGGGCCTCGCGCTGTTCGCGCAGGCTCTCCAGCGCCTCGATTTCGGTTTTCACGCCCCCGATAGCCGACTGTGTCTGGTTCCGTTGCTCACGCAGTTCGTCGAGCTTCGCGTCGGCCTGCTCGATGTAGTCCGTCGCCCGCTGTTTCTCGTTGCGGGCCTCCTCGATGCGGTCCTCGTCGACCTGCTCGGCGAGGTCCTGCTTGCGCTGGCGTTTCTCCGCGAGGCGTTCGCGGCGCTGGTCGTTCATCGCCTCCTGCTGGGTGCGTTTCTCGCGCAATTGCTCGACGTCCCCCTCGCGGTCGTCGACGGCGTCGAGCAGCTCCGCGACCCGTTCCAGTCGCTGTATCGACTGCTTGACCGCCTGGTGTTCCTGGTTGCACTCGCCGATGACCGAGCGGGCCTCGGCGGCCCGCTGTTCGGCCTCGCTGGCGGCGTCGCGTTTCTCCGCCGCCTTCGCTTCGAGTTCCACAGCAGCTTCCCGCAGGGTCTCGATACGCTCCTCGTCGGCTTCCAGGCCGGACTCCTTCTCCTCGATGAGCTGGACGACGTTCTCGCGGTTGGATTCGAGCGTCCCGAGCCGGTCGGCGGTCTCGGCCAGCGACTCGGCCCCCTCCAGGTCGGTTTCGAGGCGCTCGACGCGCTCCCGTGCCGCCGCGAGTCCGTCCTCCAGGTCGGCGACCCGCTCGCGGTCGTCCGCGATGGAGTCGACGTGGGGCGAGTCGGTCACGTCCTGGCCGCATTCGGGACACTTGCCCTCCGCTAAGAGCGTCTCGGCCTCGCGGAGCGACTCGCGCTCGGCCGAGAGCTTCGTCTCCAGTTCGGTCACCCGCTGGCGGGCCTCGTCGAGCTCCGTCGCGACCGCGTCGCGGCGGTCCACAGCGCGCTCGC
Source organism: Haloarcula onubensis (assembly GCF_031624605.1). Taxonomy (NCBI): domain Archaea; kingdom Methanobacteriati; phylum Methanobacteriota; class Halobacteria; order Halobacteriales; family Haloarculaceae; genus Haloarcula; species Haloarcula onubensis. The sequence goes on along the minus strand of NZ_JAMQOS010000001.1, from coordinate 665,581 downwards.
GGTCGATATCACTCTCCTCGAACCGCGTTTCGAGCGCCTCGATTTTCGCGTCGATGTCGTCGAGCTTCTCGCGGCGCTGGGCGACCGTCTCCCTGGCCGCCGCCAGGTCGGTTTCGAGCTCCGTGGCTTCCTCGCGCTTGGCCTCGGCCCGCGAGTCGAGGTCCTCGGCCTCCGACTGGCGCGAGTCGGCCTCGCTGCTGTGTTTCTGTGCCTCGACGCTCTGGGTCTTGATGCGTGACTGGAGGTCCTCCGACCGCTCCTCAAGCTGGTCCAGCCGAGCGTCCACGCGGTCGGGGTCTGCGGCGTCGAGGTCGGTCTCGGCCAGCGTCTCCTCGAGTTCCGTCTCCAGCTCCTCGCGCTCGGTCTTCAGCGCCGAGATGCGCTCTTTGAGCCGCTCGCGTTCGCTCTCCGTCTCCGTAATCTCGGCTTCGAGCGTCTCGATGTCGCTCCGGAGGTCGGCGAGTTGCTCGCGGCGCTCCTCGTACTCCTCTAGCACCGCCGTCGCCTGCTCCAGCGTCTCGGCGGCCGTCTCGCGCTGGCCCTCGATGCGCTCGATTTCCGCGGTCGTCTCCGAGAGTGTGGTCTCCAGGGCGTTGAGGCGCTCGTGGAGCCCCTTCTCCTCTTTGGCCGCTATCTGGTCGTCGAGCTGGTCGAGGCGGCTCTGTTTGTCCTCGCGGACGCGCTTGACGCCGACGCGGGCGTCGCTGGCCCGTTCGCGGTACTCCTCTAACTTCCCTAACTGCAGGAGGTCGTCGAGCATGTCCTGGCGGTCGCCCGCCGAGGCGTTGATGAGCTTGTTCACCTCGCCCTGGCGGACGTACGCGCAGTTGACGAACGCCTCGCTGTCCATCCGCAGCAGTTCGGTGACCCGGCGGCGGACCGCCCGGGCGCCCTCGAACGTGCCGTCGGGCGTCTCCAGGACGCACTTGGCGGTCGTCGCCCGCTCGCCGGTGTTGCGCACGCGGCGGGTGAGGTGGTACTCCCCGCCCGCGTGGGCGAACCACAGTTCGACCGTGCAGTCGTCGGCGCCGATGGTGACGACGTCCTCTAAGTTCTCGTCGATGGCTTTCGAGCCGTACAGGGCGAAAAAGCACGCCTCGAGCAGCGAGGACTTCCCGCTGCCGTTGAGCCCGTGGATGACCGTCACGCCGGGGTCGAGGGTGAGGTCGGCGTCGTCGTAACATTTGAACGACTCCATCGCGATTCGCTGGAACCGCATCAGGCACACCTCACAGGAACTCCTCCATGCTGGACTGGTCTTCGCCGTCCTCCGCGACCGCCCCGTCGCTCTCGGTGGTCGGCGCTCCGCCGTCCGGGTCGCCGTCGGCCGCTCTCTCGGCTGACTCGTCGTTCGCGATATCGCCGTCAGCCGTATCGCCGCCGTCGGTCTCCGCGGCTGCGGCCGGGCCGTCCGGAGTGGTCGCGTCCCCGTCCTCGTCCCCGCCGACCGCGGCGTCGAGCGCGTCGGGGTCGTCCGCGACCAGCTCCCGAACGCGGTCCTCGACCGTCTCGGCGACGTTGGCGTCCGCGACCTTCGAGGCCCGCACCGTCTCGTCGATGTCGCGGGCGGCCCCGCTCAGGCCCAGTTCCCGAACGCGTTCGGCGACGGCGTCGTCGGGGTCGGCGAAGCTCACGCTCGTCTCGCGCTCGTCGGCCGCCAGTTCCCGGTGGTCGGTGACGCGGGCGACGAGCGCCCCGCGGTCCAGCGCGTACTCCTCGATGCTCGCGGGGGCGATGGGCTCGCCGTCGCCGTCGATACTGACGATGACGACGGCGTCTTCCAGGTCGTACTGGCCGACCTGACTGTGGACCCGCTCGATGCCCTCCTCGGCGTCGAGTTCCACGTCGACGAAGACAAAGTCGCGGGTGTCGAGCCCGCGCCGGGTGATGCGGACGTCGCCGTCGAAGGTGACGATGTTGTAGCCGCGGTCCTCGCGCTCGCTGGCGCTCGCTCGTTCGGTCGACCCACAGTAGGTGACCCACGCGTCGGCGACTTCCTGTTTGCCCGGCTTGTGGTTGTCCCCAAGCAGCAGGGCGTCGAAGTCGACCGACGACTCGCCCAGCACCTCGCCGGCCTCCCAGTCGCCGTAGTCGAACGGCTGGAACAGGCCGTGGGTGACCAGCGCCGCGTGGTCGGCGTCGTGGGGGGCGAAGTCGTAGTCGAGGTCGTCGCGTTTCGAGCGCGGGACGAAATCGAGGCCGTAGAAGGCCGTATCGCCCACGACGGTCGGCTCGTCGTCGAGCCGCGTCGCCAGCCCGAGCGAGGCATAGAGGTCGAGCCACTGGGCGTCGCGTTTGGCCTCGTGGTTACCCACGACGGCCAGAAACGGAATACCTGCTGCAGAGAGCTCCTCCAGTACGCCCAGCGTGCCCATGATGTCCGACAGCGTCGGCCGTCGGTCGTGGAACAGGTCCCCGGCGTGGACCACCGCCGCCACGTCGTCGTCGACGGCGTCCCGGACGACGGCCCGGAACGCCGCGAGGAAGTCCTGCCGGCGCTCGGGCACGTGGTACTGCTGGTACCCGATGTGGGTATCGCCGGTGTGTATCACCCGTGTCATCTGTGCGGGCGTATGCCAGCCGCTCCTAAAGCCGTGTCGCCACCGCAGTGAAAGTAGTGGCTCACTCCTCGACCGGTCCCTGCGCGGCGACGCGGAACCGCTCGAACGTCGCGAGCGCCTCGCGCCCGTCGTCGGCCAGCCCGCTGACCTCGCGTTCCGCCTGCCTGACGGCCTCCTCCAGCCCGTCGAGCCCCACCGACTCGACGAACGCGGCGGCCGAATCGAGGTCCTCCGTAGCAGTCACTGCGCGCTCGATGACGGTCCGGTAGTCGGCGTCCGGCCCGATATCCGCCACGTGGTCGCTGTCGAGCAGTCCGGGAGGCGTCGCCGGTCCGTCTGTCGCCGACTCACAGGAGTCACCGCGCGCTCGACCAGTCGTCCCGCTGGTCCCGGAGCCGGACTGCCCCGCCGATTCCCCCGCTGCAAGCGCCGCGAGCGCCGCCTTCGCCTGTTCGCTCTCGGTCACAGGGTCGGTGGACCCGGTATCGTACAAGAACCTTCGGCCGAGGGTTCAAGTGTGGTGCCGGGAGCAGGACCGGCCATGACCGACGTGGAGACACTGGCGGAACGGGTCGACACGGTCGAACGGGCCGTCACCGACGGGGACCACGACTTCCCGGCGGTGGACGACCTGGCAGAGCTGACCGAGCGAATCGAAGCGCTCGAAGCAGAGGTCACAGAGCTACACGACCGCGCCGACGAACTCGAGGCCGCGACGCAGGCGCTCAGGGGGTACGTCGGCAACGTCCGCTCGGTCAACGAGCGCGTCGAGGGGCGGGCCGACGCGGCGCTGGCGGCCACCGAACGGCTGGAGCGGCGTCTCGACGCGGCGACCGAGGACCGTCGGCCGGTCGACGACGGGTCGAACGAGGACCAGCGGCCCGTCGGCGTCGACGATACCGAGGTCGGGCCGGGCGTCGACCCGTCGCCACGCGAGACGGAGTCGGGTGAACCGACCCACGAGAACCACGGCCTCGGTGGGCCGACCGCGGGTCTCGCCGGAGTCGATACCGAGGACGCGGCACGGGCGAACGGTGACTCGTCGGAGCAGTCGGCGAGTGAACCGTCCGAGTCCGGCGTCCTCGAACAGATACGGTCACTGCTGTGATACTCCGCGTGGCCCTTGCGGTGGTGCTGACCACCGCGCTGCTGGCCGCCGTCACCCCGGCGGTGGCCAACGCCGGTGCCGAGAGGGCCGACGGTGCCGTGGACCGCCAGCTCGCGGCCCTGGCCGCCGAACTGGAGACGATGGTGGCGACGGACGACCCGACGGCGGACCCTGGCGCCCGTCACGTCGTCGAACTCCGGCTACCCGGTCGGTCGCTGACGAGCGCCGCCGTCACCCGGCTCCGTTTCACCAGCCGCGGCGGGGTCGCACTGGCCACGTGGCGAGTCGGTGACGGCGCCACGCGCAGCAGCACGCGCCTCGCCGGCGTCCCCGTCCACGCGGCCGGAGGCGGGGCGCTGACCCTCCGCGAGTCCGGCACACACCGGCTCGCGTTCGAACTACGGTCGCAGGACGGCCAGCGCGTTCTGACAGTCAGTCGGCTGGGTGGTGAGCACGGTGCGTGAGTGGTTCACCGACGACGAGTCCGAGGCGGACTGCCGCTGTCGGACCGACTTCGAGCGCGAAACGCTGACCGTCGACGCTGCCGACTGTCCCGGCGACGGGCGCCTCGGCGAGGCCCCCGGCTGTCGGGCGACGGTCGTCGAGGCGCTGGGCCACGGCGACGTCGAGAGCGTCGTCACCGCCAGCGACGGGGTCGAGCGCGCGTATCTCGACGCCGACGCGGCGCTGCTGGTGGCGGCCGGCCGGTTCGCCTCGCGGGTGGCGTCGACGGACGAGCGCCTCGCGGAACGCGCTCGACGGGAGCCACTCGCCGCCGCGGCCGAGGCGACCGGTCGAGCCGGTCACGTCGCCGACCTGGCGGCCGAGACCGGATTCGCCGTCGCAGCGGAGGGGGTCGCCGCCGAGCGGGCGCTCGAACCGTACGTCGGGCCGTCGGTGAGTGACGCCCGCATCGCCGCTAACCCACCGAAAGCGGCGACGCTCAGGGACCGACGAACCGTCGAAACCGGCGCGACCGTCCGCCGGTACGAGACGCCGACGGCGCGGCTGGACAGCTACCACGTCCGCCCGCAGGAACACCAGTTCGACGCGGAGACGATGGCGGCGCTCTCCGCGGCCGTCGCCGTGCTGGCGACGACGGCCGACGACCCGGTTTCGCCCGCGGCGGCGGCCGAGCGCGTCGTCGACGACGGCCACACGGCGACTCGGCTCGCGAGTGCTCTCCGGAAACACACCGAGGGGCTTGGCGTCCTCGAAGACCTCTTCGCGGACCCGCGCGTCTCCGACGTGTTCGCCACGGCGCCCGTCAGCGAGACGCGACTCCGGGTGCGCGCCGAGGGCGAGACGCTCCGGACGAACGTCCGACTGACCGAACGGGGCGCCCGAAGCCTCGCCTCGACGTTCCGCCGGACCAGCGGCCGGGCGTTCTCGCGGGCGAGTCCGACGCTGGACGCGACGACCACCGTCGCCGGCCGGCGGGTCCGCGTGGCCGGCGTCACCGAGCCGGTCAGCGACGGCGTCGGCTTCGCGTTCCGGGGCCACGACGAGGAGTCCTTTCGGCTCTCGGACCTCGTCGAGAACGGGACCGTCCCCCCGCGGGTCGCCGGCCTCCTCTCCGTCGCCGTCGAACGCGGCGCGGCGTGTCTCGTCGCCGGGCCCCGTGGCGCCGGGAAGACGACGCTGCTTGGCGCACTGCTCTGGGAACTGCCCCGGACCGTCCGCACGGTCCTCATCGAGGACACCCCGGAACTCCCGGTCTCGGCCCTGCAGTCGGCCGGCCGGGACGTCCAGCCGCTGCGGACCGAGAGCGGTGACGGCCCCTCGGTGGACGCGGCGGCCGCGCTACGGACCGCCCTCCGACTCGGTGACGGCGCGCTCGTCGTCGGCGAAGTCCGCGGCGAGGAAGCCGGCGTCCTCTACGAGGCGATGCGCGTCGGCGGCGGCGACAGCGCGGTGCTGGGCACGATTCACGGCACCGGCGGCGACAGCGTCCGCGAGCGACTCGTTTCGGACCTCGACGTGCCCGAGAGCGCCTTTGCCGCGACGGACCTCGTCGTGACGCTCGCCCCGCCGACCGCCGAGGGCGGGCGCGGCGTCGCGGCGGTCGAGGAGGTCCGCGGGCGCGCGGACGGCGTCGGTTTCGAGCCGCTGTTCACACGCGAGAGCGCCGCCGCGACGGCCACCGGGCGCATCGACCGCGGGTCGAGCCACCTCGTCCAGTCGCTGTCTCACGCCGGCGAGTCCTACGCGAGCGTCCGCGAGGCCATCGGCGACCGCACGGCCGCGCTCAGTCCGCCGAATTCGGCGGCCGGCGGTTCCGAGCCATGAGCGAGACGGCCGACGGCGACGCGGCGGCCAGCGGCGACCACGTGGCCCGGCGACTCGAACGGCTGGTGACCGTGCCCGAGGGGTACGAGCGGTCCTGTCGACTGCTGGGCGTCTCGGCTGCGCCCGAGACGGTGCTCGCGGGGAGCTACGCGCTGGCCGTCGCCGTCTGGCTCCTTGGCGTCGCCGCACTCGCCGTCGGGGCCGGCCCGGTCGCGCTCGTCGTCGGCGCCGGCAGCGCCGTCGCTGCCGTCGGAGTCGCGCTGGCCGGTCGCTACGGCGTCGGTCTGGCCGCGCAGGCTAAACGGATTCGCGCGCTGGGCGCCGCGCCGTCGCTCGTGGCGACGCTCGTGCTGGGGATGGCGCTGTGGCCGACTACAGAACGGGCGGCGGCATTCGCCGCGATCGCGGGCGACGGGCTGCTGGCCGACAGTCTCGACGCCCACCGACGGCGAGCCTCCCGGACGCCCCGGAGCGGGCTGGACGCCTTCGCTCGCGAGTGGGACGGTGAGTTCCCGGCGCTGGCCCAGTCGCTGACGCGCATCGAGCGGGCGGCGGTGGTGACTCGCGAGGAGCGGGCGGAACTGCTCGACGCCGCCCGCCGCACCGTCCTCCGCGGGACCCGCGACGAGATGGCGTCGTTCGCCGCCGACCTGCGGGCACCGGCGACGGCGCTGTACGCCTTCGGCGTCTTGCTCCCGCTCGCGATGGTCGCGCTGCTCCCCGCCGTCGGTGCGGCCGGCGTACCGGTCTCCACGCCGCTGCTCGTGGTGCTCTACGGTATCGCTCTCCCCGCTGGGCTGGTCGTCGCGAGCGCGTGGCTGCTCGCGGGGCGACCCGTCGCCTTCCCGCCGGCGCCGGTCCCGCGGAGCCACCCGGACGTCTCGACCGGCGCGATAGACGCCCTCGTGACCGCCGCGGCCATCGCCGTCGGAAGCTGGGTAGCCGGGACGGTCCTCCTCCCGGCGTGGGCACCGCCGATAGCGGCGCTGGGACTGGGCACCGGGTCGGCGCTTGTCGTCTACTATCGACCGGTCAGGGCAGTGCGGGACCGCGTCAGAACCGTCGAAGACGGGTTGCCGGCCGCCCTCTCGGCTATCGGGCGGCGGGTCGAGCGCGGCGAGTCCGTCGAAGCGGCGTTCGACGCCGCCGTCGACGCCTCGCCCGACCCCCTGTCGTCCGTGCTGGCTGAGACGGTCGAGCGCCAGGGAACGCTCGGCGTCGACGTCGAGACGGCGTTCCGCGGCGAGCACGGGACCCTGTCGACGCTCCCGAGCCCGCGGCTCCGTCGGGCCGCCGTCCTGCTGGGCGTGGCTTCGGACATCGGACCGCCGGCCGGCGAGACGATCGCGACCATGGGCGACCACCTCGAAGAACTCGCCGAGGTCGAGCGCGAGACCCGTCGACAGCTCGCACAGGTCACCGGGACGCTGTCGAACACCGCGGCGTTCTTCGGACCGCTCGTCGGCGGGGCGACCGTGGCGATGTCGGCGACGATGGGCAGCGGTGGCCCCATCCAATCTGTGTCAGCGGCGTCGCTCGGGCCGGTCGTCGGCTGGTACTGCCTGAGCCTCGCCGCCGTGTTGACGGCGCTCTCGACCGGCCTCAACCGCGGGCTCGACCGCGCGCTGGTGGGCTACCGGGTCGGGCTGGCGCTGTGTTCGTCGACGGTTGTCTACTGTGTCTCGACCGTGGCGACCGGCCTCCTCGTGTGAGCGTTTATATCCGAAGGAGCGACCAGCCCGGCCCATGTTCGACACCCACGTCGACACCGCGTACGTCTGGGTAGCCGTCGGGGTGGTGAGCGTCGCCGTCCTCGGCGTCGTCACGCAGCTGCCCGCGTCGGCACCGCCCGACGCGGCCGCTGCCGCGACGACCATAGACGAAGTGGCGACGGGGCCACCGGGGTCGGTCGCCACCCGCGACCTGCACGCCGCCGAGTGGTCGCTGACGGGTCGCCAGCTCGGCCTTCGCGCTTCGGGCGGCACCGCTCACGAGACGCTCCTGCAGCCGGTGGTCCCCGCCGTCGACGAGGCGCTCGCCGCTGTCCTCGACGGGGAGCGACCGTCGGCAGCCTTCGGGTCTCCCGGTGCGTTCCGGCGGGCGACCGAGAGAGCGGCGACCGACGGGGACCAGTGGCGCCCGGCGCCGGACCGGCTGACGGCCAGACACGTCGCCTGGGGAGGGGTCGATGTCACGCTCGTCGGCTAGGGCGGCAACGGAACCGCTGGCGGCCTTGGTCGCCGTCGTCGCCGTCTCGGCCGGGCTCGCGCTGTACGCGGGCGCGCTGGACGAGGGGCTCGCAGCGGCGACCGGCGAGCGAGACGTTGCCGGTCCCACCGCCGACGCCGTCGAGCGACGGCTGACCACCGGCGGCGTCGTCGACCCGGCGCGGGTGTCCGATTCGCTGTCGGCGATACCGTCGGGGTACGAGGGCAACGTCACGCTACGGGCCGAACGGCAGTGGTCAGCCGGGCCGACGCCGCCGGCGAGCGCCGACACAGACGAACGAACCGTCAGCGTCGCGCTCGGCCCGGCGACGGTCCGACGGGGCCGGCTCAGGGTGGCGGTCTGGCGATGAACCGGGCGACGAGCACCGTGGTCGACGTGACCGTCTGCCTCCTGCTCGTCGGCGCAGCCGTCGCGGCCCTCGTCAACGGTGCCGCGGTCGAGCGCCCGACGACCGGGAACCCCGCCGCCGAGCGGGCGGCGTTGCTCGCGACGAGCACGGCGAGCATCGAGTACACCCTGGCCGTGCCGGGCGACCCGCCAACCTGGACGACCAACGCGACGGCGACCCACCAGCGGACCGCCCACGGAACGCTCGCGGAACTGCTGGCCGAGGCGGCGATGAGTCGTGTCAGCTACGAGGGGCACCGACTCTCACGAGTCGGAACGGGCTTCGAGCGAGCGGTCGCGACGACGACGCGAAACCGGCTGCGCGAACGGGGGCACCGAACGGTCGTACGGACCCGCTGGGAACCCTACCGCGGGGCGCCGCTCAACGCCACGATGCGGGTGGGCGAGCGGCCACCACCGACGGCCGACGTGAACGCGGCGACGACGACCGTCCCGAGTCCGGCCACGAGCGCCAGCGGGCGACTCCGGCGGGTGGCGAGGGCATCGGGATACAGGGGCATCGCCGTGGTGGCGGCCGCCGCCACCGTCGAAACGCTGTTCCCGCCACAGCAGGCCCAGGTCGCGCTGGACGGCGACTACCCCGCCGACCGGCTGATGACACGTCGCTACCGCCGCATGGGAGCGCTCACCCGGGCCGGACGGCTCTCGGTCGAGTCCAGGTCGACGACCGAACTGAACGCGGACCTGACCACGGCGCTCGCAGCCAGGTTCGAGCGCGATATGCGCCGCCGGTTCGACTCCCCCGAGGCGGCGGCCCGCGCCGTCGACACCGGGAACGTCACGGTCACTGTGAGGACGTGGAAGCCATGAGCCGGGGGCTTTCACTGGCCGAGGACCGGCGAGGGCGCGTCCCGTTTGCCCTGGTCGGCGTCCTGCTGCTCGTCGCCAGTCTCGCGCTCGCACCCACGCTGTCGACCGAGCCGGCCCCGAGCGATACGGCCGTCGAGCGCGCGCTGAGCGAGGTGACGGCCGCCAGCGACACCGCCGTCCGCGAGGGCGTCGCGACGGCCGGTCGCCGGGCCGCCGCCGCGCCCGTCCTCGAACCGGCCGACACGCCCGTCGGCCGGGCGCTGTCCGACGGCCAGCCGTTCCGCGACAGCCTGCGGCTGCGGGTGTATCTGCAGGTCCGGGCCAACCTGGAGCGACTCGCGGCCCGCAGCGACGGGGTCACGGCGACGGCGTCGCTCCCGGCGGTCGATTCGACGGCCGAGTACGAGCGCGCGATAGAGCGGGTGAGTGTCGAGCAGGCCGGCGACAACGACACCGCGTTGCGCGCCACCGTCGAGAACGTCACAGTGACGGCCCGACGCGATGGTGAGGTTCTCACGCGGCGCAGGGTCGACCGGACCGTCGTCGTCCCGACGCCGGTGTTGCACCTCCACGACCAGATGGAGACGTACGAGGCCAGAGTGACGAACGGGCTGACGAAACCGGGGCTGAGCCAGCGCCTGACCGCCCGGCTGTACCCCATCGCGTGGGCGCGGGGCTACGCGCAGTTCGGCGGCGCTCCGATAGCGAACGTCGTCGCGAACAGACACGTGAGCCTGGCGACCAACGGCGCCCTGCTCGGGGTCCAGCGGTCGGTCTTCGGCCGGAGCGACCCAGCGGGTCGACAGGCGCTGACGGAGGCGACGGCCGCCGTCGGCATCGAGGATATCGTCGCCGGAAGCAACAGCCAACTCGCGAGCGAGATACTGAGCCGGACGAGCTACCGGCCGGCGAGTCAGAACATCACCACCGGCGGCGGGGCCACAGTCCAGCCCGACGAGCCGCTGCATATCGGCGTCAACGGAACGGTCGACGCCGCCTATCGGCAGGTCGGGTTTCCGGACGCCCTCAACGCAACAGCCAGGGACGCCTACACCGTCCGGGCGACGGTCGTCAGCGAGCGCGAGCACGTCCGCGGTGGGCGACCCGAGAGGCCCGACCCGCCGGGTTCGAACTGGACCGCGGCGAGGGACAGAACCAGCGCTACGGCGAGCGTCGTCGACTCGTTCGATATCGGCGTGCGCGTGCCGAGCGGCTGGCACGCCTTCGAACGGTGGGGTCGGACAGTCGACGTCACGTACACGCGGAAGGTGACGTGGGTGAAAGGCAACAGTAACAGAGTCACCAGGAACAGCCACACCGAGCGGGTCCGCGTCAGTCTCGCCCTCGTCGGCGCCCACCGGAACGACTCGCTCGTGCCGGTCCGCGGCGTCGAGACGGCCCACGACGCGGACGGGAGCCCGCTTGGCGGTGAGAATCTCGCCGACGTGGAAGGGAAAGCGAGAGACAGGCTGCTGGACCGGAGCCGGAAACGCGCCGCGAAAGACGTCGCGCTCGGGGAGTTCGCTGCGGACACCGTGTCCATCACCGGGTCACAGCCCGACTCGATACACACATGGATGGCCCGCGACCTGCGACGGCTCCGCGAGCGGGTTCGGGACATCACCGTGACGACCGACCGCGGCGCCGTGGGGACGTTCCGGACGAACCCGGCCCGACGGCTCCGGCAGAAGCTCCGGCAGCGCCGGTCGCAGCTGGTGGACGCCCCGTCGACCTACGACAGCGCCGCCGAGCGGGCCCGCGTCGCGGCCCGCGTCGAGTTCCTCGACGCCGTCGAGCGGCGGCTGGGCGGCCACGCCGGAAACCAGTCGAGAGTGAAATCAAACCTCACAGACCGGCTCGACGGGCTTCCCGGCGGGTCGCTTTCCGGACTCAGACGGGCACTGACCGCCCGCGAGACGCGCGTGCCACGTACCCGACCGACACCGACCGGCCCCGCGGGCCCGGTTCGGACGACTGTCGAGGCCCAGCCGCAGTACCTGACGCTGGCTTCGGTGAGCGAGTCGCGGGTCCCGGCCGTCGACGGCACCGAACACCCGCTCGTGGCCCGCAACGTCAACGTCTTTAGCGTCCCCTACGGCAACGCCGCGACCGAGGTGGTAAACGCCGGGGCCAGCGCCAGAAACCGGGTCGGCCTCGCGGCGGCGGCCAGGACGCTGGCGGCGGCCAACGACACCGAGGGCGGGTCGAACGCGGCCCTCGGCGGTCCCCGGAGCCAGCTACAGACGGAGGTCGCGCGGGCCAACGGGGCGGTCGTCGGCGCGCTCGTCGAGCGGGTGCGGACGGCGACTGGCGCGGACCGGGCGGCGAGTGAACGCATCGTCAGCGACGCGATGAGCCGGTGGGACACGACGGCGGCGCGCGGACTGGCCCTCGCGAACAACTCCGCGGCCGACCGCGTCGCCGAGGTGGCCGCCGACCGCCGGGGACTCTCCACACTGCGACAGGACTGGCTCCGACTCAGGCTGCTTCGGGACACGAACGCGGCGCTGTCGACCGCCCTGGCGAGACCGTCGAAGGGACCGGTGAACCGCACCGTGAACGCCGTCCGCGAAACGTCACGGAGTCGGGTCCAGAGCGCGCTCGCGGACCGCAGCCGAGAGGAGGTCGAACGGCTCGCAAAGAAACGGCTGGGGACGAAGGTGCTCCCGTCCGGCTTGCCGCTCGCACCGCCGCTACTTCCGTGGTATCTGACGATGAACGTCTGGGTGGTGACGGTCGAGGGGACGTACGCCCGCTTCAGCGTGACGGCGAGACACGGCTCCCCTGACACCCCAGGCGCGACGGTCAGGTACGTCCGCGAGGAGCGGGCGGTCGACCTAGACGTCGACGGCGACGGGAGTGGTGAACGGCTGGGCGCCAATACGCGAATCTCCTTTCACGCCGACACCGGCGTTGTGGTGGTAGTCCCGCCGAAGCCGCGCGGCGTCGGCGACAAGGACGGCAACAGCGTGGAGACGTCGGCGGGGTGGCCGACGCCCGGCTGAGGGCGGCTGTAGACGGGTCGTTCGGCCCCGGTCGCGGCTCGGTCTGCCCTTTCGGTCGCGATAGTATCGGCGGCGAAGCCAATCCATATAACGCCGCCACCCCGTAGCCACAGCCATGCTCAGAACCGAGTTTCCGGACGCCGGCGAGCAGTCGCCCGAGGCGCTGCTGTCGGCCTACGGGTCGGTCCTCGCGGAGACGGTCGCGTCGGTCGGCGCCGACACCGTCGCCGAGTCGGCGGGCCTCGACCGCGAGACCGTCGACGCAGTCGCGGACGGCGACGGCGCGGCGCTCTCGCTCTCGGACGCGACGGCCGTCCTCGCGACCGACCCCGACCGGCCCGACGCCGACGCCCTGCAGGCCGAGGCCCGGGACATCCTCCTGATGGGGATGACGACGGCCGTGATGGACGTCGAGTCGCTGGCCTCGGGCATCGACAGTCAGCTCGAACCAAAGGAGATTCAACAGAAGATAGAGGGCCGCTACCCGATGACACTCGAGGAGTACGCCCTGTTGCACAGCTACATCGAGAGCCAGCAGCGATGAGCCGGGTCGCCATCCTGGGCTGTGGCTACGTCGGGCTGGAACTGGGCCGACAGCTCGCCGCCGACCACGACGTCGTCGGGGTGCGACGCTCCGAGGCCGGACGGGACGCAATCGAGCAGGCGGGCTTCGAGGCGGTCCGGGCCGACGTGACCGACGCCGACTCGCTGTCGGCGGTGCCCGACGCCGACTGGGTCGTCTTCGCGGCGAGTTCCGGCGGTCGCGGTGCCGAGGTGGCCCGCGAGGTGTACGTCGAGGGACTGAAAACCGCTATCGACCACTTCTGGTCGCGGACCGACGCCCCCGAGCGGCTGGTGTACACCTCCAGTACGGGCGTCTACGGCGACCACGGCGGCGACTGGGTCGACGAGGGGACGCCACTGGACCCACAGACCGAGAAGACCGACGTGCTCGCGGAGGCCGAGCGGGTCGCCCGCGAACGGCCGGGCGAGTACGGCGGCCACGGAACGGTAGCGCGCTTCGCGGGGCTCTATGGCCCCGACCGCTATCGGCTGGAACGGTATCTGGAGGGGCCCGTGACCGCGGGCTATCTCAACATGGTCCACCGGGACGACGCGGCCGGGGCGGTCCGCTTCCTGCTGGAGGGGGGCCACCGCGACGGGGTGGTCCTCGTGGTGGACGACGAACCGGTCGAGAAGTGGGCCTTCGCCGACTGGCTGGCCGAACGGTGTGGCGTCGCGTTCCCGCCCAAACAGACGACCGAGGAGCGCCTGGCCGACCCCGACCTCTCCGAGACGGCGAAGCGGCGCATCGAGACGAGCAAGCGCTGTTCGAACGACCGACTGCGCGAACTGGGCTACGAGTTCGCCTATCCGACGTTCAGAGACGGGTACCGTGCGGCGGTCGATTCGTACGTCGCCGAGTGACCGGGGGAACCTTCTTATCCTTCCCCGGAGCAGTTACCCGGTATGTACCTGGTGGCCGCAGGGGACCTAATCAGCCTGGCCGAGGGGGTTCCGGGCTACGTCAGCGAGAACCCGGTCCTGGTCGCCGGTGTCGTCGTCGGGCTCGTCGTGCTGTTCGGCGGCGGATTCACCCTCTATCGCTACCTGACGCGGTCGCCGGTCAGCCGGCTCCAGTCGCTGCTCGCCGACCACGACGCCGTGACGGTGCTGATGCACCCCAACCCCGACCCGGACGCGATGTCGTCGGCGCTGGCGGTCGACCAGCTCGCGGCCGCCACGGGGACCGACGCGAGACTGTGTTACTCGGGTGAGATTCGACGGCCGGAGAACCGGGCGTTCGAGACGGTGCTGGACCTCGAGTTCGACCGCGTCGAGACCCTGGGCGACATCAAGACGGAGGCCGTCGTGCTCGTCGACCACAACAAGCCACGCGGCTTCGCGGGCGCGGAGAAGATAGAGCCGATTGCCGTCATCGACCACCACCCCGGCGGCGGCACCGGCGCCGATTTCACCGACGTGCAGACCGATATGGGTGCCTGTGCGACGATATTCGCACAGTACTTCGAGTCCCTGGAGTGGGACTTCTTCGAGGTCGACGTCGCGCTGACCGACGGCGGCGTCGACACGGACGACGTGCCCGAAGAGGCGATGCCGAGCCACGTCGCGACGGGGCTCATCTACGGCATCCAGTCGGACACGCGGTCGCTGACGAACGGCTGTTCCGCGGCCGACTTCGCCGCGGCGGCGTATCTGTACCAGGGCGTCGACACCGACCTGCTGAACCGCATCGCCAACCCGCAGGTCGACGCCGAGGTCTTAGACGTGAAAGCCAGAGCCATCAGCGACCGCGAGGTCAGAGCCCCTTACGGGTTCAGCGACGTGGGCGACGTGTCGAACACGGACGCGATACCCCAGGCGGCCGACGAACTTGAGACACTGGAGGGTGTGTCGGCCGTCGTCGTCGTCGGCGAGAAGGAGGGGACCATCCGCGTCGCCGGCCGCTCGCGTGACGACCGGGTCCACATCGGTCGCGTCGTCGAGGCCGTCGTCGACGACATCCCGATGGCCGAGGGCGGCGGCCACGCCCGGATGGGCGGCGGGAAGATACCCATCGAGTACATGGACGGCATCGGCCCGAGCGACGGCGTCTCCCGGGAGGAACTGCAGGAGCGGTTCTTCGAGGCCATGGCCGGCGAACGCTAGCTCGGGCACGCAGGTGAACTCCGGCCAGCTACAGACCTCGCTCCTTTTACCCGCACGACCGCAACTTCGGGTATGGCAACACGTGAGGGGACGTGGGCGTACCGGGACGCCCACGACGACTTCGCACGGACCTTCTTCCGGCGCTTCGGCGACGGCGTCGCCTCCAGCATCGGCGTCGGGACGTATCTCGGCGAACCGACCGACGAGCGCGACGACGCCTACGACGAGGCCATCCGCCTAGCGCTGGAATCGGGAGTCAACGTCGTCGACACCGCCATCAACTACCGCCACCAGCGCTCCGAGCGGGTGGTGGGGCGCGCGCTGGCCGACGCCGACGTCGACCGCGAGGCGGTCGTCGTCGCGACGAAAGGCGGGTTCGTCCCCTTCGACGGCGACCGGCCAGACGATCCGGGCGCGTTCGTCAAGCGCGAGTACGTCGATACCGGACTGGTCGACCGGGCGGACCTCGTAGGCGGTCAGCACTGCATCGCGCCCGCCTTCGTCGACGACCAGCTCGACCGCTCGCTCGACAACCTCGACCTCGACACCGTCGACCTGTACTACGTCCACAACCCGGAGACACAGCTCGCCGAGAACAGCCGCGAGGCGGTGTACGACCAGCTCGAAGCGACCTTCGAGCGACTGGAACGGCGCGCCGCCGCCGGCGACATCGAGCACTACGGCGTCGCGACGTGGGACGCCTTCCGCGTGCCCGCGGACCACGAGCGGTACCTCTCCCTGCCCGAAGTCGTCGAGCGGGCGCGGGCCTCGGCGAAGGCGGCGGACAACACCGCGACGCACTTCCGGGCGGTGCAGTTACCGTTCAACGTGTTCATGGCCGACGCCTTCACCGTCGCGGCACACGAGGGGCCCGACGGCCCGCAGTCGGCGCTGTGGTTCGCCCACGAGGCCGGGCTGGACGTGTTCACGAGCGCGTCCATCATGCAGGGCCGACTGGCGACGGAGATGCCCGAGAGCGTCGAGGCGAAACTGGCGGGGGAGACGCGCGCCCAGCGAGCGCTCAACTTCGCCCGGAGCGCGCCGGGCGTGACCTGCTCGCTTGTGGGGACCGGCTCGGTCGACCACGCCCGGGAGAACGTCGACGCGGGGCGATACGAACCGCTCGGTGCCGACGCCTTCGACGCCGTCTTCGAGTAATCTAGCTCAGCTCCGTCCACGTGCGACCACACGACGGACAGACCCGCTGTTTCCCGATTTCGCCGGGGTCGTTGTCCGTCGCTAGCTCCTCCTCGCAGGCGCTACAGGAGAGTCGCCCGTAGCTGTCTTTCTCGACGTCCCCGCTCCGGAGGGCCTTTCTGACCGAGTCCATGTGCGACAGTGTGACAGCCGACGATAAAAAGGCCGCGGCGTTCCGGAAGCGCCTTCACGGTATCGGGCGAAGCGTGGACGTGTCCCGACGGTCCGTGTTCGGCTCGTTGCTCGGACTGATATTCTGCATCAACCTCGCCCGTGTCGTCTTCGCGCCGCTCATCGAACCCATCAGAGCGGCCACCGGCGCGAGCGACGCCACGCTCGGGCTACTGGCCACGCTCGTGTGGGCCGGTAGCGCGGTGCCCCGGCTCCCGACCGGCCTCTTGTTGACCCGCGTCAGCAGAGCGCGGGCCATCCTCGTCTCGGGCGTGATACTCACCCTCGGGACGGCCTTTACCGCGCTGACGACCGACCCGACGCTGTTGCTGCTGGGCGCGTTCGTCATGGGGTGTGCCAGCGGCGTCTACTTCATCGCGGCGAACCCGCTCATCAGCGAGCTGTTCCCCGAATCACCCGGCCGGGCGCTCGGGCAACACGGCGTCGCCAGCCAGCTGGCCGCGGTGGCCGCGCCGGGCATCGTCACCGCCGCGCTGGTCGTCGGCGACTGGCGGACGACGCTGCAGGCGATGGCCGTCGCCGCGGCGGTGGTGACCGTCGTCTTCACGCTGGTCGCCCGCCGGACGGAGTTCCCCGACGCCGGACGGCAAGACACCGACTTCCTGGGTGCGCTCCGCGCCCAGTGGCCCATCGTCGTGACGGCCGTCGCCACCCTCGGGCTGACGACGATGGTCTGGAACGGCGTGTTCAACTTCTACGTCACCTATCTGGGAACCGTCGGCATCGAGGCACGGGCCGGCCGGACGCTGCTGCAGGTCACCTTCGCCGCTGGCGTCCCCGCGTTCTACGTCAGCGGCCGACTGGTCGACCGGCTCCCGGCGATTCCGTACATGCTGGCTATCCTCGCCGCCTTCACCGGCTGTATCCTCCTCCTGCCCGCCCTGGGCGGGTTCTGGGCGCTGGCCGGACTCAGCGCCGTCATGGGCTACGTCATCCACAGCATCTTCCCCGCCGTCGACACCTACCTGCTGGGCTCGCTGCCGGACCACCACCGCGCCAGCGCCTACTCGGCCTACGGCGCGGGCATGATGCTCATCCAGGCCCCGGGTAGCCTCGTCGTCGGCCTGCTCCGTGACGCCGGCGTCGGCTTCCCCACCATCTTCGAGTGGATGGGCGGCGGGCTCGTCGCCCTCTTTGCCGTCCTCCTCGTCCTCCACGTCGACGGCCGACTCCCCGAGACGGCGCGGGCGTGAGAGCGAGGATACGCAGCCGATGCAATCCACAGGACAAAATATGGGCTTCCCAGAGCGGTCGGTACGGGCGGTGCAGTGGCCGGTGAACAGCCGCGCGACCGACGGGAGCGCGGTTCACTGAACCGAGGCCGAAGGCCGAGGTGCAGCCTTTTTAGCGTAGATTTTAGCAAGGAGGGTTCCCACAGCGCCCGAAGGGCGCGAGGAACCCCCGCAGTAAGAAGGCACGTGGGCGGAAACGCTGAAGCCACTGGACATACGCGTTGGACCATGGAGCTGACACCGGACGAACTGGCCGGGGTCGTGGACGTCGTCGGGCCGGTGACGCGGGCGACACTCGTACAGGCCTGCGGGGAGCTGGCGTTCAAGCGGGGCGACGACGTGGACAGCGAGACGGTCGAGGCGGCCATCGAGGGCGCGCTGTCGACGTACCATCTGGTCGACGTAGCCGACCACGACGCCGAGGCGGCCGCGCCCCTCATAGTGGTCGGGCCGGCGGCGTTCCCCGATATCGTCGAGGGGGTCGCGGACCTGCCGCACATCCTCGACCTTCCCGAGCGGGACCCGTCCGAGGAGACGGTGGCCGCGGCGGCCGAGCGGCGGTTCCGCGAGGACGCCGCCGAGGCGGTCCGGGCCGGTGACGACGAGCGGATAGCGGAACTGCTCGACGTGAGTTACGACCTCGAAGCGTGGGGGCCGGTGGAACTGGCGTCGGCGCGCGGGCTCCTCGACGAGGCCACCCAGACGAATTAAGAGCGTCGGCCCCCTCCGTACCGCTATGGACTTCGACCGGGTGGGTGCCCACGACCCCGTGACAGTCACGGGTGAGGACCGCGAGGCGGCCATCGTCGTCCCGGTCGTCACTCGCGAGGACGGCGAGGCGATTCTGTTCACGAAGCGGGCCGACCACCTGAGCGACCACCCCGGTCAGATGGCGTTCCCCGGCGGCGGCCGCGAGCCCGAGGACGCGGACCTGCTTGCGACGGCGCTTCGGGAGGCCGAGGAGGAGATCGGGCTGGACCCCGAGGCGGTCCACGTCGTCGGCCGCCTGGACGACATCCGGACGATAACCAACTACTCCGTGCGGCCGTTCGTGGGCCGTATCCCCGACCGCGAGTACCACCCCAGTGACGCCGAGGTGGCCGAAATCGTCACCCTGCCGGTGGCGGCGCTGACGGACCTGGCGAACTACGAGTCCGAACACCGCGACCACCCCCACTACGGGGAGGTTCGGCTGCACTTCTTCTACGTCGACGGCTACACCGTCTGGGGGGCGACGGCGCAGATGCTGGTCCAGTTGCTCGAACTGGCGACCGACTGGGAGATGCCGCCGGAGCCGGACCGCTACGCCGACGCGGACGACGACCTGCCAGAGCGGGTCCGCGACGAGGTGGGGTGATGGCGAGAAGTCGGAGCTTGGACCGGGTCGCTACACCGGGCGCGGCGACCGGATAGATGCGGGTCGCTATCGTCGGCGGCGGCGCGGTCGGGCTGGTCGTCGCCGGGGACCTCGCGGCGGCGGGCGTCGACGTTGTGCTGTACGAACGGGACGGACTAGGCAGCGGCGCGACCGGGCGGGCGGCGGGCGTCTGCTACGACGCCTTCGCGGACCCGACCGACGCCGCCGTCGCCACGCGCGCGCTGGAACGGTACCGCGAGTGGGGCCTGCTCTCGCCGCGTCCGTACGTCTGGGGCGCCCGCGAGGAGCGCGACGCGAGGGCGGTCCGCGAACAGGCCGCGGAGATGCGGGACCTGGGGCTCGCTGTCGAGGCAATCGAGCCCGAGACGCTCGGCGAGCGGTACCCCGCCGTCGGGACGAGCGACCTGACCGCCTGCGCGGTGGCGACCGAGGCCGGGACGCTGGACCCGGACGCGGTGGTCGAGTATCTCGCCGGGCGAGCGCGGGCGGCGGGGGCGACCATCCGAACGGGGACGCCGGTGTCGCTGGCCGGCCCGACGACCGTCGAGACAGCCGACAGCGGGACGGGCAACAGTCCGGCGGCCGGCGGTGAGACCGCGTTCGACGCCGTCGTCGTGGCCGCCGGGCCGGCGACGAAACCCCTCGTGGCCGCCCTGGATATCCCGCTCGCGCTCGAAACGTACCGTGCGCAGGCGCTGGTCACCGAACCGGTGGCCACCGACCTCCCGTCGTTCTACGACGCCAGCCAGGAGTTCTACTGGCGGCCCCGGGGCGACGGCGTGCTGGTCGGCGACGGCGCCCACGCGGTCGACCCCCAGAAGTGCGACCCGGCGGCCGACCCGGAGTTCGTCGCGTCGGCGCTTGCGCGACTCCGGGGGGCGACGGCGCTCGACCCAGGCGTCGCCCGGTCGTGGGCCGGCCCCTGTACGGCGACGCCCGACCGCGACCCGCTCGTCGGCCCGGTCGCCGACGGCTGCTGGGTGGCGACGGGCTGGCAGGGCCACGGGCTGATGCGCGCGCCGGCCGTCGGGGAGTGGCTGGCCGAGCGACTCCGCGACAAGTCTCCGACCATCGACGCGACGCTCGCCGGGCAGTTCGACCCGACGCGCTTCGACGGCGACGAGACGTTCCACCCGCTGGGCGACCCGACGGCTGACTGGTGAGCGGTGGAAAAGCGACCGGCGGTCCGAGGGAGCCGTTACGCCTCGGTCTCGTCGTCGGTGTCGGCGGCCTCGTCGGCCTCGTGGGCCGCCGCCTTCGGAATCTCGACGTGGAGCGTCCCGTCGCCTCTCAGCGTGGCCGAGGCCGCCTCGGCGTCGACGACGGCGTCCTCGGGCAGTGTCACCGAGCCGTCCAGTGCGAGCCCGCGGCCGGGGTAGGTCATCTCGTAGTCGTCGTAGAACTCCCGGAACCGGTCCAGGCGCACCTCGACGCGGTCGTCGACGTAGCGCACCTGCAGGTCGCTGGCGGTCGCGCCCGGCGCGTCGAAGACGACGAGGTAGGCGTCGTCGGATTCGAGGAGGTCCGCCGGGAGCGGCTTGTTCTCCTGGACCCGACCGGCGGCCCGGCCCAGGTTCTCGAAGATGGCCGACCCGATGGACTCGCCGATGCCGCCCATCATAACTCGACCGCCTCCAGACAGTCCACCCCGCCGCAGTACGGACAGGCGAAGTCCGACACGCCCGTCCCGTCGGGCATGTCGTAGGTGTAGTGGAGCTCGAACATGTCGAGCGTACAGTCGTCGTCGGTACAGACGACCTCCAGCGTCTCTGGCATGCCATTTCGTTGGTCCGGAAGCGTCAAACCGCTTTCGGCATCTGGCGGCGAACGCCGGACCGTCTCGCCGAGCGGCTGGGACCGCGAACAGCGCTCACGACCGGACGAAAGACCAGCCCGAGGTTGTCAGAATACTGAAGTGGCTCGGCATAGACAGGTGGGTCATGGGTTCCGGTGTCATGGGCGTGGACTTCAGCGGGGCGAGCGCGGCGGGTGACGCGCTCTGGGTGACTGAAGCCACACAGACAGAGGTCGGGTTACGTATCGAGGACTGCTATCGGGCGACGGACAGATGGGGACGGTCTCGCGAGAGCGCCCACGCGGGGCTGGTCGAGCGCATCGCGGCCGAGGACGTACACACAGCGGGACTGGACTTCCCGTTCAGCCTGCCACAGGCGCTACTCGACGAGCGCTGTGGCGGCGACTGGCGCGGCTTCCTGTCGTGGGTCGCCGGAAGCGACCGGCCGGCGGACCCGGCAGCGTTCTCCGAGACCTGTCGCAGCACGGCCGAGACGACCGTCGGCAAGCGCGACGTGCGACGCGAGACCGACGCCCGCCGTGGCGCGCTCTGTCCGTACACCAACCGCGTGCGGAGCATGACCTACCACGGCGCCCGGAACGTGCTCGGGAGCCTCGCGACCCGCGAGGACACGGCGGTCGTACCGATGCAGGACGGCGCCCACGCCGACACCGTCGTCTGTGAGGTGTACCCGGCGGCCACGTTCGGCTGGCTGGGCTGTTACCGCGAGGGGTATAAGAACACGGACGGCGCACGCGCCCGCCGCGAGCACAACCTCGCGGCCGTCGCAGACTGCGGCGTCGCACTGGGTGACCACCGCGAGACCTATCTCGACAATCACGACGCCGTAGACTCCCTGGCCGCGGCCGTCAGCGCGGCCCGCGTCGACGGCGGCGCCCGGCCGACGCCAGCGGGCACTCGCGAGGAAGGCTGCATCTACGTCTGAATCGGTCGAACTCAAGACTGACCAGAAGCCCCGAGTATTTCAGTTCCGAGCCGAACATTCCGTATGACCGACGAGGACGGCGGCTTCGAGGGGGTCCGCGAAAACGTCGACGGGAACCCGATAGCGAAGCTCGTCGGCTACGCGAAACCGTACTGGCTACGACTGTCTGTCGGCGTGCTGGCCGCCTTCCTCACCCGTTTCGCCCGCCTCGTCCCGCCCATCATCGTCGCCGCGGCCATCGACCGCGTGGTCCTCAACAGCGGCGACCCCGGGCTATTGACCGACGCCGGACTCCTGCCTGGCGGCGCCATCACGGGCGAGGCCGCGAAGATAGCCTTCCTCCAGCGGCTGGTCGCCATCGCCGCCATCGCCTATCTGGTCCGGTCGGCGACTCGCTTTGCCTCCCGCTATCTGCTCCAGTCCTCGGCCCAGAAGATACAGCGCGACCTGCGAAACGACACGTACGACCACCTCCAGCGCCTCTCGATGGACTTCTTCGCCAACCACCAGACCGGCGGGATGATGTCCATCCTCAACAGCGACATCAACAGGTTGGAGTCGTTCCTGAACACGGAGTTCCGCCAGCTGATTCGGGTCGTCGCCACCGTCGGCGGCATCGCCGTCGTCCTCTACACCTACTCGCCGCTGCTCGCGCTGGTCGCGCTGGCACCCGTCCCGATTATCGGCGTCGCCAGCGGGTTCTTCCTGACCTGGATAGAGCCCCGCTATCGGTCGATTCGCCAGACCGTCTCGCGGCTCAACACCAGACTGGAGAACAACCTGAGCGGCGCGCCGGTCATCAAGGCATTCGACCGCTACGAGTTCGAGCGCGGCCGGGTCGTCGAGCAGAGCCAGCAGTACCACGACGAGAAGGTCGCCGCCCTCCGCATCCGGCGGGCGTTCTTCGCCGGCCTTCGGCTCCTGACCGGCGTCGTCTTCGTCGCCATCCTCTACATCGCCGGGATGGACTTCATCACGAGCGCCGACGGCGAGGCCATCCTCAGCGCGGGGACGTTCGCCCTCTTTTTCCTCTATCTCCGCCGGCTCTACTCGCCGATGCGTCGCGTCGGCAAGTCGGCCAACAAGTACCAGCTCGCCAAATCCAGCGCCGAGCGGGTGTTCGGTCTGCTGGGTCGGGCCCCCACGATTACGGACCCCGACGAGCCCTACACGCCCGAGAGCATCGACGGCGACGTCGAGTTCGACGAGGTGACGTTCGGCTACGGCGACGGGGAACCGGTGCTCGAAGGCGTCTCGCTCGACGTGCCCGCTGGCGCGACGGTCGGCCTGGCGGGCGCGACCGGCGCCGGCAAGTCGACGCTCCTGAAGCTCGTCCCGCGCTTTCACGACGTGAATTCCGGAAGCGTGCGCGTCGACGGCGTCGACGTCCGCGAGTACGGGCTGCAGTCGCTGCGGGCCGACGTCGCCGTCGTCGAGCAGAACCCGTACCTGTTCTCGGGCACCGTCGGGGAGAACATCGCCTACGGCGACCGCGAGGTGCTCGACGGGGAAGCGGCGGGTTCGGCGAGTGCCCGCCAGCGCGTCCGAGAGGCCGCTCGCTCGGCCCAGGCCCACGAGTTCGTCCGCGACCTGCCCGAGGGCTACGACACCGAAATCGGGGAGCGCGGTATCAAGCTCTCGGGCGGCCAGCGCCAGCGGGTCGCCATCGCCCGCGCGCTGCTGAACGACCCGGAAATCATCATCTTCGACGAGGCGACCAGCGACGTGGACACGGAGACCGAACGCGAGATACAGGCGAGCATCGAACGGCTGGTCGAGGACCGGACCGCGTTCGTCATCGCCCACCGGCTCTCGACGATTCAGGACGCCGACACCATCGTGGTGATGGACGACGGCGAAGTCGTAGAGCGTGGCAGCCACGCCGACCTGCTCGCGACTGACGGCGAGTACGCCGACCTCTGGGCGGCCCAGGCCGACGAAGGGCCGGTCAGCGCCGACGACTGACCGGATGTGAGCGCACCACGTGAGCCGTTAGGGCGACTACGCCGAGCTTACCCGGCACGGCAGGACTCGTACCCGTCGAAATGCGGGCTTTCGTCCCGAGACGCGACCGTCCGTCGCGATACCCGACGGCTACTTTTTCGGCTGTCGCCCCTCCGCACAGGTAATGCGCCTTGTCCAAGTCGTCGTGCCCGACGAGCACTGCGAGGACATCGTCTCGGCGTTACGCGAGCGGGAACTCGGCGTCTCGACCACCAAGGAGACCAGCGGCGAGGACGACCGGACGCTCGTCTCGTTCGTCGTCCCCGCCGACGCGGTCGAGCAGGTGTTAGACGAGCTCTACGACATCGGTTTCAGCGACGAGTGGTACATCGTCTCCCTCGAGACCGAGTTCGCGTCCTACCAGGGCGTCGACGAGGTCCAGGACCGCTGGGCGAAGACGCCAAACAGGGTCGCCCCCCGCACGCTCCGGTCGAAGGCCAAGGATATGCGGCGCAACACCCGCTCGTATCTGTGGCTGATGACCCTTTCGACGGTCATCGCGACGGCGGGGCTGCTCATCGGCTCGCCGGCCGTGGTCGTGGGGTCGATGGTGCTCGCGCCCATCGTCAGCCCGATGCTGACCGCGAGCATCGGCCTCGTCCGGGACGACCAGCGGATGGTCCTCGACAGCCTCCGGATGCAGGGTATCGGGCTCGGGCTGGCCGTCGTGGGCGCGACGGCCTTTAGCTGGCTACTGAAAGTCGGCCTCGCCGTCCCGGCCGAACTGGCCGTGGGGAACGTCGAGCTGATAGCCATCCGGTTCTCGCCGAGCATCCTCTCCGTCGTCGTCGGGCTGGCGGCGGGCGCGGCCGGTTCGTTCAGCCTCGCGACGAAGGGGCAGGTCACCATCGTCGGCGTGATGGTCGCCGCGGCGCTCATCCCCACGGCGGCGGCCGCCGGCATCGGCTTCGCCTGGGGGCGACCCGCCATCGGCGTCGGGAGCGTCGTCCTGCTGACGATGACCATCGTCGCCGTCAACCTCGGCGCGTATCTGACATTCAAATACATGGGGTACGAGCCGGACACGGTCGACAGGGGCGTGTTCACCACGGACGGCCTCCGGCGGACCGCCACGCTCGCGGCGACGGTCCTCGTCGTCGTCGCGGTGGTCGGGGCCGTCGGCGTCGGCACCTACCAGCAGGTGACCTACGAGCGGTCGGTCAACGCGGCGACGACGGAGGTCCTCCAGCGAGCCGCGTACGACGACCTCGGTGTCGTCTCCGTGACCGCCGAGTACGTCGGCGTCGGCCCGCTGTTCGAGCCCTCGACGGTGACGGTGACACTGTCCCGGACCAGCGACCGCCCCTACCGGCAGTTGCCGAACGAACTGGCCCGCGCCATCGACGAGCGGACCGGCGAGCGGGTGACCGTCCAGGTCCGCTACCAGGACTACCAGCAGTCGAACGTGTCGACGGTCGACACACGCCGACGACCGAACACGGTTTTAGGTGTCGAGGCGTAAACCGCGGGTATGACCGACCCCGCCGAACTCGACGTGACCATCGTCGACGGCTACGTCGACGAGCCCGCCCACTTCGGGGTCCCGCCGTACATCTCCACGTACCCGCGCTACGCCGCCGGGGCGCTGGTCGACGCCGGCGTCCCCGAATCGCGGATTACGTACCACACCATCGACGCGCTCCGCGAGGACACCCACCTGTGGCGCGACGTGGAGACGGCCGACCTCATGGTGTACGTCGGCGGGATGACCGTCCCCGGGAAGTACGTCGGCGGGACGCCCGCCGAACCCGACGAGGTCCGCAAACTGGCCTGGACCGCCGACGGCACCTCGATAATCGGCGGACCCGTCCGCTTCGGCGTCGGCGAGGCCAACGAGGGGGCCAGCGAGACGGCCCGCGACGACCTGGACTTCGACTTCCTCGCGATGGCCGACGTGGAAGCCGCGGTGTACGACCTCGTCGAGTCGGGGCTGGAGGGGTTCAATAACCGCTATCGGGACGTCGAAGAGGAGACCCGCTGGGCCCGGGCCGGCGCCTTCGTCGTCGAGCAACACCCCAACCACCCCGACTACCTCATCTGCGAGATGGAGACCTCGCGTGGCTGTCCCTACCGGTGTTCCTTCTGTACGGAGCCGATGTACGGCAACCCCGACTTCCGGCCGCCCGAGAGCGTCGTCGACGAGGTGGACGCCCTCTCCGATAGGGGAGTCGCGCACTTCCGGCTTGGTCGGCAGGCCGACATCCTCGCCTACGGCGGCGACGGCGAGGCGCCCAATCCCGACGCGCTTCGCCGGCTCTACGGCGGGATTCGTGAGGTCGCGCCGGACCTGGAGACGTTCCATCTGGACAACATGAACCCCATCACCATCGTGAAGTGGCCCGAGAAGGCCCGGGAGGGGATTCGAATCATCGCCGAGCACAACACGCCCGGCGACACGGCCGCGTTCGGGCTGGAGTCGGCGGACCCCGAGGTGATGAGCGACAACAACCTCAACGTCACCGCCGACGAGTGTTTCGAGGCGGTGAAGATAGTGAACGAGGTCGCGGGGTTCCGCCCGGGAGGCGACAGAGATACGGCCCCCAACCACGGCGACGACGCCGCCCGCCGGCTCCCCAAGCTGCTGCCCGGCATCAACCTCGTCCACGGACTGAAAGGCGAGCGCCGGGAGACGTTCGAGCACAACAAGCAGTTCCTCCAGCGGGTCTACGACGCGGGGCTGATGCTCCGGCGCGTGAACATCCGGCAGGTGATGGCCTTCGAGGGGACGGACATGGCCGAGACGGGCGCGGACATCGCGAAAGACCACAAGCAACTGTTCAAGCAGTACAAACGCGAGGTCCGCGAGGAGATAGACAACCCGATGCTCCAGCGGGTCGCGCCGCCCGGGACGGTGCTGCCCGACGTGCACCTGGAGTACCACCAGGACGGGAAGACGTTCGGCCGGCAACTCGGGACCTACCCGCTGCTCGTCGGCCTGCCCGGCGAGCGGGAACTGGGCCGGACCATCGACGTGGCCGTCACCGACCACGGCTACCGCTCCGTGACCGGCGTCCCCTACCCGCTCGACGTCAACAGCGCGTCGATGGCGGAACTGGCGACGGTCCCCGGCGTGGGCAAGAGCCGCGCCGGCGATATCGTCGTCGGCCGCCCCTACGAGGCGGTCGGCGAGGTCGGCGATGACCTCAGGCGGTTCATCACCGCCCGGCCACCGGAACGCGCGGACTGATTCGACGGCCGATGCCCGGCCGTCGCTCGGCCGACCTATCGGCACCCGACCCGGCCGCCCTCGGTCGGATAGTTCCCCGCCAGTTAGGTGTGGTAAGGATAGTATAACGCCCGCAGGAGCGAACGGAAGCTTATTTTGTCTCGACCGCACAAAGAGTGTCAATGAACGATATCGAGGTGAGCGTCGTCCTCCCCGCGTACAACGAGGAGGACACCATCGAGCGGACGGTGACGGTCACGCTCGAAACCCTCGGTGCTTTTCTGCCGGCTGGCGCGTACGAGGTCATCGTCGCCGAGGACGGCTGCGACGACCGGACGCCAGATATCGCGACACGGATGGCCGAGGAGGACGACCGGGTCCGCCACATCCACAGCGACGAGCGACTCGGGCGGGGCGGCGCTCTGGAGTACGCCTTCGAACGAGCCGACGGCGACACGCTGGTCTATTTCGACACCGACCTCGCGACGGACATGCGACACCTCGAAGAGCTCGTCGAGAGCGTCCGGTCGGGCGAGTACGACGTGGCCACCGGCTCGCGGTGGCTGTCAGAGAACCGCGCCGACCGCCCGGCCAAGCGCGGCATCCCGAGCCTGGGCTTCAACACGCTCGTGCGGGCCGTCCTCCGGTCGGACCTACGAGACCACCAGTGTGGGTTCAAGGCCGTCTCCCGGACGGCGTTCGAACAGCTCGGTCCGCAGGTCCAGGACGAACACTGGTTCTGGGACACCGAGCTACTGGTGAAGGCCCAGCGAGAGGGGTTCCGCGTCAAGGAGTTCGCCGTCGACTGGGAACCCAAGGGCGACTCGAAGGTCGACATCGTCAGGGACGTCTTCGGCATGGGGAGCCAGATAGGCCGGACGTTCTGGGAGCTGTCGGTCAGCCCGCACATCACCCGCCGGGTGTCGATGGGCGCCGGGACGATGCTGGTCGTCCTCGCCCTGTTCCTGATGACGTTCTATCTGGAACCGGGACGGGTGCTCGACGAGATGGCCGGCGCGGCACCGGAACTCGTGGCGCTGTCGGCCGTCGTCTACGCGGTCTCCTGGCCGGTCCGAGGCTTGCGCTATCGGGACATACTCGACTCGATGGGCTTTCACGAGAAGTGGAGCTTCCTCACCGGCGCGGTCTTTATCAGCCAGACCGGCAACCTGGTCTTCCCGGCCCGGCTCGGTGACGGGGTCCGCGCCTACGTCGTCAAGGCGCGCCGTTCCATCCCCTACCCCTCCGGGTTCGCGTCGCTGGCGGTCGAGCGCGTCTTCGACCTGCTGACCATCACGGTGCTCGCCGGGACCGTCATGCTGGGCCTCGCGGCGACGGGGAGCGCCGGCGAACTGCTCTCCGCACTGACCGGCAACGCGGTCGGTGGCGCCGAGACCGCACAGAGCGGCCAGACCGCCGTCTACGTCGCCGGCGGCGTCGGCCTCGCGGCCATCGGCGCCGTCGTCGCCATCGTCGCCAGCGCCCGCACCGACGGGAACTTCGTCAGGGCGACAATCGGCCGCCTCTCCGACGACTCCTACGCCGACCACGTCGCCGGCATCGTCGAGGGGTTCGTCGCCGACATCCAGACCGTGACCGCCGACGGGTCGGCCTTCGCCCGCGTCGGCCTCGGCAGCCTGGCCATCTGGTCGCTGGACGTGCTGACCGCCCTCGTCGTCTTCGCCGCCTTCGGCTACTCGCTTACCCCGTCGCTGATCGCCGTGGGCTTTTTCGCGGTCAGCGTCGGCAACCTCGCGAAGGTGCTCCCGCTGACCCCCGGCGGCGTCGGCCTCTACGAGGGCGCCTTCACTATCATCGTTGCGCCGCTGACGCCGGTCGGCGTCACGGCCGCGCTCAGCATCGCCATCGTCGACCACGCCGTCAAGAACGCCGTCACAATTCTGGGCGGCGTCGCTTCGATGGCGTGGCTCAACGTCTCGCTGACCACCGCCGTCGAGGAGTCCCGCAGCGTCGAGGATATCCAGCCCGAAGCGGACGACTAGCGAGGTTCTGACCGAAGGGAAGAACCTCGACAAAGCGCAGTGGTGACCGAAGGGAACCGCGAGCAGCGAGGGAGTTCGCTACGCTCACCCCCTCGGAACAGTCGAGCGGCGGAGCCGCGAGACAGCGAGGAATCGACCGCAGCGACCACCGAGAGCGTCTCGTCCTTGCGAATGGGAGCCGGTCGGGAGAACACGGCGTGGACCGGT
This sequence comes from Haloarcula onubensis, assembly GCF_031624605.1. Classification (NCBI taxonomy): domain Archaea; kingdom Methanobacteriati; phylum Methanobacteriota; class Halobacteria; order Halobacteriales; family Haloarculaceae; genus Haloarcula; species Haloarcula onubensis. The sequence goes on along the minus strand of NZ_JAMQOS010000001.1, from coordinate 636,381 downwards.
CCAGCCGTCGAGGTGCCACTACAAGCACGGGCGTCTCTCAGTCACTTGCTCGCAGGAAGGGCCCGAACGCCCCGGCGACAGCGTCGACGAGCGCGTCGGCCCGGCCGACGCGGCCGGCGGTGTAGACGCCGATAGCGCCCTCCTGTTCGGCGATGTCTTCCCGGCCCAGTTCGTCGTCGAGGACGGGACCGAGTTCCTCGCCGTTCCGGAGGCGCTGTGCGACGGCCGCGGGGAGGCGAATCGACGGCCCGGCGCCGAGGTGACTCGTCGTCCCGTCGGTGACGGCGGCCCACATCACGAGCCACAGCCCACCGGGAACGTCGCGCTCGGCGACGCCGCCCTCGATGCCGACGCCGTAGTCGGCATCGGTCACAGCCAGGGCGGCGTCCGCGCGGTTCCGGGCGCCACGGACCGTCTCCGAGCGGCCCCAGGGCTGCTCGGGAACGCCCGATTCGACGCCGAGAGCGGTCGTTTCGGCCTCCGGGACGACACGCTCGAGGGCTCTCACTTTCACCGGGTTCTCGCTCCCGATGGCGACGTGCATAGACGAGGAAACTACCGGATGGTTCATGATGGTTGTTATTTGAATGGGGGCCCTTGCGACACGCAAACCGATGGTATGTGCCGTGAGTCGGCCTTCCTCGAACCGATACCAGAATTTTTAAATGTCTTTCGAACGGATTCAGTCTTACCGATTGCCTCCGGGTTCTCCACTGTACTGTGCCCGGTGAGCGCCCGCCATCGCAACCAATGACCGAGCAAACACGAACGCGACAGCCACGAGAAGCGGAGACAGAGTCCACCGAGTCGACGTCGACGGCCTGCCCGGAGTGTAGCGGCTCGCTCGTCATCGACGACGAACACGGCGAGACGGTGTGTGAGGACTGCGGCCTCGTCGTCGAGTCCGACGAGATAGATCGCGGCCCGGAGTGGCGCGCCTTCGACTCCAGCGAGAAAGACCAGAAGTCCCGCGTCGGCGCGCCGACGACGAACATGATGCACGACAAGGGGCTCTCGACCAACATCGACTGGCGCGACAAGGACGCCTACGGCAACTCCCTGTCGGGCAAGCAGCGCCAGAAGATGCAGCGGCTCCGGAAGTGGAACGAGCGCTTTCGCACTCGGGACTCCAAGGAGCGCAACCTCAAGCAGGCGCTGGGCGAGATAGACCGCATGGCTTCCGCGCTGGGGCTGCCCGAGAACGTCCGCGAGACCGCGAGCGTCATCTACCGCCGCGCGCTCGACGAGGACCTGCTGCCGGGCCGCTCCATCGAGGGCGTCTCGACGGCCTCCGTCTACGCCGCCGCGCGACAGGCCGGCGTCCCCCGGAGCCTCGACGAGATAACCGAAGTGTCGCGGGTCGAGAAGAGCGAAATCGCCCGCACCTACCGCTACGTCGTCCGCGAACTCGGACTCGAAGTCAAGCCCGCGGACCCCGAGAGCTACGTGCCCCGCTTCGCCTCCTCGCTGGAGCTCTCCGACGAGGCCGAACACCGCGCCCGCCAGTTGCTCCAGAACGCCAAGGAGCAGGGCGTCCACTCCGGCAAGTCGCCGGTCGGGCTGGCCGCGGCCGCCGTCTACGCCGCAGCGCTGCTGACCAACGAGAAAACGACCCAGGCCGCCGTCAGCGAGGTCGCCGACATCTCCGAAGTGACGATTCGCAACCGCTACCACGAACTGCTCGAAGCCGAGCAGGACCTCCCCGTCGCATAGTCTCGCCGTCGCTTTTTCCACCGGGAGAATCAGGGCTGATAACCGCGGAGGTACGTTTAATTCGGTGGCCAGTCGCTGTAGGTACATGGCTACGGATTTCGGCAGCACCGGTCAGGAGGTGGCCGACACCGACGACACCGGCGACGAACTCGGGAGCGCCATCGACGAGTTGTTGCGCACATCGGAGAACGTCTCGGGGAGTTCACAGGAGATAAGCGACCTCGCGAACCAGCAGTCCGACAACATGCGCGAGGTCGCCGGCGAGGTCTCGAACCTCTCGGCGACCGTCGAGGAGGTCGCCTCCAGCGCGAACCAGGTCCAGCAGGTCAGCGAGCGCGCCCGCGAACTCGCCGACAGGGGACGGGACGTGGCCGACGACGCCATCGACGCGATGGAGTCGGTCGACGAGGCCAACGAGATGGTCTCCGAGGACGTCGAACAGCTCCGGGACCGCATCGACGAGATAGACGAAATCGTCGAGGTCATCAACGACATCGCCGACCAGACGAACATGCTGGCGCTGAACGCTTCCATCGAGGCCGCTCGCGCCGGCGAGGCCGGCGAGGGGTTCGCCGTCGTCGCCGACGAGGTGAAGTCACTGGCCGAGGAGTCCCAGCAGAACGCCACCGAGATCGAACAGCTCGTCTCGAACATCAAGGCCGACACCGAGGACACCGTCGAGAGCATCGACGAGGCCAACGAACAGGTGGAGTCGGGTATCGAACAGGTCTCGGAGACGGTCGAAATCCTGCGTGACATCGACGAGTCGGTCAAGGAGGCCGCCCGCGGCGCCGAGGAAGTGGCGTCGGCAACCGACGAACAGGCCGCCTCCACCGAGGAGGTCGCCAGCATGGTCGACATGACCGCCGAGAACGCCGAGGAGGTCGCAAACGAGATCGAGGAGATAGCCGCGGCCAACGAGCAACAGACCGCGAAGATAAACGAGATTCAGTCGCTGATAGACGAACGGTAGCCACAAGGCAGCGGCCCTGCATCGACCCGTATGGAGACCCGCCACCGGGCCATAACCGGCGACGCCCGCGAACTGCCTCTCGCCGACGACAGCGTCGAACTCGTCGTCACGTCCCCGCCGTATCCGATGATAGAGATGTGGGACGACATCTTCGCCGCCCTGGAGCCCGCGATTGGCGACGCGCTCGAGGCCGACGACGGCGACCGCGCGTTCTCGCTGATGCACGACGTGCTCGATACGGTGTGGGCCGAGCTGACTCGCGTGCTCGCGCCGGGCGGTATCGCCTGTATCAACGTCGGCGACGCCACCCGCTCGCTCGCCGACGGCTTCCGCCAGTACCCCAACCACGCCGAGATAACGAACCGGCTGACCGACCACGGCCTGCGCGCGCTGCCCGATATCCTCTGGCGAAAACCGACCAACAGCGGCGCGAAGTTCATGGGCTCGGGGATGGTCCCGCCAAACGCCTACCCCACCCTGGAACACGAGCACATCCTCGTGTTCCGCAACGGCCGGCGCCGCACGCTCGAACCCGGCGCCGACCGCCGCTACGAGAGCGCGTACTTCTGGGAGGAGCGCAACGAGTGGTTCTCGGACCTCTGGGACCTCCCCGGCGAGACCCAGGACATCGACGACGGCCTGCGGGACCGCTCCGGAGCCTTCCCGCTCGCGATTCCCCACCGCCTCGTCTCGATGTTCTCGGTTCGCGGCGACACCGTGCTCGACCCCTTCCTCGGGACGGGCACGACCACGCTCGCGGCGATGGTCGCCGGTCGCGACTCCGTGGGCGTCGACCGCGACGCCGACTTACTGGCCGCGCTCGACGACCGGGTCGACCGGGTCGGTGACCGGTCCCGACGGCTCGCCCGCGAACGGCTCGACGCCCACCGCGAGTGGGTGACACAGCGACGCGCGGAAGGCAAAGAGCCGGGCTACGAGGCCGAGTACTACGACTTCCCCGTGAACACGAAACAGGAACGGCGCATCCGACTCTACGCCGTCGACGAGGTCGAACGAACCGACGAGGGGTACCGCGTCAGTCACGTCCCCGTCGAGTGACTACGGCAGGAGCCCCACGAGCGTCCCCAGAGGCGTGTTCTCGTTGCCCGGCCCTGGCGTCGGTTCGGGCTCCGGTTCAGGAGTGGGTTCCGGGGTGGGTTCGGGCTCCGGAGTGGGTTCCGGCGTCGCCTCGGGCGTCGGTTCTGGTTCCGGCGTCGGTGTCGCCGCCTCGGTTTCCGTCGGTGTGGCAGTGGGTGTCGCTGTCGGCGTCGGTGTGGCAGTGGCCGTTTCGGTTGCCGTCGCTGTCGCCGTCTCAGTCTCTGTCGGCGTCGGTGTCGCCGTCTCTGTCGGCGTCACCGTCTCGGTTTCCGTCGCAGTCGGGGCCTGCGAGACGACCGGCGCGTAGAGCCCGTCGTCGGTAAGCTGGGCCGTGACGCCGCCGTCCGCGCTGGTCGACCCGTCGACCGGCGCCCACGCGGTCCCGTCGTAGCGCCACAGCGCCGCGTTGGCCTCTGTATCGGCGCCGATGGTGGCCTCGACGGACCCCTGGAGGGTCGAGACGTTCAGGCCGGGACCGGCGATAGTGCCGTTGTCGACGGGCGGAAGTTCGCCCCGGTCGACCGCCTCGAGGGTCACGCCCCGGGCGTCGATGCCGAGCGTCGTCCCATCCGCGAGTCGCACGTTCGTGGCGGTGACGGACTCGCCGGCAACGTCGATTTCCGGGCCGCTGTTGCCGCTGACGGCCGTGTCGCGAACCGTCACGTCGACGGCCGGGCCGTTCGACGGCGTCGTGTTGATGCCGACGGCGTTGCCCTCGATTCGGGAGTCGACAATCTCCGTGCTCGTGTCGCTGCCGATTGCGACGCCGGCGCCGCCGTTGTCCGTGACGACGACGTTCTGCAGGCGACCGGTCTGGCCCTCGTTCGAGACGACGACACCGTTGCCGCCGTTGCCGACGACCCGGACGTTCGTCAGTTCCATGTCGTTGGCCTGCCCGGCGCTGAGGCCGTCCCGGTCGTTGTTCCGGACCACCGAGTCGCGCACTACGGTGGCGCCTTCGAGCGCGGCCAGTCCGTCGCCGTTGGACTCGACGGTGAGGTTCGTGAGGGTAGTCTCGTCCGCTTCGGTGAAGCGGAGCCCCTGGTCGTTGTCCGCGACGACGGCGTCCTCGACGGTGAGTCCGACGCCGGCGTCGAACGTCGGAAGGGTGCTTATACCGACGTTCCAGCCTCGAACTTCGACGTTCCGGACGGTGACGTTCGTCGCGCGGGACTCGGAGGGGACGGCGATGCCGGTCGCGCCCTCGGCCGACCCGCCCGAGCCGTCGACCGCGTAGCCGTTGCCGTCGATGGACACGTCACTGGCCCGGACGACGAGACAGGACGCGTCCCCGGCGGCGTCGATGTCGCCGCCGAGTTCGTAGCTCCCCGGCTCGGTGATGTTCCGACAGGCAGTGACGAGGCGGTCGGTCGAGGTCCGAGTCGGTGTGGGCGTCGAAGTTTGCGTCCCGGTCTGTGTCGCCGTCCCGGTCGGCGTTGCGGTCTGTGTCGCCGTCTCGGTCGGCGTTGCGGTCTGTGTCGCCGTCTCGGTTTGCGTCGCCGTTCGAGTCGCTGTCGCAGTCGGTGTCTCGGTCACCGTCGCCGTCTGCTGTCCGGTGACCGTGATACGTACCTGGTCGGAGCCGTCGATTGGCACCGCCTCCCCGCCGGTGGTCTCGGCGGTCAGCGTGTACTCGCCGGGGTCGAGGCGCTGGCTCGCCTCGAAGTTCCGCGGGACCTCGAACTGCGCGACGGTCCCGCCGTCGGCGCCGACGGAGACGTCGACGCGGTCGTCGTTCGGGTTCCCGACGGTCAGCGTCCGGTTCTCGACGGTGGCGCTCAGGCTCTGGAGCGCGGGCCCGACCGAGAGCGCGAGTTCGTCGCGGCCGGCAATCTGGACCGTCTCGCCGTCGCTGGTCTCCGCCGTCAGCGTGTAGACGCCCGGTTCGAGGTCGAGAGTGGTCGACTCACCGGCCGCGAGCGTCACGGTCTGTGGGTTCTCGCCGCCGGTCAGCGTCACCGTGACGGCGGCGTCGTTGGGGTTCGCCAGGTAGACGCCCTCGTCGTCGGCCGACGCGAACAGGCTCTGGAAGCCGTCGTCGCCGGGCTGGTCCGACTCGACGGCGCCGGTGGCGTACACCTCGATGGTCTGGTCGTTGTCGATGTTGATGTCCGCGGCCGTGCCGGCGGCGTCGGACGCCGCGCGCTCGGTCTGGGTCTGTATCTGTTCGACCGTGACCGCCTGGCGCTGGGTCAGCGAGAGTCCCCCCTCGCCGGCGCCCTTCGCGGCGGACTGTATCTGCGTGACGCTCGCGCGCTGGGACTGGGAGACGGCGCCGCTGGCTGCCCCCTCCGCGGCGGTCTGGACCTGGACGACGCGCACGCGCTGAATCTGGACGACCGTCCCCTGGCTCGCGCCGTACGCGGCGGCCTGCACCTGGGAGACGGAGGTCTCCTGGCTGGCCGTGAGCGAGCCGCGACAGGCGCCGCGAGCGGCGGACTGGGTCTGCGTGACCGAGACGGACTGGCGCTGGACGAGCGCGCCCGAGGCCCCGCCCAGTGCGGCCTCCTGAATCTTCTTCGGGTCCTGGTCGCTGGCGCCCTCGACGCAGCCACCGGCCGCGCCGAACGCGGCGGCCTGTATCTGCGTGACCGACACGGACTGGTTCCCGGTGAGCGACCCGTAGGCGGCCCCCTGGGCGGCCTCCTGCACCTGGGAGACGGTCACCTGCTGTGACTGGGAGACGCCGCTGACGGCCCCGGCCGCCGACCCGAGGGCGGCGCGTTGCAGCTGAGTCACGTTGACCCGCTGGGACTGCGCGACCGAGCCGTGGGCCGCGCCGTAGGCCGCCGCCTGAATCTGCGTGACGTTCGCCGATTGGGCCTGTGAGAGTGCGCCGGCGGTGCTCCCGTAGACGCCGGTCTGGAGTTGCGTCACGGTCGCCGACTGGCTCTGGAGCAAGGCGCCGTGGCTCGCCCCCGTCGCGGCGGCCTGTATCTGCTCGACGGTGGCGTTTTGCTGCTGGCTCGCGGCGAGGCGCGCCGCGTCGATAGCGGCCTGGCGCTGTTCCTGGGTGACGGTGACGCCCTGTTGCTGTGTGAGGTTGATACCGGCCCGGGCGCCCCGGGTCGCGGCGGCACGCCTGTCTTCGGAGAGGTTACTCGGCTGCGCGCTGGCCGTCGCGTCGACGGACCCGAGCGTGTCTAGCTGGTCGCTCACGGCCTCGTAATCGACCGCCGTCCCCGCCTGGTTCCCGCCGTCGACTCGGGTGTCGTCGCCCACGAACTGGGTCGCCGAAATCACGATGCCACCGACGACGAGCAGCGCGACCAGCGCGACGGTCAGCGTCCGATTCATGCGTCGGCGCTCCGACGCCGGCGTGTCCGTCGGCCGCACCGACGTGGCGACCGGTCGCTCTGTTCGCGATGTGCTCGGGCAGGAGTCATGCCGGACGTTGCCAAACCGGCCCCAATAAATCCGATAGACCGTTGGCGTTTCCAGTCGGCCTTATCGTAGCGATAGGGTCGGTGAACGGCCGTATCCGACGGCAAGCGCGGAAGCAGTGGTACGTAAGCGGACACCAGTTCACGCAGAGACACCGACGACACTTTGACCCGCATCCGTGAAACGGGCGTATGGATTTCAGCGCGTTCCGGCTGCTCGCGGCCGGCGCCGACCTCTCGATGGCGCCCACAGCGCGGGCCGACGCCGACGGTATCGAGTTGCGGATGGACTTGGCCGACGACCCGCTGGCCCAACTCGACGGCTACGACGACGCGTTGCCGGTGCTGGTGACCAACCGCGTCGCCTGGGAGGGCGGCGAGGCCGAAGACACCGCCGAGCGACTCGACCGGCTCGAACGGGCCCTCGAACACGACGCCGTCACCGCCGTCGACCTCGAACTCGCCGCGCTCGAGGGTGACGGCGACCACGACGCCGGCCGGGTGGTCGACCACGCCCGCGAGCACGGCGCCTCGGTCGTCGTCTCCACCCACGACTTCGAATCGACTCCCGACCGGCCCGCCATCGTCGACCGGCTCGAACGGGCCTGCGAGCACGGCGACGTCGGGAAGATGGCTACGACCGCACACTCCCCAGACGACGTGCTCGCGATGCTCGGCGCCACGCGAGAACTCACGGCGGCGGGCGAGCGGGTCGCGACGATGTGTATGGGCGAGGCCGGTCGCCACTCGCGGGCCGTCGCACCCCTCTATGGCTCGCGTATCGGCTACGCGCCGGTCGACCCCGCGGCCGCGACGGCGCCGGGCCAGTACGACCTGGCGACGCTGCGGTCGCTCATCGAGCAACTTGAGAGCGAGTGACCGACCGCAACACGGAACTCCCGCCCGACCGTAGCAGCGGGCGATGGGAGACGGCTATCCGACGGTTCCCGAGGAAGCGCTGGCCGAGGGCGGCTGGGACGAACGCGTCCGCGCCGAGTCGACGGTGTTCCGGACGCCGACCTCGCGCATCGTGGGGCGGACCGTCCTGTACGACGACCAGGTGTTGCGGGCGGCGTTAGAGGCGGCCGGGTTCGGGGACCTGCTCGCCGGGCGAGCCGAATCCGGCGGTCGGCGACTCGTCGACACCGGCGAGGACGGTGGCTACTGGCGCTTTTTCTTCGCGACGGCGCTGACTTTCCGCCCGCCGCTGGCCCCCGGCATCGGCCCGGCTTCGATGCTGCCGACGGTCGTCACCGAGGCCCGTCGAACGTTCGCCGACGACCTCGAATCGCGGGGGTTTCGCGAGGTAGAGCGGGACCGGAGCCAGCGGGTTCGCACCGAGTCGGGCGACCGCGTGCGCCTCGCGAAGGTGACCGCTTCGTACCCGCTGGAGACCGACGCGGGCGACAGACTCGATATCGAAGGATGGCTCGGCGTCTGGCACGGCGACGGCTTCCGCATCGCCGGCGGCGCCTACCCCGTGCGGGGACTGGACGACCTGCTCGCCGAGCGGCCCGACGGAGAGCGACCGTCGACGGACCCGAACGAGTTTCGCTCGGAGCTGCTGGACCTGATTCGGGCCGTTCGTTAGCGCCCGTACGTGAGCCGCGTCGCTGCCTCGTCCAGCCGCCGCTTCAGGCCGCCGAGCCACGCCGCCGGGGAGACGCGGCGGGCGTCCTCGTCGGCGACCTCGATGGCCTCGTCGGTGTCGGGACCCGCGCCGTCCGCGGCGTCGACGACCGCGCTCATGCCACAGCGGCCACAGCCCTCGGTCTGTTTGCTCATAGCCGGTACTATTGGCTCGCTGACTGGAAAAAGATGGCGCCGACCAGAGGTGACACTCGTCCTGACTTTTACGATGGCCGGGAACGATGGCTTCGGTATGAGCGACGTGGACGAACGACCGGCGGTCCCGACGTGGGACGACGACTACCTCCAGCGGGTCGGCGAGCGGGTGGCCCACGCCTACGACGTCGAACGCGAGCGCGCGGTCCGGGGCGACCGGTTCGACCTCTATGGCTACCTCTCCGTCGAGAGCCAGAAGCAGTTCCTCCACCAGTCGCTCAACTGGGCCAACTACGAGACGGCCGAACACCTGTTCGTCCGGCGGACCGACGGCGTCTCGCGGGCCGACTGCGACGCGCTGGTGGAACTGGGTCACGACCTGGCCGACGAGTGGATAGACGCCGACGAACAGCACCGCGGGACGGAGTTCACGTTCGTCCTCGTCGTCCCGTCGATTCCCGAGTCCGTTCGCGAGCACGTCGCGGGCTTTCGGGACCGGACGCTGCTGAAGTTCGGCTACTACGGGGACTACGAGGTGAACCTCGTGGTCGTCGCGCCCGAGCGCGAGCGACTGGTGGCGAGCCGGGAGGCCGACAGCGCGGCCGCGTTCGACTTCTGGGGCGCGTACGACGCCGAGGAAGAGGGGCTGTTGGGCCGGCTTCGGGGCTGGCTCGGGTAGTCCGTCTCAGTCGTCCGCGGGCGCGCCGGCGGGGCGTTCCCGGACGTTCCGGATGTTCCGGTAGCCGATGCCCACGAGCGACACCGCGAGGCCGACGAGCACCAGCGCGATGACAATCTGGACGCCGACGGAGAGTCTGGCGACCAGCCCGGCGCTCTCGGCGAACCCCCCCAGGATGAACTGCTGGTACAGGTTCTGATAGAGGGCGAGATACAGCAGCGCGCAGATGGTGATGACGGTCATCAGCGCCATCGGAACGCCGGTGCTTATGAGCTGTTTGTCGCTGTCCCAGTTCGCCAGCCACACCGTCGCGGTCAGCAGGGCGAGCGCGGCCAGCAACTGGTTCGCACCGCCAAAGAGCGGCCAGAGGCTCGCCCAGGAGCCACTGGCGACCAGCGCGTAGGCGACGAGACACTGGATGGCGGCGTTGCTGTAGCGGTTGATGCCGACGGACTGGACCGTTCGCACGGCGTCGCTCGTCGCGTCCGGAGTCCCGACTATCTCCTCGGCCATGTACCGGCCCAGACGGACCGCCGTGTCCGTCGAGGTCAGCAGGAAGCTCACGAGCACCAGCGCCATAAATGGCGCGCCGACGCCGGTCGGGATGCCGAAGCTCGTCAGCATGACGGAGCCGCCGGAGGCGAAGTTCGGCAGGGCGCGGCCGATACCACCGCCCGCGGTGACGCCGGCGATGGCGACGGTGCCAAGCGCGACCGTCGCCAGCAGCCCCTCGCCGAGCATCCCGCCGTAGCCGATGGCGCGGGCGTCGGACTCCTTGTTGAGCTGTTTGGCCGTCGTCCCCGAGGAGACCAGCGAGTGGAAGCCGCTGATGGTGCCACAGGCGATGGTGACAAACAGGAGCGGGAACAGCGGCAGGCTCGCGGTACCCATGAAGCCGTAGTACGGTTCCAGCGAGATGGTCAGGGGCTCGGCCGAGGTGCCAAAGAGCGTGCCGACCACGATAGCCAGCAGCGCCCCGCCGACCCCGGCGTAAAGCAGGAACGACGAGAGGAAGTCACGCGGCTGCAACAGCGTCCACACCGGCAGGACAGAGGCGATGGCGGCGTAGACGAGGACGACCGGAATCCACGCCGCGGTGTTGGCCCCGAGCGTCCCCGCGGCGGGGACCATCGAGGCGAGGCCGGAACCGAAGAGGACGATGGTCTCGGCGGGGTAGGTACCGGCCTCGGCGGCCGGGAACAGCGCGACGGGGAAGTTGATGCCGACCCAGACACCCCCGAAGACGGCAGAGACGAACACCGCCGTGCCGGGGATGAAGGGGAGGTCGAGCTGGTAGAGGTAGACGCCAAAGACCAGCGCCAGGGCGATGTAGACGAAACTGGCCGTCGCGGCCGCCGGGTAAGCGTTGAAGACGATGGCGACGACCAGCGCGAACACCGCGACGACGAGGATGATGGTCAGGAAGGCGAACCACAGCAGCATGTTCTTGCCCCGCTCGCCGACGTACTCGCCGATGATGTAGCCGATGGACCTGCCCTCGTGGCGCAGGCTACTGGACAGCGAGACGAAGTCGTGGACCGCTCCCATCAGCGGGTTGCCGATGGCTATCCACAGCAACGCGGGCACCCATCCCCAGACCACGCCGGCGGTGATGGGGCCGACGATGGGCGCCCCGCCCGCGATGCTCGAGTAGTGGTGTCCGAGCAACACCGGCTTCTTCGAGGGGACGTACTCCTGTCCGTCCTCGTACTTGTGGGCCGGTGTCTCGTTGTCGTCGTCGAGTTCGACGAACTGCGAGAGGTATCGCGAGTAGCCGATGTAGCCGATGCTGAACGTCAGGAGTGTGGCGGCGACGAGCCAGAGTACCTGTACCATGGTAATCCTCCTCACAAAAGATGTCGGTCAGACTGTATTTAATAATTGTGGACATCATTTTCCGCGTCGAGCCGCCGAAGATGGTTGTGCGGTTTCAGGTCGGGGACGGGTCGACGGGCGTCCCGAGGTCCAGTTCGTCGACGAGCGCGGCGAGCAGGTCGGTCCCGTCGACGCCCGCGCGCTGTTCGAGCACCGCGACGACCGGCCGGTCGAACTCCGCGTGGATACGGTCGAGCCGCGCCTGCTCGGCCCGGTGGCGTTCGCGGAGGTAGGTCGCACCGGTGCCGCGCTCGCCCGCCTCGGGCGCCGGCGCGACCTTGTTCACCACGAGCCCGCCGACGGAGAGGTCGGCGTCCTCGAGGTCGTCGAGCGCCCGCCGAGACTCCGCGATAGAGAGGTCGTCCGGGTTGAGCACGAGGAAGAACTGCGCCTGCTCGGCCAGCACCCGCCCGGCGAACTCGAAGGTCTCCTTGCGCTCGGTGAGCCGCTGGACGATGGGGTCGCCGGTCATCGTCGTCCGGGGGTCGCTGTCGCCGATAGCCGCCTTCTCGAAGAGGTCGACGCTCTCGCGGCGTTTCTCTCGCAGCCGGTCGACCCACGACTGGAGGAGGTCGGGAAGGGCGAGCAGGCGCAGGGTGCCCCCGGTCGGCGAGGTGTCGAAGACGACGCGGTCGTAGTCGTCGCTCTCGCGCATCACGTCGATGAAGCGGTCGAACAGCGCCGCCTCGTACGCGCCCGGCGTCCGGTGAGCCAGTTCTATCTGGCGGTCGATTTCGTTGACGATGGCCGGGCTCACCTGGTCCGACATCGCGGCCTTGATGTCGCGCATGTGCCGGTCGACCTCCGCCTCGGGGTCGAGTTCCATCGCCGAGAGCCCGTCGTACCCCTCGACCGGCGTGGGGTCGTCGTCGAAGGGCTGGCCGAACACGTCGGCGGTGCTGTGTGCCGGGTCGGTCGAGACCAGCAGGGTCTCCAGCCCGTCACGGGCCGACTGGACGCCGTAGGCGCTGGCGACGGTGGTCTTGCCGACGCCGCCCTTGCCGCCGAAGAAGACGAACCGGTCCATGTTAGAAGTGGTACTGCTGACCCTTCCGCTCGACGAGCGACTCCCTGTCCCAGAGGCGCCGTTCCCACTGGACGAACTCCTCGGCCAGATACGGGAGCAGTTCGGCGGTGTAGTACGACACCGGGCTGGGGATGCCGAAGGCGTCCGCGAAACAGGCAAAGAGGAACACGTCCGTCGTGTCCTCGGCCTCCTTCTCTATCTTCTCGTGGGCCGGGTGTTCGACCATCCCGTGGTACAGCCCGTGGAGCCACTCCTCGAGGGCGCCGAGATACGCCGAGATGCGACTGGCGAGCGACATCGTCAGCAGGCACAGCCGGTGGTCCCCGGCGAGCGCTCGAAGGTCATCGACTCGCCGCAGTCGGGACAGTCCGGCGCCGCCTCGCCCTCGGCGTCGGAGACCCGCTCGCCGCAGTCGTCACACCAGTAGGCGCCGGTCGGCGCCTCGCCGGCGCCGCCACCGCGATGCGTCGACTGGCTCGATGCCCGCAGCACCTTCGATATCGTTGACAGGACGCCCATGTGTAAGCCCACCGACGAGACCCCAATAAATGTTGGTGAGGATTTCGGTCGCTACCGCGCCAGCAGCGGCAACGCGAGGGCGGCGACGGCGAGCAGCCCCGCGAGGAGTCCGTAGACGAGGCGTCCGAAACGGGCGTCGACCGGAATCTCGCGCCTGAGGTCGGGCCGTTCGGTCCAGACGTAGCGGTGGTAGGCGACGGCGGCGGTTACGGCCGTGGTCGCGCCGGCGACGCCGAGTCCGACCGGGAGCGAGGCGCCCAGCGCCATCACGTACAGCGGGCCGACGGCGAAGCTCACGGCGAACCCCAGGAGACTGACGACGAGGAACGGCACCGGGTCGACGGCGGCGCCCTCGCTGTTGCGGAGCATCAGCGGGACTATGTGCTCGGGGCATATCAACGCGTCTTCACGCCGCCCTGACGAGTCCGGGCCGTCTCGCGTGTTCGGAAGATATAGGGGTGTGCCCGCTAGATTCGCCGAGTATGAGCGACACCGGACGCAAGCGACCGTGGCTGGCCGCCATCCTCGCGTTCATCTACCCCGGTCTGGGCCACGTCTATCTCCGGGAGTGGCTGCGAGCGGTCCTGTGGTTCGGGCTCGTCTTCAGCGCGACGGCGCTGCTCGTCGAGGAGTCGGTGATGGCGCCGCTCAGCGACGGTCTCTCCGTCGACGCGCTCCTGGCCGTCTCTCAGGGCATCCCGACGGAGACGTCGATGGTGCTGTTCGTCATCACCGTCTTCTCCATGGCCGACGCCTTCTACATGGCCACGCGGGAGAACGTCGAGACCGAGGTCGTCGAGGGGACGAAGTGCCCGAACTGCGGGAAGGAACTGGAAGACGACCTCGACTTCTGTCACTGGTGTACGACCAGACTGGACGGGCCCGCCGAGCCCGAGAGATAGCGGCGCCGAACCTGCCGATTACTTCTCGATGATGCTCTCTTCGATTTTCTCGCCGAAGTGCGTCGCCGTGTCCTCGTAGTGGACCAGAATCTCGTCGCCGGCTTCGAGGTCGGTGACCGCCGTGCGACCCTCGCGGGTGTGGACCTTGATGGTCTCTGCGTTCTGCAGCAGCGTCTCGATGCGGTCGCCCTCCGCAGTCTCGGCCTGGACCCGGAACATCGGGCGCTTCTCTATCTTCGCGCGACCGACGATGGCCTCGCGGGTGTGGCCCGACTCGTCTACTATCTGGACCTCGTCGCCCGACTGTAGCTCCGAGAGGTACTTCGTACCGCCGTCCGGCGTGCGGACGTAGGCGTGGACCGCGCCGGCGTTGACCCGGAACGGTCGGGAGGCGACGTATGGCGACTCCGCGGTCTCGGCGTGGACGAAGAAGAGCCCGCGGGCCATCGACCCGATGAGCATCCCCTCGTCGTGGTCCATCAGATTGCCCGTGTCGATACAGACCCGGTCGGCCGAGCCGGTCTGTTCGATGGCCGTGACGGTGGCGTACTCCATCTCGACCTGCTCCCGGCCGGCCTCGTCGCGCACCTCGACGGTCTTGCGAATCTCGTCGACGTCGTCCGTGTCAAGCAGGACGCCGTCGGCGCCCAGTTCCAGCGTCTCGTAGGCAGTGCGGGCGTCCTCGGCCGTCTGGACGCCGGTGATGAGGTCGGTGTCGTCGCCGACCCGGGCGATGAGGTTCTCCAGCGGGATAATCTGCCAGTCGTCGCCGATGACGATGGTGTAGTCGGCTTCCTCGGCGACGGCCTCGGCGAAGGCCTCGTAGTCCTCGTCGAAGATGCGGACGTAGCCGCCGTCGGGCGCGGTGCCGTTGCGCCGGAGCGTCGAGAGGTCCGCAGAGCCCGAAAAATCCGTCGGGAGGTCGACGGTGCCGTCGCCCTCGCCGTCCTTGCCGACGATGGTCGCGTCGGCGTCGCTCTCCGCCTCGTCTTCGGCCTCCATGACGTGGACGTCACCGTTCGAGAAGGCGGCGACGTTGACCTGGCCGAGTTCGCGGACCTTCTCGACGTCGCTCTCGTCGACGAGCACCCAGTCCACGCCGGCCTCCAGCCCGGCGGTGATGCGTCGTCTGCGTGTCTCCCAGTCGCCGACGTCGCTGTCGGCCTTGAGCCAGACGGTTCGTGACATACGCCCACGTGTGCGACGGCGGGGCTTGAACGTGGCGGATGTCCAGTCGCGGTCGTTCCCGGTCGGCGAACTGACTCGGACACCCGACTGGTGGGGCGGGAACAGGCACGACCGATTAAAACAATATTCATAGGCAAGACTATATACTAGGGCCCCTATACAGATATACACACACAGGACGGCACTGATTTCGATGCTCCAGCGGGGAGCTGTCGCTTGGGCGAGGGTGACACGAACTGAGCCACCCCTTCTCTCTTCGCGTGACGACTGCGCGGGAACGATAGACCGACCCGCGTGTGACCCAGCAGTGACCATGTCCGATACACCCCCGATGAAAGTCGACTGTACCGAGTGCCCGTACTCCCGAATCGTAGCCGCCGACAGCGACCGGCTTCCCGCGGACCTCGTCGTCGAACACGGCCAGGAGACCGGGCACAAGCTCACGATAGAGACGCTCGAAGAGAGCAGCGACCGGGCCGCGTCGTCGTCCTGACCGGCCGTCACGCGTCATCGCCGGCGCCCGGAACGGACCGCCCGGGCTCAGGCTTCGACGGCCAGGCCGGCCTCGTACAGTGCGTCCTCGGCGCTCGCGTCGTCGTGGACGACGCTCGCCACCGCTCGCGCTATCTTCTCCGGGTCCTCGTGCTGGAAGACGGACCGACCCATCGAGACGCCGGCGGCCCCGCCGTCCATCGCGCCCCGCACCATGTCCAGAGTCTCCTCGTCGGTGCCGCGGGCGCCGCCCGCGATGACCACCGGGCGGCTGGTCGATTCGACGACGTGCTGGAAGCTTGCCGCGTCGCCGGTGTAGCCCGTCTTGATGACATCCGCACCGAGCTCCTCGGCCAGCCGGACGGCGTGGCCGACGGCCTGGTTGTAGTCGTCGGCCTCTGGGTCGATGTCCGGGCCGCGAGCGTAGGCCATCGCCAGCACCGGGATGTTGTACCGCTCGGCCTCGCTGGTGAGTTTCGCGAGGTCTTCGATCTGTTCGCGTTCGTGGACGCTGCCGACGTTGAGATGCATCGAGACGGCGTCGGCCCCGGCGCGGATGGCGTCCTCGACGGTGCCGGTCATGCGCTTGTCGTTCTCGTCGGGCCCGATGACCGTCGAGCCGTTGAGGTGGACGATGTAGCCCGCGCCGTTCTTGTGGGGGTGGACGCGGTCGGCGATGCCCCGCTGGGTGAGGACGGCGTCGGCCCCGCCCCGCGTGATACCGTCGATGGTCGATTCGATGTCTTTCAGCCCCTGTGTGGCTCCGATTGTTATCCCGTGGTCCATCGGGACGACGACGTAGCGGTCGTCTGTCCCGATGCGGTCGAGTCGAGCGCGTGTCGCTGTGTTCATGTCATGCGAACCTGTGGCAAGAACGATTATGTTCCTTCCGGTTGCGGCCGTTCCTGTGTGCCCCGAAGCGCCCCCGCCTTGAGTTCTCGGGCCAGTTCCGCCAGCCGAGCGGCGACCGTCTCGGTCGAGTCGCCGCTCTCGTGGCCCTCGGCGACGATGTCGACCAGCGCGGAGCCGACGATGACGCCGTCGGCGCCCGCCGAGACGATGCGCTCGGCGTGGTCGCCGGTCTTGATACCGAAGCCGACCGCCTTCGGCACGTCCCAGTCGGCGAGGCGGGCGAGCGACGCCTCGGTCGCGTCGTCGACATCGTCGCGCGCGCCGGTGACGCCCAGGCGGGCCTGGACGTAGACGTAGCCCGACACCTGCTCGCGCATTCGTTCGAGTCGGTCCCCGGTCGTGGTCGGCGCGACGATGAAGACCAGATCGAGGCCGAACTCGTCACAGGCCGCCCGCAGCGGGCCGGCCTCCTCGGCGGGCAAATCGGGTACGACAAAGCCCTCGATACCCACCTCGGCCGAGCGGGCGACGAAGTCCCGCGGCCCCTCGCTCTCGCCGTACTGGTAGATGAGGTTGTAGTAGGTCATACAGACCAGCGGGACGTCCACGTCGAGGTCGGCGGCGAACTCGAAGTACCGCTCAGGGGTCATCCCCGATTCGAGCGCGCGGACGATTGCGTTCTGGATGGTCGTCCCCTCGGCGATTGGCTCGGAGAACGGCAGGCCGAGTTCGATGGCGTCGGCCCCGCCCTCGGCCAGCGCCTCGACGTAGGCCAGCGAGTCCTCGTAGTTCGGGTCGCCCGCGGCGAGATACGGGACGAAGGCCGGTTCGTCGGCGAAGGCCGCTTCGAGCCCCATCAGAGCCCACCCCCGCCCATCCGCTGGAGGATGGACATGTCCGGCGCGATATCGAGGTCGCGCTTGGTCGTCTCCTCGATGACCGTCTCCAGGTCCTTGTCGCCACGGCCGGAGACGTTGACGACGACGGTGTCCCCGAGGTCGTCGTGGTTAGCTTCGAGGTAGCCAAACGCGTGGGCGGTCTCCAGGGCCGGGATGACGCCCTCGTCCTGGGAGAGGCGGTGGAACGCCTCCAGCGCGAGTTCGTCCTCGACGTTCACGGGTGTCACGCGGCCCTCGTCGACGAGGTGGGCGAGTTCCGGCCCGACGCCGGCGTAGTCCAGCCCGGCCGACACCGAGTGTGACTCCATAATCTGGCCGTCCGAGTCCTGCAGGAGCTTCGTGCGAGCGCCATGCAACACGCCCTCGTCGCCGGTCGAGAGGGTCGCGGAGTTGGGCGCGACGCCCTTCTCCTCGTCGACCGTGAGCGAGGAGCCGCCGGCCTCGACGGCGTGCAGGGCGACTCCCTCGTCGGGGACAAACTCAGCGAACGCGCCCATCGTGTTCGACCCGCCACCGGCGCAGGCCACCACGTCGCTCGGGAGCCCGCCCGTCTTCTCGATGGCCTGCTCGCGGGCCTCCTCGCTGATGACGGCCTGGAAGTCACGGACCATCTTCGGGAACGGATGGGGACCCACGACACTGCCGATGACGTAGTGGGTGTTCTCGACGGTGGTCGCCCACTCGCGCATCGTCTCCGAGATGGCCTCCTTGAGCGTCCCGCGACCCACGGTCACGGGCACGACCTCCGAGCCGTTTATCTTCATCCGGAAGACGTTGGGCCGCTGGCGGGCGATGTCGGTCTCGCCCATGTATATCTCACAGGGCATGTCCAGGTGGGCGGCGGCCATCGCCGTCGCGGTGCCGTGTTGCCCGGCACCGGTCTCGGCGATGATGCGCTCCTTGCCCATGTATTTAGCGAGCAGGACCTGGCCGAGCGCGTTGTTGAGCTTGTGGGCGCCGCCGTGGAGCAGGTCCTCCCGTTTCAGATAGACGTCGGTGTCGTACCGCTCCGAGAGCTGGTCCGCGTACTGCAGCGGGGTCGGTCGGCCGCCGAAGTCGGCCAGTCGCTCCCGGAACTCGTCCATGAATCCGTCCTCGTTGTCCAGTACGTACCGCTCGTAGGCGTCGACCAGCTCCTCGATGGCCGGCATCAGCGCCTCGGGGACGTACTGTCCGCCGTACTCGCCGAACTTGGGGTCGTGTGCGTCCTCTGTACTCATGTCTGTGTGTCCGCATCCGTCGTCTCGGCGGCCGTCAGCCGCCGGGTGTTCTCCGTCACGTCCGAGTCGCCACCGTGGTCCATGATGGCAGAGCCGACCAGCAGGGCGTCGGCGCCGGCCGTGCGCATCCGTCGCACGTCGTCCGGTGAGCCTATGCCGCTTTCCGCAATGAGCGTGACGCCTTCCGGCGCGGCCGCCGCCGCTCGCGGGAACGTCGCCAGGTCCACCTCCAGTTTGGCCAGGTCGCGGTTGTTCACGCCGACGATATCGGCCCCGGCGTCGACGGCCCGCTCGACCTCGTCGGCCGTGTGGGCCTCGACGAGGACCTGAAAGCCCCGCTCGCGGGCCGCCGCGAGCAGGTCCGCGAGGTCGTCGGTCCCCTCTTCGTCCAGGAAACGGACGATGAGCAAAATTACGTCGGCTTCGACGACGTCCAGTTGCGCCTCGTGCAAGATAAAATCCTTCCGCAGGACGGGTACGTCGACGGCCTCGCGGACCGCTTCGAGGGTCTCGGCGGAGCCGCCGAAGTGGTCGGGCTCCGTGAGCACGGACAGCGCCGCCGCGCCGCCGTCGACCATCTGCCGGGCGAGTTCGACCGGGTCGTCGGTCCGCTCGCCGTCGGCGGTCGGACTCGTCGGCTTGACCTCCGCGACGACGGGCACGCGGCCGTCGGCCTCGGCCCGCTCGAAGGCCGCGGGCAGCGAGCGCGCCTCGACCGCGACGCGGTCACCCCCGCCGCCCCGGTCACGGGCCGCCGCGAGTATCGACTCCACTGCTGGTGCCATTCGTCCGTCGGATTCCATTACTGAACACTAACGTACAGAAGTGTACATAAGTGTTGTCGTCCGAGAGCGGATATCGAGCTTTTTGCGGCCGGGCCAGCGGTGACGCGAGGGACAGCCGGTCCCCCGTCTCGACGAGGAGTGCGGACCGACACCAGTCCGTATATTCAAGAGGCGACGGGCCGATTGCCAGCCATGGCAACGCCAACGGGAGACGCCGGCATCTACGCCCGCGAGTCGACGTATCTCGACCGCTTCGTCCAGTTGGGTGAAGCGGGCGACCGAATCATCGCCGTGTCGTTTCCGACGCAGGCAGAACCCGACAGTTCGGCCGCCCACCCGCTGCTGGACCGTATCGAGGCGTATCTGGGCGGGGCCGAGGACGACTTCGACGACGTGGCCGTCGGACTGACCGTCCCCACCGCCCAGCGCAGGGTGCTTGAGCGAGTCCGCGAGATACCCTACGGCGAGGAGACCAGCGTCGCACAGCTCGCCGCGCTGACGCCCGACCTGGACCCGGACGACGAGGGGGACCTCACGGCGGTCAGAGAGGCCCTGGCCGCGAACCCCGTGGCGCTGCTCGTCCCCGACCACCGCGTGCGGGACGGCCCGAGCGGCGCGCCGCCGCCCGTCGAACAGAAGCTCCGCTCGGTCGAGGGGCTGTAGCTACGAGCCCGGACGGGCGACCCCGAGACCCTCGTGGAGACAGAGCTCCAGGGCGTTGACGAGGTAGTGGGCGACGACCACGGCGAGCAGGCTGTTCGTGAGGACGAACAGGGCACCGAGCGCCCCGCCGAGGGCGCCTGTGACGACGATGCCGACCCGCCCCTGGGCGCCGTGGCCCAGCGCGAACGCTATCGAGGAGACGACGACCATCGCCCACGCGGGGGCGCCCAGGCCGGCGACGGGGACGCCGATGGCGGCGGCCCGAAAGAGCAGTTCCTCGACGACGGCGATTATCGGCAGGACGACCCCCAGCAGGACGACCCAGCCCGCCGTTGAGTCGGGCGCGAGCAGTTCCCTGAGCGAGTCGTCGACCCCGATACCGAAGCCGTCGGCGACCGCTGCGGCGAACTCGTTGCCGACCCAGAAGCCGACGCCGGCCGCCACCCCGACACCGACGGCGGGCAGCCCCGTCGAGAGCGCGTCGGCCGCGACGCCGAACGCGACGGCGGGGATTTCGAAGAAGAACGCGCCGCCCAGCAGGAGGACGCCAAAGAGCCCCTGCGTGAGCGCGACGTTGGCGAGCAGGGCGCCCGTCGAGAGCCCGTCGTGGGAGAGTTGCCCCTCGATGTGGCGGCGCCGTCTGGCGACGTCGGTCGTCTCGAACCGGGGGTAGGTGTCGTCGTCGGGACCGGCACGCTGGAGGTCCAGTCCGCCGGTCCGGGCGGTGACGCCGCCGTCACCGGAGAGCGAGCGCTGGGAGAGCTTCGAAAGCCCGAGCAGAACGGTCAGCAGAAATCCCGTGAGGCCGACGAAGGCGGCCCACTGGGGCATCTATTGCGGGCTGGGACTGCCGCTGCCCTGTCGCCCGACCTCGTGTTCGAGCGCTTTGCCCGTGATGGATTTGAGCCGGTCGACCAGCGAGTCTTTCTCGGGCTCGCCGGCGAGTGCGACTTCGAGGACTTCGGAGATGTGCGAGACCGGGATTATCTCTATCATGTCCTCGTACTCCTCCTCTATCATCACGTCCTGCGTGTTGGCCTCGGGGATGATGACCGTATCCAGCCCCGCTTTCGCGGCGGCCTCTATCTTGTGGGTGACGCCGCCGACCGGGAGCACGTCACCGCGCACCGACAGGGAGCCGGTCATGGCGATGTTCTGCTCGACGGGGACGTTCTCCAGCGCGCTGATGACGGCGGTCGCCACAGTGATGGAGGCGGAGTCGCCGTCGACGCCGCCTTCACCGGCCTGGACGAACTGGATGTGGACGTCCTTCTCGGAGATGTCCTCGTCGCTGAACTTCTTGATGATGGCCGAGACGTTCTGGACGGCCTCCTCGGCCATCTCCTGGAGCTGACCGGTGGCGATGACCTGGCCCGGGCCCTGCGAGGGCGTGACCTCGGCCATCACCGGGAGGACGATACCGCTGTCCTCGCCCATGACGGCGAGCCCGTTGACGCGGCCGACCACGTCGCCGTCGTTGACCGTGAGCTCGTAGTCCTTGCGCCGTTCGATGTAGTTGTCCGCGAGCTGTTGCTCGATGGACCGAGAGCGCCGTTTGGCCTGTAGCACGTCGGCGCGGGTGGTACGGTCCTTGTCCTCGGCGCGGGCGATGTCGCCAGCGACGCGGACCAGCCCGCCGAGGTCGCGGAACTTCAGCGTGAGGTGGCCCTTCCGACCCGCGCGGCGTCGGGCTTCGAGGATGAGCTCCTCAACGGCCTCCTCGGTGAAGTGGGGGAGCCGACCGTCGTTCTCGACCTCCTGGGCGACGAACCGGGCGTACTTCCGGCGCATCTCGGCGTCGTCCTCGATGGTGTCGTCCATGTACACCTCGTAGCCGTAGCCCTTGATACGGGAGCGCAGCGCCGGGTGCATGTTCTCCATCGCGTCGAGGTTCCCGGCGGCAATCATGATGAAGTCCGTCGGGACCGGCTCCGTCTGGACCATCGCCCCGGAGGAGCGTTCGGACTGACCCGTGATACCGAACTCGCCCTCCTGGATGGCGGTCATCAGCTTCTGCTGGGAGCGGATGTCGAGCGTGTTTATCTCGTCGACGAACAGCACGCCCTTGTTGGCCTTGTGGATGGCGCCGGGCTCGACGCGGTCGTGAGAGGGCGTCTCCATCCCGCCGGACTGGAAGGGGTCGTGGCGGACGTCGCCCAGCAGCGCGCCGGCGTGGGCGCCGGTGGCGTCCTCGAAGGGAGCGGTCTTCTGGCTGGCGTTGTTGACCAGCAGGTTCGGAATCATCGAGTCGCTACCGCGCGAACTGTAGCGGAAGGCGAGATAGATGACACCGGCGGCGAGAATCCCCAGCAGAATCTGCTGGGCGATTATCAGCGAGTAGCCGATGACGATGGCGATGATGATCCACATCAGGAAGGTCCGCATCTGGTTGCGCTTGCGGGCCTCCTCCTTGTGGGCCTCGACTATCTGTTCGCCCTTCCCGCCGGGGACGGTGCGAACCTTCGGCTCGTTCCCGTCGTCGGGGTTGTGATAGACCAGGACGTCCTGGAGTTCCTCCCGGGGGAGCAACTGGCTCATCGCCTTCGCGAGCATCGACTTGCCCGTCCCGGGCGAGCCGATCATCATCACGTGGCGGCGCTGCTTGGCCGCCTTCTTGATCACGTCTCTCGCGTGGTCCTGGCCGATGACCTGGTCCACGAGCCGGTCGGGGACCTCGATTTCCTCGGTCGAGTCGATTTCCAGCCCGCCCAGCAGCTGCTCTTCGGCGTCCTGGAACTCCGAGTCCCCCTCTATCTCGACGTCGCTGCCGAGCGTCGTATCCGACGTCGCCCCGTCGCCGGCGTCGGGCACCTCACCGTCGGAGTCAGCGTGCCGGTCGTCGGTCCCCTCCTGACCGTCGGCCGGCGTCTCCTCCTCGGGGTTGGTCGCCTCCCGGTCGGTGTCGGGAGCCACGTCAGTGTCGGTGTTGTCGCTCATACAAACGTTGTTACCATCAGTTCGGAAGGCCTGTCCACTGATATACTTTCTCCCCCCAATCACGGTTTTGATAGCACGTAAACCACCGTACAGCGGCCGTATTGGTGGTGCGAGCCGACCGGCCGGCGAGCCGTCGGCGGGTTTATCAGACCACCGGGCGCACGTCTCCGTATGCGCGGTTTCTACATCGGTCGGTTCCAGCCCTACCACGACGGCCACCAGGCGATGGTCGAGCGCATCGCCGACGAGGTCGACGAACTGGTGCTGGGTATCGGGAGCGCCGACGACTCACACACCACACACGACCCCTTCACCGCGGGCGAGCGCATCATGATGATAACGAAGGCCGTCGCCGAGTTCGACCTGCGGACCTACGTCGTCCCCCTGGAGGACATCAACCGCAACGCCGTCTGGGTGAGCCACGTCGAGAGCATGTGTCCGGACTTCGACGTGGCGTACTCGAACAACCCCCTCGTGGTGCGGCTGTTCGAGGAGAGCGGCATCGAGGTGCGCCAGTCGCCGATGTTCGACCGCGACCGCCTAGAGGGCAGCGAGATTCGCGAGCGGATGATAGAGGACCGCGCGTGGCGCGACCGCGTCCCCGACCCCGTCGTCGAGACCATCGAGGAGATAAACGGCATCCAGCGGCTCCAGCACGTCTCCGATACGGACTCGCTGTCGCGCTACGTCGCCGAGGACGAGTCGCTCGAAGACGCGGACCTGGGAGAGGACTGATGATAACGCTCGCCTCCGACTTCGGCTCGCCCTATCCGGCGGCGATGAAAGGCGTCGTCTGCCGGCGGAGCGACGCCCGCATCGAGGACGTCGCCCACGACCTCCCCAGACAGGACGTCCGGGCGGCGGCGTTCTGGCTGACACAGACGCTCCCCTATTTCCCGCCGGCGGTCCACTGCGCCGTCGTCGACCCGGGCGTCGGTACCGACCGGTCGGCGCTGGTCGTCCGCGCCGGCGACCACGCGCTCGTCGGCCCCGACAACGGCGTCCTGTTGCCGGCCGCGCGGGAACTGGCAGACGAGGTCGAGGTGTTCCGCTGGGCCTACGAGGACCCCGAGAGTTCGACGTTCCACGGCCGGGACGTCTTCGCGCCCGCCGCGGCCACCGTCCACAACCACGGCGTCGCCGGCCTGGACGAACTGCCACGCACCGCCCGGACCGACAGCTTCGTCGACCTGTGGTTCCCGGACCCGACGGTCAACCGCGATGGCGCTCGCGGCGAAGTGCTCGTCGTCGACGACTTCGGCAACGCCATCACCAACGTCTCCGGCGAGGAACTGGCGGCCCACACCGACGAGACGGTCACGGTGAACGGCCGGCGAGCGCCGGTGCGGCGGGCCTACGCCGGCGTCGAGGCCGGCGAACCCGTCGTCACGGTCGGGAGCCACGGCAACGTCGAACTCGCCGTCAACCGGGGCCGCGGCGACGACGCGTTCGACGTCTCGCCCGGCGACGCGGTCGAACTCCGCTGGTAGGAATCTTTTAGGCCAGCCGAAAATCGGCACTCTTTTGTATTTTAGGCGAGCCTAAACAGATGGATGCCGGACGAACAGGTGTCGCGGCTGACGCGTCGCGGGCGTGAGACGGGCCGGAGCCAGCCTGCTCGCCGGGTCGCGGTCACATCGCGAATCACCGGAGGTGATGCGTCGAGAGACTGACCCTACACCAATCGGTGCCATCTGTTACCGCGGCGACGTACCGTGGGCATGGTCGTCGGTCACACCGACGCTGTCGCCGCACCACGAGTTACAGCTCGTGTCTGTCCCTTTTCCCGCTACGACGAACGCCGAAAGCGGCGGCGCCGGGTCGCCTCGCAGCCGGTCAGAGCGACTTCGCCACGGACTGGACGCCCTCCTCGATGCTCTCCCGTTCGAAGTACAGGAGTTCGACGCCGACCACGGCGGCGGCGATGATGACGACGGTCGTGAAGACGTTCGGCTGGGCCGTCGCGAGGTGCCACAGGAGAATCGGGCCGAAGGCGGCGGTGCCGACGACCCCGAGCGCCGGCCAGACGGCGGAGACCTCGTCGTGGTCCCGCTGGCTGAAGGCGAGCCAGCTCATCGTCCCGAAGACGACGATAAAGGCGAGCGAGCCAAAGGAGGTGATACCTTCGAGGCTGCCAAAGGCCGAGAAGGCAGCCGAGGCCACGCCCAGCGCCAGGACCGTCCGGGCCGGCGCGCCGTCGGCGTCGGCGCTCCCGAGCTGGTCCGGGACCAGTCCGTCAGACAGGAGGTTCTTCGTGAAGTTCGCCGCCGAGAACAGCGTGCCGTTGATGGCGCTGCCCGTCGAGAACAGCGCCGCGACGGCCACGAAGAGGAAGCCGACCTGGCCCAGGAACGGTTCGACGGCCTGTGCGACCGCTATCTCGGGGTGGTTCATAATCGTCTGTCGGCTGGCGAGGTTCACCACGAGCAGTGCGACCAGGCTGTCGATGACTATCGCGCCGACGATGGAGATGTAGATGGCCTTCGGGATGGTCTCGCTGGCGTTTTTCACGCTCCCGTAGTCGTACACCAGCAACTGCCACCCCTGGAAGGAGACGAACGAGACGGCCGTCGCCGTCACCAGCCCGACGCTCATCGCCTCCGAGAGCCCCGCCGTGAGGGTGTAGTTACCCGACTGCCAGCCGAAGTAGAGTCCCCAGAGGCTGATGGCCAGCAGGATGGCTATCTTCAGTCCGACCAGCACCTCCTCGGAGGTGCCCGTCGCCCGCGCACCGACGACGTTCAGCCCGACGAACAGCCCGATAGCGACCACGGACGCGACCGGCCGCATCGGCAGTCCGAGCCCGAGTGACGGCAACAGTCGCACGGCGAACTCGCCGAAGGCGAAGCCGTACATGGCGATGGCGCCGACGTAGCCAAACAGCAGCGTCCAGCCGACCATCCCCGCGAGGGTGCTGTTGCCGACGAACTGTTCTAGCTGTGTGACCGACCCGCCGTTGGTGTCGCTCACGCGGTTCAGGGCGATGTAGGAGTACGCCGCACACATCGACACCAGACTGGCAGCGGTGAAGGCCAGCCACGCGGCCGGGCCGGCGATACCGACGACGACGCCGAGCACGGAGAAGACGCCGCCACCGATCATGCCGCCCAGACCGATAGCTGCCGCTCCCGCTAACCCGAGTTGTCCCTCAGACATGTCACGTCGCGATTAGGTATCCGGACGGTTATGCGGCGTCTCTAAAGAATTAGGGTTCGAACTGGTCCCTCGCTGGGGGCGACCGGAGACGGCGTGGGATACCTTACGACGACGAGATGACGTCGTCGATGCGGACGATCATCGTCGCCGCTTCCGTCGCGGAGTCGACCGCTTCGCGCTTGACCGCGGCGGGGTCGAGGATGCCGTACTCGACGGGGTCGGCGACGACGCCCGTCTGACCCTCGCTGATGACGCCGGCGATGCCCTCGCTCTCGTGGCGCGAGCGCAGGTCGACCAGGGCGTCGATGGCGTCCAGACCGGTGTTCTCCGCGAGGGTGCGGGGCAGCACGTCGAGGGCGTCGGCGAACGCCTCGACGGCGAGCTGTTTGCGGCCCTCGATGGAGGCGGCCTTCGAGCGGATGTGGTCGGCGGCGGCGATTTCGGTGGCGCCGGCGCCGGGGACGACGCCGCCGGCGTCGAGCGCGGCGATGGTCACGTCGAGCGCGTCGTTGAGCGCGCGCTCTATCTCGTCGACGACGTGCTCGGTCGAGCCGCGAGCGAAGACGGTGACCTTCTGGGCTGCCGCGCCGCCCTGGATGAAGGTGACTTCCTCGTCGCCGTGTTTCTCGACGCCGACGGACTCGGCAAAGCCCAGTGCGTCGGACTCGAGGTCCTCGACGGAGCCGACGCGCTTGGCGCCGGTGGTCTCGACGACGTCCTTCGCAGTCGAGGAGCTGACGCTCTCGACGGCGAGGACGCCGGCTTTCGCCAGCTGGGAGGCGACGCGGTCCGCGATATCTTCGGTGACGAAGACCACGTCGGCGCCGCTCTCGACGACCGCTTCGGCGTAGCCCGACAGCTCCTGCTCCTCGGCGTCCAGCGCGGCGTTGAGCTGGTCGACGTTGGTGACGTTGTACTGGGCGTCGACGTTGCTCTCCTTGACGTCGAGTTCGGCGTCGAGGACGGCGATGTCGGCGTCCGCGACCGAGCGGGGCATGTTGTCGTGGACGGGCGTGTCGTCGATGATGACGCCCTCGACGAGCTCCGTCGCGGAGGTGGCCGCGCCGGTCTGGGTGTGGACCTCGATGTTGTCCCGCAGGACCCCGTCGTCGGTCTTGGCGTGTCGTACCGCCTCGACGATGACCTCGGCGAGGCGCCCGGCGTCGACGTCACCGGTGCCCTTGCCCGTCATCGAGGATTCGGCGACCTCGACGAGTGTGTCGTCGTCGAGTTCGGCCTCCAGCACTTCGGCCTCGATGGCTTCCTGCGCGAGGCCCGCGGCCTCGTGGTACCCCTCGACGATGGTGGTCGGGTGGACGTCGTCGTCGAGCAGGTCCTCGGCCTTCGCGAGCAGTTCGCCGGCCAGGACGGATGCGGTCGTGGTCCCGTCGCCGACCTCGTCCTCCTGGGTCTCGGCGACCTCGACGATCATCTGTGCGGCGGGGTGCTCGATGTCCATCTCGCCCAGGATGGTCGCGCCGTCGTTCGTGATGACGACGTCGCCGCTGTCGGAGACGAGCATCTTGTCCATGCCCCGCGGCCCGAGCGTCGTGCGTACGGCCTCACTGACGGCCTTGCCGGCGGAGATGTTCGACGACTGTGCGTCCTTCCCGTGTGTGCGCTGGGCGTCCTCGTCGAGAATGAAGAGGGGCTGGCCGCCCATGCGTCGCTGGCCAGATGACATATCTGTGTAACCTCACCTTATTCATCGCAAGCGGTTCTATATAAAGCTTTTGAACGCGATGTCGGCGGACCGACCGACGGGAGCGCGACGGACGGCGTCGAGTGGGTGTCTCCCGGCGAGCCAGATGATTTATTATCGGCTTTCCCCCATGTCCGACAATGCTGGAGCTGGAGCACGGCTTTCGGGTGGTGGACGTGCACGCGCGGGTGGAGCCCGACGAGGAGCGTCGGCCCCGTCCCGGTCTGGGCGACCCCGAACAGCTCGAACGGGAGATGCACCAGGCCGGGGTGGTCCGTGCCGTCGTCTACCCCAGCGCCCGCGAGGAGGGGTATCTGAAGGCCAACAACGCCGTCGCACGGATGTCGGTCGGGCGGCCGCTGGTGGCGTTCGCCCGTATCGACGGCGCCCGGGACCCGGGCGGTGGGGCCGGCTCGCGGCTCCGGAACCTGACCGGTCGCAACGGCGGGGACCACACCACCCCCGAGGACGTCGAGCAGTACGCCTACGACGACCGCTTCTACGGCTTCAAGCTCCACCCGGGGAAGGACGGCCTGCCGACAGCGGCCGTGCTCGAACAGCTCGCCGACGTCGCCCAGCCGCTGCTCGTCCACGGCGGCGAGGACATCCCCCCGTCGGCCATCGCCGACGCGTTGCTGGGGTACGACATCCCCGTCATCCTCTCTCACTTCGGCGCCCACCCGCTCCGCGCGGACCTGATGGACGCGGCCATCTCCCTGCTCGACGACCACGACCAGCTCTATCTGGACACGAGCGTGGTCCGCTACCGGGACCCCTTGGAGCGGGCGATTCGCGAACACCCCGACCGGGTCCTCTTCGGCAGCGGCGCCCCACACACCCACCCGAACGTGGCCGTCATGGAGATTCTCACGCTCGACGTGCCCGAGGACGCGATGAAGAAGGTGTTCTCGAACAACGCGGGCCGGGTCGTCGAGCCGCTCGCCCCGCGGCAGTTCTGACTAGCGCCAGTCGTACACCGTGACGGCGCGGTCGGCCCGGACCGACCGCCCGTTGGGGTTCTCGCCGCCCCGATACCGGGCGAGCAGGCCGTCCTTGCAGCCCGTCCCGGCGCCCCGTACCACGTCCTGTCCGGTCGAGAACCACTGTGACGGGGCGGTGTTCCCGCGAGCGACGCCTTTCAGCGCCTCGACGGCGTCGCTCGCGGCGTGGCTCACCAGCCGCCGGACCACCGTCGGGCGGACCCCGAAGTTCTTCACCATGCGGTAGGCCAGCGACCGGTACTTCCAGTGCCAGTCCCGTTCGCGGATGCCGCCGTCGGCCTCGAACTCCCGGCGCACGCACATCCCACTGTCCCACCCGACCGTGTACTCCTTCTCGGCCAGCCGATGGGCCACGTCGCGGGAACTACCTATCCGGAGGTACTCGTCGAACCCGTCCAGTTCGTCCAGCGTTTCGCGCCGGAAGGCGACGTTGCCGGCGTTGAAGTACGTCACCGCCTGCCCGGCGATGGTCCGGGACTCCTTCGACTCGGTCGTCATCCCCGCGGCGAGTTGCTCGTGGGTCGGCCCCGTCACGGCAGCGTGCTCCTCGACGCCCGCCCGGACGGCCTCGCCCCAGCCGTCCTCGACGGAGAGGGTGTGACTCACCAGCGCCACCACGTCGCCGGTCGCCCGGTCCAGCCCGGCGTTGCGGGCGACGGTGACCGACCGGTCGGCGATTTCCACTAACACGTCCACGTCCGACCGGTCCCGCACCATCCCTGTCGTGCCATCGGCAGAGGGCCCGTTGACGACGATGGTCTCGGCGTCGGGGACCTGCTCGGCGAGTGCGTCCAGACAGCCGGCCAGCTCCTCCCGGCCGTTCAGCGTCGGGACCACTACCGATAGCTCCATACTCACGGATTCGACGCCGGAACCGCATAAAACTCGCGGGCACGGAGGAGTATTTATATCCCACGTTGTGAATGGTGCGCCAAGAGTTCGGATATCGCCGGAGGGGAGCGTTCTGACCGTGGGACCTATCGGGCGACCCGACAACTGTCGGGGCGCTCGACGAACGCAAGCCACACGCCCCAATCCGGCGTGTCTAGCTCGGCGCGACGTGGGTGTTCCAGTAGGAGACCGAGGCGAGTTTGTCGCCCAGCGGCGTCCCGCCGATGGCGGTGTCGATAGAGCGAAACGAGGAGGCCAGTTCGTTCGGAATCTTCCGGTAGAAGCCGTAGGGGAGCACCCAGTCGTGGGATTCGGCGGCGAGTTCGAGGTCCGCGCCGTCGAGCAGGCGGTCTATCTCCCAGCGCGAGTACAGCCGCGACCCCATCGGGAGCGCCCAGTTGTACAGCGACCGAGTCGAGAAGCGGTTGAACGTGTCGAAAAAGACCTGCTCCTTGGCGACCCGGCGCATCTCCGCGAGGAAGGCCGCGGGCGTGTCCGCCAGGTGGAAGAATCGCATCGCCAGCACGGTGTCGAAGTGGTTGTCGGGGAAGGGGAGGCGGGCGGCGTCGCCGCGCATGAACTCGACGTGGTCGGAGACGCCGGCGGCCTTGGCCTTCTCGCGGCCCTGCTGGAGCATCGGCCCCGAGATGTCGAGCCCGACGATGTCGGCGTCGCGCTCGGCGAGCATGACCGTGAACCGGCCGGTGCCACAGGCGACCTCCAGCACCTTCTTGTCCTCGACCGGGCCGATGGCGTCGAGCACCGCTTCCTTCTCGCGACGGTCGATGAGCCGGCCGCCGCGGGAGAACCGCTTGGCCTCGTACTCTTCGGCCACGGTGTCGGTCTGGTACCACTCCTGCCCTTTCACGCACGATTGTCCCCACCGGGGGGATAAAACGATACTGGAATCGCCGTTCCGCACCGGGTTCGGTCGCGGCGCTGGAGCGTTTCGAATTTCCCAAACCCACGGTTGTATAAGGATACATTATACACATCATAGTACCATGCATTGTTTGGTCATGAATATAGCCAAGTTTTACCAGTAGTAGTGGATTATCGGTCAGTATGAGTACGACCACCGAGGACATGTCGGCGTCACCGTTCACCCAAGAGGACTTCCGGGAGCGGCTCCGCGAACTGCCACCGAGCGCGAAACTCGTCGCGAAAGTGCTGGAAGACGACGCGCCTCTCTCGCAGGGCCAGCTCGCCGAGACGTCGCTGCTGCCCGACCGCACCGTCCGCTACGCGCTGAACCGACTCGAGGAGTCCGACCTCGTCGACTCCCGGTACAGCTTCACCGACGCGCGAAAGCAGGTCTACTTCCTCACGGCCTGAGCGAGCGCCGTTCGCCAGCGTCCGCTGTCGCCGGAGTTTTCAGCGCCGCCCGCGACCGGACAGCCGATGGACTGGCGCCGAGTGACCGTCGCCGTGGAATCGCGCGCCCCGACGGGCGAGACCGCCGTGTATCTGAGCGACGGCCCCGGGGCGTTGCTCGTCGACCCGGCGCGCCGGACAGCCGACCTCGACGACGCCGTCGCGGCCGCCGACGTCGACCACGTCGCGGTCACCCACCACCACCCGGACCACGTCGGCGCCGTCGCCCACTACGCCCGCGAGACCGGCGCGACGGTGTGGGCGCGCCGTGGTCGCGTCGACGCCTTCGAAGCGGTCACCGGAATCGCGCCCGACCGGACGTTCGCCGAGGGGACGACTATCCCGGCCGGCGACGGTATCGAGGTACTGGGCCTCCCGGGCCACGCACCCGAACACGTCGGCTTCGAGACTGCGGCCGGCGTCGTCAGCGGTGACGTGGCGGTCGCCGAGGGGAGCGTCGTCGTCGGCGCCCCCGAGGGGGACATGCGGGCGTATCTCGCCTCGCTGCGCCGCCTCCACGCCCGGAATCCGCCCCGACTCTACCCGGGCCACGGCCCGACGATTACGGAGCCACGGAGCGCCTGCCGGCGGCTCCTCCGCCATCGGCTCGACCGCGAGCAGCGCGTCCGTGCGGCCGTCGAATCGGGCGCCGAGACGCCCGACGACATCCTCGACCGGGCCTACGAGAAGGACCTGACCGGCGTGCGGGACCTCGCGCGGGCGACGGTCCTCGCCCACCTGGAGAAACTCGCCGTCGAGGGCGCGCTCCGGTGGGACGGCCGGCGGGCGAACACAGCAGGCGCCCGCTCATGACACACTTTTTGCGTGCCCGTACCCAGGGACGGACATGGACTCGCTCGAAACCGAACTCGACCGCGCCCGCGAGCTAGACGTCGGCGCCCTCGCGGACGCCATCGAGACCATCGGCTTCGAGTGTACGCGCTGTGGGGCCTGCTGCAAGGCCGGCGACGGGGGGTGTGGAGACGGCGCAAGCGGCGGCGGAGACGGAGCCGCCGGGAGCGACGACGGCCCCGAGCCTCACACGGCGACGGTCTTCCCGGACGAAATCCGGCGACTCCAGGCGGCCGGCGACTACGACTTTCGCGACGTGGCCCGGCCGATGCCCTACGGGCTAGAGGAGACGCCCGAGGGCCCACAGGGCGAGACCTTCGAGTGGGCGCTCCAGACCGACGACTGTGGCGACTGTACGTTCTACGACGAGACCGACGGTGTCGGCGCGTGTACGGTCCACGAGGACCGCCCGCTCATCTGTCGGACCTACCCCTTCTCGGTCGCACTGGGCGGGACCAGCCAGCCGATGGGCGAGGCGGTAGACACCGAGGGGATGGTCCGCGCCCACGAGTGCGAGGGACTGGGCCGGGATATCGCCCGAGCCGAGGCCGAGGAACTGGCCGCGGCGCTGAAAGAGCGGGCGGTCAGGGAGCTACGGGAGGCCATCGGCGTCAGGGAGAACTACGAGCCGACGGCCGTCGACGGCGTCGTCGTCCACGACTCCGAGGGGCAGAAACGCCCCGACGGAAGCGAACTCTGAGAAGCAGTTAGCCGTCTGTACTAGTTGGGGTGCCCACCGGTAGTGAGCGGCGTGCCGAGAGAAGAGACAGTGCTGCTACAGGTCCTCGTCGATAATCTCGCCGACGGCGAAGTTGGACTTGACCTCGGTGACCTCGATTTTGACGCGCTCGCCGATGTCGGCGCCGGGGACGATGATGACGTAGCCCCGCTCGACGCGGGCGATGCCGTCGCCCTGCTTGCCGATGTCCTCGATTTCGACGTAGCGGGTCTCGCCCGGTTCGACCGGCGGCTGTGGCTGGTCGGGCGGCGTCTCCGACTCGGCGCTCTCGTCGGCCCCGGCATCGATATCCGCGGAGATGAGGGCGACACGGTACGTCCCACCGGACTCGACGGCGCCCGTCTCGACCTCGCGTCGCGGCACTTCGACGAGATACCGGTCGTCCTCGACAGTCACGTCAGCACTGAACAGACAGAGCAGTTCGTCCGAGATTTCCATAGTGATAGGCCTCTAGTTGCCACACTATCCGGCCATGATTAAAGAACTGCCGGAGGGGCCCGTCCGCGTTTCCCCGCTGTACCAACGAAGCGGCGACGGCACGGGTAGCGCGCACGGAGGCGGCCGGTAAGGCGAGAGAACCGCACGACAGCGGCCGGTTAACCCACCGTACCAAACGCCCTAAGGGAGTTTCTGACCTACTACCGAGTACATGAGCGCAACCGCACAGGCGACCGACAGCCCGCTCTCGGAGAAACAGCGGCGAATCCTCGAGTACCTGCAGGCCAACGCCGACGAGCAGACGTACTTCAAGTCCCGGCTCATCGGCGAGGAACTGGGGCTCTCGGCCAAGGAAGTCGGGACGAACATGACGACCATCGCGGATGGCGATTTCAGCGTCGACGTGGAGAAGTGGGGCTACTCCTCCTCGACGACGTGGATGGTCGACGCCTGAGACGGACGACGGCGGTCCGAGCGGAATCGGGGGTCAGGGGTCGTACCGCAGGAGAGAATCGGCGTCGGCGGCCAACTGTGCGGCGCCGTCGCCAAAGGAGTCGGCGTACCGAATCAGCAGCGTCAGGACGGTCTCGGGCTCGGCGACGGCGTAGCCGTCCGACCGCGAGAGGAGGCCGGCCGCCTCCAGGTCGCTGGCGTGTTTGCTTATCGTGGGCCGTGACACCGACAGCGTCGTCGCCAGCTCCGAGGCCGTCACCGAGGGGTCCCGGAGCAGGGCCACGAGCATCCCGCGGGGGGTCGACCGCCGCAGGTAGCCAAGCGTCACCTGCTCGAACTCGCTGAACTGGTCGGCGGGGAAGTACCGGCGATAGTCGCCGTCCTTCCGGGAGGTGACGGCGCCTTCCGTCTCCAGTCGGTGGAGGTGGTGCTGGGCCTCGCCGGTACCCAGTTTGAGGTCGTCCCGGAGCTTCGAGAAGTGGGTCCCCGGGCGGGACGAGACGTAGCCCGCGATGGCGTCTGGGGTGTCGCTGTCGCTGTCGCCACTGGCGATGCCGACGAAGGGGCTGGCGGCGCCGAGGGCGGCGAAGCGACGCAACGTCGCTCGCTTCTCCTCGTCGACCCCCTCGTCACCAGTCATATATGTTGCCGGAAGTAGTTCCAGTATAAAAAAGGTTCGGTGCCAGTTACGTACCGTCGCTCCCGGTGTCGTCCGGGCCGCCGGCGATGTCGGCACCGTCGTCTATCTCGGCGTCCATCTGCTCGATGACGTCGTCGGCGTTGTCGACGCCGGCGTCTTCGCCGTGTTTTATCTTCTGTGCTTCCTGTTCCATGGCCTCGACGTCGACCTCGGCCTCCTCGTCTATCTGGCCGAGAATCTCCTCGATGTCGTCGAGGCCGAGCATCTCGCGGGTCTCCTGGTCGAACTCCAGCGCGTCGAGGACGTGGCCGTTCTGTTTCACGTCCGAGCCCTGGAGGTGCTTGCCGTAGCGGCCCACCAGCGAGGTGAGCTCCTGGGGCAGCACGAACGTGGTCGACTCGGACTTGCCCATCTCGCCGAGCGTCTCCATCCCCTTGTCGATGACGGCGCGTTCGCCCATCGACTCGGCGGATTTCGCTCGCAGGACGGTCGAGATGGCGTCACCCTGGGCTTCCAGAATCTGGCTCTGCTTCTCACCCTGGGCGCGGATGATGTTGGACTGCTTGTCACCCTCCGCCGTCTCGATGGCGGAGCGGCGTTCACCCTGTGCCTCCAGAATCATGGCGCGGCGTTTCCGCTCGGCGGAGGTCTGTTGCTCCATGGCCTGCTGGACGTCCTTCGAGGGGTTGACCTCACGGACCTCCACGCTCTCGACGCGGACGCCCCACTCGTCGGTGGGTTCGTCCAGTTCGCGACGGATGCGGGAGTTTATCTCTTGGCGCTTGTTCAGCGTGTCGTCCAGTTCCATGTCACCCAGGACGGCGCGGAGGGTGGTCTGGGCGAGGTTGGAGACGGCACGCTCGTAGTTGTCGACCTCGAGGAAGGCCTTCTTCGGGTCCATCACCTTGATGTAGACGACGGCGTCGGCGGTCACCGGCGAGTTGTCGCGGGTGATAGCTTCCTGCCGTGGCACGTCGAGCGTCTGGGTCCGCATGTCGAAGCGGGTGACGTCCGACACGAAGGGGTAGATGAAGTGTATCCCCTGGTCGAGGATGCCACGGTAGGTGCCAAGCACCGTGTACGCACCCTTCTGGTACGGTCGGATAATGACGACACTGGAGTACGCTACAGCGATGGCCAGCACCAGCAGCACCATCGTGACGAACACGAAGATGCCGCCGGCGAGGAAACCCTGTAGCGGTATTAGCGGGGCTGTCATGGCACGTAGAACTCCGGACGGACGAAATAAAAGCCTTCGGTGGCTGTGTCACAAACTACCGATACGCAAACTCCCGTCGCGGGCGCTCAGGCGTGTTCGGACTCCGCGTCGGCCTCCGCCGACGGGTCTCGGCCGTCGGTCTCCGGCGCCGGGTTCTCCTCGCGGTCCCGTTCCAGCGCCCGGTCGATGTCGTCGTCGCCCGCCGCCGTCGCCTCGACTTTGAGGACGTTGCCGCCGCCGGGGTCGACGACCAGCACCTCGGTCCCTTCCTCGATGGCGCCGCCGACGCTCCGGGCCTCGTAGTAGGGGTTGAAGCCGCCGTCTTCGAGTTTGACCTGCCCGCCGCTCGTGGTGACTCGCTCCGTGACCGTCCCGAACTGTCCCTGGAGCGAACTCGACGAGAGGGATTGCCCCCGACCCGGCGCCGAGAAGTCTATCTTCCGGTAGCCCCACAGCGTGACGGCCGTCGTCAGCAGGACGGCGCCGGCGAGGACGAGCGGCGCGAGCAGCCCGAGGCCGGGCGGGATGAAGAAGCCGACCAGCCCGGCGACCAGCAGGGCGGCCCCGAGGACGAAGAAGTGGGCCCCCGGCGCGAACGCCTCGGCGACGATGAGCGCCGCACCGGCCAGGAAGAGGATGGCCGATATCGTCGTCCCGAACAGCGGTTCGAGCTGGGCGGGCACGAGCGCGAGCGACCCAACGGGAACGTTCATATCCTCTGTTAGGCCCGCTGACGGATTAAGTCTCTGGGGTGGTCCGGACGAGGACGCCGTAGCAGACGGCCGTCGTGAGCGCGACGGCGACGAGGACGGCGGCGACCAGCACGAGGCTCAGGCCGACGACCGTGTCCGCGAGCGCGAGTATCGTCAGACAGATACCCAGCGCCACGAACAGCGTGTTCTCCGGGGTGGGCGCCTGCGGCGTGACGGCCACGTCCGGGGCGAACGACCCCGCGACGGCCCCCTCGTCGTCCGTCTCGTCGGTCGCTGCCGACGGCTCGGCCTCCTCGATGATATCGGCCGTCGTCGCGTTCTCGTACTCGGCGACGAACTCGTCACCCTCGTCGCTCCCGTCGGCTGACATGGCCGTCGCTAGGACGGCGAGCTACTAAAAGGGACGGCGACCAATCGGGTCGACCGTATCGAAACGCTCAGTTGCTGACAGGTTTCACCGACCGTGCTGAATACAGAGATTCTATCCAGCACGGCAGCTCCGTTTCTTGCAGCTGCTTTTCCGATGTGTCACATCTTCACTCTGTGTGCGAAGTCATCATGTCGCTACTGTACGGTACGTTGATTCCTACGGACTAGTCAGTGTCCGTCCAAGGAAAACGTGGTAGCGGAGCGTCTTCTACGATCATATAGAGTCCGATACCTAATAACAAGAGCAGTAGTACGACAGCAACAACCGGTAGCTGGCCGGTCAACGCCATCGCAAAAAGCCAGAAGCTGAGAGCCGGTGCGACAAGCAAGCACCCAAATGTCATCAGTCCCCGAAGGACAGGTCTGGTCCGGTGCGTGCGATAGACAGCGAATCCACACGCCGCTGCTATGACGATGTTGAGTGATTGTAGGAGGGGTACTATCACGTCGATACGCTCGCTCTAGATGATGATATATTTACCGTCACTGCGTGCTAAAATGTGTAGATAGAGCAATATGCGTCCTCCATCGGTCGATTCAGTTCGAGGAACTCCTGTGCCGAATTAATGACCGCCTCGCGCCCTCTATGCAGCACGCCGTTCTTGTCACCCGCGGAGTGTTTCGACAACACCTCGTAGTCGCTTCTCCATGCACGGAACTGCTTCCAACCGCCAGAACGCACCTGTAGCAGCCGCTGTCAAGGGATGCCGACAACAGCCAGAAGGTCCCGGAGCGAACCAGTAGCGCCGTTACTGCACGCGGGTGCCGAGCGGGGCGTCCTCGTGGGTGGTCAGCAGGTCGGCCTCGTCGCCGGCGGCCAGCACCATCCCGTTGGACTCGACGCCGAAGATAGTCGCCTGCTCCATGTTGGCAAGCAGGATGACCCGCGTGCCGGGCAGGTCGTCGACGTCGTGGAGTTCGGCCAGCCCCGCGACGACCTGGCGGACCTCGTGGCCGATGTCCACTTCGAGTTTGAGGAGTTTGTCGGCGTCCTCGACCGGCTCGGCGCTGACGATTTCGCCGACGCGCATGTCGACGCCCTCGAAGTCCTCGAAGCCGATGCGGTCGGTTTCGAGCGGTTCGAGGTCGGCATCGGTCTCGTCCTCGGTGCCGTCACCGTCCTCGCTCGCTGCTTCGACTCGGTCCTGCAGTTCCGCGTTGAGTTCGGCGATGTGGTCGTCCTCGACCTGCTCGAACAACTGCTCGGGCTCGTCGAAGGTCTCGGGCGGCGCTTCCAGCGCGGTGTCGAGTGACACGTCGGCGACCGACCCGGACTCGCCGAGCTGACCCCACAGCCGTTCGGCCTTGCCCGGCAGGACGGGCTGGGCGACGACGGCGACGGCCTTGGCGAGCTGGATGCAGTCGCGGATGACCTGCCTCGCTTCCTCGGGCTCGTCGGTCACGAGGTGCCACGGCTCGGTGCGCTGGATGTACTCGTTACCGTAGTCCGAGAGGTCGGTCGCGAGCTCCGCGAGCGTGCGGACGTCGTAGTCCCGCACCGCCGCCTCGAACTCGTCGAGCGCCGTCTCGATGCGCTCGCGGACGTCGTCGCTGACCTCGGCGTCGGGCGTGCCGTCGTAGTTGCGGTGGGCAAAGAGCAACGCCCGGTTGACGAAGTTGCCGACGTTGCCGACGAGTTCGCCGTTGACCCGCTCGGCGAAGCGGTCCCAGGAGAAGTCCACGTCGGTCTCCAGCCCGGCGCCCGTCGCGATGTAGTAGCGAAAGAGGTCCGGATGGAAGCCGGCGTCTAAGTACTCGTCGGCCCACACCGCACGGTTTCGCGAGGTCGAGAGGGCCTTGCCGTCGATGCCGACGAAGCCGGTCGCGAGAATCGAGCGGGGCTCGTTGTAGCCGGCGCCCCGCAACATCGCTGGCCAGAAGACGGCGTGGTGCTGGATGATGTCCCGACCGATGACGTGGACGATGTCGCCGCCGTCGTCGGTCCAGTCGTCGTCCCACTCGGTGCCGTCTTCGGTCTCGCCGTCTATCTTCCACACCTGCTCCCAGTCGTACGCGTCGCTGCCGACGCGCTCTGAGTACTGTTTCGTGCTAGCGACGTATTCGATGGGGGCGTCGACCCAGACGTACAGGACGAGGTCCGTCGCTCCGGCGGTTTCACCGTCTTCGCCACGTTGCTCCTCCGGAGCAACGCCGTCCTCGCCGGGGTAGTCCACGCCCCAGTCCATGTCCCGGGTGATACAGAGGTCCTGCAGTTCGCCCTCGACCCACTCGCGGGGCTGGTTCTTCGCGTTGTCGGTGCCCTCGATACGGTCGAGGAAGCCCTGCAGGTACTCCTGGAAGTCCGCCAGCCGGAGGAACTTGTGTTCGCGGGTCCGGTACTCGGCGGGGTTGCCCGTAATCGTGCTGACGGGGTCCTCGATGTCGCCGGGTTCGAGGTGGCGCTGGCACCCCTCGTCGCACTCGTCGCCGCGGGCGTGCTCGCCGCAGTACGGACAGGTGCCCTCGACGAATCTGTCAGGGAGGGGCTGGTCCTCCTCGGTGTCCCACGCCACCTCTATCTCCTTCTCGTGGACGTGGTCGTTTGCGACCCACGACCGGACGAACTCCTGGGTGAGTTCGGTGTTGGTCTCGTCGTCCGTGTGGCCGTAGTTGTCGAACTCGACGTTGAACTGCGGGAACGTCTCGGCGTAGGTCTCGTGGTACTGCATGGCGAACTCCCGTGGCTCGACGCCCTCCTGAGCGGCGTTGACGGCGACGGGGGTCCCGTGCATGTCGGAGCCGCAGACGAAGGCGGTCTGCTGACCGATGCGTCGCAGCCCCCGCGAGAGGGCGTCGCCGGCGACGTACGTCCGGAGGTGCCCGACGTGGAGGTCGCCGTTGGCGTAGGGAAGCCCACAGGTGACCACCGCGGGGTGGTCCGTGGGGAACTCGTCGTGGCTCATACCCGTTCTGTGCCACTGGTGGGTCAAAAGGAGGGCGGTTTCCCGGCGTGTCGAAGGGCGCCAGTTAACTTCTCGGCAGGCGAGAGCTGCGGCATGGGATTCGACGAAGCCACGATCGACCCGGCGCGGTTCCTCGAAGACGTGGAGATGCGGGTCGGCGAAATCGTCGCCGTCGAGGAGTTCCCCGAGGCCCGGAAGGACGTCTACAAACTGACCGTCGACTTCGGCGACCGGCGGCTCCGGTCCGCGGCCGGCCTCACCGACGTCTACGAGCCCGAGGACCTCCACGGGAGCCAGGTAATCGCCGTCGTGAACCTCGGGACCGTCACCATCGCGGGCTTCGAGAGCGAGTGTCTGGTCACCGGGGTCGACGGCGGCGACGGCGTCGTCCACCTGACGACCGAGCGCGACGTCCCGCTCGGGACGCGGGTCTACTGAGCGCGCGAGCGGCAAACGCCCGGCGTGACCACGTGGTCCGTGGCTGGCTCCGAACGTCGGTCTCTGCCGACGTCCGCCGGGGAGCACACGGACAGGCGGGGCACCGTAGCGCCGGGCCGAGACCGGAGCACGGCAGTGTTTGTACTAACAGCCATCTTTATGCCAATTGCATGACTATACATGCTGATGAGAGGAGACGGGGCGCCGGAAGGGGAGGGAGGGAAACGACCGAGCGCTGCCACGCCCCGTCGACAGCTGGTGTTTCGCTCGCAGTCGCTCGCCGAGCCGTTTCGCGATATCTGGGACGAAAACGTGACCATCGCTGTCGAGTCCGTGGTGCAACTCGACGACGGGACACACCTCCAGTACTGGACCGTCAGACATCGGGAACCCCAGCGTCTCATCGAGACGGTCGAGCAGTTCCCGACGACGCTCGACGCGGAACTCGTCAGCACCGTCGACGACACGCATCGGTTCGAGGTCCACGGCGCACGGGAGTCGCTGTTCACGGCGTTCGAGGCGTTCGACGGCGTTACACTGTCGGCCGCGTACGACGCCGACGGCGTCGACGTCGTCGGCGAGTTCGCCGGGGACGTCGACACCGACGCGGTCGTTGAGGCGGGACAGGCGGTGTATCCGGACCTTGAACTCGTCGACAGCTACACCGTCGAGACCCTCGACACCTTCCGCCACCTGGTCCGGGACCGGCTCACACAGCGCCAGCTGACTGTCCTGCACGTGGCCTACTTCAGCGGCTACTACGAGCGCCCGCGGCGGCGCAGCGGCGCCGAACTCGCTGACCGGCTCGGCATCTCCAAGCAGGCGTTCCACGACCACCTCCGAAAGGCCCACGCCACCGTCTTCGAGGCCCTCATCGGGAACGAGACCGAACTGCACGGAGTTGACAAGTAAACCCATCCGTTGAAATGTTATCTGACTGTCCTCTTATCCATGGAAGAGGAGCCGGATGATGACGACCGCGCCACGGACAGCCGGTCCGCCGTCCGCGATGACATACCCGAGTTCTCCAGAGAGGCCCTGGAACACGAGCGTATCTACGACTCGCTTGCACACGTGCGCCGGAGGTACCTCTGTTACCTGCTGTGTGACCGCGCGGAGATACAGGTAGACGAAGCCGCGGCCGCTATCGCCGACTGGGAGAGCGACGGCGACTCGGTGCCCGAGTCACACCACGACCGGGTCAGGCTCTCCTTGCTCCACAGCCACATCCCGAAACTCCGGGCCAGTGACGTGGTCGACTTCGACCCGCACAGCGAGACGCTGGTGAGAGGGGACGACGCCGAGGCGGTTCTGGCGGCGCTGCAGGCGGTCGGGCGGACGCTCCGTCCGGGCGACGACGATGGCAACGAGGGGGGCTGAGACCGACAGCGGAGCGGGTGAGGACGGAAATTACCGCCCTCCCCCTCAATGGACGGCCGCGACCAGCCGTCGGTGAGCCGCCCGCCAGTACAGTTCGGCGCCGAGCCAGACGAGTCCCGCCGCGGCCAGCCCCAGCGCGACGAGGAGGTCGCCGAAACGCATCCAGCCGGGCGCGACGTACAGCAGGCCGTTGGTCAGCGGGCCGGTGACGAAGGCGACGGCCCAGGCGAGCCCCGTCGTCTGTTCGCCCGCCGCGGACTCGCCGGCCGTCCCGTCTGTCGACGCCCGCTTGCTCGTGCCGTTCGCGCTCTCGTCGCCGGTCCCGAGCCGTTCGGCCTCGTAGGGCGTCGGCACCCTGATAGACCAGACGACCGCGCCGGTCTCGTCGACTTCGAGCACCCGGTCGCCCTGTGAGTCGGTCACCAGCGTGTGGCCGTTGGGCAGCCGGTCCGCGTCGCGGGGCCACCGGAGCTGGCCGTCCTGCCACGTCCAGGTCTGGTGCCACCCGCCGTCGGCGCGCTGGTACTCGACGACCCGGTTGTTCTCCGAGTCGGCGACGAGGACGGCGGGGCCGCCCCGAGCCTCGGGGACGTAATCGGGGTTGTGTTGCTCGTAGAGGGTGTCGTAGGCGTCCTCCGCGCCGAGGGTCCAACGCGACTGGACGCCGCTCCCGGGCTCGACGAAGACGACCCGGTCGTGGTTGCGCAGGCTCGCCATGATGCGGCCGTCCTCCAGCAGTTCCACGTCGTTGACGTGGGTCCAGTCGCCCGGCTGCCCGCCGCTTTCCTCGCGGTCGTAGTCGGTCTCGGCGCGCCACTCCCACTCGACGGCGCCCGTCGTCGTGTTGAGCGTGAACACGCGGTCCTCGGCGATGTCCGCGACGACCAGCCGATGCTCGTCCAGGCGGTCCACGTCGTGCCAGATGTCCCACTCCGTCACCGCGGTGTGGAGCCGCTCCGTCTGGCCGGTCGTGAGGTTCACGCGCTCGATGACGACCTCGGCACAGCCGTCCTCGAAGCTCCCGTTCCCGCGGGCCGCCAGCGCCGCCGGACAGTCGTCGTAGCGGCTCCCCGCGACGTAGAGGACGGTACGGGACCCGGGCGGGTCGGGGTCCACGTCGAAGTAGTTCCCGTACGTGTCGTCGTGATACAGCGTCCGGCCGTCGGCGGTGAACGCGACGATAGCGGCGGTTCCCCCGCTGCCGCCAGGCGGGTCCGTCGTCACCACGGTGGCGTTTGGCCGCTCGGGCACGACCGCCGCGCGCTCGGCGGGCGGCGTGTCGGACTGGCCCGCCGCCGCGGCGACGGCGTCGGGCGGCGTCGCCTGCCAGGAGACCAGCAGCGTCAGCGACGCGACGAGGACGAGCGCGGCGAGGACCGCTCTGGCGACTGTCCGCCGCCGCATCTCAGGGCGACACCTCGCCGACGACACCGTCGAAACAGCGGTACATAGCAGGTCGCAGCAATGACGGCGTATTAAGTCTTGATAGGGCGCGCCGCTACAGCAGCGCCAGCGTCCCGCCGGCGAGCCCGAGCGTCACGAGCAGGCGGCCGGCGCTGCCGACGAACGTCGCCGCGCCAAAGCGCAGGTAATCTTCCTCCAGGACGGTGAAGGCGTAGATTGAGAGCGTGTCGGGGAAGAAGGGGACACACAGCGCCATCGCGAGGCCGACGTAGCCGTACTTCTTCGCTATCTGGACGGTCTTTCGCTCGGACCACTCGATGATGTCGAACCGCGAGGCCTTGATGCGGCGGACGAGCGGGCCGTACTCCTTTGCCTCCTGACCGATGTGGAACGCGAACAGGCTGCCAAGCGCCTTGCCGAAGGCGCTGCAGAAGATGATGGCGGCGAGGTTGCCGTTCGTCGACAGCCCCAGTCGGAGCGTCCCGGCCGGGACGAGGACGACCTCGCTGGGCAGCGGCAGGATAAAGGCGATGAGAAACGAGTAGACGGCGATGATGGCCAGTCCCGTCGGCCCGGTGGCGGTACAGACGGCCTGTTCCAGCAGGGCCAGCGAACCACTGGCGGTCCCGCACTCGCTCAGGAACGCGACCGGCAGTGGGACGGGGAGGGCCGAACTCACACCACCCGATAGCAAACAGCGGATACTAAAGCTTGATATGTTCGCTCGGGAGCGATACTGAGTTGGTAGTTTTGTGTTATTTCGGGTGCGAAACGAAATATTTCGCCGTTCAGCCCCCGTCTCGACCGCCACGAACTTCGGTGCCAGTCCAGGTCGGCCACGAACGACCGCAGCATCGACCGTGGCACGTGTGCCAGCACCGTTTTCGTCGTCGGGTCGCTTCGCGACCACTCCTCGAAGACCGTGCGTGAGAAAACCGGCGGCGTCGCCGCCGGATGCTAGTACCAGTCCAGGTCGGCCACGAACGACCGCAGCATCGACCGCGTCACGTGTGGCATACAGACCACCCGCATCTCGCCGGCGCCGGTCTTGGAGACCCGCCAGCCCCGCTCGCGGAGTTCGTCGGTCATCGGCACCGAGAGGTCGGCGGCCACGAGCGGGAGTTCCGGCCCGACGACGTCGTGGCCCCGGGCGCGCAACTGGTCGGCCAGCCACTCGGCGTTTTGCATCGAGCGGTCGTACTGCTCGCGGTAGCCCGCGGGCCAGAGTTCGTCCATCGCGG
Organism: Haloarcula onubensis; assembly: GCF_031624605.1. Classification (NCBI taxonomy): domain Archaea; kingdom Methanobacteriati; phylum Methanobacteriota; class Halobacteria; order Halobacteriales; family Haloarculaceae; genus Haloarcula; species Haloarcula onubensis. Next base: position 592,418 of record NZ_JAMQOS010000001.1, on the reverse strand, counting down.
CGACGGCGCTCGCGACGCCGGCGCCCGACCGCGTGCCGGTGAGCGTGAGCTGACTCGTCGACTCCAGATAGGGCGTCTCGACGGCGAGTTCGTCCAGCAGCCCGTCGTCGCGGGCGAGCAAGCCGCCCGCGGGCACCGCGGCCTGGCCGACCTTGTGGGGGTCGATGGTCATCGTGTCCACGTCGGCGTGGCCGAAGTGCCAGTCGTAGTCGGTGAAAGGCAGGTAGAACCCGCCCCAGGCGGCGTCGACGTGACAGAGCGCGTCGACCTCGGCGGCGAGGTCGGCGATGGCGGGAATCGGGTCGACGAAGCCGTACTCCGTCGAGCCGGCGACGCCGACCACGCAGACGGTGTCGTCGTCTACCAGTTCGGCCACGGCGTCGGTGTCGACGCGGTAGTTCCGGGCGGGCGCGGTCCGGAGTTCGAGGTCCAGCACGTCCGCCGCCTTGGTAAAGGAGAAGTGGGCGTGGACCGGCGCGACGACGTTCGGGTCGTCGGTGTCGGCCCGATTGCGGGCGATACGCAGCGCCTGGATGTTGGCCTCCGTCCCGCCGGAGGCGACGTAGCCCGCGGGCTCCGTGAGGCCGGTCAACTCGCCCAGCGCGTCGACGGCCTCGCGTTCCAGGTCGGCGACGGTCTCGTAGGTCCCGGGGTCGCCGGGGTTCGTCGCCAGAAACCGCTCGGCCGCTCGGCGAGCCACCGGGTGTGGGACGGTACACATCGAGGAGAGGACCCGTTCGAAATCCTGTGGCTCGGCCCGCTGAAGCATCCTGTCGGGAACGTCGTGGTCTATCCGTTTAGCCGTTGTGTTCTTACCAGTTCGACGGAACCGCGTCCCCGGAGCGCCGTCCCGCTCGCCGGGCGTCGCTACGGCGGCCCCCCGTAGCCCTCCCACAGCGCCGTCCCCTGGGACTCGTAGTAGTGGAGGAGTTCCGCGATGAACTCTTCCCGGCTCTCACCCTCGCCGAGGTGGCCGTCTATCTGTTCGAGTAGCTCCTCGCTCACCGCTATCGTCGGGGCCATACTTCGTGTTGGATTCCCATCAAGAAAAGGCCGAGGACCACGGGACGACCCCGTCAGGTGCGACCGCTCGCTCACCAGTTCGACGGCCCGATTTTCTTCGTGGCCTTCGCCCGGAACCCCGTCGGGCCGACCAGCGACTCGAAGACGGTCTGGCGCTCGGTGTCGAGCGCGCCGCCGAAGGAGCCGACGCGCATCGTCCGGTAGGTCTCGAACCCCTTGTCGTTGGAGTAGAAGTAGACGGCGCCGTGGAGCAGGCCGTGGATGCGGTCGTCCCGTCGGACCTCGCCCGCGCGGCGGTCGAGTTTGACGAAGGCGACGTTGCCCCAGTTGACGACGGCCTCGCGCAGGCCGACGAGGAAGGCGACGATGCGGCCCTTCGAGAGGCCGTAGTCCTGGGCCCGGTCGAGGTCGGTCAGCGAGTCGACGACCACGATGTCGTCCGTGTCCTCGGTGATGCGCTCGGCGATGTCGTCGAGCAGGTCCCGGAACGTCTCGTCGTCCGGTTCGGCCGACTCCGGCTGGTCGTCCGCGGGCGCTTCGATATCGCTGTCGGTCCGGCGGGCGTCGAACAGTGCCGGCGGCACCGGCAACAGTTCCATGAACCGCTGTGAGAAGTCCGCCACGGTCATGTGTTCGGTCAGCGCCTCGAACTGGTAGCCGTCGAGCACCGCGTCGAGTTCGCTGTAGACGTGCTCCCGGTCGTGTGAGAGCGTGACGTACGTCACGGAGTCGGGAATCGCGTCGCTCCGGCGGGCGACGTGGCCGGGGACGAGGTCGGGCCGATGTTTCGCGAGCATCAGCGTCGCCAGGCTGGTGTAGGTGAAGGCGTCGCCGCCGGCGTCCGAGGCGCCGGCCAGCAGGACCGAACTCCCGGTCGGGATGCCGCGGACGTTCCCGTCGAGGCCGGGGATGCCGAAGGGGATGTACGACACCCCGCGACTGATGCTCTTGGGGTCGGGTTCGGACGGTGGTGACATAGCAGAGGGAGAGAAGTGCGGCTGAAAAACCTGTCGTCGGTTCAGAGAGTGTCAACCGGACGCGGCGAAGATGTTTACGTCAATATATAACTATCGTTCACCCAAAACTCAAGGGTGGAGCATCGGTACATCGAAACATGGAGTTCACACACGAGGAGTCACTCCAGCGGCTCAGGGAGACGGTATCGGACGGCGACCCGGTCGTCGGCGCCGGCGCGGGGACGGGTATCTCGGCGAAGTTCGCCGAGCGGGGCGGCGTGGACCTGCTCATCATCTACAACTCCGGGCGCTACCGGATGAACGGTCGGGGGTCGCTCGCGGGCCTGCTACCCTACGGCGACGCCAACGAAATCGTCGTGGAGATGGGCCACGAGGTCATCCCGGTCGTCGAGGACACGCCCGTGCTGGCGGGCGTCAACGGGACGGACCCGTTCCGCCAGATGGACGTGTTCATCGAGGACCTCAAGCGCCGCGGCTTCTCCGGGGTGCAGAACTTCCCGACGGTCGGGCTCATCGACGACGACAGCTCCTTCCGGCAGAACCTGGAGGAGACGGGGATGGGCTACGACAAGGAAGTCGAGATGATTCGGGAGGCCGCCGAGCAGGACATGCTCACCTGTCCGTACGTCTTCTCCGAGGAGCAGGCCCGTCAGATGGCCGAGGCCGGCGCCGACGTCGTCGTCTCGCACATGGGGCTGACCACCTCCGGCGACATCGGCGCCGAGACGGCACTGGACCTGGAGACGGCGGCCGAGCGCGTCCAGGCCCACCACGACGCGGCGAAGGAGGTCAACGACGACGTCATGGTCATCTGTCACGGCGGCCCCATCGCCTGGCCGGACGACGCCGAGTACGTCCTCAACAACACGGAGGGCGTCGTCGGCTTCTTCGGCGCGTCCAGCATCGAACGGCTCCCCACGGAGGAGGCAATCCAGAACCAGGCCCGCGAGTTCAAGGAGATAGATTTCTGAGATGGCCGTCGTCATCATCGGGACGCTCGACACGAAAGGCGAGGAGATAGCGTTCGCCCGGTCGGTCGTCGAGTCCCAGGGCGTCGACACCCACCTCGTCGACGTGGGCGTGATGGACGACCCGGAAATCGAACCCGACACGACCGCCGCCGAGGTGGCCGAGGCTGGCGGGACGACGCTCGAATCCCTCCGCGAGAGCGGCGACCGCGGGGAGGCGATGGAGGCGATGGGCGACGGCGCGGCCGCGGTGGCCGAGCGCCTGCGCGAGGAGGGCGTCCTCGACGGCGTGCTGGGCCTGGGCGGGTCGGGCAACACCTCCATCGCGACGACGGCGATGCGCGCGCTGCCGGTCGGCGTCCCCAAGTTCATGGTGTCGACGATGGCCTCGGGCGACACGGAGCCCTACGTCGGCGCCCGGGACATCGCGATGCTGTACTCGGTCGCCGACATCGAGGGGCTGAACCAGCTCTCCCGGCGAGTCATCAGCAACGCCGCGCTGGCGACGGTCGGGATGGTCGCGAACGAACCCGACGTCGAGGTGCCAGACCGGCCGACGGTGGCCATCACGATGTTCGGCGTCACGACGCCCTGCGTCCAGCACGCCCGCGAACTCCTCGAAGACCGGGGGTACGAGACCATCGTCTTCCACGCGACCGGCACCGGCGGCCGGGCGATGGAGTCGCTCGTCGAGGAGGGACTCGTCGACGGGGTGCTGGACGTGACCACGACCGAGTGGGCCGACGAACTCGTCGGCGGCGTCCTGAGCGCCGGCCCCGACCGACTGGAGGCGGCCGGCGAGGCGGGGATTCCGCAGGTCGTCTCGACCGGCGCACTCGACATGGTGAACTTCGGCCCCCGGGACTCCGTGCCCGAAGAGTTCGCTGACCGCCACTTCCACGTCCACAACCCGCAGGTGACGCTGATGCGGACGACGCCGGAGGAGAACGCCGAACTCGGCGAGATTATCGCCGGGAAGCTCAACGACGCGACGGGGCCGACGGCGATGGTCCTCCCGCTGGGCGGCGTCTCCATGCTCGACGTCGCGGGCGAGGACTTCCACGACCCCGAGGCCGACGGGGCGCTGTTCGACGCGCTTCGGGAGGGGCTCGACGACGACGTCGAACTCGTCGAGCGCGAGGAGGAGATAAACGACGAGGCGTTCGCGGCGGCGCTGGCGGAGACGTTCGACGAGTACATGCGCGACGCCGGGGTCGCTCCCGAGCCGTAGTCAGGCCCGAAGCTGGTCGAGGCGGTCTTTCAGCGCCTCGGTCGTCCCGTGGTCCCACCTCTCCCAGTTGTCCTCGGCGACCCAGCGATACTGCACCCGGCGGTCGCTGTCGACCAGAAAGAGCGCCCGTCGCACACCGGACTCCTGCTCGGCGTCGTAGACGCCGTAGTCTTTCGAGACCTCGAACTTCGTGTCCGACAGCAACGGGAACGTGAGCCCCTTCTGGCGGCTGTACTCCCGGTGGGAGTAGACGTAGTCCGGGGAGATGCCGAACATGGACACGTTCTCCTCGAACTGAAAGAGGTCGATGTCGTCCAGGTCACACACCTGGTCCGAACAGACGGGCGAGAAGTCGTTCATGTAGAACGAGAGGATGACGTATCCCTCGTCGGCGTAGTCCGACAGGGAGTACTGCGAGAGCAACTGCCCGTCGGTCCCTCTGAGCGTGAAGTCCGGCGCGACATCACCGACACGTACCATCGTGTGGTTCTATATCACGCACAGTGGTATGAAAGCAGGGGCCCAAAATATTGGGGTTACCGCACCGATTCCAGCAGCAGTCGCTGTTCGACCCGTTTGACCTCGTGTTGCACGTCGCGGACGGCGTCGATGTTCGCCGAGATGGAGCTGACGCCCTCGTCGACGAGGAACTGCACCATCTCGGGCTTCGAGGCCGCCTGCCCGCAGATGCTCGTCGCCACGCCGTGCTCGCGGCAGGTCCCGATGACACGGGCCATCAGGTCCAGCACGGCGGGGTGAAGCTCCTCGAAGCGGCCCGCGACGTTGTTGTTGTTGCGGTCGACGGCCAAGGTGTACTGGGTGAGGTCGTTCGTGCCGAAGGAGGCGAAGTCGATACCCGTCTCACACAGCTGTTCGATACCCAGGGCGCTGGCGGGCGTCTCGACCATCACGCCCCAGTCCCGTTTCTCCGGGTCGATACCCGCCTCCTGCATCATCGTCTTCGCCCGCAACACGTCCTCGGCGTCCGTGACGAGCGGGAGCATCAGTTCGACGTTGTCGTAGCCCAGTTCGTACAGCCGGGCGAACGCGCGCAGTTCGAGTTCGAACTCGTCGGGCCGGTCCAGCGACCGCCGGATGCCCCGGTAGCCCAGCATCGGGTTGTGTTCGGCCGGCTCGTCCTCGCCGCCCTGGAGCTGTCGGAACTCGTCGGAGGGGGCATCGAGGGTTCGGACTCGCACCGGTCGGGGGTAGAAGGCCTCGGCCACGTGCCGGACGCCGTCGACGATTTCGTCGACGTAGGCACGCTCGCCGTGGTCCTCGACGTACCGCGTGGGCGTCTTGTCCGTCGAGAGTATCATGTGCTCGATGCGCAACAGCCCGACGCCGTCGGCGCCGGTGGCGGCGGCCCGCTCGGCCGCCGCCGGGATGGAGACGTTGACCTTCACCTCGGTACCGGTCATCGGCTTGACCGGCGAGTGCTGGGAGTCCGTCGGCGCGGCGGCATCGTCCGCTGCCGGGGCTGCGGTGTCTGTCGCCGCCCCGTCAGCCGGGGCCTCGTCGCTCTCCGTCGGCTCATCGTCGCCGACCTGGACGGTGCCCATGTCGCCGTCGATGGTCACCGGCTGGCCGTCCCGGAGCCGGTCGGTGGCGTCGTCGGTACCGACCACGGCCGGGACGCCCAGTTCGCGCGAGACGATGGCCGCGTGGCTCGTCATCCCGCCCTGGTCGGTGACGATGCCCGCCGCGCGCTGCATCGCCGGCACCATGTCGGGCGTGGTCATCTCCGTGACGATGACGTCGCCGGACTCGACCTTGTCGAGGTTGTCGAGTTTGTCGACCACACGCACCGTGCCGGCCACCTTGCCGGGGCTGGACCCGATACCCGAGAGCCGGATATCGTCGGTCTGGCTCTCCATCGCGCCGCCGTCTGCCGACGCCGTCTCGGCCCCGCCGTCCACGGCGTCGTCGATGGTCGTGATGGGGCGGGACTGCAGCAGGTACAGCTCCCCGTCGCGCATGGCCCACTCCACGTCCTGTGGGCAGTCGTAGTGGTCCTCGACGAGTTCGCCGAGTTCGACCAGCCGACCCAGTTCCGCGTCGTCGAGCACCTGCGCGTCGCGTTTCTCGTCGGGAACCGACCGCTCGACGGTCCGGCCGTCCTCGCCGCGGACGCACATCACCCGCTTCTCGGCGACGGTCACGTCCGTCAGCTCGCCGCTCTCGCGGTCGAGGACGTAGTTGTCGGGGGAGACGGTGCCGGAGACGACGGCCTCGCCCAGCCCCCAGGCGGCCTCGACGATGGCCGTCGACGCCCCCGTCGATGGGTGGCTGGTAAAGAGGACGCCGGACTTCTCGGCGTCGACCATCTCCTGGACGACCACGGCGATGTCGACGGCGTCGTGGGCGAAGCCCTGCTCGTTGCGGTAGTAGATGGCCCGCTGGGTGAACAGCGACGCCCAGCAGTCCTTGACCCGGTCGAGCAGGTCCGTCCGCTCGACGTTCAGATAGGTGTCCTGCTGGCCGGCAAAGGAGGCGTCGGGGAGGTCTTCGGCCGTCGCCGAGGAGCGGACCGCGACGGCGCCGTCACCGAGTTCGTCGTACGCCGCGAGGACGTCCTCGCGTACCTCGGCCGGGACCTCCGTGTCACGAATCAGCTCCTGGGCGCGCTCGGCCGCTTCCGCCAGCGCCGCCGAGTCGTCACTCTCGACGTCGACGGCCTCGAACAGCGCCTCGTCGATGCCGGTTCCCTCGATGAACGACCGATACGTCCCGGCAGTCACCACGAACGCCGACGGGACGGGCAGCCCCGCACCCGCAAGTTCTCCCAGGGACGCTGCCTTGCCGCCGACCCGGTCGAGGTCGTCGGCACCGATATCCGCGAGCCACAGTGTGTGCATGGACTCGTCTTGTCTTTCATGAACGTCCATTAAGTTCGTTGCGGTCTTCCGCTCGGTAGCCGGAGCCTACGTCCCGACACCGGTGGCGCCTACACCTCGATGATGTCGTCGTCGTCGTCGGCCTCCGGGACGGTGACGGCGCCGTCGAGCGTCGTCACCGCTCGCCCGCCGACCCACGCCTCCAGCCCGTCGGTGTCGACCCGGACCGTCCCGGGCCGGTCCCGAAAGTGGCCCCCCTCGACGACGACCTGGTCGATGGTGTCGTCGAGCGCTCCCTCGCGGCGGACGTAGGCCGCGCAGGCGCCCGCCGCCGTGGCGCTGACCGGTACCTCCCCGACACCGCGCGACGGCGCGAAGCCACGGCCGTGCAGCGTCGCCGCGCCGCCGATGGTGTCGAACGTGAAGGCGTACAGCCCGACGGCGTCGACGCGGTCACAGAGGGCGTCGATAGCCGGCAGGTCGGGGTCGATACGGCTGACGTGTTCGAAGTAGTTGACCGGCACCAGCAGCCACGGCTGGCTCGTGTCCGCGACGGCCAGCGGGAGGTCCGCGCCCACGTCCCGCAACGTCGCCACGTCGATGCCCAGCGCGTCCGCGACCGCCTCGTGGTCGAGGTCGACCGCCTCGATACGGGCCTCGCCCTGTTCGAGCCACACCGTCCCGTCCGCCTGTACCTCCACGTCTCGGGTCGGGCCGACGCTCTCCATCGCGTACTCGCCCGCCGCCAGCCCGTCCCGCTCGGCCAGGACCGCGTAGGCGGCGACGGCCGCGTGGTCGCTCCGGTCGAGTTCGCCCGCCGGGCCGAAAAACCGCAGCCGGTGGTCGGCCCGGCCGCTCTCGCAGACGAACGCCGTCGCGCTCGCGCCCAGTTCCCCCGCGACGGCAGCCAGCTGGCCGTCGGTCAGTCCGTCGGCGTCCAGCACCACCCCGGCAGGGGTCCCCGCCATCGGCTCCGCGGCGAAGGCGTCGACCAGCAACACGTCCCGTGTGTCCATGGCCCCCTGTTGTGGGACCCGCCGGATAACTGTTGCCCGACCGCGCCCCCACGGGTGCTTTGAAACCGTTAAGTTCGCCCGCCCGAGCCATCTACCATGGGTGAGCTACCGGACGAGTTTCCGTGTACGATAACCAACTGGGAGTACATCTACGACCGCTGTCGGGACGTCGCCGACGAGGTCCGGGCCGACGAGTTCGACCCCGACGTCGTCGTCGCACTGGCCCGCGGTGGATGGTTCGCCGGCCGCTGTCTCTGTGACTTCCTGGGGCTCGACGACCTGGCCAGTCTGAAAATCGAGCACTACGTCGGCACCGCACAGGCGAGTGGCGACCCCGAAGTCCGCTACCCCCTGGCCGAGGGAGCCGTCGCCGACAAGGACGTGCTCATCGTGGACGACATCGCCGACACCGGCCAGTCTATCCAGACGGCGGCCGACCGGGTCACGACGCGGGACCCGGCGGGCGTGCGGACCGCGACGCTGCAGTTGCTCGACACCAGCGAGCACGAACCGGACTTCGTCGGCGAACGGCTCGAGGAGTGGACGTGGGTCGTCTACCCGTGGAACTTCATCGAGGACATGGTCGAACTCGTCGCCGGCGTCATGGCGAAAAGCGACCAGCGGGTACACTCGACCGACGACGTCCGTCGACTGCTCCACAGCCACCACCAGGTCACGCCGACCGCGCTCGAAATCGCACAGCCGGACCGCCTCGAGGAGGTCATGGCCGAGATGGTCCGCCGGGACGTGGCGGCGGTCGACGACGGCGGCTGGCGGCTTACCGACGCCTGAGACGCCGCTATCGCCGGCCCATCAGCTCTCGGCGGAGGGGCCGACGGCGTCGGCCGTCGTCACGCACGTACTCCAGCGCGGCGACGAACTGCTCGACGTCGACGCGGTCGCCGGATTCCGCCAGCCGTTCGCGGATTTTCGATGGTGTCATGGCTAGTGCGAACATAGCACACGCCGACACGTAGTCCTATCTGCGTGATCGTGACGGCCTGCTCGCCACAGGAGCACCAGCAGCGTACCGCTTAGAGCATCACTCCTCGGCTGACCCCGGCTGTTCGTCGTGGAGGTCGAACCACTCCCGCAGGGGGCCGCGAATCCCGTCGAATGTGACGGTGACGTCGCCGTTGAACCGCCACGTCGCCCGCGGGGAGCCCTCGCCGAAGTAAATCGGGATGTCCACTTCGAGGTCCTCGACGGCGACGTCCAGCGACTCCTCGCGGTCGACCGTCTCATCGAGGAGCCGTTCGACGGCGGCCTGTAGTTCGTCGGCGTCCGGTTCCGGCATCCCCGTGGACTGGCTCATACGGTCGGGTAGTGGCTCCACCTATCTCTTTGTTTCCCCCGACCCGCGGAGTCTTCACTCCCGAGGCCCTGCGGTGGGGCATGGAGACACACGCGGGTCGGTTCCGGGTGTACCGCGTCGTCGAGTCGGTGCCACACATCAATCTGTTCGACACCGAGGCCACGCGGCTGTACACGGCCTACCAGTCGGGCTACGGCGACCGGCAGGACGACATCGACGCGCTCCGGACCGGCGACCTCGTCGAGGCGACGCTGGGCGGCGACCCCGACGACCCCGACGAGGCGTGGTCCGTCCAGTCCGTCGAGCGCGTCGGCGGGGTGCGGATGGCCTTCGCCGTCGACGCCGACCCGCCGACGGTCGCCGCGGACCTGTGGACCGAGGGACAGGAGCGCCCGTCGACGACCGCGCTGCGGTGGGCGGGCGACCCGGTCGCCGAGGTGGCCGTCCAGCCACGGGCGCCGCTTCCCGGCGGCGCGTTCGTTCCCAGTGTCCTCACCGGGCTGGTCCCGATGGAGGACCGCCTCGGCACACTGTCGTCCGGGGGCGAACCGGTGACCGACGCGCTCTTTCTCGACCCGGACCCACCGGACACCGACCGCTACTCGCGGCCCTACGGCACCGCCGTCTTCTTCGGCGCGGCCGGCGAGGCGCTCCGCGACGAGTTCTACGACCGCTACGGTATCGACCCGACGGGAGACAGCCGACCGGAGTACGACCCCTACGGGATATAGAGCGGGGGCCACGCCGCGGTCGTCAGATGGCGACGACGATTGGCACCGGGACGAAACAGAGCGCGCCCAGCACGAGCGTCAGGATACCGAGCGTCCGCCGTCGTGGCCCCAGCGGCGTCTCCGCCAGCGGCGTCGCCGTGCCCGCACGCGAGAAGACCAGTGCGATAAGCCCCCAGAAACCCCACAGCGGCGCGCCCCGGCCCCCCTCGAAGGCGAACAGGTAGGCGGCCAGACCGAAGAGGAGGACGGGCACGACGAACTGGACCGCGTCCATGCGCTCGCCCACCAGCGACCTGCTGATGTGGGCGCCGTCCAGTTGCCCGACGGGGATGAGGTTGAGGAAGGTGACGAAGGCGCCGACCCAGCCGCCGATGACGACGGGGTTGGGCAGCAGGTTCGGGTCGCTGTAGACCAGCGGCTCGCCCAGCAGTGCGGCGATACCCTGTATGAGCGGCGGGTAGCCCAGTTCGATTCTGGTGATGAGACCGCCGGCGACGTATATCGGGTCGAGCGTGACCCCGACGGCCGTGACGGCGACCGTCGCGACCAGCCCGGCCAGCGGCCCGGCGACGCCGATGTCGAACAGCGCCCGCCGGTCCGGGATGTTGTCCTGCATCCTGATGACCGCGCCCAGCGTCCCGATGACGTTGAACGGCAGCGGGATGAAGTAAGGTAAACTGGCCTGGACCTCGTGGTACCGGGAGAGGGCGTAGTGGCCGAACTCGTGGACCGCGAGGATGCCGAGCACCGCCGCGGCGAAGGGCCACGCCCGCCAGATGACGGCGGGGTCGTCGGCCACCGAGAGCCCGTACCACCGCGTCCCCGCGTACAGCGTCGAGAGCAGCGTCGCCAGCGCGAGGACGACGTTGAGCCACGGGACGCCGTCGACGCCCAGCGAGCGCTCGCTCGCCACCAGGACGTGCTCGTCGGCGTCGGTCTGCATCCGCACGCGATACCCCCGCTTTCGGAACGTCGGCCCGACCTGCCGGAGGACCTGTGCGGCGTCGGTCACTGGCTCGCCGTAGTACCGGACGTCGCCCTCCGCGAGGTCGATGTCGCGAACGCTGAAGACGTCGGCGAGGTGTTCGGGGCCCGGCGGCGACTGACCCGACTCCTGACCCATCATCGACATGTACGGCGTCGAGCGGTTTGAACCTGTTTACCGGCTAGTTGGGTACGGGTGCCTCGACGCCGTCTGCCGGCTCCGTGGACCGCCCGACCGAGAGTCCACGACTGCGGACAGCCACCACACAATGCGAGGCGGAGCGGTCAATCCGCGACCGCTTCCTCGGAACCGGTGGCGGCGTTGGGGTCCTGAATCCAGAGGTCGCCAAAGAGGTCGTCCTGCTGGAGGAGGACCCGGCCGCGGTGAGCCAGAAAGAGCAGGCCGAGGAACGTCTCGACCCGGGAGCCGCCGGCGCCCTCGACCTCGCGGTAGAGTACCTCCTCGCGGCCCTTGTCGTACTGCTCGCGGACCGCGGCGTACACGTCCTCGATTATCTCGTCTATCTGCTCGCCGTGAGCGGTGCCGGTCACGTCGGCGGCGGAGGGCTCGTCGTCCAGTCGCATGTCGTCGCCACCCCGGTAGTCCAGTTCCTGGGTGCCCCGCTGGAACCCCTTGGGGGAGCCGCTGGTGTCGTACTCGCGGGACTCTTTCCACCAGTTGTCCCGCTCGGCCTCCCGCAGGTCGCGCACGAGTTCGTCCAGGGTCTGGGGCATCCCGCGGGCGCGGCGCCGTTCCAGCCGGCGGTCCATCTCGGACTCCAGGGCCGCGAAGGGGTCGGGCTCGTCGATGGGGGCGTCGCCGGACATCGCCTGCTCCCAGGGCTCGACCTGTTCGTCCTCGGGCTCGTCGGTGCCCAGCATCGCGTCGCTTTTCATCCGCACCAGCACGGAGGCATAGAAGAGCGCTCGCCCGGACGTGCGCAGGTCGCTCCCGTCGATGGCGTCGAGGAACTTGTCCGTGACCTGCACCACGTCGATGTCCCACGGGTCTATCTCGCCGTCGTCGGCCAGCTGGACGAGGACTTCGACGGGTTCGGGAGCGTCGTCTCCGTCCTCCGTATCCGGGGTGTGGCCGTCCTCGCCCGCAGGCGTGGGAGTAACCGCTGCCCCGTCGTCGACGCCCGCGTCGCCGGTGAGCAGGTCCACGTCGGACTGGTCGCCGGGTCGTTCGCTCCCTGCTCGCGGGTCGTTCCTCCCCGCTCGCTCGTCCGAGGACCGCTCCCGGTGGTCGCGGTCCTCGCGGTCCTCGTGGCCCGTGATGTCGAGTGGGATGTCGTCTGTCATGGGTATCAGTCGTCCGCGACGGCCTCCTCGTCGGGGCCGTCCCCGGAGAGGTCGATGCCGGTCACGGCCGAGACGTTGTCGCCCTGCATCATAACGCCGATGGCCCGTTCGGAGCGTTCCAGCAGCGCCGAGCGGTGCGAGACGACGACGAACTGGGCGTCGCCGGCGAGTTCGTCGACCAGTTCGCCCACGAGGTCGGCGTTTTTCGCGTCGAGGAAGGCGTCGACCTCGTCGAGCGCGTAGAACGGCGCGGGGTTGTGGCGCTGGATGGCGAAGATAAAGGCCAGCGCGGTCAGGGACTTCTCGCCGCCGGACATCGCCGCGAGCCGCTGGATTGGCTTGTCGCCGGGCTGGGCCTTCATCGTCAGCCCGCCCTCGAAGGGGTCGGCCTCGTCCTCCAGGTGGAGGTGGCCCGTCCCGTTCGAGAGGCGTTCGAAGATGTCCTGGAACTGCTCGTTTATCTCGTCGAAAGAGTCCATGAACGTCGCTTTCTTCTTGGCTTCGTAGGTGTCGATGCGCTCGCGGATACCGTCGGCCTCCTCGACCAGCGTCGCCATCTTCTCCTCTAGCTCTTCGAGGTCGTCGGCCACGCGGTCGTACTCCTCGATGGCGCGCATGTTGACCGGCTCCAGGGCCTCCATCTCGCCGGTCAGGCGCTCGATTTCCGATTCGACCGTGTCGTGGTCGGGGACGTCCTCGGGGTCGTAGTCCCCGACCTGCGCTTCGAGCTCGTCTATCTCCCACGCTAAGCGCTCGCGGTCCTCGCGCTCGTCGTCGAGGTCACGCTCGACGTCGGTGACTTTCGCCTGCTGTTCGTCGCGGGCCTCCGTGGCCGTCTGGAGGTCCTCGCGCAGGTCCTCGCGCTCGCCCTTGAGTTCGGAGAGCTCGCTCTCGAGCTCCTCGACCTCCTGTTCCTTCTCGGCCTTCAGTTCGCGTTTTGCCTCGCCCTGCTCCTCGAGGTCCGCAATCAGCTCTTCCTTCTCTGCCTTGCGGTTCTGGGCGGTCTCGATGTCGTCGTGTAGCTCCTCGATGGCGTCCTCGGCGTACTGTTTCTCCAGTTGCAACTCGTTGAGGTCCGCGTCGAGGTCGCCTTTCCGGTCTTCGAGCGCGTCTATCTCCTCCCGGATGGCCTCGCGCTCGTCGGTCAGGTCGGGCAGTTCGGACTCGGCGACCTCTGCTTCCAGGTCCGCGATGTCGCTCTCGATGGCGGCGATGGCGTCGTTGGCCGCCTCGATGTCGGCCTCCAGGTCGTCCATCTCGTCGGCGACGTCTTCGCGCTCGGCGGCGATGTCCTCGATGGCCGCCTCGAGGTCGTCGATGCGCTCGCGGGTCTGTTCCAGTTCCGCCTCCTTGCGTTCGATACCCGTCTCGATGTCGCGGACCTGCTCTGTCGCGTCGGACTCGCGGTCGCGGGCGTCGTCGAGGCGGTCCTCCACGTCCCGCAGGTCCTCACGCACGTCGGCGCGCTCGTCTTCGAGTTCCTGAATCCGGGTGGCGACCCGCTCCAGTTGGCCGGCCCCGCCCGAGAAGGAGTAGCGGGTGCCCGAGGAGGAGCCGCCGGTCATCGCGCCGCTCTTCTCGACTAAGTCGCCCTCCAGCGTGACCATCCGGTAGTCGCCCATCAGGTCCCGAGCGGTCTCCATCCGGTCGACGATGACCGTATCGCCCAGGACGTAGGAGAACACGCCCGCGTACTCGGGGTCGAAGTCCACGAGGTTGTACGCGAAGTCGACGACGCCGTCGTGGCTCGGCAGGCTGGGCAGCGAGCGGGCCTGCATCTGCGTGATGGGCAGGAAAGTCGCCCGGCCCGCGTTGCGGGATTTCAGGTACTCGATGCAGGACTGGCCGACGCCGTCGTCGTCGACGACGACGTGAGCGAGCCGGCCGCCGGCGGCGGTCTCACAGGCCGTGGCGTACTCCGGGCCCACGCCGCCCAGTTGGCCGACGGTACCGTGGACGCCCTCGCGGCCGGCGTTGAGGATGGCCGTCACGGCGCGACCGTACGAGGAGTCGCCGTCCTGGCCCGCCTTCGCTTCGAGTTCGGCGTACTCCTGTTGCTTGGCGCTTATCTCGTCTTCCAGCGCGTCGAGGTCGGACTGGAGTTCCCGCTTCTCGGCCCGCAGGTCGTCGACGACCTCGCCGATGGTTTCCTTGTTCTTCTCCGCTTTCTCCAGTTCCGATTCGAGGTCCTCGATGTCGGCTTCGAGGCCGGGAATCTCGGCCTCCAGTTCCTCGATGGCCTCGCGCTTCTCGTCTTCCTCGTTGGAGCGCCGGCGGGCCTCGTCGAGCAGGCGGTCCTGCTCGCGCTGGAGGTCGTTGCGCTCGGTCTTCTTCCGTTCCAGCGTCTCTCGCTTGGCTTCGAGTTCGTCCTTTATCTCCTCGAACTCCTCGCCGATGTCGTCGATTCGGGACTGCACGTCCGCGAGTTCGCTCTCCTTGCCGGCGATGTCGGCCTTGACGCTCGACTTCTCGACTTTCGTCTCCCGGATGTCGCTCTCCAGGTCGTCGATGGCCTCCTGCTTGCGGTCTATCTGGACGAACGCCTGGCGGCGCTCGTTCTCGGCGGCCTCGACGGCCTCCTCGGCGGTCGCTATTTTGTCCTCCAGACGCGAGATGTCGCCCTTTATCTCCTCGATGTCGCGTTTGATGGCGAGCTGTTCGTCCTCGCCCTTGCGCTCGATTTCGTTGTTCAGTTCGTGGAGCTCGTCCTCCAGTCGGACGACCTTGCCCTGTCGGCTGTCGAGTTCCGCCTGGAGCTCGGTGAGTTCGCTCTCCAGGTCGTCGATGGCAGCTTCGGTGTCGGCGAGTTCCGCACGCTTGTCCTCCAGTTCGGCGGCCTTGCGGTAGCCCTCGTACTCCTCTCTCTGTTCGCGCAGGTCCTGGTACTGCAGCGCCGTCTCTCGCTCGTCTTCGAGCTGGTCCAGTCGCTCTTGCTTCTCCTCGATGCGGAGTTCGGCCTCGTCGATGCGCTCCTGGACGACCTCCAGTTCCTCGAAGGCGTCTTCCTTCTTCTGGTCGAACTGTGCTACCCCCGCGATTTCGTCGATAATCTCCCGCCGGGAGCCGGCGGTCATGTTGATAATCTCGGTGACGTCGCCCTGCATGACGACGTTGTACCCCTCCGGCGTGACGCCGGCCTGAGCCAGCAGCTCCTGGATGTCAGAGAGGTTGACCGAGCGGCCGTTGATGTAGTAGTAGGAGTAGTAGTTGTCCTCGGTCTCCTTGACCCGGCGCTTGATGGCTATCTCGTCGACGTCGCCGACGTCCTCGGTGCCGGCGGCGTTGACCACCTGGGCACGGTCGACGGTCCGGTCCTCGTTGGCGAGGATGACCTCGACGCTGGCCTCGCGCTCGCCGCTGTACTCGACGTCCTCGTCGGCGTGGCCCGGGTTGTAGATGAGGTCGGTCAGCTTCTCGGCGCGGATACCCGACGTGCGAGCCAGACCGAGCGCGAAGAGGACGGCGTCGATGATGTTGGACTTGCCCGACCCGTTCGGCCCCGAGATAGTAGTGAAGTCCTCGTAGAACGGGATACGGGTCTTTCGTCCGAAGCTCTTGAAGTTGTCCAGGACGAGCTCTTTGATATGCATACGGTGAGGGGGCCGCCCGTCTAGGCCACGATGATGTCGGACCCGGCGTCGTCGTCGGTCTCCGACTCGGCGTCGGCCTCGGTGTCGGCCGTGTTGTCAGTCTCCTCGGGAGCCTCCGTGTTAGATGTACCGGCTTCCGGGACCAGGATTTCGCTCTCGGTCGACTCCTCGGACGCGTCAGCCTCGACTTCGGCCTCCGCCTCGGTGGCCTCGCTGTCGGCCGGTGCCGAGCGACTGAACCCGCTCTCATCGTCGACGGTGTTCTCGAGTTCGCGGATGCGAACCTTGCACTCGACGAGCTCGTCGGTCAGCCCCTCGACCGATGCCTGCAGTTGCTGGACCTGCTCTTCTAGTTCCTCGACGCGGTTACCGCACATAGGCAAAAACACCCGCGCGACCATGATAAACTTACGTCAGACATAGATATTGTCGCTGATATGTCTCGAAGCGCCGAGCGGAACGGAGACGGCCGTCTGCCCGCCGAGGAGCCCACGAGGGGGGCGCCCTCGCGACCACGGGCCTGCCCCGGTGGGGACTGCTCGACTCCCGCGACGGGCGCGGCCAGAACGCGCCGCGAAGCAGTCCTCGCCGGCGAGCGCGGGGAAAGCCGGTCACATCCCCTACCGTTATATGTAATTCAAACTAACTGTCTCAGTGGGCTACCATGGTATCAGTTACCGAATTACGGGAGATGTACGTCGACATGGTGACGGCCCGCCATTACGAAGAGCGGTTGCAGGAGGAGTATCTGGAGGGGAAACAGCCGGCGTTCGACATCTCGGCGGGGCAGATTCCCGGCGAGTTGCACCTCGCCGCCGGCCACGAGGCAGCGGCCGTCGGGGTCTGTCAGCACCTCCGCGACGACGACACGGTGACGGCGCCCCACCGGCCACACCACGTCGCTATCGCGAAGGGCGTCGACCTGGAGCGGATGACCGCCGAGATATTCGGCCGCGAGACCGGGCTCGGGAAGGGGAAGGGCGGACATATGCACCTGTTCGACCCCGACGTGAACTTCGCGTGTAGCGGCATCATCGCCGAGGGCTGCCCGCCGGCGGCCGGGGCCGCGCTGGCCGCGAAGAAGCGCAACTCCGACAGCGTGGCCGTCGCTTACCTCGGCGAGGGGGCCATCGACCAGGGAGCGTTCCTGGAGTCGCTGAACTTCGCGGCCGTCCACGACCTGCCGGTCGTCTTCGTCGTCGAGGACAACGACTGGGCCATCAGCATGCCCAAGGGGCGGGTCACCGACGTCGAAGCGGGCTCGCAACGCGCCGACGGCTTCGACATGCCCGGCGTCCGTGTCGACCACGACGACGCCGTCGCAATCTACGACGCCGCCGGCGAGGCCATCGGCCGCGCCCGCGACCGGAACGGCCCGACGCTCGTGGAGGTCCAGGTCCACCGCCGGATGGGCCACTTTATGGGCGACCCCGAGAGCTACCGGCCCGAGGAAGACCAGGAGGCGGCCGCCGCGCGGGACAGCATCGACCGGCTGGAAGCGCGGCTCCGGGCCCACGACGTCGACGAGGCGACCATCGAGGAACTGCGCGACGACGCCCACCAGCGCGTCGAGGACGCCATCGACTTTGCGAAAGACCAGCCGGAACCGGACCCGGACGACGCGTACGAGGACGTGTTCGTCAACCCGCCAAGCGGCGTGACAGATTCCGAACCGGCGTACGAACTCGCGGGGGGTGACGACTGATGGCCCAGCAAGAGCGGTCGACGGTCGTCGAGCGCGACCTGACGATGAGCCGAGCGATGGTCGAGGCCATCGCCCACGAGATGCGCGAGAACGAAGAGGTGTTCTACATGGGCGAGGACGTGGCCGACTACGGCGGCATCTTCGACTCGACACAGGGGCTCCTCGACGAGTTCGGCTACGACCGCATCATGGACGTCCCCATCAGCGAGACGGCCTACCTCGGGGCGGCCGTCGGCGCCGCACAGGCGGGGATGCGCCCCATCGCCGAACTGATGTTCGCCGACTTCTTCGGCGTCGCGATGGACCAGATATACAACCAGATGGCCAAGAACACCTACATGAGCGGCGCCAGCGTGAGCGTCCCGCTCGTGTTGACGGCCGCCGTCGGCGGCACCTACAACGACGCCGCCCAGCACTCCCAGACGCTGTATGGCACCTTCGCCCACGTCCCCGGCCTGAAAGTCGTCGTCCCCTCGACGGCCTACGACGCCAAGGGGCTCATGCACAACGCCGTCCAGGACGACGACCCGGTGATGTACATGTTCCACAAGCGGCTGATGGGCATCGGCTGGCTCCCGGCGCCGGAGGGACCGAAGACGCCGGTGCCCGAGGAGGAGTACACCATCCCCTTCGGCAGCGCCGACGTCAAGCGGGAGGGCGACGACGTGACCGTCGTCACCCTCGGGCTCCACGTCCACCGGGCGCTGGAGGCGGCCGAGTCCCTGGCCGACGACGGCGTCGACGCGGAGGTCGTCGACCTGCGGTCGCTGGTCCCGCTCGACACCGACACCGTCGTCGACTCCGTCGAGAAGACCGGGAGCCTCGTCGTCGTCGACGAGGACTACCGCTCGTTCGGCGTCACCGGCGAAATCGTCGCCAGGGTCGCCGAGTCGAACCTCGCCGCCCTCGACAGCGTCGAGCGGCTCGCGATTCCGGACGTGCCGATTCCGTACTCGCGGCCGCTGGAGAACGAGGTCGTCCCGGACGTCGACGACATCGAGGCGGCGGTCCAGCGGACCCAGTGACCGATGAGCGAGGATACAGACCGCGTCGCGGTGACCGTCGGGGAGTGGCCGGACGACGCCGACAGCGACGAGGGCGTCGTCGTCAACTGGTTCGCCCGGGAGGGCGCCGGCGTCTCGGAGGGCGAGAGTCTGTGTGAGATTCAGATAGAGAAGGTGAGCCTCGACGTCTACGCGCCCGCCGACGGGACACTCGACGAAATCGCCCGCGGCGAGGACGACGAGTTCGAACGCGGGGACACGCTCGCGTGGGTGACCCCGGCGTGACCGACGAGGCCGCGGCGCGGACCGTCCGCGAGGAGCGCGCTCTCAGCCCCATGCGCAAGACCATCGCCGGTCGGCTCGAGCAGAGCTACCGGGAGGCGGTCCACGTGACGCTCAGTCGCTCCGTGGACGCGGAGGCACTACTGCGCGCCGTCGACGACGCCGACGAGACCGCGGAGGGGGGCAACCCCTCGATGGTCGACGGCCTCCTCTGTGCGCTCTCGGACGCCCTCGAGGCCCACCCGGCGTTCAACGCCACGTTCGAGGACGGGACCCACGTGCTGTACGAGGAGCACAACGTCGGCGTCGCGGTGGCCATCGAGGACGGCCTCGTCACGCCGGTCCTCGCCGACGTGGGGTCGAAGTCGCTGGGCGAACTCGCGAGCGAGCGCCGGCAGTTGACCGAGCGGGTCAAAGCGGGCGAGTACACGATGAGCACGTTCCGGGGCGGGACGTTCACCGTCTCGAATCTCGGCCCGCTCGGCGTCGATTCGTTCGACCCCGTCATCAACCCGCCCGAAGTCGCCATCCTCGGCCTCGGTCGCGTCACGGAGCGAGCGACCCGGGCAGAAGACGGCGTCGCCTTTCGCCGTCGGCTCCCGCTCGACCTGAGCTTCGACCACCGCGTCGTCGACGGTGCCGACGCGGCCCGCTTTCTCGGCACGCTCACGGAGCGTCTCGACGCGGCCGACGAGTACGTCTGAGGCCGCGTCGCCGGCGAGAACGGCGCGGGCGGCTACACGTACTCCGCCCCTGCCTCGAACGCCCGCGGGTACGCGTCGGCCATCTCGAAGCGCCGGAACTCCTCTGAGAGTATCTCCAGTCCCCACGGCCCGTCGAACCCGCCGGCGCGGACGGCGCTCACCCAGCTCTCGATGGGGAACTCGCCCTCGCCGGGGAGCTTGCGCAGGTTGATGGTCTCTTCGAGGAACGACATCCGCGTGTCCACGTAGCCGTCGTTGAACTCCACGGCCACGATGTCGTCGCCGGAGAGCGAGCGGATGTTGTCGAAGTCGACGTCCAGTTTCACGTTGTGCCACAGGTCCAGATAGAGCCCCCCGTTGTCCGTCTGTTCGGTGGCTTCGAGCGCCTGTGGGACAGTCTGGACGTTGGGGTCCACCGGGAAGAACTCCAGGCCGACCTCGGTGTCCGTCTCCGCGAACTCGTCGCTAATCTGGGCGAACCGCTGCTGGAGGTCCTCCATAGCCACCGGGTAGCTGTTGAGGTTCCCGATTTTGACGTGGTTCGCGTCGAGAACGTCGGCCGCTTCGAGCAGTAGCTCCCGGGCGTCCTGCTCCTCCTGCCGCCGCGGGTCGTCCGACGGTAGCACCCACTCCGTGAGAAACTCCAGTTCGACGAAGTCGATGTCGTTCTCCCGGAGGACGCTGTCGAGTTGCTGGAGGCCCTGCGTCCGGTCTTCGGCCCCGAACTCGAAGTCGAGGATGTGCTGGATGTCGGGGGCGATGAGTCCGATAGCGTCGAAGCCGGCGTCGTTGAGCATCTCCGCCCGTCGGGCGATGGGCCACGGACTCCACTCCCGGTGGCCGTGGGCGCCCTGGAACGGCGTCGTACCGCCGGAGTGCATCCAGGTGTTCGCCAGCAGGTCGGCGTCGCCCTGCCCGCCGTCGGTCCGCAGTGTCTCGGCCCCGTCGGGGCCGCCTGCAGTCGTCTGTTTCCCGCCCGCCTCCCCTGTTCGGTCGCGTCGGTCTGATTCCATGGTGTCTGTCTGAATCGTGTGGCTGGTCGTCGAACTATCGCGAACCCACACGAGAACATGTCGTCGGTCGGTGGAGTCGGCGCGGTGGGCCACGCTGGAGTTTCGCCGGAAGTGTAATATAGATAATCTATCATTGCGTGTGGGCTTTGTCATGGATTTTGTGACACGTAGAGAGGAAGACGGCGGCCGGCCGGGCCTGGGCGCGTTTCTCGTGTGACTGAGCCGTTCGGGCGGGGAGCGACGCGGGGCGCTGCGGGGCTGGTGAGTCAGGAATGGAACGGCCGACACGCCGGGCAGTGACGGCGTCAGTCCTTCGGCGAGACGTCGGCGGCGAGCGTCTGGGCGACGATTTCGCCGTCGCGAATCTCGAAGGTGTCCGAGGCGAACTCGTAGACGTTCTCGGGCGTCTCGGCGTGCCAGACGATGTAGGCGTACTCGTCCCTGACGACCTGTTCGTCGAGCGAGAACGAGACGGACGGGTCGTCGAACTCCGCGAGGAGGTCCGCGAACATCGCCCGGACCTCGTCGCGGCCTTCCAGCGTCCCGTCCGCGGAGATGAAGACGGCGTCGTCCGCGTAGTCGCTCATCAGGCCGTCGAGGTCGCCCTCGCCGAACATTTCGAGGTGGTGGTCGAGCACTGACTGAGTCGAGCTCATGTCTGGTAACTAATCAGTTGTGGTAGATATTTCTGCCGGGCGACCCACCCTGACCGGGGGTCGTTACGCTTTAGCCAGCGGCCGCCGAACGACGGGTAATGACTGCACAAGCCGCCGAGTCCCGCGAACTCGCGGCCGTCATCGGGCTGGAGGTCCACGTCCAGCTGGAGACGGAGACGAAGATATTCTGTGGCTGTTCGACCGAGCCGAGCGAGGAGCCAAACACCAACACCTGTCCGGTCTGTCTGGGGCTGCCCGGTGCCTTGCCGGTCGTCAACGAGGGGGCCGTCGAGGCCGCCGTCAAGGTGGGGAAGGCCATCGACGCCGACATCCCCGAGGAGACCACGTTCCACCGGAAGAACTACTACTACCCCGACCTGCCCAAGAACTTCCAGATAACGCAGTACGACGCGCCCATCTGTGCCGACGGCGAACTCGAATTCAGCGTCGAGGGCGACCGCCGGTCGGTCGACATCCGCCGGGCTCACCTGGAGGAAGACCCCGGTTCCATCAAGCACGTCCGCGAGGGCAGCGGCCCCCTGGAGTCCCGGACCACCTCCATCGAGCGGGCCGACTACACGCTGGTCGACTACAACCGCGCCGGGACGCCGCTGATGGAGATCGTCACCGAGCCTGACTTCCGAGCGCCCGGTGAAGTGCGGGCCTTCCTCGAAAAGCTGGAGGAAGTGCTCGAGTACCTCGGGGTGTTCGACGCGACCCGCGACGGGAGCCTGCGCATCGACGCGAACCTCTCGATGGTCGACGCCGACGAGGTCGCCGAGGACGGCCACATCGACGAAGCGGTACTCGAAGACGCCAACCGCACCGAGGTCAAGAACATCTCCAGTCACAAGGGCGCCGAGAAGGCCCTGGCCTTCGAGGAGTCCCGTCAGCGCAAGCTCGTCCAGTCGGGGCGGGCGGTCGAACAGGAGACCCGTCACTTCAACGAGACCCACGGCAACACCGTCTCCATGCGCTCGAAAGAGGAGGAGAAAGACTACCGCTACTTCCGGGAGGCCGACATCCCGCCACTGCAGGTCGCCGGCTGGAAAGACGAGATTCCGATTCCGGAACTCCCGGACGCCCGCCGCGAGCGCTTCGTCGCGGAGTACGGCCTCAGCGACGAGGCCGCCTCCAAACTCACGAGCACGAAGCAGGTCGCGGACTTCTTCGAGAGCGTCGCCGAGCAGTTCGACGCCGACCTCGCCGCGACCTGGGTCGCCGACAACCTGCTGGGCGAGTTGAACTACCGCGACATGTCCATCACGGACATCGACGACCGCTTCGAGGAAGTGTCTCGCCTCGTGGAACTCGTCGACGAGGACGAGATTACGGCCAAAAACGCCCACGAGACCGTCCTCAGAGAGATGCTCGATTCGGGCGAGGACCCCGACACCGTCGTCGAGCGCGAGGGGCTGGGCAAGACCTCCGGCGACGAAGTCCAAGGGGCCGTCGAGGAGGCCATCGCGGAGAACCCCGACGCCGTGTCCGACTACTACGACGGCGAGGACGGCGCGCTGAACTTCCTCGTCGGGCAGGTGATGCAAAAGACCGGCGGGTCGGCGGACCCCGGCGAAGTGAACGGACTGCTTCGCGAGGAACTGGACGGCTGACGGCGGCTACGTCTCGGTCGTCTCGGTCTGGTCCGCGTTCGCTGCCGGTTCTGCCACGCTCGTGACCGCCGGGTCCGTCCGCAACAGCGTCGCGAAGATGGCGACCGCTCCGAGTTCGACAGTCTTGATGGCCGCCTCGATTGGCTCCGTGTTGTAGTGCGAGAGGACGAGCAAGACGGTGTTCTGGTCGCCGTGGTGGTGCCCGCCCCCGCCCGACGCGGGCGCCGAGAAGCCGTCGACGAGGAAGGCCCCGTGGCCGGTGGCGTGCCAGAACACCCACGCGGCGATGGAGCCGACGAGCAGGAGCGCGGCCCCGGCGTAGGCGGTCCGAAGGCTCACCACGTCGAAGCTGACGAGGTACGGGCCCGCGAGCAAGATGACGCCGAGCGCGACGAAGAGGAACGGCCGGGGGTCCGGCGGGACGCCGGTCCCGAACGCGGCCAGGTAGACGAGGCTTCGGGGGAACCCCCACCAGAGGTGGTACGCCGCCGTCACGAAGACGAACACTGCGGCCACCGCGCGCAGGATGCGGGCTGTCCGGCTGTCCATACCGGAGATTAGCCCGGGAGCCCAAGAGCCCATCGGATGGAGCCGCTCAATTAGCTCTCGCACACGCGGGGGCGCCCGCGTGCGCCGTCACGCCCGCGCTGTCGCTCGATTCCCCGAAAGTCTTTAGAACGACTCCGGGCGTATCGGGGCCTAATGAGCACGTCAGGTGGTGTCCGATGGAGCTGATTATCACCGAGAAGGACAACGCCGCCCGCCGCATCGCCGAGATTCTCTCGGAGGGCAGCGCCTCGGCCGAGCGGCGCAACGGGGTCAACGTCTACCGCTGGGGGACCAAACGCGTCGTCGGCCTGTCGGGTCACGTCGTCGGCGTCGACTTCCCGCCCGAGTACAACGACTGGCGCGACGTCGAGCCGGTGGAACTCATCGACGCCGAGGTGACGAAAGAACCGACCCAGGAGAACATCGTCACGACGCTCAAGCAGTTAGCGCGCACGGCCGAGAGCGCCATCATCGCGACCGACTACGACCGCGAGGGGGAGTTGATAGGCAAGGAGGCCTACGAACTCATCCGCGAGGTGACCGACGTGCCCGTCTCGCGGGTGCGCTTTTCCTCTATCACCGAGCGCGAGGTCAGGGAGGCCTTCGCCGACCAGGACGACATCGACTTCGACCTCGCGGCCGCCGGCGAGGCCCGACAGATTATCGACCTCGTCTGGGGGGCCGCGCTGACGCGCTTTCTCTCGCTGTCGGCTCGCCAACTCGGCGACGACTTCATCTCCGTCGGGCGGGTCCAGTCGCCGACGCTGAAGCTCATCGTCGACCGGGAACGCGAAATCGAGGCGTTCGACCCGGAGGACTACTGGGAGATATTCGCCGACCTCACCAAGGACGATTCGACCTTCGAGGCCCAGTACTTCTACGACGACGACGGCAGCGAGGCCGAACGCGTCTGGGACGAAGACGCCGCCGACGCGGCCTACGCGGACCTCGCCGAGGCCGACGCCGCGACGGTCACGAGCGTCCGCCGACGCACCCGCACCGACAGTCCGCCGACGCCCTTCAACACCACCGCGTTCATCTCGGCGGCCAGTTCGCTGGGCTACTCCGCTCAGCGGGCGATGTCCATCGCCGAGGAGCTGTACACCGCGGGCTACATGACCTACCCGCGCACGGACAACACCGTCTACCCCGAAGACCTAGAGGAGGACGCTCTGCTCGACGAGTTCGTCGGCCACGGTGACTTCGGCGCGGACGCCGAGTCGCTGCTCGAACAGGACGACATCGTCGCCACGGAGGGCGACGAGGAGACCACCGACCACCCGCCCATCCACCCGACCGGCGAGATTCCGCGCAAGGCCGAACTCTCCGAGGACGAGTGGGAGGTGTACGAACTCGTCGTCCGCCGCTTCTTCGCGACGGTCGCCGAGGCCGCCACCTGGGAGCGCCTGCGCGTCGTCGCCGAAGCCGCCGGTCGCTCGCTGAAGGCCAACGGCAAGCGCCTGGTCGAACCGGGCTACCACGCCGTCTACCCCTACTCCAGCGCCAGCGAGAACCACGTCCCCGACGTAGAGGAGGGCGAACAGCTGGCCATGAGCGACGTGCGACTCGACGCCAAGCAGACCCAGCCGCCCCGCCGCTACGGCCAGTCGCGGCTCATCGAGACGATGGAGTCCCGGGGGTTGGGAACAAAGAGCACGCGCCACAACTCCATCGAGAAACTGTACGACCGCGGCTACATCGAGGGCGACCCGCCCCGGCCGACGACGCTCGCGATGGCCGTCGTCGAGGCCGCCGAGGAGTTCGCCGACCGCGTCGTCAGCGACGACATGACCGCCCAACTGGAGGCGGACATGACCGCCATCGCCAACGGCGAGGCCACGCTCGACGAGGTGACCGACGAGTCCCGCGAGATGCTCCAGCAGGTGTTCGACGAACTGGTAGATTCGCGCGAGGAGATAGGGGAACATCTCCAGGAGTCCCTGAAAGCGGACAAGACGCTCGGTCCCTGTCCCACCTGTGGCGAGGCGATGCTCGTCCGGCGCTCCCGCCAGGGGTCGTACTTCGTCGGCTGTGACGGCTTCCCGGACTGCCGGAACACCCTGCCGCTGCCCTCCACCGGCGAACCGCTCGTGTTAGACGAAGAGTGCGAGGACCACGAGATGCACCACGTGAAGATGCTCGCCGGCCGGGACACCTTCGTCCACGGCTGTCCCCGCTGCGAGGCCGAGAAGGCCGACGAGAGCAAGGACGAGGTCATCGGCCCCTGCCCCGATTGCCACGAACCGGACGGGGGCGAACTCGCCATCAAGCACCTCCGCTCGGGCTCCCGGCTGGTGGGGTGTACGCGCTACCCCGACTGCGAGTACTCGCTGCCTCTGCCCCGCAACGGCGACATCGAGGTCACCGACGAGTTCTGCGAGGAACACGACCTCCCGGAACTGGTCGTCGACCCCGACAGCGACGACCCGTGGGAACTGGGCTGTCCCATCTGTAACTTCGAGGAGTACCGCGCCAGGAACGCCGTCGAGGAACTGGAAGACCTGAACGGTATCGGCGGCGCGACCGCCGAGAAACTGGCGGCGGCCGGCGTGGACTCGCTCGACGACCTGCGGGAGGCCGACGCCGACGTGGTCGCCGCCGAGGTCCAGGGCGTCAGCGCGAGCCAGGTGCGTGACTGGCAGACCGAACTCGAAGTCTAGCGCTCTATCTTCACTGTCTCGCTGGCGGCCGTCACCAGTCGCTCGATACTGTCGCGCAGGCCCAGGAACTCCCGCTCGAAGTTCGTGTCCTGCTTCAGTGCCTGCCGTTTGGCGCGTTCCTGCGTGTACCAGTCGCTCATCGTCCCGTCGGCGATTCGCTGTTCGTAGTCCGCCGGGAGGTCGTAATCGTGTCTAGCCATTGCTGTCCCTTGTTCGGGCCGGTCACCCGCTCGACACGCACGGCACTGATGCGCCGCGAAAGTCGAGTTTGGATTTCGGTCCCTTTCCGACTATTCCTTACACGTGTGTACTCAAAAGACTTTTTCTAAACTGTCTTTGCTGCATGTTTGCTCTCGTAACTGGAAAATCGCCTCCCAAGCGGTCGACTTTCCGGGCAGACGTAGCACGCTACGCTACAACTGCAGATGCGACGTCGAACTCGGCCCGTCGTCGTCGTCGATACCGCCCTCGTGCATGAATTCGTAGTCCTCGTCGAGTAGAAAGACGGTGCCGTGGCGCTCGGCCAGACCGACACCGGGCAGCGTCGTGCCGGCGGCCTCGCCGTTGTCGCAGTCGCCCTCGCAGGCGTCGAACAGCGAGCCGTGGCGAGGACAGATAATCTCGCCGTCGCGCATCGGCACGCCGTCGCCGGTGTCGAAGCGCTGGTCCTCGTGGGTGCAGCGGTTTCGCCACGCCTCGACGCCGTCCTCGCAGGGGACGACGACGAGTTCTTCTGGGTCGCCGTGGCGGTCCTCGGCCGTGAACAGATACGACCCCTCGTCGTGGACCTGCTCGACAGTCGTCAGTTGGTGCATACCGGGAGCAGTGGCGCGAACGGGGAAGGTGTGACGGTCGTCCCCGCCGTCCTCAGGCGAACGTCGGCGTCTCCCGCGACCAGTCCCAGTCGAGATAGCCGATATCGGCCGTCTCGTCGGGGAGTTGGTCGTACCGCCGCAGGAACTCCCGAACGCCCGACCGGCCGCCGAAATCGCCCGGGAACCAGCGGAACATGCGGGGCACCCGGAGCACGCCGGCGTCGGGGTCGTACTCGACGGTGGCGTCGAGATAGGTCCGCGTCGCGGTGTCGAGCTGGGCGTCGACGGCGTCGGGCTCGTAGGCCCGAATCGCGGGACAGCTGGCCGCGCCGCAGTGCAGCGCGAAGTGAAGTCTCGGGTCCACGTGGTCGAGCCTGTAGCGGTGTTCGAAGCTGTCGGGCAGCAGCCGTGGCAGATACCCCAGCCCGTACTTCGAGCGCGAGCCCCGGAGGACGCCGTGCTCGACATCGTCCAGACCGAGCGGGTGGCCGGCGACGGACAGGGCCGGCGCGCGGAAGAACCGCCAGCGCGACTCGTACAGTTCGGGCCGGTCGGTCAGCAACAGCTTCGTCCCGGCGTTGTAGCAGTTGAGCCAGAACGCGAGCCCGGTGTCGTGGTCCTCACGGACCGGCGCGAGGGAGGTCTCAGAACAGTCCGCCAGCGCCGACAGCAAGGGCTCGGTGTCGTCGCCGGTCCGCAACGCGACCAGCAGGTCCGCCGCGAGTTCGGTCGGTGGGACCGTCACCCCGGCGTCGACCGGCGCAGTCGTCATAGCCGACCCGAAGCACTCCGGTGAAAAAAGGGTTCTGCGGCCGTGTCCGGCGTCCGCCCGATGGTCGCCAGCCTCAGACTGTCGGTTTCGCCCTTCCGAAGCCGTTATGCCGACAGGCAATCGTCCCTTTGCGTATGAGCGACTGGGCGGACTGGGACCATATCACCAAAATCGACCCGGACAAGACGCTGCACGGCGACGAGACCTACGAGGACGTGGCGGCCACTGGCACGGACGCCATCGAGGTCGGCGGGACCACCGGGATGACCGAGGAGAAGATGAAGCGGGTCGTCGACGCCTGTGGCAAGTACGACATCCCCGTCTACATCGAGCCCTCGAACCCCGCGTCGGTCGTCCACAGCGACCGCCACGACGGCTACCTCGTCCCGGTCGTGATGAACGCCGGCGACGTGACCTGGATAACCGGCGCCCACAAGGAGTGGATTCGCATCGACGACGAGATAGACTGGTCCCGGACCTTCACCGAGGCCTATATCGTGATGAACCCCGACGCCTCCGTCGCCACCTACACGCAGGCCAGTTGCGACCTGGACGCCGAGGAGGTCGCCGCCTACGCCGAGGCCGCCGAACACCTGCTGGGCCAGGAGATAATCTACGTCGAGTACTCCGGGATGCTGGGCGACACCGAGAAGGTCGCCGCCGCGGCCGACATCTTAGACGAGGCCACCCTCTTCTACGGCGGCGGCATCCACGACTACGAGTCGGCCCGCAAGATGGCCGAGCACGCCGACACCGTGGTCGTCGGCGACCTGGTCCACGACGAGGGATGCGAGGCGGTCCGGGAGACCGTCGAGGGCGCACAGGACGCCAAAGCCGCGAAAGCGCCCGAGTAACCTGGCGCCCGCGCACAGTCGCCCAGCGGTTATCTTTCCGGGTGGCGTGTTACCGACCACCGATGTGTCACTGTGACCACAGCCACCTCTGGGGGCGGGTACACGTCGACGAGGAGCGCGCGGAGGGGAACACAGCCCAGCCACAGACCGAGCCGTAGCCTCGCCGCTCGCGGCTCACTTCGTTCACCGTTCGCTGTAACGAGGTCGCTCCCTTCGGTCAGCGTCTCGCTGCTCACGGGTCGCTACGCTCCCCGTTCGCTGTAACGAGCTCGCTCCCTTCGGTCGCGACCTCGCATAGAAAGACTGTCCTTAAGTCCCACCCATCAATACCTGCCCGCATGGACGACCGAACCTACACCGCAGACGCCGAGCCGGGCGACCACGTCACCGTCGCCGGCTGGGTCCACGAGATTCGCGACCTGGGTGGTATCGCCTTCCTCATCCTCCGGGACACGACCGGCAAGATTCAGGTCAAGTTCGAGAAAGACGAGATGGACGACGAGCTCGTCGAGACCGGTCTCGGGGTCCACCGCGAGTCCGTCATCTCCGTGACCGGCGACGTCGAGGAGGAACCGCGGGCCCCGACCGGCGTCGAGGTCACGCCCGAGAGCGTCGACGTCATCTCCGAAGCGGACCCCGAACTGCCGCTCGACCCCTCCGGCAAGGTCGACGCCGAACTGCCGACTCGCCTGGACAACCGGACGCTGGACCTCCGCAAGGACGAGGTCAAGGCCATCTTCGAGATTCGCGCCGAGGTGCTGCGCTCGGTTCGCGAAGCGTTCCGCGAGCTGGGGAGTACGGAGATCAACACGCCGAAAATCGTCGCTACGGGGACCGAGGGCGGCACGGAGCTGTTCCCCATCACCTACTTCGGGCGCGAGGCGTTCATGAACCAGAGCCCGCAGCTGTTCAAGCAGCTGATGGTCGGTTCGGGCCTGGAGCGGGTCTTCGAAATCGGCCCCATCTTCCGCGCCGAGGAGCACAACACGCCTCGCCATCTGAACGAGGCGACCAGCATCGACTTCGAGTCGGCGTTCTACGACCACACCGAGGCGATGGACGCCTGCGAATACGTCGTCAAGGCCGCCTACGAGGGCGTCGCACAGAACTGCGCCGAGGAACTCGAAGCCCTGGGTCTCGCCGAGGACTTTTCGGCCCCCGAGGGCGACTTCCCGCGGCTCACGTATCAGGAGGCCATCGACGAGATCAACGCCACGGGCGAACTCGACGAGCCGCTCGTGTGGGGCGACGACCTCTCGACGGAGGCCGAACACGTCCTCGGCCAGGAGGTCGGCGAGCACTACTTCATCACCGACTGGCCCAGCGAAATCAAGCCGTTCTACATCAAGGACCACGACGACGACGCGGAGATTTCGACGGGCTTCGACATGATGCACCCGTCGATGGAACTCGTCTCGGGCGGCCAGCGCGAACACCGCTTCGACCACCTCGTTTCCGGCTTCGAACAGCAGGGCCTGGACCCCGAGGCCTTCGAGTACTACACCAAGATGTTCAAGTACGGCATGCCGCCCCACGCCGGCTGGGGTCTGGGCGGCGAGCGCCTGGTCATGACAATGCTCGGGCTGGAGAACATCCGCGAGGCCGTCCTCTTCCCGCGCGACCGCCAACGTCTGAGTCCGTAGGGAGCTTCGCGACCTCGGCAGCGACCGTCGGGAGCCGTGAAGGGCCGACTCAGTCGTCGACGGCCGCCGTGCCCTCGGTACCGCCCAGCCTGACGCCGGCGTTGGCGACGGCGCCCTCGTTGTCGGCGACCCAGCTGAGCAGCAGGTACGCGAAGACGTACTTGGCGACGATGTCGAGCGCCGAGTAGCCCCAGGACGTGAGAGCGGTCGAGAGCACCGCGATGCCCGAGGTGCCCAGCGCCCAGAACAGCGGGTAGCCCAGCCACAGCACCACCGTCAGCAGTTTCAGCGTCCCGAAGATGTCGCTCGTGCCGGCGGCCGCGGCGTCGTCTGGCCACTCGACGAGCAGGACGTACAGCACGGCGAGGAAGAACGCCGAGCTGATGCCGAAGAAGGCCCAGCGCAGGGCGTAGGAGGACGTGATGAGCGCGGCGGCCAGCCCGGTGACACACATCGCGATGTCCATCGTGATGGCGGTAAACAGCGTCGCCAGGTCCGTGTCGGCGAGCAGTCCCAGCGCGAGCAGTATCATCGGCGTCGAGAGCGTCCACGTGAGATACCGGCCCCACGGCGTGAGCACCAGTTCGCCGGCCAGTGGATGGCCGGGGGGCATCGCCAGGAAGCCGACGGTCAGCCCCGACGCCAGCCCGACGTAACTCGACAGCGAGACGAGCGGGACCAGCAGCGTCGCGACCCAGATGAGCCGCGCCCGCGGCGATTCGATGTCCCGACCCATGTAGACGAACAGCAGTATCGAGAGGCCCGCGAGCGCGATGTTCACCCACAGCGAGGCGCTGAACAGGGTGTCGGCCTGGATGGCGCCGAGGACCTCCGACTGGGTCGCCTGGAGCGGTGTGGTACCGGGGTCTGACATACGGGGGCAATAGGTGTAACGACGTTATATGTCTATTCCCCAACAATTATTGTCCGGCCGCGCCGCGACGATAGCGGCCTGACTACTCCGGGAACAGCTCCTCTTCGCGCTCGATGGCTTCGATACGGGCGACCTCATCGTCGGTGAGTTCGAGGTCGGCGGCCGCCAGGTTCGCGGCCAGGTGCTCACGCGAGGAGGCCTTGGGGATGGTCACGACGGGGTCGTGGCTCGTGACCCACGCGATGGCGACGGCGGCGGGCGTCGTGTCGTGGGCCTCGGCGACGGCCCGGATAGTCGGGTCCTCGAAGACGCGGCCGCCGGCCAGTGGCGAGTACGCGACCAGCGGGTAGCCGTGGCGCCGGGCGTGCTCCAGCAGCGACTTCGACCGGAAGAAGGGGTGGAACTCCACCTGGTGGGCGGCGATGTCGACGTAGTCGGCGGCGGTCCGCAACTGGTCGAGCGTGAAGTTCGAGAGCCCGAGGTGGTCCGTGAGTCCGGCGTCCCGGACCCGTTCGAGGGCCGGCAGCGTCGTCGCGGGGTCGTACCCACCGCGGGGCCGGTGAACGTACAGCAGGTCCACGGCGTCGAGCCCCAGGCGGTCGAGGCTCCGCTCGGTGCCGGCACGCACTTCGTCGGCGGCGAGGCTGTCGGTCCAGAGCTTCGTCGCGACGAGGAGGTCCTCGCGGTCGGCGGCGGCGAGGCCCCGACCGACGACGGCTTCGTTGTCGTATATCTGTGCGGTGTCGACGTGGCGGTAGCCGGCGTCTACGGCGGCCGCGACGACGTCCGACTCGTCGATACCCATCGTACCGAGCCCGACCGGTGGCAGGTCCATGTGTGGTACATCACCGCCGGGGACCTACGGCTGTCGGTCCGGACTACCGCGAAAATCGCGGCGCGTCGGTCAGAACTCGGTGCGCTGCGTGACGGCGTCGGCGTGTTCGGCCCACTTCTCGACGGTGGCCAGCCCCCAGTAGTGGACGGCGCGGCTCCGTTCGTCGAAGTCGAGCAGGCCGATGCGGTCCAGTTCGGGCAGGTGAGTCTCGACGAGGGCGCGCTCGACGGCCTCGACGCTGGTGTCGGCGTCGGTGACCTCGCTCGCCCGGCCGCGCGCGGCCACGGCGGCGGCCAGCGTCTCGACGTCGACGCCGGTGTCCTCGCTGGTCGCGAGGTATCGGCAGACGGCGCGCCGTCGCCAGTCCGACAGCGCCTCGAACACGTCGTCTATCATCGGCGTCGTGAGGCCGCGGTCCAGAGGGGTCATCCCGCGCCACTGCTCGCCGCGCGGGCCGGATTGCTGGTCGCTCATTTCGACTACCTGTACGGACGGGCGTCAGGGCCATCAACAGAACACCTAGCCTTCTAGGTTGTCACCGAGCCGATGAACGAACTAGGCACGACGCGTCTTTACATGTCAAGCAACTCGTCCAGGATGTTCCGTTCGGCCCGTCGAAGGTGCTGGTGGAGCGTCGACGACGCGATGTCAAGCGTGTCCGCCAGTTGCTCGGCCGTGGTGTCGCGGGGCCACTCGTAGTAGCCCGCGAGGTAGGCCGCGCGGAGCACCTCGCGCTGTCGGTCGGTCAGTTCCTCCCAGAGCGAGCCGTCGTCGCTCTCGGTCCCCGGCTGGCGGTCCCGCGACTGCTTGACGGCGAGTTCGAAGCCCGGGACGTACTCCGAGAGCGTGTCGAGTACCGTCCGCGGTTCGGCGTCGGGCGGCGCCTCGACCGTGACGCTGACCGTCTCGCCGTCGGCGACGATGTCGACCGGTCTGACGCCGACGTCCAGCAACACGGACTGGTACGAGCCCGACGCTCTGAGTTCGACGACGCCGCTGTCCCCGTCGTCGCGGATGACCCGCCCGTCGGGCACCAGTTCGTGGTCGAGGAGGTCAGGCAGGACGGCCGCCGGCGAGGCGCCCTCGACGGTCTTGTACGCGAGCACCTCCTCGCCGAGGTCGACACTGCCCGACTCGCGCAGCACGCAGTCGTGTTTGGCGGCCACACCCAGCGGGTAGGCGTCCTCGGTCGACGACTGGAACTCCATCTCGACGACGCGGTCGTGGGACAGCAGCTGTCGGTTCTGGACGGCCGTGACGGCGAAGCCGACCATCTCACCCAGCACGGTAAAGGCCTCGACGGCCCGCTGGCTGAACGCCTCCGGCCGGTTGGCGTAGACGCCGAGGACGCCGTGGATGGCCTCGTCGTGTCGCAGCGGCACCACGACCGCCGACCGGAACTCCCGGGCCAGCGCCGCGTCGCGCCAGGAGGCGACCCGGTCGTCGGTCTCGATGTCGTGGACGACCTGGGCCTCGCCGGTTCGAATGACTTCCGTTCCGGGACCGCCGTCCTCGGGCGCCGAGCGCTCCGAGACGACGTCCAGGTAGCTGTCGTCGTCGCCGGCGACCGTCCGGCGCCGCACCTGCGTGCTCGCGCCCTCGCGCTCACCTATCCACGCGAACTGGTAGAGGTCGGACTCGACGATGCGTTCACAGACGGTCTCCTCGATGGCGCTCCGGGTCGCCGCCGACCCGAGCGCGCCGATGACGTCGTGGATGAGGCCGTGGACCTGTGCGAGCGTGGCCAGTTCGTCGCGCTGGCTCTCCAGTTCGCGCTGGCGCTCCTTGCGCTCGGTGACGTCCTGGTGGACGCCGACCGCCCGGAGCGGCTTGTCGTCGCCGTCGCGGTCGACGACGCGGCCGATGTCGCGAATCCACCGGTACTCGCCGCGTTTCGTCCGCAGGCGGTACTCGCAGTGGAAGATGTCGGTCTCACCGTCGAAGTGGGTCTCGATGGCGCCCCACACGCGGTCGAAGTCGTCGGGGTGGACTAATTCCTCCCACGTTTCGAGGCGATGGTCGAGTTCCGACACCGTGTAGCCGAGCATCCCCGTCCAGCGCTCGTCGAAGGTGACGTCGCCGGTCTCGACGTTCCAGTCCCAGACGCCGAGTTCGGCGCCTTCGAGGGCGAGTTCGAGCCGTTCGGTCGTCTGTTCCAGTTCGCGCTGGCGCTCCTCACGGTCGGTGATGTCGCGGTAGAGCCAGAGGTTCGCCGGGCCCGTCGGGAGTTCGACCGGGAGATAACTGCGCTGGAAGACGCGGCCGTCGGCCAGTTCGAGCTGTTCGTCGAGGCGGCGCTCGCGCCGGTCGGGCAGCCGTTCCAGGGCCGTCAGAAACGCCGCCCGGTCGGCGAACTGGTCGGCGACGGCCTCGGCGTTGTCGAGACAGTGCAGCCCGACGAGGTCCTCGGGCGACTCGGCCAGGTCGAACAGGTCGACGAAGCGCTGGTTGGCCGTGAGGACGTTGCGGTCGCTGTCCTCGACGAGGATGCCGACCGGGAGCGCGTCGAACAGCGTCGACAGCAGCGTGTTCGACTGCTCGAGTTCGCGCTCCCGGCGGACGCGCTCGGTGACGTTCTGGACGAGCACCATCCCGGAGACGACGGCCCCCTCGCTGTCCCGTATCGGGATGGTCTGGACCTCGTAGTGTCGGTCCGCGACGGTCGCGTGGAAAGAGCGCTTCTCGCCCGCCAGGACCGCCCGCTGGACCTGCTCCAGCCGCTCGGCGTGCTCCGGCGGGAACACCTCCGACGGCCGCCTGCCAACCACCGCATCGGGGTCGAGTTCCAGGCGGGCAAGTTCGTCCCCGCCAGCCATCGTGTACCGGCAGTCGTCGTCGAACAGGAGGACGGCCCCGTTGGGGAAGTGGTCGACCAGCCCGTCGAACAACTCCTTGCGCCGCTCCAGTTCCCGCTCTCGCTCGATGCGGTCGGTGATGTCGCGGGTGACCCCCATCAGGCCGGTGTAGTCGCCGTCGGCGTCGTACAGCAGCGTGTAGTGGATTGATATCTCGCGCTCGGTGCCGTCCTTGCGCTGGAAGGTCAGGTCGACGGTCGTGCTGTCGGCCTCGGACTCCAGCAGTTCGGCGATGGTCCGCTGGCCCTTCTCCAGTTCGCCCGGGGCGAGCGTCTTCTCCGCGTGCTCCCCGCGTAGCTCCGCGGGCTCGTAGCCCAGATTCCTCGCGAACGAGTCGTTACAGAAGTCGATGACGCCCCGCTCGTCGAGCGTGTACAGCCCGTCCTGGGCCCGCTCGGTCAACAGCTCCAGCATCGAGAGGCGGGCGTCGCGCCCGGCCGTCTGCGTGACATCCCTGACGAGCACGAGTTCCGACGCCTCGGCCCGGCTGCCCAGCGGGTAGCGTTGCAGGAGGAGGTGGCGCTCGTTGGCCGCCTCGCTCGTACGAATCGTCGCCGGCTCGGGCGGGCCACGGGCGAACTGCTCGACGGTTTCGGCGTCCCGGCTGTCGTCACAGAGGGCGGCAAGCTGTTCGTAGATATCGTCCGTCGCGGGCGGGTCGCTGGAGCCGACCAGCGCGACCAGCGGCGTACTGGCCCAGCGGACCCGCCCGCCGTCGACCAGAAACACCGCCTGGCCGGTCTCGGCCTGCCGGCGCACGCCGTCGAGGGCCTGCTGGAGCGCGTACTCGCTGCGCTCGGTCGGCGTATCGACCGCGCTGACGATCTTCTCCGCGAGGAACCCCCCGCGGTCCGTCGGCCCCTTCTCGACGACGGTCCGCATCGCGCCGGCCAGCGACTCATCCAGTTCGGTCGGGTCCCGCTCCGTGTAGACGATGACCGGCGCGTCGACCGCCGACAGCAGCGGGTCGACGTCGGCTAGTCCCACCGGGTCCACGACCAGACACGACGGCGGCGTCGTCGCGGCGACGTCGAGGGCGGCCTCGACGGTCCCGACGCTCGCCACGGAGAGGTCGGCCCGCCGGTCCGCCATGGCGGCCCGGGTCTGCTCGCGGACCGCCGCGTCGGCGTCGACGTACAACACCTCGATAGCGCCGCTCGGGGCCGGCACGTCCGCCCCGCCGACGATCAGTTCACGGCTTGTAGACTCGTCCGTCATGCTACCCCGACAGTTCGATGATAGCAGTACCCACAGACTGGACGAACTATACGTTACCGGTCGTGAACGGCACCAGCGGCCGCCTCGGCGACCGACGAGAGCGTCAGCCACGTGTTACATCCCGCCCGCAGGGCGACGAGGTCGTCCGCGCTGACGGTCACGCGCAACGTCGCGCCCTCGCGAGTCAGGGCCGCGGTGGTCCGCTCACCTTCGATATCACCGACTTCGGGCTGGAGGCTCCGCTCGACGCGGCGGGCCAGCGTCTCGTCGGGGTACTCGAGCGTGAAAACAGTCCGATGTGGCGTCACTTGACGTCGATTTCTTTGACGTCGGGCGAGCGCTCCTTCAGCAGGACGCGGTGGCCACAGTAGGGACAGCGGACGCCACCGTACTCGTCGAGTGTTACGTCGCGCTTACAGCGTGAACACTTGTAGCTCATGGTAGCAGGTGGGGTTCGAGACCCTTTACTCCTCGTCTTCGGCGAGTGCGGCGCGGATGGAGCGACGGACGGTCTTGCCACCGGGCGTCTCGGGCTTGTAGCTCCCGCCGGTGTACTTGTAGTCGCAGTAGCCACACTGCCAGATGCCGGTGCCCTGCCGGTCGACCTTGTCCTCGCCGCAGTTCGGACAGGTGTGGTCCTGGTTCATCTCCGCCTCTATCTCCGCGACGCGACGCCGGGAGACGCGACCGTAGCGAGCGCCGAATCGGCCGGCACTGCCGGTCTTCCCGCTCTTGCTAGCCATAGTACCCATTGGTCGGCCCAGCGGCCACATAAGCCCTTCGAGACGGACCACAGTGGTGTGAGTAGTACACACGTGAGAGCGCCGTGGCTGCCAGCAGCGACCAACAGCCGAGCAGCTGAGACAGTTCCAGAATCCACAGCACATAAACCGCGCGCCGCCAAACGCCTGCGATGCCATGGACGAAGTACTGGAAGTCGTCGACGTCGTCGCGGACTCCGGCTTCGAAGGCATCGTCACGTGGTTGCTCCGCCTCGTCGGACTCGTCCTGCTGCTCGCGGGGCTGGGCATGTGGCTGTTCACCGAGATGGGGCTGCTACTGGTGCCAGCGCTGCTCGTACTCGCCGGCCTGGTGTTGCTGGTCGCACCGAGCGTCCTGCTGCTGGCCGCCGAGTTCGCGTAGCCAGCCACAAGTCAGCCGCGGTCTAACGGCCACTCGATGGCTGTGACCGGCGGCCTTCGAGGGGTGCTCCGGCGCGTCGCACCCGCCACCAGCGGCCGCCTCGAGGAGTCGGGGTTCCTGCTCGTCGGGGCGACGGCGGGGCTGCTGGGCTGGGGCGGGACGCAGGCGCTCTCGTGGACCGACGTACCGAACAGCGCCATGCTCGCGACGGTGCTGTGGGGCGTGCTCGTCGCCGGGTTCACCGGACTCACGGTCCTGCACGCCCCCGACGCGGTGCGGTTCTCCGACGCGATGCTGGGCTGGGGCGCCGTCAACGGAACCGCGATGGCGCTGACACTGGGCGGCCTCGCCGGACTGGTCCCCGCTCGCCCGGCGTTCTGGACGGCCTGGGTCGGCGCGGCGGCGCTGGGGTACTGCTTGACCGGCGGACTGTTGGTGCGGGCGGGCGCGAGGGGTCGCGGCCGGGGGTATCTCGCCGCCGGCGGCGTCGCGCTCGCGGTGCTCGCGCTCGGGACGGTCGCGTTCGACGCCGTCGCGCCCGTCGCCTTCCTCCTGCTCGCTGCGCTGCACGCCGTCCCGCTGGTCCTCGATGCGAAGACGGACCTGTCAGCGGTGGCTCGCGGCGTCGTCCTCGTAACCGTCGTCGGCACGGTCCTGGCCGTCGGGAGCGGCCTGCCCTAGGCGTCCTGTAGCTCGGCCTCGACCAGCGCCTCGTTCAGGTCCGCGCGGACGTGTTCGCCGAGTTCGCGGTCCCCCGCCGTCGTGACCACGCGGTTCTCCTGCACCGAGGAGCCGTCCCGAATCAGCACCCGGACGTTGCCGTTGGCGTCGGCGCGAGTGGCTTTCGCCCGCACGCCGGTCGGCGAGGACGCGCCGCCGGCGTCGATGGGGCCCGGGATGACCTTCTTGACGTGGGGGTGGGCGGCGACGGTGTGGACGACCCGCTGGCCCGCCCGCCCGCCGATGAGCGTCGAGTGACTGCCCCCGAGTTTCGACGCCGGCGGGGCGTCGACGACTTCCAGCGCCGGTTCGCCCTGCCGGTCGATGACCCGCCCGACGGGGTCGTCGCCTTTCACCCGGAAGAACTCGTGGTGCAGTTGCGCCCGGACCGCGCCGATTACGTCGTGTTCCCCGGTGACGTACACCTCCTCGGGCCGTTTCCGGCGGACCTCGTCGGCGACCAGCCCGGCGAAGTTGCGCAACTCGACGACGACCAGTTCCTCGCTG
The DNA here is from genome assembly GCF_031624605.1 of Haloarcula onubensis. NCBI lineage: Archaea > Methanobacteriati > Methanobacteriota > Halobacteria > Halobacteriales > Haloarculaceae > Haloarcula > Haloarcula onubensis. The sequence goes on along the minus strand of NZ_JAMQOS010000001.1, from coordinate 554,019 downwards.
CCCTCGCCCTCCGGCGTCGTCGTCACCGTCCGCTCGCCGACGACCTCGCCGTCTAACAGACAGGTGACCGTCGCCCGGTCGCGGGCCAGTTCGAGGACGACGGCGTCCGTGTTGGCAGTGTGACAGACCAGGCAGTAATCGCCCGGGCGGTCTAACGCGGTCGCACACTGCCGGCAGTCCATGGGTGGGTGTACGGTGGCTGGCGCGGATAAGCGAGGCGATTCCGAGTTGCGAAATTGTCTGGTAACTAGAACGCGACTACGAACAGCCAGAAAGCCCCCCGACCTATCGGCTCCCGCGACTCGCTGCGCGCGCTTCGCGTGCTTGCGTCGTCGGGGTTCGCCGATAGGTCGGCCCCTTTCAGTCCCACCCGTAGCCGGTTGACCAGCCGCATGGGTGGGACTGAAAGGGGCGGCCGTCTGAACTCGGGGCTTTCTGGCTCTCGGGAACCGTAGCTGTCCGGTCTTCAGGTACCGGTACGAACTACGCAGCAGGGTCGGTCTTGCGGAACTCGCGCAGCAGCACCGTCGCGTAGCTCCCTTTCGGCAGGGCAAAGTCGAAGGTCAGGTCGTCGCCGTCCCGGGAAACGCCGAGGTCGGTCCGGACCTGAATCGCCCGGCGCGTGCCAGAACTGTCGAACTCGCCGGGAAGGGCGAAATCGGCCGGTTCCAGGCCGACCTCCTCCAGCACCGCGCGTTCTATCTCGCCCGGTTCACCGTCGGCCAGGGCCGTCTCGGTGCCGACCAGCGGCGCGGTGACGAACGCGCGGCCGCGCTCGCAGTGGCGCTCGACGGTCCGCAGGCGCTTTTCCGTGACGCGCTGGGTACGGTCGGTGTCGGGCAGGGGGAAATCCGCGGGAGCGTCCGCGTCGGAGAAACAAACTACGTCGCCCACAACCGGTCGGTCGAAGGGCAGCCCCCGCTCCAGGCGCTCGGAGAGAATCCTGTTGAAGACGTACGACTGGGCGCCGTTGACGAACAGCGTCTGGAGGTTGGTGGGCAGCGTCTCGACGGCCTCGCGGAAGTCCTCGGGGCCCAGGCCGCCGTCTCGCGGACTCCGTCCGCTCGACTGTCCCGAGGCGCTTCGCGCCTCGCCGTTCTCTACCAGTTTGTGACACATCGACCGCTCGTAGCCCAGCGCTCGGGGCAGTCGGTCGAGCGCCCCGGCCCAGTCTTCGGTCTCGTCCACGTACGCGCGGGCGGCCTGCGTGGCCTCGGGTTCGCGCTCGTGCGGGTTGCCCACGTAGGCGATGACGGCCTCCTTCCACGCCTCGCGGACGATGGCGAGGCCGACCTCGTGGGTGACCGGGCGGCGCGAGCCGAATCGCTGCTGGCCGAAGTAGTTCGGGACGGCGACGGTGACGGCGTCGTCGGGCAGGTTGTCCGTCGCCGACGCGCCGGCCGCGTCGCCGCCGGCGAACGCCCGCAGGTCGGCCACCACCGACGCGGCGTTGTCGGGCGCGTCGGTGTCCCGGACGACGATTTCGAAGGCGTTGCCGGCGAGGTCGCCAAAGAGGATGGGTCGGCCGGCCCGCCCCACGACCTCGATGTCGGCGCCGTCGATGTCGGGGACGTCGTCGGGGTCGATATCCTTCACCGAGAACAGCTGTCGGGTGACCGCGCGCTTGTCCTTCGTCCCGGCCCAGGAGACGCGCTCGCGGGAGATTCCCAGCCGGTCCGAGAGGGCGCTGGCGAAATCGTTGGTGTCCCAGTCGCGGAGTTCGACCCGACAGACGAGGTGGGGGTACCCACCCGTATCGGCGTCGACGGGTGCGGTGTCGAACGCCTCCAGTTCGGTGACGCGGAAGTCCTCGGGACTGACCCGCAGGTGGCCGCCCACGCCGTCGGCGTCGCTGACGTAGTGTGCCATGCCGACAACGCGCTCTATCGGGTGGGCCTCGCGCATTGGGAGAGTGTTCGGCGGGCCGGGTTTAGCCTTGGCGTTCTCCGCGGCCGCCGCTCAGTCGACCGTCAGCAGGGACCAGGTGTAGTAGCCGGTGTACCCGAGCAACAGGACGCCGAGGAACGGCCCCACCGCCCCGAGGACGAGCCCCGTCACCAGAAACAGCCAGGCGCCCGCGCCGACGAGCGTGAGCGCGACGACTGTCAGGAAGAGAATCGTCAGGCCGTGAACGACCAGCTCCGACATAGCACGCCTGTCGGCTGGTTGTGACAATAAAATTCCGGTCGGATGACCCCTGTCACGCGTACGGTTCGAACTCCTCGCCGAACAGGAGGAAGTACGCGACGCCGACGACGCCGACGACGGTGGCGACGCCGAATGCCAGTCGCGGCCCGGCCTGCACCGCGACGCCGCCGATATCGACCGTCCAGTCGGCGCCGTAGAGCCACCCGCCCAGCGCGGCGCTTGGGATGACGAGCGTGTTTCGGACGAGGTAGTAGCTCCCGGTGACGCGCCCGCCGGCGTCGCGCTGTGCGGGGCCGACGATGAGCGCCTTGTGGGCCGGTAGACCGGCGAATCGCAGCCCGGAGTACGCAAAGAGCAGGAGCAGCACCCACTGGTTCGCAGGGGCGAAGACGAGCAAGAGCGGGAAGAGCGCGTACACCGAGAAGCCCAGCGCGACGGCGGGCTTGAGCCCGGCGTACTCGGCGAGTTTCGAGACCGGCGCCATCGAGAGGATGGCGACGACCATCTCGACGCCCAGCAAGACGCCGAAGAAGGCGTCGGGGCGCAGCGAGAGTCCGAAGCCGGAAAAGCCGACCGAGAGGAAGTCCGTCACCACGATGACGAAGAAGACGTACACCATCCCGTTGGCGAAGCGCACGAGCGTGTCGGCCACGAGCAGCGGTCGCAGGGGGGCGGGCAGTTCCCGCAGGTCGCTGACGACCTGGCCGACGCCCTCGAAGGACTTCCCGATGGTGTCCTCGCTGGCGTCGTAGAGGACATGCTGGGCGACGGTCGCGACGGCGCCGAAGCCGACGGCCACGAGGAGGACGGACTGGAAGCCGCCGGCGAACGTCGCCGTCGCGGCGAGCAGGCCCGCGGCGAGGAGCGGGCCGAACAGAAAGCCCAGTCGGCGGAACACCTCCGTGCTCGCAAAGCCCATCGCCAGTCGGTCGGGCGGGACGGCCTGTTTCACGATGGCGAAGGTCGCGCCCAGCCCGAAGGACTTCCAGGCCTGTGCGAGAAAGAGGCCGAGGAAGACGAACGTCCAGGCGGGCAGGGTCAGCGGGCCCACGGCGATAGTGCCGACCGTGGCGGCGAGATACCAGACGCCGAAGCCGGCCGTAGCGAGGACGCCGAAGGCGGTCAGGGCGACGCGCGACCCCAGCCGGTCCGAGACCGCACCCCCCGGATAGGGGTAGACGGCGCTGATGAGGTTGCCGACGCTGCCGTACAGCCCGATGACGCCCGCGCTCGCGCCCAGCACGCGCATGTACTCCGGGAGGTAGCGACTCGTCATCTGGAAGGCGAGTGAGAAGGCGAGCATCGACAGCGAGAGCACGAGAACGTCCCGCTCCAGCGCGAAGAACTGCCGGAACGAGTCGAGGGGGTCGACCGCCTCGTCGGCGGAGTCCGCGGCCATTGTCGGACGGTGTGTCGCCGCGCATTTATATCCACCAATGAGGGCGCTCACGTCGCTACGGAGTGGTATAGAGGGGTACAGAGTCGGCACCTAACCGGTAGTAGGCGGGCGATAACGAGAACGGCCCCGCGGCGAGTGTCGAACAGGTGTCGTCACGTGGTCGAACACGACGGAATACAACAGGTCGAGGACGGACCGACCGACTGGTGGGAGCGAAGCGACGTCGAGATAGAGGAGTTCGGGGGTATCACAGTCGCTCACCTGCCGGACAGCGACGAGGCGTGGATATCCGGCTGGGTGGAGGTACCCCGCTGAGGGGTCCCGAGTCGTTTACTCCGCCGAGGCGTAGTCGTCGAAGCGGTCGATGTCGACGCCGTCGGCGGTAATCTCGGCGATGACGACGCCGTTGCCGGAGCCGGTGTCGCGCTCGGCGGCGGCGTTGACCGCGCGAATCGCCAGTTCGCGAGCCGCTTCGAGGCTCATCTCGGGGTCGTAGTTGCCCTCGATAGTGCCGGTGGCGACCATCGTCCCGGAGCCCGTAACCGTGTAATCGTCCTGCAGGACGCCGCCGGCCGGGTCGACGCTGTAGACGTGCGTGCCCTCCTCGTCGACCCCGCCGATGATGGGGTTGATGGCGAAGAAGGGGCCACCGCGGGCGAAGTTGCCCGCGAGCGTCGCCAGCGCGTGGATCGAGAGCGGTTCGTCACGACGGACCTCGTAGAGGTTCGCCTCCGAGCGCAGCGAGCGGATAAAGGACTGGGCGCCGCCGACGCTGCCGACCAGCGTCATCGCCGCGGTCGGGTGAATCTGTTCGACCTTGGTGACCGACTTGTTCGAGACGAAGCGACCGCCCAGCGAGGCCCGTCGGTCCGTCGCGACGACGACGCCGTCCTCGGTGGTGATACCGACCGTGGTCGTCCCGGTCTTGGTCACGTTCTCCTCGTCGCGGCCCTCAGAGTCGGAGGGTATCGTCCCCACTTCGGGCTCGTAGGCGTCGGTGAGTCTCTCGTCGGGGTCGTACATTATTCGTCACCTCCGAGTTCGAACTCGGTCAGCCGCTCGGCGATGTCGTCCTCTTCGAGCTTGCTGAACTGCTCGCTCTCGACGTCGATGGTGGCGATGTCGACCCCCGTCGCGTCGAGACCGTCGTCGTTGACCGACGCCAGCGCGCGCAGGGCGAGTTCGACGCCGCCTTCGAGGTCCATCTCCGCCTCGTACTCGTCTTCGAGGTAGCCCTGGATGTCCTCGCGGGAGCCGCCGATGGCGACCGCCTGCCACTCGTAGGGGGTCCCCGAGGGGTCCGTCTCGAAGAGGCGTGGTTCGCCGTCCTCGATGCCCGCGACGAGCAAGGCGACGCCGAAGGGGCGCGCGCCGCCGGTCTGGGTGTACTGCTGGATGTAGTCGGTGACCTCCTTCGTCAGCGACTCGACGCTCGCGGGCTCGTCGTAGCGCAGGCGATTGACCTGGGCCTGGCGACGGGCCACGTCGATGAGCTGTCGGGCGTCGGCGACGTGGCCGGCGCTCGCGACGCCGACGTGGTCGTCTATCTCGTGAATCTTCTCGATACTGTCCCGTTCGATGAGCGGCGAGCGGGCGTGGCGGTCCGCGGCCAGCACGACGCCGTCGGCGGTCCGCACGCCGACGCTGGCGGTGCCGCGTTTGACTGCTTCGCGTGCGTACTCGACCTGGTAGAGGCGTCCGTCCGGGGAGAAGATGGTTATCCCGCGGTCGTAGGCCTGCTGTTCGTTTCCTTGCATGGTGGTCTCTGTTATTCACCTGAGGTTAGTGTTTCTGGTATATAACCGCATCGGCGCCTTCGGTGCCCTCAGTACAACGAGAGGTCGCCGGTGATGCGGTCGACCGCGTCGTCGTCGCCCGGCCCCACCGCGAGGGCCGTGACCGTCCCGGGGTCCAGTTGCGTGTGGCCGGCGTCCCTGATGACGGCATGTGGCAGGCCGGCGCGCTCGGCCGCGTCGGCGAGTCCGAACAGTTCGGACTCGCCCGACGCCTTGAGGACGACCTTCTTCTGGCCCGAGCCTTTCCAGGCTTTCCGGGCCCGCCGGCCGGTGTCCTCGTAGGCCGACAGCGAGGCGTGGGCGACCTGGGCGGCGAGTTTCCCCTCGCCCATCCCGATGTCGGCCCGCGCGACGATGGCCTGCTTCATACTCCCACCATAGCGACCAGTACATAAACCCCCGTCGGAGTCCCGCCGCGGTTGCACGTACCACAGGGCACTTACCGCATGGGTGAGGAAGGGGCCGAACAACGGGGTCGAGACAGGATACTTTAGGTCCCCCACGCCGGTACGTCGGGTAATGATACTCTCCGATGCGGACATCCTGCGCCGACTCGAGGCGGGCGACCTCGTGGTCGAGCCCCTCGACGACCCCGACATCCAGATTCAGCCCGCCAGCGTGGACCTCCGGCTGGGCCGGGAGTTCCTGGAGTTCCAGCACGCGAACATCCCCTGTATCCACCCCAACGCCGAGGCGGAGGTCGCCGAGTACGTCGAGGAGACCGAGGTCGAGGAGGGCGGCGAGTACATCCTCCACCCCGGCGATTTCGTGCTGGGGACGACCCACGAGCGCGTCGAGATTCCCGACGACCTCATCGCCCACGTCGAAGGGCGCTCGTCGCTTGGCCGACTCGCCATCGTGGTCCATGCGACGGCGGGACTGTGCGACCCCGGCTACGAGGGCCAGATAACGCTCGAGCTCTCCAATCTCGGCACCGCCCCGGTCGCGCTCACCCCCGGGATGCGCATCTCCCAGCTCACGTTTACCGAGTTGAAGACGCCCGCCGACCGCCCGTACGGGGCCGAGCGAGGGTCGAAGTACCAGGGCCAGACGGGACCGCAGGCGAGCAAGATTCAGGGTGATCGCGAGTTCGGAGGCGATCAGTGATGACCGCTGTGCGTGTCATCACGGTATCGGCGAGAAACTCGGTGGAATTTGGGGGCGACCAATGAGCGACGGAGGCAGGCGATAGCATGCGCTTTATCGAGGAGGTCGTCGTCGACGAGTTCCTGCCGACGTACCGCTCGATGCTGGCCGAGGCGCTGCGCGAGCGCGGGCTCACCCAGTCGGAGGTCGCCGACCTGCTGGGCATCAGCCAGAGCGCCGTCTCGAAGTACGTCCACGGGGAGGTCGAGCGAAACGACCGGCTGCTCGCCCACCGCGGGCTGACCGAACTGGTCGACCGCATCGCCGAGGGGCTGTCCGACGGGGAGATGAGTTCGGTGCAGGCGCTGGTCGAGACGGAGGTGTTCGTCCGCGAACTCGAACAGGGCGGCGTGCTCGCCCGACTCCACGAGGAGGCCGTGCCGGGGTTGGCCGACCACGACGGCGAGTTCGCGGTCCACGACCCCGACTCCAAGCTGCGGGCCGCCGAGCGGACGCTGTCGTCGGTCCGGCGGGGGCTGCGGGTGCTCGAGAACACCAGCGGCTTCGCGACGCTCATTCCGGCGGTCGGCTCGAACCTCGTCCAGGCCCTGCCCGACGCCGGGGGCATCGACGACGTGGCCGCCGTCCCGGGTCGGATTCTCGACGTGAAGGGGCGGGCCACCATCCCCGGTGAGCCGGAGTTCGGCGTGAGCGAACACGTCGCGTCGGTGGTCCTGGCCGCGCGAGCGGCTGGCAGTCCGGCGCGAGCGGCGCTGAACGTCCGCTACGACGAGTCGGTCGTCGAGTCGCTCGACGCGGCGGGCCACACCGCCGTCGAGTTCGACGCCGAGGCCGCCCTCGAGCCGGCCATCGCCGACGTGCTCGCCGACGGCGAGGCCGACGTCGTCTACCAGACAGGCGGGATGGGCGTCGAACCGGTGGTCTACCTGCTCGGGCCGGACGCGGTGACCGTCGCCGAGTGGGCGCGCGATATCCTGTGACCACGTTCTACGAGCGGTGGGCGACCGCCTACGACCGCGTGGCCAGGTTACCGGGGCTGCGCTCCTGGCGGGCCGGCGCCGTCGACGCGCTGGCCCTCTCGCCGGGCGAGACCGTCGTCGAGATGGGCTGTGGGACGGGCGCGAACGTCCCCGAGTTGCGCGAGCGGGTCGGCCCAGACGGCCGAGTCGTCGGGCTCGATATCACCGCCGAGATGCTGCGGACCGCGCGGCGCCACGCCGACCGAACCGGTGCGGGCGTCGACTATCTGCGGGCCGACGCCACGCGGGCGCCGGTTCGGAACGTGGACGCCGTCCTGGGGACGTTCGTCGCCGGACTCTTCGCGGACCCCGCGGCCGCGGTGGACGCGTGGTGTGACTGCGTCGTGCCCGGCGGTCGGGTCGCACTGCTGAACTTCCAGCGCAGCGGTCACCCGCTCGCGGCGCCGCTCGACCTCGCCTTCGAGGGCTTTGTCAGGCTCTCGGCGCCGGGCGCGCGGCTCTCCGGCCGTTCCCACGCCGCGACCTTCGAACGGCGCGTCGCCGCGGCGCGACGACGGCTCACCGAGCGGACGGTGGACCGACGGTACGAGACCTTCGGCGGGGGCTACCTCGGGCTGGTGTCCGGGACGGTCTCGGACGATTGTGGATAGTAACCACTTTGATTCACCTGTCAGTAGGCTGCCGTATGGCAGCCGACAGGCTCGTGCCGACCCTGGCGGTGGCCGCCCTCCTCGTCCTCGCGGGGTGTGCGGGCGGCCCGGCCGGTGGGTCGGGCGACACGACGGAATCGCCGACGACACCGACCGGGACCCCGTCGGCGCCGACGCCGACGCCCGGACAGCCGACCGACATCGGTGAATCGAACGGCACCGACACAGCGCCGTCGGGCGCAGTCGACGACGCCGTTACCGTCGAGAACGGGACGCTACCGGCCGACGCGACGCTGACGTTCAACCGCGTCGAGACACTGACCGGCGCGGACGTCGACCCCTGGCCGGTGGAAATCCGCAACCTCAGCGAGTGGCGAGCGAGCGTCCAGCGGGTCGGCGCCGTCCCGCTGAACCGGGCGCTCGGCTTCGAGAACGTCTCGACGGACTGGAGCGAGCCGACCGGCGTCACCGTCTACGGGACGGTGTACGTCCACCCCGGTGACGGCACGCCCGCGAGGACCGAGCGTGTCCTCGCCCACGAGTACGCCCACGTCGTGCAGTACCGGACGACGATGTTCCCCTGGCAGGGCCGGCTCTCCCAGCCGCGGCTGACGACCGACCGCATCAACGCCCGCCGGTCGCTAGTCGAAGGTGGCGCGGTCTTCGTCGCCGACGCCTACTCCCAGCGGTACCTCGACGTCCGGAGCAACTCGGCGTACGCCCGCGCGCTGTATCGCAACGGCTCCGCGACGACCCGCTCGGCGCTTTCCCCGTACGTCTTCGGGAACCAGTACGTTGACTCCCGCATCGACGACCCGGCGAACCTCTCTGTGGCCTACGAGTCGTATCCGCGCACGACCGAGCAGGTCATCCACAACGAGACGCCCGGCGAGGAGCCGCCGGCGAACCTGAGCGTGACCGCGACCGCCGAGAGCGAGCGCTGGGACTCCCTCGGGAACAACACGCTCGGCGAGATGACCACCCGCGCCGCCCTCGACACCGAACTCGGGCGCGAGCGGGCGGCCGCCGCGGCGGCCGGCTGGGGGACCGACCGGCTGGCCGTCTACCGGCACGCGGCCAACGACAGCCGCTACGGCTGGGCGTGGGTGATGCGCTGGGACAACGCGAGCGAGACCGACGACCTCGAAGCCGCGCTCTCGACGTTCGCCGACGCCCGCGAGGGGGCCTCCTCGGCGGCTTTCCGCGTCGCGACCGTCGACGATGAGACAGTCGCGCTCGTCTTCGGTGACCCCGCGTTCGTCGAGGAGGTCGAGGTGGCCGGGCGCGACGGGAACGTGAGCGTCGCGGCGTAGCGCCCGCCGTGTGGCCGCTCAGCTCGTCGGTCGACCCGTCACCGGCAGCACCGAGCGGGCGCCCGCGCCGGACGGCGAGTGGTCCTCACCGGCCTCCAGCGCGTCGAGAAACGCCGGAATCGTCCAGGTCTCCGTGCCGTCCGTACAGGGGTAGATACCCACGAGTTCGTCGCCCTCGTACGCGGCCGCGAGCAGCATCGGCGTCCGCAGCACGTCCTCGCTGTCGCCGACCAGCCGCGAGGCCGTTCGCGTCTCGAAGGGCGGCCGCAGACTCAGCCCCCGGTCGGCGGCCCAGTCCTCGAAGCCCTCGATGGTCTCCAGCAACGCCTCCTGCCTGTTATCGCCGGTGAGCGCTATCTCTTCGGGCCAGGTCGTCACGTCGAAATCGGCGAGCGCGCCGGCTGTGCGGAGTTCGCTCAACCGGTCGATGACCGTCGTCCGCGGCCCACACACCGGCCGCCTGACCCAAAGGTCGACTTCGAGGTCGGTATCGTTTTCCCCTGACCGTGCAGTTTCGTTCGGCATAGTACGATAACCACTAACAAAAATCTGCCAGAACCCCATAAATGTATGTATTAATATAATATAATTCACGAAACATAAGCAAGTCGTCTCACGCCGGCGTGCCGGCAGTTCAGTGAATACTTTTGTACATTGGAGTATATTTCTGTGCATGGCACGCCACGACGCCTTCGAGGTCAGTGAGTCGTTTCGCTTCATCGGCCGGACGTTCGCGGAGTACAGGCGACTGTTCGGCCTCGAGCGGGACGCCCTCGCCGGCGCCGCGGTGCTCGACTGCCCCGGCGGGCCGAGTTCGTTCACCGCCGTGGCCGCCCGGGTGGCCGACCGGACCGTCGCGGTCGACCCGGTGTACGGCACGCCGCTCGCGGACCTCGCTCCAGTCTGCCGGGACGCCGTCGAGCGGACGGTCGAACAGCTACGCGCGTCCCCCGAGCAGTTCGTCTGGACGGCGTACAGCGACCCGGCGGACCGCGGCCGGTATCTGCGCGCCGCCGCCGAGCGGTTCCTCGCGGACTACACCCGGCGGCCCGGCCGCTACCTGCGGGCGGCCCTGCCCGCCCTCCCGCTGGCGACCGACAGCGTCGACCTCGCCCTCTGTGGGCACCTGCTCTTCCTGTACGACGACCGCCTCGACGCGGCGTTCCACGCCGATGCGCTCTGTGAACTGGCGCGGGTCGCCCGCCGGGAAGTCCGCGTGTTTCCGCTCCACGCCCTCGACGGCGACCCGTCCGCCCTCGTCGGACCGACGAGCGAACGGCTGCGTGACCGCGGACTCGCGGTCGAGAGACGCCCGGTCGACTACGAGTTCCAGCCGGGCGCGACGGAGATGCTGGTCGTCTCGGACGTGGCCGGCTTCGCGGGAGCGTAGGCCGGGCGCGCGACTCACGGGTCGCTTCGTTCCCCGTTCGAAACCTCGCTCGTCTCGCGGGCTACGCCCGCTCGACGTATTCGAGGAACTTCGCTTCGCTCAGTTCCTCGCTCTCGCTAATCGTCCGCGGGCGCGGCCCCACCCGTCGAGAGGGTCACGTCGGGCGCGTCGACGGCCAGTTCGTCCAGCGCCACCTGCGCGGCCTTCTTGCCCGAGACGAGCATCGCGCCGAAGGTCGGACCCATGCGCGGGAGGCCGTGCGTGGTCGCCGTCGCCATACCGGTCGCGACGAGGCCGTCGTGGACCTTCCCGGTGTGTTCGACGACGGCGTCCTCGCTCTCGCCGACCCACATCGAGTCGTGGCCCGGCGAGTCGTGGCCCGGCGCGCCGTAGCTGTCGCCGCCGGTCTGGTCCATACCCGTGTCGCCGGCTTCGGGGCCTTCGCCCTCCAGGACGCCCCGCTCGTCGAGTTTCTTCACCGCCATCGCGTCGTGGCCCGTCGCGTCGATGACCAGGTCGGCCTCGACGGCGATGGGGTCGACGCAGGTTATCTCGCGGGGCAAGGCGTGGACCGGCGTCCAGTTCATCACGATGCCGCCGACGCGGTGGTCCTCGCGGATGACGATATCGGTGAACTCGGTCATGTTCTGCATCTTCGCGCCCGCGTCGCAGGCGGCCTTGATGAGCCCCGAACACGCTTCCGGCCCGTTGGCGACGAACAGGCCCTCAGCTTCCTCGGACTGGAGGTAGTCCACGTCGAGGTCGTCGAGTATCTCCTGGGCCGGGTCGCGCACGGTCACCTTGTTCATCAGGAAGCCGCCGAGCCAGAACCCGCCGCCCAGATAGTTGTTCTTCTCGACGACCATCACCTCGACGCCCCGTTCCGAGAGCTCTTTGGCGGCCATCAGCCCCGACGGCCCGCCGCCGACGATGATGACCTCAGTGTCCGAGAAGTCCATGAACTCCTGGGACCACTCCTGGCCGATTGCCCGCGTCACTTCCGCCTCGCCCACGTCGCTGAACTGGTCGAAGTCCTGCATACCACCTAGTGATATTCTAGAGTGGTAAATAGTCGTTGTGGTGTCGGCGCCGCGTCCGGCCGGTCGCCGCCGACAGCCCGTCGCCGCCGTAGACGACGGCGTCGTCAACGGGTGACAGTTCATGCAGCCGGTGCTGACATCGCTGCACGGGGCGAGTCCGCTATCACGCTCGCGCCCGTACGGCAACTCATGTCACACCAACCCGCGGTCGACGCCGACCACGACGTCGGCGCCCCGTCCGAACAGTGGCGCGAGTACCAGGGCGCACCGACCGGCACGGACATCGAGTGCGAGGGGTGGCGACAGGAGGCCGCCCTCCGGATGCTCAACAACAACCTCGACCCCGAGGTGGCCGAGAAGCCCGAGGAACTCGTCGTCTACGGCGGCACCGGTCGGGCCGCCCGGTCGTGGGACGCCTACGACGCCATCCTGGCGGAACTGCGCGAACTGGGCGATACGGAGACGCTGCTGGTCCAGAGCGGCAAGCCCGTCGGCCGCTTCGAGACCCACGAGCGGGCCCCGCGGGTCCTCATCGCCAACTCAAACCTCGTCGGGAAGTGGGACGACTGGGACCACTTCCACGAACTCGAAGCGAAGGGGCTCATCATGTACGGCCAGATGACCGCCGGCTCGTGGGCCTACATCGGCACGCAGGGCATCGTCCAGGGGACCTACGAGACGCTTGCCGCCCTCGCCCGCGAGCACTACCCCGACAGCGACGGCCTGCGCGGCAAGATAGTCGTCACGGGCGGCCTCGGAGGGATGGGCGGTGCCCAACCCCTCGCGGTGACGATGAACCACGGCGTCTGCATCGCCGCAGAGGTCGACGAACGCCGCATCGACCGGCGCATCGAGACAGAGTACCTGCAAGAGAAGACCGACGACCTGGACGAGGCCATCGAGCGTGCGACGGCGGCCGCGGAGAACGGCGAGCCCTACAGCGTCGGCGTCCACGTGAACGCCGCCGACATGCTGGAGGGGCTGCTCGAACGGGGGTTCGTCCCGGACGTCGTCACCGACCAGACCAGCGCCCACGACGAACTGGCGGGGTACTACCCCGCGGGCTACACCGTCGCGGAGGCAGACGCCCTGCGCGAGTCGGACCCGGAGACGTACGTCGAGGAGAGCCTCGACACCATGGCTCGCCACGTCGGGGCCATCCTGGAACTGCAAGAGCGGGGCGCCGTCGCCTTCGAGTACGGCAACAACATCCGCGGCCAGGTCGAGGACCACCGCGAGATGGACGATGCATTCGACTTCCCCGGTTTCGTCCCGGCGTACGTCCGGCCGCTGTTCTGCCAGGGGAAAGGGCCGTTCCGCTGGGCCGCGCTCTCGGGGGACCCCGCCGACATCCACCGCACCGACGAGGCGGTGCGGGAACTGTTCCCCGAGAAGGAGTCGCTGCACCGCTGGATAGAGCTGGCCCAGGAGCAGGTGTCTTTCCAGGGACTCCCCTCGCGGGTGTGCTGGCTCGGCTACGCGACGGAGGACGGTCTGACCGTGCGCGCCCGCTTCGCGCTGCGCATCAACGAACTCGTCGCCGAGGGCGAGATTTCGGCCCCTGTCGTCGTCACGCGGGACCACCTCGACGCCGGGAGCGTCGCCTCGCCGAACCGCGAGACCGAGGCCATGCAAGACGGCTCCGACGCCGTCGCCGACTGGCCCGTCCTGAACGCCTTGCTGAACTGCGCGGCCGGCGCGGACATCGTCAGCGTCCACGACGGCGGCGGGGTCGGCATCGGTAACTCCCTCCACACGAACAACCACGTCGTGCTGGACGGCACCGACCTCGCGGCCGAGACGGCCCGGCGCGTCTTTACCACCGACCCCGGCATGGGCGTGATTCGCCACGCCGACGCCGGCTACGACGAGGCCGTCGACCGGGCCGAGGCCGACGACGTGGCAGTGCCCATGCGGGACCGCGAGCCATGAGCGGGCTCACCGACCCGCCGAGGTGGGACGGTCCCTCGGCGGACCCGAACGACGAGCAGTTCGGCGATATCGTCGAACCCGCGACGCTCGCGTCGGCCGGCGAGTACGCCGCCGTCCTCGTCGGCGAGCCCTACGACGGGGCGGTCATCGGTCGACGCGGCGCACGCGAGGGGCCCGCGGCTATCCGGCGGGAACTCGCGGGGACGAAGACCCACCACGTCGAGCGGGGGCCCGTGCGCTCGGTCGGCGACCTCGGCGATATCGACCTGCCCGACGGCGACGTGGCGACGGTCCAGGCCGCCGTCCGGGAGACCGTCGCCGCCGTCCACGACGCCGACGCTGTGCCGGTGTTTCTGGGCGGCGACAACTCCCTGACGTTCCCGAACGCCGCGCCGCTGCTGGAGCGGGGACGGCTCGGCGCGCTCAGCTTCGACGCCCACCTCGACTGCCGCGCGGTCCGGGACGGCCCGACCAGCGGGACGCCCTACCGACAGCTCCACGAAGCGGGGCTCGACGCCTTCGCCGTCGTCGGCGCGCGCCACTTCGAGACCTCCACGGCGTACCACGAGTACGTCGCCGAGCGAGGCGGCCGCGTGACGACGCCCGAGGCCGTCCGGGCCGACCCGATTGCGGCGGTCGAGGACGCCCTCGACGCGCTGGAGGGCGTCGACGCGGTGTACGTCAGCCTCGACCTGGACGTGCTGGAGGCGGCGGCCGCGCCCGGCGTGAGCGCGCCGACGCCGGGCGGTGTCACGACCCGCGAACTGTTCGCGATGCTGGGCCGGGCCGCGGCCGACGACCGGGTCGCCGGCTTCGAGGTGGTCGAGTGTGCGCCGCCGCTGGAGGATGGCGACCGGACCGCGCGCGCCGCCGCCCACGCCGTCGCACACGTCCTCTCGGGGCTGGCGGTGGGCCGATGACCGACCTCGACGCGGTGGTCCACGGCGCGAGCGAACTCGTCGTCGGGCCCGCCGAGAGCGGCCGGGACGTCGAGACCGTCGCGGACGGCGCCGTCGCGGTCGTGGACGGTACCGTCGCCGCCGTCGGCCCGACCGACGAGGTCACGCGCGAGTACCCGCCGGCCAACGCCGACCGGGCCGTCGACGCCGCCGGCCGGGCCGTCCTCCCGGGGTTCGTCGACCCGCACACCCACGGGCTGTTCGCCGGCGACCGGTCCGACGAGTTCGCCGCGAAGCTCCGCGGGACGTCCTACCAGGACATCCTCGCCGAGGGCGGCGGCATCCTGCGGACCGTGCGGGCGGTCCGGGCGGCCGACGAGGCGACGCTGCTTTCGAACCTGCTGGGCCACCTCGATACGATGCTCGCCCACGGGACGACTACCGTCGAGGTGAAGTCGGGCTACGGCCTCGACGCCGAGACGGAACTGCGGATGTTGCGCGTCATCGACCGGGCCGACGAGGCGCACCCGGTCGACGTGGTGCCGACGTTCATGGGCGCCCACGCCGTCCCCGAGGGCCGCGACGCCGACGACTACGTCGAGGAAGTCGTCCAGGAACAGCTCCCGGCCGTCGAGTCCCAGGGCGTCGCCGAGTTCTGCGACGTGTTCTGCGAGGAGGGGGTCTTCTCCGTCGCCCAGTCCCGGCGCGTCCTCGAAGCCGGCGCGAAAGCGGGACTGACGCCGAAGGTCCACGCCGAGGAACTGGCTCATATCGGCGGGACACAACTCGCGGCCGAGGTGGGCGCGACCAGCGCCGACCACCTGCTGCACGCCACCGAGGCGGACATCGACGCGCTGGTCGAGGCGGGCGTGACGCCGGTGTTGCTGCCGGGGACGGCGTTCGGCCTGGGGGCCGAGTACGCCGACGCGCAGGCGTTCCTCGACGCCGGCGCGCCGGTGGCCGTGGCGACGGACTTCAACCCCAACTGCCACAGCCACAGCGTGGGCTTCGCGATGGCGCTGTCCTGCGTCGTGATGCGGATGACCCCGGCCGAGGCCCTCGTCGCCGGGACGCGAAACGCCGCGCTGGCGCTGGACCGCGCGGACGGCCGCGGGACGCTCTGCGAGGGCGCGCCGGGCGACCTGCTCGTCCTCGACGCGCCCACACACGTCCACGTCCCCTACCAGTACGGGACGAACGTCGTCGACACCGTCCTGACCGACGGACGCCTGGTCGCCGAGGGCGGGAGTACGACGTATCAGTGAGCGTCGCGTACGGTCGACCATGACAGCTACCGGTACGGACAGGGTCGTCCTCGACGGGGCGTCGCTCACCCCCGAGGCGGTGGTCGCCGTCGCCCGCGAGGACGCGACGGTCACCGTCGCCGACGACGCGCGCGAGGCGGTCCGGACCAGCCGCGAGCGCGTCGAGTCCGTCTTGGAGAGCGGCGAGACGGTGTACGGCGTCACCACCGGCTTCGGCGACCTGGTCGACGAGCGCATCCCGCCGTCGGACCTCGAAGCCCTCCAGGTGAACTTGCTTCGGAGTCACGCCGCCGGCGTGGGGCCGGAACTCCCGCGCGAGGCGGTCCGGGCGATGCTGGTCGCCCGCGTCAACGCGCTCGTGAAGGGGTACTCCGGGGTGCGCGAGGCGGTCGTCGACGCCCTCGTCGACCTGCTGAACGCTGGCGTGACGCCGGTCGTCCCGGCGGTCGGGAGCCTCGGCGCGAGCGGCGACCTCGCACCGCTGGCGCACACGTCGCTCGTCCTCGTCGGCGAGGGTGAGGCGGTGGTCGACGGCGAGGGACTGCCCGGTGACGAGGCGCTCGCGACCGCGGGTCTCGACCCGCTCACGCTCCGGGCGAAGGAGGGGCTGGCGCTCATCAACGGCACGCAACTCTCCGTCGGCGTGGGGGCACTGGCCGTCCACGACGCGACGAGGGTCGTCCAGAGCGCCGACGTGGCGGGCGCGCTCACGACGGAGGTCACGCTCGGGTCGACGGTGCCGTCCCACCCAGCGGTCTCGGCGGTCCGGCCCCACCCCGGTCAGGCCGCGAGCGCGCGCAACGTCCGGCGGTGTACCGCCGAGTCGGGCATCGTCGAGTCCCACCGCAACTGTGACCGGGTGCAGGACGCCTACTCGCTGCGGTGTCTCCCGCAGGTCCACGGCGCGGTCCGGGAGGCTATCGACCACTTACGCGGGGCCGTCGAGACGGAACTCAACAGCGCGACCGACAACCCGCTCCTCTTTGCCCGCGAGGACGCCCCCGACCGCGCCAGCGGGACCGGCGACGCCGCGGTGCTGTCGGCCGGGAACTTCCACGGCGAGCCCCTGGCGCTGAAACTGGACTACGCGACGGCCGCGCTGACCGAACTCGCGGCCATCAGCGAACGCCGCGTCGACCGGCTGCTCAATCCCAGCGTTCAGGAACCCCACCTCCCGCCCTTCCTCACCGAGGCGAGCGGGCTGCGCTCGGGCTACATGGTGGCTCAGTACACCGCCGCCGCCGTGCTGAACGAGTGTCGGGCGACGGGCCGGCACGCCACCGACTCGACGCCGGTCAGTGGCAACCAGGAGGACCACGTCAGCATGAGCGCGGGGGCCGCGCTGTCGCTGCGCGAGGTGGTCGAACACGTCGGGACGGTGGTGGGAATCGAACTCCTGTGTGGCGCCCAGGCCACCGAGTTCCTCGACGGGGAGACGGCGGTCGCGGGAGACGGTGAGTCTGCCGACGACGCGGCCTCCCACGGCGTCGGCACCGCCGTCGCCTACGAGACCGTCCGTGAGGTCGTCCCGCGACTCGACGGCGACCGCGAGGTCCACGTCGACATAGACCGCGCGGCGACGCTCGTCGCGGCGGGACTGCTGGTCGAGCGGGTCAGTGAGGCGGTCGACCTCGAATAGCTCAGGCCCAGGCTCCCAGTCCGGCCTCGGTCAGGATATCCGCGCCGCCGTCGGGCTGGCAGACAGCCCACCGCGAGCGATCGGCGCCATCGGGCAGCAGGTGCTCGGGGACGAGCGGCATCGGCACCGGCGCGTAGCCGCCCCGTCGCATCGCCGTCGGGCCGGGGAACCGCTCGACCACCTCGTCGCCCTCGGTCACCTCGAAGCGGCCGTCGTCGGCCCGCCGGTAGGCGTACTGGAAGGCGTGGCGGCCCGGCGCCGCCAGCGAATCGACGTGCTCGAAGACGGCGACGATTTCCGTGCCGACACTCAGTTCCAGCCGCGGCCGGTCCTCGTCGACGCGGACCTCGCGCCACTGGAGGTCAGCGGCGGGAGCGCGGGCACAGGCGTAGCTGCCGTCCGAGAGTGGCACCCGGTCGGGCCCCTTGTAGAACTGCCGACCGTCGGGCTCGTCGGCGGCGACACAGGCCGGGTCGCCCAGGACGGTGGCGGCGACCTGCGTGAGCGTCGTCCCGGTGTCTTCGGTGGAGGGGACGACGAACAGGCAGTCGCGGTCCTCGCGCAAGGCGTCGGCGAAACGGGGGACGAGCCCCGACGGGCCGATGTCGGCCTCGGTCAGCGGTTCGATGGCGACGGGACGGGGCTGTTCTGGCTCGACCAGGCCGACGGCGTCGGCGGTCGGTTCGGCCAGCGCCGGCGGGCCGTCGAGGCTGCGCTCGGGCCGGACCGTCACGTCGTAGCCGGCCCGCTCGCACAGGGAGACGGCGTGGTCGCGGACCGAGGGATAGACGGGCATTCACCCGGGTAGAGGGGCCGCGACGCAATGAAGGCATCCCACCGCGAGCGCGACGGCTGCCCCGCTCAGGCGCTCGGCCGGGCCAGGACCGCGTAGAAGGGGTCACGGCCGGGCCGCTCGCGAACGACGTCGGTGACGGTGAGCCCCGCCGCCCGGCAGTACCGCTCGACCAGGTCGGCCCGCTCGTCCATCGACGCCGCCCGCCACGCCCGGACCGCCTTCGTCGGGAACATCCGGTTGGTGAAACTCACCACCAGAACGCCGTCGGGCGCGAGCACGCGGGCGAACTCCGCGAACACCGCCTCCGGATACTGGAGGTACTGGACCGACAGCGCACACAGCACCGCGTCGACCCCCTCGTCGGCCAGCGGGAGCGACTGGTCGCGGTTGCAGTCCTGCAGGAACCACTCGTCGAGCCGGTCGTTCTCGGCCAGTTCCGCCCCGTTGAGCCCGTGGCCGACGACGCGCTCGAAGGGGTAGTCGGGGAGGTGTGACACCCAACTGCTCATCGCGTCGAAGACGCGGTCACCCGGGGCCAGAACCTCGGCGTACAGCGCTGTCAGCCGCGCCAGGAAGGCGTCGTCGGCGTGCGTGACGAACCGCGGGCTGTCGTAGAACGCCCCATCCGCGCCGCTGTCGAGCTTCGAGCGGTCGCGTTCCGAGAGGACCATACCGGAACTCAGGGACGCCACGGACAAGAGCGGGTCGCTGCCGCAGTGACCAGTCGGGACCAGTCTGGCCCGTTCACGACGCGGAGCGACAACCAACCCGGACGTAGACACTTACAGCGCCGGTCGGTACGGCCGGAGGGATGCTCAGACATCTCCTCAACGGTGCGCTATCCTTCGCCATCAGCGTCACCGTGGTGCTCACACTGGCTGGTGAGGGGCGCGAGCCGGGCGGAGCGGGCCGCTCCGCCTCGAACGAGTCCGGCGGCGCCTGGGACCGGACCGACGTCGCGCTGACAGCGGGCATCGCCGCGTTCGTCTCCGGGGTCTGTACCAGCTACTTCGGGGATAGCTGGCCCCGCTCGACCGGCCCGACCGGCGGAACTGACTAAACGGTTCGCCGCCTACGGTTCGCCCATGGGACAGTGGAAGAAACACCTCGTCAACGGTGTGGTCTCGCTCGTAATCAGCGTCGCTATCACGGTCTGGATGGCCGACGACGACGGCCCGTGGGACCTCTCGGATATGGCGCTTGCCGCCGGCATCTCCGGTTTCTTCTCGGGACTGTTCACCAGCTACTTCGCGAAGTAGCTACTGACGCCCCAGCTGCGAGGTCAGGTCGTTCTCGGCGTAGCGCGCTCTCTCGCCCCAGTCCGCGATGCTGGAGTGGGTCTCCCACACCGCCGTCTCCAGATGGTCCTGGCGAATCTCCGACCCCGCCCGGAGCGCGTGGCGGGCGGCGTCCTCGGCCAGCAGTTCGATGTCGCTGGCAGCGTAGCCCGCGGTGGGCTCGACGACGGCGTCCCAGTCGATGTCGTCGGCGACGGGCCGCTCCGAGAGGTGGATGTCGAGAATCTCCCGGCGAGCGGTGGCGTCCGGCGGCGGAACCTCGACGCGCTCGTCGAAGCGGCCCGACCGGCGCAGGGCGCCGTCGACGTCCTCGACGAAGTTGGTCGCGCCCACCGTCACCACGTCGTGTTCGGCGGCCTCCTCGACCTCGGTCAGCAACTGGTTGACCAGCTGTTGCTGGTTGTCGCTGGTCGACCCGCGCCGGGAGCCGGCGACGCCGTCAATCTCGTCGATGAAGAGGATACAGGGGGCGTTCGCCCGCGCGATTTCGAACAGGTCGGCGACGTTACTCGCCGGTTCGCCCATCCACTTGCTTGAGAGGTCCGCCGGCGTCACCTCGACGAAGCTGTGGCCGAGTTCGCCAGCGAGCGCCCCGGCGAGATGGGTCTTCCCACAGCCCGGCGGGCCGTAGAGCAACAGGCCCGAGAGCACGTCGATGCCGTACTCGTCGTAGGTCTCGCTGTTTTGCACCGGCTCGACGACGGTGTTGTGGAGGCGTTCTTTCAGTTCGTCCATGCCGCCCACGGAAGTGAAGTCCCGGCCCGGCTCGGGGTCGACGAGATTCGTCGCCTGCAGGTCGACGCCGTCGGGCTGGACGACACCGCCCTCCGCGGCGTCGGCGGGGTCTATCCAGTCCGGGATGCTCGTCGAGGAATCGTCGGCGGCGGCCCGCAGGTGGTCGGTCCCGATGGGAGCGTCCTCGCGCAGCGCCTGCCGGGCCGCGTTCTCCGCCAGCAGTTCGAGGTCGCTGGCGGCGTAGCCCGCCGTCGCCTCGACGACGGGGTCGAGCGTCAGGTCCTCGGCGGTCGGGCGCCCGGCCAGGTGGAGCTTCAGAATCGCCCGGCGGGCCTCGGCGTCGGGCGGGGGCACCTCCACGCGCTCGTCGAAGCGGCCCGACCGGCGGATGGCGCCGTCGACGTCCTCGACGAGGTTCGTCGCGCCGACGACGACGACGTCCTCCTCGGCGATACCCTCCAGTTCGGTCAGGAGCTGATTGACCAGTTGCTGCTCGCTGGAGTTCATGTTCGCGTCGCCGTCGCGCTGGCCGGCGATGCCGTCTATCTCGTCGATAAAGAGGACACAGGGGGCATTCGCCCGCGCGATGGCGAACAGCTCCTCGACCTTCTGGGCGGGTTCGCCCATGTACTTGCTCGTCACGTCGGCGGGGCTGACCTCGACGAAGGCGTGGTCGACCTCGCCGGCCAGCGCGCCGGCGACGTGGGTCTTCCCACAGCCCGGCGGGCCGTGCAACAGGACGCCGTTGACGACGCCGATGCCGTACTCCTCGAAGGCCTCGGGGTCCGCCAGCGGCCGGACGACCTTGTGGTTGAGCGTGTCGAGCAGGTCGGCCATCCCGCCCACGTCGGCGAAGCTCCGGTCGGGGTCGGGCTCGACGACGCTCTCTGCCTCCATCTCGACGCCGTCGGGCTGGACGACCTCGGGGTCGCCGTCGGAGCGACCGTCGGCCGACCCCTGGCGGTTGATTGTCGGGGCGCCCGACGACTCGTCGTCCCTCGGCTCGCCACCGCCGCCCACGCCGTCGCTGCCGTCGGCGTCGCCCGACTGGCCGATGCGTTCGCGAATCGCCCGCTCGACGCGGTCCGGGTCGGCCTCGTAGCCGAAGGTCGCCAGCCGCCGGGGC
Organism: Haloarcula onubensis; assembly: GCF_031624605.1. Lineage (NCBI taxonomy): Archaea > Methanobacteriati > Methanobacteriota > Halobacteria > Halobacteriales > Haloarculaceae > Haloarcula > Haloarcula onubensis. The sequence goes on along the minus strand of NZ_JAMQOS010000001.1, from coordinate 532,506 downwards.
CGCTCGCTGACGAACGCGGAGAGCCAGCCGTGCCGGCGCATCTCGTCGACCTGGGCGTCCGGGTCACGGAAGGAGACCAGCGCGATGTCGTCGGCGTGGGGCGAGTGAAACTCCGCGAGCCAGAACGGGAGGTAACAGCGCTCGATTTCGGTGACGGCGTCGAACCCATCGGGGTCGAAATCAGCGGGCAAGCCATAGGAGTCCCGGAGCTTCCGCAGGAAGACGTTCGCGGTGGTGCCCCGCTGCTCGCGGTACTCCTGGATTCGCCGGGGGAGCAGGGACTCCGCCTCGCCGGTTGGCACCTGGAACTGCATGAGCACCGAGCGCCCGAGGTGGGGCGTGTCGACGCCGAAGTCGTAGTCGCTGGTCGCCCGGCGGACCAAATCCTCGGTGCCGTCGGCGTAGTCGGCCAGGGCGGCGTCGTTGTCCTCCCACAGCCCGTCCAGCAAAGCCGTGGCCGTCTTCGTCTCGGTGCCAAACAGCGTCCCCTCGCCGGTCTCGTAGCGGTACTCGACCCGGAACACCGGGTAGAACACACGGTGGAGCCGTTCGAGTCGCTCGTCGTCGCCGAACTTCGTCAGTGACCGCCCCGCGAGCGTCTCCCGGACGCTTCCCTCGTCCGGGAGCCGTCGGTCGGCGTAGATGTAGGGTGCCAGTCCCACCTCAGACGCCCCCTCGAATCGCCGCCTCGGCGTCGGTCAGGGCCGCCTCGGCGTCGAACGCCTCGATGGCGGCGCGCTGTGCGTCGGGGTCGCCCCGCAGGTCCCGTGCGTGGTCGGTGGCGGTCGGAATCGCCCGGATGATGTTGTCGACGATAGGGACCGTCGCGACCTGTGCCGACCGCGAGAGCGGGTTGAGGTCGACGACGAGTTCGGTCGTACCCATCTCGCCCAGCGCCTCGGCCCGGTCGCCGTCTTCGAGCGGCACCAGCACCACGTCGGCGTCGCCGATGCCGTCGGCGTCGACCTTCGCTCGCTCGTGGTCGAGCCCCGGAATCCGCCCGTCGGCGGTGAGTCCCTTGACCTCGCTGGCCCCGTGCTCGCGGAGATAGTCGGCGATGCGCTCGATGCGCTCCTCGGTCCGGTTGAACAGGTTGACTTCGAGGTCGGCCCCCGTCGCTTCGCTCAGTTCGACCAGTTCGCCGGGGACGAGCGCCGCGGCGTTGCCGTTGACCGAGACGACCGCGTGGTCCGCCGAGAGGAGGTAGGCGGCGGCCGCCCGCGCCGCCCGGTCGGCGCTGTCGATGGTCCGTTCGCCCAGCAGATAGTCGTACGCTTCCCCCCGCCCCTGGGCGATGAGCCCCTGTCGGGACGTGATGCCCCGGTCGACTCCCGCCTCGATGCGGTGGCGAGTCAGCAGTGACTCGTACCGCGGGTGACTCTCCGGCACGTCGACGTCGTCGCTCATATGCTTCCCTCTGTATGCACGTGTAGAAAAGCCCTCCGTCCCTGCGTGACGGCATAGCACGGGTCCGGTTTCGAGATGTACCGATCCCCTACAGTCGAGGCGACACCGAAGTGCCACGGCTCGCCTCGCTGGCCGTTCCGCTGCGGGGCGTGCCCTCGGGTCACGCCTCGCTATCCGTCCAGCGTCGCACCGGCCGGATACACCGCACACGAGCGGGCGTCGTAGCCCGCGTCGGTCAGCCCGGTCCCGAGCGCGAACACCGTCTCGCCCAGCATCGCCATCGCCGCGTCGCCACCGGCGCCGGTCACGTCCGACACCACCTCGCGCACGTCGTCGGTCAGCAGGTCCGCCTCGCGGGAGAACTGCCGAGACGCGCGGGTAAACGTCGACAGCGTCGGTGCCTCGACGACCATCGAGAGGGCGCGTTCGCCGGCGGTCGTCAACGCCTCGGTGTCGCCGCCGACCACGTCCGGCGTCGACAGTTCACCCATGTTGTAGTACTCCACGCGGGCGCGCTCGGGGATTGCGTCGACGTAGTTGTGCTGTGGGCCGCCGGGGTCCAACCGCAACGGGACGCCGCCGCGGGCCTGTCCCACCACGTCACCGAGGCCGGTGCCAGCCTGGACCTCCGCGCCGTGGGCGACGGTGACGAGTTCGTTGTACGAGAGTCCGCGCTCGAAGGCGGCGTTCGCGGCCAGGGCCGTCCCGAGCGCCGTCGCCCCGGAGACGCCGAAACCGGCGCCCAGCGGCAGCGGCGTCTCGGCCGTGACCCGCGCGTCGGCCCGGAGCGCCGAGAGGACCCGCTCGACCGCGCCCATCGCCACCGACTCGCCGTCGAGTTCGACCGTCGTCTCCGCGGCCGGTTCGACCGTCACCGAGACGCCGTCCGAAAGCGCGATGCCGCCGCCCCGGGAACCCGCCTTCGTCGGGTCGTCGTCCCGGTCGACGGTGAAAAAGCCCGTCACGTGACCCGGCACGAACGCCCGTGCGTCGTCGCTCATTGAGACCCACGGGGAGCGCCGACGGCTAAGCGTTGGCGGTTCGACCCGCGCTACCGGACCAGCCGGGCCTGTGACGTGTGCCCACAGCCGGTACAGACGTAGGTACCCCTCGCCGTCTTTCGGATGGGTTCGTTGCAGTCCGTGCAGTTCAGTGGCAGGTTGCCGGTCGTTTTGTCGGTGCTGGACATAGTTTGCTAGAAAGTCCAGTATATCATAAATATATCGACTGTTTAGGCGAGTTAGGGGTAGTTTAGACAAGTTATCAAAATTTTTCTGCGACATTACTGGACGTGCAGCCACCTACATCTCGATTCGTTCGTCGACTGAGAAGTCACCGGACGGTACGGGGCGGGCGTGTCGGTAACCGTCGCCCGCACATTGATGTGGGTCTACCGTAAGTGACTGTGTACACGATGCCGACTATCAGCGCACGACTCGGGGACGACGAGAAGGCGGAGCTGGACGACGTCGCGGCACTGCTCTCGGAGGACCGGTCGACGACGATTCGGAAAGCGCTCGGCGAGGGCCTGGAGACGCTTCGGGTTCGGGTCGCCGTCGAGCGGTACCAGTCGGGCGACGTCTCCGCCGCCGAGGCCGCACAGATAGCGGACTGCTCCATCGCCGAGTGGCTCGACGTGGCCCGCGAGCGGAACCTGACGACACAGCTCCAGCTTTCGGACCTGGAACTCGACGCCGACACCGCCGCCGAGTTATGACGCGTATCTACGTCGGCCCCACGTCGCTGTACAGCCTGGGCCAGGTGGGGGAACTCGCCCTGCTCGACGCCTTCGACGGCGAGGTCGTCGTCCCCGAACCGGTCGTCCGCTCCGTGAACGTCGAACCCGCCGCCACGAACCTCGCGGAGTTCCTCGACGGCGGCGTCGAGACGGGCGTCGACGAGGACCACGTCGAGCGAGCGCGAGCGGTCCTCGGCGCGAAAGACGTCGGCGCGGCCGAGACGGTCGTCGCGGGCGTACTCGCACACCGGGACCAGCGGGACCGCTCGGCCGTCGCCGTCGTCTCCGAGGACCGCACCGTCCGCCGCACCGCACAGGGCCTCGGCGCCGAAGTCACCAGCAGCTTCGGCGTCGTCGTCCGCGCCGCCATCGAGGACAAGTACCTCAGTCCCACGCAGGCAAAGCGTATCGTCCGACGCATCGACCAGCACGGGATGCACCTGACGGGTGAGCTTCGCGAGCGGGCGGTGGGCGAGGTGGCGGACTGAGGTTGTGGAGTGATACTGGACAGCCGTGAGCGAGCGGTGGCGAGCGAACGGCTGCCTTTTTTAGCGTAGATTTTTCGGCCGAGCGGTGCCCGCAGTGAGAGCGCGGTCCGACGCCGTGAGGACCGCGACGGCGAACGGCGAAGCCGTGAGCCACGAGCGAGGACACCAGAGGCCGAAAAAGGTACTCTGGCACGGGATGCACCTGACGGGTGAGCTTCGCGAGCGGGCGGTGGGCGAGGTGGCGGACTGAGGTTGGATACTGGACAGCCGTGAGCGAGCGGTGGCGAGCGGACGGGCCCGCTACCGTGGCAGAGCGTCCCAGACGACGGTGGAGGCACGGATGTCGGGTCCCGGCGGTCCGGTGTCGACAGTCATGAAAGCGTGGGTTTAACAGTCCGGACCCCGACCGGGCGAGTATGCAGGGTAACCTTCCGCCGGAAGCACAGGAGAAACTCGAAGAGCTGCAGGACCTTCAGGAGACCGCACAGCAGGTCGCGACACAGAAGCAGCAGGCCGAGTCGACGCTGCAGGAGTCCCAGACCGCGCTGGACGAACTCGACGACGTCGACGCGGACACGACGATGTACCGCGAGGTCGGCGAACTGCTCGTCAAGACCGAGCTCGACGAGGCCCGCGACGACCTCGAAGAGAAGGTCAGCAACCTCGAAGTCCGCGTCGAGACCCTCGAGAAGCAGGAAGAGCGCGTCCAGGAGCAGTTCGAGGAGCTCCAGAGCGAACTGCAGCAGATGCTCGGTGGCGGCCCGGCAGGCGGCCCCGGCGCCGGCGCGTAAGATCAGTATAAGCCGATGGCGACCGACGACGAAGTCGTAGAGACGGCCGCCGACGCGGCCGAGAACGTCATCTTTGCTCGGCTCAGCGTGAGCGAGGTCGAGGACTACGACGTGACCGTCACCTTCGAGGACCGGGTGCTGGACGTGGATATCTACGTCGAGGCGCCCGACGCGAGCGCCGACGAGGAGCGGGTGGCCGACGACGCGGCGCTGGCCGCCCGCGGCGCCGTCGACGACCTGCTCGGCGAGTGACGTGGCCGTCGGAAATCGCCCCGGTTCGCACGCTAGCGGGTGAACCGGTGTGGTCCGTTCCGATTGGCACGTCAGGTTCGGTCGCTCGCGAACCCGGTTCTGAAGGCTATCCAGCCCAGCACGCTGACGAACAGAATCGGGGGGAGAATCATGAACCCCCACAGCGGGTCGAGTCCCCACCCGAGCAGGAGGACGAGGTCGAACAGGCCGATAGCCACGAACGGCGCGATGAACAGCGTGGCCTTCTTGCGGGTCATCCCCTCGACGAGTCCGTCGTCGTCGTCCTCCAGCAGGTCCGCCGTCGTCCGCTCCGCGGGCTGGTCGAGGCCGGACTCAGCGGTGTCGTCCATACCGTGAGTCGGGGCGCCACGGCCAAAAGTATCGCGTTCGCGAACTGTGGGGCGCGTCAACTGGGGGACCATATCACGCGGCGGCCTGGGCGGTGGGCGTGGCCGTCGCGTCGGGGGCCTCGTCGGCGCCCGACTGGTCGCTGTCCCCGTCACCCGGCGTCAACTCGCGGAGTTGCTCGCCCAGCGAGCCGACGATGTCGCCGTCGAGGTACTGCCCGATGCGGTCCGGAAGGTCGCCGACGAAGTCGGGGACCTGCCCCGGGAGGTCGACGGGCGGCCCGCGGTCAGCGTCGGCCGTCGCCGGGCCGGAGGCGCCGCGTGCGGACGGGTCGTCTGCCGACTGTGGCTCGTCGGCGCCGGTCTGTTCGGCGTTGTCGTCGGCCTGTGCAGGTACGGCGCCGGGCATGGCCGCGGCCGTGCCCGTGAGCAGGAGCAGGGCCAGCGCCACGCCGGCGATTTTGGTGAGGTGCATCGTGTTGTGTCCGCCCGATACTGGAGGCCAGTGGCACTTCAAACGGGGAATCACTGGACCCGAATTCAGTCGTTTTAGACCGCTACTCTGACGATTACGCCGAATTAACGCGATTTATCCCGCGACTCACCCGTCGAGTCGGCGATGGTCGTCTGCGCTGGCGACCCGTCCGCGCCCGCGTCGCGGAAGCGGCGGCCGACCAGGTAGCCGTCGGCGTCGCCGGTGGCCCACGCGGGGGCGTCCTGGACCCACACCGTCGCCGCCCCGGTGGTGCAGGCGCGGGCCCACTCGCGGGCCAGCGGCTTCGTGTCGAACGCGCGGGTCGGCCCCTCGCGGTTGACCCACCGGCCGGCACGGGCGCTCACCCGGCGTGCTGACGGTTTCACGGCGACGAGGTAGCCCATAGCGGTCACTGACGGACTCGCCGCCCAAAACGCCAGCGGGCTAGTTTTTCATACCCGCGCGCCGAACCGGTTTATATGGAACACGAGGCCACGGTCGAGGGGGTCGGCGTCGGCGTCAGCGAGGAAGGGTCGGGGACGCCTGTGGTGCTCCTGCGTGCGCGTGAGGAAATCGTCCCGATATTCGTCAGCACCGACCAGGCCCAGTCGATGCAACTCGCCATCGACGGCGAGCCCTTCGAGCGGCCGCTGACCCACGACCTGCTGGTCGAGATGGTCGCGGACTTTGGCGGGGCCATCGACCGTGTGCGCATCGACGACCTCACGGACGGCACCTTCTACGCGAAGATAGACACCGAACAGTACCTCGAAGACCGGCGCAAGGAGATGGTGTTCGACGCCCGTCCCTCCGACGGCATCGCAATCGCCCTGCGGGTTGACTGCCCGCTGGTCGTCTCCGACGAGGTGGTCGACGTGGCCGGCCGCTCGCCCGAGGAGTTCGACGCCGACGAGGAGCTATAGCGGGCCCGACTGCCGGCACGAGGGGGGCTAGCCACAGGCGCCGTGCTGGAACGGGCGAGTGTAACCACCTGCAGGCGCCTGGTACGTAGCTGGGTTCGACACCGGGACTATGCTTTCGTCGGTCAAGTTCCGAGGGGGTCCATGGAGGACCCCGGTGGGGAGCGACAGGTAGAACAGGACACGTCGGGGCCGGTGTCACCCCCCGCGCTGCTCGACCTGCTGATAACGCGGCTGGCCGAGCCGGCGGCCGTGCTGGACGACTCGCTGGCTATCGTGGCGACGAACGACGCGTTCGCGGCGCTCGGGGCCGCCGACGGCGCGCTGGTCGGCGAGCCGCTCACGGCCGTCGTCCCGGCGTTGACCGACGACGTCGTCGAGGACAGCGTCGACACGCCGGGCGAGTACGTCTCCGTCCGGACCCGCGAAGCGCCCGACCGGGTGACCGAGTTCGGCTTCGACCGCCACGGGTCACACGTGCTCTGTATCGGTCGGCCGGTCAGCCCGACTCGCTCCGTCGGAGCGGCGGCCGACAGCGCCGGCCGGTGGCCGCCCGAGGACGCGCTGGCCGACCTGCAGACGGCGACGCTGGACCTGCTCGCCGCCCGGACCGGAGCGGGCGTCGCCGAGCATATCGTCGAAACCGCGACCGACGTGCTGGGACTACCCGGGGCGACGCTGTATCTGTTCGACGGCCACCGAAACGCGCTGTGGCCGGCGGCCGTCGCCGGAACGGGCGACAGGGACGAGCGGGCGGTGGTCGGCGGCGACGGCGTCGTCAGCGAGGTGTTCCTGGACGGCGGGACGGTCACGGTCGACGGCGGCGACCGCTACCAGTCACTCGGGGACCACGGCGTGCTTTACACCGTCGCGGGACGCGACCGGGGCGCCGGGCAGGAGGAGGGCGCCTCGACACGGCGCGGCCCCGACGAGCGGACCCGGGAACTGCTCGACCGACTCGCCGAGACCGGCCGGGCCGCGCTCGACCGGGTCGAGCGAGAAGCGACGCTCAGGGAGCGCGACGCCGTCCACCGCGAACGGACCGAGCGCATCGCCGAACTGGAGCGGACGCAGTCGCTGGTCCGGCGCGTCCAGCGAGTGCTCGTCGACGCCGATAGCGTCACGGACATCGAGCAACGGGTCTGTGCGGCCCTGACGGCGTCGTCGTGGCTGTCGTTCGCGTGGGTGGGTCGGGCCGCCGAGGACACCGTCGAGCCGCGGGCCCGGGCTGGCCGTGGCTCGGGTTATCTGGAGGCCGTCTCGCTCTCGCTCGGGGACCCCGACGCCGCGCCGGCCGCACAGACGGCGGCCTCGAATCAGGTGACGGCCGTCGACGCCGTGGCCGACGACATCAGAGACGCCCACTGGCCCAGAGCGGCCATCGCCCGGGAGTTCCAGGCGGTCATCAGCGTCCCGCTCCGGACCGACGGCGTCAGCCACGGGACGCTGACGGTCTACGCCGACCGCCCCGTCGCGTGGGACGACTCGCTGGCGTCGGTGTTCACCGAACTCGCGGCCAGCATCGCGATGGCCGTCCGGTATCGGGAGCAGCGGACGCGCCTGGCCGCCGACGCGGGTCTCGAACTGGACCTCTGTGTCACCGCTCCGGAGACACCGCTGGGACGGCTGGCGACCGCCCTCGGGGAGCCGCTGTGCTGTACGGAAGCCATTCCGGTCGACGGGTCGACGACGCGACTCTTCGTCTCGGCCCCGGGAGCCGACCACGACGCCGTCACCGACGCCGTCGCGGGGGTCCCTCGCGCCGACTCACTGGTCGCCGTCGAGGGTGACCGCTACGAGTTGCTCGTCCACGAACCGGGCGTCGTCGGCCGGGCGGTGCGCCACGGCGGGCGCCTCGACACGGTGTCCGTCACCGACGGGGAACTGGCGCTGAAGGTCACGCTGGCCGTCGACGCCGACGTGCGAGCGTTCGTCGACCGGCTGGAGCGCAGCTGTGAGCACGTCCGGCTGACTGCGCGGCGACACCGGCCCACGGCGACCGGACCGCGCGGTGGGATACGCGACTCGCTGGAGGCGGAACTGACCGACCGCCAGCTCGAAGCGCTCCGGACGGCCTACGGCAGCGGCTTCTTCGAGTGGCCCCGCGAGACGACCGGCGAGGGCGTCGCCGAGATGCTCGGGGTCGCACAGCCGACGGTGAACCGTCACCTGCGAGTCGCACAGCGGAAGCTGCTGGAGCTGGTCTTCGACGGCGAGTAGGCCGGCTATACACGTAGCGTCGCCGCCTGCCCGTGGCTACCAGGATAGCCGTAATCGGTTTTCTACCCGGCTCGGTAAGGAGAGGCAGCGAGTTCAAATAATGACAGGTACATCCACTGACCGCGTCGTCCCGTCGTCCGAACCACTGAGCCACGCCGTCGTCGTCGCCGTCGCGGCGCGCCACGGCGTCGACCCGCTCGACCTGGACGAGCGCCTCTACGACTGTATCGACCCGGACGCACTGGACACGCTGTTCGCCTCGGGCAAACGGGACGCCTGCGGGACCGTCCAGTTCGTCATGGCCGGCTGTCACGTCGAGGTGTCGGCGGGGAGACGGGTGACGGTCGAGCGGCTCTACGAGGACCCCTCGACCGCCGAAGCGCGGGTATAACTGCGCGGAGCGCGGTCCCAGCTTCTGGCGTTCTCGATGCCTAGTCGTCGGCCACCAGCGTCTCGCTGTCGTCGGCGACCAGTCGGTCCATGGCGTCGACCATCGCCCGCACCGAGGCCCGGGTGATGTCGGAGTCGCTCGCCGAGACGGCGACGGTGTCGTCGCTTCGGGACATCTCTATCTCGACGGTGACGATGGCGTCCGTGCCGCCGGTGATGGCGTCGACGTGGTAGTCCTCCAGCGTGGCGTTGGCGGTGTGTGAGAGGGCGTCCTCGGTGGCGTTCATCGCGGCGTCGACGGGGCCGGAGCCGACGGCCGCGGCCTTGCGCTCCTCGCCGTCGACCGACAGGCGGACGCTCGCCGTCGGCGTATCGGAGCCCGAGACGGCGGTCAGGCCGAGCAGTTCGACTCGGCGGTCCCCCGCCTGGCCGGTGACCTCGTCGGCGATGGTCAGCAGGTCGGCGTCGGTGACGCGCTTCCCACGGTCGCCCAGTTCCTTGACGCGGCCGACGATTTCGTTCAGCTGGTCGTCGGTGGCCTCGACGCCGTGTTCGTCGAGGGCCGCCTCGACGCCGGCGCGGCCGGCGTGCTTGCCCAGCGCGAGGCGGCGCTCGCGGCCCACCTTCTCCGGGGCGTAGGGCTCGTACATCGCGTCGTCTTTCAGCGTGCCGTCGGTGTGGATGCCCGACTCGTGGGTGAAGGCGTTCTGGCCGACGACGGCCTTGTTCGGGGCCAGTTGGATGCCCGTCCGGTTGGCGATGAGTTTCGCGAGGTCGTACACCTCGGTCAGGTCCATCGACTCGACGCCGTAGCCGTGGTCCAGGGCGATGGCGACCTCTTCGAGGGCGACGTTGCCCGCTCGCTCCCCGATACCGTTGATGGTGCCGTGGACGAGGTCCGCGCCCGCGGCCACGGAGACCAGGGCGTTCATCACGGCCAGACCCAGGTCGTCGTGGGTGTGGGTACTCACCGGGCCCAGTTCCGAGAGCCGGGAGACGCATTCGAGGGCTCGGTCCGGCGTCGCGTGGCCGACGGTGTCGGCCCAGCAGATGCGGTCCGCGCCGGCCTCGAGCGCGGCGGCGAGTAGCTCTTCGAGGTAGTCGAGGTCCGCGCGCGAGCCGTCCTCGCCGATGACCTCGACCCACAGGCCGTGGTCGGTGGCGTACTCGACCAGTTCGACCGTCGAGGCGACGTTGTCCTCGCGGGAGGTGCCGACCTTGTCCTGTACGTGGCGGTCGCTCGCCGGGACGACGAGGTCGATGCCGTCGACGCCACACTCCAGGGCGAGGTCGATGTCGTTCTTGATGCCCCGACAGAAGCTCGTCACGGTCGCGTCGAGGTCCAGTTCGGCGACCCGCGAGATTGTCTCGCGCTCGCCCGGACCCGTACAGGCGCTGCCCGCCTCGATGACGTCGATGGCCGCCGCGTCGAGCTTGCGGGCGATAGCGGCCTTGTCGTCGGGCGTCAAGGAGACGCCGGGAGCCTGCTCGCCGTCGCGCAGGGTGGTGTCCAGGAACTGTACGCCGTCTACCTCGTCGAGGGGACGCGTCGCTGGGTGGTCCCCGAACAGTGTGTGCTGGCTCACAGAAAGGTCACTTCCATCACTCGGGGCGAATTTCACACCCAGCCGCCTCGCGGCGACTTCCTCTATCCTCCGTCGGGTGTTCCGACATAGTACCCGGTACTGGGACGTTCATGGTCTTTAGTCTGGCGGATGCGATTCGAGGTGGTGGATTGGCTGTAGAGCGGGATATTCGCCGGTGTCGGCGGGGTGTTCCGGCTGGAGACAGTCACCACAGCGACGACACCGGGGATGCGTACTCAGGACTCCACGACCACGGTATCGCCCACGCTGACGCCGTCGGCGGCGCCCGCGGGGAGTTCGATGACGGCGTCGGCCTTCGCGTAGTCGAGCGAGCGCCACGGGTACATCGTCCTGACCTTGCGGACCTCCTCGTCGGCCAGCCAGACCACGTCGGTGGGGAAGCGGACGAACAGCATGTGGATGACCCGGCGGCGCACCGCCCCGAAGGGCCAGGACGGCTCGAACCGAAAGACCAGCGCGTAGTCGTCCGGTATCGACCGGCGGCCCATTAGCCCCTTCGACTGCTCCAGCATCGTCTCGGCCGTGTGGACGTTCGTCGCGAGAACGTCGGCCGAGCCGTCGGGGTCGTGAACGACGCGCATACGCTCGCGTGGGTACGTCACCACGTAAGCGTTCCGTCAGCGTGTCCGGCCGAGCGGCGGCGAGTCGCGGACACGCGTGTGGACGGACCACTCCGAATCCACCGAACGCCGGAGTGGCTACTACGACACCTCTCAGCGACGGCGACCCGCGAAAATAACGCCCCGGCCACACCCCTCGCGTCGCGGGTGCGATTCCGGGTGTGGCCTGCACGGTCACCGTGGTCGGGACACCCCGGAAGCGCCGGGTGGGGTGTCGTCGTTCTCGGCGTATCTGGCGCTCCTCGGTCGTGGGTTACGCCTCGACGACGGCTCGGTCTTCGGGCTCGTCGTCGTCACGATACCAGCCGGCCAGCCAGATTCCCGACGCGACGAGAACCAGGATGATACCGAGGACCGACGTGAGCGGTTCCGGGAACAGGAAAAACAGCGTGCCTATCACGAGCAGTCCACTGACGCCGATAACGCTCCAGTAACTCTCCCAGTCTACCATATCCGTACAAACCAGCGCGACGACCAAGCCGATTCGGCTTGCGCGTGCAACAGAGGACGGTACAGGCGTTCTGTGTCCGTTCAGCCGCCGATTCCGGCGACAGGGTCGCGTTCGGTGCGACTCGCCGGCGTCACACCAGTTCGAAGACGTGGAGCGGCCACTCCTCCTCGTAGGACAGGTCGAACTCCGAATCGATGTCGACTGTCTCAGGGGCATGGACGCGGAGTTCGACGCGGTCGCCGATGGCAACGTCCTCGAGCGGCGCGTCGACTCGACCTGTCAGTCGAGCCGACGAGTCGAGTTCGACCACGGCGACGGTTATCGGCGCCAGGTGGTCGAACGCGGACGGGGGTCGGACGACCGACGTGTACGAGATTACCTCGCCCGTCCGGGGCTGGTCCGAGAGCGTGACTGCCCGGCTGCCGCAGTTGTAACAGGCGGGACGCGGCGGCAGCATCTGTGTCTCACACTCCGTACAGCGGGCGGCCACCAACTGGCCGTCGGCTAACGCGTCGAAGAAGCCGGGGAGCGTGAACGGCGAGTCGGCGGTGATGTCGTCCGGAGCGAGCGGTCCCGTCGTCGTGGAATCGGCGTCTGTCATCGGTGAGTTACGCTCGTCAGTCATTGTGTAGTCAGGACGTGGGCTGCGGTGTGGGCGTCCGCGACGCCGCCTTCGTTGACGAGCAACGCGGTGTCGGCGTCGGCCACCTGTCGGTCGCCGGCCCGGCCGGTGAGCTGTTCGTGGGCCTCGACCGCCTGCAACAATCCGGTGGCCCCGATGGGGTGGCCGCGGGCCTTCAGCCCGCCGCTGGTGTTTATGTGGACGTCAGTCCAGCCCGGCGACCGGTCCTCGGGAGCCTCGACCGTCTCGATGCCCCGACCCTTCGGGGCGAACTCGGCGGCCTCGGCCAGCAGCGCCTCGCAGACGGTGAAGGCGTCGTGGACCTCCGCCACGTCGATATCCGCGGCGTCCACGCCGGCGTCCTCGTAGGCGGTCGAGGCGGCGACGTTCGCCCCCTCGACGAAGGTCAGGTCCCGTTCGGCGACGGCGAGGTTGTTGGCCGCCGAGCCGACGCCGGCCACGCGGACCGCGTCTTCGCGCCCCACCAATTCGTCGGCCACCGCGTCGTTCGCGACGACGACGGCCGCGGCGCCGTCGGTGACCGGCGCACAGTCGTACAGTTTCAGCGGTGGCGCGACGTCGGGGGCGTCCATGACCGTCTCGATGTCGACCGCGTCCTGGAACATCGCCCGCGGGTTGGCCGCCGCGTTCCGGTGGTTCTTGACGGCAATCTTGGCCAGGTCCCGCTCCGTCGCGTCGGTCTCGTGGAGATATCGTCGCGCGAGCAGGGCGTACGTGGCGGGCGCGGTGATGCCGGACCGCTGTTCTAAGGCCCGCTCGAAGGCGGCGCCGAGCGCGTTCGTAGCGCCTTCGGTGCCGCCGGCGGTCATCTTCTCGACGCCACAGGCCAGCACGGCGTCGTGGACGCCCGCCCGCACGTCGCGGACCGCGTTCTTGAGCGCGAGCGCACCGGCGGCCGCACACGCCTCGACGCGCTCCGCGGGGACGTTCCGCAGGCCGGCCCACTCGGCCATGAGCGTCCCATGCATAATCTGGTTCTCGTACCGTTCGGACTGTGCGCCGACGTAGAGCCCGTCGACGACGTCGGCGGGGTCGGGCAACTCCTCGAACGCCTCGGCCAGTGCCGTCGAGAACAGGTCGCGGCCGGGCAGGTCTGTCTTGCCCAGCGGCGACGAACCGACCGCGATGAGATGCGCTGTGGCCATCCTCTGTGAATCCGCAACTGACGACAATAATAGTTCGTCCCGAGGCCCGCAGCCCTCCGCGCTGGGCGCCGAGCGGCGGTTCGAAACCCATCCTATCAGTATTGTATCCATTTCTGTTACGGTGGCTATCGCCGCCGTCAGTACATCCCGGCCTGTCCTGAGGGACCGCTCCTGCCGCCGTGACGAGCGAAAACGAACATCTCAGGGGCGATATACGCCCGTTCTCGGCATCTGTCGGTCCAGGTCACTTCTGGTCCCTACGGGCGCGATTCGCGGGGACCCCGCAGGGGGTGAGAAAGAATTTTACGTGCGACAGACACGTCTTGGCATACCATGCACCGACCGATGACGACGCTCGGCTTCCTCGACAGAGGGGTCGACGTCTACGGTGACGCCGTCGGCGTTATCGCCCACGACGGCACCGAGTACACCTACGCCGAGTTCGGCGAGCGGGTCGACCGAGCGGCGGCGGCGCTTTCGACTATCGGCGTCGAGGCGGGCGACCGCGTGGCGCTGCTCTCGCCCAACACGCACTGGTTTCTGGAGACGCTGTACGCCATCAACGTCCTCGGGGCCATCTCGGTCCCGCTCAACTACCGGCTCATCGCCGAGGACTACGAGTATATCCTCGACGACTGCGGGGCCCGGGCGGTGGTCGCCGACTACGAGTACGCCGAGAAGATAGAGGCGGTCCGCGACCAGGTGCCCGCGACGGCGTTCGTCGCCAACCCGGCCGACCGTGTCGACGGCGACTGGCGTGACTACGAGTCCCTGCTGGAAGCGGCCGACCCCGACCAGGTCGAGCGCCCCGACATCTCCGAGGACGACCCCGCGACGATAAACTACACGAGCGGGACGACCGGCGACCCGAAGGGCGTGGTCCGGACCCACCGTACCGAACACTATCACGCGCTCATCACCGCCCACCACACCGAGGTCACCGACGACGACGCCTACCTCTGGACGCTCCCGATGTTCCACGTCAACGGGTGGGGGTATCCCTACGTCGTCACCGGCGTCGGCGGGACACACGTCTGCCAGCGCCACTTCGACGCCGCGGGGTCCTTCGAGCGTATCCACGACCACGACGTGACCTACCTCTGTGGCGCGCCGACGGTCCTCGACGAGATGGTCAGCCACTACGAAGCCAACGATATCGCGGCGACCGGCGACAAGCCGGTCAGAATCGCGACCGCGGCCAGCCCGCCGCCCGAAGCCACCATCCGGACCGTCGAGGACGAACTCGGCTGGGACATCTTACACGTCTACGGCCTGACCGAGACCGGCCCGCTCATCACGACGAGTAACTCGCCGCGTCGAATCGAGAGCGAGGGACGCTTCGCCATCAAGACCCGCCAGGGCCACGCCATGCTCGGGACCGAACTCCGCGTCGTCGACGAGGGCGGGGAGGACGTCCCGCCCGACGACGAGACGATGGGCGAGATAGTCGTCCGTGGCAACCAGGTCATGGACCGCTACTGGAACAAGCCCGACCGGACCCGCGAGGCCTTTTCCAGCCGTGCCGACGGCTGGTTCCACACGGGCGATTTCGCCAGTATCGACGAGCGCGGGATGATTTCCATCAAGGACCGCAAGAAGGACGTCATCATCAGCGGCGGCGAGAACATCTCCAGCGTCGAGGTCGAGGACGCGCTCTACGACCACCCCGACATCCAGCGCGTCGCCGTCATCGGCGTCCCCCACGAGAAGTGGGGCGAGACGCCCAAGGCAATCGTCGTGCCCGACGTCGGCGCCGACCTCACCGAGGACGGGGTCATCGAGTTCGCCCGCGACAACCTCGCACACTTCAAATGCCCGACCGTCGTCGAGTTCGTCGAGGCCCTCCCCGAGACCTCCACGGGCAAAATCCGCAAGGTCGAACTCCGGGAGGCCCACAGCGACCCCGTCGGGTGAGGCCGTCTTCGGCGGGTCGCAGTCGCGACCGGACGACGTGGCGCCAAAGCCTCTCGGGGTCGAGGAACTCCGACGTGGTCTGTGCGCGGAGGGGCAGATTCAGGTAGCTGGCGACCGGAGACACCGGGTATGGAGAAGGCACCGGGCGGGACGAGCGTCGGCGTCTCCGACCCCTACGACCACGTCGACCGGTGTGACTTCGTCACCGACGAGGGGAACTGTCGCTGGGCGCGCGAACACGGCCACCACGACCCGGAGTTCGCGAACGCCCGCAGCGCCGAGGGCTTTCGCTGTCCGGCGGCGGTCGGACCGGACGGCGACGCCGACGAGGCCGAGTGGGCGTGGGCCGACTGCCCGCACTTTCGCTGTCGGAACCGCGACCGGGAGTGTCTCCGCTGTGGGCTCGAAGAACGACGAAACGCCCACGACGAGTCGCGCCCGCTGCTGGAGGAACACCACCTCTCGTACGGCGAGTCGGCGGACGAACTCTCACACGAGATAACGGTCTTGCTCTGTCGGTGGTGTCACGCGAAGGTCCACAACTCCTGGGCGCGCATCGACGACGACGCCGGGCCGGACCCGGAGGCCGTCGCCGCCCGTGAGGGCCGGAAGAGCCGGGAGCGCTCGGAACTGGGCTTTACCTCAGCCGCCGACCGGTACGACGCGGACGACGCGTAGCCTCGTTGCCACGTCGAATATCAGCCGTGATAATCAGGCGGTCGGGTTTGAAGTAGTCCGCTGTGAAAGGGTCCACATTGTGCATCAGCCGGAGCTCTCGAAGCAGTCACTGGGCACTGGCTACGTGGTGGCGACGGGCGTCGCGCTGTCGCTCGCGCTCGTGGCCCACGCAGTGACGGCGCTGTCGGCCAGTCTCACGGCGATGCTGGTCGTTCTGGCCGGTATCGTCCCGGCGCTGGTGCTGGTAGGCGCGAACCAGTGGGTACCGCGCAGCGGTCTGGAGGGGGCACAGGTCTGGACGGTCGCGGAGTGGGGCGGGCTTGGCGTCGGCCTGGTGACGCTCGTCCACCTCGCCATCTCGCTGTCGGGGGACCCAGCGGCGACGATGCGGACCGCGATACTGGCGAGCAGCGTCGCATTCGGTGGGTTCGTCGGCATCCTCGTCGGCACGGTCATAGAGCTGCGCCGGTCGCGACGGCGCCTCGCCCAGAGCAACGACGTCCTCAACCGGGTGCTCAGACACGACCTCCGGAACCGGCTCAACGTCGTGCTGGGCCACCTGGACGAACTCGAACGAACGGCTTCGGTCGAGACGGCGACCGACACCGCGGAGCTCCGACAGTCCATCGAGGACCTGCTCTCGACGACCGAGAAGGCCCGCCAGATAGACGTCGCGCTGGGCACCGACCAGCGCGACCAGGGCCCGCGGGACCTCGTGGCCGCCGTCGAGAGCCGCCTCGACGCCCTCGAACGGGCCACCCCGGCGGCGGCCGTCGAGCGGGACCTCCCCGACGAGGCGCTGGTCCGGGCCGACTGGCTGCTGGGCACCGTGCTCGACAACCTCGTCGAGAACACCGTCGTCCACAGCGAGACGGCGCCGTCACTTTCAGTCAGCGTCGAGGCCGACGCGCGGACCACCACGCTCGAACTCGTCGACGACTGCCCGTCGATTCCGCAGGCCGAACTGGACGTCTTCTCGGCGCGGGCCGAGACGCCGCTCCAGCACTCGAAGGGCGTGGGGCTCTGGCTCGTCATCTGGGTGGTCGAGAGCTACGACGGCAGCGTCGCCTTCGAGCGGACGCCCGACGGCGGTAACGTCGTCCGACTGGAGTTCCGGACGGCGACGTGGCTCGACCGGCACCGATAGCGCACTCGCGGCCGTGTCTACGGACCGGTGTACGAGCGCTGACCGGGCCGCGAGCAGCTATCACGGGATATATACGCCGGGATAGCGTGACAGCTACCAATGACTCACATCGTCGTCATCGACAACCACGGCCAGTTCACGCACCTGGAGCAGCGGGCGCTCCGGGACATGGGCGTGGACGTGGAACTGCTCGACAACGACACGCCGCCGGCGGATATCGACGCCGACGGGGTCGTCCTTTCGGGCGGCCCGGACATGGACGACATCGGCAATTGCCCCGACTATCTCGACCTGGACGTGCCCGTGCTGGGCATCTGTCTGGGGATGCAGCTCATCGCCGACCAGCTCGGCGGCGAGGTCGGCGGCGGCGAGTACGGCGGCTACGCCGACGTGACCGTCGAGATTCTCGACGAGGAGGACCCGCTCGTCGGCTCGCTGGCCCCGGAGACCCGCGTCTGGGCGAGCCACGCCGACGAGGTGAAGGAAGTGCCCGACGGGTTCACCCGGACGGCCACCTCCGACATCTGTGGCGTCGAGGCGATGAGCGACACCGACCGGAACCTCTACGGCGTCCAGTGGCACCCGGAGGTCGCCCACACCGAGGAGGGCGAGGCCGTCTTCGAGAACTTCCTGGCGGTCTGTGAACAGCAGTCGGCGCCCCGACAGTAGGCGCGTTCGGAGCGGCTGGATTTATATAGCGCGGCCGGATGTCATAAATAAATGACTGCCACACAGGGGAATCTTGCGAGCCTCTCCCGGTTCATCTTCCGGGCGCCGAACTGGTACGCAAGCCTCGCCTTCGCCCTGTGCATCGCGGCGTTGACCGGCGTCGCGGCCTTCGACTCGCGGTTCGTCCTCGACGACGCCTGGCAGGGCGTGTTCTTCATCGGGCTGCCGACCGCCATCGCCGGGGCGATGACGCCGTGGGTCGACCGCCGGATGGGTGGCCAGCTCACCCCGAACCGGGCCTCGCTGCTCGCGCTCGTCTGTGAGCTCATCACCATCGCCTTCCTGACCGCCGCCGGCGTCGTCGCCCTGGTCAGTGGGCGCCTCGGCGCGAACTTCGTCTTCGACGTGTTGCTGGTGGCGCTGGCCTCCATCTTCGCGTTCCGGCTGCTCATCCTGCTGGCCGTCTCCCGGTACAGCATCCTCCGGGCGGCTGTGCCCGCGAGCGTCCAGACCGGCGCCGCGGCGGGGATGCTCGCGGTCTACAGCGGGGCGACCAGCTACATCCTCGACGACCCCCAGCTCCAGGACCTGCTTGCCCGCTCCGAACAGGCGCCGCCGGCGCTGCAGGGGTTCATCCCGGCCGATTTCGTCCTGCTCGCGGTCATCTGTCTGCTGTACGCCGTGGCCGTGTGGGTGTTCCTGGTCGCCATCGACCGACCGTGGCGCTCCTCGCTGGGCGTCTCCGCGCTCGACTTCCTGCGCGGGTTCGTCGGCTACCTCGCGGAGGGGTCCGACGAACTGGAGACCTTCTTCGAGGACATCGGCGAGGAGGCCATCGTCCCCGTCACGGTGCTGTCGGTCCGCCGTCCCAACGGCGAAGAGAAGGCCCGGTTCGTCCTGCCGATGATACACCCCGGACCGATGGGGGAGATAGGCGGCGGGAACCTCCCGAAACGGGTCGCCGACGCCGCCGACGGCGTCGCCTTCCCGCCACATGCCACCGCCGGCCACGACTTCAACCTCGTCACCGAGAGCGAGGTCGACGTCATCCTCGACGCGGCCGAGACCGCATTCGAGAACATCGACTACACCGCCGAGGCGACGGCGGGCCACCGCCACGAGGAGGGCGAGGCGACCTTGCTCGGACAGTGCTTCGGCGACGACGCGATGGTCGTGACGACCTACTCGCCGGGGTGTGCCGACGACGTGGACTACGCGGTCGGCCTCTCGGCGATGGCCGAGGCCCGAAGCGGCGGGCTGGGCGACGTGTTGCTCGTCGACGCCCACAACTGCAACGACGGGCTGGACGGCGATGACCTGGGCCACGTCGTCCCCGGGAGCCGGCGGTCGTTCGACATGATACAGGGGGCCGGCCAGCTGGGTCGAACGCTCGCCGGGGCCGACCGGGGGCCGCTGCGCTGTGGCGTCGCCTGGGCGGAAACGGACTGGGTCCCCGAGGAAGGTATCGGCCCGCTGGGCATCCGGGTCGCCGTCTTCGAGGTCGGCGACGCGCGGACGGCCTACGTCCTCGTCGACGGGAACAACATGGAACCGGGGCTGCGCGAGACTATCATCGACGCCGTCGAGGGCGTCGACGCGGTGGAGGTGATGACCAGCGACACCCACATCGTCAACACGATGGAGGCGGAGAACCAGGTCGGCCAGGCCATCCCCGAGAGCGAGGTGGTCGACCGGATTACCGACCTGGTCGCGGCGGCCATCGACGACCTCGAACCGGTCGAGGCCGGGATGGCGAGCGAACGAGCGAACGTGACGGTGTTCGGCAACGACCGCACCGAGACGCTGGCCTCGACCGCCAACGCGATGGTGTCGCTTGGCGGCGCGCTGGCCGCGGCGTTCGTGCTGGCGGTGATGGCCGTCAGCGTCCTCATCTTCCTCGTCGCCGGCGTCTGAGCTGGCCGGTCTGTCCATCAGCGGTCAGTCAGGTGGCACCGAGTTCGACACAGCACTCGCTACGCTCGTGAGTTGTGTCGGTGAGACGCCGAGGAGGAGATTTGAACGAGCCGAGACGGTCCTGCTCGTCTCACTCTGCTCAACTGCGCGGGCTGCGACTCGTCGGCTCAAATCTCCACATATTTGTTTGCTGGCGACTCGCTACGCTCGTCAGTTTGCGCCAGCAAAACGCCGAGGAGGAGATTTGAACTCCTGAGTCCGTGAGGACAGTTGCTTTCGAGGCAACCGCCTTGGCCAGGCTAGGCTACCTCGGCTCACTCGTACGTTCCGCCGTCTGCTCTTTAGGCGTTTCGATTCAGTGAGTGGTGTGTTCGCGACACCCATATACCGGGCGGGTGACACACCCACGTATGGACGTCACTGAGGCGCGCGACGTGACGAGTCAGGTCCTCGACGCTGTCGGCCGGGCAGTCGTCGCCGACCGGGAGTTCTTCGAGACGGTGTTGCTCGGCGTCGTCGGCAAGGGCCACGTGCTCCTGGAGGACGTGCCCGGCACCGGCAAGACACTCACCGCACAGAGCGTGGCGACGGCGCTCGGACTCTCGTTTGCCAGGGTGCAGTTCACGCCCGACCTCCTCCCGGCCGACATCACCGGGACACACGTGTTCAACGAACAGACCCGGGAGTTCGAGTTCAGCCGCGGCCCGGTCTTCGCGAACGTGGTGCTGGCCGACGAGATAAACCGCGCGCCGCCAAAGACCCAGTCGGCGCTGCTGGAAGCGATGGAGGAGAGACAGGTCACGGTCGACGGCGACACGTACGCCCTCCCCGACCCCTTCTTCGTCATCGCAACGCAGAACCCCGTCGACATGGAGGGGACCTTCGAACTCCCCGAGGCGCAGGTCGACCGGTTCCTCGCGAAGAGCGCCATCGGCTACCCCGACGACGAGGGCGAGGTCGACCTGCTCCGGCGGCGGGCCGGCCGCTCCGAGCAGAGTCCGAGCGTCGAGGCGGTGCTTGACACCGAGCGGGTCCACGCGCTGCGTGCCGTCCCGGAGACGGTCACCGTCGACGACGACCTGCTGGAGTACATGGCCGCCGTCGCTCGCTCGACGCGGGAGGACCGCCGCGTCGAGGTGGGCGTCTCGCCGCGCGGGACACAGCGCCTGTTCGAAGCGGCGCGGGCGAGGGCGACCATCGAGGGCCGGGCGTTCGTCTCCCCGGACGACGTCAAACGGGTCGCACAGCCCGTACTGGCCCACCGGCTCGTCCTGACGCCGGACGCGCGCGTCGAGCAGGTGGCAAAGCGCGACGTGCTGGCGGACGTGCTGGGCGAAGTCCCCGTCCCGACGGTCTAGCGGAGCCCGTAGACGGCAAGCACCGAGCCCACGAACAGGAGCCCCGCCGTCAGCGTGTCGACGGCCGGCACGGCGACGGCGAGGGTCGAAAGCGAGAGGCCGCCGACGGCGGCCGCGCCAACCAGCGTCCCCCCGGCGACGCGGACGAGTTCGGCGTTGCGGGTGACGGCTTCGTCCGCCAGCCCGTGGTCGAGCGCGACCGCGTAGTGCCCGAAGTCCCACGCGAGCACCGCCGCCGCGGTCGCGACGAGCAGTGCGAGGGGGCCCGTTCCCACCACGCCGGCGACGAGGACGGCGACCGCGAGCGTCACCGCACCGGCGGTCACGGCCCGACGAGCGGCGCGGACGGTGCCGACGGCCACCAGCCCGACCCCGAGCAGCGCGACCGGGGCCGCGAGCGTCGTCGCGGCGACGACCCCGCTGAGGAGGGCGGCGACGACGGCGGCCACACCCACGGGGCGAACGCCGGTCACGAGAACCACTCCCCGCGCTGTCGTTCGATTGCGACCGCGAGGGACTCCTCGTGGCGCCAGTCGACGACCGGAATCCCCTGCCGGCGCAGCGAGGAACAGCGGAACTGTCGCCGCGCGGCCGCGACGGTCCCGGCGGCCGTCGGCCGGGTCCCGGGGTCCGGGCTGAGGACCGTCACCGCGTGGCCGTAGGCGGCGAGGTACCGCAGCACGCGGACCACGTCGTCGTCGGTCAGCGGCGAGCAACAGACCACCTGCGCGGCGCTTGGCAGTTCCCGCCTGAGCCACCGGAACGTCGCCTCGGGGAACCACTCGCCGACGGCCGGCGTCGGACCGACGGCGGCGTTCGTGGCGAGCACCGTCTCCAGCCGACTCCGGTGGGCCTGCCCGCCGCTTGGCGGGACGTACAGCCGGTCGGTCGAGAGCGCGGCCAGGCCGACACGGTCGTCGGCGTCGAGGCGGGCGTCGAGGACGCCGCGTGCCGAGAGCACCGCCCGGTCGACGGTGGTATCGAGGGTCGGGTCGGCCGGGGCGTGGTACGCGTCGGGGCGGGCGTCGACGAGCACGACCACCGTCGCGGACTGCTCCTGCTGGAACTGCAGCGTCGACAGTTCGCGAGTGCTGGCGTAGCGGTTCCAGTCGACGCGCGAGAGCGGGTCGCCGGGGCGGTAGTCGCGCGTGGCGTAGAACGCGATTCCCTCGCCACCGTCGTCGGCCTCGATGCGCCCCCGGAGCCGCGTCGTCTGGGACCGGACGGGGACGTCGAGGTCGGCGGACGGGAGGGAGACCGAGAGACTCTCGTCGCCGGTGACGGCGGGCTCGGTCACCCGCGCACTCGCCCCGGCGGCGTCGCCGGCGACGACGCGTGGCGCGTCAAAGCGGTGCTCGCCGCGCGTCGCGCGGACGGTGTACTCCACGGTCGCCGTCGCGTCCGGCCGCAGGGCGGTCGCCAGCTGGGGCGAGCCGTCGGTGACCGCCAGCGCGTCCGGGACGCCGTCGGCGACCCGACAGTCGACCAGCGCCCGGTCGCCGTCGTTGCGGACCTGCATCCGCACGGTCACCGCGTCGCCGTGTGCCGGTTCCTCGGCGTGGATGGCCCGCGTGACCGTCAGGTCCGGGTCCGGTGGACGGGAGGCGACGCCGACCGCCAGCGCGACCACCGCGACCGCACCGGCCAGCAACAGCCCCGGTCGTCGGGCGACGATGCCGACGCCGACGAACGCGAGCGGGACCGCCCGGAAGCCGGCCCACCGGCCCGTCTCGACGACGCCGGTCCCCGTCGGCGTCCGCGCTTGGCTCGGCTCCGCGTCGGTGGCGGGCAGCCCCAGCAGCTCCCGGATGGCCGCCCCGGCGCGGTCGAGACGGTAGCCGAGTGTCGTGGTCCCGTCGCGCCTGGCTCGCAGCCAGTCACGGAGCTGCCGGGACCGCCCCACGTCGTCGGCGAACGCCGCGGCCGCGACGGGGTCGTCCGTCCACGCTCCCGACCCGATGACCTCGTCAGCAGTGGCGTCGTCCAGCCCGTCCCGGGCCACCGCGCGACGGAGGAGCGTTCGAACCTCGTCGGCGAGGCGGCGGTGGCGAGTGAGACGCGCGGACCCGCCCCCGTCGGTGCTGGGCGCCGGCGGAGCGATGTCCCGGTCCGAGGGGTCGTCGAGGACCGCGACGGCCGTGGGCACTCTCACGCGGCGGGAGAGGCTGTACAGCGCGAGTCCGACGCCGAGGATACCGACGAAGATGACGAGCCCCGGTCGGGCCGCGGCGTCGAAGCCGCCGGTCGCGACACCGAGCGCGCCCACGAGCACCGCGAGCGAGCCCAGCGCGAGGGCGAAGCGGCGATGGAGGCTCACGACTCGCTCCCGTAGGCGCGCTCGATGTTGCGCAGCGCCCGTTCGGCCCGCCGCTCGCGCTCGTCGGTCGGCGCGCTGTCGCCGTACCGCACCGACTCGAAGAGGTCGGTCAGCGTCGCCACGTCGTCGGCGTCCATCCCGGCGCGCTCGGCGGCCGCGGCGAACTCACCGGGGGTGGTGGCCGCCGGGTTCGACACGTCGAGCGCCGCCGTCATCTCCCGCCACGCGCGGTACACCGCGTTCTCCGGCGCAGCCTCGGCGGCGAGTCGGTCGGCGGCGCGACCCGCCGCGTCGCCGACTGCCGTCCGCCGGTCGACCCTGTCGGCCGCCTCGGTGCGTTCCTCGCCGTCCCGCGTCGACCAGGTTTCGGTGCCCGTCCCCCGCAGGAGGACCGCGCCGGCGACTGCGACGACCACGAACGACCCGACGGCACCGAGGGTCCACAGCGACTCCGGCGGGGGCGCACCCGACGTGACGCCCGCGGCCGCGGAGCCGTTCGACCCGTTCCCGACGAACGTCCCCGAGATGACCGGACTTCGAGAGGCGACGGCGACGACGGCCGCCACGGTCAGCAACACGCTCGTCAGCCCGGCGACGACGACGTCGTCGTAGCCGTACTGCCTGAGTCCGTAGCCGAGGCCGACGGCGGTACACAGGATGAGGAGGGGGAGAACCAGGAGACCGACGCCGTTCGAGGGCGGCATCTGGGCGGTCGCACCGGTGTCCTGCTGTCCGGGACCGACACGGCTGTCGGTGGTGCCGTCGACGGGGCCGTCGAGCGTCGGGGCGCCGACGACGAGGGCCAGCACCGTCAGCAGCGTCACGAGAGCGAGGACGGGGCGCCGTGACATGGTCCGGTGTTCGGCCCGGCGGCGGTTAAAATTACGTCGCGTCGGGGGGTATGTCCTCGGCCTCCGGGTCGCCGTATCCGCCGCCGCCGGGCGTCTCGACCCGGACCGTCGTCCCGGCGTCGACCTCGCGAGTCACCTTCGCCGGGACCGCCTCGCCGTCGACGTAGTTCGCACCGGGGGCCCCGTCGCCCCCGCCGGCGAGTCCCCAGGGAGCGTGGCGCCGGCGCTCGGTCAGCAAGGAGACGGTGGCGTCGGCCTCGACGGTGAGTTCGCGGACGAGCCCGTCGCCCCCGCGATAGCGCCCGTCGCCGCCGCTGCCCCGCCGGAGCCCGTAGGACTCGACCCGCAGCGGGTAGGCGACCTCCAGGGCCTCGACGGGCGTGTTCAGGGTGTTGGTCATCCCGACCTGGACGCCGCTCGGGCCGTCGGCGTCGCTACTCGCGCCCATCCCGCCGCCGATGGTCTCGTAGTAAGAGAAGTCCGCGCCGCCGACGACGAGGTTGTTCATGGTCCCCTGGCCGGCGGCGGGGACGCGGTCGGGGACGGCCTCGGCGAGCGCGCGAAAGACCACGTCGGCGACGCGCTGGCTCGTCTCGACGTTGCCGCCGACGACGGCCGCCGGGGGCTCGGGGTTGAGCAACGTTCCGCTCGGCGCGTGAACGTCGATGGGGTCGTAACAGCCCGCGTTGGGCGGCACGTCGGGGTCCGTGACGGCGCGGACCGCGAAGTACACCGCGCTCTTGGCGACCGACAGCGGCGCGTTGACGTTGCCCGCGACCTGGGGCGCCGTGCCCGAGAAGTCCACGGAGAGCGAGCGGCCGTCGACGGTGACCGTCACTTCGAGCGGTATATCGGCGTCGGTGACGCCGTCGCCCTCCAGGCGGTCGGTCGCGGTGTAGCTGCCGTCCGGGAACGCGGCCAGTTCCGTCTCCACGCGCTTGCGGGAGTACGCCCGCACCGCCTCGAACGCCGCCAGCAGCCGGTCGCCGTGGTCGACCAGTAGCTCACCGACCCGCTGGGCACCCCGTTCGTTCGCACCCAGTTGCGCCCGGAGGTCCGCTCGGCGCTGGGCCGGGTTGCGGACGTTCGCCGCGACCAGTTCCCAGACCGCCTCGACGGGCTCGCCGTCCGCGACGAGCCGCGTCGGCGGGATTCGCAGGCCCTCCTGCTGGATGTCACGGGCGCCGGCGGGCATGCTGCCGGGGGCCATCCCGCCCACGTCGGCGTGGTGGGCCCGCGAGACGGCGTAGCCGACGATACTGCCCTCGGGAGCGATGGGGGAGACGAGCGTCACGTCCGGCAGGTGGGTCCCGCCGGCGAAGGGGTCGTTCAGGACGAACACGTCGCCCGGCTCGGGGTCCCGGTCCAGCACAGCGTCGACGGCCTCGGGCATCGCACCCAGGTGGACCGGGATGTGTTCGGCCTGCGCCACGAGTCGGCCCGCGGCGTCGAACAGCGCCGTCGAGCAGTCCCGGCGCTCGGTGATGTTCGGCGAGAACGCCCCCCGGACCAGTACCTCGCCCATCTCCTCGGCGACGCTTTCGAGCTGGTTGCGGAGGATTTCGAGTTCGATGGCGTCCAGTTCCGGCGTCATGGCGCGGCCTCCAGTCGAAGCGTCCCCCGCTCGTCGACCGTCAGCGACCAGCCCGGCGGCACGACGACGGTGCTCTCGCCGCCCGCGACGACGGCCGGGCCGTCCAGCGTCGCCCCGCTCGACAGCCCGTCCCACGACAGCACCGGCGTCTCCCCGAACTCGCCGTCGAAGGAAACGTCGCGAGTCAGTCGCTCGCCGGCCTCGCCCGCGGCGTGACCGATAGCCGGTAGCTCGTGGGGGACGGTCGCCGTCGTCCGGAGCGTGACGAGTTCGACGGGTTCGTCCAGCCGGTAGCCGTGGGCCTGCTCGTGGGCCGCGTGGAAACGGGCGGCCAACGTGTCGGGGTCGAACCCCTCGAGTTCGACCCCGAGTTCGTGGCTCTGGCCGGCGTAGCGACAGTCGGCCTCGACGGCGACGGTGGCGGCGTCGGGCTCGGCCGTCTCGTCCAGTACCCGGGTTTCGAGGTCGTCGATGACGCCACGGACGCTCTCGGGGTCGGCCGCGTCGAGGCGCGTCCGGTAGGTGCGGACGGCGTCGTGGCGCTCGTCGGCCGCCAGCAGTCCCAGCGCGGAGAGGACGCCGCTGGCCCGCGGAACGACGACCGTTTCGACGCCGAGTCGGTCCGCGAGTGCGGCCGCGTGCATCGGCCCGGCGCCGCCGAAGGCACAGATACCGAACTCGCGGGGGTCGTGGCCCCGCTCGGCCGTCACGGAGCGGATGGTGCGGGTCATCGTCGCGTTGGCGACCCGGTAGACGCCCCGGGCCGCGTCTATCGGGCCGTCGAGGTCTGCCTCGGCCGCGAGGTCGGCCAGGGCGTCCCTCGCCGCGTCGGCGTCGAGGTCGACTTCGCCCCCGAGGGTCGTCTCGGGGCCGAGATACCCCAGCGCGAGCGCGGCGTCGGTCACCGTGGGTTCGCTCCCGCCGCGGCCGTAACAGGCCGGTCCCGGCTCGGCGCCCGCCGATTCGGGACCGACGCGCAGCGCACCCCCCGAATCGACCCAGGCGACAGAGCCCCCGCCGGCGCCGACGGTCTCGATATCGACCATCGGGACGCGGACGGGCCGGTCGCCCACGTCGGCGTCGGTCGTCCGCTCGACACCGCCGTCCCGGACCAGCGAGACGTCGCTGGAGGTCCCCCCCATGTCGAAGGTCACGAGGCCGGCGGCGTCGTCGGGTTCGAACGCGCTGGCGCCGACGACGCCCGCCGCCGGGCCCGACAGCGCCGTCGTCACGGCGTTGTCCCGCACGGTCCCGATATCCGCGATACCCCCGTTGGACTGCATCACGCGCGGCGCCGGCAGGCCCAGCTCGCGGGCCTCGGTTTCGAGCGCCCCGAGATAGGTCGACAGCACCGGCGTCACGAAGGCGTCGGCCACCGTCGTCGCGGTGCGCTCGTACTCCCGGAACGCCCCCAGCACCTCGTGGCTGGCCGAGACGTGGGCGTCGAGTTCCGCGCGCAGAACTTCGGCGACGCGCCGTTCGTTGTCGGGATGGGCGTAGGCGTGCAGCAGCGACACCGCGACGGCGTCGGCGTCGACGTCGGCGGCGAGCTCCCGAACGGCGTCGGGGTCGACCGGCCGTTCGACGCCCTCGGGCGTGGTTCGCTCGTCGAGTTCGTACCGCCGCGCGTCGGGCACGAGCGGGTCGGGTCGGGCGACCGACTGGTCGTACAGGTCGGGCCGGGCCTGCCGGCCGATGGCGAGGACATCGCCAAAGCCCGCGGTCGTCACAAGCGCCGTCTCGGCGCCGTCGGTCTCCAGCAGGGCGTTCGTCGCGACGGTCATCGCGTGGCGGAACCGGTCGACATCGCTGGGCTCGATATCGGCGGCGTCACAGGCCGCCTCGACACCCGCGACGACGCCCTCGTGCTGTGGCGTCGTCGAGGGGACCTTCGCCGTCGTCAGCCCGTCGGGTCCGACCACCAGTACGTCGGTGAAGGTGCCGCCGACGTCGACGCCGACACGTACCGAATCGTCCATGGCCCGTCTGCGACCGCCCGCGGTAAAAACGCCTAGTTCCAGGTCCAGGCGGAGTCGAGCGCGTACCGGTACAGCCCCGTCACGCCGATGGCGACGGCGTTGCCGACCAGGTACTCGGCGGTACCCAGCGTCACCAGCACGTAGAGGATGCCCAGTTGCAGCGGGATGGCCGTCCCGCGGACGAGGTTCGTCTTTCCCAGGCCCACGAGATACTCCCGCGCCGACGTGTGGCGCGAGCGGTGGAACGTCCACGCGTTGTTGAGCACGTACTGGAACAGAATCGTCAGTTCGATGGCGACGAAGGCACCGACGAGGTAGTTCGCGCCACCGAGGTCCACGAACAGCCACAGGAGCGCGAGCTGGATGCTCGCGGCCGTACAGCCCACGAGGAAGAACCGAACGAGTCGCTCCCGTCGCGGCGACGTGGCGACGCCAAACGACATGGAGCGCTATTTATAGCCGAGCGCCTTTAACCGTGCGGTTATTTCCTCGGATTCGTCGCCGGAATCGCCGCGTTGCCCGTCTTCAGGCGCCGAGTCCAGCCGGTCGACGTGGTCGGCGACGGCTCCCGACAGCCGGTCCAGCACCGGTGGCGGTGCCTCGCCGTCGGTGGCGTCGGCACAGAGGTCACGGCGCTCCTCGGGGTCGCTGTGGCGGTCGTACAGCTCGCGGTGGCCCGATTCGGTGTGTTCGATGTACGTCCAGCGGGCGTCGCGGGCGCTGACGAGCAGTTCGCCGTCGTCGCGGTGACGGGGAATCGGCTGGGTGGTGACGCTGTCGCCCCGCACCGCGACCGAGACGACGGGGCCGCGGTCGTCGAGTTCCTCGCCCTCGAGGGCAGGGGCGACGCTGTGGCCCGCCCACGCGTCGGCCGACTCGACGCCCAGCAGGTCACACACCGTCGGCGGAATCACGTCCAGGCCGACGGGCTGGGTGACCGACCCGGACTCGCCGTCGGGGAGGGTGACGAGCAGTGGCACGTCGATGAGTTCGCGGTAGAGCTTGGGGTAGTGAGAGAGGTGGCCGTGGTCCAGGAACTCCTCGCCGTGGTCGCCCGCGACGACGACGGCAGTCTCGTCGGCGACGCCCTCCCGCTCCAGGGTGTCGAGCAGGCGGCCGACGCTTTCGTCGACCTGCCTGACGGTGCCGTCGTACAGCGTCCGGAGCGTCCCGAGGGTCCGCTCGTCGACGTCCCACCCCATCCCCGTCCGGAAGTGCGACCCCAGCATCCGTAACAGGCCGAAGTTGGTGTCGGAGACCTCCCGGAGGTGCCGGGGCGCCGGGACGTAGGGGGTGTGGGTGTCCATGTAGTGGACCCACAGGAAGAAGCCGTCGTCGGTCGTCTCCAGGAACTCGGTCGCGTGGTCCTCTAGCTCGCCCATCCGGGAGGCGTCGGCGACCGGGCGGTCGTCGTCGCCGCCGCCCAGCACGCCCGCAGCCCGGCGGAACGGCGAGGTGCCAAGCTGGACCCACCCCTGGATGGTCGGATGCCTGGCGAGGAAGCCGCTGCCGTCGACGAACGGCTCGAACGCGTCGAACCCGCGGTCGTACCCCCAGTGGTCGGTCAGGAAGCCGTTGGCGGCGTTGAACCCCCCCGTCCCCAGACCGGCCTCGGAGAGCCGCTCGGCCAGCGTCGGCGTCGAGGCCACGCCGATGTCCGGACCCTCGTCGAAGACCGGGCGGGAGCCGTGGACGCTGGGAAAGGAGAAGGGCGTCCAGTTGCCCTGGGCCATGGCGTTCTCGAAGGTGACCCCCTCGGCGGCGAGGTCGTCGAGCACCGGGGAGACGCTGTCCTCGCCGCCCAGCGCGTCCTGGCGCAGCGAGTCGATAGTGACGAGGACGACGTTGTCCACCGCGGCCGGCAACTAGCTCACCTCCGCCGGCGGCCGGACGGACCGGAGAGCGGGGCGGACCAGGGCCGTCCGCCGCGCGAGACAGCGCGAATCGTTCATACCCGTCTACATTGGACACGCGATACTGAAGGTTCTGGTTGCGCCGGCGTCGACCGACTGTAATAAAGTCCGCTGTGGCCGATAGAACTGGACAGCGGCCGTCTCGGTGCCGACCGCGCGGTCGCCCTCACCGCGGGTCCGGGTCGTAGCTCGGGCCGACCCTGAGGTCGAGCGTGCGTTCCCGTACGCGGATGTCGAGTTGCTCGTGTTCGGCGACCTCGCCGTCCCGGCTGAACCGCACCGGCTCGCCGTGGCCGTCGACGGACAGCGCCCTCGCGCGGACGTGCGTGACACCCTCGGTGTCGGTCGCCAGCAGCCGGTGGCCGACGGCCTCGGCGACGAGGTTGCCGGTCGGCATCTGCTCGACGATAGCAACGTCGAGCAACCCGTCTTCCATGTCGGCCTGGCCGCCCCGTGCGACGAACTTCCGGGCGTTGCCGACGAGCAGGCACGTGGCCGACCCGGACCAGGTGACGGGGCCGTCCTCGCCGACGACCTCCAGTGAGATGTCCAGCCCGTCGAACTCGATGGCTTCCTGGGCGCCGGTGACCAGGAACGCCAGCGTCCCGAAGCGGCCCTTCAGGTCGCTTGAGGCCGCCAGGCTGGCCTCGGCGGGGAGGCCGGCGATACAGGAGACGAGAAACGGCTCCGCGCCCGCAAAGCCCACGTCGATGGTCCGCACCTCGCCGGTGTCGGCCACCTCGACGCCCTGCCGGCGGTCGCCGACGCCGATGGTGCCCGCCAGCAGGTTCGCGGTCCCGACGGGCACCACCGACAGGGTGACCTCGTCTAAGTGGTCGGCCCGGGCCAGCCCCCGGACCACTTCGTTGACCGTCCCGTCGCCGCCCGCGACGGCGACCTCGGCGGCGCCCGCCTCGCCGGCCGCCCGGCCCAGTTCGAGCGCGTCGCCCGGTCCCTCGGTCCGGGAGACGGCGAATCCGCGGGCCGAGAGCAGTCGCTCGACGGAGGCGGCGTGGTCCCCGTCGCCGCTCACGGGGTTCAGGACGGCGCGGCGCGAGCCAACGTGCATACCGACACGGAGCAGCGTCGCGTACTTAGGGGGCGGGATTCACCACCGGCGAGGCGGAACTCATCGATGCCCCGCACGCGCGAGTCCGTGTGCTCGCTCGTTCTCCCGGCGGTCGACGACGCGGTACGTGACGACCGGAATCCCGTCGACTGCGTCGCGGATGGCCCGGACCCGACGCCGACAGAGTCGGTCGCCCGGCGTCGCCGGGTGGTCGGGGTCGACCGCACGAATCACGGCGTCGGCGTCGCCGTGGACGTGCAGCGAAGCGACCCGTTCGTCGGTCGCCGCGACCGCCCGCACCGCCTCGAGCAGCGCCCGGTACTCCAGGTGAGCGCTGGAGACGAACGCGTCGACCGCCATCGACCGTTCGACGTGGGTGGTCGCGCCGCTCTCGACGAGAAAGCCGACGGCGGCCGACGTCGGAGTCGCGTTGTCGGGCCCGTACAGGACGCTCGCGTCGAAGTACAGCAACAGCGACGGAGCGAACGCGGTGTGTGACCGCCGCGCGTCGCTCTCGTCGCCGTGGGGACCCGCCATAGGTTACACTGGGCCGAGCGGGGCAAAACGCCGTCGCTACTCGTCGAGGCGGGGGCCGGGCCGCCACGTGTTACCGTCGAGGACGACCAGGTCGTAGCGTTCGAGCACCTGCAGGGCGTCGACGACGGCGCCCGGGTCGAACTCGGCGGCGGTGTCGGCGGGCAGCGCCTCGGCGATGACGCTTCGGGTCCCACCGTCGATGCCGACGACCGTCTCTAAGAGCACTTCGAGGTCGGCGACGACCGGGACGAGCGAGTCGCGGCCCGCCTCGGCCGGCTGGAGCTTCTCCAGCACGTCGTCGTACGGTCCCGAGAGCTCCATCGACACCGTCACGTCGTCACTACTGTCGGTTCCGTCGCTCATTGCCACAGCCCACTCCGTACGGACGGATATAACTTTGTCTCTCCACCGGGTCACCCACCTCGTCGCTCGGCGCGTGGCCTAGTCACGGATTTCCCCGCGGTACGGTCGCCCAACGGCGAGCTAGCGGGTGATAACAAAACCCGTCCCCGGAAAGAGAGCAGACAGATGGTCGAACAGGCGGTCCCCGGCGAACCCGGCCGATGAGCGGCGCCGACGGGGGCGCGACCTTCCTCCGATTGCTGCTTCTCGTCGTCGGAGCGGTGGCGCTGGCCCTCGTCGCGCCGTTCCTCCAGGCGCTGCTGTCGGCCGGGCTGGTCGCGTATCTCGTCGCGCCGGTGAACCGCCGCCTCGCGACGCGGCTGGGGCCGACGGTCGGCACCACCGTCACGATACTCGCGACGGTGGTCGTGGCGGTCGTGCCGCTGGCCCTCGTCGTCGGCGTCGCCGCCGAGCAGGCGCTGGCCGTGGCGCGGACGGCCTCGCTCCCCGACGCGGCGGCGGTCCAGGCGGGGCTCCGGCCGTGGCTCGCGCCGATGCCCGAGCTAGACGGGTTCACCGGCCCGCTGGTCGACGCTCTCCGGATGGGGTTTCGCGGCCTCCTCGGCGGCGTCCTGGGCGTGCTCGGTGGTATCCCGGGGTTTCTCGTGGGGACCGTCGTCTTCCTGTTCGCGCTGTTTTACCTGCTCCGGGACGGCGAGCGGCTCCTGGGCTGGCTCCGGCGGGCCGCACCGCTGGACCCGGCGACGGCGGACCGACTGGTCGAGCGCACGGACGCGCTGCTGTGGGCGGCGGTCGTCGGCAACGTCGCCGTGGCCGGCGTGCAGGCGGTGTTGACGGCCGTCGGCTTCGTCGCCCTGGGCATCGAGAACGTCGTCTTCTGGGGCCTGGCGACGTTTCTCCTGTCGTTGCTACCGATAATCGGCGCCTCCATCGTCTGGCTCCCGGCGGTGGGCTACCTCCTCCTCGTGGGTCGGGTCCCGGCCGCCGCCGTCCTCCTGGTGTATGGCTCGGTCGTCGTCAGCGGCTCGGACAACCTCGTCAGGCCGCTCGTGATGCAGCGGGGCACCGACCTCAACGCCGCCGTGCTCGTGCTTGGCATCTTCGGCGGCGTCTCGCTCTTTGGCTTCGTCGGGCTGTTCGTCGGGCCGGTGATACTGGGGCTGGCGAAGTCGCTCGTCGACGTGCTCGCCGGGATACCCGACGAGCGCCACGGCCACCGGTGAGCTACCCGTCGACACGCTCCTGTAGCCCGACCCAGTTCGCGAGCATCCCGTCCTCGTCCCGGGTCGGCACGAGCGAGACGCGGTTGCGAAAGCGACTGCCGTCGGCGCGGTAGTTCCACAGCGCCACGGTCACCGGCTCCCAGATTGCGACGGCTTCGGACAGCGCGTCGACGGTGTCGGGCTCGGTGTCGGGCCCCTGGAGCAGGCGGAGATTCTCGCCGCGGACCGCCGACAGCGAGTAGCCCGTCAGCGCCCGAAAGGTCCGGTTGACGTAGACGACGGGGTTGTCCTGGTACACCGGGCCCGCGAGCGTGATACCCAGTGGGGCGTCGTCGAGCACCCACACCCGCCGGAGCAGGGCCCGCTCGTGGGCCGACAGCGACGCCACCGCGCTCTGTGGGAGGTCGACGAGCGTCGGGAGGTCGCCCTCGGCCCGGCCGACCCGGTCCGGGTCGCCGTCGTGGGCCGCCAGAAACGACCGGGCAGCGGACGGGAACGCCGACTCCTCACACGTTAGCAGCTCCCGGAGCGACGCTCTGGTGGACATCTGTACCGGGCTACGGAGTCGCCGAAAAAGTCGCTGTCGACTGCGCCGGTCGCGTCACCCGGACCGCGGCGTTCAGTCCGACGGCGTCTCGCCGCCGCGGTCGGCGGTGTCGGTCCCCTCGACCGGTGGCTCCGCGGCCTCTTCGACCGCGGTCTCGTCGGCGCCGCCAGGGGCGACACCGGAGAGCCGGGGGAGGATGTCGGTGATGAACTCGACTGTCACCACCATCACCAGCGGCCCCATGAAGATGCCGTACCAGCCAAAGAGGGCGGGGCCGAGCAGATAGGCGAACATCACGAGGGCCATGTGGTAGGCCTTCCCGGAGAGGTAGGGGCGGACGTAGGTCCGGATGACGTTGTCGAAGACGAGCACCATCACGGCGAAGAACGCGACCGGGACCCACAGCAGCGTCGCGTCGACGGCAAGCGCCTGCACCGCGAGCAAGGCGACGATAAAGGCGTAGACGATGGAGCGTCCGAGCAGCGGGATGAGCGTGAAGATGCCGGTGACGACGGCGAGCAACACCGCCTGTGGAATCGTCAGGTCCCCCGGCGCCACCGCGTTGAAGACGGTGTAGATTATCGCCGCGAGGACGATGACGACGAAGATGGTCAGCGTGTAGCCGAAGTACACCGAGGTGAGCCCGTCGTCCACCCGGCGGAGGTACTCGACGGCCAGCGAGTCGGCGCCGAGGACGTTCGCCCGGAACCAGTCGGCCAGCGCGTCGCCGCTGGTCAGGAGGAAGAAGGCGAAGATGAGCGCCAGGAAGACGTTAAACAGCGTCGCGCCCGCCGCACCGACGGCGACCCCGAACTGGCCCAGCGCCGTCGAGACCGTCGGGTCCTGCACCAGAACGACGGCGACCTGGACCGGGTCGGTCGGGAGGGTCTGGGTCGGGAGTGGGAGTCTGGCGAGCAGTTGCTGGGCGGGCTGGCCGCCGAGCAACTGGAGCGCCTGTCCCACGGCGACCGAGAGGAACGCGGCGATAAAGAGAACGATGGGGACGATGATAAAGGCGAGCGTGATTCCGGCGGCGAGCGTCGGGGAGCCCACGCGGGACTGGACCCGTCGGGCTATCGGACGGGCGACGTAGTACGTAAAGAGGCCGAAGACGAGCCAGCCGAGATAGCTGACCCCGACCCAGGCGAGCACACCCAGCACGGCGATACCGACGAGCCACCACGCGACCCCCGGGTCACGGAGCGAGTCTCGCACTGTCGATTCGTGGTCCATGGTACCGGTACGCGTTCTGAGTAGATATTAATTATTGCCCCATTGTCACTTTTGCTAGCCGCAAGAACGCGAGTCAGTCCGCGAGGCTGGCCACGAGTCGCGACTGTAACGCGGCGTTTATCGGGAGCAACAGGAACCAGGTCGCCATCCCCACGATTGGCAGGTACCAGCCGACGACGGCCGCGAGCGCGAACACCGCCGGCGAGGCCAGAAAGCGGGCCGCCTGTATCTGGACGGTCCGGGACCGGAGGCCGGCGTCGAGGACCTCGCTCCAGTCGGCGTACGTCCAGAGGGCGGCGAGCGAGAGGCCCGTCAGCGCCAGGACGACCGAGAGAAAGGGCGTGCCAAAGCGGCCCGGGTACGTCGTGAACAGACTCGTCGCGTAGGGGACGAACGCGACCAGCAACAGAAAACAGAGGTTCAGGTAGACCACCCCGCGGTCGTGGCGCTCGATGTGGACGAACGTCCGCCGGTGGAGCACCCAGTAGAACCCGACGACCAGAAAACTCAGGACGAACCCGAGAAACTCCGGCCACTGCTCGGCTATCGCGGCCGGCAACAGGGCGAGTTGCTCGTCGCGGGGGACCGACGGGACGGTCAGGTCGAGCACGAGCAGCGTGATGACGATGGCGATGACGCCGTCGCTCAGCGCGAGGAGTCGGTCGGTCTCGTCTGCCTCCCGCCGAATCGGGTACGACATGGCCGACCCAGGCGCGCCGACAGTTTTGGTAGGTGTCGCCTACCGCATCGCGTGTCGAGTCGTGAACAGGTCGAAGTGCTTTTATTTATAGACGTGGCTGTCGAAACATGGACAGCCGACGACGCTCGTATCTCGCAGCCGCGGGCAGCGTCGTGACCGGGATACTCGCGGGGTGTCCCGGGTTTCTGCGCCCCAGTGACGGGCCCAGCGGCCGGAACAGGACTGGGACGGGGGTGGACGGTGCGAGCCTCCAGCTTCCCGAGACTGTCGAGAACGCCTACCCGCAGTACCAGTACGACGCCGCGAACACGGGGACCGTACCGGACGTGTCCGGGCCGACGGGGGCCGTCACGTCGCTGTTCGAGTTCGGGCGGGCGGGATTCACGCCCAGCCACCGGATGGGGTCGCCGTCGCTGCGTGACGGCCGGCTCTACCTGACCGAGGGGCGCATCGACGGGGCCGGTGACGGGGAGACGTTCGTCTACGCCCTCGACGCCGTCGACGGCTCCCGGCAGTGGGCGACGATGTACCGCGGGACCAACGCCGCCGGCCCGACCGCCGTGACCGACGACCTCGTCCTGGCGACCGTCGGCGAGGAACTGGTCGGGCTGGCCGCCACGACCGGCGTCGAGCAGTGGTCGTTCGACCGGGGGGTCCAGTCGGGAATCACCGTCGACGGCGACACGGTCTACGTCGTCGGCAGGGCGGACGGGAGCGCCACCCTGTACTCGCTCTCGGCCGCCGACGGCTCGCTCGACTGGCAGACGCCGGTCGACGCCGACACCGCCCCGGTGACGCCCGCCGTCGCCGACGGCACCGTCTACACGGGCGGGAACACGCTCCAGGCGTTCGACGCGGCCACCGGCGAGACGGAGTGGACCGCCGACTGCATCGTGACAGCCCCGGCGACGGTCACCGGAGAGCGAGTGGTCGTCGGCTCCGGGACCGCCGTCCGCGTGTTCGACCGTGCCGACGGGACAGAACAGTGGAGCAACGGGGTCGAGACGTACGGCAACCAGGAGTCGCCGGCGGTCACCAACCCCCCGGCGGTGACCGACGACACCATCTACGCCGTCGCCGACCGGGGGCTGACGGCGCTGAGTCTCACCGGCAGCCAGCACCGCTACACCGTCGAGATAGGTATCGACGGGACGCCCGTCGTCGCCGACGGCTTCATCTACCTGTTTGGCCGCGGGCAACTGACCTGTCGGGCCGCCGCCGACGGGCGCACCGAGTGGACCTACGGGACGCGCCAGCGGACCAGTCCCGGGGGTGCCGCGCCGGTCGTCGGCGACAACGTGGCGTTCTTCCCCGCCGAGCGGCTGTACGCCATCGCGGGATAGAGACCGGGGTCAGACCGGGACGACGGGGACGGGTGCCTCTCGGAGCACTCGGTTCGTGACCGAGCCCAGGTGGGGCGGTTCGACACCCGCCGCGCCGCGTTTGCCCATGACGATGACGTCGATGTCCTCCTGTTCCGCGTAGCGACAGATGGTGTCGTGGGGGACGCCGCGCCGGACCGAGACGGTGGCGTCGATGCCGCGTTCGGTCGCCTCCTCGACGATGTCCTCGGTCATCTCCTCGGCCTGGTCGCCGAGGTCGTCGAGGAACGCCTCGTAGCTGCTGAATGCCGGCGTCGTCCCGTAGACCGACTCGTCGACGACGAAGAGGAGGTGGAGCGTCGCGTCACTCGCCGCCGCGAGGTCCATCCCGTACTCGACGCCCCGGTCCGCGTGGTCGCTCCCGTCGGTCGGCACTAACACGTTGTCGTACATGGCCGAGAATTGGTAGCGAATCGACAAAAGTACCGTCTCAGTTCCGGCAGATAGGGGCGGATTAGCCGCGTCTGCGCCGCGATTCGCCCGGCTTATCGGCGGTCAGAAACGGAAGATAGCGGTCGAAAATCCGCCGCTCGGAATCGGAGACGGCGGCGCGTGAGCCAGACGGCGACGGCGGCCGAAGCTATATTACAATTCTCCAACAATTTCGGGCATGAACTTCGACGAGTTCACCGGAACGGCACAGCACAGACTCGAACTCGCCGGGACCGGCGAGACGCTTCGAGCGATTCGGGCGGCGCTGTTGCCGCTGGGCGAGCGACTCCCGTCCGGCCACGCCGCGGACCTGGCCGCCTCCCTGCCCATCGAGATCAAGTGGTACATGACCGGCGGCGTCCACGAGCACGGCCAGCGGTTCGACTGGCCGGAGTATCTCACCCGCGTCAGCGACATCGAGGGGACAGACCGCGCCGACGCCGCCTACCACGCCCGCGTCGTCATCGACCTCGTCTCCGAAGTGGTCCCGCCGTCCGACTTCCAGCAGCTCCGTGACGAACTCCCCGGGAGCGAGGGGGCCGAGAACTGGGGCAACCTGTTCGAGGTCGTCGACGCCGGCGGCTGGCACGAACACGACTAGCACGGAACCGACATCGCGAACGGGGCGTCGCTGTTGAGCGGTCAGTCTGTCCGCAACGCGAACAGCGCGGTCTTCGCGTCGACGTACACCGTCCCGTCGGCTACGACGGGCGTGCCGACGGCCGGGAACGACCAGCGCTCGCTCCCGTCGGCGCCGTCGACTGCGTGGACGCGGTCCGTGTCGCCGGCCCCGACGTAGACGGTCCCGTCCGCGACCACCGGCGGCGTCCACATCGCCTCGGCGGCGTCGAACCGCCACTCGACGCGCCCGTCGGCCGCGTTCAGCGCGACCAGCGGGCCGCCGAGCGACGTCACGTAGACCCGCCCGTCGGCGACTGCCGGCCGCTCGGTGGCGGACACGTCCTCGGTGACCCAGCGCTCGGTCCCGTCGGCCGCCGACAGGGCGTGGACGTCGCTCCCACGCCCAACGTAGACGGTGCCACCGGTCACCGTCGGGCCCGAACTCAGCCCCCCGCGGCTGCGCCGTGTCCAGCGCTCGGTCCCGTCGGCCGCCGACAGCGCGGACAGCGTCTCGTCGCTCCCGACGTAGACGGTCCCGTCCGCAACCGCTGGCGGGCCGGTGAGCGCGATATCGCGGCCGGTGTCGAAACGCCAGCGCTCCGCCCCGTCCGAGCGGTCAAGCGCGAGCAGCGTCCGCCCGCTCGCGACGTAGACGGTGTCGTCGGAGACGACGGGCGCGAGGGCGACCTGCCCGCCGGTCTCGACGCCCCAGCGCTCGGCGCCCCCGGGGTCGAGGGCCAACAGCGTCCCGTTCCGGGCCGCGACGTAGACGGTGTCGCCAGCTACGGTCGGCGCCGCGAGGACGGAGCCCTCGCGACCGAGACCCGTGTCGACCGTCCACCGCTCGCTCCCGTCGGCCGTCGCCAGCGCGTGGACGACGCCCTCGGGGTCGCCGACGTAGACCCGTCCGTCGCCGACGCCCGGCGGCGCCCCGTAGCGCTCCTCGGTGACCCAGCGGACCCGCGGCGAGGCGGCGTACTCCAGCCAGTTCGGGACCGCGTCGTCGTCCTCGCGACCGGCGACAAGCAGCGCCGCGAGCGGCGTCGCGGCTACCGGCAGCGCCAGTAGCTTCAGCAAGCCGCGCCGGTCGACGACGCGGTCGCTACCACGCCGGCGGCCGTCGGGTTCCGACATCGGCTATCGACCACTGTATCGACAGTCGGCAGTATAATTCTCTCGGTTCGCCGTTGTATGAACGTAGTTACGGCAGCGAAGAGCCGCTGTGGCGGCTCACTGACGGGAGCGCCCCGAGACGGCGGCGCGACGCCGGCGGCCGGCGCCGACGAGTCCCAACGTTGACCCCTCGCGAACCCGACCTCCCAGTGTGACCGACGACCAGACCAGACAGTGGCGACTCGCGAGCCGCCCGACCGGCGAACCGACCGAGGAGAACTTCGAACTGGTGACCGTCGACCGACCCGAGCCCGGCCCCGGAGAGGTGCTGGTCCGGACGCTGTATCTCTCCGTTGACCCGTACATGCGCGGGCGGATGCGCGACGCCGAGTCCTACGCCGAACCGTGGGGGCTGGACGAGCCGATGCAGGCCGGCGTCGTCGGCGAAGTCGTCGAGTCGAACCACGACGGCTTCGAGCCCGGCGACGTCGCCACCGGGAACCTGCTGTGGGCCGACCACGCCGTTGCCCACGGCGAGGAGCTTCGGCAGGTCGACCCCGACCTGGCGCCCGTCTCGACCGCGCTCGGCGTGCTCGGCATGCCCGGCATCACCGCCTACTTCGGGATGACCGACGTGGCCGACCCAGACCCCGGCGACACCGTGGTGGTCTCGGGGGCCGCCGGCGCCGTCGGCTCCGTCGCCGGGCAGGTCGCCTCGATGGCCGGCGCCCGCGTCGTCGGCGTCGCCGGCAGCGACGAGAAGTGTGACTGGCTCACCGAGGACCTGGGCTTCGACGCGGCGGTGAACTACAAGACGACCGACGACCTGGAAGCGGCGTTCGCCGAAACCTGTCCCGACGGCGTCGACCGCTACTTCGACAACGTCGGCGGCCCCGTCACCGACGCCGTCTGGGGGCAGCTGAACCGGGACGCCCGCGTCGCGGTCTGTGGCCAGATATCCCAGTACAACGCGACCGAACAGCCCACGGGACCCCGGAAGCTCGCCCAGCTCATCCAGACCCGCGCGACGGTCCGGGGCTTCCTCGTCGGCGACTACCAGGACCGCTGGGGCCACGCACTCGAACGGCTCGGCGGGTTCATCCAGGCCGGTGACCTGCGCTACGAGGAGAGCGTCGTCGAGGGGCTGGAGAACGCCCCCGACGCCTTCCTCGGGCTGTTCGAGGGCGAGAACATCGGCAAGCAGCTAGTGCAGGTCGGCGAGCGCAGCGAGGGCTGACGACCGCGAACTCACCGCCGAATTCGACGGCCGTCCCGCCGTC
The DNA here is from genome assembly GCF_031624605.1 of Haloarcula onubensis. Classification (NCBI taxonomy): domain Archaea; kingdom Methanobacteriati; phylum Methanobacteriota; class Halobacteria; order Halobacteriales; family Haloarculaceae; genus Haloarcula; species Haloarcula onubensis. The sequence continues at coordinate 492,178 of NZ_JAMQOS010000001.1, read as the reverse complement.
GCGTGGGGCGCGCCGGGGGACGGGGGGTCGATGCGGCGGCATCGACAGCGGAAACGTCGGCGTGACAGCCCGCACCCCCTTATCACGCCGTTCTGGGACATCTCGACGCACGGCCTCTACGCGGAGGTCCCCGCGGGCTACCTGCGCTACGTCGACCGGCGGTTCGCGCCGCTCGCAGTACTCGCCACAGGCATGGTCCTCACCCGGGCCGGCGCGCACACCCGGGCTCAGTCGGTAGCCGGGCTCCTGCTCGGTGTCGCTCTCCTCGCGCGTATCTGTGGTCCGACGGTGAACGGACCGCCGAACCGGCCCCGGTGTCGGGACGCCAGACTGTCAGCAGTCGCTTCCCGCACCGATATCAAAAACTATCATGCCGTCGGCGAACAGTACGGTCGATGCCCTCCAGACGTCAACTGCTCTACGCGGCCAGCGCCGGTCTCGTCGGTGCGAGCGCCGCCGCGGCCACGTCGAGCGGAGCCGATACCGACACGTCGGCCCCGTCCCCGTGGCCGATGTCCAGACACGACCCAGCCGGGACGGCACACACCACCGAAGCGGGACCGAAAGACGGCGTTTCACTCGCGTGGCGCCACGAGCGGACACCCTGGTTCAGCGGGACGAGCGAGCCGATACTGTGCGGTGGGACGCTCTACGTCGCCGGCGAGGGGCTACTCGCGCTCGACCCCGAGACGGGCGACCGCCGCTTTGGCGCTCCCGGCCCCTACGACGCCAGCCCGGCCCGGGCGCGGGCGTCGGTGTACAACTCCGACACCCTCGCCGTCCTGTCGGGGTCGGAGATTACGGGACTCAACAGCACTGGCGGTCTCCGGCTCCCCGTCGTGGGTGCGGTCGGCACCGAGCGCTGGACCGCCCCGACCCCCGACCATCGTGACCCGTTCGCCTCGATGTCCGGCGAGCGACCGACGCCGGTCGCCGCGGGCGGCACCGTCGTCACGCCGACGCCCGACCGGGCGTCGCTACTCGCGCTCGACGCCGACGACGGCGAGGTCCGCTGGCAGCGCACGCCGACCGACGACGAGGCCAGCGTCTCCTTTACCCGCCCTGCGGTCCGAGAGGGCGTCGTCTACACGACGGCGTGGCCCTACCGGGTGGCCGCGTACGACCTCGCGAGCGGGACCCGTCAGTGGCACTGCGAACTGGACGAACAGATGCTGCTGGCTCCGGTCGCGACCGAGGACGGCCTCGTCGTGCTCTCCCGCGAGTCCGTCTGGTCGCTCGACCCCGCCGACGGCTCGACCCGGTGGCGCTACGGCCACGGCGGCAACGTGACCGAGAGCGCGCCCGCGGTCGCGGACGGGCTAGTGGTCGCCCCGACCGAGGACGGCACGCTCGACGCCGTCGACCTCGCGACCGGCGAGCGGGCGTGGCGCGTCCCGTTCAGCGGGAACGGGGCGCCGGTCGTCGGCGACGGTGTCGTCTACGCCGTCCGGTCGTACTACGAACTCGTCGCCTTCGACGCCGACACCGGCCAGCGGCGGTTCACGTACGAACCCGAGCAGGTCCCGCTGTCGGCCCCGGTCGTCGCCGGGGGGCGACTCTACGCCGCGAACCGCCGAGCGATACTCGCACTGGAGGAAGCGTGAGCGTCGACGGCGCGGGTTCGACCGCCGGTGGGGCCCGCGAGCGACTGTCCCCGACCGGCGTGCTGCGGGCGGTGGGCCGCCGACTCCGCGCGGCGCCGGCGCGCTGTGTCCCGTTTACCGTCGCCGGAGTCGTCGTCGCGCTCGCCGACTGGCTCCGGCTGCGGGACCCGCTACCGGTCGCCCAGCCGGCGTGGGTCGGCGACACCGTCAGTGTGCAGTACGCCCTGTTCCCGAGCGGGACGGCGCGAACCAGCCGGCACCTCGGGGCGTTTCTCGACCTGCGGCTCCCGTATCTGGTCGGCGGGCTGACCCTCGAAGCAGTCGTGGCCCTCGCCGTCGGCACCGCCGGCTGGCTGACGATAACACGGTCGCTGTCCGCCGACCGGACCGCGGCGTCGTTCGGCCGGTACGTCGCCGGCCTGGGTGCGATGCTCGCGTTCGGGGGACTCCTGCCAGTTCGGGACGTGGAGCTAGCCAGTCTCCCGCTCGCGCTCCTGGCCGCCGCCGTCCTCGCTCTGGTCGCCGTGCGCCTGTTCTTGCTCCCCGGGCTGCTGGCGGCCGGCAGCGGCGTCACGACGGCCCTGGTTCGGAGCGTTCGGCTCTCGCGGGGGACGGGTGCGACGCTGTTCTGGCTGGTGCTCGTGTTCGGGCTAGTGTCGTGGGCGCTGGCGATCGTGCCGGTCGTCGGCGGCTTCCTGAGTACGGCCGTCGTCGGCACGGTCCACGCCGTCGCGCTCGCCGTGGTACTCGGACATCTCGACGACGAGGCGGGGGCGAGCGGCGAGCGACCCGGGCGTCCCTGACCGGTCAGCGAAAGAGCAAATCGAGGTCGGAGGCACAGGTCGACCCGCCGCCCTCGTAGCCGTCCCGCAGTCGGATACTGTGTTCCTGCTGGCGTTCCGTACACGCCTTCATGTCCGACCAGACGTGTGTCTCGTCGTCCGGCTCTTCGATGATGTATATCGTCACGTCACCGGGCTCCCAGACCCGAATCTCCGTCTCGACAGCCTCGTTTGGCGGGACGGTGACCTGCTGTGACGGAACCGAGTCCGTCACCGTCACGTTCCGGTAGCCGGCGGGCCAGACGAGCTGGGAGTACGTCACCAGCCGGTTCTCGCCCGCCGGCGTCGTGACGCGGAAGTTCGTGAGCAGGGCGTCCTCGACGCTCTCGACGGTGTACGCCGTCACCCGGTAGGTGGTGTCGCCGTCGTTCTCGACGGTGAGTGTCGGCGGGGCGTCGACGACTTCGCCACCGACCACGGAGACGCCGGCGAGGGCGACCAGGGCGGCGAGGAGGAGTCCGGCTTGGCGGGAGACCATGAGAGACACTCGAAGCCCGACCCACGAATAGGTGGGGAAACAGACGACGGCCGTGTCTACGGGCCGGATACGCCGGCGTGGGGCACGCCACGACGACAAACGCTTCGGCCGCGACCCGGTCGTGTCATATCGACATATATTTTCACGTGGGGCGGACATCGCCAGTGATGCCCTCCCCTCCCTTCGTCGACCGCGGCACCGGTGAACTCGACAGAGATCAGTTGCTCGCCGAAGCGATTCCGCTCGGGAAGCTCGTCGGTCTGTTCGCCGCCCTCGCCGTCGTCCCCTTCGCGCTCGCCTTTTTACTGGGCGGGAGCAACGGGGTGCTGGGCGCACTGTTCGTCGTCGTCGGCCAGTTCGTCCTCGCCGTCGGGACGGGTATCGTCCTCATCTACGTCGTCGCCCGCGGGATTCAACTGGCGGAGGCGTGACGGCAGCGCCGGTCGGTTCGGTCCCGCTGTCGTGTGTGGCTGTCCTCGCGTCTCGCTGATACGGTACCGACGGGCCAGTATCTACGGGGCGAGGTCGAACTTCTCGGCTGCGGTCTCCATGTCCTTGTCGCCGCGGCCACAGAGGTTCACGAGGATGGTGTCGTGGCGGTCCTCCTCGGCGAGCTTGATAGCCAGCGCGATGGCGTGGCTCGGCTCCAGCGCCGGGATGATGCCTTCCGTCTCGCTCAGTTCGCGGAAGGCGGCCAGCGCCTCCTCGTCGGTGATGCCGTGGTACTCGGCCCGTCCCAGCGACTGGAGGGCGGCGTGTTCCGGACCCACCGCCGGGTAGTCCAGGCCGGCGCTGACGGAGTGGTTCTCCGTCCCCTCGGGTATCTTCTTGGTCACCATCCCCTGGAAGACCTGTGGCTCGTCCTGTTCGGTCGCCGTGAGCGCCGCCGAGTGGTGACCCGAGTCCAGCCCTTTGCCGGCCGGCTCGGCCCCGTAGAGGGCCACGTCGTCCTCCTTGAACGCGTGAAAGAGTCCGATGGAGTTCGAGCCGCCGCCGACGGCGGCGACACAGGCGTCGGGCAGGTCGCCGTGTAGCTCCTGAATCTGTTCGCGGGCCTCCCGGCCGATGACCGACTGGAACTCCCGGACCATCCGCGGGAACGGGTCCGGCCCGACGGCGCTCCCCACGAGGTAGTGGGTCTCCTCGGTGTTCGCGACGAGGTCTTCCATCGCCGCGTCGACGGCCTCGGCCAGCCCCTCGTTGCCCCGCGTGACCGACTCGACCTCGGCGCCCATCAGGCGCATCCTGAAGACGTTCATCCGCTGGCGGCCGATGTCGTTTCGGCCCATGTACACCGTCGTGTCCATGTCCAGCAAGGCGCCGACCATCGCCGTCGCGGTGCCGTGCTGCCCGGCGCCGGTCTCCGCGATGAGGCGCTCCTTGCCGGCCCGCTTGGCGAGCAAGGCCTGTCCGAGCGTGTTGTTGAGTTTGTGGGCGCCGCCGTGGAGCAGGTCCTCGTGTTTGAAGTAGATGTCCGCGTCGTAGCGCTCGGAGAGCGTCTCCGCGTAGAACACCGGCGTCGGCCGGCCCGCGAAGTGTTCGAGGAGGTATTCGAACTCCTCCTGGAACGCCTCGTCGTCTTTCAGTTCGTCGAACGCGCCCGCCAGTTCGGCCAGCGGTTCTTCGAGCGGTTCCGGAACGTGTCGGCCACCGAACGCCTCGAATTCACCGGGTGTTGACATACGTCCCCCAGTGGCACAGCGGGCGGCTAAAAGCTACTGCCGACTGGGCCGGTCCGTACCGCCGTCGTCGACGGTTGCCAGTCGACGGGCGTCCCGCGAAGTACCGTCGGCGGCGGTGGCTGTTCGCCCGCGAGGCGCCGGCGCGTTCCGAAGTCGTGCTTCCGGCAAGCCGTGCTGCATCTCCATCGTTTAATGGCCCGTTACCTGTGTATAGCAGGCGTTTAATACGTGATAATACGTATGCGAATATAGTATAGACAACCTAATCACCGATTACAGAAGCTATAAGTGATAATAGTAGCAGAAATAAGATAGTAAAATCTGACCAATGAATTTCCCAGATAGAATCTTTACTATAGGCGGTGCAGGAAAAGAGATCGGCTTCACAATTCTCGAGACCGAGTGGATTCTGGAGGGGATTCTCGAACCCCGTCCCAACCCACAGTCGCTGACGGTCACCATGATCGACAGCGCCGAGGGCGAGGAGAACCAGGACAAGCAGCGAATCGCGGAGATTCGCGAGCGCATCGACGAGATGGAGGCAGAGCTGCGCGACCCCAACGCCGGGCGCACCGGCTCAATCACGGTCGACTACAAACTCATCAACGAGAACATCCAGCTGAGTTCCAGTATCGACCTGCTGGGTGACAACGCGATACCGCGTATCGCCAACGGCAACGGGATGGACGCCGCGAACTGGTGGCTCGAGAACGACGACATCAACGAGAACCTCGACTTCGCAAAGGGCGTCGTCAGGAAGCGCGGGCTGGGGAAAGCTATCTACTACAAAGCGTACGCCGAGGACGACTCGATTACGTCCTACATCGACCTGCCACAGAAAGGCAAGGTCGCGGTGCTGGCCGGCCTGGGCGGTGGCACCGGGTCCGGAATCCTCCTGGACCTCGTCCAGCACCTGAAGAAGCGCCAGCGGACCGCGGAGGTCTCGCTTTTCGGCATCCTGCCGAACCACACGGAGGGTATCGAGGAGTCGACGAACGCTTTCGCCGCGCTGTCGGAACTGGAGTACGCCAGCCTGGCCGGGGACAACCTGTTCAAGGACATGATACTCGTCCCGATAGACCCGACGGGCTGGGGCGGCAAGACGGGCGACCGCATCCAGACGGACCAGTTCCTCGAAGAGCTCGACCAGGCGATAACGTACCTGATAACCTCCTACTACAACACGCAGAACCTCGAGGACCCCTTCGCCAACACGCCGCGGTACGCGCCCTTCACCATCGGCATCCCGCAGGCGCTCAGGTACCGCGTCGAGGCGATAAACGAGGCTCGCGGGACCATCCGCGAGATGCTCAACACGAAAGAGGAGGGGCTCGAACGGGAGGAGGAGATATACGACTCCGTCGACCGGTTCCTCGCGAAACACTACACCGACGACGTCGAACCCGGCGTCACCGAACTGGACGAGGCCAACCTCCGCGACCGGCTCGAACAGGTCGAAGACTTACTGGAGTTCGAACTGTTCACCGAACTCAACTACGAGTCGGTGTCCATCTTCAGCGAGATAATCGCCGACGCGAAAGAGGAGAGCACGCAGCTGGTCGACCAGATTTCCCTCATCGACACGTCGATACGGACCGTCGACACGTCGGGCGACGGGGTCGGGACGTTCGTCGACAACATCGACGAACACCTCGCCTCCTTGCTCGAACACGAACTGCAACTGCTCGCGCGCCGCAAGTCGATTCTCGAACGCCGCAAGGCCGTCGACGACAACCGCATCCGGAACGCGCTCGAGTTCCTCATCACGCCGAGCGGTGATACCTCGGGGCCGGGGGTGAAGCTGAACCGGCTGGAGAGCAAGCTCGAGGACCTCAAATCCCAGCGCACGCGCGTGAAAACCAACCTCGAGAGCACGGAGTCCGAACTCGAAGCGCTCCGCGAGGAGATGGAAGACGAGGTCCAGCGACTCCTCGGCGACTGGGAGGAGACGGTCGAGCCGCCCCTCGAACAGCTTCGGAACTGCGACAGGGACGGCATCGAGAGCGAACTGCGACAGCTCCGCAACGAGCTCGAACGGTTCTGCAACCGGGTCATCAACGCAGAGTCGCCGGAGGAGGTCGAGGGCGTCCAGGCCGGTGAGATTTCACAGTCGCTGGAAGAGCTCACGCGGCTGTTCGACGCGGCCGGTGTGCCCTTCGACGAGACCCGACGCGAGGTGGAGTCCTCGCTGACCGAACTGCGGCGGGCCCGGACCGCGTTCATCAAGATGAACCGCGAGGAGAGCACCATCGAGAGCCTCACCCCGTGGGAGAGTTCGACGAAGGAAGAGCAAGAACAGGGACACAAGGACTTCCGGGTGCAGACGAACAAGCTCGGCGACCGGGATATCTTCAGCGTCGGTCCGCCGACCGGCGATTTCACCGCCGAAGTCACCTTCGACGCCCAGAGCCTGCTCCGCGACGTCACCGACCAGCAAGAGGCCTACGAGGAGACCATCGTCTCGGCACTGGCCGACCGCGTCGACGACATCGACCAGAAGAAAGTCCGCCAGCTACGGTCGAAGCTGGGGACCGAGACGACCATCGACCAACTGCGCCCCATCGCGGAAGAGGCCTTCTGGGACGACGTCGGCGAGACCGACGACCTGGAGAACCAGAAGGCGGAACTGGAAGCCGAACTGGCGGACATCGAAGAGACAATCGCCCTCTACGAACCGGCTATCGAGCTGTTCCAGAGCCTCAGCAGCCGTCACGACCAGTGGACGGACCGGCTGGCCGAGTTCGCGAAACAACAGAGCAGCTACGAGGAGGAGGCCGAGGCGCCCGCGCGAGCGGACGACGACTACGTCTACATCAAGCAGATAAAGCCAAACGACGTGTTCCGGGCGACGGGCAACGACGACATCGCCGAGAGCGATATCTCCACCAGCCAGGCGGAGAAACAGCGCATCCAGAACGGACTCGAAGAGCTCGCGAAGAACGCGCGCAACCAGCAGTACTCCGGGTTGCAGCGCCGGAAACTGAGCAAGGGCCGGAGCCGCTACGACGAGACGAAAGTCAGGGTCGCCATCCTCAGTCGGGCCATCGACCAGTTACCGAGCGAGGTCCTCGATTTCAAGGAGACCTTCGGCAACGCGTACAACCTCGGCGCGAGCGGGAAGTCGGTCGAGAGCCCCTACACCAGCTGGCAGCGCGACACCGGCGGGCCGTGGGACATCGGCCTCTCGGTGTTCATCAGCGGGGTCTTCCTCGACAACATCCGGAAAGTCGTCCAGCCGGACGGCTACTTCGCCGGGTACAGACAGAAGGAGGAGTCGAACGACAGCATCCTCATCCACCACAGCTACGAACTGGAAGAGGGCCACTACATCCGTCGGAAGGACACGTTGAACATGGAGAACGACGACGACGTGGCGTTCTATCTCCGTGACGAACCCGAAATCGTCGACGACCTGCTGACGAACTACATCGAGCAGATAGACCACACCTCCAACGATGGCTAACGCAATCGAGTGGCTCGGAGACAACCGGGAGAAGGCGTACCTGCTGGGCTATTTCGTCCTCATCCTGGGACTGAGCCTCCCCGTGGCGGGCATGGTGACGCGTGGGTATCAAGAGGCGAACCTCGTCCGGTCGCTGCTCAGACTCCGGTTGCTGGCCGGTATCACGCTCACGCAGGTGAGCGTGGCCGCCTTCGGCGTCTTCATCGGGCTGTTGATACTGATGTCCATCGACCGGAAGAAGCGGGTACAAGCGGCGCTGCTGTGGATTGGCGTGCTCGTCTCGCTCGTCGTGATCACGTCACAGGGGCTCGGCCCGGGGCTGGGCGACGCGGCGGCGAGTTCGCTGTGGTTCGTCGGCGGACTGCTCGTCGGGCTGGTCATGGGCGGCGGGCAGAAGCTACTGAACTTCGAGACGCTCCAGTTGCTGGAGTTCCGACGTGCGTCCGAAGGCGTCTACGTGTTGCTGTTCCTCGTGACCGCGCTCACCTTCCTGGAACTCCACATCGTCTATCCCGACATCTTCAACGTGGGTGCGAGCGGTGTCGGAATCCGGGAGATAGAGGGAGTCAGCTTCGGTCTCAACCAGGAGGGGCTGATTCAAAACACCGTCACGACCGGGCTGTTCCTGTTCGTCGTCAACCGGTTCATCCAGTACGACGCCGACAAGGACTTCTTCATCATCGGTCCGAAGGCCTCGGGCAAGAGCCTGTTCCTCGCCGGCGCGTTCCAGGAGGCGAACCAGCGGGCGAAATCCACCGAGAACGCCACGCCGCTCAACCCGAGTCAGGACCTGATGGAGATGATGGACGAGTTCGACCGGCAACAGAGCGGGTGGATGATCGGTGCGACCGGTCGTGGCGAACTCAACGACCTCCGGTTCCAGTTCGTCCACGGCTCGGTGTTCCCGACCAACATCTCGCTGGCCGGCGCGGACTACGCCGGTGAGTACCTCGAACGCCTCCCGGACGCGCTCTCGGGCGCGATAGACGAGGAGGACATGGACACGACCCTCGAACGGCTCAGAGAGGGGGTCGACCGGGCGGACACGCTGGTCATCATCATCGACTGCGAGCGGTTCGTGAACAACGAGCCACTGGAGATATCCCCGTACTTCAGTATCCTGCAGGCCGCCGGGGACAAGAACGCGCTGCTGGTCGCGACGAAGGCCGACCACCTGGCCGAGGAGTTCGAGGAGGAAAACCAGCTCGAACCGCACCAGTACTACGAGGAGTTCACCGACTACGTCAACCAGCGGCTCCGTCAGAACCAGAACATCAACGGCCTCGTGACGCAGGTCGGCGACGCGCGGATTCACCCCGTCTACTACCAGACGAAGGTCGACGAACAGGGCAACATCGTCCCGATGCGTGACCAACAGGGGAACGCGCTGACGGTCGGGTTCGAGAGCCTACTAGAACGACTGGGGAGGATATAACGATGGCAGAGTTACGGATTTACGATTCGCAGGGGCGCCCTATCCGGGGTGGGGCGGGCGAGAGCCAGCAGGTGAAAGACTTCTTCTTCGACGGCGTGCGCCTCGCCGTCGACGCGGGCAGAACGGAGATGTTCTGCTTCTTCCGGGCCAAGGACAACGAGACCGCCCGCTCCGAACAGTACTACGCCAAGTACTCCTACCGGAGCCGCTCGGAGATGAACGGCCTCTACCAGGAGGTAAAGCGCCGTATCGAGGGGGAGTACGGGATGATTCTGGACACCGAGAACGAGGACACGCGGTTCTTCGAACTCCTGGGGTCGTCCGAGTCCGGGCGAGCGCCCGAGAGTTCGGACCTCGACGACGTCCGCTCGCTGCTCTCGAACTTCGAGTCCGCCCGGGTCGGGGTCGGGAGCTACAGCGAAGCGTACGGCCTGTTCAGCCAACTGTTCAGCAACGACGGCGTGAGCAAGATCGCCGTGAGCGACAACGCCACCGGCCGGTCGCTGTCGGCGTACGACCTCGTCATCGAGAAGGGCGACTACTTCGGGCTCGAACTGCTGGGCGACACCGAACAGAAGGTCGAGTCGCTCCGCGAGCGACGGCGGTCGGCGTTCGACTCCGAGTACGGGACTGAGGACGACAACGACCCCATATCCGGCCTCGTGGGAGCGGCGCTGTTTGGCGGTATCGGTGTCGCACTCGTCCTCGCCGCCATCTACGGGAGCTGTCTCGGGCTCGGGATGGCACTTCCGGGCGTCGGGAGCCCCCCGTTCGTCGACAGCTGTGGGCCGTCACTCGGTGGCGTCGACGCGGACGTGGCCGGGAACGGCTCACAGGAGATACGTATCACGGGCGCCATCAACGGCCTGAGCGAGACGAACGAGACGCTCACCGTCACCGTCGTCCACGAGAACGAGACGGTACTCCACAACAGCTCTAAGAAGCGCCAGCTCAACAGCTCCGGTGCGTTCGACTTCACCGTCCGGCCAGACGGTAACGTGACCAGCCTCGCCCCGGGTGACTACATCGCGACCGTGGAGTACGGCGGCACCAGCAAGAACGCGTCCTTTACCGTCGAGGACGGCACCGATAGTGCCGAGGCGACGAGCGGGGCGTCCGAGAACGACACCGCGTCCTCGACGGCGGGTAACGACACCGCGTCCTCGACGGCGGGCAACGACACCGCGTCCTCGACGGCGGGTAACGAGAGTGACGACACGTCGTCGGCGAGCGAGAGCACAGCGGGCGGCTCTATCGAGAGCGTCAGCGCGCAGGAGACAGTCGACGGCCAGACGGACTCGTTCCAACTCGACGGGGCAGTGACCGGTGTCACGAACCGGACTGTCAACATGAGTATCGACTTCAGCGCGTGGGACGGCACATCGCTGAACAGTATCGAATCGAAGGACGTGACGGTCGCATCGGACGGGACGTTCGCGTTCACCGTCCCCTTCGACCCCAATGGCACGGACGGACCGTACGAGGTCACGGTACGTTACAACGAGTCGACCGCAAGCGACACGTTCGAGTCCGGCTCTGCGACTGACCCACAACTGGAGAACGTGTCGTTCACCTATGCAGATGGGCAGCAAGCGAAGATAAACTTCCGAGGGAACACCAGCGGCTTCGACGGCCGCACGGACACGAGTATAGACGTCCGTCTGGAGAACGACACCGCCACGGTATTCCAGGGTACCGTCCCGGTGACGGTAGACGACGACGGGACCTTCCAGCAAATCGGGCTGAACGTCTCCGAGAACAGTCTGGCTCCCGGGACGTACACCCTCGTCGTCACGTACGATGACGGGACGCCGGTCGAAGATACGTACGATATCTCCTCGAACTGACCGACAGACCGGCAGCGCCGCACCGTCGTCACACTGTGGCAGCTGACGAGTACACGTTCGCTGTCCGCTTTACCATATCGAAGGGACGGGAGCGGAGCACAGGTGGCTCACGGCGTCGGTCGAGGGCCTGTCAGTGAACGCGTCGACGGAAACGTGGAAACCAACCGTACAGGACCAGCGTCGGCGACACTGCCGAGACGCGTCCACCCGGAGTCATCCGGCCCGGGTGGCGACTGCTCTGGGGGGTCGCCTGCTCGCGCCAGACGCCGCGTCAGTTCGGACGCGGGCCGATACGTCGACTGCCTATCGGCGCACCGAGACGTACTGAGACGGGTCCGGCGTCGGGCCGCCCACGGCCGAAGCCGTAGACCGAACGCTTCGACGGTGCGGACCACCAGAAACCAAGACGTGCCGACGAGCCCCGGACCCGCTCAGCAGAGGTCCGCCGTGGCGTAGAGGTCGCCGTCACTGGAGACCGCGACACCGACACCGACAGCGTCCGCGTTCTCGTAGGAGATGCGCTCGTCGTACCGCGGCGTGGTTTTCCAGTCCGAGACCAGCGCGTCGGCGAGCCGCTCTTCGAGGGTCCCTGCGCCCCCGTTCGCGTAGGCGCCGACACTCACGCGGCCGATGACTTCGAGCTGGTTGTTGCTGGCGTCGACGATGTAGTTATCCTTCTGGAACTCACACTGACCGTACAGGTCGTTGCGCTTGTACCGGGCTTCGCTGTTCCCGTTGCCCACGTTGTGTGAGAGGAACTGCTGGTCCGCCATGTCCTGACTGTGGGCCTGTGCCATGCTGGCGAGTCGGGCGGCCGTCGTGGAGTCGGTGCTGAACTTGTTGTTGAACGACCGGTCCGCGTTGAGTTCGGTCTCGATGGCCGTGACCAGTTGCGACCGGTTCACCCTGGCCGAATCCGACTGGTCGTCCTCGGGCGACGGCGTCGCGGTCGGCTGTGTCGGCGCCGGTGTCGCTGTCTCCGGTGCGATTGGGGTCGCTTCCGGTCCGGGCTCCGTCGACGCCGCCTGACCGTCGGTCGCCGTGGGCGCCGCGGCCCCCGATTGCCCCTGGTCGCCCGAGCCGGTTCCGAGTATCAGCCCGACTCCGGCGACGGACGCCAGGACGACGAGGAAGCCAACAGCCACGATTGTGCCAGTGCGCATTGATTTACGGTTCGTGTTGTCTCTCTTCAGCCTTTTGGAAGAGTCACTTTGCTGTGATACTGATAGTACGAACCCGTCGTATCGCTGAATGTAGTCGCCTCTTCGCTCAGCGAGTGGCGCTCGTTACCATCCGCTCAAGCGCTGTCGGCCATGAACGGAACACTGCCGATTTAATTCTCGTCCCTACTGCAAAATTTTAAATACTTTCGGGCGCCCAAATCCGTTCGATGAGTGCACGAGGAGCCGGGAACCGGCACTCACAGGTCCCAGCGCCGGTCCCGCCGGACGACCCCGACGCGTGGTACGCGCCCGACGTGCGCGAACAGGACGAGATACATCCGGGCGTCGTCGTCACCGTGCGCCAGGCCGACGAGTTTCAGTACGAGGTCCGCGAACCGGTGCTCTCCGCGAGCGACCGCGAGGCGCTGGCGACCGTCGAATCGCACTTCGACGGGGCAAACATAGAGCGGCCGCGCACGCGGGAGGGCGCCATCGAACGGATGGAGCGCGGGTTCGACCCGAAACACCGGCGGGTCATCGACCGGCTGGTCGACTGCTCGCCCGCGGCCCGGCGACGGGTCGCCTACCACGCGCTCCGCTCGCTTGCCTGCCTCGGGGAGTTGACCCCCTACGCGCTCGACGAGCGTATCGACGTCGCCGACGTGACCGACGACAGCGTCGTCGTCCACACGGAGGACTACGCCCCGGCGACGACGAGCCTGGACGACCCCGACTACATCGAACGGTTCGCCAGCGAGCGCGTCGGGCGCCACACCGTCACCTTCCAGGGGTTCGAGATACCGGTCGTCGTCTACCGCGAACACCTGCTTGGCAGCGACCCGTTCACGACGAAGTACGCCGTCCGCGAACCGGACCTGCTGCCGGGCGACGAGGAGCTCATCGCGGCCTGCAAGGAGCGTGTCTGGGAGACCAGCGTCGAGGGGGTGGTCGAGGACCGCGTGGCGTTCGTCCGCGAGCGGGCCAGTTCCCTGCTCGCCCGGCAGCTGACGGTCCGCAACACGACCGAGTGGGTCGAGGCGGTGGCCTACCGGGTCCGATCGGCCCTGGCCGAACTGGACCTCGCGGTGCCGCCGCTGGACCAGCGCTTTGCCGACGACCGACTCGACGACCTGCTGTACTACGTGCTGCGGGACCTGGTCGGCCACGGCAAGCTCACCGTGCCGGTTCGGGACCACACGCTCGAAGACATCGAGGCCAACCGCGTCGGCGAGCGGGTGAAGGTGCTGCCGAGGGCGGATCTGGGCCACGACGGCCGCGTCCCGACGAATCTATCCTTCGAGGACGAGTCGGCGTTCGTCAACGTCGTCACCCAGCTAGCGGCCGACGACGGCACCGAACTCAACGCCTCGAACCCGAGCGCGAAGGTCAACATCGACCCCGAGGGCGAGGGTATCCACGACGCCGAGGAGACCATTCGGTGTGCGGTCGCGCTCCCGACCATCAGCGAGGACGGCCCCCACATCTCCATCCGGAAACAGTCGACCGACGCGATGACACCAGTCGACCTCGTGCAACGGGACTCGATGCCGACGGAACTGGTCGCACTACTCTGGCTGCTGTACGAGTCCCACGGCGTCGTCCTCTTCTCCGGGCCGACCGGCGCCGGTAAGACGACTCTCATGAACGCCCACATGCCGTTCATCCCGTATCGGGACCGCCCCATCAGCATCGACGAGGGGTCCCGTGAGGTCAGGATTCCACACGAGACGGGCGTCTCGCTCACGACGCGGGACCACGAGCGCGACCACCGGCGCGTGACGATGGCCGACCTCATGACCCAGTGTAACTACCTGAACCCCGACGTGGAGGTCATCGCCGAGATAAACACCCAGGCCTCCTTCGAGACGTTCGCCGAGACGTTGAACACCGGCCACGGAGTACTGGGTACCACCCACGCGGCCGACGTGGAGACGCTCGTCAACCGCATCATCGAGAAAGGCGTCCCGACCTACCTGTTGGCCGAAATCGACCTCGTCGTCTTCCCCCGTCACGTCGGCGGCGAGCGCTACGTCGGCGAGGTCGTCGAGTTTCCCCGCGAGCCGCCGGAGGGGGACCGCGGCGGAACCATCGAGAAAGACGGCGAGCGGATTCACTACAACACGCTCTGTCGGCACCGCCCCGACGGTTCGTTCGACCTGGCCTACGACCACCCGCAACTTGGCGACGACCGCCGTCGCGTCGAGACGGCTATCTTCGACCGCTTGTCGTCGCTCCGGGACGAGCCGGTCGAGACCGTCGAAGAGACGTTCCACCGCCGTCACAGATACGTCAAGTACCTCGTCAGAGAGGACCTCACCGACTTCGAGGAGCTGTTCGGCGTCCTCGCCGACCTGGAGACCAACGAGGCAGCGACGGTCGAGCGACTCCGTCGGCAGGCGCGCGAGACCGACCCACTACATCTGGAGGTAGAGACCGGTGACGACTGAGGGGCGGAGTCTCGGACTGCTCGACCGGGGGCTGTACGCGCTCTTCGCCCACCACACCGACGACGACCGCCACACCACGACCAGGGAGCGCTACCGGGCGGCCCATCCCGACACCGGGTTCGGGCTGTATCTCGCGCGGGTGTACGGGCTGGCGTGGCTCGCGCTCGTCGGCGCGAGTCTGGCGACCGGCGCGCTGGCACTGGCGCTGCCGGCGAGTACGTTCGACCGCCTCACCGCGGCGCTGGGACAGGCCGTTCCGGTCCTCAACCGGCTGGCGCTCCCGCCCGTCTCCCGGCTGGTCGCGACGCTCGTGCTGTCGCTCGCTGTCGGGGTCGGCTCCCGGTGGCTCGTCCTGGCGCTTGGCAACCGCTACCTCTCGTGGGTCGCCCAGGCCCGTCAGGCCGACATCGCGACGACGCTGCCCGGCGCCGTCAGATACCTCCGCGTGCTCGCCTCGGGGACCCACGACCGGACGGAGATGCTGCGGGCCGTCGCCGAACAGGACGCCTACGGGGAGACGGCGGTGGAGTTCCGCCGGGCGCTCAACCGCGGGACGCTCACCGGGAGCCTCGACGTCGGACTCGAACAGGTAGCCAGCGAGACGCCCTCCCGGGACCTGCTGGCGCCGTTCCTGCTGAAGTTCCGCGAACACGCCAACCAGAGCGCCGACGCGCTGGAGGGGTATCTGGAGATGGAGGGGCGCCTGCTGTCACACGAGCAGAGCCGCCAGCACGAGCGGGCGACGGGCTATCTCGAACTGCTCGCGGAGCTGTTCGTCGTTCTGCTGGTGATTCCGGCGCTGGTCGTCCTCATCGTCACCGTGATGGGCGTGCTCGCGCCGGGGCTCTCCAAGCCCGTCGCGACGCCGCTGGGCGCTCTCTCCGTCCGCTCGCTCGTCGTCTACTGCAGCGCCGCGTTCGTGCTGGCGACCGGCCTCGTCGCCGCGTTCGTGGTCACGAGCCTGCGGCCGCGCAACACCGCCGCGCCGAGTTACTCGCTCCCCGAAACCGCCGTCGGCGTCCTCCGGACGGTCACGTCGAATCCCGCCAGTGCCCTGACGCTCTGTCTGCCGCTGGGGGGCGCACTCGCCGGTGGACTCTGGTGGCTGGGTTACCGCCCCGTGAACGTGCTCTTGCTGTCGTACGTCGGCGTCAGCCTCCCCGTCGGGCTGGTCGCGGTGGGGCGCGCTCGCCGCGACGACGCGAAAGACCGGGAGATACAGGACTTCGTCCACGCCGTCGCCGGCCACGTCGCGCTGGGGCGACCGTTCCCCGCAGCCGTTCGCCGGGTCGCCGAGGACGTGCAACTGGGCGCGCTGGCCACCGACGTCGAGGCGCTATCGTTTACGCTCTCGCTCGCCGACAGCCCCGGCGACGCGGCCGACGACCGCCGGGCGGCCGCGCTGGACCAGTTCGTCGACCGCGTCGGGACGCCGATGGCCGAACAGACCATCGGGCTGGTGGTCGGCGCGCTCGACGCGGGCAGTGACGCTGAAGACGTATTCGAGACCTTACAGACCGAGATAGGCCGGCTGTATCACCAGCGAAAGTCGCTTCGTTCGACACTTTTGGTGTACGTCGCGGTCGGCTGGACCACCGCCTTGCTCGTGGTCGGCATCACCGTCGCGATGAACGTCTACGTCCTCTCGGAGTTCGCCCAACTCTCGACGGTCGCGAGAAGCCAGACCGTCGCCTTCGACCCGACGGCCATCGACCCCGCGAGGGAGCGCTATCGCTTTTACGTCGTGACGCAGGCGACGATGCTGGCATCGGGCTGGTTCGCCGGGACGGCGAGCCGGGGGTTCTACGAGGCGTTGCTGCACTCGGGGGCGCTGGTACTCGCGGCCTACGGCATCTACGCGGGGGTGGGGTTGCTGTGAGCGTGCGCGGCCAGTCCCACGTCGTCGGTATCGTCCTCCTGCTCGGTATCACGACGGTCGCGCTCGGCGGCCTGACGACGGTCGTCGGCGACGTCATCGACGGCCAGACGGCGACGGCCGACGAGCGCCGCGTCGCGAACGCGCTGGACAGCGGGCTCCGCCCCGTCGAGGGGACGGGGCCAAACCGGGTCGACGTGCGGTTCAGCGAGGGCAAGCTCTCCACCGTGGACCGTCAGCTGCGAATCCTGAACGCCAGCGGCGTCCGACGGGAACTCGACGTCGGCGGGCTCGTCTACACGTCGGGTGCGAACCGGGTGGGGTTCGTCGGCGGCGCTATCACCCGAGGGCCACCCGGCAACGCGTGGCCGGTTCGGGGGCCGCCGGTGACGGTCACACGTGACAACGACACCCTGCTGGTCGGCGCCGTCCGGCTGGGCGCGAACGGGACGACCGTCAGCGGGAGCGGCGGTGTCACGGCTCGACTGCGGACCAACGTGACCCACGACCGGACGGCGCTCCCGCGGGCCGACTACCGCGTCGCTGTCGAGACGGCCACGCCCGAGCCACTGGCCCGACAACTGCGCGAGCGCGGACTGGCGACGACCACGAGGGACATCGACGGTGACGGTGTGCCAAGCGTCGTCGCTGGCGTCCGGGGCCGGCAGGAGCTACAGCTGGTCGTCCACCGGACGAACACGGAGGTGACCGGCGGTGGATGACCGCGGGCTCAGCACCGTCGTCGAGAAGCTGCTGTCGCTGTCGGTCGTGGTGCTGTACATCACGCTGCTGACGACGGTGCTGTACGGCGGCTCTCTCCCGGCGTACCGCGGCGCCGTTGGGGCACAGCTGGGCGAGCGAGCGCTGGCGGAGGCGACCGCCGAGGTCGAACGGGCGGTCCCGCCGCCGGGCCGGGCCGCCGCTGCCAGCCGTCGGGTCGACATCCCGGCGACGATAGACGGGGCCGGCTACCGCATCCGGGCCAACGGGACCCACCTGTTGCTGGTGCATCCCGACGCGGAAATCGGTGGGACCGCGCGACCGGTCCTGCCCGACCGCGTCGGGAACGTCACCGGGGAGTGGGACAGCGGCGCCGACACCGTCGTCACCGTCGATGGGGCGCAGGGTAACCTGACCGTCAGACTGGGGGCGCGCGGATGAGTTCGGCGGAGCCGACGCGAGGACAGACGACGCTGCCCGCCGTCGCCGCGGCGCTGGTCCTGCTGACGCTGGTGACGGCGCTCGGGCTGGGACTGGCCGACTCGGCCATCGCGGGCGCCGAGCGGACGCCCGACGAACGCCGGGTCGCCGCGGCGACGGCCGAGCGCCTCGTGGCCGCGGACGGCCCCCTCGCCGCGCGAGCGAACGTCCTGAACGGCTCGCGAGTCGACGCGTTCGACGGCGCAACGCTCAGGAGCGAAACGCCCGCGACCGCGAGTTACGCTGTCGACGTGGGACTCGGCGGGGAGACCCTCGCGTCGACCGGCGACGCGGCGGCCGGGACGACGATTCGCCGCCTCGTCCTCGTAGAGCGGACCGACACACGGCGTATCGACCCCGAGAGCAGGCGCCTCACGCTGCCGCGCCGGGCCACGAGCGCGTCGGTCACGTTCACGCCGGGCGGCGGCGCGGCGGTCCGGACGATGCGGGTCAACGAGCAGATCCGGCTCCACAACGACAGCGGCCTCCGGGGGACCTTCGCGGTCGACCTGACGCCGTACAGGACCACCCGCATCCAGTTCCAGACGCCGGGGCAGGTCGCGAGCGGCGACGTGACGATAACCTACGAGACGCCCCGGACGACCAAGACGACGCTGTCGGTGACCGTCGATGCCTAGGGCACAGCTCCCCCTCTCGCTGGTCGAGGTAGCGCTGGGTGCGACCCTGATTTTGGGCGTCGCGCTGGGCTTTGCCCTGGCGACGCCGGCCCCGGACACGCGGGGGCCACAACTGACCGCGTACGCCGAGGACACGGCGACCATCCTCCAGACCGACCCGGCCAGACACAACGGGACGACACGGCTGGGCGAGGTCCTCGCCAGCCAGCGGACCTTCGACCGCGAGCGGGCGAATCTGGAGCGCCGGGTCGAGCGCATCCTCCCGGCGAACGTCCGCTTTGCCGTCCGGACGCCCTACGGCTCGGTCGGGACGGCGGTGCCCCGGCGGACAGCGACGGGAACGGCGACCGTACGGACCGGGTCGGGACCGGTCAGAATCGAGGTGTGGTACACGTGAGCGAACGCGGGCGCGGCCAGTTGGTGCTCGTGGCCGCGGTACTGGTCGCCGTCGCGCTCGCGCCGGTCGTCCTCGCCTATCTCCAACTGGGCTACCACGACGACGTCCGCGCGGCGAGCGCGACCGGGGACCCGACGGGAGACACCGTTCGCGTCCTCGACCGTGCCGTGACCCGCGAGGCAGCGTCCGTCCCCCGGACGTATGCGTGGGCCGACCGACAGCAGGCGGTGACTGCCTTCCGCGACGGCCTCGAACCGGTGCGCTCGCGGCTCCAGAACGCGACCGTCGAGCGTGGCACCGTCACCGAGATAACGTACAACGCGACCGCGGCGCGAGCGTGGCAGTCGGCGAACTGTCCCGGCGGGCCGGGTCGTCAGTTCGGCGGCTGTCGTACGGACCGCGGCGTCGTCGTTCAGGACCGGGTCGACCGGACACACGTGCTGGCGGTAGGGTTCGACGTGACCACGACGACCGAACGCGGCGAAACGCGGGTGACTGTCGTGGTGCGGGCGCTTGGCGCCTAGCTCACTCCCCGGAGACCTGCTCGCGAATCCGTTCGGGGACGGCGGGGTCTTCGAGCGTCGTCGTATCGGAGAGGGGCCGTTCGTTGCTTATCTCGCCCAGCAGCCGACGCATTATCTTCCCGCTGCGGGTGTAGGGCAGCGAGTCGACGACGGTGACGTGGTCGGGGCGGGCGAACTTCCCGATGTCCGTGGCGACGGCCTCCCGAACGGCCTCGCGGACCTCCGCGCCGGCCTCGGCGTCCTCGCGCAGGACGACGTACGCGTCGGGGACCTGCCCCTTCTCGGGGTGGTCGCGGGCGGCGACGGCGGCCTCGGCGACGTCGGGCACCTCGACGATGACGCTCTCCAGTTCCATGCTCCCGAGGCGGTGGCCCGCGACGTTCATCACGTCGTCGATGCGGCCGAGTACCCTGAAGTAGCCGTCGGCGGCCTCGACGGCGCTGTCGCCGGCTTTGTACACCCAGTCGCGCCAGTCGTCGCTGTCGAGGTCCGAAAAGTCGGCCCAGTACTCCTCGATGTAGCGCTCGTCGTCGCCCTGCAGCGTCTGGAGCATCCCGGGCCAAGGTCGGTCCAGCACGAGATAGCCGGCCTGGCCGCTGCCGGCTTCGAGTTCGGCCCCGTCGTCGTCGAGAATCGCGGCGGAGATGCCCGGCATCGGTCGGCCGACGTACCCGGGCTTCATATCCGCCAGCGCGGGGAGGTTACTGAGTACCACGCCGCCGGTCTCGGTCTGCCACCAGGTGTCGATGACGACGCTGTCCCCCCCGCCGACGTGGTCGTAGTACCACCGCCAGACTTCGGGCTGGATGGGCTCGCCGACGGAAGTGAGATGCTTGAAATCGAAGTCGTACGGCTCCAGGTGCGACTCGCCCCAGCGCATGAACAGCCGGATGGCGGTCGGGGAGGTGTGGAAGATGTCGACGCCGTATTTCTCGGCTATCTCCCAGACGCGGCCGCGATGCGGGTGGTCGGGCGCCCCTTCGTACAGCACCGAGGAGGCGGCGTTCGCGAGCGGGCCGTAGACGATGTAGGAGTGGCCGGTAATCCAGCCGATGTCGGCGAAACACCAGTAGGTGTCCGTCGGGTGGATGTCGAACAGGGAGTGGGTGGTGCCGGTGACGTAGCTGAGGTAGCCGCCGGTGCCGTGCTGGGCGCCCTTTGGCTTGCCCGTGGTCCCGGAGGTGTACATCAGGAAGAGCGGGTCGGTCGACGCCCGCGGGACGGGGTCGACGCTGTCGCCGCGGTGAACCGCCAGCAGGTCGCCGACGAGCACGTCGCGTTCGGTCAACTCGGTGGCCGGATGCAGGTCGTCCTCGCGGGTCCAGACGAGGACGGCGTCGACGTCGTCGTCGAGTTGCTCGCGAGCGTCGTCGGCCTTCCGCTTGTGCTGCAGGAACTCGCCGCGTCGGTAGTAGCCGTCGATAGTTATCAGGTGTCGGCTGTCGGCGTCCGCGATGCGGTCGGCCAGCGCCGGGGCGGAAAAGCCCCCGAACACCTCGCTGTGGACCGCACCGAGGCGGGCACAGGCCAGCATCGAGATGGGCAGCGCGGGCACCATCGGCAGGTGCAGCGTGACGACGTCGCCTTCCTCGACGCCGACGGCACGCAACGCGGCGGCGAACTCGTTGACCTCCCGATAGAGGTCCTGGTAGGCGAGTCGACGGCAGTCACCGGGTTCGCCCTCCCAGACGAACGCGGTCTTCTCGGCGTACTCCTCGAGGTGACGGTCGACGCAGTTATGGGCGGCGTTGAGCCGACCGCCGGTGAACCAGCGGAAATAGGGCGGGTCGCTGCCGTCGAAGACGGTGTCCCACCGCTCGTCCCAGTCCAGTCGCTCGGCGTAGGCCTCGAACCCCTCGGGGAACTGGTCGAACTCGTCGAAGACGGTCGGGTCGGTGACGTTCGCCTGGCCGACGAACGACGGCGGTGGTCGGTAGTACTCCGGTTCAGAGAGCCGCGTCTCGATGGGGACGGGGTCGTCGGTCATAGGACAGTCGGCAGACATATCGTCGGCCAGCGGAATAAGCACCGGTCGCCAGCTACGGTACGGTTCGTCCACAGATTGGCTCCCGGGGATTGCGGGATAGCCCACTCCCGTGGCGGGCGAGCCTACTCACTCCCCGGTCTGGGCCCCGGGGCCGACCAGCGCGTCCAGGTCGGCGTGGTCGGCGAGCAGGTCGCGGACGGTCTGGACGGTCCCGGCGTCCCGGACGCGGCCGCTGCGGACGAGTTCCTCGCCGCGTTCGACCGTCGTCAGCGTGTCCGCCTGGACCAGCAACAGGGGGACATCCCGGCGCTGTGCTTTGCTGACGAGCGCGTCGGCCGGCGGGTGGCCGCCGGTCAGTATCACGCAGGTGACGCCGCCGGCCTCCAGTGCGACCGAGAGGAGGTCAGAGCGGTCGCCGCCGGTGATGACCGCCGCGTCGCGTGTCCGACGGAAGTACCGGAGCGCGGACTCGCCGGACATCGCGCCGACGAGGAACCGTTCGACGGTCCGTTCGGTGGGAGCGGTGTCCGTGAGCACCGTCGCGTTCAGGTGGTCGGCCAGTTCGGCCACCGGTACGCCGGCGAGGGCCTTCACTCGCGGGAGGATGCCCACCACCGGGACGCCCCGCGATTCGAGGAACGGGACGACGGCCTCCTCGACGTAGTCGAACTGCGCGTCGGGGACGGGGTTGAACAGGACGCCGGCCAGTCGGTCGCCGAGGTCCGCCGCCGCCGCGAGGACGCCGTCTATATCCGCCGGGTCAGCGAACGGCGCGACGAGGACCACGTCGGCGTCCAGCGCCGCCGCCACGTCCGCATCGGTCAACTCGACGACGCCGCCGGTGGTGTAGCTCCCCCCGCCCTCGAGGACCACCAGGTCGCGGTCGTCGGCGAGCGTCTCGAATCGCTCGCGGAGGAGGCCCGTGAGGTCGTCTCTCGGCAGGGTGTCCCGGATGGCCTGGTCGACGAACGTCGGCGAGTAGACCACCGGTTCCATGTCGTCGATGTCGGCGTCGAGACCCAGCAGGTCCCGCGCGAGCAGCGGGTCGGTGTCGAGTACCCGCCCCTCGTGGCTCTGGAGGCGCGTCCCCTTCGGTTTCATGTAGCTCACGGCGTAGCCGCGGTCGGTCGCCGCGAGGGCCAGTCCCAGCGCGATGCCGGTCTTCCCACAGCCTTCGCTGGTCGCCGTGAGGAGAATCGACCGCACGGCTAGCTACCCCCGAGCGACGGCCGGGTCGGTACACGTGAGGCGTTAGCGTCGTAAACCATGGTAATGAGTCACAGTAGCCACTACAGCCCGGGAAAGTATAAACTATCCAACTTATTTCGAGCGCCACTCGTTGGAGGGAGTGGGTCACCAGTGGGACGGCGGTTCGGACAGCGGTCACCCGACCGTCGCGGTTCCTGGCGAGGGCGTGACGAACACCGGCGGGGCGACTGGTGAGGACCCGACTGTGAAACGACAGTCGTCCGGGACGAACGCTTAGGCGGCGTATCTGTCAACACATCGACCCGGGATGGCGCCATCCTCCGCGCGGTCCGCAGTGACGGCGGTGTTGCCCATCTACCAGTGGCTCCGGGAGTACGACCCGTCGTGGCTCCGGGGTGACATCGTCGCCGGGCTCACGGTCGCCGCGGCGGTCATCCCGGAGGGGATGGCCTACGCGTCGCTCGCGGGATTACCCCCCGAGACCGGCCTCTACGCGAGCCTCTTCGCCGTGGTCGCGTACCTCTTCGTCGGGTCGTCCAGACAGGTCGTCTACGGGCCGACGTCGGCACTCGCCGTGTTGCTGGCGACGCAGGTCCGCGGCGTCGGCGCCGGGACGCCGGCGGAGTACGCGACACTCGTCGGGCTCACGACGCTGCTGGTCGGGGCGGTGGCGCTGGTCGCGTGGCTGTTGCGCCTGGGGTTCGTGGTGAACTTCATCTCCGAGTCGGTGTTGACCGGCTTCGCCACCGGTACGGCGCTGTTCGTCGTCTCGACACAGCTCGGGAAGCTGGTCGGCATCGAGGGCGGCGACGGGACGTTCTACGAACGGGTGTGGGCCGTCGTCACGAACCTCGCAAGCCTGCAACCGGAGACGGCGGCGCTGGGTGGCGCCGGGCTGGCGGTGTTGCTGGTCGGTGAGCGGTCGGCGCCGCGGTTCCCGACGGCGCTGGTGGTCGTGGCCCTCTCGACGGCCCTCGTCGCCGTGACCGACCTGACGAGCCGGGGAGTCGCCGTCGTCGGGACGGTCCCCAGCGGAATCCCGTCGCTGTCGGTGCCGACCGGCTCGACCGCCGCCGTGACGGACCTGTTCCCGGTCGCCCTGGCGCTGTTCTTGCTTTCCTACGTGGAGGGGATGGGCGCCGTCGAGACGTTCGCCCGGCGCCACGGCTACCGGGCGGACGCGAACCAGGAGCTGCTGGCGACCGGCCTCACGAACCTGCTCGCGGGGCTGGGCGGCGGGTTCGCCGTCGGCGGGAGCATGTCCCGGTCGGCGCTGAACGACGCCGTCGGCGCCCGAACGCAGCTGACGAACGGTGTTATCGCGGTCGTCATCGTGGTCGTCCTGCTCTTTCTCTCCGAGTTGCTGACGACGCTCCCGGAGACGATTCTGGCCGCCGTCGTCATCGTCGCCGTGACCGGCCTCGTCGACGTCGCCGGGCTCCGGCGCCTCTACCGGGCCGACCGCTTGGAGTTTCTCACCGCCGCCTCGGCGCTCGTCGGCGTCCTCGTCTTCGGCGTGCTCTACGGCGTCTTCATCGGCGTCCTCATCTCGGTGCTGGTCGTCGTCGGCCGGGCGACGTACCCACACACCGCCGAACTCGGCCGCGTCCCCGACGGCACCGAGTTCGGCGACCGCTCGCGCCACCCCGCGAACGAGCGCGTCCCGTCGGTGTTCGTCTACCGCGTCGACGCGGAGCTGTTCTTCGCCAACGCCCCGACGGTCCGGCGGGACCTGCTGGACCGGCTCGACGACCGGGAGAGCGCCGTCGGGCTGGTCGTCTTCGACCTGCGGTCCTCGCCGACGGTGGACCTGACGGCGGCCGATATGCTCAGCGAACTCCACGACGACCTCGCAGAGAGGGGTATCGACCTGCGGCTGGCCGAAGCCGACGGGGCGGTGCGGGACGTGCTCGCGGCGACGGACGCGGCCGACGCGCTCTCTCGGTTCCCGGTCAACGAGTCGGTCAGTGGTGTCATCGACCGGTGGCGCGAGGGGGACGCGACCGACGCGAAGGAATGACGACAAAGCGGAGACGCCACTCCCGTCGTCGCCTACGACGTGCAGGTCACCGTCACCGACCGCGTCCGCGGGCCGTCACAGTCGAGTAGCAGTATCGACTGCCACGTCCCGAGCGCGAGCGCCCCCTCTCTGACCGGTACCGAGACGCTCTCGTCGAGCAGTAGCGCCCGGAGATGCGAGTCGGCGTTGCCGTCGAGCGCGTCGTGTGCGTACCCGTCCTCGTCGGGCACCACCTCCCGCAGGTAGCTCTCGATATCGCCGAGCAGGCGCTGTTCGGCTTCGTTGACGACGACGCCGGCGGTGGTGTGCTGGACGAAGACGGTACAGAGGCCGTCGCCGAAGTCGTCGGGAATCGCGTCCTCGACGTCGGCAGTGACGTCGACGATGTCGAGGCGGCCGGTCGTCTTCACCTGAAAGGACATACGCGGCCCTTCGGGAGAGAGCGATAAGATTCCCGCGCCGTGGGCGTCGCCGACTGGCCGGGATAGCGGCGGTATCAGTCCTGCGGGGCGCTGCTCCCGTCCTCGCCCGACGACCCGTCGTCGGCGTCCTCGCTCAGGTCGGCCGGCGACGCGCCGGTGTCCTCGGCGACGTCGGCCGACCGGTCGAGGGGCTCGCCGTGGAGCAGGTCCGGGAGGACGACGCGGACCGCCTCGATGACCAGGACGAAGACGATAGGCATGAGGAAGAAGCCGTACCAGCCGAAGAATATCGGGCCCAGGATGTACGCGAACAGCAGGACAATCGTGTTGAGCTGCTGGCCGGTGACGTAGGGCTGGAGGAACGTCTGGGGGAGGACGTCGAGGACGAGGACGTAGCCGACCAGCGCCGCGGCGACGAAGCCGAGTCCGCGCCCGCCCGACGCCATCGCCGAGAGGCCCAGATAGCCGACGACCGGGAGGTAGACGACCTTCCCGACGACGATGGGAATCAGGCTGGCGACGCCGGTCAGGAATCCGAGCGGCAGCACCAGCGGCACGTGGAGTCCCGGCGGGGCGAAGGCGTTGGTCGCCGCGTAGGCCGCCGTCGAGATGACGGACATCACGAGCACGAACAGCAGGTTTCCGAAGAATATCGATTCGAGGTCGTCGTCGACGGCGAGCCCGTAGGCGTACACCGTCGTCTCCGGGCCGCCCAGCGTCCGGGCGAACGCCTCCGCGAGCGCGTCGTCGTAGCGCAAGAGCGCGTACGCGAGTGCCGTCGCCAGCCCCAGCAACAGCAGGGTGTCGAACACGGTGCCCAGCAGTCCGAGCAATCGTTCGAGGCCGGGACCGGACAGCAGGTTCGACAGCCGTGTCAGTGAAGGCGGGTTCGCGAGCAACCGCTGCGGGTCGGTCCACAGCCATCTCGGGACGGCGTCGAGATGCGTGAGCCGCGAGTTGAGCGCCGCCACCACGCCCTGGTCGAACCGCCGACGGACTTGCCGGGCTATCTGTAACCCCGCGTAGATAGCGACGAGAAACACGGGGACGAGGACGGTCAGGACGGTCAGCGTGGCCGCGAGGTGGTCAGAGTCGACGACGCCGTCCAGGCGGTCGTACACCGGACGGGTCGCGTAGTAGCCAAAGAGGCCGAGCGCGAGGAGGTCGAGAAACGTCGCGCCGATGACCGCCACCGCCACCGCGAGGGCGGCGACGTAGGCCCACCAGCCCAGTCGGCTCCGGGACGGCGCGCTCACGGTCCGTCCGGACTGCTATCGCGGCTCGCGGACTGTTCGACCGGCGAGACCCCCGTCTGTACCACTGTACGCACAGGTGCGAGGGTCACGAACTAAGTGGCCGTGCCTGCGAACGCAAGCCGCCGGGAGCGGCTCGCAGCGACGACGGAACGACGGCCGATAGCTCGGTCGTGCGCCACTGAGCGTCAGTCCGCTCCCGCACGGAGCGCCAGCAGGGCGCGTTCCTTCGCGCCGGCCTCGACCATCACGTCGGCGGCCTCGCGGAGCCACGCCGGTACGGCGGCGGCGTAGTCGGCGTGGGCCTGCGGTCGGGCGTCGGCACCGTGCAGGCGCGCCGGTTCCGAGTAGTGTGCGACGGGGCGGATATCCCCCCAGGTAGTCCTCGCGAGGTCGAACGCCGCCCGATAGGTCAACCCGCGGTCAGTGAACTGGTGGTGGTGGTAGTCGAAGACGACCGGGACCGTCTCCCCGACCGCCTCGACAAGTTCCGGGACGCTCCAGAGGCTCGCTTTGTCGTCGTTCTCGACGGTCAGGCGCTTCCGGGCGCCCGGCGAGAGACGGGCGACGGCGTCGCGAAAGCGCTCGGCCGTCGCGGCCTTGTCGCCGTAGGTCGCCCCGATGTGGACGTTGATGCCGTAGTACGGCGAGCGGTCCAGATCCAGCAGGTCCAGCCAGTCGGCGTGGTACTCGACCGCGGTCAGCGAGTTCTCGACCGTCGACTCGGTCTCGCTGGCGAGTTTGCACCAGTGGGCCGGGTGGAAGGTCAGGCGCATCCCGTGTTCCCTGACGAATTCACCACAGTCGGCTGCGAGGTCCGCGATACCGCCGTAGTCGGGGAGGTCTTCGAGGTCGAACTGCGAGTTCCACGGCACCAGGTCGGAGCTACACCGGTAGAAGTAGATATCGTTCTCGGCGTTCCACTGCAGGATTTCGTAGAGGTCGGCGAGGTTCCGTCGCGCCAGTTCGGCCGCATACTCGATACCGCGGGACTCCCACGTCTTTCGCTGCATGCCGCGGTTACACCGCAGTGGCGGCTCGCGCTCGCGGAGGGTGCGGTTCATACAGGCGTAGCCGAGCATCGCAAGCTCTAGGGGACCCAGCGGGATATACCACTCCACGTCACGACAGCCCGACCGCGGCGGAGTGACCGACCTACCCGACGAGAAAGTCCGTGAGTTCGTCGCGGTACCGTTCGGGGCGGTCTTCCATCACCCAGTGGGTGGCCCCCTCCAGCCCAGTCAGCGTCGTGTCGGCGATGTCGTCGTCGAGGCGCTCGGCGTACTCGATGGGCTGGAACTCGTCGTCGGCGCCCCACAGCAACAGCGTCTCGGCGGCGATGGTCTCGGGGTCGATTTCGGTGGTGTGGTTGGTGTTCGTCGCGACGGCGGCACGGACCAGCGCCGTCACGCCCGCCTCGGAGGCCCACGGCGCCGTCATCCCCTCCAGAAAGGTCTCGTCGGGGTCGTCGGCGAGTGTGTTCCCGAACATCTTCTCCAGCAGCCGCTGGATATCTTCGGCGTCGTTTTGCTCGGCGTGCCCGGGCAGCCCGAGTTCCGTAATCGTCTCGACCGGCCAGGAGTCGTAAGCGACTGCGTTCGACAGGACGAGCTGGTCGACCAGTTCAGGCGTGTGCGAGGCGTAGCGTAACGCGACACCCCCGCCGAGGTCGTGGCCGACGAGCGAGACGGTGCCCAGGTCGAGTGTCGAGACGAGTTCCTCGAGCATCCGCTCCTGTGCGCGAATCGAGCGGTCGAACGTGTCCGCCAGCGAGGAGTTGCCGTAGCCGAGCATGTCCGGGACGACGACCCGACGGTGCTTTGCTATCGGTTCGACGACGTCTCGCCACAGGAACGAGTTCGTCGGAATGCCGTGGACGAAGACGACGGGGTCGCCCGTTCCCGCGTCGTAGTAGGCGACGTCGAGAGTGTGTCCGTCGACGGTGACCGCGGCGTGGTCCTGCTGGGACTCCCAGTCGGCGTACGTTGTCACAGTAAGTTCCTCCGGGTCGAAACTGGGCGCCCGAAGGGAAAGAGCTGTTCCATTTCTTATATTTTCCGGCGCGTCACGCCTCCGGTTTCGAGCCACCGTCCTCCGTGGGCCCGCCGCCCTCGACGCGGGCGCGCTCTCCGACTCCGGTGTCAGTCTCGACGCCGGCTACGCGCCCGTCTACGGGGAAGACCACGCCGAGAGCGTCCGCCGTCTGGCCGGCGACGTTACCGGGGGTCACGTCGAGGACATCGCCGGCGACCTGCGCGGGAAACACTACAACCTGTTCCCGGCCGACGCCGCGGCCACCTCTGCGGGCGACCCGTGCGTCGACCGCCGGTCAGACATCGACTGTTGCAGTTACAAGCCGTCTGCCTTTGCGATACCGTTCATTACTACCGATGGTGCTTTTCCAGTGAACGTCACACGGTTCGACCGGCGGTCGGTACTACAGACGGTCGGCGCGCTCGGCGGCACGGCCGTCGTCGGCGACGTCGTCGCGGGACAGAACGACGAGACGACCGAGGGAACCGACGGAGGTAGCGGCGACAGACCACTGGTCGTCACGTGTCGGAACGCGAACGCGGTCGCACTGTTCGACCAGGCAAACCGGGAGATTACCGCCGAGATATCGGTGGGCGAGAAGCCGCTGTACTGCGCCGTCTCGACCGACGGCGACCTGGCCTACGCGCCCAACACCGCCTCCAACGACGTCTCTGTGGTCGACATCCAGCGGCGAGAAGAGGTCGAGCGCATCCCGCTCGAGGCCTCCCCCCGCGGGGTCAACGTCCACCCGGAGACAGAGGAGGCCTTCGTCGAGGTGGCCGGCTCGAATCAGGTCGCCGTCGTCGACAACGAGTCCCTGGAGAGAACCGAGACCATCGACGTCGGCGAGGCGCCCCACAACGTCGTCTTCGACGTCGAGTCGGGGTACGCCTACGTCACGAACCAGGGCGGCAACAGCGTGGGGTTCATCGACCTCGACGAACGCGAGATGGTCGACCGGGTGACAGTCGAGAACGCGCCGCACAACCTCCACGTCGACCAGGAGCGTGGCCTCCTCTACACCGCCAACGCCCTGTCGAACGACATGGGTATCGTCGACACCGAGGAGCGCGAACTGCTCGGAAAGCGGCCGTTGACCGACCAGAACGCCGACATCCACGCGACCCAGGACGGCGAGAAGATATTCGTCGCCGGCGTGCAATCGGACGCGGTGACGGTCTATCGGTCGCCGGAAGACGGCACGGACCCGAGCGAGTACCGCGTCGACGACATCGTCACCGTCGAGGACCAAGACGAGATACGGCCGCGACTCCCCGACCGGGAGTTCGTCTCGCCGGGCCTCGGCCCGCACGGCTGTTTCGTCTCGCCGTACCGCGAGGAGGTGTACGTCACCCTCACCGGCCGCGACCAGCTGGTGATACTCGACAGCGAGACCCACGAGATACTCGACCGGGTGTCGACGCCGTCGTACCCGTTCTTCACCGACGTCCAATACGACTCCGGGAACTAATCGTCGGACCGGGAGTCGCCGTCGGCTCGCTGGCCCTCGGCGGCGGGCTCGCGGCTGTCGTCGCCAGCGGCGTTCCCGTCGTCCGCCCCGTCGTCGGACGACCGCCGGTACACCGGCAGACGAACCCCGACAGGAAGCGGACGCCACCGGAGTTCGGCCAGGCCCCACAGCGACAGCGCCGCCAGCCCGACGAGGACGGCGGCCGTCTCGCGAATCCCCACCCACACCGGCGCGACGTAGTAGAGGGCGTTCAGCCACCGCGACGGGACGACCTGCCGGAGCAGTTTCGCGACGGCGACGACGGTGTCCCGGTCGCTCTTGGCGGTCGGGTCGCCCGTTCGCTGGCCGCCGGTTCGGGAGGTGAGGTTCGCCCGCACGGCGCTGGGTCCGTCGGTGCTCCCCTCGCCGGTGCCCAGCCGTTCGGCGTCGTAGGGGTGGGCAAGCGGTATCGACCAGACGACGCTGCCGTTGCGCGCTAGCTCCAGGACGCGGTCGCCGTGGGTGTCGGTCACGAGCGTGTGGCCGTTCGGCAGGCGGTCGGCGTCCCGGGGCCACTGCATCCGCCCGTCGGTCCACGTCCACGTCCGGTGCCACGAGCCGTTCCGGCGCTGGTACTCCAGCAGCCGGCTGTTCTCGGAGTCGGCGACGACGACGGCCGGACCGCCGTTTTCCGCGGGGATGAAGTCGGGGTTGTGCTGCTCGTGGAGGCGGCTGTGGTTGTCGTCGCTCCCCAGCGTCCAGTTCGACTGGACGCCCGTCTCGCGGTCGAGGAAGACCACCTGGTCCTGGTTGCGCAGGCTGACCATGATGCGCCCGTCGTCGAGCACTTCCACATCGTTGAGGTGGGTCCAGTCGCCGGGGTAGCCGCCCCCGCTCGTGAGCGGGTAGGCGTTCTGGGCGTCCCAGCGCCACTCCGTGAGCCCGGTCGTGGTGTTGACGAGCAACACCTGGTCGGCGACCATGTCCGCGATGACGATTTCGCTCTCGCTGAGACGGGCGTGGTCGTGCCACTCGGCGGCGGTCTCGGTGTCGTCGTAGCGGGCGCGTATCACGGTCGTCTCGCCGGTCGAGAGGTTCGTCCGCTCGACGAGGTTGCGGGCACACGGCGGGTCCCAGCAGGTCGGCCCCCTCGTGTGGATGGTGTCGGTGGCCGTGTACTCGACGGTCGCCGAGGTGTTCTTCACCGGGTCGACGTCGAAGTACTTCGTGTGCTCGTCCTCGTAGTAGAGCCGGCTGCCGTTGGGATACCAGGCCATGATGGTGCCGTAGCGGGCGGACTCGGTCGCGACGGTGATGCCCTCGCGGGGCGGCGCCTCGGGCACGTCGGCGGCGGTCCCGGTTCTCGGGGCCGTCGTCGCGCCCTGCAGGACCACCAGCGCCGATAGCGAGACCACGGCGAGCAGCGCCAGGCGCAGCCGGCGGCGGCTCACGTGCTCGCACAGAAGAGCGCACACACCACACACGGCTGCCCAGAGGCGCATCAGTATTAGCGCGCTGTTCAGGGGTAAGGCCGCGCTGGGGTCGGTAACAGGCGCTTACCGGGCATCGGGCACCGGCGGCCGCGGTTCTCGAAACGGTAGTGCCCGGACGACCGATGCTGCCCCGTGGCGGTCCGTGAACGACGCACGGCCAACCGTATCACTAACAATCCTGGCAGCCAAATGGGTGGCCAACAGCGATGCAACGGGACCAGGCGGCACACGGGGACGTCCAGTTTCTCACCGGGTCACGACACCGCCCGGCCGTCCTCGCGGCGCTCTGTGAAGAGCCGGCCCGTCCCCACGAACTCTGTGCGGACATCGACGTGACGCGCACGACGATTCAGCGCATCCTCGCCGGGTTCCGCGAGCGCCGGTGGGTCGTCAAACGCGACGGCGATTACCGGGCGACGGTGACCGGACGGCGGGTCTACGAGCGGTACGCGGCGCTCCACGAGGCGGTCACGTGTGGCCGGCGGCTGGGACCCCTGACGGCCCATCTCGGCCCGGAAGGCGACGACCTGCCGGTGGCGGCACTGGAGAGGGGGCGGCTCACGGTCAGCGAGGACGGGAGCCCGCTGGCCGCCCTCAGTCGGTTCACCGAGTGGTTACAGGGGGTCGAAGGGGAGATGCGCGCCATCTCGCCCGTCGTCGCCCAGCCGTTCAACGAAATCGGCGCCGAACTGTTGAGCGGGGGGACCGACATCGAGTTCATCATCGACTCGGCGGTCCTGGCACAGTCGAGAGCGCAGTACGAGTCCGACCTGGAGTTCGGCGTCGACCACGACCGGATTAGCATCTACGTCCACGAGACCCCCCTGTCTCTCGGGGTCGCCTTCGACGACGAACGCTGCTGTGTGGTCGCCTACGACGACGCCAACAACCTCAAGGCGGTGCTCGAAGCCGGGTCGGGCGAACTCTACGAGTGGACGACGGCGGTGTTCGAGCGCCACCGCGAGCGGTCGGTCCCGCTGTCGGCGGTGTACGACCGGGAGAACGCGGGGACGGCGAGCGGGGACGGCTAAACGGGGACGGGCAGCGCGAGGCGCTGCCAGCTGTGGAGGGCCGAAGCGTCCGGTTTCGGGTCAGGGCAGCCTCCCCGATGGAACCGTCCGGTGGCGGGCCCCTATACTTATCCGCCGACAGATGTTACAGGAGTTGTAACACCCCCGGCCACAGCTTCTTCACTCGCCGCAACTGATAGCAGACGTGACAGTTCCGCACCGCCGCGGCTTCGAGACCCAGCGAGAGGAGGTCACGAGCGTCGAGCTTCCCGTCGAGGGCGAACTCCCGGCGTGGCTGACCGGCACCTACGTCGGGAACGGCCCCGGGCAGTTCGAGGTCGGGGACCGGACGCTCGGCCACTGGTTCGACCCGCTGGCGATGGTGCGCGGGCTCGACATCGGCGACGGCGTCACCTACACGAATCGGTTCGTCCGGAGCCACGACTTTGTCTTCGCCCGCGAGCGCGGGCGCGTGCGAACGCAGTTCCCCGGGACAGCGCCCGACCGGCCCGTGTGGACGCGGCTCCGGCAGGCCCTGACCGGCGAGTTCCCGGACAACCCCGTCATCGGCGTGGCCCGCATCGACGGTGAACTGGCCGCCATCACCGAGTCGCCGGTCGCGCTGACGCTCGACCCCGACACACTGGAGACGACGGGGCGCACCGACCTCACGACCGACCTCGACGCCGACCTCACGCTGGGTCACCCCCACTACGACCCGTGGCGGGAGTGTCTGGTCAACCTGGGCGTCTCCTACGGCCGGGCGACGACCTACACCCTCTTTCGCCGGGACGGGCCGGCGACGGCGCCGACGGCGACGGTCGCCTTCGACGACGCGCCCTACGTCCACTCGTTCGCCCTGACCGAGCGCTACGCGGTCCTGCCGGCGATGCCGTTCGGCCTCGACCCGAGGAAGCTCCTGCTCGGCGCGATAACCCGCCGGACGTTCGTCGAGAGCTTCGAACGGTTCGACCGACCGGGCGAGTTCGTCGTCGTCGACCGCGAGACCGGCGCGGTCGCCACCCGCAACCGGGTCGACCCCCTCTTCGTCTACCACCACGTCAACGCCTTCAGGGACGGCGACGACCTCGTGGTGGACCTCGTCGGCTACCGGAACCAGCGGGCCGTGACCGACCTGACGCTCGCGAACCTCCGGGGCGAGTCACCGTCGGTACCGCGGGGGGACCTCCAGCGGTATCGGCTCCCGCTCGACGGCGGGCGGGCGACCGGCGAGACGCTCCGGGCGGGCCACATGGAGTTTCCCGTCGTCGACTATCCGCGGGTACTGGGCCGGCAGTACGACCACGTCTACGTCGCCGAGGCCGACGGCGAGTCGGCGCTGCCGACCCGACTGGCCCGGGTCACCGTGCCCGACGGCGAGGCCGTGACCTGGCGCGAGCCCGGCACCTTTCCGGGCGAGCCCATCTTCGTCCGCGCCCCGGACGGCGCCGACGCCGAGGGCGTCGTCCTCTCGGTCGTGCTGGACGGCGAGAACGACGGCTCGTCTCTGATCGTACTCGACGCGGCGACGATGACCGAGCGGGCGCGGGCGCCCCTGCCCCACCGGCTTCCATACGGATTCCACGGGCAGTTCTACGCCGCCGACGACCCCGTCCGCAGCATGGCCTGAGGGGCGGTGTACCGGACGGCGCCGACTAGCTGCCGGGAGCGTCGATATATTAGCCAGACACTACCGAATACCGTCGGGCGAAAACTAAGTACCCGGCTCCCGTCGGTTCGGCTATGTCACCGCCCGGGCGAGAAGTCCAGTACACGGAGTCGGACGTCATCGAGGTGTTCAAAGACCGGGGCGACTACGCCGAGCCGCTGACGGCCAAGGAGATAGCGGACCGGCTGGGCTGTTCGCGCCGGACGGCACTGAACAAGCTCCACGACCTCGAAGCCGAGACGGATATAACCAGCAAGAAAGTGGGCGGCCGGTCGCGGGTGTGGTGGATTCCGGTCCGGACCGACTGAACATGTCCGAACGCGACGGGGGACTCCCGACACCGCCAGCGGCGGGACTATCATGACCCTGCAGACACTGCTCGCGGGGCGGCGAGTCAGCGTCGCGTTCGCGCTGGCGACGCTGGTTCTCGCCGCGGTACTCGTCGGCGGCTACGCCACCGCCGGGACGGACGCGACGATGACCGGAAGCGACGCCGGCGGCACCGAGTCAGGGGCGAGCGAGCGAGTCGTCCCGCCGAGGGACAATATCACCGTCGTGGCGACCGACTCGACGGCGTTTATCACCGACGAGGGCGACGGCCCGCGAAAGCGAGCGGAACTGGTCGCTTTCGCCCCGGACGGCAGCGTCTACTACCGCAACGAGAGCCACACCCGCTACTGGGACGTGGACCCGGTCGAGGGGACCGGAGCGACCGTCGAATATCTCTACGCCGACCACCTCGCGCCCGAGGACTGTCACTCCGAGAGCGTCTGTACCCGAAACGGCGTCGAGCGGGTCAACCTCACCACCGGCAACGTGACCCACGTCTACTCGCGCATCACGCCGGGGAAACACTCGACGCGGTGGCACGACGCCGACCGCATCGGCGACGAGCGCCTGCTCGTGGCCGACATCGCCCAGGACCGGGCGTTCGTGGTCAACACCACCACGGAACAAGTTACGTGGTCGTGGGACGCCCAGACG
This sequence comes from Haloarcula onubensis, assembly GCF_031624605.1. NCBI lineage: Archaea > Methanobacteriati > Methanobacteriota > Halobacteria > Halobacteriales > Haloarculaceae > Haloarcula > Haloarcula onubensis. The sequence goes on along the minus strand of NZ_JAMQOS010000001.1, from coordinate 457,051 downwards.
GACTTTTCGACGAGCAGCGGCGGGCCCTACCCCGAGGACTGGACCCACATCAACGACGTCGAGTACGTCGAACTCGACGGCCGTCCCACCGTCATGGTGAGCGTCCGCAACCACGACCAGGTCGTCTTCGTCGACATGGAGACCGGCCTGCGCGAGAACTGGACGCTGGGCAGCGACGGCAACCACAGCCGGCTCTACGAACAGCACAACCCCGACTACATCCCCCCTGAGCGGGGTGGTCCCGCCGTCCTCGTCGCGGACTCGGAGAACGGCCGCATCGTCGAGTACCAGCGCCACAACGGGAGCTGGAAGCGGTCGTGGCTGTGGCGCGACCAGCGCCTGACCTGGCCCCGGGACGCCGACCGCCTGCCGAACGGCCACACGCTCGTGACCGACTCCAACGGCGACCGCGTCCTGGAGCTAGCGCGCAACGGCAGCGTCGTCTGGTCGAGCAGTATCGGTTTCCCCTACGAGTCAGAGCGCCTCGGTACGGGCGACGAGAGTGCGGGCGGCCGGAGCGCGGCGGCGCTTGGCCTCCCGAACCGGACGCCCAACGCCACGAACCGCTCGGCGGTGAGCGAGGCGACGACGCTGCTGCCGAAGTCGGTCGTCAACAGCGTCGCCTACCTGCTGCCGGGGTGGGTCGGGCCGGTCGAGGCCCTGGCCGCGGTGGGGCTGGTCGTCGTCCTCGCGGCCTGGGCCGTCGTCGAGTGGCGGCGTCGCTCGGTCGAAGTGCATTTGCGGTGGCCCGTCCAGATACGAAACAGATGACCGGCTCGCACGTCGACGGCGGGGTTCGAGCGGGCGTTCGAGCACGCCTGCCGGCGTCGCCCCTCGACAGCGAGGACGCGAGGTGGCTGGGCTGGCCGCTGCTGGTCGGGCTGGCCGTCGTCGCCATCTATCTCGCGACGAACGACTACCCGGCTTACGGCGCCGGACTGTACGTGGAGACGGCCGACACCATCCGGGCGAACGGCTACGCGCTGCCGGCGACGGTGCCACACTACGGCCCGGAGGGGGTCCCCTTCGCGTACCCCCCGCTCATGTTCTACGTCCTCGCGGTGTTGCGCGATTTCGGCGCCGGGGCCTTCGCGGTGTCGCTGTACCTCCCGCCGCTGTTTACCCTGGCGGCGCTCGTCCCGGCGTATCTGCTGGGCCGGGATATGGTGGGCGACCGGCGGGCCGGCACCGCCGCGGCGCTGTTGCTCGTCTTGAACCCACAGGTACTGGAGTGGCACATAAGCGCCGGCGGGCTCGTCCGCGCACCGGCGTTCGCCTTCGCGCTCTGGGGGAGCTACGCCGCGTTGCGACTCTTTCGCGACGGGGCCCGGGAGTGGCTGCTCCCCGGGCTCGCCGCGGTGGCGCTGGTCGCACACACGCATCCGACCTACACCATCTTCACCGTCGCCACCTACCTCGTCTTCTGGGTCGGCTACGACCGCTCTCCGGCCGGGCTGGTCCGTGGCGCGGTCGTCGGTTTCGGCGCGCTCGCGGTGGGGCTGCCGTGGCTGGCGACCGTGGTGAGTCACCACGGCGTCGCGGTCTTTTCCGGCGCCGCGGGCACGCACGGCGGCCTGTTCGGCGTGGTCTACCGGCTCCGCGAGTGGGGCCCGACGGGGGCCGTCGTCCCGATGGCCGCTGCCGTTTCCCTGCTGGGGACGCGACACCGCGTGCTGGGGGCGTGGACCGCCGCCGTCTGGCTGCTGTTCGCCCAGCCCCGCTTTGCCTACGCGGTCGGCGCCGTCGCGGTGGTGGCCGCCGTCGCCGAACTCGCCAGCAGGGGGTACACCGACGGGCTCGTGGCGGTCGTCGACCGGACGCTCGCCCGCGCCGCGCCGGAGACGCCCGACCGGCCCGACGGGGGCGTCACCAGACCGACCGCGGCGGCCGCCCGGGTGGTCGTCGCCGCCCTCGTCGTGACCTCGCTGGTCGGGCTGGGCGGGCTCGGCTACGAGTTCACCCGCTCGGACGACACGACCCCGGAGTTCGTCGACGACGCCGACACCGACGCGATGGCGTGGGCCGCGACGGCGACCGACTCGGACGCGACGTTCGTCGTCTTCGGCGACGCCGCCGAGTGGTTCCCGGTCCAGACCGACCGGACCATCCTCGTCTCCCCGTGGGGCGCCGAGTGGCGCGGGCCGGACACCTACGAGGCCCACCTGCACGCGTTCGTCAACGGCTCGGAGTGTCCCAACCGTAGCTGTGCGAGTGCCGCGATGTCGCGGGTCGACGCCGACCCCGACTACGTCTACCTGCCGAAAGGCGAGTACACGGTCCGGGGGGAGTACTGGTACGCGAACGGCACCCTCGAGGCGTCGTTCGCCGAGAGCCCGCGCTACGAACGGGCCTTCGAGAACGACGGCGTGGTCGTCTTCCGGCGGCGTTAGCGCCAGCGGTCGTACAGCGCCTTCCAGCGCCCGCCCAGCGACGCCACGCGGTCCGAGGAGACGGCCCAGACGCTGAACGTCGCGAGCAGGGTGCCCGCGACCACGTCGGTCGCCCAGTGGATGCCAAGTATCATCGTCGAGAGGACGATACTCACCGCGAGGAACACGGCGACCGGCGTCCACCGGGGGAACGTCTCGTGGTCCCGAATCGCCAGCAGGGCGACCGTCATCGACAGTGAGGTGTGCAGCGACGGGAAGACGTTCGTGTTTGCGTTGACCTCGCTGGTCAGCAACTGGAATCGCGGGAGCGTATCGAACAGCAGCGGCTCGACGAGCGCCGGCATGTAGTTGCGCGGCCCGTAGGCGATAAAGAGCAGGTAACAACACATCCCGACGGTGTAGTTGATGGCGTAGGCGAAGGCGGTGTGTCGGAGGTGGCGTCGCTCGGCGGCGAGCATCGCCGCGAGCAGCGGAAAGACCAGCAGGAACGCGTAGCCGTAGACGTAGACGTAGCCGAAGTACAGCGTCAGCCAGCCGGGCACCAGCGACTGTATCGTCGCGACCACCGTCCCCTCGATGGAGAAGATGAACTCCGTGATGTTCGTGCCGATAATCCAGGAGAGGTCGACGCCGACGTTACGGACGACGCTGTTTATCAGCAGGACGCCGACGAGCAGTAAGATAGGCCTGGCCGCCATCCGCAGGCGCTCGGACAGGTCCGTGGCGGCGGTTCGGAGCCGCCCCGGGCCGACGACGACCGACAGCGAGAGCGTCAGCATGAGCGAGAGGACGGCGACGACCTCCAGGAAGACAGCGACTACTCCCATCGCTAGGACTGGAGCAGGCGCCCCTGTTCATTGTATCGGTAGCCTGCCGCCCGGAACGCCTTGCGGGCGCTTTCCGTATCGACGCTGCCGTCCGTGCCGAGGAACGGGACGGCCGGGTCCGACGGCTCCCAGGCGAGGTCCGCGGGGAGCCACGGGGTCCCCGCCAGCGGACTGACAGCGGGGTCGACGTAGCCGTCGAACACCGACGCCGCCAGGTTGTCCCGGTCGACCAGTCGGGCCATCGTGTTTCGAAAGCGAGGGTTCGTCAGCGGCGGGCGACGGGTGTTGAACCCGACGTAGTAGAACGCCCCGCTCCGGTCGACGTTGAGCGAGACGTCCCTCGCGCGGCCGATGGTCGGCGTGAGGTCGGGGCCCACACCCAGTGCGGTCACGTCGGCCTCGTCGTTCGCGATGAGGTCGACCGCGGAGGAGTCGGAGCCGACGAACTGGAGCTCGAACTCCTCGAAGGCCAGCCCGTCCGAGAGCGCACTCGGCAGGCCCGTCTCCTCGGCCGTCTCGATGAAGTGGTCGTCGAACCGCTCTAGCACCAGCGTCTGTCCCTGTGTCACCGACGTGAACTCGAGGGGGCCGCTCCCGACCGGCGGGATGTTCGACGTCACGAGCGCGTCCGTCGTCGTCACGCCCACGTCGACGCCGCTGACCGTCGCCTTGTCCGTGCGGTCGGCCCAGACGTGCTCGGGCAACACCGGGACGGTGAGCACCCGGCGGGCGACCTGGCGACTGCAGTCGGTGAACCGAATGCGGACGGTCACGTCGTCGACGGCCTCCGCCTGCTCGACGAGCGAGGAGCGCCCGCGAAAGCGGAAGGTCGGGACCGACTCGGAGAGCGACCCCAGAGAAGTGTCCCGTAACAGCCGGTAGGTGAAGGCCGCGTCCGACGCGGTCAGGCGCTGGTCGTCGTGCCAGGTGAGGTTGTCTCGCAGCGTCACGTCCAGTTCCAGCGGGTCCTCGCCCGTCCACTCCCAGTTCGTCGCCGCCCAGGGGTAGAGGGTACCCCGGTAGCGATACGCGAGTGAATCGTACAGCAGGTCGGTGATATCGGCGGGGCCCCGGTGGCTCGACATGAGCGGGTTGAGGTTCGTCATCGGCCGGTCGTCCGGCGTGGTCGCGCGGAGCCGCGTCGCCGACTCCGCGTTGCTGTTCAGCGTCAGCAGGTTCACCGGCGACGGCTCGAACACCCCGTTCCACCCGGTGAAGCGGTCGGTTCGCGCCGCCCTGATGACGTTGGGGAAGCCAAGCACCAGGAACGGACACACCTGCACGAGCCGGCGCTGGATTTGCGTGACCGTCTCGGTCCGCTGGCGGCCGGTCTCCCGGCGCTGTCGTTCGAGCAGGTCGTCCATCAGGAGGTTCGTGTAGCCAAACGGGTTCTGCATCCCCGACTCGACCGAGTACGTGGAGTGCAGCAGGGAGTAGAACGCGTCGGGGTCGGCAAACGAACCCGGGTACTGGCCGACGAACACGTCGTACTCGTGGTTGACGAGGGTCTGTCGGTAGAGCTCTTCGGCGGTGATAGGCTGGATAGTCGCCCGGATGCCGGCGGCCTCGAACCAGGCCGACAGCTGACGAGCGATAGCTATCGCGTACGGGTCCTGGTCCACCGGGAGCGTCTTGATAGAGAGCGCGACTGTCGTCGGCCGGTTCCGGCCGACGAGCGCGCGGATGCGACTGAGACAGCCGCTCGTCGCGGCGAGCCCCCCGGTGAGACCTGCCACTACGGACCGACGGGTGACCCCCACATCACCACCGGAACGGGACGCCATTACTGTAGGTGTTTACCTCATGATATAACAGCCCTGTGTTTGCGGACGCACGTTCACAGGAAGCCAAAGAGCGGGGCGAACAGCCCCCAGACCCACACAGCGACACCAGCGACGGTGAACAGCGAGCGGCGGTCCCCACCGCCCGCCGCCAGCGCTCCGAGCGCGGCCGTCACGAGCAGTCGGTGCTGGAGTATCCGGTCCGGCGGGACGAGCCCGAGCATGGCGAACTCCAGGGTGAACCCGAGCGCGAGTCCAGCAGCGGCCGCCGGGGCCGCCAGCCACCGGGGCAGGTCGGCGGCGTACCAGGCGACGGCGACGGGGAGGCCGACGGCGAGACACGGGTACAGGACGACCACGAACAGCTTCGGCGTGACGAGCGGGACGGCGTCCTCTAACCCGATGCCGACGGCGCGAACCCCGAGGGGAATCCCGGCCGCCAGCCCGAACACGACCAGCGCCTGGTCGCGGGTGGTGGGCTTCGAGAGCGCCTCGTCGATACTGTCCCACGCTCGCCGGCTCGTGATTCCGACGACCAGCGGTGCCAGCGCGCTCACGACGACGATGCCGCGGTCGAGCCCCCTGGCGTTTCGCTGGTGTCGCCGCTCGACTGCTCGCACGTCGCTGTTCTGGAACTCGGACTCCAGCATGTCCGCCGTCCCCCGGACGTCGGTGACGGTGTGGCGAAGCCGGAACCAGTCCCAGTACTCCGAGTGGGCCTGCAGCGCGGTCCACGAGGACTCCTCGGCGGGGGCGAAGGCCCGGACGTGGTGGCGCGAGCCCAGATACGTCCCGACGTGGAGCTGATACCGCTGTTCGAGCCACGCCCCCTCGCCCGAGTCGTTCTCGACGTAGGTGTACCGAATCGACCCGTGGGCGTGTCGCCAGCCCGACACCGAGTTGCTCTCGGCCAGCTGTATCTGTGCGCCGAGGGGCTGTCTGGTCGGTTTCGTCCGCTCCCACCCGTCGTCGACGTTCTCGCCGAGCAGCTCACGGGCGCGCTCCGGGTCCTCGGTGACGATGGCGTTGATGACCAGCGTCCGGTCCTCGAAGCGCTCCGAGCGGCTGGTGTAGGGCCACAGCCTGTCCCCGGCGTCGCCGACCTCGATGATGGTCCCCGGCTCGTCGACCTGCGGACTGCGGTCCGGCGCGTGGCCCGCGACGGGGACCGACAGCGCCGGGACCACCGCGAGCGCGAGCACCGCGAGCGCGACGGCGAGATAACGCCCCATTGGTGTGGCAGCTACTACAGAGCACAGCGTTAACTACGTGTCGTTCAGTCCCCACTCGGCTGCGCGCTGCTTCGCTTCTTCGCGAGCCTGTTCCCGGATGGCCGCTATCTTCTCCTCGTCTTCGAGGAACGCCTCGACGGCGCTGTGGTCGCCCGCGCCGTCGGCCCCCGCGGCGGTCGTCCGGTCCGTGGGCGCAGCACGGCGGGTGCTGTCGGCCAGCGCGGGGTCGCCGGCCAGCCGTTCGGCGGGCATCCCCGGCGGCACCCGGAGGGCGTCGACCTCGTGGACGGGGCCGAGGTCGGCCGCGTCGAGTTCGAATACCGAGACGTGATAGGGGCCGGGAACGGCGAGGTCCGCGAGCGCCGGCGGGCCGCCCCTGTCGGTGCCGGTGTGGTAAGCGACCACCGGCACACCGTCGGCGAACGTGACGACGCCGCGGCCGTCGGCGTCGAGCAACAGCGAGTCCTGTGGCTCGAACACCGCGTAGCCGGTCACCGACCGGTCGAGCACCTCCGCGAGCGGCTCGCGCGGGTCCGTGACGACGCGGGACTTCCGCAGTCGACCCTGGGGCAGCCTCATGGCGGCTCCGGGATGACCGCGCTGCGGAACCTATCGGCCACGTCCCCGGAGGTCCCGTCCCGGACCGACAGCGAGTCCGCCGCCCGGCGGTAGGCCGCCGCGGCCTCGCAGTCGGGCGCGTGGGCCAGCAGCGGCCGGCCCGCCCGGCGAGCCTCGCGTGCGGGTTCACTCTCCGGAACCGCTCCGAGTGTCGGCCCCTCGAAGTAGCGCTCGGTCTTCTCGGCGACCCGCTCGATGCCGTCTTCCCGGACCTTGTTGAAGAGGATGCCCGCGATATCGGTGTCGTAGGAAGTGGCGTACTCCTGGACTTTCAGCCCGTCCGAGATAGCGGGGATGGTCGGCTGGAGCACCACGACGGCCCGGTCGGCCATCACGACCGGGAGCACCGCGGCCCGACTGTCGAGCGCCGGCGGCGAGTCCAGCAGGATGATGTCGGTGTCGGCCGCGAGGCGAGCGACCACCTCGCGCAGGCGCGTCGGGTCCGCGTCCCGGAAGCCATCGAGGCTCGTGCCACACGGGACGACCGTCATCCCGAACCGCTCGTAGGTCGCCGCCTCGACGGCCGCCGACTCCGCGAGCACGTCGTGCAGCGTCGTCTCCGCGTCCGATAGCCCGGCGTGAAAGAGGAGATTCGCCATCCCGGTGTCGGCGTCGACGACGGTCACGTCGTAGCGCTCGGACAGCGCCATCCCCAGGGCGACCGTGCTGGTGGTCTTCCCCGTCCCACCCTTCCCGCTGGCGACAGCGAACACTTCGACCATTACCGGTAGTGGTCGGCCGACAGCATATAAACTTCCGGGTAGAGACGGCGAAAATAAGCTACCACGCGACCGGCAACGGCCCGGGGTCGACGTGGTCGCGCACCAGCGTCGCGGTCCGGTCGTAGGGGTCCAGTCGACCCTCGCCCGCTGTCGCTGGCCGTTCGACGCCGGCCGCCGCGAACGTGTTTTCCACGAAGGCATCTACCGCCGCCCGATTGGTAAAGAGGTCGTGGAGATAGGTGCCGAGCACGTCGGCGGTCGCCGCTCCGTCACCCTCGAACGGCGCACGCACGTTCGCGCTCGGTTCGGACTCGCCCGTGTGTATCTCGTATCCAGAAACGGTACCAGCGGCGCCCTCCAGCGGCCCGACGCCGTCGATGCGTCGCTCGACGTGTTCGACCGTCTTCTCGGTCGAGAACCGCGTCCGGACGGGAAGCAAGCCAAAGCCCGCGATGCGGTTTCGCTCTCCCGTGCCTTCGAGAGACGCGTTCGTAATCGCCTCGCCGAGCATCTGGTAGCCGCCACAGAGCCCGACGACGGGGCCGTCGAACGCGCGAAGTCGGTCGCCAAAGCCCGCCTCCCGAAGGGCCAGCAGGTCGTCGACGGTGTTCTTGCTTCCCGGGAGCACCACGGCGTCGGCGTCGGCGAGTGAGGCCGTCGGTGGGACGTAGGCGACCCGGACGCCGTGTTCGCTCGCCAGGGGCTGGAGGTCGGTGAAGTTCGAGATGCGCGGGAGCCGCGGGACCGCCACAGTGACGCTGCGCTCGTCGGGCACGCCGTCGTCCGCTCCCCGGACGGCCCGCTCGCCGACCGGCGGCAGCGCGACGCTGTCCTCCTCGGGGAGGCCGGGGTCGTCGTACGGGAGAACGCCCAGCACCGGGACGCCCGTGCGCTCCTCGAAGGCGTCCAGCCCCGGGGAAAGCAGCGACCGGTCTCCGCGGAACTTCGTGACGACGGCGCCGACGACTCGCTCGCGGATATCGTCCGGGACGAGTTCGAGGGTTCCGACGAGCGACGCGAAGACGCCGCCGCGTTCGATGTCGGCCACGAGCAGGATATCGGCGTCGGCAAAGCGGGCCGTCTCGACGTTCGCGAGGTCCCGGTGGTGGAGGTTTATCTCGGCGATGGAGCCCGCGCCCTCGGCGACGACGGCCTCGTGGTCGGCGGCGAGGCGGTCATAGGCTGCTTCGGCCGCGGCCAGCGCGTCGTCCCAGTGGTCGTCGTAGTAGCTCCCGGCGGCGTAGTTCCCGACGGCCTCGCCGTCGAGGACCAACTGTGACTCGCCGCCGCCCCGGGGCTTCAGCAAGACGGGGTTGTGGTCCGTCGAGGGCGGGACGCGAGCGCCGCGGGCCTGGACGTACTGCGAGACACCGATTTCACCGCCCGGCGTCGCCCGCGCGTTGTTGCTCATGTTCTGGGCCTTGAACGGGGCGACGGAGACACCGCGGTCGGCCAGCAGCCGACAGAGCCCGGCCGCTACCGTGCTCTTGCCGACGTGAGACGCGGTCCCGGCGACCAGTATCGTCGCTGCCATCTACCCGGGTGTGAGAGCGCCGTTGACATGAGTGGTTCGACGGCGGCTTTTTGCCGTCGCGCCGTCTGGCCAGGATATGGACGACGACCGCCTGCAGGACCTCTACGACCACCTGGCCGCGACCGGCGAGCGCCCGGTCGAACGCACCGCGAGCCGGTGGCTCGGCGAGGCCGAGGCCATCGCCGGTGACGTCGCCGACGGGAGCATGGCGCCCGAGGTGCAACGCGAGCGCCTCGAGAAAGTCGACCACCTGCTCGGGAACGTCGAGGCGACGGGCGACGAGGTCGCCGACGACCACGTCGAGGAAGCGCGAGCGATAGTCGAGGCGCTGCTCGACGAGGCGTGAGGGTCGACAGACGACGGCGACGCGAGCGGGCCATCGACCGGCTGCGTTCGAGCGATATGCTAAATCTATACGGATTTAGCCAGCAGCTATAAATCGTTTTGAGTTTACTTTAGAGCATGGACGGACGCTGGTGCGTCGTCGTCGGTGAGGTGGTGAACCCCCGGTCGGTCGACGACAGAGCGGCGTTGCGAGCGTCGCTCGAGACTGGCATCGAGCGAGCGAACGAGGCGCTTCGCGAGCAGACCGTCGCACCCTTTTCCGTACTACGAGGGGTCGAGGCGGTCGGCGGCGTCCTCACCAGTCCCGAGCGGATGTACCCGGCGCTCAGAGAAATTGCCGAGGCGGTCCACCCGGTCGCGGTCCGATTCGCGGTCGTCCACGGGGAGATAGACGTCGGGCTGGCGACCCAGTCGGTCTCCCGGATGGACGGCCCCGCGTTCCACGAGGCCGACAGGCTCTTAGGGGAGGTCGCCACCGACGAGCGCGCGGTGGCGGTCTCGGACCCCGACGTCGAGCCGTGGATTCTGACCTTGCTCGCGGACCAGATACGGCTGCTGTTGACGATGAAACGTGCGTGGACGGCCCATCAGGCCGAACTGGTACGGGCCTACCGGCGCGAAGGGAGCATGCAGGCCATAGCCGACGAACGCGACGTGTCGGTTCAGACGGTCTCCCAGACGCTCGGCCGGGCGAACGCGGCCCAGATTATGGCCGTCGAATCGAACCTCGACGCCGCGCTGTCGGCGGTGTGGGGGTTCTCGGTGTGAGTCGGTCAGTACTCGGTCCCCTTCCGCGCCGGATGGCCCGCGTCGAGCGGGTGTTTGACCTTGCCGACCTCCGTCACGAGGTCGGCGTGGTCGAAGACGTACTCGGGGGGTTCGTGACCGCCGGTGAGGACGAGTTCGAGGTCGTCGGGTTTCGCCGCTATCAGGTCGACCACGTCCTCGGGGTCGATGAGGTCCCGGTTCGCGGCGTACAGTATCTCGTCGATGACCAGCATGTTGACGCCGTCCTCGGGCGGTCCGTCGGCGGGAAGCGGCGCCGAGAGGTCCGCCGCGGCGCTCGCGTCGAGAATCTCGTGGGCTCGTTCTAGCGCCCCCTTCGCGCGGGCCGCGTGTTCGTCGTCGCTACTCCCGTCCATGAACCCGTGCCAGCCGTAGTGGCCGGCGTTCTCGTAGGAGAAGCCCGGCAGAGCCGCGATGGCGTTGTACTCGCCGCGGACGTCCTCGACCGTGCCTGTCCCGCCTTTCATGAACTGGAGCAGGTGGACCCGGTAGCCGTGGCCGACCGCGCGGGTCGCCATCCCCAGCGCCGCCGTCGTCTTCCCCTTGCCGTCGCCCCACCAGACCTGTACGAGGCCGAACGCCTCGGGGGCGCTGGGCTCGATTGGCTCGGCCGTCGGCCCGGCCGTGTTGTCGCTCATACTCCTGCTTCAGGGCTGGCGAACATCCGTCTGGCGGTCGGTGACGACGCCGTATTCGGCGGCGGCCGGAGCCGGTGGCCCGTCGTCGTAGCGGGCGTCGAGACTCGCCAGCACGGCGTCGCGCACACAGACCCGCGTGGCCGCCCCCACCTCGGTCGCGCTGCCCGCGAACGCGGCCGGGTCGGCGGTCGGGTCGGTGCCGACGAGGACGGCGTCGGAGGTGGTTCCCGGGGCGTCGGCGACAGCGAGCAGGGTCGCCGCCTTCGCTTCGACGACGGTCCCGAGCAGCGTCGCGAGCGCGCCGTCGGAGAGGGCCCGGTCGACGCCGACCACGAGGTTGACCGTCCCGGCTCGCCACGGGCGGCTGTCGTCGCTGTCGCGCCGGTCACCGCGCTCCTCGTCGCCGTCGACCGGGAGCACGGCGGGGTTCGAGAGCCCCGCCGTCGCCAGCACCGACACCGGCCCGCTCGTGGCGACGCGGGCGTGGCTCATTGCGACGCCGGTCAGCAGCGTCGGCCCGACCGGGAAGCCGGCGTCGGCGAGTCGTCGCTCGCGGTAGGCGTCCAGATCCGTCCGCGAGAAGCCGGTCGGGACGGTGACGTTGTAGGCCGTCTCGGACTCGCAGTAGCCGCCGTCCCACGCCGTCGAGAGCCAGCGCGCCCCCTCGCGGCGAACCTGAGCGACGCCGTCCCGGCGGGTCGTCTCAAACATCCAGCGCCTCCAGCAGCCGGTCGTTCTCGGCGGGCAGGCGGACGGCCACGCGGACGTGGCTGTCGAGCCCGCGGAAGGTGCGGGCGTCCCGCAGCGCGAGACCCGACTCGCGGGCGGTCGCCAGCAGGTCGTCGACCCCGGCGTCGCCGGTGTCGAAGCAGAGAAACGGGGCCTCGGACGGGAACACGTCGAAGCGTGTCGCGAGTCGTTCACGCATCCGTTCGCGCTCGCTGTCGACGCGGGCTCGGGTCTCGGCGACGAACTCGTCGGCCCCGTAGCAGTGCGTGCCCACGGCGGCCGCGGCCGCGCTCATCGACCAGGCGCGCCGGGCAGTCAGCAGTCGGTCGAGTGTCGCCCCGGTCCCGACGGCAAAGCCCATCCGGACCCCCGGCAGGCCGAACAGCTTCGTGAGCGAGCGCGCGACCACGACCCCCTCGCGGCCCGCAAGCGAGGGCTGGTCGGTAAAACCCAGAAAGGCCTCGTCGACGAGCAGCGTCGTGCCGACCTCGCGACAGCGGTCGGCGAACGCCCGCAGCGCGTCGGCGTCGTAGCACTCCCCGGTGGGATTGTTCGGATTGCAGACCACAGCGAGGGCGTGACCGGCAGGGTCGGCGTCGAGAACAGCGTCGTGGTCGACGAACGTCGGTTCGGCCCCCTGGAGGCGAACCTCCCTGGCGTACTCGCCGAAACTCGGCGCGGGAAGCAGGACCGACTCACCCGTCCGAACCGTCGTCCCGATGGCCAGCCGGATGGCTTCGAGCCCGCCGGCGGTCGGGACGACCTGGCCCGGCTCACAGCCGACGAACTCGGCCGCGGCCGCCCGAAAGTCGGGGTAGCCGTCGTCGGGGTAGGTGCGTGCGGCGTCGAAGGAACCCTCGAACGCCTCCCGCGTTCCCGGCGGCACCAGCGGGTTCGTGTTCGCGCTGAAGTCCAGCACGTCGGGGTCGTCGCTGCTCCCGTGGGGGACGCGTCCGTCGGCCCCGATGTGGGCGCTGTGCTCGCCGGCAGCGCGCAGCGCCGCGACGGTGTCGGGGTTCATGGGAACGACGACGGTGAGCAGTGGGGAGAAACTTTCGCGACGTGTCTCGCTGGCAAACGAACACGAAGGGCCACCAGTCCTGAACGCGACTGCGCTTACGACAGCTCCTCGGCCACCCGGGCGTCGGCGAGCGTGTTCACGTTGACCGCGACCCGGACGTCGTCGGTCAGCCACGCGTCGTCGCCGGACTCCCCGACGACGTTCAGGCCGGTGGGGGCGACCTCGCGGCCGTCGCGCTCGAACGTGGTGTCGTCGCTGACACCCAGTTCGCGCTTGCGGGCGGCGGGGACCAACACCGACAGCGAGCCGCCGTCGTGAGCGTCGAAGACGCGGTCGAGTATCGCGCCGTCGAGCAGCGGGAGGTCGGCGGCGACGGTGAGCACCGGCAGCGACAGTCGCTCGTCGGCCAGCGCCGCCTCGAGGTCCGCGACGTACCCCTCGCCGGGCGTTTCGATACAGGGGGCGTCGAGGTGAGCCCGCGTCTCGGGGGCCGCGGGCGACGTGACCGCGTAGGCCGTCTCGACGCGACTGTCGTCGAGCGCGCCCAGCACGCGGTCGACCATCGGGACGCCGCCGACGCGAAACAGGGGCTTCTCGACTGCGGTGTCGAGACGGGTGCCGCGGCCACCACACATCACCAGAGCGTCCACGCCGGCCCTCCCAGATGCCAGGCGGCGACCGCGGCGTGCAGCGCGACGACGCGGGCGAGTTCGTTTGTCGCGCCGAAAACGTCGCCGCCGACGCCGCCGACCGTCCGGGTCGCCCACCGCCGAACCAGCAGCGCGACGGCGAGAGCAGCCAGCAGCGCGACGGCCGTGACCGGGACGGCGACGAGCGCTATCGGGAGGGCGGCGGCGAGTGCGACCACGAGGTCGACCGGGCCGTTCCCGTCGAGCATCGTCGCGCCGAAGCCCTCGTGGCTCGGGTCGCCCAGACAGGCCAGCGCCGCCATCGCGGTTTTCGCGCCGACCTCGCTCGCGACGACGGCGGCGACGGCGACGAGAGCCGGCAGCGTCGTCGCCGCCAGTAGTCCAAGCGCGAGCGCGACGAGGACGGTCCCGAGTGCCAGCACCGCGCCGACGCCCACGGTGGTGTCGCGCATCACCTCGCGGCGCTCGGCCGGCGCGCCGTGGACCGCCGCGGCGTCGCCCAGGTCGGCCAACCCGTCGGCGTGGTTGACGCCCGTGACCGCGACGAGGGAGACGAGCGCCGCCGCGGCGACCACCGGCCCCGGCAGGGCGGCGGCCAGAAACGGCAGCGCCACCAGCCCGCCGACGACGTAGCCCGCGAGCGGGAACGCCGCCGGCGTCGCGGTGAACGCCGTCCAGGCGTCCTCGCCGCCCCCGACGGGGAGCCGGGAGAGAAAGCCGAGAGCGCCCCGCAGCGCGCTCAGAACCACGCGGACACCTCCCCGAGAGCGACCAGCGCGAGGCCGGCGACGGCGTAGCTCGTGACACCCGCGACGCCGACGGCCCGGACGCCGCGCCGCGCCGCTGTCTCGTCCGGCAGCGCGGCTCCGGGGTTGAGGACGTAGACGCCGGGTTTCTCCAGGCGCACGTCCAGCCCGGCGGCGGCGACACCCATCGGCCAGCCGGAGTTGGGCGACGGGACGCCGTCGAGCCACTCCCGCGTCCGAGCGAGCGAGCGCGGGTCGGCGAGCGCCACCGCGAGGACGAGCGCGCTCAGGCGGGCCGGGAGCCACATCACCGCGTCGTCGAGCCGGGCGGCGGGGGTGCCGACCCGCTTGTCCGGGTAGCCAAGCATCGAGTCGAGCGTGTTGACGCCCTTGACCCACGCCGCTCCCGCGGCCGCGACCGGGAGCGGCGGCGCTCCGGCGAGGGCGGCGACCGCGGCGGCGAGGACGAACGCCGACAGCGGCGCGAGTAGTCCGTCGGCCAGGTTCTCGGCGGCGCTCTCGACGGCCGCGCTGCGGAGCTGCCCCGACGAGAGCGCGCTCGCGTCGCGCCCGGCGAGCGCGAGCAGTCCGTCGCGGGCCGCGTCGATATCGCTCCCGGCGTTTGCGGCGACGGAGTCGGCCGCAGCGAGCAGTCGGCGGAGACTGGTCGAGAGAAACAGGACCAGCCCGGCGACGGCTGGGGCGGCCAGCGGCGACAGCGAGCCCGCGGCGACGACGGCGAGCGCGACCGCGACTGCGGCCCAGAGGGGGAGCGCGAGCGCGCCGAGCGCGCCCACGAGGAGCGGACGTCGCCACTCGCGGTCCAGCGGCGCGACCAGTCGGCCGAACCAGGCGACGGGGTGGTACCGGGTGGGCGGTTCGCCGACGAGTGTTTCGAGGGCGCCCGCGACGAGAACCGGGACGACCGGAATCACAGCCGGTCCTCCCGAAGCCGCGTCGCGACGGTCGGGAGCGACGCGTCCGCGAGCAGCACCGACCGCGCGCCGGCCCGGTCCGCACCGCCGTCGGTGCGGGCGTCGTCGCCGACGTGAACCAGCGCCGACAGGGGCAAGTCGAGCGCGTCGGCGGTCTTCTCGAAGATTTGGGGATGGGGCTTGCGCCAGCCACAGTCGACACTCGTGACGACGGCGTCGGCGGCGAGGTCGGTCCGGTCGAGCGTCCGCTCGACGAGCCCCGGGACGCTGCAGTTCGAGCAGATACCGACCGGGCCGCGGTCGGCCACCGCAGCGAGCGCGTCGCGAGCGCCCTCGCGCTGCGATACCGGCCCGTCGAAGGCCGCGAGGACGGCTTCGCGAGCGGTCGCCGCCGTCACCTCGACGCCGCGGCTGGCCAGCGCGAGTCGGACGTGTTCCGGGAGCGGCGCCTCCCGGCCGCGGTCGTACTCCCGGTGGGCGGACCGATAGGCGGACTCCCAGTCGTTCGGGACGCCGACACCGCGCTCGGCGAGGCTCTCGGCCACGGCGTTCCAGGGCTCGGCCGGTCGGTCGGCCGCGACGAGGGTCCCGAACAGGTCGAACGACACTGCCACGTCCGTGTAGTTACTGCAATCGCACTTGAACGGTCCGGTCACGGCCACCGCGTCACACGCCCGTCAGCCAAATATACAATTTCTTATAGTAATTGCGTGCAGTTATATTAGAAATCTTATATAGCTCCCGGCGTTTACAGTCAAGTTTCAAATATATACCGATAGACTGCACCGGGGTGAAAGCGGACAGCTATCTGACCAATCATCTCTTCGAGACCTCACTAGACACGGTAACCGACTTATTCGTGTACCGATATTTCCGGCAGAACGTCGGCCGCCACACCACGTCGACAGCGTGGCGGCCGCTGTGTCCATCGTGGCCACGGAGAAAAATCGGCGAAGGCCCGATAGCGAAACGGACTGCCAGTGTGGACGCCGACGGCTACTCGACCCACTTGGCGCGGCGGACGTCGTACCCGCCACAGCCCGGACAGGAGTGGTACTGGAGGTCGAACGACTCCTCACATGCTAGACATATGTACGGGCGTCCCGTTGGCTCCCCGAGGTGGGAAACGCTGCGTGCTTTGTCAAAGACTCCCATCGACGACCACAACCAGTAATCGACCTATACTACCAAAAAGAGGGCTGATAGTTCATGTCATTTTACGCGGCGCCGTCCTGCGGTTTCTCTGTGGGGACTCGAAGCCGCTCGGGTGGCTGACCCCGCAAAGCGTTCGAACAGTCGAGCCACCGTTCTGCACACAGTAGACGGTCGGCGCCCGGTGATACGTCAGACATGTGTGATATATTCGAGAGGCGGTCACCCGCGTTCGACACACCACGGGTACCCGCGTGGCCGGGACACTCGTCTCGCGTAGCATCCTGTTACTGCCGGTACGATGTTCATACTGGGCGTTCCGGTGTACAGACCGCGGCCTCACCGCCCCGCTCGGTCCGACAGACACGGGCCACGGCTACAGCTGTCTCCGACCGTTGCTCGCGTATCGGCCGGCAGGACCCACGTGACGTGGCTCAGACGCGATGTCGAGACACTCGCTGTCGGCCACAGGTGTCTCCCGGGGCCGACTGACCGCCCTACCCGCGACCCGCGTCGGCGTGAGCGGCCCTCGCTCGACGACCGTCGAGAACGCCGCAGGACGTGTTCGCCCTCCCCGATTTGAACAGATGAGAGACGTTCCTGCTCGCTTCGCTCGCGGGCGTGCGACTCTCGTGTTCAAATCGTTTCGCGGGAAACTCGACAGACGCCGCTGGCTCACTACGTTCACAGTCGGCGTCAGAACGAGTCCGCCCTCCCCGATTTGAACGGGGGACAAGTCTCTGAAATAAAGGGACAATCCTCACGCTTTCTGGTGGTTCGAGGCAATCATGACGAAGGAACTCGAACCCCTCACGCCCTCGGAAGCCAAGGAGATGTTCTTGGCCGACCGGCGTGGACAAGTCTCAGAACGAACAGTACAGGCAGACGATTATCGGCTCCGGCATCTCATTCGCTGGGCCGAGGATAACGGACTCGACAATCTGAACGAACTCGATGGTCGGACTCTCCACAAGTTCCGGCTCTGGCGTAAGGAGGATGGGGACCTGAACAAGGTCAGTCTCCGGACGCAACTGAAATCGCTCCGAGTCTTCATCAAATGGTGCGAATCCATCGATGCAGTCGAGGAGGGGCTTCACGAGAAGATTCTCCTCCCGACGCCATCGAAGGAAGAGGAGCGCCGAGAGGAGACGCTTCGCTCCGGACAGGCCGAGAACGTGCTGGAATATCTCCGCCGATTTGAGTATGCCTCTCGCTCCCATACGCTGGTCGAACTTCTCTGGCATACTGGACTCCGAATCGGAGCGGTCTATTCGCTGGATATCGAGGATTTCGATTCCGAGGAGCAACGGCTCAGTCTCACCCATCGACCAGATACCGAGACTCCCCTCAAGAACAAATCTGAGGGGGAGCGGATGGTCGCTCTGAGCCAGTACCTCTGCGAAGTTCTCGAAGACTGGATTGACCACAATCGCCCGGAGGTCACCGATGAGAACGACCGAGAACCTCTCTTCGCTTCGGAGCAAGGCCGATTGACGATATCGACCATGCGCGAGCGAGTCTATACAGTCACTCGCCCCTGCTACTACGGAGACCATTGCCCGCATGACCGACGAGAACGGGACTGCGAGGCGACGAAGTACGGATATCGTAGCAAGTGCCCTTCGAGCGTCAGCCCCCACTCAATCCGGAGAGGGGCCATCACTCACTTCCTGACCGAGGACGTTCCCGAGAAGGTCGTCTCTGACCGAATGGATGTGGGGCAGGACGTTCTCGATAAGCACTACGACCGGAGAACTGAGGAGGTGAAAGTCGAGCAGAGACGCGGCTATCTCGACGGAATCTAACGCCTGAATCCTCCCTTTCTGATTGAGCATCGAACTCTGACCTTCTACCGAGGATGGATTTGCTCAGAGACGAGCGAGAAGCGGCCTCTCATCAATCCCCCTCAGGTTAGCAACAGGAAATATCACAGATAGATTCCCCACGCTCATAGTGGCGCTGAGAAGCCAAGAGAGAAGCCGAGTCCGGTAGAGATACAGTCCTTCAGTATGCAGTCAGTCGCATGGAATTTCCGAAGGCTTCTGAGGGTATTCTACCGGGAGTCTATGACTTGCTGGATGACCATATTGAACGGGTCGAGGAGGTACTTCGAAACCAGTTTGAAATCGAAGAGCGTGGAGATGCCGAGGTAATACTCTGGGGAGAGGCGTCTGAGCAGGACTTTCTGGAAGCAATGCACGAGGATGCATTAGTCATGGTACCCTTCTTTCAGAAAATCACCGGCCTTCCAACTAGGGAATTTGAGCGGGTATACGGAATTGATGGAGTTGACCGAATCAAAGGCTGGTCCCGGAAGGACCTCCGAAAGAGTGAACGTGGGCAGGAATTAGCAGATGCAGTTGACGACCTCCTACCTGCTGAGATGTATCTTGAGACTGCTCTATACTCATTCTATATGCTATGGGAGAATGACCAGCGCAGACATGAGCGGAGCGACTACGAAATCACGGTCAGAGAGTATCTTGAAGACCAAGGTATCTCCGTGAAGAAAGATGAGAGTATTCCGGGGCAACCTGACTTGGTAATCCCGAAATCATCGCCCTATAAGGTCATCGGAGAGGTCCGCGCACTCCATAGGAATGATTTCAGAAAGAGGAACAAGAACTTCGACAGCGAAGCGACTAAGGCAAAAGCAAACTGGCCTAATGCGAAGTTTGTCGTAGTGGCGAAGTTCCCTCAAAATCAGGTAGACAATAGCCGGGAAGAACTGCGAGGAGAAGTAGAGGCGATAAACTCGCAGATTGATGCAGTATTCTTCCCTGACGAGATGGATGATTTCATCGAACAACTGGAGGATTGGGACGTTAACCGAAGTGAGCCGACAGAACAAGCTGAATTATCTGAGTGACGGGCTCTCGTACTCGAGTGGTATATAGTTTTAAATATCATCGGTTGCTCATTCCTGAGTAGATGAAAGGGCACGTCCCGACCCCGCGAGAAATCACCGAGCGGATGGTTGAGGAACTGTTTGATGAGCATCCACCCGAAGAAGATGACCGAATTCTCTATCCGGGTGTCGGAGATGGCCCGTTTGTTTCGGCAGTAAAACGGTACTGCCTCAAACGTGACCTTCCCACTCCCGAAGGTACTGCTATCGAACTCGACCCTGAACTTCTTGCCAAAGCCCGTGAACAAAATGGAGATACGCCCGTCGATTTTCTTGAAGAGGATTTCCTCAATATATCCGAAGAGGACATTGGCCAATTTGACTACGTGATTGGTAATCCTCCATATGTACCCATCGAAGGACTGAGTGAGGAAGAGAAGGAGAGGTACAAAAATAATTTCAGAACCGCTGAGCAGAGATTCGACCTCTACATCCTGTTTTTCGAGCAGGCACTCAACCTACTAGCTGACCAGGGCCGACTGGTATTCATTACGCCCGAAAAATTCGAGTATACGCATACGACCAGCGAATTACGCCGCCTGATGGCATCTTACCATGTTGAGCGAATCGAACATGTGCGTGAAGATACCTTCGACGGTCATGTGACGTATCCGACTATAACCACGATACATGACCGAGATGCAGATGAAACTCGAATTATCCGACGCGATGGTACTGAGGATACCGTAGAATTGCCACGGGATGGGGCAAGTTGGGCATCCTATATCCGGTCAGGAGAGACAGACGCCTACGACTATGATAGCGGGGTCACTCTCGGGGACGTGACCAAGCGTATCTCTTGTGGGCTGGCTACTGGTCGGGATACTATCTTCGTTCAGAGCGAGGAGGAGGTACCAGAACAACTCGTAGAGGAGGGTTGGACCTATCCAACGACCTCGGGAAAACAACTCACGGTCAATGATGGACCAGATAGTAATGACCTCATCATTTGCCCCTATGACGAAAATGGTAATCTCACCACCGAGGATGAACTCGGAGTCTATGGTGACTGGGCTGAACTTCACCGAGATGAACTGGAATCCCGAAGTTGCGTCAAGAAAGGGAAAGTGTGGTACAGTTGGCACGAGAACCCACCGATGGACGACCTCTATGGAGTAGAGAAAATATTGTGCAAAGACGTATGTGACCCACCGGAATTTTGGGCCGACCGCGAAGGCGATATTGTCCCACGACATAGTGTCTATTACATTATTCCCGACGATGGAGTGGACCTCGAAGACCTCCTCGATTATCTGAATAGTCCGAAAGCAAGAGCGTGGATTGAAGAGAATGCACAGAAGGCCGCGAATGACTACTACCGGATGCAATCGAAGGTGCTTAGGAAGCTCCCTGTACCCGAGGAATTCGGGAAAACAAAGCAAACCAAGCTCATCTGATTCAGATATCCCTATTCGCTCCTCCTCGCCACTCAGAGGCGATTCGTCTTTGCTGGCAACGGGAATCATCGAATTTGTATAAGCGCCGTAGAGGATGGCGCTGAGAAGCAGGAGATAATCGGTTATGATTCGTCTCGGGGATTAAGCAATACAGGGAAGCCATCCTCTTCGGTCCATTCGTCGGTCATGTGAGCCGTGGTATGTTCTCCCCGGTCCATCACCTCGATATTCTCCGGTCGATTATCCCGCCGATGACCACTCCGATGATGGGCCACGGTTCCTTCCCTGAAAACCTCGTGAGGGTCAACCCCGTTAGCGATTGCGAGGAGTTGGTGGACGCTCACATCATTCCCAGTCTTAGAATCTCGCCAAATCTCATAGCCGTTCGAGATAGTGTATGGAACCCACGCGACTCTCCTCGCTTCTCGGGCGGCCTCAAGACAGCCCGCGGCGTGGGCCGCCTCAAGTCGATTCCTACGAGAGATATCGTGCTTGTCCATCCAGCGGAGGACAGCCCCATCTGAGCATCCTAATTCATCTCCAATATCCTTCGTTGAGAGTCCTTCCTCCCAGTACATTCGTCGGAGCGTTTCCTCATCTCGCCATGGTGCATCCGAATCTTGGTCGTTGGTCGTACTCATGATTGTATCACCTCACTCTCTGGAACTCCGGGACCCCACAGGTCATCTGGCTCATATATCGATTCTCGCCGCCCATCGCCATCCTCAGGGAGTTGTGGCCCCCACTCCGCGTGATATCCCTCCTCATCAAATTCGATTTTAAGCGCGTCATTCAGACTTCTATGGCGATGGCTCTCCTTGCCGGATTGCCGGACATGACTCCGGAGGGCATCAGGGGAGCCGATGACCGTTCGGGAGCATCCCTCGATGGGGCAGGTGAAAGTTTCCGGAGAGTCAGTCGTTTCGTCACTACCTTCGCGGGCTTTCCGGATTCGTTCGAGGTCTTGCTTCGCTTCGGGGGCGTCCATGCTCACACCGCCATCAGTCATTATCTTCGGCTCAGGCTCCTCCTCAGTCGGTTCAGGCTCAGTTTCGGGGACGTAGCTCTCGCCCTCGAACCAGACTTTCTCGGCTTCCGGAGGGTCATCGAGCGAAGCAGGGTAAATTCGATAATCTTCGCCCACCTTGATTTGCGCGAGCTTGACCATCCCCGCATCTCGGAGATTCTTGAGGGTCTTCTTGTATGTCTCCTCACCCCGAGAATCGATTTCCAATAGAACCTCTTCGACTACTTTTCGAGGGATGTAGCGATGAACCCCGGAATCGCTCTCCCTCTCGGAGTCCCCCACCGGGGTAATCTTATGTTGTGAAGGAGAAGTCCCATTATAGAGACTAGTGATTACTTCAGAGGATTCAGGGATATCTACCTCATAGAGTTGAGAGGCGTACTCTGGTTCCCATAGACCACATCCGATATCGATGATAGCCAGAGCAAGGTCATGGCAGATATCGGATGGTTCGTTCGTCCAGTTTTTCCAGTCGTCCGAATCGAAGTCGGAATTGTTCCGACGAACCCATCGAAGCCAGTCACCCATCTCGAACTCTTCGATGGCGTCTCTGAGTCGGTCCTGACGATATCTCTCCGGGGATGTGGAGAACTTCCGAGCTTCCTCATCGTTTTCGCAGTGATGATAGTAGTAGCTGTATGCGAGTTTAGCGGCCTCCTCGTCGGACTCTCCGGCGTATTTCATCGCCCCGAAGAGCATCCAAATCGCTTCGGAATCGATTTTGAACTCCTGAACCTCTCCGTCCTCGTCCTCTAATTTGTCGAGACTCCCGACTTCTCCATCCAGCACCGATTCGAGGTCGTTCTGCGCCAGAGCTTCACAGTTCGACTCGAAGTCTCGGAGATTCGCTTCGGTTTTTGCAATGACGTCTTCGGGAAAACTCGTTTCCTTCCCGTTGACCTCTCGTCGAACTGGCTCCTCCGCAAGATAGCGGATGAGACATCCACTAAGAACGTCCTCGGGGCTTCTCTCGGCGGAACTATTTTCTTCGTTCGAGTCAGATTTTCTCATGGAATTCGACCTCACTCGGATTCCGGTCATGTCGAAGGTCCTCCCCTTCGGCGTCGCCTTCGTTACCCAACGTTCGGGGGTCCTCGCCCCCGGATTCAATCTCTCTCATCGTTCTGACCTACTTAGCGAGGAAGTCGTCTAACGCCTCATCGACCAGCTCCTCGCACTCTTCCTCGAATTCGTCCCGGACTGATTCTGAGATTAGTTCGTTAAGCCGCTCTTCCTGTCCATCCGTGAACGCCTTATCTGAATCGAGGGAATTGACGGCTCGTTTCAGGAAGCGGGACCAAGTTTCTCCCTCGGGCTTGACTTCCTTGATTTCTCGATGCGTGTCTTTCTGTATGGGAACTGTCGTGACCTCTTCTTTGCTCGCCATGTATCCCTATACCGATTCAAGGGAAATATCAATTCTGTGTCGAAAAATCCGACACCGAGCTTACTTCCCCGGAGCCATCCCTCTCATATCCCGAGTTTCCTCTCGGAGGTAGTTCTCGCTAATCTCCGCCGCAGAGAGTGAATCTGAGGACTTGGGCAACGGAAAGGGCCATCTCTTCGACAAATCCATTTGAGCGCGTCTCTCGCTCCTCTCAGAGCATGGACTGTTTATCTCGCCCCGGAGTCGAAATTTCGGATATGCCCTGCGAGATATGGCCCTGTCCATCCTGTGAGAAGGTTTTCCTCGAAGAGGACTCCCTCCGGACTCATTCGACTCAGGTTCATGGTCAGCGGTTGTATCGAGGGGACGCCGACTCCGAGGAAATATCGTCCGATGATGGGCAGGCTCCATCTCCGAGGATGCAGAAGTACAGTCTCAGTGGGCAGGCTTCTTCGGATTGAAATAATCTCTATTCGAGGTTAGACGCCTTCTCACGCCCGATTGTGGCCATCTCCGGCGGAATCTTGTTTAAGTCGATTGCCATAATCCCGGATATGAGCAAAGCAATGCCCAGTGGTGCGATGAAGCAGGCCGCTCGTGAGGAGGTCAAGAAGGTACTACAGGAGCGATTCAACGAGGAGGTCGTCGCGGAACTCTTCGACTCTGACAAATCTCGGACGAACGACAGCCGAGGGTCGGGGCCAAATACCGTGACTGAAGAAGTCGAAATCCCGGTGTCT
This sequence comes from Haloarcula onubensis, assembly GCF_031624605.1. Classification (NCBI taxonomy): domain Archaea; kingdom Methanobacteriati; phylum Methanobacteriota; class Halobacteria; order Halobacteriales; family Haloarculaceae; genus Haloarcula; species Haloarcula onubensis. The sequence continues at coordinate 433,486 of NZ_JAMQOS010000001.1, read as the reverse complement.
GGTTTCACCGAAAGCGATTCCCCTCACACCTCGACGGTCGAGCGAGAACGAGTCGAACCAGGTAGAGACCCACGGCTCAACGATGACATGAGCGCGGCTGAAATCTCTCGGGCGGCTCGCGAGGGTATGACCGTGGAGGAGGAACTCGAGATTCAGGGAGGTCGTCGGACGAACAGCAAAGACGCCAATCCCGAGGAAGTTCCCGTCGGTGGCTGGGACCACGGGGGCAACGATGAGTGAATCTCAGGAAGTGACGCCTGAGGACGCAGATACAGTCGTGAAGATGGAGAAGTCCGTCACCAATCCCGCGGTCTCGACCGAGGAAGTCGCCGAAGAACTCGGAGTCAGTACCGAAGAGGCGTTCGAGCTACTGGATGAGTCCCCACGCCCCTCAGGGAAGCCAGTCGGAGATACCCATATCTGGTGGTAGAGGAATCCCCCATGTTTCTGATGGAGAATAGTCGGGACGATTTGATTCGTAGATTCCCCGTAGCCATCCCCCTCCCGAAAGGTAGGGAAGGGATGCTCAACGCTCTAACGCCCTCCCTCACCCCTCACGTCTTACATCAACTCCATAGACCATGACCATCGAGCAAGAAGAGCAGTACCTCGGCAACGAGCCTGACGAGGTTCCGAGAATCGAGCCAGACGAGCAATGCAACGGGAAGAAAGTCGAACGCGACGACGAGAGTGAGGAGACAATCTTCGCTGGATACTGCAACGCCACCGCCGGGAAGGGAACGGACCATCTCGGTGAAGGGCGTTGTAAGTACCATGGAGGGGCTTCGACTGGAGCGCCCAACGGGAACCAGAACGCTCAGACTCACGCCCTGAACGCCGACCCCCATCACTACTTCCAGTCACTCCCGCGAGAGCAAAAGGAGTATGTCCGGGATGTCTCCGCTTCAATTCAGGACTGGATTCGAGCGCGTTCGGGAGACGTCGATTATCTGGATAGAGTGATGGCCCGGCGAATCGCCATCGAACTCCACATCGTCAGCAAGGCCAGCGACTACGTCGAGAACGTCTCCGGCCTGACCGAGACTATCTTCACCGAACACGGGAGCCACAAGAAGGAAGCCGCCCTCCTCGATGAGATTCGCAAACGCGACAAGACGATATTTAGGATGCTCAAGGAAGTCGGCGTTCTGGATGACCCGGAGAGTCAGAAAGCGGATGCGCTCGAATCGTGGAGAGCCTTCGTCGAGGATGGGAATTCCTGAGATTCACTGAGCGCGGCGAGAAAGCGATTCAATAGCGAGCAATCGTCTTCTGCTCGATAGTTCTCGAATCGCCTGAGAGGAGCGAAGGGGAGCGAGATGGAGAACTGGATAATGACTCCCATCTCGGAGAGGGAGTGAGCCATCAAACCCTGCGGGGGTCTCTCGTACCTGAGCCGTCGTCGCTGAATTCCCATATTCCGAGTTTCAGACGAACCCCGATTTTGGAACCACGACACGACTCTTCTACTACGCTAAGGTCTAAGCGCGTTCCCCTCTTCGGCCACGATGAACCACCAGATGGCTACGACCGGACTTGATGACCAAGTGAACCCCGAGGCGCTTTCGGAGCAGTATAGCGCCGAATCGGGGCGCTATCCTGTGAATCTGGAAAGCAGGGTTAGGAAGTCCGCCCTCCCCGATTTGAACGGGGGACAAGTCGATCTACAGTCGACTGCTCTACCAGTCTGAGCTAAGGGCGGTCTGCACCCGAAAATAGCCCGCGGTCTGGACTTAAGGATTGTTATTCGTGGAGGGTGCGGGGCCACCTGACATATGTGGAATCGCACACAATATGTAAATCACAGGTAATCGTAGGGAGTGGTGTGCTCGGAGACTGTGACTACTGTGGTGACCCGCTCACCAACGAACTTCAGTCGGTGACCTGTGACCACTGTGGGGAGGGGTTCCACGTGGAGTGTGCCCGCGACGCGGGCGAGTTCTCGGTCACAGTCGAATCGAAATTGCTCGGGTCGGACAACTACCGCATCGTGTGCCCGTTCTGTGAACTCTCCTGGACCACCAGCTACGACCCCCGCTGAGTAAGCAGCCAGTGAAATTCGATGGACACCCGACTGCACCGTAGTCGTGGGGTCGGTGTGTCCTCGTTTCAATCGCTGCGATAGCGGCTGACGGCCGTCAGACACAGCGGGAAGATTGAAATACCCGGGAGACAACCTGTATGACGAGTCGGATGAGCAAGATAACGTTCCGCGCCGACGACGACCTCGTCGACCGCCTCGAGGAGTTCGACGCCTCGAAGAGCCAGGTCATGCGCGAGGCGCTGCGTGCGTATCTCGACGGCGAGACGGAGACGGCGTCGGACGCGGACGAACCGGTCACCGACACGGAGAGCATCGACGCGCTCATCGCCGACCGGGTCGACGCGCTCATCGCCGACCGGCTGGGGCCCCAGACGCCGACCCGCCAGCCCCGGGACGTAAATGTAAACATCACGCTCGACGCCGACAGCGGGTCTGTAACCGAGGAACAGGCCGACGACACACGTGCGTCAGACACGGCGTCGGCGGGTGAGGCGACGGGTGTATCACACGACCACGAGGGGCGTAAGACAGCGCCCGAGGGCCGTGAAAACACGGACGCCGGGAGTCAGTCCGCGTGTGCCCAATGTGGCGAAAACCTGGCTTCCTCCCACGTTTACTGCCCGAACTGCGGGGAGAAAGCCTCCCGACGCGTGTTCTGTGACTGCGGTGACGAACTCCGGTCGGACTGGGGTTTCTGCCCCGGTTGCGGGCGACGGACCCCCGCAGCCGACGTCCTCGAACAATCCAGAAGTGGCGCAAACAGGGAGTAGGAGCGTCTTACCGGCGTAAACGCGCCTTTGTCATACACTCGGCGGAAGTTTTATTATCCCATAGTCTGTGGTACATCTTGCGTAAGACGGTCGTCTTACACAGTCGGGGTCGCGGTGGCGTACCAGCCGCCGTCGGTCGATTTCGCTGTGTATAACAGACAGGCGGGCCGTAAACACGGCCGGTTTGGATCGTCTTACCCAAAGGGAAAAAACCATGGAGCGTGTGACACTACGGATTCCGAAGCAGCAGATAGAAGAGGTCGAACAGATGGTCGAGACGGGGGAGTACCCCAACCGGAGTGAGGCTATCCGGTCGGCCGTCCGGGAGATGCTGTCCGAGCAGGAGGGCTCGGAACGTGCCTCCGAGAAGAAGCGGACCTGGGCGAGGGTGTGACGATGCAGGATATCGTCAACGAAGCCCTCGAACGCGACGAGCAGGAACAGCAGAAGCTGTCCGACGACGACGTCGACGGGTTCGGTGACCCCCGCATCGTCATCGTCGGCTGCGGCGGCGCCGGCAACAACACCGTCAATCGGCTCTACAACATCGGCGTCGAGGGCGCCGACACCGTGGCCATCAACACGGACAAACAGCACCTCAAGATGATAGAGGCCGACACGAAGATTCTGGTCGGCAAGTCCCTCACCAACGGTCTGGGCGCGGGCGGCGACCCCTCGATGGGCGAGCGCGCGACCGAGATGGCACAGGGGACTATCAAGGAAGTGCTGGGCGATGCGGACCTCGTCTTCGTCACCGCCGGGATGGGTGGCGGGACCGGGACCGGCGCCGCGCCGGTCGTCTCGAAGATAGCCAAAGAGCAGGGCGCCATCGTCGTCGGCATGGTGTCGACGCCGTTCAACGTCGAGCGCGCCCGCACGGTGAAAGCCGAAGAAGGCCTGGAGAAGCTCCGCAACGAGGCCGACTCCATCATCGTGCTGGACAACAACCGCCTGCTGGACTACGTCCCGAACCTGCCCATCGGCAAGGCCTTCTCGGTGATGGACCAGATCATCGCCGAGACGGTCAAGGGCATCTCGGAGACTATCACCCAGCCCAGCCTCATCAACCTCGACTACGCCGACATGACGAGCATCATGAACCAGGGCGGCGTCGCGGTGATGCTGGTCGGCGAGACCCAGGACAAGAACAAGACCCAGGAAGTGGTCAAGGACGCGATGAACCACCCCCTGCTGGACGTGGACTACCGCGGCGCGAGCGGCGGACTCGTCCACATCACCGGCGGCCCGGACCTCACGCTGAAGGAGGCCGAGGGCATCGCTCAGAACATCACCGAGCGACTGGAGGCCTCGGCGAACGTCATCTGGGGCGCCCGTATCCAGGAGGAGTACAAGGGCAAGGTCCGCGTCATGGCCATCATGACCGGCGTCCAGTCCGCACAGGTGCTTGGCCCGTCGACCCAGAAGCAGGCCAACAAGTCCCGCGAGGCGATTCAGGAGGTCGGCGACGACACCTCCTTCGACGCCTCCGAGAACTTCGAGAGCGCCGGCGGCGCCGGCGGCAACAGCGCCGGCTACGGCGAGACCGACGGCGGCCGCGACACCCGCGAGAAGAACAACGGACTCGACGTCATCAGGACGAACGAGTAACGTTCGACCTCGTTCTCCGTTACCCGAGGGACAGGACCCCCTCATTTTTCTGCGTACCGAGACGTGCGTGACTGCTACGCCAGCGAGTGACAACCGGCCAGAGGGGGACGGCCACGTGGCGTCGACGCCGCCACGTGTAACGACGGCGGCGCAGCCGACCTCGCTTGCGACACTCGGGAGCGACCCGGACGTTCCCGCTCGCTGTATGGTCTACAGCTAAAACAGAAACAACGACTCAAACTGCGTCGAGCGCGTCGAGCAGGTTGCACTTCCGACAGATGTCGCGGGCGGTCGGGGCGCCGCAGTTGTCGCATTCACCGAAGTCAGTGTCGCCGTCCTCGCCGCCGAAGGCGTCGGCGGCCAGCGCGGCGAGTTTCTCGTAGCCGGCCATGATGGAGTGGCGGGTCCCGGGATGGTTCTCCTCAAGGCCGAGCATGAGTTCCTGAATCTCACCGCGGTAGGCCTCCGAGGCGTGGGGACACTCCGTGATGTGGGCCGGGAGGTCACGGAAGCGAGCGTAGAGGGCTATCTCCTTCTCGGGCACGTCGCGCAGGGGTTTGGCCCTGGGGACGTGGTGGTCCTGTGTCTCGCGGGTCTTGTCAGCGTCGCCGCCCTCGAACGGGCCCAGCGAAGCGTCGAAGTGCTTGGCAATCTGGTCGACGTCGCCCTCGAGGAAGTTCATCAGCGCCGTCTCGGCCTCGTCGTCGAGATTGTGGCCGGTCAGGAGTTTGTCCGCGCCGAGCTGTTCGGCGTACCGGGAGAGGATGTCCCGGCGGAAGACGCCACAGTAGGCACAGGCGGCCATCCCCTCGGGGTCGTCCTCGACCACGTCGTCCATCTGCACCCCGAACTCGGACTCGTAGGAGACCACCTCGTGGCGGATGCCCAACTCGGCGGTCAGTTCTTCACAGGCGTCGAGGCTCTTGTCGCGGTACCCCTCGATGCCCTCGTGAATCGAGAGCGCGACGAGTTCGATTCGGGGGTCCCGCTCGAAGATGTCGTACAGGATGTGTGTGAGGACGACGCTGTCCTTGCCACCGGAGAGTCCGATGACCCACGTCTCGGGCTCGTCGGGCGTCGCCTCGTCGGGGACGAGGCCGTCTTCGCGCACCCGCCGGCGCAGGCGTTTCTCGACGGCCCGACAGAGGTGGTCCTCACAGAGATAGAGTCCCGAATAGGCCGCGTGCAACACCGCGTCGGACCCGCACTTGTCACACTCCATTACCACAGGGTACGTCCGGGCCGCCCTGAGAGTTTCGTCTCGCGCCTACAGCACCGTCTCGGTGTCGGCGGTACGCGTCGCGGTTCGCGACTCGTAGTCGTAGTTCAGCAGGCCGACAGCGGCCAGTTTCGGGAGGTCGACGTGGTGGAGAGTTATGGCGAGTTCGCGCGGCCGCTGGCCGGGCGTTCCGTCGGCACCAGCCAGCTGGTCGGTGAGCTGGGACAGCGACGCCGAGCCCACCTCGGCGACAAGCGAGACCAGCGAGTGGCGGTACGCACGCCCGAGCACTGCCGCGGCGGCCGGCCACGACGGGTCGGTCGGCTCCGCCAGGGACGGGAACTCGACCTCGAAACCGTCCAGAACCGTCGGCACGTACTCGACGAACCCGTCGGGGGACCGGGTGACTAATCCCACGTCGTTCAGACGCGGGAGGTAGCGGTGGTCGAGCTGCTGGTGGTACTGCCGCCGGTCCGTAGCCGTCACGGCCGAGCGTGCACAGTCGAGGTCCGACGCCGCGAGGGCGACGGCCAAGTCCCGGACGGTCGCAGGGCCGTCCTGGAGACAACTGAGAAGCTGCCGCGACCGCTGGTCGGCCAGCGCAGTGGACAGCTGGAAGCGGTCGTGCCGCGAACACTGGGCAGTCTTCATTACTGACAACACGTTCCAATTGATGGATACGTGTCCTGCCGGAAATATGTGACACGGCAGTTACTGGAAGACTGCGTCCAGCAGCTTCGCCTCGGCCTTGCGGAGGTGCTGGTGGAACGTAGAGGAGCTGACGCCGAGACTGTCTGCCACCTCCGGACCGGCGCTCTCGCGGGGCCAGTCGAAGTAGCCCATGAAGTACGCCGCCTCCAGCACCGCCCGCTGGCGGTCGGTCAGCGAGTCGGGGAGCCGCTGGAGGAGCTGGCCGAGCGACTTGGCGGGGCGAGTCATCTGTCGGCGCCGGAGCATCTCTACGTCCGGTTCGACGCTCGTGATGCGGTCGATGGCCCCCGAGACGTCCCGGTCGGCCGCGAGGTGGACGGTCATCGTGGTGCTAGCGTCGGTGATAGTCACGTTCGAGACGTAGCCGCCGAGGCTCGCGACGGTCGAGAGAATCGGCGGGTCGACCATCTCGACCGCGAGTTCGCACCCGTCGTTCGTCCGCCCGAGAACGGTTACCTCTTCGATGTACTGGAGTTGCCTCAGTTCGGCGAGTGACTCTATCCCCGCCCGGTCGACCTCCGTCGCCGTACAGTACACGAGGAAGGCCCCGTCGCCGAGCGACAGCGTGGTGTCGAAGTCGAAGGATGCCTCGAACGAGGCCGGGATGCCGACGCGGCCGTCGGTGTCGTCGATTCGGAAGGCGAGTTCGACGACCTCGTCGGAGAGCAGCGCCTGTTTGCGCTCGACGGCGGCGATGGCGTGGCCGACTATCTCGCCGATGCCTTCGAGCACCTCGCGCTCGGCCCGCCCGAAGGCGCCGACTCGTTCCGAGTAGATGCCCAGGGCGCCGTACAGCGTCTCCTCGAAGACGATGGGGATGGCGGCCATCGAGCGGTAGCCGTAGCGGTCGGCCAGGTCCAGCCAGTCCTCGAAGTACGGGTCCTCGTAGACGTCGCGCACGAGCTGCATCTCCTGTGTCCTGACCGCCCGGCCGGCCGGTCCTTTCCCGCCGGGCTCGGTGGGGTTCGACGTGAGTTCGGCGTCCTCCAGATAGCCCTCACAGCCGTGTTCCACGGACGGGACGAGAGAGAGCGTGACCGGGTCTATCGTGGCTATCCACGCGAATCGATAGGGCTCCGCGCCGCCCAGTTGCGCACACGTCGCCGCCTCTATCTCGCTCCGCGTCGACTGGTCGATGACGGCGTCGGTGAGCCGCCGGACGACGGCGTTGAGGCTGTTCAACACCTCCAGGTCCGCCCGCTGGCTCTCGAGGAGTCGCTCGTGTTGCTTCTGGGCGGTGATGTCTTGCAGGTAGCCACGGACCAACGCGTGGCCGGCCTCGGAGATGGCCTCCCCGGAGATGCGCACCCAGCGCACCTCGTCGGCCGCCGTAATCAGGCGAATCTCCACGTCGTACGGTGCCCCCGTCTCGACGCAGGCCTCGAACAGCCGACGCATCGTCGGTCGGTCCTCGGGGTGGTAGAACGACAGCGCCGCTTCGAGTTCCGGTTCGTAGTCGCTGTCGACGCCGTGTATCCGGCGGGCGCCGTCGGTCCAGAACACCTCGTCCTCGTCGATATCGTACTCCCAGGCCCCGACGTCGCCCAGGCGTTCGGCGTTGGTCAGTAGCTCCCTGAGACGGCGCTGGTCCGGCGGGTCGACCTCGACCGGCCGCCACCAGACGCGAGCGCCCGCGCCGACCTTCTTCGTGCGGAGCTCCCCCGTGTCGACGAGTTGCTGCAGGCGTTTGTGGGTCGCGCGGCGGCCACAGTCGAGTTCCGCGGCCACCTCCGGTGTCGTCCGGGGGGCCGTCGGCTCGTCGCTGTCGGTGAACACCGCCAGCGTCTCGGCGTAGATGTCTTCGAGCGCCGGCCGGTTCTCCATGTGATGTCAACGGTGCTGAACTACATAGTAGTTCCGCCGGCGGAACCGGCGAGGCGAGCGCTACGGAGCCGACGCCGACCCGGCGTCACGGAGTGGGGCGGGGCCCCGTTCGAGCGTGTCGAGGACGGTTTCGGTGAGGGTCGTCCGGGCGGGCGAGGAGAACAGTTCGTGGCCGCCGTCGTACAGCCGGACTCGGTCGGCGGGGAGCCGGCGTCCGACCGCCCGCGGGTCGACGATGGCGTCGGTGAGGGTACAGAACGCCACGGCCTCCTCGCGGGCCGGCGGGAGCCGTCGCTGTGTGCGGTCGACGGTCCCGAGGAAGGCTGGCGAGGCGGCCGTCGGGCTGTCCGCGAGTTGCCGGTCGGTGGCGAGCGACCCCAGCGCCTCGGCCTCGAGGTCGCTGAACGGGAGGAGCGGTCTCGCTATCGGGAGCGAGGTGAGCGACCGGAAGACGGCGTCGGGCACCGGGAAGTCGCTGCCCCACCACGGGCTGAGGTAGACGCGGTTGTTCAGAGCAGGCGCGTCGAGGTGGGCGACCGCCAGCCCGCCGGCGCTGTGACTCAGGACGTCGGCGCGGTCGAGGTCGGCCACGTAGGATTCGAGTGGGGCGACCCACTCGCGCTCGACGTCGGTGATGTGTGTCGGCAACTCGGCGACGTGGACGCGATAGCGCTCGGCGAGCCGGTCGACGAGCCACCCGACGTTCTCGTGGCGACAGCGGTTCCCCCAGCCTAGAACGAACAGACAGTCCCGCACGTCGTCGGTGCCGCCGTCGGAACTGGGTGCCCCCTGGCCCGCGCCGTCGTCGTAGATACGTATCCGCATAGCCGGACTTCGCCGGAACGCGGGAAAACTCCACGGCTCCGTGCTGTCCGGTCAGCCGTGCCAGTCGAGCCACGCGCCGTGGGGGGCGTGCGAGACGAGGCGGTCCCGGCGGACCTCGCCACCCTCGCGGCGGACCCAGTCGAGGTCGACCGACTCGCCGCCCGAGAGGTCGGGCGCGCCGGTGAACCAGTGGAGCGGTCGCTCGGCCATCCGGGCGGCGAGCGCGGCCTCGAGTTCGCGACAGACCGTGTCGGGGACCTGGTACAGGACGAGCGTGTTGACCACGCAGACCGGGGCGTCGTCGGGGATTGCGGCGAGTACTCCGGGGAGGTCCTCGAGGAGGTCCCCCTCGACGAGCCGCGGCGGCTCGTCGGCTGCCACCTGGAGCGCGCCGTCCAGCAGGTCGCGACGGTCGGTGTGGGCCGGCCAGACGAGCGCGCGGAGCCAGTCCGCGTCGTCCCGGTCAGTGGGGTCGAGCGGCTGGCGGTCGATGCCCACGCGCGAGTGGACCTCCGGCGGCGACTCGGGCAGCGGCGGGTCACCGCTGCGGACCTCGCTCTCGATGGTGACTGGCGAGTCGGGCGTGCCGACGGCCCGGCCGCCGTAGTCGTAGCGGTAGCGGTCGAAGCGGAGGTTCAGGCCGGCGCTCGGACCCAGTTCCACCAGCGCCAGGGGGCCGTCGGTCCGGGCTGCGACGTGAGCGATGGCGGGGTACAGCACGGCCGACCGGCGCACCGAGTTGGTCTGTGTCCGGCGCGTCCGCAGGATGGGGCCGAGCGCGTCGGCGTTGTCGAGACAGAACTCGCGAAAGGCCGGGTAACAGGAGTCGTCGAGGTCCCGCGGGTCCGCGGTCAGACTCGAGTAGTAGCGGGCCAGCCGGTGGTCGCCGTCGCGGGCGAGGCGACACTGCACCGCCGCGAGCAGGAGGTGTGGGGCCTGCCGGCCTTCGGGGGCTACCTCGGCCAGCGCCAGCACGTCGGGGTCGGCGGCGGCGCGCCGACAGAGGTGGGCGTACAGCGGGTCTGAGCCGTCGGCCCACGCCGCGAGTTCGCGGAACTGGTCGGCGAGTCCGTCCATACGACCGTCGACTGCCGTCGGAAGGAAAAGCGTGCTGTCGGTGTGGGCCTCGGTACCACACGTGAGCCGCGGAGAGTCAGCGTTTTGCCCGCCGACCCACTACGGCGGGCAATGAGTATGGACCGTGCGGCCGCCGTGTCCCGCGTCGAGGATATCGTCGAGACGGTCGGCTCCGAGACCATGCCGGTTCCGGTCCGGGAGGTGTGGGTGTACGGCGACGTGGCCCTGGGGCTCGACCCTATCGAGCGACTGGACGTCTACGTCACCAAGGACATCCTGTTCAAGGACGCTCCCGAGCGCAGCGAGGAGTTCACGAAGCGCCACGGCGTCGACGGTGTCGGCAAGACGGTCCGGGCCGAGTGGGCCGACGAACACCCCGACTATCTGCGGGCGAACGCCAGCGGCCACGCCGCCCCCGAGAAGTGTCTGGCCGCCCACCTCCTGCCCGACGACGCGGACGAGCCCATCCACCTGGAGGTGTGCAACGCCTCCTTCGACGACAACGTCACCCAGCGGCTGAAGGGCGCGATGGCCCGCGAGGACTACGAGCAGATTCTGGACCCCCGCGGCGCGTGTCTGTGGGTCGAAGGCCAGCGCTCCGAGGAGGCGTTCCGAAAGCTCCGCGAGGGCGAGTTCGTCCTGCCGACGCTGTCGGGCGCCCTGGAGATGCTGGGGATGGACGAAGAGGAGGCCGAGACGGCCGCCGACGCTGTTCGCGCGTATCGGGACCGACAGGAGGGGGCGACGGTTCGGGGCGACGTGGTGTAGGAGACACCGAGCGAAGCGAGGTGTCTCCGAACGAGCGAGCGGTGAGAGCCGTGAGTACAGCGAGGCCGACCCAGTCTTTTTGCAACGGCCGTCGTAGGAACACCGATGGCCTCCCTGGTCTCGCTCGCGGTCCGGACCATCCACGTCCTCGCGATAACGGTCGTCGTCGGCAGTACCGTCGCCCTCTGGTACGGCTACCGGAGCGGTGGGACAGCGGCCCTCACAGTCGCCCGGCAGTACGAGTGGTTCTTCTGGGGCGCGCTCGGCGCCGTCGCGCTCACCGGCGTCGGCAACCTCGGCGCGCTCGGCCCGCCCGGGCCGGCCACCGACTGGGGACGGCTCCTGCTGGTGAAACTCGGCGTCGTCCTCGCTCTCGCCGTCGGGTCGGCGGTCCGGACGCTCGTGGTCGTCCGCGCCGCCGACGGCGGGGGAAAGGGGTCCGTCACCCCGGGGCTGCGCGGGACGCTGGAGCGTGCCTACGGCCTGACGGCCGGGACGCTGGTCGTCCTCGTCGTCCTCGCGGAGGTGCTGGCGCATGGCTGAGTCGGACGGCGCCGACGAGCAGTCGGCGCAGTCGCGCTCCCTCTCGGTGTGGGCCTTCGCGGCGTTCGACACCGTGCTGTTCGTCCTCGTGGCACTCGTCCCGGTCCACGCGGCCGGCGCGCTCGCGGACCTGCTGTCGGGGCTGAGCACCCTGCTGGGATTCGCGCTGTTCGGGTACCTGTGGCTACTGGGCGGCCTCGCGGTTCGATGGGTGCTGTCCGGGGCGACGCTGGACGACGCGGTCACGACGCTGGCCCGCCGCGGCGCCGCCGCCGGCGGTGTCGCCGGCGTCGCCTTCCTGCTCGGCGTCCTCGTGGTCGCCGTGGGTCCGGGACTCGTCGCCGGGACCATCCAGCCGCTGTCGGTGCTCCTCGTCGGGGGTATCGGGAGCGCAGTCGCGGCGGTGGTCGGGAGCGTCGTCGGCCTCCTGCTGGGCGCGGCCGACCTCGCCGTCTACCGAGTGGCGGGCTACGCGCTCACTGGCACCGGCGACAGTTCGGCGGCCGCTACACCCGGCCGACGGTGACGAAGAAGGGAGTCGTCTCGCGGCGCTCGTAGTCGTCGGTCTGCATCTGGGCGACGACGTCCCGGCCCATCTCGCGCCAGGCCTCACGCAGGGCGTCGTACTCCTCGGCCGTGGTGTCGCCGGCCAGGATTGTCTCGCGGTCGGTCGCCAACCCCTCGCCGGTGGCCTTCCGGCGGGCGGCCCGCACGGCCCGCTCGCCGTAGGGTGGCTCGACGGTGAGCTCCTGGTCGTAGCGCCGAGTCGAGACCACGTCGAGGCCGGCCGCCTCGAAGACGTCGGTGGCGTCGGCGCCCAGTTCCACGTCCGTGTCGACCCCGTCGAGGAACAGGCCCCGAGCGCGCCGGGCCAGCCGCGGCTCGCTGTCGACGGTCGACCGGACCGTGACCGCGCCGTTGTTCGGTTCGACGGCCGCGACGCGCTCGCGCGCGACCCGGGCGAACTCCCGGACGGCGGCGACCGGGTCGGGGAGGTTGATGAGCAGGGCCTGACACACCACGAGGTCGAACGTGTCGTCCGCGAACGGGAGCCGCGTGGCGTCGCCCCTGACCGTCGGCCCCGGCACCGACGAGAGGAGGTCCGCGTCGGCGTCGAGCCCCACCACCTCGGCGTCGCTCTCCTCGCGGCAGATGCGGGTGAGTTCGCCGGTGCCACAGCCGACGTCGAGGACGCTGTCACACGCCGCCAGGTCGAGGTCCGCGAGCGCCTCGCGGGAGTCGGCCCACATCCCCGTGCGGGTGGCGTCGAGGTAGTCCGCTGAGAACCTGCGCACGGTGTCGGGTGGGTGCCGGACGGTAAAAATCGTGTCTACTCGCTACGCGTGCTCCAGCGTCACCGACTCGGCCGCGTAGTCCTCGACGTAGGCGCCGACGCCGCCGACCGTGACCCGCTCGCCGTCGACGCGCAACACCATCCCGTTCTCCGAGGGGAAGCGGTTGGTCATGGGATAAACCAGCCCCTGGCGCACGTCGAGGATGAGTCCGGTAAGCTCCGTCTCGGGGAGCGCCGTCTCGCCGCTCGCCGCTATCTTGCACGTCGTCTCTATCTTCGAGCCCTGCCGGAGATGCAGCGTCGCGCCGAGGACGCCGCCGCGGAAGGTCGGGTAGTGCCGGGGCAGGGCGGGCGGGTCGGCGACGTGAATCTCCCGACCCATCGACCAGTAGTTGCCGACGAACTCCCCGAACAGGCCGAGCGTGACGTGGCTGCTGTCGACGAACGTCGCGAGCGTGTCGTCCGAGGAGTCCGAGAGCACCCACGGCCAGCCAAGCAGCGTCAGCCACTGGTCGACCAGACAGGTCAGTGGTACCCGGCCTGGCAGGCGCCTGACGACCGTCGCCAGCCGGTCGATGTCCGCCGGGAGGTCGCCGTCGCCGTACAGCAACAGCAACACCGCCACGTCGTTGTCGATGGCCGTCTCCAGGCGGTCGCGCACGAGCGGGACCGCTTCGACCGGGACGGACAGTAACACTTCTCGGCGGGCCTCGGCTAGCAGCGCCCTGAGCCGACTTCGAATCCGGGTCGAACCGTCGACGGCCCGGATGCAGGGGTCGTGGAACTCGATGCCGGCCATTCATCACGGATAGTATTAATTCTCATGGCAATCGGGGACAGCTACAAACCCTTCCGTGACAGACGGTGTCTATGGAACGGCCAGACCGGGTCGCGCTGGTCGACAACGGGATAGCCGAGCCCGGCATCGAGTCGGCGCTGACCCGCGAAGCGTTCGACGTGCGCACAGTGCCGGATATCGAGCGTCTGGAGGCGCTGCTGGAGACGGTGACGATGGACTGTGTCGTCAGCACCTATCAGGTCCCGCGCCGGGACGGGCTGGAGTATATGGGCGGGCTGCACGCCTTGGAGACGGTCGCCACGCTGCAGCCAGACGTTCCCCGGATACTGTACACGGACATCGTCAACCAGGACATCGCCCGCGAGGCGGTGGCCCTGGGGCTGTTCGACTACATCCCGACGAACACGGAGGCGAGCCTCGACCGACTGGTGACGCGGGTCGTCGACGCGACCGCCAAGCACCGCGCCGAGCGCCGCGTCGACGAGCTCTCGCGAGTCAACGAGGTCATCCGCGAAGTGCTGACGGTGCTCGTCCGGGCCGAGAGCCACGAGCGGGTGTACGAGAGCGTGACGACCACCCTCGTCGCGACCGAGGCCTACGACGGCGCGCTGTTTGGCCGACTGGAGGGCGGTGGTGTCGAGCGACTGGCGACCGCAGGGACGGTCACGGACCCGGCGGTAGAACGGTGCCTCGAGAGCGGCGAGGCCGTGACCGCCGTCGACGGCGGGACCCGCCACAGCGTCGTCGTCCCCGTCACCGACGACGGCCTGGCGCTCGTCCTCTTCGCCGACCGCCCGGAGGCGTTCGGGTCGACAGAGCGAGACGTCCTCACACAGCTCGGCGGGGCGATTCGGTACAGTCTCGACGCCATCACGGCCTACGAGACCCTCGAACGGCGCGAGGCGACGCTGGCCGAGAAGACCGACCGCCTCTCCACGTTCGCCAGCGTCGTGGGTCACGACCTCCGGAACCCGCTGTCGGTCGCGATGGGGAACCTCGAACTCGCACGGGCGGGCGACCTTGACCGGCTCGACGACGTCGAGTCGGCCCTGGAGCGGATGGCCGAGATGATAGACGAGGTGCTCGCGCTCGCCCAGGAGGGCGAGCACAGCATCGCCACCGAGCCGGTCGACCTCGCCGCGACGGTCGAGGCGGCCTGGGGGACCGTCGACACCGGCGACGCGACGCTCGATGGCCCCGACGGCGGCGTCGTCACCGCCGACGCGGGCCAGCTCCAGCGTCTCTTCGAGAACCTCTTTCGCAACAGTGTCGAACACGGCGGTCCCGAGGTGACCGTCACGGTCGAGCGAACCGAGGACGGCGTCGCCGTCGCCGACGACGGCCCCGGCTTCGACCAGCCCGACCCCGCGTCGGCGTTCGAACTCGGCGTGACGGGGTCGGAGTCGGGGACGGGCCTCGGACTGGCCGTCGTCGAGAACGTCGCCGAGGCCCACGGCTGGTCGGTACGTGCCGGAGAGAGCGAGGTCGGCGGCGCGCGGTTCGAGCTATCGGGCGTCGCCTTCGAGGACTAGTTCTCGCGCAACTCGCGCACGCGCTCGATGTTCCACGCGAAGGACTTGCCGTCCTCCGTCGGGGTTTCGAGCACGAACGGCACGTCCGCGACGGCGTCGTGGTTGACGAACGCCGCCATACCCTCGACGCCGATCTCGCCCTCGCCGATGTGGGCGTGTTCGTCCTTGTTCGTCCCACAGGCGTGTTTCGAGTCGTTGAGGTGAACGCAGGCCAGGTCCTCGAACCCGACCACGTCGTCGAACTCCGCGAACGTCTCCGCGACCCCCTCGGGCGTCGAGAGGTCGTAGCCGGCCGCGAACATGTGGGCGGTGTCCAGACAGAACTCGACGTCGAGACTGGTGCGCTCGCGGACCGTCGCCAGGTGTTCGAACTGACCGCCGAGTTTCGTCCCGCTGCCGGCGTCGGACTCGATGAGTACCGTCACGCCGTCGGGGACGTCCAGTTCGTCCAGCACGCCCGCGGCGTTGTCGAGTCCCCCGTCGACGCCCGCGCCGGTGTGAGCGCCCAGGTGGACGTTGACGTACTCGACGTCGAGTTTGGCGGCCGCGTCGACCTCCTTTTGCATCGAGTCCAGGGACTTCTCGCGGAGGTCGTCTTTCGGCGTACAGAGGTTGACGAGATACGAGGAGTGGATGACCCACGGACCGACGCCGTTGTCCGCGCTCAGCTCGCGGAACTTCGCGGCCTCGTCGTCCTCGATGTTGGGGTCCTGCCAGACCTGCGGGGAGTGGGAGAATATCTGGCCGCAGTTGCCGCCGTACTCGACCTGCTCGTCGACGGCGTTGTACGCGCCGCCGGCGATGGAGGTGTGTGCACCGACTCGTACCATGGACAGCGGTGAGAGTCGCCGGATAAAATGGGTTCCGACATCCCGCGAGCCACACGGAGAGTGTGACTCTCAGGGCGACCGGCGCACCCACTCGTCGGTCGCGTACTTCGAGTCCGCGCGCTCGCGTGCGCGAGCGCGCTCGTCGTCGGTCCAGCTACCTTCGTCGGCACCGACCCACTCGGCGAGCGTCGCCCGGAGGGTCTCGACCACGTCGCTTCGCTCCGCGTCGACGTACTCGTCGACGGCGCCGACCCGCTCGCGGAAGGCGTCGGTGTCTGGCTTGCCGGTGAAACAGCCGCAGTGGCGCTCGGGCCGCAGCGACACCGACAGCGAGCCATGCTGGACGACGGCGTCCTTCCGGCGGTACTGGGCGTTACCGCCTATCTTCCGGCCGTCCGGCCCGACGATGTCGTGGGCGGGGTGGAGCGCCCGGAGGTAACAGGCGGGCCGGTGAATCGCCTCGTACTCGCTGTCCACGAAACGGGCGTCGACGCCGATACCTTCGAAGGCATCGAGGATGGGGTCACAGAACAGTCGGTAACACTCCATCAGGTCCCCCGGGACTGCGTCGGCCGGCGCGACGATGCTGTAGGAGAGGTCGGCGGTGCGGTCGTGGTAGATGGCGCCGCCGCCCGTGGGCCGGCGTGTGACGCCGATGCCCTCGCGCTCGCAGAAGGCCCAGTCGACGCTGTCGGGGTCCTGGTTGTACCCCAGCGAGAGCACGTCCGGCCAGGTGTAGACGCGGACGGTCGCCGGGCCGCCCGCCGCTGCGGTCTCGGCCGCTATCTCCTCTAAGGCCATCGTCGTCGGGCCGTCGTCGGTGGCCTCGCCGATGACCCGCCACTCTAAGTCCGCGAGTGTCATTGACCCGGGTAGGAGGCGGGCGGGGTTAGGGGTTGCGAACGGCGCCGTCGGCGTCAGACCGGACCGCCGCCGCCCTCGACCAGCCGCCCCATCACCCTGGCCTCGGCCTTCCGGAGGTGTTCGGCGGCGGTACCGGGCGAACAGTCCAGTGCCTCGGCCACGTCGGCGGTCGACCCCTCGCGGGGCTCGTCGTAGTAGCCACAGTCGACGGCGGCGGCGACGGCCTCGAACTGGCGGTCGGTCAAGGCGGCGCCCGACTCGAAGCGGTGGCTGGCGTACTCGCCGACCTCGCGCACGTCGACGCCGATACCGTCGGGGACGGCGTCGAGGGCTCGCTGGACGGTCCCCCCGGGGCCGACGAGCGTGAGTTGCATCGTCCCGTCGGCGCGGAACGCGACCGGCGAGACGCCCACCAGCCCGGCGGCCGTGACCGCGTCGACGATGCCCCGGCCCGTCTCGGAGAACCGGTCCCGAACGTAGAGGTAAAACGAGTCGTCCGGACACGTCGAGATGGCGTACTCGACGACGTTCTCGGTCGCCTCCAGCGCCTCGCGGTAGGGCGCTATCGGGTGGCCGTCGACGTAGAACAGCATCGTGTGGAGGTCGTCGTCTGATATATTCCCTCGAAGGAGATACGACGCCTCGTAGCCCTCGTGGTCGACGACGAACTGGTGCATCGGGTTTCGCGCGTCGGGCGGCAGCGACAGCGAGAGCCTGACGTACTTCACACCGGCCATGCGGCCGCCGAATATAAAGGTGCCTCGCCGCTGGGGCACCACTGCGAGGGTGGCCCGGGGCCGATTTTCGGCGTATGTCCCAGTCCGTCGCCACTCCGGCCCGCGCGACCCCCGACCCGGTCGAGCCGATTCGCGAGCACGTCGTCCGCGAGGAGACCCACGAGAACGCGCCGGCGGTCGTGGTCCGCGCCGACGAGGTCCAGCAGGTGCTCTCGACGCTGCGAACCGAGGCCGGACTGGACCACTGTGCCTGTGTCACCGCCCAGGAGTACGCCGACCGCTTCGAGACCGTCTACCACCTGCGAAGCTACGACGACCCGACCCGCGAACTGTCCGTCGTCGTGCCGACGGCCCGCGACGACCCCCGCAGTGAATCCGCGGCAGCGGCGTATCCGACGGCCGAGTGGCACGAGCGAGAGGCCTACGACCTGCTCGGCATCACGTACGACGACCACCCGGACCTCCGCCGACTGCTCCTGCCCGAGACCTGGCAGGGCCACCCGCTGCGCCGGGCGTACGACCAGAGCCAGCCCCAGATAGTCACCTTCCGCGAACACCAGAAGCTGCTGGAAGACGAGCGCGTCGGCCCCGACACGATGCATCTCAACGTCGGCCCACACCACCCCTCGACCCACGGCGTCCTCCACCTGAACGTCGAACTCGACGGGGAGACGGTCGCGGCCGTCGACCCCGACATCGGCTACATCCACCGCTGCGAGGAGCAGATGTGCCAGTCCAAGACCTACCGCCACCAGATAATGCCGTACCCGGACCGCTGGGACTGGTCCGGCGCCGGACTGTTGAACGAGTGGGCCTACGCCCGCACCGCCGAGGACCTCTGTGACATCGACGTGCCGGAGTACGCACAGGTCGTCCGGACGATGTGTGGCGAACTCTCCCGGGTCCTCTCGCACATGCTCGCCATCGCGACCTACGCGCTCGACGTCATCGGGGAGTTCACCGCCGTCTTCCAGTGGGGGATTCGCGACCGGGAACGCGTCCAGGAGATACTCGAGGACCTCACCGGCCAGCGGCTGATGTTCAACTACTTCCGGCTGGGCGGGGTCGCGTGGGACCTCCCGGAACCGCGGGCGGCCTTCTTCGAGAAGATTCACGCGCTCGTCGACGACATGCCCGGCCACCTCGCGGAGTACCACGACATGCTGACGAGCAACGAGTTCTTCCAGCTACGCACCGTCGACACCGGCCACCTCCCGGCCGAGACGGCGAAGGCCTACGGCTGTACCGGCCCCGTCGCCCGCGGGTCGGGCGTCGACTACGACCTGCGACGGGACGACCCCTACGGCTACTACGACGAACTCGACTGGTCGGTCGTCACGGAGGACGAGGGGGACAACTTCGCCCGCGTGCTCGTGCGCCTGCGGGAGGTCGAGGAGTCGATGAAGATAGTCGAACAGTGTGCCGACCTGCTCGAACAGTGGCCCGAGAGCGACCGCGAGATTCAGGCCAACGTCCCCCGGACGCTCCGGCCCGAGCCCGACACCGAGATATACCGCAGCGTCGAGTCCGCCAAGGGCGAACTCGGCATCTACATCCGCTCGGACGGCACTGACACGCCCGCGCGGTTCAAGATTCGCGGCCCCTCCTTCTCCCACGTCCAGACGCTCCCCGAGATGGCCCGCGGCGAGTACGTCGCCGACCTCGTGGCGACGCTCGGGAGTCTCGACCCCATCATGGGCGACGTCGACCGGTAGTCAGACGGAGTGTTGGAGCTGTGTCCCGGTGAACGCCTCCCGGGCCCGGTGATACCGGTAAGAGACTACGACAGGCCGTGTCAGTTTCCGGAGACGGGGACGTCCCCTATCTCGACGGTGTACCCGCGGGCGCTCGCGGTGCCGTTTGCCGGCGTCGTCACGACCGTCGCTCGCAGGGTGTCGGGACGCTGGCCGGCCGGCAGGCGCCACGTGCCGGTGACGGCCCCCGACTGGCCGGGTGACAGCGCGCCCGTCGTCGCGCCGCTTCCGTCGACGGTCCGCCCGTCCCGGGTCGTCACCGAATCGAGGCGGAGCTCGTAGCCGTCGGCGGCGTCGGTGACGTTCACCGTGAGGACGAACCGCCAGCTGTCCTCGCGAGCGACCACCGTCGCCTCGGTGACGCGCTCGGTGGCCGTCGTCTCGGGCAGTATCTCGTCGCCGACGGCCGCACCGTCGACCTCGGGTGTCGCGGTCGGCGTCGCCGCCCCCTGCCCGCCGCCGACGTAGTGGCCGACGAGCCCGCCGAAGGTCACCACCTCGATGGCGATGGGGAGGCCGATAGCGAGCACGAGCAACACCCGCACCATGCTCACCTCCGGCGGGTCGACGTCCTCGAACATCAGACCGGGATGGGCGGACTGCCCGGGGCGGTGATACCGTCGGCGACCATGCTGGCAAGCGGCGGGCCGTAGGCGATGACGATGAGCACCAGCGCGATGGCCGTCCAGAGCTTGTAGTTGTCGAGTATCCGCGGGCTGTGGTGCGCCCCCGAGAGCGGCTCCGGAATCGTGCTGTTGACCGACAGGGTCCCGCCGCGGTGGGCCAGCCACGTCTCGGCCATCACGAACAGGAACATCGCCGCGCCGACGAACAGCAGCGTCCCGCCGATGGCAATCTGGAGGCGCATCTCGCCGACCGTCCCGGCGACACCGCTGAAGCTGAACTCGCTGTAGGTCGGCTCGGCGGTCCGGCGCGGGATGCCCGCCAGCCCCGCCCGGTGCATCGCGTTGGACATCAGCGCCATCCCGATGAACCAGACGTACGGCTGGGCGACCGCGACGGAGCGCCGGCGCAGTTTCTTGCCCGTTATCTGCGGGACCAGCCAGTAGCTGATGGCCATCGCCGTCAGCGCAAAGGCGGTGCCGACGGTGAGGTGGAAGTGACCCGGCACCCACAGCGTGTTGTGGATGAGGTAGTTGATGTTCATCCCGGCGTTTATCATCCCCGAGAAGCCGCCGGCGGCGAACATCAGGCCGGCCAGCATACAGCCCGTGAACGCGGGGTTGTCCCACGGCAGTTCACGCAGCCAGCTGACGTAGCCCGTCGCGCCGCGCTGGCGGGCGCCGTGTTCGACGCTGGCGACGACGGTGAAGGCCGTCAGCAGCGACGGCAGCAACAGGAACATCGTGTTCGTCATCGCGATGGCCTTGAACCCTTCCGGGATGCCGGGGTCGACGTACTGGTGGTGGAACCCGACCGGCGTCGACAGCAGCAAGAAGAGGACGAACACGACGCGGGCGAGCGGGTCGCTGAACAGCCGCCCGCCGGCGAGTTTCGGCAGGATGGTGTACCAGACCAGGTAGGCCGGCATCAGCCAGAAGTACACCACCGGGTGGCCGAAGTACCAGAACAGCGTCCGCGTCAGCAGCGGGTCGACCTGGTCGATGAGCCCGAGCGACCACGGGATGAGGAAGGCGACCACCTCGACGGCGACGCCGATGGTACTGATGTACCACATCAGCATCGTCGTCAACACCATGAACGTCTGCAGTGGGATGCGCTCGTCGGGGTTGTCCTCTCGCCAGGCCCACAGCGACTTGAAGTAGGCGAAGCCGGCTATCCACGAGCCGACGATGAGCAGGGCCGCACCGACGTAGAACAGCGGGTGGGCCTGCATCGGCGCGTAGAACGTGAACAGGACGTCCGCGCTGAGGTCCTGGCCGAACACCGAAGGCGCGCCCATGACCCCGCCGAGGATTGCCACCGTCGCCAGCACCGTCCCGACGAGCATCAGCCAGAACGCCGCCCAGGAGACCCGCTGGGGGAGCTCCCGCTCCAAGGTGTTAGACACCGCCCAGCCGAACAGGCCGGCGATGAAGAAGGTCGTAAACACCAGCGCCAGCAGGACCCCGTGGCCCGTCAGGATGGTGTAGTAGTCCGCGGAGCTGACGAATCCGCGGAACATACCCGTGCGATGGAGCGCCTGGACGATGCCAAAGAGCGCGCCGATACCGAGCGCGACGAACGAGACGATGAACTGGCTGCGAACGAGTTTCGACGTTTTTGGGTAGCTATCGACGTAGACCATCAGTTTTGCACCTCCGTGCTGTTGTGTTCGTATTCCGATTTCGGGACCACCTCGACGGACCCACCCATCGTGTGATGTCCGGAGCCGCAGTACTCGTGACAGACCAGGCCGTAGGTCCCCGGCTCGTCGAACTCGGCGGTGACCTCCGACACCTGGCCGGGGATGACCATCGTGTTGATGTTCGTCTCGACGATGGAGAACCCGTGGACCACGTCCGCGCTGGTCACGCGGAACGTGACCCGCGTGTCGGCGGGGACGCGGATGGGGTTGTCACCGGTTCCGGGGGCGAACTGGAACTGCTGGGCGACGACGTAGACGACGTAGTGGCTGTCGTTTTGCCTGACGACGCCGGGGTCGTCGAAGCCGGTCCCGGTGTTGCTCTGCTGGACCGCCTGTGGATCTATTTCGCCGCCCGAGTCGTCGACCATCTGGATGCCGACACCGACCGTGCCGTAGGCGATGGTTGCGATGAAGCCGACGATGAGCAGGAGCGCTGCGCCGAGCCAGACCTTCTCGAAGTTGTGAACCTGCATTGTATCACCCGATGACCGAGACGCGACCGAGGAACTCCACGAAGTACATGAACACCCACAGCAGGACGATGAGGACGAAGTAGGCCGCCACCAGCGAGGCCGTCCCCCACGGGTCGAACTCGTCGTGACCGACTTCGACGGCGGGCTCGGCTTCCTCGGCCTCCGCGACCGGCGTCGGACCGCTCGCCAGTTCGAGGTCCGCGTCGTCCGGCACCGGCGGCTGCTCCCGGTAGCGACGGCGCATCACCGCGGCGAACAGCAGCGGCGAGAAGAAGGCCGTCAGCACCGACCCGGCGAGCAGCCAGCCCGGTCCCGACAGCTCGATGTCCGCGCCGCCCTCGCCGCCGCTACCGCCCTGTAGCGGGCCGCCGACGACGACGGCACCTTTCATCCCGAGCCCCTTGTGGGGCTCACAGAGGTACTTGTAGATGCCGTAGTCCTCGAAGGTGTGGCTGTAGGTCGTTCCCTCCGAGGAGGCGAGTTCCCCGGAGTCCAGCGGCCCGTCGCCGTCCGAGACGACGTTGTGGCCGCCGCCATTGCCAGTCCATTTCCAGGTGACTTCCGTGCCGGGCGTAACTCGGACCGCCGGCGGGTCGAAGGCGTACGCGCCGTTGTTCCCCTCCGCGCCGACGGCTATCTCGACGCTGTCGGAACCGGTCTTGTCCACGGTCGTGCCCTCGAAGTTCGAGACGTCGCCGAACCAGCCGCCGTAGTCGGGCTCGGCGGGCGGCCCCTTCGGCCCGGGCGTCCCTTCCTCGACGACGACGGCGCCTTTCATCCCGAGTCCCGCGTGGGGCTCACAGACGTACTTGTAGATGCCCGTCTCCTCGAAGGAGTGGCTGTAGGTGGCACCTTGCTCCGAGACGGGGTCGCCCGAGTCCAGCGGCCCGTCGCCGTCCGAGACCACGTTGTGGCCGGCGCCCTCGCCGGTCCACGTCCAGACGACCTCCGCCCCGGGGTTGACCTTCACCGCAGGCGGATCGAAGGCGTACGCGCCACCGTTGCCCTCCGCGCCGACCCGTATCTCGACGCGGTCCTGGCCACGCTTGTCGACGGTCTCCTCGTAGTTCGAGACGTCGCTGAACCAGCCGCCGTAGTCGGGTTCGCTCTGTGCGCTCGCGCGACCGGCCACGCCGAGGGCGGCCGCCCCGGCGGTCGCCGTCAGGAACTGCCGGCGGCCGACCGTCATCGGCCACCTCCCGGCGCGGCGGCCCAACACTCGTTGTCGATGCTGAACGGCTCCATAGTCGACGGAAGAGACTGGCGTCGCAAAAAGGGGGACCGGCGTTCTTACGCGCTTGGAATACGCCAACCGTTTTTATATTGTACCCCACATACCCTCGGTCATGTCAACGTCCAGCCCGCGACTCGTCACGCTACTCGCACTGCTGGGTCTGGCACCGGTCGCCTACTACATCCAGGGGACGGGGCGGACCGTCGTCGCCCTCTCGCTGGTCAGCGTCGTGGTCATCGCGGCGAGCCTCTTCCTGATGACGGGCGACCACGAGGGCCAGGCCAGCTGAGATGGCCCCCGTGACCGGGCTGTCGGCGGGCGAGACGACCGGACTCGCCGCGATGGTCGGGCTCGGCCTCGTCGGGAGCGTCCACTGTCTGGGGATGTGTGGCCCGCTCGTGACCACCTACGCCGACCGCCTCGACGACGGCGGACCGCTGTCGCTGGCCGAGATTCGCCAGCAGACGCTGTTCAACGTCGGCCGCACCGGTAGCTACACGCTGCTTGGCGGCCTCTTCGGCGCGGCGGGCGCGCTCGTCTACGACCTGGCGGCGCTCGCACGCGTGGGCGACGTAGTCAGGGGCGGCGTCGGCGTCGCCGTCGGCCTGTGCATCCTCGCCGTCGGCGTGGGCTATCTGACCCGTGGCCGGGCCGTCGACCTGGGCCGGTCGCTGCCGCTGGTCGGCGACCTGTTCGCGCGTCTCTCCTCGGCGATGGTCGCCCGGCTGGACCGCCTGGTCGACGGGCCGGGGATGGTCGCGCTGGGAGCCATGCACGGCCTGCTCCCCTGTCCGCTGCTGTACCCGGCCTTCCTCTACGCCGCGACCACCGGCTCGGCGGTGACCGGCGCGCTCTCGCTGGCCGCGCTGGGACTTGGAACCGTCCCGCTGGTCTTCGCCGCCGGGACCGCCTTCGGGAGCCTCTCGACCCGCCGGCGCGCCACCCTGCACCGGGTCATGGGCGCGGTCTTCCTCCTGCTCGCGCTGGTACCGCTCGCGAACGGGCTGGCGGCCTTCGGCGTCGCCCTCCCGAAGCCGCCGCTGCCGATGCCCTGGACATGACCGACTGCACGCTCTGTGGACTGCCGGCCGACTCGCCGGTCACCGACAGCGACGTGACCGGCGCGTTCTGCTGTCGCGGCTGCCTCGAAGTCGCCCGCACGCTGGACGACCCGGCGGGCGCCGACCCCGACGCCGTCGACACCGCAGACCCCGACGACGGCGCGGGCGAGACGGCGTTTCTCTCCGTCTCTGGGATGCACTGTGCGACCTGCGAACTGTTCCTCGAACGGCGCGCTACTTCCCGCGACGGTGTCACCGGCGCGTCGGCCAGTTACGCCACCGGGACGATGAAGCTCACCTACGACCCCGACGTGGTCGACGCCGACACGCTGCCCGAGGCCGTCTCGGGGACGGGCTACGAGGTCGACCGCCGGGAGCCCGACGACGAGGACGACACCGAGCAGGTGGGGCGCCTGCTCGTCGGCGGCTTCTTCGGGATGATGACCATGCTGTGGTACGTCCTCTTCCTGTATCCCGAGTACCTGGGGCTGTCGTTCGGGCTGGTCGACCTCGGGGGGTCCGCGGGCTCGTATCTGCTCTGGAACATGGCCGTGATGACCGCCGTCGTGGTCGGCTACACGGGCTGGCCGCTCCTTCGCGGCGCCGCCGTCAGCCTGCGGACCGGCCGCCCGAACATGGACCTGCTGGTGGCGATGGCCGCGACGACCGCCTTCGCGTACAGCCTGCTGGCGGTCCTGCTGGGCCGGACCGAGGTGTACTTCGACGTCGCGACGGTCATCGTGCTCGCGGTCTCGGTGGGCGACTACTACCGCGAGCGGGTCCGCCGGGCCGCCGCCGGCCGGCTCGCCGACCTGACCGCCCAGCGGGTCGAGCGGGCGCGCCGACGGACCGAGTCGGGCACCGAGCGGGTCGACCGGGAGGACCTGACCGCGGGCGACGAGGTGGTCGTCAGGCCGGGCGAGCGGGTCCCCGTCGACGGCACCGTCGTCGAGGGGACCGCGGGCGTCGACGAGTCGCTGGTGACCGGCGAGTCCCTGCCGGTCCGAAAGACGCCCGGCGACGAGGTAGTCGGCGGGGCGACGGTGACCAGCGGCGGTGAGCTAAACGAGTCCGACGGCAGTGAGCCCGACAAAGCGCGGCGAGCCCCGTCGGACTCCGTCGGCGGCGGCCTCGTGGTGGCAGTCGGGCCGGGCGCGGAGAGCACCATCTCCCGGCTGACGGAACTGCTCTGGAGCGTCCAGAGCGAACGCGGCGGCGTCGGACGGCTCGTCGACCGCGTCGCGGCGGTCTTTGTCCCCCTCGTGGTCGGGCTGGCACTCCTCGCGACCGCCGTCCACCTGTGGCTGGGCGCGGCTCCGACCGACGCCCTGCTGACCGGACTGGCGGTGCTGGTCGTCTCCTGCCCCTGCGCGCTGGGGCTTGCGACGCCGCTGGCGACCGCCGCCGGCGTCCGCGCGGCGCTGGCCGACGGCATCGTCGTCACGGACGGGTCGGCCTTCGAGACGGCCAGCGAGGTGGACGTGGTCGCCTTCGACAAGACCGGGACGCTCACCACCGGCGAACTGCGGCTGGTCGAACGGCCCGGCGGCGAGGCGCTCCGTCGGGCCGCCGCCGTCGAACAGTTCGCCGACCACCCGCTGGCCGGGGCGATAGTCGACGCCGCGCAGCAGTCCGACGCGGCGATAGTCGACGCCGCGCAGCAGTCCGACGCGGCGATAGTCGACGCCGCGCAGCGGTCCGACGTGCGCGTCACGGAGGTAGAACACTACCCCGGGCGCGGCGTTAGCGGGGTGGTCGTAGCGGCCCCGCAGGCGGACGACGGGGGCGTCGAAGCGGCCCCGCAAGCGGACGACGGGGGCGTCGAAGCGGCCCCGCAAGCGGACGACGGGGGCGTCGAAGCGGCCCCGCAGGCGGACGACGGGGGCGTCGAAGCGGCCCCGCAGGCGGACGACGGGGGCGTCGAAGCGGCCCCGCAAGCGGACGACGGGGGCGTCGAAGCGGCCCCGCAAGCGGACGACGGGGGCGTCGAAGCGGCCCCGCAGGCGGACGACGGGGCCGTCGACGGCGAGCGCGTCGCCGTCGGGACGCCCGACCTGCTCGCCGACCTGGGGCTGTCGGTGCCCGACGGACTCGCGGACCGCTGCGAGCGGGCCCGTGCCGAGGGCCACCTCCCCGCGCTGGTCGGCTGGGACGGCCGCGCCCGGGACATCGTCGTGGGCGGGGACCGCCCGCGCGAGAACTGGGAAGCGGTCGTCGAGTCCCTGTCGCCCCGGGAGGTCGTGGTCGTCACCGGCGACGGGCCCGCCGCGGCCGCGCGGTTCGAGCGTCACCCGGCGGTCGACGAGGTGTTCGCCGGCGTCCCGCCCGAGGCGAAAGCCGAGGTGGTCGAGCGGCTCCGAGAGCGGGGCACCGTCGCGATGGTGGGCGACGGCACGAACGACGCCCCGGCGCTGGGGACGGCCGACCTCGGCATCTCGCTGGCCTCGGGGACGGCGCTGGCCGCCGACGCCGCCGACGCCGTCGTGACCACGGACGACCTCGCCGCCATCCCCCGGGTGTTCGACCTGACGACCCGGACCCGCCGGCGCATCCGCGAGAACCTCGCGTGGGCGTTCTGTTACAACGGCGTCGCCCTGCCGCTCGCGCTCGTCGGCCTGCTGAACCCGCTCTTTGCCGCGCTGGCGATGACCGCCTCCAGTCTGCTCGTGGTCGGAAACTCCGCCCGGTCGCTCGGTGACACCGGTGTCTCGACCGGACGGGCGGACGCAGCGCCTGCGGTGCCGGCGAACGCGGACTGAGACGAGCGGGCGACGGGACGTTGCTCTCGGGTGTCCGTGCTGCGAACCCGGGACCGGCGGGACGACGCCGACCGGCCGCTTTTGTACGTCCCACGCCTACTAGCGCCCGATGACCGAGCAAGCGACGTTCGCGGGTGGGTGTTTCTGGTGTACCGAGTCCGTCTTCAAGCAGGTCGACGGCGTCGAGGACGTCGTCTCGGGCTACGCCGGGGGCCACGTCGAGGACCCGAGCTACAAGGCCGTCTGCCGGGAGGAGACGGGCCACGCCGAGTGTGTCCAGCTAACGTACGACCCCGGCGTGGTGAGCTACGAGGACCTGCTGGCGGTCTTTTTCACGACCCACAACCCGACCACGCTGAACCGGCAGGGCAACGACGTGGGCACGCAGTACCGCTCGGCGGTGTTCTACCACGACGAGGGCCAGCGCGAGGCCGTCGAGTCCTTCATCGAGGAGATTCAGCCTGGCTACGACGACGACATCGTCACCGAAGTCGAGCCCCTGGAGGCGTTCTACCCCGCCGAGGCGTACCACCAGGACTATTTCGAGAAGAACCCAAACCAGGCGTACTGTCAGATGACCATCCCACCGAAACTGGAGAAGTTGCGCGAGAAGCACGCGGAGCTGCTGGCATGAACTTCGAGACGGAGGTCCCGCTGCGCTACGACGACCTGGACACCTACGGCCACGTCAACAACGTCCGCTACGGCACCTATATCGAGGAGGCCCGCATCGACTATCTGGCCGCGGTGGTCGGCGACGGGAGCCGGTCGTTTCTCTCCGACGACGAGACGGGCATCGTCGTCAAGACCCTGGAAATCGAGTTCGAGCAGCCGGTCACCCCCACCGACAGCGTCACCGTCAGCGTGCGGATACCCAGCCTCGGGACGACGAGTTTCCCGATGGAGTACGAGGTCCGTGACGACGGCGCCGTCGCCGCGACCGGCGAGTCCGTCGTGGTCACCTACGACCGCGAGACGGGCGAACCCCAGCCGATTCCCGAACGCTGGCGCGACGCCATCAGCCAGTTCGAGTTCGGGCAGTAGGGGTTTTCGAGCGGTTCGCAGTCCGACCCGGGCGAGCAACGGCCCCG
Source organism: Haloarcula onubensis (assembly GCF_031624605.1). NCBI lineage: Archaea > Methanobacteriati > Methanobacteriota > Halobacteria > Halobacteriales > Haloarculaceae > Haloarcula > Haloarcula onubensis. The sequence continues at coordinate 405,340 of NZ_JAMQOS010000001.1, read as the reverse complement.
AAGCGTGAACCCGCAGCTATCGCTCCCGCGACAGGCGAAGTTCCTTTGACGGTGACGGCGCAAGGCGGTGTATGGGAGACGATGCCATCGACGAGGTTGACGAGGCTATCCTCCACGCCCTCCAGGAGGACGCACGGAACATCTCGTCGGGCGATATCGCGGAGCGAACCGGTACCTCGGGCAGCACCGTCCGGAAACGAATCCAGCGACTGGAGTCCGACGAGGTAATCAAGGGGTACAGCGCCGAAATCGACTACCAGAAGTCGGGCTACCCGCTGCGAATGCTGTTGTTCTGTACGGCGCCGATTCCCGAACGCGGCGAGCAGATTCCGGCCATCCTCGACATCGACGGCGTCGTCTCGGTCCAGGAACTGGTCACCGGCGAACGGAACCTGCTGGTGACGGCCGTCGGTGAGACGGACAGCGACATCACCCCGGTCGCACAGGCGCTGCTGGACCTGGGACTGACCGTCGTCGACGAGGTGCTGGTCCGGAGCCACGAGACGACGCCGTTCGGCGAGTTCAGCAACGAGTAGGAGCCACTTGCGGCATCGGGAGACGCCGATCGGCGCGAGCGAGTCTGAGCGCCCACTGTCGACGGTGGCGCCCGACAGTGAGAAACCATAATGTTCTATAATTCCCAATTCTGCGAACAGACTGGTAAGATAGAAGGGTTTAATAACCAGTCTGTTCGTTATGTGAGTGAACGACGGCCGGCACCGCTCGCGACGAGGCTCCGGGCGGTGCCGGTCGACGAACACGCTATCATGTCAGACGAAACACAGCGCACGACGGTCAGACCGCTTCCAAGCGGCATAGGGCAGCAAGCACCGAACACGCCGAAGGCCCTGACCCGAGCCGTCTGGCTGCTGTGGGGGCTGAGTCTGGTCGCACTGGTGGGCTACGCGGTGGACGGCTGGTCGCCCGCCGTCGGCGGCCTGGTCGCCGTCGACGGGCTGACCGTCCTGATGTGGACGGTCGTGACGTTCTTCTCGGGCATCGTCCACAGCTACTCGCGCCGCTACATGGCCGGCAGCGCCCACGAGACGCGCTTTTTCGCCGCCGTGTTCGGCTTCACGCTGGTCGTGATGGGGCTGGTAGCGGCGAACCACGTCGCCCTGTTCGGGCTGTTGTGGCTGGCGATGGGGCTGCTGATGGCACGGCTCATCGGCGTCATCAGCGGGTGGAAACAGGCGGGTGCGGCCGCCTCGGTCGCCCGCAACTACTTCCTCGCCAGTAGCGCGTTGCTTTCCGTCGCGCTGTCGGCGCTGTGGTGGGTGACCGGCGCGACGACGATTTCGGGCATCGCCGCCGCCTCGGAGACGCTCGGCGGCCCGGTGTGGCTCGCGGCCGCCGGCGCGCTCGTCCTCGCGGCGATGATTCAGTCCGCGCTCATCCCCTTCCAGGGCTGGCTGCTCTCCTCGATGACCGCGCCGACGCCGGCGTCGGCGCTGATGCACGCCGGCTTCGTCAACGCTGGCGGCATCCTGCTGACCCGCTTCGCCCCGGTCATCACCGTCGACCCCACGCTCATGCTCGCCGTGGTCGGCGTCGGTGCGGCCAGCGCCCTCGGGGGCAAACTCCTGAAGATGGTCCAGACAGACGTCAAGAGCAAGCTCGGGTGTTCGACCATCGGACAGATGGGGTTCATGATAATGCAGGCCGGACTCGGCTTCTTCGGGGCCGCAATCACCCACCTCATCCTGCACGGCTTCTACAAGGCCTACCAGTTCCTCTCCTCCGGTGACGGCGTCGAGCACACCAGTCCGACCGACGAGATAGGGATGCGAGAGAGCCTCGCCGGCATCGCCGTGACGCTCCTGACCGCCCTGGCCGGCGGCATGTTGTTCGCGACGCTGACCGGGAAGGGAGCGAAGGTCGACAGCGGCCTCCTGCTGACCTTCTTCGTCGTGTTCACCACGCTGCACGCGGCGCGCAACGCGGTCACGCACACCGAGCTCCCGGCGAGGGCCCGCTACGGGGCCGTCCCGCTGGTCTTCTTCCCCGCCATCGTCCTCTATGCCGTGGTCTACGAGGCCATCTCGGGACTCCTGGCGGTGAGCACGGCGACGACCGAGTTGACGCTGCTCCACGGCGCCGTCGCCGTGTTCTTCGTCGGTGTCTACCTCGCAATCGAGACCGGCGTCCACAAACACAGCCAGCGCCTCTACGTGGCGCTGTTGAACGCCAGCCAGCCGCCGACCGGCACCCTGGTGACCGACACGGAGGACTACAATGAGTACTGAATCCACCATCCGCGACAGCATCGACGACGCAGCAGCGACCGTCGGCTCGGTCTGGCCCATCCACTCGTTCGTGACGGCCAACCCCCTCTCGGGGTTCGAGGACCAGCCATTCGCCGAGGCGGTCGCACAGGCTACCGACATCCTGGGCGGACGGGGCTACCCCAGCCCGGAGACGTTCCGCGAGGCACTTTCGCGCGACCAGATAGACCGCGCCGTCCTCGCGGACGAGCTCAGCGAGGCCGGCTACGAGGCCGACCCGGAGACGCTGCTCGACCGCATGGACACCGCCGTCGATGACGCCACAGAGGAGCCCGATACGGGCGAGGACCGCGTCGACCACGTGTTGACGAAGTGGCTGTCGGCGTTCCTCGACGAGGGCCGCGCCCACTGGCCGCTGCCGGACCGCGACCTCGGCTTCTACGGCGTCTTCCGCCAGATGGCCGCGTACGACGGCCAGATTCCGGACTCGGGGGTCGTCGCGGACCTGCCGGCGACGCCGACCGAGGCCATCGAGACGGTGCTCGAACCGCATCCCGAACACCAGTGGGACGCCATCTTCGAGGAGCAACTGGCCGCGCTCCCGGGCTGGACCGGGTTCGTCAAACAGCGCGCTGCCGACGGTGGCGAGTGGCAAGAGCGGTATCGCATAACGCTGACCGGCTATCTCGCGGTGCGTCTCGCGTTGCTCGACGCCGTCGACGCCGACCTCACGCCCTCGCCGGGGACCGACGAGCACGAGGTCGACGAGCTCAGCGAGGCGTTCCTGTGCGCGTGGGAGGCGACCTACCGCGAGGAGCTCGTCGAGAGCGTCAGCGCCGAGAGCGAGGCGCTGGCCGACAGCGAGCCGTCTGGCCGCCCGGACGCCCAGCTGGTCTTCTGTATCGACACCCGCTCGGAGGTCCTGCGCCGCCATTTAGAGGCAACGGGCGACTACGAGACCCACGGCTACGCCGGCTTCTTCGGCATCCCGATGGAGTACGAGGGGTACGACTCGGAGGTCAGCGTCGAGGCCTGCCCGCCCATCGCCGACGCACAGCACCACGTTCGCGACGAGCCGACCGACGCCGAGACGAAAGAAGAGTACGACCACCTGACGGGCATCCGCAAGGGGGCAGCCGAAATCGTCGAGTCCATCGAGACCAACGCCGCGACGGCCTACGGCTTCGTCGAGAGCGCCGGGAGCGGCTACGGGCTCGCGCTGGCGGCACGCACCCTCGTGCCGGGCCGCGTCCACGACTTCTTCGACGGCGTCGACGAGCGCGTGCCACACGAGCACGAGTTCTGTCGCCCGTCGCTCGACGGCCTCAGCCTGGAAGAACAGGTCGGCTACGCCGAGACCGCCTTCGACCTGATGGGCTGGGACCGCTTCGCCCGCCTGGTCGTGTTCACCGGCCACGCCGGGGAGACGGCGAACAACCCGTTCGATTCGAGCCTGGACTGCGGGGCCTGTGCCGGCAACCCCGGCGGTCCCAGCGCCCGCGTGCTCGCAGAGATATGCAACCAGGACGCCGTGCAGGCCGAACTGCGCGAGCGCGGCTTCGAGATTCCCGACGACACCGTCTTCCTCGCCGGCCAGCACAACACCACGACCGACGAGGTCGACCTCTACGACGGAGCGGTCCCCGAGAGCCACGCCGAGGAACTCGAGACGCTGCGTGCGGACCTGGAGACGGCCCGCGAGGCGACGGCCCAGGAGCGCATCGACTCGACCGACGCCGTCCGCGAGACCGAGCGCAAGGCGGCCGACTGGGCCGAGACCCGTCCCGAGTGGGGGCTGGCCGGCAACGCCGGCTTCGTCGTCGGGCCGAGCGAACTGGCCGCCGGCCTCGACCTCGACGGTCGCGCCTTCCTGCACTCCTACGACTGGTCGACCGACCCCGACGGCGACGCGCTCGAGGCCATCATGACGGCGCCGATGGTCGTCACGCAGTGGATAAACTGCCAGTACTACTTCTCGACGGTCGACACCGCCGTCTACGGGAGCGGGTCGAAGATAACCCACAATCCCGTGGGTAACGTCGGCGTCTACCAGGGCAACGGCGGCGACCTGATGACCGGCCTCCCGCTGCAGTCGCTGCTGGCGGCCGACGACGAGCCGTACCACCAGCCGCTGCGCCTCTCGACGGTCGTCCACGCGCCGGTCGACACCGTCACCGATATCCTCGCCGACCACGAGAACGTCGCGCAGCTACTCGACAACGGCTGGCTCTCGCTGACCGTCGTCGACCCGACCCGCGACCACGCCGCCTTCCACTACGCCGGCGAGCTGTCCTGGCAGCCGGCAGACGGGGCGGCGACCGTCGAACCGACGGCCGAGGCCACGCCGGCCGTCGCCGACGACTGAGTCCGCCCGCGACCGGTTGCGCCGTCACGAACCGCCGGCACGACCGTTCGACGGAGCCGGTATCGAGCGCCCCTTTCTGAACGGACCCACCACAGACCAGCGGGTATCGCGGTCGACGAGAATTATTAGACTAGTCTAAATCAGATATTAGCTAGAAACACTTTTCTGGTTAGAAAATGCAGAATCAAATGTTCAAGGACTCATGACGAGACACGACGACATATCTCTTCGTCCGGTAGACGCTCGACATCGGCTCCGGCGTGGCAGCGCGAGCGGCCGTGACGCCCGCGACAGCGGGAGCGCGGAGACGGGCAGATGACGGCGCTACAGCTCCCCGCGGGGGCGTTCGACCCCGCGGTACGGGAACTTCTCAACGTACTCATCGGCTCCTGGCGCGAGGGGTTCGTGCAGGTCTCCTGTTTCGTCGGGGCGACGATTCTCCTCTTTAGCCTGGTCCAGTACCGGTTCGACGGCAGACTCACCGAACTGCTCGAAGCGAACGAACGCACCCAGCCGCTCGTCGGCGCCCTGCTCGGCATCACGCCGGGCTGTGGTGGGGCGATTATCGCGATGCCGCTGTACATCCGCGGGACGGTCAGCTTCGGCACCGTCGTCGCCGCGCTCGCGGCGACCGCCGGTGACTCCGCTTTCATCATCCTCGCGCTCGCCCCCGAGGCGGCCGTCTACGCCTACGGCCTCGCCTTCGTCGCCGCCATCCTCTTTGGCTACGCAATCGACCTCTGGGGACTCGGTGTGGGACGGGTCGACGCGGCCGTCGACCGCATCGGCCGGCCGATGACCGACGGCGGGTTCGCCACCACGAGTGTCGCTGACGGCGGCCCGAGCGTCCCCGGCTACGACGGGCCCGACTATCACGACCACGGAAACGGGTTGCCGAGCTACCTGCCCCAGTCTACCCTCATGAAGCGGGTCAGCCACGCCGCCCACGTCCTCTGGTGGGTCGTCCTCGCGGGGGCGCTGGTCGCCGGCGTCATGTACCTCGCACAGGGGGCCAAAGAGCCCATCTGGGAGGTCACACTCACCTACGACGGGCTGTTCACGGTCGCCGGCCTCGTGGGGACGACGCTCTCCTTTTATCTCTACTTCGTCGGGAAACACTACATCGGCGAGGGAGAGACCGGTCGGGTAAAGGACTCCTTCAGGAGTCTCTATGCGACTTTCCAGCACGCCGCCATGGAGACGGCGATGGTCACGGTCTGGGTCATCGCCGGCTACCTTCTCTACGAGTACGGCCTGCTGCTGAGCGGGCTGGACATCCAGGGGCTCGGGGCCGGGGCGGGCGTGCTCGCCCCCGTCGCCGGAGCCCTCATCGGGCTGATTCCCGGCTGTGCGGCCCACATCGTCTTCGCGCAACTGTACGCCGTCGAGGAGGCCATCCCGTTCTCGGCGCTCGTCGCGAACGCCGTTAGCCAGGACGGTGACGCCCTGTTCCCACTGATGGCCATCGACCTGAAGGCGGCCATCGTCGCGACCATCTATACCACGGTGCCGGGCATCGCTGTCGGCGTCGCGGTACACTACCTTTGGCCGTACGCGCAGTTCGGCTTCGGCGTGCTCTGAGACGAGCACCGGCGCTCTCGTCGGCCCACTCACGCGACGCTTCGTCTTGGGCCACGACAGTGCCCGCGTCGGTGGTGACTGTCGCCTTCAGGTCGGCGATTACACCGTTGCAGACCGCGTGAAGCGGGTTTTGCGACTGGTATCGGCACGGCCCGGCGGCGGGCGGCGACCCGGCGACGCCGATATTCTGTATAGCGCTCTCTGGTTTACGGCGGCGAGCGCGCCGACGCGTCGAACTTTTACGAGTCGGGCGATTAGGCGCCGCTAATGGTCCAGAACGTGGCTCCCGTGATGGGAGAGCTGGAGCCGGAGGATTTCCACCTCCTGTCGGGGGTCGAACAGGGGATGCGCTTCTCGGAGTACGTCGACCGCGGGAAGCTCACCGACTTCTCCCGGTTGAGCGAGGAGAACGTCGACTACCGCCTGGACCGGTGTGAGGACCGCGGGCTGGTCGAGCGCAAGACCATCCAGTACGAGGGGTTCAAGCTCACCTTCGAGGGGTACGACGCGCTGGCGCTGCACACCTTCGTCGAGCGGGACACGCTGGAGGGCTTTGGCGCCCCACTCGGCGTCGGCAAGGAGAGCGACGTCTACGAGGTCCAGTCGTACAAACCGCTGGCGCTGAAGTACCACCGCGAGGGGTACACCAACTTCCGCGAGGTGATGCGCGAGCGCGAGTACACGGCCGACCGCGACCACGTCTCCTGGCTCTACACCGCCCGCAAAGCCGCCGAGCGGGAGTACGAGGCCCTGGAGACGCTGTATCCCGACGTCTCGGTCCCCCAGCCCATCGACACGAACCGCCACGCCATCGTCATGGAGAAAGTCGACGGCGTCGAGCTCTCCCGGACCGGACTCGAACCCGAGCAGGTCGTCCCCGTGCTGGACCTCGTCCTCGACGAGATGCAGACCGCCTACGACGAAGGCTTCGTCCACGCCGACATGAGCGAGTACAACGTCTTCGTGACGACCCAGGGGGTCGTCGTCTTCGACTGGCCCCAGGCGATACCGACCGACCACGAGAACGCGGAGGAACTGCTGGCGCGTGACGTCGAGAACATCGTGAACTACTTCCGGCGGAAATATCCCGCCCACGTCGAGGCGGTCGACACCGACGCCCTGGCGACGGCGCTGACCGATGGCAGCTTCGAGAGCGTCGCCGAATACAGCGTCTGAGGCCGCTCGGACCCGTTTTCAGGCAGCAGAGTCGTCGTTAGCACCGCAGCCCGGTCGCCTGCAGCCGCACTAATAAACTATATAACGCTATATCAAATTCCGCCGGGCGAGGAACCCCACAGCGAACGCCGACGGAGAGGCCCGGCACCGGGACCGCTGCCGGGCGAAACCGTGGAAAGTAAACCGGTCGGAACCGAACCGCTGGTATGGACAGACGGACCATACTGCGGGTGAGTGGCGTGACACTGGCAGCGGGACTCGCCGGCTGTGGTGGCTCCTCGTCGGCGGATACGCCCGCCGGGAGTGGGACGGAAAACGACACGCTGGTCGAGATGACCGACGACCTCGCGTTCGAACCGTCGGAACTCACCGTGAGCGTCGGCGACACCGTCACGTGGGAGAACACGGGCTCGGTCCCCCACAGCGTCACCGCCTACGAGGACGAGTTGCCCGACGGGGCGACGTACTTCGCCTCTGGCGGCTTCGACAGCGAGTCGGCCGCCAGGGACAACTACCCGACGGAGGGGGCCGTCGGCGCCGACGAGACCTACGAACACACCTTCGAGACGGCGGGGGAGTTCCCTTACTTCTGTATCCCCCACGAGTCGGGGATGAAAGGGACCATCGTCGTCGAGAGCTAGTTCAGGTAGTCGTGCAGGCCGTCGGCGAGGCCGATTGTGGGTTCGAAGCCCAGCCGCTCGCGGGCCTTCGAGATGTCGGCGGCCGAGTGGCGGATATCTCCCTCGCGGGCGTCGACGTGGGTTATCTCGGCGGAGGGGTCGACCTCGTCTCTGATTATCTCGGCGAGCTCCCGGACCGAGGTGCGCGAGCCGGTGCCGACGTTGAACGCCTCGCCGGTGGCGTCGGTGGTGGCGGCGCGCAGGTTGGCCTGCACCACGTCGGCGACGTTGACGAAGTCGCGGGTCTGCTCACCGTCGCCGTGGACGGTCAGCGGGCCGCCGTCGGCGGCCTGTTCGCTGAAGGCCTTGATGACGCCGGCGTAGTCGCCGCCGGACTGACGGGGCCCGTAGATGTTGAAGTAGCGCAAGGCGACCGTCGGGAGGTCGTAGAGGTCGGCGTAGAGCCGGCAGTAGTGGTCGCTCGCCAGTTTCTCCAGGCCGTAGGGCGAGGAGGGGTCCTTCGGCTCGGCCTCCGTGACGGGCAGGGCGTCGGGCGCGCCGTAGATGGCGGCGCTGGAGGCGAAGACGACGCGGGCGTCCTGGCGTCGGGCCGCCTCCAGGACGGCCAGCGTGCCGGTGGCGTTGACCGCGTTGCTCGTCGTCGGTTCCTCGACCGACCGGGCGACGCTGACGATGGCCGCCTGGTGGAAGACGACGTCGACGCCGTCCATCGCTTCGGACAGGGCCGCGTCGTCGCGGATATCCCCTTCTATCAGCGTCGCGTCCTCGGGGACGTTCTCGCGCTTGCCGCTGGAGAAGTTGTCCAGAATCCGGACGTCGTTGTCGGGGAGGTGGGCGTCCGCGATGTGGCTGCCGACGAAGCCGGCGCCGCCGGTGACGAGGACCGTCTTGTCGCTCACAGTAGCCGTCATACCCGGGAGTGGGCGACACGGGACCAAATAGGTCGGGGCGGTCCAACAATTAAGTAGCGTGAGCGATTCGGCCGCCGAACGGCAGTCGCCGGCGACCCGTTCAGGCGCTGGCGTTCGAGCCGCCAGTCGGGGCCGCCGCGGTGTCGCGGGCGGACTCGGCTTCGAGCAGTTCGCGGTAGCGGTCCCGGATGGTGACCGTGCTCACGTCGGTGGCCTCGCTGACCGTCTCCTGGGTGAGTTCCTCGTTGACCAGCAGGCCGGCGGCGTAGATGGCCGCGGCGGCCAGGCCGACGGGGCTCTTGCCGCTGTGAACGTTCTCGGCCTTGCCCGTCTCCAGTAGCTCGCGGGCCCGCCGCATCAGTTCGTCGCTGGCGTCGACGGCGGAGGCGAACTTGGTGAGGTAGTCGGCCGGGTCCGGCGGGCCGATTTCCAGCGCCAGTTCGCGGTTGATGTACCGGTAGGCACGCGTGAACTCCTGCTCGTCGACGCGGCTCACGAGTACCATGTCGTCGATGGTCTGGGGGAGGTTCGCCTGCCGGATGGCGGCATAGAGGGACGCCGTGGCGATGCCCTCGATGGAGCGGCCCGGCAACAGCCCCTCGTCCAGCGCCCGTCGGTAGACGACGCTCGCGGTCTCGCGGGCGCTCTCGGGGACGCCCAGCGCGGAACCCATCCGGTCGATTTCGCCCAGCGCCTGCTTGAGGTTGCGCTCGCTGTGGTCGCGGGTGCGAAAGCGCTCGTTCCAGGTGCGCAGCCGCTGCATCTTCTCGCGCTGGCTCGCCGACAGCTGGTTGCCGTTGGCGTCCTTGTTCTGCCAGCCGATGTTGGTCGAGAGCCCCTCGTCGTGCATCATCTTGGTCGTCGGCGCGCCGACGCGGGACTTCTGGTCGCGCTCGGCCGAGTCGAACGCGCGCCACTCGGGCCCGTGGTCTATCTCGTCTTCCTCGACGACGAGCCCGCAGTCCCCACAGACCGTCTCACCGCGGGACGCGTCGCTCGTGAGGGAACCGCCACAGTCCGGACAGCGGTGGTCGTCAGCGACCGCTTCTTCCTCGTCGTCAGCGCGTTCGTGGGCGTCGTAGGTGCTGAGTGTAGTCATAATGGGGGGTGCGAGGAAACCGTGGCTCGCTTGTCTATCTAGAAGAGGTCGACGGGTATCAGGGCTCGGTTGGCATATGCCGAACTGCCGTGACAGCGACTCACACGCCCGAGCGGCCGACCCGGAGCCGGCTCCCCTCGGCGACGGCCTCGTCGGCCTCGACGGGGCCCATCGAGCGAGTGACGAACGAGCGGACTATCCAGGCCTCGGCGCGCTGGAGGCGGTACTGCAGCGTCGACCGCGAGACGTCGAGCCGGTCGGCGAGGTCGGTCAGCGAGACGTCCCGCGGCGTGCGGTAGTAGCCGTAGTCGACGGCGGCCTCGACGGCGGCCTGCTGTTCCGGGGGGAGCTCCGCGAGGGTGACGGCCTCGTCGGCCCAGTAGGCCGGCTCGCCGAGCTGGCGGAACTCGACGGTGAGACCGGGGCGAAGCTCGGATTCCAGGGCCGAGAAGAGTTCGTCGACGCCGTCGTCCGAACAGAGCAGGAGCCGCCACTCACAGCGGCTCCCGCGGCGTTCGGTCTCACAGAGCAGTCCCTCGCCGACGTGTTCGATGGCGAGCCGGGGGATGGAGTGGCAGTCACCGGCCTCGGAGCGGTAGCTGTACACCGTTCGTCGGCCCGCCTCGCTCGCGATGACCTCGTAGTGCCACTCGGTCGCGCAGTCCCGGGTCCCGATACACTCGGTACACTGGACCGGGCTGTCGAAGACGGTGTCCAGTCGTTCCAGCGCCGACGCCGGACCGGCGACCCGTTCGAGCCGCCACATCCCGTCCTCGGTCACGTTGCAGGCGATAGAGCGAGAGTGGGCCTCCGGATGGTCGATGAACACGTCCATCAGGGGGTCTACGTTCCGGTCGTAGTCGATAGTGAAGATGAACTCGCGCACAGCCGTGGTACGCGGGCGGGGGATTTATAACCCAGCCCGAATTTCGGCGCATGCCGAACGGTTGGTGATGCCGCTGGCGGTCGTGGTTCGGGTATGTCGTGTCCGCAGACGGACGAAGACACCGCGTCGGCGTCCCCGGCCGTCGCCCGGCCGGGGCACAACTGGCGGCCCACGGTGGTCCAGGGCGCCCTCCTGTGGCTGGTGGTCGGGACCGCCTGGCTGTTGCCCCTCGCCGGGCCGCTCTCGCTCGGAACCGCCGCCGTCTCCGTCTTCGTCGCGCCGGTGTTGCCCGTCGCGCTGTGTTGTGACTACCGCCAGGCGAGAGCCAACGGCGAATGCGGCGCCGGCGTCGGCGCCTACCTCAGAAATCTCGCGGCCGACGTCCTGACCACGGTCCGGGACCGCGAGCCGCTGGGCAGCGCGCGGTGGTGAACCGCCCGCTCAGGTCTGGGCCCGCGCCTCGTCGAGCCAGCCGGGGTCCTCGACGGCGGTCGAGCCGACGCCGGTCAGCGAGTAGCGCCACTCGGCCGAGACGGCCTGTCCGCTCTCGGTCTCGCCGGCGAGCGTCCACGTCGTCAGGCGGGCGACGCCGTCGTCGTCGACGAGCGTGGCGATTTCGAACTCCGTGATGGTCACCTCCTCGTCCGTGTCGAAGGTGCCGGCCGCGACGCCCTGGTTGTAGGTCTGCCAGGCCTCGCGGTCGGTGTACTCGTAGCGGGAGACGGAGACGCCGTCGAAGGTCTCTCGGCCGGCGAACTGCGCGTCCTCCTCGAGGTAGGTGTAGAACGACGACGCGCGGCCGGTCGCGGACTCGAAGACGCTCGGGGCCTGGTCGGTGCTCGTGTAGTAGGCCTCGCCGTCGCTGCCGCCGTAGCGGGTGTAGCTCACGCCGTCGGCGATGAATATCTGGTAGTCCAGTCCGGTCTCGGAACCGCTCACCGACGAGTAGCGTTCGAGCGACCGGTTCGTCTCGAGGTCGACCTCGTAGCGGTCGCTGAAGGTACTGGTCGTGCCGTCGGCCGTGGTCAGCGTGTAGGACCACTCGGTGGTGAAACTCCCCGCGTCGCGGAGGCGCGTGTCGGCGTCGGACAGCGAGAGGCCGTCCGTCCCCGTCATCGCTCCGCCCGTCCCGCCCGACTCCGCGTCGGCCGCGGTCGGTTCGCCGGCGGTCGGCGTCGCTGTCGAGTCGTCGCTGTCCGGGGCCGTGTCCCCGCCGTCGTCGGTGACGCCGCCGCCGAAACAGCCGGCGAGGACGACCGTCAACACGACGAGTAGTGTGGCTAATCGTGGATACGTCATCACCACAAACACACCGGCAGAGGATATAAACTAGTATCTTTGATACGAGAGATAAATACGTAGACGAACGCTACGACCATCTAAATCTCGATGCGAGGAGAGCGATAGGTACTCTGATACGTCTCGTTACAGCCAGTCAGTCTCCGGGTCGATAGCGTCCGGCGGCCGCTCCCCCGCCAGGGCCGCCCGGACGTTCTCGGCGACGGTGCCGTTGAGGTCCGCGCGGGCCTCCGCGGAGTACCACGCCGCGTGGGGTGTGACGACACAGTTGTCGAGTTCCAGCAGCGGATGGTCGGCGTCCGGGGGCTCTTCCCGGAGCACGTCGAGGCCCGCGGCGGCGATGGCGCCCTCGCGGAGCGCCGCGGCCAGCGCGGCCTCGTCGACGAGCGCGCCGCGGCCGGTGTTGACGAGGACGGTCCCCTCGCCCATCGCGTCGAGCGCGTCGGCGTCGACCATCCCGCGGGTGTCCTCGGTCACCGGCGCGTGCAGGGAGACGTGGTCGGCCCGCGCGTACAGTTCGTCGAGGCCGACCTTCTCCACCCCGGCGTCGGCCATCGCGTCGGCGTCGACGTAGGGGTCGTAGGCCACCACGTCGACCTCGAAGCCCCGGAGTTGCTCGCGGACACGGCGGGCGATTGGGCCGAAAGAGACCAGGCCGAGCGTGGTCCCGCGCAGGCGGTGCAGTTCCCGCCCGCGCTCCCAGCCCCACTCGCCCGCCCGAGTGTCGCGGTCGTAGGCGGCGACGCCGCGGACGCAGTCGAGCAGGAGCGTGACGGTGTGGGTCGCCACCTCGCGGGTGCAGTAGTCGGGGGCGTTGGTGACGGCGACGCCGTGGTCGGCGGCCGCGGCCACGTCGACGTTCTCGATGCCGACGCCGGCCCGGGCGACGACGCGCAGGTCCTCGAGCGCGTCGAACACCGCGGGGCCGACGGGGGTGTTCACGTCGACGACGACGGCGTCCGCGCTCCCCTCGGCGGCGTCCAGCAGCGTCTTCGCCCCGTCGGCGACGACGACGTCGGCGTCGAGGCGGTCGCGGAGCAGGTCGGCGTCTATCATCGGGTCATCGCTGGCGACGACGCGGTCCATATCTGGGTAGTAGGGACCAGTGGATATAATGGACCGACCGCGTTCCCGAGGGCCGGGAACGGCGTATGGGCCGCCCTCACACGGTCGAGCGGCTTCGAACCGTTTAAGGCCGCGAGTACGGAACTGTCGACAACTCGCTGGACGACGGGCGCCAGCGGGCACCTGCGTGTGCAGGTCGGGATGTGAGTCCCCGGACGGGACTTGAACCACGCAACGCCCGTGGTGAAACACAATGGCACGAAGTGCATACTCGTACATCCGAGACGCATGGCAGACCCCCAAAGAGGGGAAACTGGCGGAACTGCAGTGGCAGCGCCAGCAGGAGTGGCGCACCGAGGGCGCCGTCGAGCGCATCGAGCGCCCGACCCGCCTCGACAAGGCCCGCTCGCAGGGCTACAAGGCGAAACAGGGCGTCGTCGTCGCCCGCGTCTCCGTCCGCAAGGGGAGCGCGCGCAAGCAGCGCCACACGGCCGGTCGGCGCTCGAAGCGCCAGGGCGTCACCCGCATCACCCGCCGGAAGAACCTCCAGCGCGTCGCCGAGGAGCGCGCCGCGCGGGTCTACCCGAACCTCCGGGTGCTGAACAGCTACTCCGTCGGCCAGGACGGCCGACAGAAGTGGCACGAGGTTATCCTCGTGGACCCCGAACACCCGGCCATCCAGAACGACGACGACCTCAACTGGATCTGTGAACCGGACCAGGCCGACCGCGTCTTCCGGGGCCTGACCGGCGCCGGCCGCCGGAACCGCGGGCTGAGCAAGAAGGGCAAGGGCACGGAGAAGACCCGCCCGTCCATCCGCTCGAACCAGGGCAAAGGCAAGTAAGACGAGGCGTCGAACGACTGACGCCTCGGGCGGAGCGGACTCGCCGACTTCTCGCGGTTTCGTGTGGCTATATAGCGCACCCGTGAGTGACATGAACAAATATGACAGACATATGAGAGATTTAATATACGCAGGTTCTGAACTACATTTGTGACCAAAGAAAACCGTGCGACCGATATGACGTGTCCTGAATGTGCGAACAACCCGATTCTCGAAGCAGACGACAGCGCCTTCTGCGACATCTGCAACCGGTATCTGGAGACGGCGACGCTCGTTAGCTGATTCACACGAACGAAATCAAGACGTATCGTCTCAGTAACGCCACAGTCCGACCGCGTCGTCACGCGTCGGCTACGCCCTGAGCTCCTGTCCTCGTGCGCCCTGTCGGCTACGCCCAGATGCCTTGCCCCTGTGCGCCCTGTCGGCTACGCCCAGATGCCTTGCCCCTGTGCGCCCTGTCGGCTACGCCCAGATGCCTTGCACCTCGTCCATGAGCGTCACCACCACGACGTGGGGGAGCGTGACGACGGCGATGAACACCAGATACAGCCCCACCCACTCGGGGACGGTCTCGGGCGGGTTCGGGACTGCGAACGCGAGGCCGCCCAGCAGACCGAGCGAGACGAGCGTCAGGGGAAACGCGTCGCGAGCGAAGCGGGCGAAGGCCGCGGTCACGGCCCCGCCGCCCAGCGCCGCCGTCGCCCCGTCGTCGACGAGCAGGAGGCGAGCGATGTGGCGCAGCGAGTGCCACAGACAGAAGTAGAGGCCGATGGCGAGCACGGGCGGGACGAGCGCGAAGTACGCGACGAGTCCGAGCGTCTCGGCGGCGTCGAGCCGCCACGACCCGCGGTCGTCGGCCCGGACGTATCCCAGCGCGAGCGTCGCGACGACGACGGCGCCGTAGGCCAGCCCCAGACCGAGGCGGACGTCCGGGCGGAAGGCGGGCGAGAGCGCAGCCACGGCGTCGGGAGCGAACCGACCCACGAGGGTCGTCGCGACCCGCCGGTACCACGCCGGGAACGCGAGCAGCGGGACGAGCATCGGCAGTCCGCCGCGGACGACGACGGTGCCCACCCGCTGGGCGCGAGAGCGGAGGTGTTCGGCGTCGGCCAGCGCAACGAGCGCGTAGAGGTCCCCCTGCCCCCAGTGGAACCACGTGACGACGATAAAGAGGGCGAACGCGGCGGCGGGCGCGAGGAACCAGCCGACGGCGTACGCCCCGCCGACGGCGGCGTAGAGGGCGACGACACGCGCGATGGCCCGCCGGTCCGGTCGCCGGCCGCGAGTCCGGGCCACGGCGAGGTGGTCGACGGCGCCGTGGGGCAGCCCCAGCAACAGGACGCTCGCGGCCAGCGGCGCGTACTGGAGGCCCGGCGGGAGTCGGAGTCCGACCGCGAAGGGCACGACGGCGACGGCCAGCGCGGCCCACCCGGGGGCGAACGCGACCGGCCGGAGCGTCTCGCGAGCGGCCGTCTGTGGCGCCGGGACACCCATGCTCACTGCCTCCGAAACACCGCGCCCAGCCGCGCCGTCGCCGGCCGGTCGGCCGCCGCCCAGCGTTCGACGACCCAGACGTACAGCACGAGTCCCTGAACGACGAACAGCGAGGTCAGCAGGAAGAAGGCGGCCTCCTCGATTGGGAGTCCCAGCAGCGGGACGACGGCGCCGGTGGTGTAGCGCGCGGAGATGGTCCAGAGCCCGACGCCGATGGCGATGCGGTCGACGACCCAGAGATACAGCGTCGGCACGAGCGTCCCCGCCAGGACGACGCGCCACTCGGCGGCCAGGAACGGCCAGCCGAAGGCCCACTGGATGGCCAGGATGGGGGCGCTCCAGACCAGGAGCGAACCCAGATACAGGCCGCTGTCCGACCCGAGCAGCGCGAGCCCCGCCGCGGCGACCACGCCGGCGCCGCCCAGTCCCAGCGCCCGTTCTGGCAGCGGAATCGACAGCGGCCGCGCCGTCTCGACCGGAAAGCGGGCGGCCCACAGCGCGACCCCCAGTGGCTGGAGGACGAAGAAGAGATACTCGCCAAGCGGCGCGGCCCCGAGTCGAACGAGGACGGCGCCCTCGCCGTACCACCAGACGCCGCGGCTGATGAGGTAGTTGTCCCAGGGTGTCGTGTAGACCAGCGCCAGCCCGGCGAGTAGGAGCGTCCCCGTGAGCACGTCGCGCCGGGACCCCAGGCGGTAGCGAGCGAGGACTGCCAGGACGGTGAGGACAGGGAGGACAGCCACGGCGTGAAAGACGAGGTAGCCGACGCCGGCAGTCATCGCCGGGTCTCTCTCAGCCCCGCCACGTCGGCTGGCCGTGGCTGGTCCGTCCGGTCGGCGCGGCACCGGGGGCGCGCTCGGAGACGGCGCTGACGGCGTAGAAGGTCGCCTCCGGGTCGCCGTTGCGCCGCCAGTGCCACCACGTCCGGGCGAGCAGCCAGAGCCGACGCCGCCGGGTCAGGTCCGGCGTCTCAGTCAGCACGTCGTAGCCCCGCGAGCGGATGAGTCGGTGGTGTTCGGCGTACAGCACGGCCGACAGTAAGACGGCAAACTGGCAGTCATCGGGGAGATAGCGGATACCGGCGACGCCCTCGCGGTAGAGGTCCTCCGTCCGGGCGAGTTCCTCCTGCATCACCGCGCGAAAGCCCTCGTCGACCTCGGCCCTGGCGAGTTGCTCCTCGGTGACGCCGTGGCGCTCCAGGGTCTCCTGCGGGAGATACACCCGGCCGTAGTCGTGGATGTCCTCGCGGACGTCACGGAGGAAGTTCGATAGCTGGAACGCCTCGGCCAGCGCCTGGGCGTGGGGGAGGGCGGTGTCGGCCTGGGGCGGGTCCATCACCATCGTCATCATGTTGCCGACGGCGACGGCGGAGCCCCGCATGTACTCCCGCAAGTCCTCGAACGTCTCGTAGCGGGCCTGGGCGATGTCCATCTCCATCGCGTCGACGAAGACGTTCACCTCCTCGTCCTGGATGTCGTGGGCCTCACGGAGCTGCTGGAACGCCGCGAGCACTTCGCCGTCGGGCAGTTCCGCCGGGTCGCGGTTCCCGAGGGCGGCCTCGCGAATCTCCTCCAGCCGTTCGTGTTTGACGTTCGGCGGGGGGCCGTCGGGCTGGTCGACGACCTCGTCGGCGACCCGGAAGAAGGCGTACATCACGTACGTCGGGTGTCGAATCCGCTCGGGCAGGAGGCGGGTCGCGAGGTGGAAGGTCCGACCGGTCTGCTGTTGAATCGACTTGCTGGTTCGGATGTTGTCAGATTGCATTATGGCGACAGGGTGGTCTGCGTAGTGGTTTTCGACGCGCTGTGACGGTCACGCCGCCGGGGAGCGTGCAGGGAGCGGGGGTACGAGCCCCGACGCGTGGCTCGGAGGCACGACGACGCCGGCCGGCTCGTGAGACCCAATTGGGACATCGTATGGTCGGTATAAGCACAGGACGGGTTTAAATTACCTGCCAAACTGGGTCGGATAGGGGCCTGACGGCGGCTCCTCGGCGTTCGAAGACGGCCCTACCACGTCTCGAAAATCGCTTCGAGCAGCTTGCGCTCGCCGGCCCGGAGGTGCTGGTGGAAGGTAGAGGGACAGATACCCATCGACTCGGCCAGTTCCTCGCCGGAGACGTCCCGCGGCCAGTCGAAAAAGCCCCCGAGATACCCCTTCCGGAGCGCCGTGAGCTGTCGGTTCGTCAGACGCTCTTCGAGCGTCCCGAGGAACGCCTGCCGCGAGACCGGCGGCTCGTCGCGCTCGCGGACCGAGAGGAGGTCGGTGCTCGGGTAGTGGTCCCGGACCTGCTCGACGATGCTGCGGGTCTCCGTCGTCGACGGGAGCGTGACGGTAAAGCGGGCGTGCTCGGGCGTGACGACGATTTCACGCGTCTCGGCCCCGCGGTCGGCCAGCAGCGAGACGACCGGCGGCTCGGTGACGGTGAACTCGAACAGCGCCGTCGACTCGGCGGTCGAGACGTGGGTGGCGGCGGTGACGTGGGGGTGGTCGCCGGCCACGGCACACACCGTCGAGGGGTCGTCGCTCTCGACGAGGAAGAACATCACCGTCTCCTCGTCGCCGGCGACGCTGCCGCCGTACTCCAACCGACAGCCCAGTTCGCGGGCCAGCGAGACGAAGAAGATGTCGTCGTCCCGTATCTGGAGTTCGAGTTCGGTGACGTTGTCCGCGGTCAGCAGGCGGCTGGTCTCTGTGGCGTCGATGGCGGTGGCGACGGCCTGGCCCACCGCGCCCAGGACGGCCCGCTCGCGGGGGTCGAACACGTCCGCGACGTCGGCGTAGACGGTGAGGACGCCGTACAGCGACTCCCCGGCGACCAGCGGCACCGCCGCGAGGCTCGCGACGTCGGCGCCGGCCAGCGTGGCGTGGGTCTCGCCGACGTCGTCCGTGAACTGTATCTCCTCGGTCCGAGCGGCCAGGGCGACGGGGTCGTCGGCGTCCAGTGAGACGGCCAGGTCAGCCTCGCGGTCGTCCGACAGCGCCGCCGGCCGAATCGTCTCGTCCCGCAGGTCGAACTCGCCGACCCAGGCGAACCGATAGGAGTCGACGGTCGCCAGTCGGTCGACGACGGTCTGTTGAATCGCGGCCCGCGAGTCCGCGCCCATCACGTCGTCCATCACCGCGGTGATGAGCCCCTCGACGCGGTCGACGAGGTGCTGGAGGTTCGAGCGCTCGGCCTTGAGCTGCTCGCTCCGTCGCTCGGCGGCCAGCTCGGCCAATTTCCGTTGTGTAATGTCGATGTGGGCCACGACGGCGCTGCCGTCTTCCTCCGGCGGGAGCGGCGCGACGCGCATCAGGAACCACTGCTTCTCGTCCGGCGAGTGACAGGGGTACTCGAGCGTGAAGAGGTCGCGTTCGCCGGCGATGACGGCCTCGATTCCCTCGACGGCCTGCCCGGCGTACTCGTCGGCGTCGACGTCCGTCGTCCCGAAGTAGTTCACCCCGCGCATCTCGCCCTCGTCGGCGCTCGCGAACTCGCGCCAGGCGCGGTTCGTGAACAGAATCGTCCCCTCGTCGTCGAGGACGGCGATGTTGATGGGAAGCGTGTCGAGCGTCGAGTGGACGAGCGTCTGAGGTGGTTGCATGGTCGAACCGGCGCCGTGTGACAGCCGATAGGAAGAGTAGTCATGGCAGTTTCATAAACGTATGGCCGCCCCCGGGGAGTGGTCGAGTCGGCGGGAACCGGCCCGCCGACCCACCGAGTCTCCGACCGGTCGTGTGGCCCGATTCGCTGCCAAGTAGACGCCGACTCGCTTGCCCGCTCGGAAAACGATTTATCCTGTCAGTCACTACTACGGTCTATGTTCGGGTCCCGGCGCGGCGGGGAGACGGTGACCTGCATCGCCTGTGGGGCGGAGTGTCCCCGGTCGGACGCCCGCGAGTACGACAAGCACGGCGACCGCTGGGACCGCCAGGACAAGAGCTTCGAGTATCTCTGCAAGGCGTGTTTCACCGAGACCTGCCGCCAGCCACGCGACGGACTGGAGGCGACGCTGGCGGCGGCCGAGGCCGGTGAGACCGACCGGGAGACCTTCCTGCGGCAGTTCCGGGAGCTGGCGGGCGACCGGAACGTAGAGCGGGAGTGAACGGTCGTTTCGTGGCGGCCGTCGGCCGGAGTGAGCGCCCCCTGGCCCGCGACGGGCCCGCCCGAACTGCTTTCCGGGGCCGGCGGGCGTCCGATGTGGTGACCGTGCGCCGTCGACCGTACCGAGACCCGCGAAATCGGTGTTCTGAGACCATTTATCGTCTACGAGAGGAGTCCTCGGCTATCGGTGGACGGAACACCGATAAATCATATAACGCGATATATAATCGTCATGGCCGTGACCGCTAGCCCGACTCCCGTCGCTGCTTGTCAGTGTCCGGTCGCGTCCGCCGGCTCTCGCGGTAGACGTCGCCGGGAGACTCGCTGGCGGCGACGAAGGTGCCGAGTGTCACGCCGTAGATGGCGTGGCCGACGTGGAACACCAGCGCGTCCTCGGACTGGAGCTCGCGGCCGAGGAGGCGGACGAAGACGACGCGCGAACCGAACGCCGAGAGACAGAGCCCGTACACGAGCCCGCGCAGGACGCTCACACGCTCCGACTCGGTGTGGTCGTCCACGGTCGGGACACTGGCCAGCAGCCCGTAGGCGGCACCGCCGACGATACCGTAGAGGATGTGCAACACCAGCCCGGGCACGAAGTGCTGGTCGACGTCGCCGCCGCCGACGTACCGCGCCCAGAACTCGGCTGTCGGGGGGAGCCCCCGGAAGACGGGGAGGCGATAGACGGTCATGACTGCCGTCGCGGCGAGCCCCCCGAGAGCGCCCCGGGCGACCGCCCGAACGAGTCGCGCACGCGCCGGGAGCCGCGTCTCCGTTCGTCGCTCCCGATGTGCTGGTCGGTGACTGGAAGACATTGTCTCCAGTCGACAGACACTCGACAGCGGCTTCTAACTGTGGCTGGCCGTCGCAAGCCGCGGCGGCGCCGGAAAGCGCCACAGAGAGACGCGTCGCGTCGGTCACCCCGACAGCCCTAACTACACCCTGGGCGTAGCCGGGGGCATGACTGCAGAAGACGCCCAGTCGGCGGCCGGCACCGCCGAAGGGCAAGGCCCCGTCGAGATAGACGAGGAGATGGCCCGCCACCTCGCGAACAAGCGCGAGGAGCTGTTCGAGAAGTTCGGCATCCGCGACGAGTTCCCGCCCGAAGTGCTAGAAGAGGCCGAGGCGCGAACCGAGGACGTCCACGCCGAGATACAGGCGGAGAGAGACGAACGCCGTGACCTCCGCGAGATGACCACGTGGACGACCGACCCCATCGACGCCCAGGACTTCGACGACGCCATCTCCGTCGAGGAGCGCGAGGAGGAGTACGTCCTCTGGGTCCACATCGCCGACGTGACCCACTACGTCAACCCGGAGACGGCGATGTGGGACGAGGCCGTCGAGCGGGGCAACACCGTCTATCTCCCGGCCTACACCATCCACATGCTCCCGCCCGTGCTGGCCGAGACCGTCTGCTCGCTCGTGCCCAACGAGGAGCGACTGGCCCACACGGTCGAGATGCACCTCGACAAGGAGAACCTGGGCTACGAGTCCATCGACATCTACAAGTCCGTCATCGAGAGCGACGCCCGCCTGACCTACACGGAGGCCGAGCGACTGCTGGACGACCCCGACAGCGCCGACGACCTGCTCGAAGACCCCGACGTCGACCTCGCGGAGAAGACCGAACTGGTCTGGGAGCTTGCCGACCGGATGCACGAACAGCGAAAGGAGGAGGGGTCGCTCGTCCTGAACCCCGCTCGTGACCGCGCCCACACCATCATCGAGGAGTGCATGCTGAAAGCGAACAAGGCCGTCACGCACGAGCTGATGTGGTCCCGCGGCGTCGAGGCGATGTACCGGGTCCACCCCCAGCCAAGCCCCGACGAGTGGGACGAGGCGCTCGTCGAGATTCAGGAACTGGACGGCGTCTCCATCCCGGGGTCGGCGTGGGACGACCCGCGCAAGGCCGTCAACGCCACGCTCGAAGACGCCCCCAAGCGCCAGCTCGACAAGATTCAGTGGGCCGTGATGAAGGTGATGCCCCGCGCGAAGTACATGAACGACCCGTTCGGCGGCCACCACGCGCTGAACTTCGAGATATACGGCCACTTCACCTCGCCCATCCGGCGCCTCTCCGACCTCATCAACCACTGGATAGTCTACACGAACGACGTGCCGGAGGACCTCGTCGCGCTGTGTGACCGCGCCAGCGACCGCCAGAAGGACGCCGAGCAGTGCGAACGCGAGTACAAGCAGTTCCTCGAAGAGGTCGGCCTGGACCCGTCGGCAGTGAACAACCGCGGGCTGGAAGTCGTCGACGAGGAGTGAGCCGCGGTCGTCGACTCCGTTAGCCGTCCTCGCCGAGGTGTTCGTGGCTCCACTCTAGCAGCCCCTCGATGATGGGTTCGAGGTCCTCGCCGGCGGCGGTCAGCGAGTAGTTCACCCGGACGGGTTTGTCCTCGACCACGTCGCGGACGACCAGCCCGGCGTCCTGCAGGTCCTCGAGCGCGTCCGACAGCACCTTGTCCGAGATGCCGTCGACGCGGCTCTTCATGTCGTTGAACCCCTGTGGGCCCTCCGTCAGCAACGTGTAGAGCAACAGCGGATGCCACTTTTTCCCCAGTATGGCGGTCGCCCGCTGGAGCGACTCACCGCGCGCGTAGAGACTCGTCGGATTCCCCTTCCCAGTCATGGCGGGTTCCCGTGCCCGTTCATGTTCCCGCGTTCCAGTCGGCAAGTAATATAGCTACGGGCCGATGGACAAACGCTTTGGCCCGCACGGCCGCGTGTGGGGACGTGAGCCCTCCAACCCCCGCGATTCGAACGGACGGTTTACGGAAACGATACGGCGACGCCGTCGCCGTCGCCGGTCTCGACCTCGCCGTCGACGCCGGCAGCGTCTTCGGCTTCCTGGGGCCCAACGGCGCCGGAAAGACCTCCACCATCCGCATCCTGACGACGCTGACCACGCCGACGGCCGGCACCGCACACGTCGCCGGCCAGCCGGTCAGCGACCGGGGGGCGGTCGTCGAACACATCGGTTTCCTCCCCGAGGAGCCGCCGCTGTACGACGAACTCACCGGCCGCGAGCAACTGGAGTACATCGCCGGGCTGCGCGGCCACGAGGACTGGGACCGGGTGGAGTCGCTGCTCGAGCGGTTCGACCTCGCCGAGGACGCCGACCGCCGGGTCGAGACCTACTCGAAGGGGATGAAACAGAAGCTCGGCCTGGTCCAGGCGCTGGTTCACGAGCCCGACGTCCTCTTTCTGGACGAGCCGACGAGCGGGCTCGACCCGCGGGCGGCCCGCACCGTCCGGGCGACCATCGACGAGGTCGCCGCCGCCGACACCACCGTCTTCCTCTCGACGCACATCCTCCCGGTCGTCGAGGAACTGGCCGACACCGTCGGCGTTCTCTACGACGGCGAACTCGTCGCCGAGGGGTCGCCCGCCGAACTGACCGAGGGCGTCGCGACAGGGTCGACCCTGGAGGACGTGTTCCTCGAAGTGACGAGCGAGCCACGATGAACTGGCCAGACCGCGACCGGGCCGGCCGTATCGCCCGGGTCGAACTGCGTCGGACGTGGCGCTCGCTTCGGGCCAGCAACAGAGGAATCCTCCTGGTTCTCGGCGGGCTGGTGATGGTGCCGCTGTACAGCCTCGCTATCGGCGCGATGGCCTACCTCGGCGGCGGCGAAATCCGCACCGCAGCCCCCGGCGACGTCAGGCTCGCGACGACGGGCATCGTGGTCGGGCTCCTGGGACTGACCGGCTTCGTCGTCCTCCAGCGGACCGTCAAACGGACCGGCGAGCCCGACGCCGCCGACGGGCTGTTGACGACCGTCCGCTACGAGGACGCCCTCGCGGGGCTGCTGGCCGCCGAATTCGGCCGCCTGCTCGCGGTCGCCGCGCTCCCGCTGACCGCGCTCACCGTCGGCGTGACCGTCGGGAGTGGGCTGCCCCTGCTGGGACTCGCGGTGATGGCGACGAGCGTGCTGGTCGTCCTGTTCGGGCTGCTCGCGAGCTACGCTGTCGGACTGAGCCTCAAGCTGGTCGTCGCCCGCTCGGCCTTCGTCGCCCGCCACCGGGCCGTCCTCGGCGGCCTCGCCTCACTGGGAATCGTGCTCGCCTGGCTGGTGGCCTGGGGGACCGACAGCGTCCAACTGGCGCTGCTGCGGGCCGCGACGAACTCGCCGCTGTCGTGGCTGGGCGAACTCGTCTTGCTCGCGGTCCCGTCGGTCGGGGCCGCGCCGCTGGCCGCCGCTGTCGCCGCCGCCGTCGTGCTCGGGGGCCTCCCGGTCGCCGGGCTCGCCTGTCTCTGGCTGGCCGAGCGGGTGTGGTACGGCGACGCGGTCCAGCCCGACCACGAGTTCGACGCCGACGGCCGGTCGCTGTCGGACCGACTGCTCGCGGGGCGGGTGTCGACGGCCACCCGCGTCGTCGCGGGGAAGTCCTGGCGCCGGGCGAGACGCGCCCCCCTGACCGTCCAGTTCGCCGTCGCGCCGGCGTTCCTGCTGGTCGTCCAGCTCCAGACGCTCCTGCTGGAGCGGACCGTCCCGCCGACGTTACCCCTGACCGCCGGGCTGGCGACCGCCGCGGCCGCCGGCGCAGCCTTCACCCTCAATCCGCTGGGCGGCGAGGAGCGGGTCCTGCCGCTGACGCTGACGGCCGACGTCTCCGGGCGACAGTTCGTCACCGGGCTCGCGCTGGCCGGTTTGCTCCCCGGCGTCGGGCTGGCGACGCTGTTCGTCGTCGGGTTCGGACTGGCCGCCGGGACGCCACCGGCGACCCTCGCGGCCGCAGTGACGACCGCGCTGGTGGCGACGCTCGCGGCCCCGTGGGTCGCCGCCGCGGCGGGCGTCATCTTCCCGAAGTTCGAGGCGTCGACGGTCCGTGGCAAGTCGGTGACCGTCCCGAGCGGCTTCGCCTTCGGGTTCTACCTCGCCGTCCTCGGTACCGTCGCGGCCCCCGGCGCCGGCGCCGTCGCCGTGTCGACACTCGCCCCCTCGCTGGTGCCGGTCGGAACGGCCGCGCTGCTGGTCGGGGGCGTCACCGCGACGCTCCTGCTCGCCGCCGTCGCCGCGCCGATGGGGTACCTCTACGCCGCCAACCGCGTGGGCACGTATCGGCTGGAGTAACTCAGCAGACCGGCTTCGGGTCCAGCCCCATCGATTCGAGCGCGTCGGCGTACTCCCGGTAGGCGACGCCGACCGCCTCGACGGCCGCGTCGCGTGCCCGCTCGCGGCCGGACTCGTCGAGCGCCGCGAGCGCGTCACGGGCCGGGCCGAGGTCGCTCGCCCCGCTGCGTAAGTCCCGGACCACGTCGGCGCTGCCCTCCTCGGCCTCGTTGACGAAGAAGCTGACGACCTGCAGGTAGAACCGGTCGAGCACCAGCGCCGGGGCGACGAGTCCGGCGCCGACGCGCTCCGAAGTACCGTCGACGGTATCGAGGTGGGCCGAGAGGGCGTCGGCGTCCCCCGGCGCGGCGTCGATACGTTCGGCCCGGTCGCCCGCGGCCGACGTGGCACGGTCGAACGCGTCGGCGACAGCGTCCAGGTCGCTCTCACGAGCGTCGCCCGCCCAGCCCTCGAGCCCGTCGCGCAGGCCGGCCTCCCGCGTCGCCGCCGCCGTCCAGATAGCGTCGGCCTCCAGGTTCGCGCCCGTCGCGGCGATGAGTGCCTTGTCCGAGCCGATGCGGCTTCGCTCGGTGGTCGTCGCCTCCTCGACAGCCTCGATGGTGTCAGCGGCGTCCATACCCCAAGCAGGGGCGCTCGGGCCATACATCCTCCGCCCGATTTATCGGCGCCGAGCGCCTCTCGCCGATATGGTCGAGAATCCACCCGAGCCGCCGACGGAGCATCCCTCGCTCTCGGCGGCGACGCTGAAAGAACGGCTCGACGCGGGCGACTCCGTCCGACTGCTCGACGTCCGCGACCGCGACGAGTTCGAGGCGTGGCACATCGACGGGCCGACCGTTTCGGCGACCCAGCTCCCGTTCGCGAAGTTCCTGCAGGCGAAGGTGACCGGCGACGTCGAGGGCCTCCTCGACGACATCGACGGCGACGGCCCCATCACCGCCGTCTGTGCCCGCGGCGAGGCCAGCGCATTCGTCGCCGGGCTACTGGTCGAGCACGGCGTCGACGCGCGCAATCTCGCCGACGGGATGGAGGGGTGGGCGCGACTCTACGAGGCCCACCGACTCCCGACCGACTCGGTGACCGTCCTGCAGTACGAGCGTCCGGCCTCCGGCTGCCTCTCCTATCTGGTCGTCAGCGGCGACGAGGCCGCCGTCGTCGACCCGTTGCGGGCCTTTACCGACCGCTACGTCGAGGACGCCGCCGACCACGGCGCGACGCTGCGCTACGCCGTCGACACCCACGTCCACGCCGACCACGTGAGCGGGGTCGCCCACCTCGCGGCCGACCACGGCGTCGAACCGGTCGTCCCCGCCCGCGCCGTCGACCGCGGCGTCTCGTTCGACGTGACCGAACTCCCCGCCGACGGCTCGCTGTCGGTCGGGTCGACGACGCTCGACGCCGTTCCCCTGCCGGGCCACACCACCGGCATGACGGGATTCCGCGTCGGCGAGACGCTGCTGGCTGGCGATAGCGTCTTTCTGGAGAGCGTCGCCCGCCCGGACCTCGAAGCCGGCGACGACGGCGCGCCGGAACTGGCGCGAGAGCTCTACGAGACGCTCACCGAACGCCTCGCCGCCCTCCCCGAGGACACGCTCGTCGCGCCGGGCCACCGCGCCGAGACGACCGAACCCGCGGCCGACGGGACCTACACCGCCCGGCTCGGCGAGCTACGGGACCGCCTCCCTGCGCTCGCCCTCGACCGCGAGACGTTCGTCGAGCGCATCTGTGGCGACATCCCGCCCCGACCCGCCAACTTCGAGCGCATCGTCGCCATCAACCTCGGCACCGACGCCGCCGACGACGACACCGCGTTCGAACTCGAACTCGGCCCGAACAACTGCGCGGCGGCGCCGCTCTAGAACGGCAGTCGCCGGCGGAGCTGCTCCAGCAGCGACACGTCGTCCTCGCTCGTCTCCGGCCCCACCACGTCCTCGTCGGGGAGGATGAGTGTCCGCTCGTCGTCCCGCTCGACGACGATGAGGTCGTCGTCTTTGAGCGCGGCCAGCGCGTCCTCTATCTGGTCGATGGTGACGTCGGCTCGCGAGCGAATCTCGAACACCGTCATCCCCTCCTGGTGACGGTCCGCGAGCGCGTCGAGCACCACAACCTCCGTCTCGTCCCGGTTGCGGTACTCCGGCTTCGCTCTCATACCACTCCCTAAACCCGGCTGGCTCTTGGCTTTGTCCCTCGAATGATCCTAATTGAACATACTGTACCGCTATTCAATCCGTTCCACTGAGGAATTAGCTGCTGGACCGTATGTAACAGTATCATAAAATGACAGCACATATTGAGTTTTATTCCATTTATTTTGTCGATAGTTATCTACCATACTTTTGTTGATATATCTATAAGAATAGACTTCTTGTTTCGATTTAAGCACCCCAACATAATTAATTCTCTGTGGTATGAAGCTATCAGTGACTGAAGCAAATGTGTCACCGCTGTAATCGTTAGCATGCGCTACATAAGATAATGCTAACCGGATATCTTCTGCTACTGGCCAGCTATTATTAATGAAATATCTGATAGTGACACTATTATTATCATCACTTATTGAGTAAGTGATTATATTAACACCTTGGCTATTATTTATGTATTCTTGATAAGTATTCGCGAATACGCTAATTTTTTCCGTTTTATTCAGATTCGTACTATTATTTCCATTGGCTGATCTCTCAGGCAAATTATCTGATGGGTCTCGAGAATCAGTTCCCGTTGTTATTTTACTCTCATAGTCAGTCTGTACAGATGGAGTGGAAGGTCCGTCGTTTTGAGAAATCGAGCTACATCCCGATAGGACTATTATTAAACAGACAAGTATTTTTAATAACGAATTGGTGTTTATTTTTTTAGTCATAGCTTTAAATAGTATTACCTAAAACATCAGCAGGTTCAAATTCTTGGCTTGATGAGGTAGTTTCGAAATTTTCTTCTGTAGTAGTATCAACCACAGCTGTGAGAATTTCAATTGAGTTAGGGGTGTTTTTGTCGTCTTCTGCAGTAACACTCTGTTTGTTGATACCGCCTAAGTAGCCTGCAAGACGACCACTACTCGTTTGAAGGCCGTCTTGTCCATTAGTCTCGACAATTGTAACTTTCCCATCTCTACTATATGTTTTGTCCGAGCCATTTCCACAGAACCCGTCGAAACATCGGTGGGGAGTGTAGCGGTCACGATCTATCGACATCTGATGGCTGGCACTTCCGCGTTCCCCAATAGTATCGTAGACGACCGCGCGGACGGTGACCTCACCGGAATTGTCGAACGAGTGGGTGAGCGAGACGTTCGCCGTCGCGCCGTCGAGGGATTTCCGCTCGACCACGCTGCCGTTGACGAGCCACGTGAGCGTCTGCAGCGACGCGTCGTCGTGGCTCACGTTCGCGGTGAAGGTCGTGTCGGTCTCTGGCGCCGTCGAACTCGGCCCGGACAGCGAGACGTCGGGACCGCCCGGGGTCGAAGCGGTGACGTACAGCGTGTCCGAGCGGGTGGCGCCGTCGTCGTCGGTGACGGTGAGTGTGACCGTGTACTGGCCGACGGCGGTGGCGTCGAACTCGGTCCGGCGGCAGTCCGCACACGCGGGCGAGACCGTCCCGCCGCCGGGCGTCTCGATAGCCCAAGCGACGCTCGCAATCTGGCCGTCGGGGTCGACCGAGCCGTTGGCGTCGAGATAGACGGTCGAGTTGACCGCGACGGTCTGGTCGACGCCGGCGTCGGCCAGCGGCGCGGTGTTGTCCGCCGCCGCGGCGCTGCCCGTCGTGACCAGCACGAGCGTGACCGCGACCAGCAGCCAAGTACCCGGACGCATTGGTGGCCACTTGGGGCGGTATCCACTATAAAATTACGGGACGAGCTATCGGAAAGGAACGTCGTGGAACCGGCGGAAAGGGCGGCGTCACCGCCGGCAACCGACGGGCAGGGTTTAAGTATGACACGGCAACATTGAGTGACAATGGGTCTCAAATGCTCCGTCATCGGGCACAAGTACGGTGCGGCGGAAGTCGAACGCGAGCGGGAGGAACAGGGTAGCGAGGTCGTCATCACGATTCAGGAACGCGAGACCTGCGAGCGCTGCGGGAAGACGCGTGTCGTCTCCGAGAACAAGGAGGTGACGGCCATCGAGACGCCGTCGGATATCGCCGGGGACATGCTCGAAGACGGTGACGCGACGGCCGACGAGCCAGTTGACGATGGGGCGCCAGCCGACGACGGGGCGGCGACCGAGGCGACGGTGGACGAGAGCGCGGACCCGGCAAAAACGGGTGGCACGGAGGCGGACAAAGCGGAGTCGGCGACGGCCGGAAGCGACGAGGTGGACGACGGCGCCGCCGGCGCCGTGGACCCCGACGCCGACGACGCGGAGATTATCGACGACGATGACGGCGTTCCGGCGGGGGCCGACAGCGAACTGGAGAACCCGTCGACCGAGGTGTCGATAGCGGAGGCCGAGGAGAACGAGCCGCCGCTGGACGCCGAGGAGGCGGCGGTCGCGAGCGACCCGGAGTCAGACGACGGCGTCATCATCGACGACGAGGACGAGGACCCGACCGACGACCGGTTGCCGGGCGAGTGGCCCGAGGAGCCGGACGACGACGGTGACGACTGGGCGCCCGAGACGGGCGGAGCGGACGACGAGGACGCCTCGGAGGTCGAACCGTTCGGCGGGACCGCCGTGACGGTCCCGAACGGTGAGTTCCGCTGTCCGGAGTGTGACTTCTCGACCGAGGTGGCCTCGAGTTCGCTGCGGGCGGGCGATTTCTGCCCCGAGTGTCACAAGGGCGCGCTGGTCAACAGCGCCGAGTGAACGCAAAGGGTAAGACGGCGCCTTGCAAAACGACGCCCATGCGAGAGTACAAGATGCGACGCGGGGAGCACCTCGAAGACCGCGTCCCTGACATGGAAGCGTTCGTCGAGGAGTACTTCGGTTCGATAACTGGGACGGAGGAACACAACGGGAGTGACCTCTTCGTCGTCGACGAACCCGACAACCCGGTCTTCGAGCGCGTCGTCGCCGGTACCGTCTCGTACGGGAGCAAGAAGGACAAACTCGCACTGCACATCGACGAGCGCCCGGCCGAGGAGGTCATCGCCGAGGGCCACGTCGATGCCGCCGAAGACGCCGTCAGCAAGAAGAACAACTTCCTGGAGGAGGCGACCGGCCGCGACGCCAAGGCCCGCCGCGACTCGCTGAAACGTGACGTCGAGGACGACGCCGACGCGCCCGACAACGTTTAGCCGACGCGTTCCTCGCTATCTTCGACGATACGCTGCCGACATTCATAAGTAGCGTCGTGACATACGTTCACACACGCCCCGCCGGAGGCGAACGGAAGTATCCGGACCACCGACGAACCCGCGCCCCTGCGGGGTCGTCCCCCTGTCATAGTTTGTCCGCTCCGCCGGAAGCGGCCCCAATCCGGCAACCGTTGGCACGTCCACTTCTCTTTTCGCCGGCGTCGTGAGCCGTCAGTCCACCAGCCCGTAGCCGCGCTTGACAAGCGCGATATCGACGGCGACGACCACGACGGTCAACCCGGTGAGGACGGCCAGCGAGCGGTTCGGCGAGAGAGCCGTCGCCTGGGGGATGACGCCGTAGCGGACGCCGTTGACCATGTACACCATCGGATTCAGCAGCGTCACGTCCCGCCAGATGCCAGACAGGGCCGACAGCGGGTAGAAGACGGCGCCGAAGAAGACGAGCGGGCGGATGATGAACTGGTTCATCACCGTCAGGTAGTCGAAGTCCCGCGCCCAGAGGCCCCCGATGACGCCGAAGGCGGCAAACAGCGTCGGGATGACGAGCATGAAGGCGGCGAGATAGAACGGGTTGGCGACGGTGACGGGGGTAAAGACGAGGCCGACGCCCCAGATGATACAGCCGACGACGATGCCCCGCAGGGAGGAGGCGGCGACGTAGGCAAGCACCATCTCCGTGTGCGAGAGCGGTGACGTGAGCACCTCGTGGATATACTCGTTCCAGCGCCCGTGGAAGATGGAGAAGGAGGCGTTCTCGAAGGCGTTCGATATCATCCCCAGCACGACCAGGCCGGGGAGGATAAAGAGGATGTAGCCCGCGCCGCCGAAGGCGTTGGGGTCGCTGCCGCTGATGCGCTCCCCGAGGACGACGCCGAAGACGGTGAAGTACAGCACGTTCGTTATCATCGGCGGGAGGAAGGTGTTGCGCGGCCGGCGGACGTACCGGAGAATCTCGCGGTGCAGCAGCGTCCAGAGACCGACCAGCCGGGCGCGAAGGCCGGAGGGCGCGCCGCGCTGGTCGGTCGAGGCGGGACTGGTCGTCGTGGTCGCCCCCGTGCCGCCGTCGGCGAGTGGCTCGGTACTGGCGTCCGAGGAGCCGTCGCGGCTCACGCCGACACCTCCGCGAACTCGCGGTCGTCGCGCGTCAGGTTCACGAACACCTCTTCGAGGGAGGCCCGGCGGATGTCCAGCGAGGTGACGGTGTGGCCCTGCCGTTCGAGGGCGCGCATGAGCGCTGGGGCGGTCTGGCTCCCCCCGGCCGCGGTGACGGAGAGGCCGTCGTCGGTGACGGCCACCTCGGTGACGCCGTCGACGTCGAGACGCGGCGCGGTCCGTGGCGGGTCGGCCAGCCCGATGTCGATGGTGTCCGTCCCTCTGGCCATCAGGTCGTCGGGGGCGGCGACTTCGACCTTTCGCCCGCTGTCCATGATGGCGACGCGGTCACAGAGCCGTTCGGCCTCCTCGATGTAGTGGGTGGTCAGCAAGATGGTGGTGCCCGCGTCGTTCATCCGGTTGATTATATCCCACAGGTCGTGGCGGAGCTGGACGTCGACGCCGGCCGTGGGTTCGTCCAGAATCAGCAGGTCCGGGTTCGAGACGAGGGCGCGTGCGAGGACGAAGCGGCGTTTCATCCCGCCGGAGAGCCAGTCAAAGCGGGTGTCGCGTTTGTCCCAGATGCCCACCGTCTTCAGCGCCTCCTCGGCCCGTCGGCGGGCCTCCTCGCCGCCGATACCGTGGTAGCCGGCCTTATGTTCCAAGACCTCCGAGATGGGAAAGAATCTATCGACGTTAAATTCCTGTGGCGCGAGGCCGATGCGGTCCCGCGCCTCCCGGTAGTCGTCCTCGACGTCGAAGCCGAAGACCTCGGCCGTGCCGCCGTCCTTGTGGACGAGGCCGACGAGGGTGTTGATGAAGGTGGTCTTGCCCGCGCCGTTGGGACCGAGCAGCCCGAAGAACTCGCCGCGGTCGACGGTCAGGTCCAGTCCGTCCAGGGCCTGTACGTCGCCGTAGTTCTTGCGTAACTCGCGTGTTCGAATCGCCGGGTCGGTCATCACCACAGCTACCGGGCCGACACCGAAAAGGACGTTGAACCGCCTCGCCCGTAACCCCCGTGTCAGCCGGTGACGCGCGTGTTACTGGCCGAGGCGGTCCCGCGAGACGGTGACCCCGGCGGGCGTGATGATGAGCTGGTCGTCGTCCTTCTGGACGATGTCGCCGCCGACCTCGTCGGCGACCTGCTTGAGTTCGTCGCTGATGTGTTCCATCGTCCGGTCCTGGGTGGAGTGGCGCGTGATGTCGGCCACGACGATATCGCCGTCGTAGACGGCGTCCTTGATGTCGATGACGTCGGCGGAGCCACTGATGCGGGCGATGCGCACCTGGCGCTCCGACTCGACGCTCGACGTGTCGAAGTCGTCCGCGTTCAGTTCGACGTAGTCCTCGGTCTTCCGGGACGGCCCCGACTCGCCGAGAATCTTGCTCATGAGTCCCATATCACGCAGAGCGGGCGCTACCGGTTTCAAGTTTACGTCAGACATGATACTCTGGCGGGAAATCCGACCGACAGCTACGTCGGTGAGTCACCTACACCGAGAACTCGAAGAGGTCGTCTCCGACGTGGTGGATTGACGTGACGACTTTCCCCGAGTCGCCGACCATGTCGCCGCCGTCGGCCATCGCCCGGCCGATGGCGAGGAACTTCCCGTGGGCCTCCTCGTTGATGGCGACGAGGTCGCCCTCGGCGATGTCGTCGTCGGCATCGGTGATGCCAGGGCGCATGATGTCGGCGCCGTCGGAGACGAAGGAGATGGCACCGGTGTCGACGGTGACGACGTGTTTCTCGGGCGGGTGGGCGTTGGCGCCCTGGACCGTCAGGAACGGCTCGTCGTCTGCTACGTATAGCACATAGGGCTCCCCGTCGACGAGGACGACGTCCCAGTCGCTGTCCTCGAACTCGACTTTCTCGAAGCTGTCGGCGGCCAGTTCGACGCCGAGGTTGTCCGCGAGCGCGTCGGCGATGTCGTCGACCGCGTCGGAACGGAGGTGGTGGCGGGATTTGACGTTCATACGACCGACTGGGCGGCCGTAGGGGGTAAGCGTAACGAACGATGGCTGACCGGACGCGGAGTCTTTAGGTCCGGGCGGCCGTAGCGAGCGCATGCGCGTCGTCACTCTGCTACCGTCCGCCACGGAAATCGTCTACGCGCTCGGGGTCGAACCGGTCGGGGTCTCACACGAGTGTGACTACCCGCCGGCGGCCCGCGAGCAGCCCTCGGTCAACCGCTCGCGGGTGGACCCCGAGGCGTCGAGCAGCGAGATAGACGAACAGGTCGCCGAGGCCGAGGACGGCGACGGCGTCTACGCCGTCGACCGCGAGGCCCTCGCCGCCGTCGACCCCGACGTAATCGTCACCCAGGGGGTCTGTGACGTCTGTGCCGTCGACCACGTGCTGGTCGAGGCGGCCGTCGCGGAACTCGGACTGGACGCCGAGGTACTCACCCTGGACGTCCACAGCCTCGAGGACCTCTTCGAGAGCGCCCACCGCGTCGGCGCGGCCGTCGACCGCGACGAGCGGGCGACCGAACTCGTCGCGACTCTCCGCGAGCGCGTGGCGGCCGTCGAGACGACCGCCGCGCGGGCGAGCGAGACGCCCAGCGTCGCCGTGCTGGACTGGCTGGACCCGGTGATGGTCGCCGGCCACTGGGTACCCGAGATGGTCGAACTGGCGGGCGGGGCGTACGGGATGGCCGAGCGCGGCGCGCACTCCCGGCCCCGCGAGTGGGCCGAGGTGACGGCGTACGACCCCGACGTGCTCGTGGCCGCGCCGTGTGGCTTCGACATCGACCAGACCCGCGAGAACCTCGCGGACCTGACCGAGCGGCCCGGCTTCGACGACCTCCGGGCAGTGCGCGAGGGGCAAGCGTACGTCGTCGACGGCCACCACTACGTGAACCGGTCGGGGCCGCGGCTGGTCGACACGCTGGAGTATCTGGCTGCGCTGTGTCACCCCGACCTGTTCGACGCGCCGCCCCGCGACGCGGTGGTCGAACTGGCGCCGCTGCGGGCGTGAGAAGGGCGTCGGAACGCGCTCAGACCTGCGCGGCCGCGAGTGCCACGTAGAGATTCACGACGACGATGCCCGTGCCTGCTCCGACGAGCCCGCCGAGCACGAGCCGCCACCGCGGCAGTCGCTCGACGGCCGTCCGGTATCTGAACAGGGTGAGTCCCACGACCAGCATGACGGCGCCTTTCAGTGCGACGACCAACAGTGGGTCCTGAACCAGCAGCGCCCGAATCAGCGGGTTCGCCTCGGCCCAGACGCCGGTGAAGTGCAACGCGGCGAGGGTCGAAAACAGGTCGCCCGTCCCCCAGACGAACACGACGGCGAAGACGAGTTCGACGTAGCCGGGGCGTCGCAGCCGCGCCAGCAGACCGGGTGGTGACGAAGTGGACATTGAGAAGGCTCTGACTGGAACCTGCATCCTCTCCGATGTAAACGTCCGCCACCAGTTATCGGCGGTGAGAATCGGCTACAGTTCGCAGCGGCCCTCGTAGCTCGCCGCGGCGACGCTGTCGATTGCGGGGTCGTCGCCACACACCGGGCAGTCCGGGTTCGGCGCGACGGGCACCTCGTCGACCGACATCGACCCGGCGTCGAACGCGAGCAGTCGACCGTCCAGCGTCTCGCCGTAGCCCATCGCGAGCTTGCAGACTTCGGTGGCCTGCAGACAGCCGATAGTTCCCGGGAGCACCCCGAGCACGCCGGCCGTCGAGCAGTCCGGGACGGTGCCCGCGGGCGGGGCCTTCGGGAACAGACACCGGTAGCAGGGCCCTTCGCCGGTGAACGTCGTCACCTGCCCCTCGAACCGGAAGACGGCGCCGTGGGAGAACGGCACCCCGGCGAGCGTGCAGGCGTCGTTGGCCAGGAACCGGGTGGCGAAGTTGTCGGAGGCGTCGACCACGACGTCGTAGTCGGCCACGAGGGCGGCGGCGTTGTCGGCGGCGAGTCGCAGTTCGTGCGTGTCGACGCGCACGTCGGGGTTGAGGTCGGTGACGAAGTCGCGGGCGCTCTCGACTTTCGGCCGGCCCACGTCGCTGTCGGCGTGGACGACCTGCCGCTGGAGGTTCGACCGCTCGACGCGGTCGTCGTCGACGATACCGAGGCGGCCGATACCGGCGGCGGCGAGATACTGCAGGACCGGCGACCCGAGCCCACCCGCGCCCACGACGAGCACGTCGGTGTCCAGCAGCGCCGCCTGTCCCCCCGGGCCCACGTCGTCCATGATGATGTGACGGGAGTAGCGGTCGAGCTGTTCCGGGTCCAGGTCCGGTCGCATAGCGCCGTGTTGGCTACCGCCGGATATAAACGACGGGATGCGGCCACGGCGGCCGACGACGGACGGCGGTATCAGCCGCCGCACTCGCGTGTCGCACCTGTCGAGGGGCCGAGGCTTATTCCCCTGGGCCACCAAGTCGGGATATGAGTAGTGGTGGGGAGCGCGACCGTGGGCGACGGAGCGGCATGGGCTTGCCCGTCCAGCCGCCGAAGCCGGGGACGGCGATGAGCGCCTTCGTCCTGCTGGTCGGTCTCGGTATCGTCGGCGTCGGGGCCTACTCGTACGTGACGGACTCCGCCGCCCTGGACGGGAGAGTCCAGGTAACCGCCGAAGTCACCGAAACCGGTGTCGAAGAGGTGACGGCGTCGCGGGGCAGGGACGCGTACGTCCCGGTCGTGACGTTCCGGTACGAGTACCAGGGGACCACCTACACGTCGAACAGACTGTATCCGGGGCAGTCGCAACCGCAGTACCAGGACAGAGCGACCGCACAGGAGCGCGTGTCGGCGTACGCGGTCGGCCAGCGCGTGCCCGCGTACGTCGACCCGGACGCGCCGGGGGCGGCGTTCCTCGAAGATTCCCGGTCCGGGCAGCCCACCGGCGCCTTCTTCGTCGGGCTCGCCGTGTCGCTGGTCGGGGCCGTCGGCCTGTATCAGGCGCGGGCGGAGGCGCGTGCCCGGGAACTGCTGCCCTGACCGCGCGGCCGGTGAACGCGACCGCCGGACGGCCGTCTCAGCCGTCGGCCTGAAGGTCCGCGACGAGGTCGTCCATCTTCCGGTTGATACCGGCTATCTGGTCGGTCTGGCCCTCGGCCTCGTCGGCGATGTCGGCCGTCGAGTCGGCGATAACCTCGGCGGCGTCGGTCGCCTGGTCGACCATGCTGGCGACCTCCTCGGTCGAAGCCGCCTGCTGGTCGGTGGCGGTGGCGACCTCCTCGATGCCGTGGTTGACCTCGCGGACGGCCTCGCCGATGTCCGAGAGAATCTCAGTCGACTCCTCGACGGTCTCGATACCGTCGTCTATCTCCGCGTTGCTCGTTTCGAGGCTCGCGACGGCGTTCTCCGTGTCGTCCTGGATGCCGTCTATCATCCCCTCGATGGTCGTCGCCTGCTGCTGGGACTCCTCGGCGAGCGATTTGACCTCGTCGGCGACGACGGCGAACCCCTCGCCGGCCTCGCCCGCGCGGGCGGCCTCGATGGAGGCGTTCAGCGCGAGCATGTTGGTCTGGTCGGCGATGTCGTTGATGACGTCGACGATTTCGTCTATCTCCTGGACGCTCTGCTGTATCGTCCGGACGTCCTGTGCGACGCTGTCCGCGGCCCGCTGGATGGCCTCCATCGCCTCGTGGACGTCTTCGGCGTTGTCCTGCCCGCGCTCGGCGAGTTCAGTCGCCTCGCGCGAGGCCGCCGACACCTCCTCCGAGGAGGAGGCTATCTCCTCGACCGACGCCGAGAGGTTCGACACCTCGCTGGCGACCTCGGCCATCCCCTCGTACTGTTCGGCCGTCCGCTCGCGTATCTCGGCCGTCTCCTGGGCGATGTCGACCGACGAATCTTCGAGGTCGGCCAGCAGCGTCTGAATCTCGCTCGCGGCCTCGTGGTCGTAGCCGGCCTGCCTGTCGATGTCCTCGGCGATGTCGTCCTCTATGTCGGCGTCGATATCGTCCTCTATGTCGGCGCTGGCAGCGACGTCCGTGGTCCCGAGTTCGGATTCGGCCATGACATGACCTGCAAAGGAGTGATGCATAAAAAGCGATATGCCTAGTGGTATCAGCGATGAAAATCGCACCGCCGAATTCACATCAGCAGTCGTAGAGGTCGCGGTACTTCTCGTCGACGTAGTCGAGGAAGTAGTCGGCGGTGAAGGACTCGCCGGTGGCCGCCCGGACGAGGTCGTCGGTCTCGTAGCGGGCGCCGTGGCGGTGGACGTTCTCGGTGAGCCAGTCGTGAATCGGGTCGAACTCGCCGTCGCGGACGAGCCCGTCCACGTCGCCCACGTCGGCCCGGAGGTGGTGGTCCAGCTGGGCGGCAAGCACCGACCCGAGCGTATAGGTCGGGAAGTAGCCGATGGCGCCGTTGGTCCAGTGGATATCCTGCAGGCACCCCTCGGCGTCGGTGTCGGGCCGCACGCCAAGGTACTCTTCCATCTTCTCGTTCCAGACCTGCGGGACGTCCTCGACGGCGAGGTCACCCCGAATCAGGTCGCGCTCGATTTCGAAGCGGAGGACGATGTGCATGTGATAGGTGAGCTCGTCCGCCTCGACGCGAATCAGGTTGTCCGAGTGGACGGTGTTTGCCGCCTCGTAGAACTCTCCGGGCGTCGCGTCGGTCCCCAGGTGGTCGTTTGCCGTCTTGGTAAAGAGGTCCCAGAACGGCCGGGAGCGGCCGACGTGGTTCTCCCAGAAGCGCGACTGTGACTCGTGGACCGAGAGGTCCCGGTTGTCCCCGAGCGGCGTGCCGTACTGCTCCTGTGGGAGCCCGAGCGTGTAGGTGGCGTGGCCGAACTCGTGGATGGTCGAGCCGACGGCGTCCATCGGGTCGTCCGGTTTGAAGCGGGTGGTGACGCGGGCGTCGAACTGCGTCCCCGTCGAGAACGGGTGGGGCGCGGTGTCGAGGCGGCCGTGGTCCCAGTCGTAGCCGAGCGTGTCCAGTGCGGCCTCGACGAGTTCGTGCTGGGTGTCGTCGTCGTAGGTCCCACCGGAAGACCGTCGGTCTTCCGAGCCTCCGCTCGCGTCGCTCGCGGAGACCTCGAAGGGGTCGGCGAGCGTCACGTCGCTGTCGTCGATGTCGTCGATGAGCGGGACCAGTTCCTCCCGCAGGCGGGTGAGGACCCGCTCGGCGGTGTCGATGCCCAGGTACGGCTCGTACTCCTCGAACAGCACCTCGTAGGGGTCCCGGTCGGGGTCGATTGCGGCGGCGTACTCCCGGCGGAGTTCGACCATCTCTTCGAGCGTGTCGGCGAACAGCTCGAAGTCGTCCTCGGCCTTGGCCTCTTCCCAGACGGGCAAGGCGTTCGAGGAGGCCTCGGAGATGCGCTCGACGAGGTCGGAGGGGACCCGTACCGCGCGTTCGTGGTCACGACGGACCTCGCGGACGACCGCTTCCTGTTCGTCGTCGAGGTCCGCATCGTCGAGTTCGTCCAGCCACTCGCCCAGCTGGTCGTCGGTCAGCAGGTCGTGGTGCAGCGTCGAGAGCGCGGAGGACTGCTTCGCGCGGGCCGGGGTGCCGCCGCTCGGCATCATCACCTGCTGGTCCCACTGGAGGACGCTGCCGGCGTCGCCGACGTAGTGGAGCTGTCGGACGTGCTCCAGGAACTGCTCGTAGGTCTCGCTTTCCTCGGTCGTCGTTGCCATGGCAGGGGGTTAGACCGGAGCGCCTAAAGACGCGTTGCCGCCGGAAAGGCTCCCGGCACCGACGGCGGGTCGGAGTTCGCGGCGTCAGCGGCCGAACGCGCGTATCCCGTCGGCAGCGACGACGTACAGACCACCCTCGACCGGGGTCGGCGGGCCACGGACGCCCGCCTGGATGGTGTCCGAGACCTGCTTTTCGTCGGTGGTGTACCTCCACAGCTCGCTCCCGTCCGCACGAGCGACCGCGTACACCGTTCGATTGCGGAACCCACGTTCGCCGACGTACACGGCGTCCGTATCGACGGTCGGCGTCGTCGCCTCGGCGAGGTCGAACTCCCAGCGCGTCTCGCCGGTCGCCGTGAACGAATACAGCCCCGATTTCGTTCCGACGTAGACCTCGCCGTCGGCGATGGCGGCCGCCGTACCGGGCTCCGGTTCGCCGACGACAGCGGTCCAGCGCTCGCTGCCGTCTGCCGTCCTGACCGCGTGCAGCGTACCACCGCTGTCGGTGACGTACACCGTGTCGTCGGTGACGGTCGGCGTGGTCTCGGCGGGGGCGTCCAGCTCCGTTCGCCATGTCTCACGCCCGTCGGTCGTGTCGAACGCGACGATATCGCCGGCGACGACGAAGACGTAGTCGTCGCCGACCGCCACGGAGCCGTCCAGACGTAGCTCGTCGGTTTCGAGCGTCGTTCGCCACTGTCGTGTGCCCGTCGAGACGTCGTACGCGAAGATTTCAGTCGACCACTCGCTGAACGCCCCGTTGGCGAGGTAGGCCACGTCGTCGACGACGACGGGACAGCCCGGCGGTCCACGGCCGATGGACCGCTGCCACAGCTGGTCGCCGCTCCGACGGTCGAAGCCGGAGAGGTGCCCGTAGCTCTGGACGAGAACCGTCTCGCCCGAGACACACGGCATCCCCGTGGCGCCACCGTCGACGGCGGTCGTCCACTGGAGTTCGCCGGTAGCCGCGTCGCGAGCGACGACTGTGCGCCCTTCCCTGGACTCGGTCATGTAGAGGCTGCCGTCGGCGACGACTGGCGGGGAGGAGGAGACGTAGAACGCCCAGTAGACATCGGGCTCCCCGGTGACGGCCGTCACGTCCGACAGGTGACCCGTGTTGCCCCTGTCGGCCTGCAACCGCGTCCACTCCGTTTCCGTCGGCATCGGTTCCGGGTTCTGTGGGCTACCCGGCGTCGGTTCGGGCGGCGGGAACTGTTCGGGGGTCGCCGCCGGTGGTTCGGTCGAGGGCGGGGTCGACCGCCCGCTATCGCCAGAACACCCGGCGAGGAGGCCGCCGAGGGTGAGGGCACTGGCCCGGAGGAGGGCTCTACGGCTTCGGGGAGGCATCTCCGGAGACTCCCGATGACAGTATAATATGTCTTCTGGGGGACACCCCGGGAATCGAGACAGTTCACCCGTGTCGCGGCGGTCTCGAAACGGGGCGCTGTCCAGCGGGCGACCGCCGGCGTCACGCCGACCCACGGGTGACTACGTCGGGATTGTTAGCGATGTCAAACGGCATGTGGTCGACAGCCATATCGGATAATGCGAGCCAGTTCACCGACGGACGTGCGACGACGGCGTTTCGTGGCGACGCTGGCGGCGGCCACGGGTCTCGCAGGCATCTCGGAGGGGGGGTACCGCGCTTTGGGACCAGACCGGGGCGACGGACGTCAACGCCCACAACGCGGCCGAGAAGCCGATGACAGTGTCGGTCACTATCACGCCGGACGGCGCCGAAGAACCGCACACGGACAGAACGCTACAGATTGCGCCGGGCGACACCGTCAGTCCAGTGAATCGCTCGAAACTACCGACGAACGACGGATACACCGTCGACGTGACCGTCGAAGACGGCCCGGCGGAGACGTACGAGTGGGCGGACCCGACCGTGGAACTCGCCCCGCTGTGGGTGCTCGTCGACGGCTCCGAGAACATCAAATTCCTCCTCCAGAGCGGCTGACGTAGGTTCGACGCCCGTCACTGCGTCCGGCGGTGCAGCCACGCCCCGGCGCCCGCCAGTACCCCGAGGATGGCCGAGCCGGCAGTGAAACCGGACCCGGACGCACCCGTCGCGGTCGACGGGGACGACGGCGGGCCGGCCGACGGCGTTCCGGGCCGCGTCGTGGCAGTGCCCGGCGCGGTCCGAGACGCTGTCGCCGGAGACGGCCCCGACCCCGAGAGGTCGAACGTGCCGACGACGCCGGCGTGGTCCGAGGGCCAGACGCGGACCGTCTCCCCGCCGACCTCGACCGGGGTCCGGTCGCTGGGCTGGTAGCCGACCCTGCGGATGGCCGTCGGCGTGACCGGGCCGCGGTACAGCAGCGTGTCGATGCGCCGGTCGAGCAGCGACTCCTCGTTGCGCAGGTCCTTGGCCTGACAGCAGGTGGCGCCGTTCGCGTCGGGCCGGAGTTCGGCGTACGGGTCGGTCAGCGAGCGGGTCAACACGTCGTGGGCCGCTTCCCCGGGCGCGCTGTTGAGGTCACCACAGACGACCACCGGCCGCCCCGCGGGCAGCGCGTCGAGCAGCTCTCGCGCCTGCCGGCGTCGGAACTGCGGTGCGGCCGACTCCAGATGGGTCGAGACGGCCCGGAGGTCGACGCCGCCGACGGTCACGTCGACCGCCCCGTAACCGCGGGTGATGGGCAGCGTCCGGTCGCTCTCGGGTATCGGGAGTTCGAGGCTGGCGTCGTAGGTCGCCGTCACCGGCTCGCCGGTGTCGAGGTCGCTCCGGACGAGGAGCACGTCCCGGTCGGTGATACGGAGGTCGACCGGCCCGTCGTCGGTCTCGGCGGGCAGCTCGAAGTCGTTGGCCACCGACTCGGCGGCGACGGCGTAGTCCAGCCCCCGCTCGGTCAGTGCCGTCCGGACCCGGTCGAGGAGGTCGACCACCACGTCGGCGGCCGCCGCGCTCGAATCGGTGGCGTAGTCCCCCGGCTGCTGGCGTCGAAGCAGCACCGCTTCCTGCAGGGCGACCACGTCCGCGTCGCTGTTCTCGACCGCCGCGGCGATGCTGTCGGCGCGGGCCGCGTACAGCGCGGGCTCGATGCCGTCGAGGAACCCGCCGGTAATCGACCGTACCTCGGCCAGTGACTCCGCCCGTAGCAGTTCGGCGACGTCGAAGCCGAGATACGCGTTCTGTGTCATGACCGTCGCGGTCGGGGACTGGGCGGCCGCTGTTCCGGTCGTGCCGACGACTCCGGCGGCGACGCCGGCCGTGCTGGCGAGCAGGGCCCGACGAGTGACCGGCGACTGTTTCGTGTCCGGCGAACGCATACAGGGGAGACTGCGGCGGGCCGACGGAAATAATGTTGGTCGCCATACCATTCTTGACGGCGTGTCGCCGCGGTCCAGCACCGCGGGTTCCGGGGCGGCGGTCACCGCGGCACTCCGCTCAGCCCAGCCACTCGGTAACGACGCCGTCGTAGATACGCCGGCAGCGGTCCAGCACGTCGACGGAGACGCTCTCGTCGTCGGTGTGAGCCTCGCCGGGTTCGGCGGCGCCGACGACGACGCAGTCGGTGCCCGCGGCGGCGAGCCACCCGGCGTCGGTCGCGTGGGGCTTGACGACGTGTTCGGGCGTCGCGTCTTGGGCCGCGGCCGCGGCGTCCAGCACCGTG
The DNA here is from genome assembly GCF_031624605.1 of Haloarcula onubensis. Taxonomy (NCBI): domain Archaea; kingdom Methanobacteriati; phylum Methanobacteriota; class Halobacteria; order Halobacteriales; family Haloarculaceae; genus Haloarcula; species Haloarcula onubensis. The sequence continues at coordinate 363,018 of NZ_JAMQOS010000001.1, read as the reverse complement.
TCGGCGAAGTCGGCGTCGCCACAGGCCATCGGCGGGAGGTCCTGGTCGACCCGCAGCGTGACGCCCTCGACGTCTTCGACCCGCTCCAGCGGCGCTCGCTCCCCCGGGACGGTGCGCTCGTCGACGGTCGCCTCGCAGTGCTCCGGGACGACGTTCCAGGCCGAACCGCCCTCGATTTCGGTGACTGCGACGCTGCCCCGGAGGTCGTGCCCCAGCACCTCGGTCGTCGGCACGTCGAGGTCGCGGACGATATCGACCGCGTCGGTCGCCCGGTAGATGGCGTTCTCGCCGGCGTCGACCTCGCTGGCGTGGGCCGCCTCGCCCTCGGCGACGACTGTCGAGCCCCGCCGGCCCTTGTGAGCGACGGCCACGTCGGTAGTCCCGGGCGCGGAGTAGCCCGTCGACCCCTCGACCACGACGGCGTAGTCGGTCTCGAACCCGTCGTCGATGGCGGCTTGACACCCCTCTCCGCCCCGTTCCTCGCCGGCGAAGGAGGCGAAGACGAGTTCGCCGTCCGTCGGTGCCGCGTCGGCGAAAGCGAGCATGGCGGCCGCCAGACACCCCTTCATGTCGGCGGTGCCGCGGCCGTACAGGCGCTCGCGTGTCGTTTCACTCCCGCTCGCACGATTCGAGTCCGCACTGCGTTCGGACTCGCGGCGCTCGATGACGTACCCGCCGTCGTCGTCGACCTGTGACTCGTCCGGCGGCACCACGTCGTGGTGGCCGACCAGCGCGAGCGACGCCTCTCCCGACCCCTTGCGGGCGATAACGTTGCCGTGTGTGTCGTTGTGGACCGCCGCGTCGGTGTGTTCGCGGAGCCACGCCGTGACGAAGTTGCCGGCGACCGTCTCGTCCTCGTGGCTCGGAATCGCCACCAGTTCCTCGGTGAGAGAGACGACGTCCATACCCGAGGGAGGGCCCCCGCGGGTTTGGGTCTTGGCTTACCGCAGGCCGGCGTAGGCCACGCCGAGGACGCCGCCGTAGGCGAGGTGCCACAGCAGGCTCGGGGGCGCGACGTTCGGGAACGGCGGCGCCATCGGGAAGCCGACGGCCGAGAGCCACAGGGGCATCACCAGCGCCGCGAGTCCGACCCAGTGACGACGCCCCAGAGCAGCCCCAGGCCCACGATTGTCGCGGCCGAGCGCTCGCCCGGGTAGACCATCTCGACGAGCGCCGCGAAGACGACCCCCAGTATCGCGCCGTGTGAGAGGTGGACGACCCAGCCGGCGACCCCGCCCGAGAGGCCGTACAGCGCGGGAATCGCCCCAGCCAGCACCGCCGCGTTCATAATCGAGACGAGGACGGCCATCACGGCCGCCCCGGCGATACCACCGACGACACCGGCCTGCCAGTCTGGCAGGGCGAGGCCGGTGTCGGTCACAGACTGCGTGTCGGTTGCCATTGCAGTCGGAGATAGCGCGAGGAGGTGTCAAGTAGCCAACCTGAAACCGCGAGCGGACCGCACGAGCACGGTAGCTTGAAGTATAGAACAGAACGACGCCTTCCCAGTCAGGGGTATTCGAGTCGGCCAGCAGGTATTGCCGAGCAGGTGGTTTCTGCCCGGCATGTTCCCGTGGGTGGGTTCGGTCACCGGAACGGAAAGCTTCAGGGCGGTCACCGTCGACCTGGGGGTAATGACCGCTACCGTCGCCGCCGCGGTGACCACCGCGGGGCTGCTCGGCGTGACCCACGCCGTCGAGCCAGACCACGTCGCCGGCATCGCGTCGCTGACCGGCGAGTACGGCGACTCGCGGCTCTCGGCGCTGGCCGGCGCGTGTTTCAGCCTCGGCCATATCGCCCTGGTCGTCGCGTGGCTCGCCGTCGCCTGGGTCCTGCTCGGGCGGACCTCGTTCCCGGCCGTCGTCGACGCTGCCGGGACCGTCGGGGTCGGCCTCGTGCTCGGCCTGCTCGGCGCGGCGATGGCACTGGGCGGGTTGCGGAGCGTGGTCCGGACCGACGCACACGACCACGGCGACCGGCGCCACAGCCACCCGTACGTTCGCCTCACCGGGTTCGACGCCACCGACCACGGCCACGACGCTGCGTCCTATCTCAGGACCGGCCTCGTCGGCGCGCTGTTTACCCTCTCGCCGCCGGTGTCGATGATGGTGTTCGCGGCGACCCTGTTTCCCGACTACGGCGGGGGCGTCGTCGCGCTGGCGGTACTCACCTACGCCGTGGCAATCACCGCGACGATGAGCGCCGTCGGGGCGGGTGCGGGCGCGGCCTTCGGGGCGACGAGGGGATGGGACAGCCGAGCCCACGCCGTCGCGAAACTCGTCGCCGGCGTCGCCGTCACCGCCCTGGCCGGGTCGCTCCTGCTCGACGGCGTCACCGTGCTTGCCTGAGGTGCTGACAGCCGAACGAACTCCACACCCTTTTGCCCGCCTGTGACAAACCTCCGGGTATGGAAATCGTCCCGGACACGAGCGTGGTCATCGACGGCCGCGTGTCCACACAGGTTACCGCCGACGCCGACCCCGACACCGACGGTGAGGGGATGGGCTTTGCGGGCGCGACGGTCGTCGTCCCCGAGGCCGTCGTCGGCGAACTCGAAGCACAGGCCAACGACGGCCGCGAGACCGGCTGGGAGGGGCTCGAAGAGCTCCAGGCGTTGGTCGAACTGGCCGACGACGGCACCATCGACGTGGAGTACGTCGGTCGCCGGCCCGACGCCGTCGAGAAGCGCGACGCCGGCGAGGGCGAAATCGACGCGCTCATCCGGGACATCGCCGACGACCGCGGGGCGACGCTGGTGACGAGCGACGACGTGCAGGCGGAGGTCGCCCGCGCGAAGGGGCTGGACGTGGAGTACATCGAACCCCGCGGGCGGGCGGTCGACCGGCTGGAGATAGAGAACTTCTTCGACGAGGGGACGATGAGCGTCCACCTCAAGGTGGGCGTCAAACCCTACGCCAAGAAGGGCTCTATCGGCGACATGCACTACCAGCCCATCCGCGACCGGCCGGCCACGGAGGACGAACTCCGCGGGTACGCCGAGGACATCATCGACGCGGCTCGGGACTCCCCAGACGGCTTCCTCGAACTCGACGAACCGGGGATGAGCATCGTCCAGTTCCGGGACATGCGTATCGCCATCGCGCGACCGCCGTTCTCCGACGCCCGCGAGATAACCGCGGTGCGGCCAATCGTCAAGACCGACCTCGACGACTACGAACACGCCGACGAACTCCGGAATCGGTTCACCGAACACCAGCGGGGCGTCCTCATCGCGGGGTCGCCCGGCGCCGGGAAGTCCACGTTCGCACAGGCCGTCGGTGAGTTCCTCGTCGATTCGGACTACTCCGTCAAGACGATGGAGAAACCGCGGGACCTCCAGGTCGGACCCGAAATCACCCAGTACACCGAACTCGGCGGCTCGATGGCAAAGACCGCCGACTCGCTGCTGATGGTCCGGCCCGACTACACCATCTACGACGAGGTCCGCAAGACCGACGACTTCGAAGTGTTCGCCGACATGCGTCTCGCCGGCGTCGGGATGGTCGGGGTCGTCCACGCGACCCGCGCCGTCGACGCCCTCCAGCGGCTCATCGGCCGCGTCGAACTGGGCCTCATCCCGCAAATCGTCGACACCGTCGTCTACATCGAGGCCGGTGAGGTCCACACCGTCTACGACGTGAAGACGGAGGTCAAGGTCCCCCACGGCCTGATGGAGGAGGACCTCGCCCGCCCGGTCATCGTGGTGCGTGACTTCGAGACCGGCCAGCCAGAGTACGAGATTTACACGTTCAACCGTCAGGTCGTCACCGTCCCGCTCAACGAGGACGACGACGATTCGGACTCGGGCGTCGACCGCCTCGCGAAACAGGAGGTCGAACGCGAGATTCGCTCCATCGCGCGGGGTCACGTCGACGTGGAGCTTCGCGGCCCCAACAACGCTGTCGTCTGGGTCGAAGAGGACGACATCCCGCAGGTCATCGGGAAGGGGGGCGGCCGCATCACCGACGTGGAGAACCGCTTGGGCATCGACATCGACGTGCGTACGTTAGACGAGAAACCCACGGGCCCCTCGGGCGGCCCGCAGAAATCCAGCGGCGGCCAGCAGGGCGAAATCGTCCAGCCCGAAGTCACCTCCCGGCACGTGATGATTCCGCTCAACGGGCATTCGGGCGACACGGTCGAGGTGCAGGCCGACGGGGAGTATCTGTTCACCGCGACGGTCTCTCGCGGCGGCGAGATACAGGTCTCGCGAGGGTCGGGCATCGCGGAAGAGCTGGAGCGAGCCATCGACCGCGGCAGTACCATAACAGTAGTCCCCTCGTAAGTACGCGAGCGAGGAACGAGCGAGTACGTTTTCATCGCCGGGGGGAGCCCCTCTCCCGTGCTCGCACTCGCGAGGCGACCCGACGCAGAAAAAGGTCGGGTAGTACGATTACCGTGGTGCCGTCGTCGCGAGGCGGCTTCGCCGCCGGTTCACCGACCCCGACCGAAGGGAGGAGTCGGCTCGTTTCATCGACGTTTCGCGTGCGACCGCAGCTTCACCGGCGCCGACACGCGGACAACCCCTGTGTTTCGACTCGAAAAATACGTCCACAATCGCGTGACTATGTAGACCATTCGAGTCAAAGTTCGAGCCATATCCATAGATAGCTATAGAATATAAGGGGTTTCCAAGACGTATGTCCACAGCGCTTTTGTACGTGTCTGTGGTTAGCGTTCACATGGCAGTGAACGAATCACGCGCCGTCGAATCGACCGCCCTTGCGACCGGCCACGAGGCCCCCACGATGACGAGCGACCGCTACTGTCGCCACTGTTCCGAGATCGCGCTGGCGTACGACCCGTCGGCGAGTCGGGCGCGCTGTCGCGCCTGCGGGGAGCTATCGTGAGCGTCCGCAGGGGCATCCGGGCGTCGCTACGTGACCGCTCGGGGCGGGGCTGTGGGTTCTGTGGACAGCGCCAGGGCGGTCGGCGAAGCTGTCCGGCCTGTAGCGAGACAGAGAATAGCGGTCGGTGATTCAGTCCGAGATGGCGGGGTCGGCCTGCTCTGCGGGCAGGTCGTTCAGTTCGTAGAGGTTCTGTCGCGCGTCCGCGAAGTAGACGTCCTCCTCGATAACGCCGACCTCGTCGAGTCGTTCGAGCGCATAGCGGACCGTGCGTGCCGACAGCATCGACTCCTCGACGATGCCCTTCTGGGTCAGCGGCCCGTCGTACTCCAGTACCTTGTAGACGAGCTTCGCGCTGGGGGGTAGGTCCGTGATACCCTCGCCATCGGTTTCCGTCATTAGCTGCTACGAATGTCGCCGGATGCATAAAGATTGAGGAGTGGGGTCGACAGACGGGCGCTCGCGTGGGTTCTGTCCCGGAACCGCGCCCCTTTTGGTGGCGGGTCGGGAAACTGTGGGTATGGCTACGGAATCGGCGGACGGAATGAGTTCCCATATGCGGGGGCTCACTGTCACGACGATAACGGCGGTCGCCGGTATCGGCGCGGCGTTCGTCTCGAACGCCGTCGCGAGCGGCGCGACCGACACGCTCGCCTTGCTCGTCGTCCTCGCCGCCATCTTCGTGCAGCTCCCGCTGTTGCGGGGTATCGGCATCCTTGACGACGACTTCTCGGGGAAGGACTACCTCTACATCTCCTTCATGACGTTCGCGCTCTGGTTCGTGTCGTGGGGTATCCTGCTGACGGCGGGGGCCTGAGATGGCCGACGACAGCATCGCGGTCGTGGACCTAGAGCGGTGCCAGCCCGACCGCTGTAACTACGAGTGTATGAACTACTGCCCGCCCAACCGGAGCGGGAAAGAGTGCATCGTCAAGCGCGGGGACGCCTACGAGGAAGACGAGGAGTTCGAGGGCAAGCCCGACCAGGTTCGCATCAGTGAGGAGATATGTCTGGGCGAGAGCTGTGGTATCTGTGTCAACAAGTGCCCGTTCGACGCCATCGAGATTATCAACCTCCCACAGGAGCTGACCGAGGAGCCGGTCCACCGCTACGGCGAGAACGCCTTCGCCCTCTACGGCCTGCCGACGCCACAGGAGGGGCAGGTGACGGGGATTCTCGGGCCGAACGGTATCGGGAAGACGACCGCGGTCCGCATCCTCGCCGACGAGATGGCCCCGAATCTGGGCCAGTACGGCACGGAGCCGGGCTGGGAGGAGATTTTAGAGGAGTACCGCGGGACGGCCCTGCAGGACTACCTCGAACAGATGCGCGACGGCGACCTGAGCGTCGCTCGCAAACCGCAGTACGTCGACCGCATCCCGGACCAGTTCGACGGGACGGCGATGGAGTTGCTCTCCCGGACCGACGAACGCGGCGCGCTCGACGACCTCATCGACCGCACCGGCATCCGCCCGGTCGTCGACAGCCACATCGACGACCTCTCGGGCGGGGAGCTACAGCGGGTCGCCCTCGTCGCGACGCTCGCCCGGGACGCCGACTTCTACTTCCTCGACGAGATTACGCCGTATCTGGACATCGGCCAGCGGATGACCGCCGCACGCCTGATTCGGGAACTCGCCGAGGAGGGCGACCGCTCGATGCTCGTCGTCGAGCACGACCTCGCCATCCTCGACCTGCTGGCGGACAACATCAACGTCGCCTACGGGTCGTCGGGCGCGTTCGGTATCATGACCTCGCCCAAGTCGACGAAGAAGGGCATCAACGAGTACCTCTCGGGCTACTTAGAGACCGAGAACATGCGCATCCGCCAGACGGAAATCGAGTTCGAGGAACACGCCCCCCGCACCGAGTCGACCGGCGACGTGGTCATCGAGTACCCCGAACTCACCAAGTCCTACGGCGACGGGGAGTTCTCGCTGGAGGTCGAGTCGGGCACCATCCGCCAGAGCGAGGTGCTGGGCGTCGTGGGCCCGAACGGCATCGGGAAGTCCACGTTCGCGAAGATGCTCGCGGGCCGGCTCGAACCGACCAGCGGCGAGGTCGACACGCGCCTCGACATCGCCTACAAGCCCCAGTACATCGAAATCGACCAGCCGATGCGGGTCGACGCCTTCCTCGCCTCTATCACGGACGACTTCGGCAGTTCCTACTGGACGACAGAAATCGCCCAGCCGCTGCAACTCGACGCGGTGATGGAACAGCAACTCACCGACCTCTCGGGCGGGGAGCGCCAGCGGGTCGCCATCGCGGCCTGCCTCTCGAAGGACGCCGACCTCTACCTGCTGGACGAGCCCTCGGCCCACCTCGACGTCGAGCAGCGGGTGCTCGCTACCTCCGCGATTCGGCGCTACGCCGAGAACCACGACGCGACGGCGCTGGTCATCGACCACGACATCTACATGATAGACCTGCTCGCGGACAGACTGCTCGTCTTCGACGGCGAGCCCGCGAAATCGGGCCACGCCGCCCCGCCACAGGGGATGCGCGAGGGGATGAACGAGTTCCTCGCGAACCTCGACATCACGTTCCGCCGGGACGAGCGCACCTCCCGGCCCCGCATCAACAAGCCGGAGTCACAGCTCGACCGGAAACAGAAGTCGGCGGGCGAGTACTACTACGCGCCCGACGAGAGCTGAGTCGGACGGCTGGCTACCAGCACACTACAGCATGGCACGGAGTAAACGCACGGTCGTCGCCCGAGACCTGTTCGTCGGCACGTCGAGCGTCGTGACATCCATACTGCTGGCGTATTCGCTCGACGGACCGACGGCGTGGCCGCTTGGTGTCGGCGTCGCCGCGGTCGGGATTGCGCTCTTCGCGGCCGTCGACCGGAGTACAGCAGTCTACGGGCTTGCAGTCGGAGTAACGGGGAGCGTCCTCACGCTGGCCGCGGTGCTGTGGTGGCTCATCCCCGGCCCACCCTTCGCGGTGTTTCCACCGCTGCTGTTCGGGCTCGGCGTCGGAACAGCCACGAACCGACTGCTGTTCGGCGTCGTCTATCCGCTTCCCGATGCACGACGGAAGCGCGAGAACGTGGCGTAGCCACTCGGCGGCGTTTCGAAGGGGGGTGGAGAACACATGGAGCCGCGCCGGTGCGCGGAGTCGGCCTACGCCGCGGGGTCGCTCGTGTCGCCGGTCTCGGAACCGGCGACGGCATCGTCGAGTCCGTCCGCGACCTCGTCGGGGTCGAACTCCTCGTCGGCCCGCAGCTCCCGGTCAGGGGAATCCCCCGCCTGTGTTTCGGTGACCGATTCGCCGCCAGTGACAGCGACGAAGATGTCACCGAGCTCATCGACTCGGTCGCGTGACTGACCCGTGCTCATCGCAGTTGTGAGAAGAAGCCACAGAACCATACCAGCAACGCCTAACAAGTTAGGCCCGTCGCAGTCGTGCGGTTAGAGCACCGAGCGCTGGCAGGAGCCACACAGCGACGGCTCCTTGACGTCGACCTGTCGCACCGTCGGTGAGAAGTTCATCACGCAGCGTTTGTTATCGCAGTGTTCCAGCCCGAGCGTGTGGCCGATTTCGTGGACGACCTCTTTTCGCACTCGGGCGGAGAAGATATCGCTTGCCGACTGGTTAGAGAAACCGCCGTCAGAGGAGGTCTGGAGCCGGTACGTAGAGATGACGCTCCCGGAGCCGCTGAGGTAGGCGAGCCCGAAGACGTAGTTCCGACGGCGGTAGAAGAGGTCTTTCGGCGTGATGGCGATGTTCTTATCGCCCGAGCCGACCCGCCGCGCGAGGTCGATGAACTCCTCGGCACGGTACTGGTCGCGGTCGCTGTGGTACGCACCGGAGGGGACCGACTGCGCCTCGTGCATGGAGACCTCGCAGTCGTACGTCTCCCGGAGGCCCTCGGAAGCCTCGCGCTTGACGAGGCTCGAGACCTCGCCCACCGGTACGATGTCGACGTGCATGAGAACCTCTAAACGCCACCGGGCCATAAGTTTCCCGCCGTGGGAACGTCGAAGAACGCACTCGTAAACAGACTAGCGGACGTCGATTCCGTCGTCGAAGTGGGCGTCGGGAACCGCCCCAACGTCGCCGCCGGGCTGGCAGCGCGCGGCGTCGACGTGACGGCGACCGACATCCGCGAGCGGAGGGTCCCGACGGCTGTCAAGTTCGTCCGCGACGACGTGACCGACCCGACGCTGTCGGTGTACGAAAGTGCCGATATCGTCTTCGCTCGCAACTGCCCGCCGGAGCTCCAGCGCCCCGTTCGGGACGTGGCGCGCCGGGTCGGCGCCGCGTGCTGGTTCACGACGCTGGGCGGCGACCCGGCGGTGGTACCCGTCGAAACCGAGCAACTGGCCGGCGGCGTGACCCTGTACCGCACCGTCGGGCGTGGATAGCAAGCGGCTTGTCGGAGCGCGCGGAGGTCCGGGTATGCAAGTCGACGCTGTCGTGCTCGACATCGACGGGGTGCTGGTGGACGTGGCCGACTCCTACCGCCGGGCTATCGTCGAGTCCGTCGAACGGGTGTACGGCGACAGTATCGTAAAGGCCGACATCCAGCAGTTCAAGAACGCGAGCGGGTTCAACAACGACTGGGAACTGACCGACGCGGCGGCGCTGTTCGTGCTGACCGCCCGCGAGACCGACGTGGACATCGCCGGGTTCACCGACGCCATCGCCGACCGGGGCGGCGGGCTGGACGCGGCGAAAGCCGTCGTCCGGGAGCTGCTTGCGGCGGGGAGCGAAGACGTCTTCGACGCCTGGGACGCCGAGCAGCTACGGGCGGTGTTCCAGACGCTGTATCTGGGCAGCGAGCTGTACCGCGACATCGAGGGCGGCGAGCCGGCGTTCGACGCGCCGGGCTATATCAACGACGAGCCGAAGCTGGTCAGCGAGGCGACGCTGGAGCGTCTCCAGCGGCGCTACCAGGTCGGCGTCGTCACCGGCCGGCCCGCCGCGGAGGCCGACATCGCGATGGACCGCGTCGGCCTGGAGCTCCCCGACGAACACCGCTTTACGATGGACGACTGGGAACAGGGGAAGCCCCATCCCCGCGCGCTCGTGACGCTGGCCGAACGCTTCGACGCCCGGCGGGTGGCCTTCGCCGGGGACACGCTGGACGACATCCAGACCGCCGTCAACGCCGACGACGAGGACCCCGACCGCGTCTACTACGGCGTCGGCGTGCTGACCGGCGGCCTCACCGGCGAAGACGGCCGGGCGACCTACGCCGGCGCGGGGGCCAGCGCCGTCGTCGAGAGCGTCGAAGACCTGCCGGAACTGCTGGAGTGAGCAAGGCGCGGACTGATTTCTCGCAACGGTCACTCGACCGCGAGAGTGGCTATTTCGCTGCCGCCGGTCCAGTCGAGTTCGTAGCGCAGCGCGTTCCCCTGTCCGTATCCGGGCGTGGGCGTCCCCACGGCGTCGACGGTCGCTTCGAGTGTGACGCTCGCCCCGGCCTCGACGGAGCGGGAGGCGAGTTGCCCGGTCGTGTACGACCCCTCCGGCGGTCGGAGGACGCCGAGGAACCGACCGTCGGTGTCGCTCTCGTTGCTGACCGTGACGGTGAACGTCGGGCTATCGCCCGCTGGCACTGCGGACGGCCCCTCGAACTCGGTCACGTCGAGGGACGGTACCGGCGCGGCAAGACGCTCCCTGAGAGTGTCGTTGGGCCGCCACTCGCCGTCCGGACCGACCAGCGCTGCATCGCTGCCGTCGCCAGTTTCGGGCAGTTCGAAGACGACCCAGTCGTCGACCTCTGTGGGGGCGCCGAACGTCGACGGGGCCCGGACCAGGTCGTAGCTCGTGTCCACGCCTGGGTCGTATTCCGACCCGTCGAACCGGAACCGGCGGTCCGGGCCCGTCGCGTCCGCGCCCGACAGGAAGAGGTACTGCGAATCGGCTGCAGCCTCGAACTCGTAGGCGTCGACGAAGAGCTCGACGACGGCCGGCTGGAGGGCGTCGAACGCGACCGCGAGCGAGCCGGTCCCGGCAGGTGACTGGTTCCGTTCGGTCGATAGCGAGGCGCAGCCGGCGACTCCGGCGAGGGCAGTTCCGGCGAGGGAGAGGGCGGTACGGCGGCGCATACCCTTCCATATCAACCATCTGCAAAGTGCTTTCTGGAGCCAGCGAGCGTAGCGCACGAGTCGTCGAGCGCACGACGCCTCGTTTGACCGTGGCTCTCGGACGGTGGTGAGCGACCCGGAGTCGTGAGCCACGGCAGGCCCGTAGCCTGACGGTGGCAAGCACGTCCGGTCGCACAACGCTTATTCGCGGTTCGCCCCACCGCAGAGTATGGACATCGCCTTACTCGGCGGCACCGGCGACATCGGCGAAGGGCTCGCCCTGCGGTGGGCTGACGACACCAACCACACCGTCATCGTCGGCTCGCGGGACGCCGACAGGGCCGCGGCGAAGGCCGAGGAGTACGAGGCCGAACTCGACAGCCGCGGCCGCGAGGTCGACATCGCGGGGCTGTCGAACGAGGGCGCCGCCGCCCGCGCCGACGTGGTCGTCACCGCGGTCCCGGCGTACCACCTCACGGACACCGTCGAAGCCGTGGCCGACGAACTGGACGACGCCATCCTCGTCTCCCCCGCCGTCGGGATGAAACGCGACGAAGACGGGTTTCATTATAACCGCCCCGGCGCCGGCAGCGTGACCGAACTGGCCGCCAAGGCCGCCCCCGATGGAACGCCCGTCGTCGGCGCCTTCCACAACCTCGCGGCCGGCCGCCTGGCCGACCTCGAAGCCGAACTGGACTGGGACACCATCGTCGTCGGCGACGACAGGGACGCGAAAGCGACGGTTTCGGAACTCGCCGAGGGTATCGAAGGTCTGCGGGCGCTGGACGGCGGCCCGCTCGCCAACGCCGCCGAAGTCGAGGGGCTGACCCCGCTGCTCATCAACGTCGCCCGCCACAACGACGGCCTGCACGACCTGGGCGTGCAGTTTCGCTAGATAACTCGGTCGTCTTTGCTGACGGGGACTCGACTTCTGACGGCCAGAAAGCACCGCTAGCTACTGCTGCTCGATAGACCGCAAACAGCCAGAAAGCCCCGGCTGGCTCCGGTCGAGGGCCTCGTTGCGCTCCTCGGCCTCCGGCCTGCGGTGCTTACGTCGGCCGTCTTCCCGGAGCCAGCCGCCCCTTTCAGTCCCGCCCCAGCGCTGTTTGGCCAACCGTCTCCGGGCGGACTGAAAGGGGCCGACCGCTCGGCGTACGAGACGAAGCAAGCACCGCAGCAACGCGAGGAGCGCAGCGAGTCGGAGTAGTCGAGCGACTGGGGGCTTTCTGGCTCTGCGGAGTCGCGGTGGCAGCACTCACAACGTCAATTGCATCGTTTCCTAGCCGCAAGTTGCGAGGGATTGCACACCGTTTTTGACGGCAGGGTCCTACGGATGGGTGTGGCGTCCCCATACGAGATACTGGGCGTCGACCCGGACGCGGACGAGGCCGAGATAGTCGACGCCTACCGGGAGCGTGTCAAGGAGACCCACCCCGACCAGGGTGGGTCGACGGAGGCGTTCCTCGCGGTCAAAACTGCCTTCGAGCGCATCGAGAACGGCTGGGAGCCCGGCGACGCCGTTCCCGAGAGCGACGTGCCGGGCGAACCGGACGTAGCGGGAGCGGACGAACCGGCCGGGGAGCCGCCACAGCCGGAGGGCGTCAAGGTGGAGTATCTCAACTACGAGGTTATGGCCGACCGGCTGTGGGAGTTGAGCGACGACGACCTCTTCGAGAAGGCGGCCGACGGCGGGCTGGCACCGGAAGACTACGGCGAGTTCTACGTCAGAGAGAGCGAGTCGCTGCTGGAAGCGGCCGAACGGCAGGGGTACGCCTGGCCCTTCGCCTGTCGCGGCGGGGCCTGTACGAACTGTGCCGTCGCCGTCGTCGAGGGGGAGATGCCCTCGCCGTCGAGTCACGTCCTCCCGAAGGAGCTACACGACCGCGGCATCAGGCTGTCGTGTATCGTCGCCCCGGAGACGGACGCCAGAATCGTCTACAACGTCAAGCACCTGCCCGCCGTGCAGGACCTCCTGTTGCCGGCGAGTCGGTTCGAGGCGTCCTCGTCGACGGACTGAGCGATGGCTGTCGAGGGGAGTGGCGATGAGAAGTGCGGGTGCAGTTAGGCCGACGCCTGCGTCAGCGCGTCCTCGATGTCGTCGGCCTGCGTGACGCCGACGAAGCGCTCGACGATGCCGTCGTCGTTCTCGACGATGAGCGTCGGGAGCGAGCGGACCTGGTACTCGTTGGCCACGTCCTGTTCCTCGTCGACGTCTATCTTCTCGAACTCGACGTCGGTCCACTCCTCTTCGAGGTCCTCGAGGATCGGGTCCTGGGTCTTGCAGGGGCCGCACCAATCGGCGTAGAAGTCCTTGAGCGTGACAGCCATGGTTCCTCTCAGCCTAGATTGTGGGGTCAGATAAGGGTTGTCCATACGGGTACGGCACGAGCGAAGCCGAAAGGCTTACTCCGGGTGAGAGACGACCAGCAGGCATGAGCAGCGACAGCGGCGGACTGATGTCCAGTGCCGGCCTCGTCCGGTACTTCGACGCCGAAGACAGCAACACCATCCGCATCGACCCGCGAACCATCGTCGCCTTCGGCGTCCTCTTTGGCGCACTCGTGCTGGTCCTGAACGCGATGATTCAGACCGGCGGCCTCTAGACAACGGCAGTTTTCTTTCTGCAGTGGTGTTTCACGATAGCGATTGAGCAGTGGCCCCTGAGAGCCAGAAAGTCCCACCCGTAGCCGGTTGGCCAAACAGCGCTGGGTGGGACTGAAAGGGGCCGCGCTCTCAGCGAACCCGGACGACGCAAGCACCGGAGGCCGAATGCCGAGGAGCGCAGCGAGTCCCGGGAGCTGAGAGCGCGGGGGCTTTCTGGCTGTTTGCGGTTCGTCGAGCCCCAGCAGTACAGGCCTCTCCTAGCCGCTCGAACTCCGCGTGTCTTAATTTACCACGAAACAATTGAGCGCGTATGCACTTCACGCAGCGCGAACAGGCCGCGCTCCGCGACGTGGGACTGGACCAGGACGCCATCGAAGCCGCCTCGGACGCGGTGGTCGAGGCCACGACGGAAGCCGCCGAGGACCTCGAAGCGTTCTTCGCCGACCGGGACACCATCTACTCGGACATGGATATCGCCCACAGCAGTAGCAATATCCAGGAACACACGCTGGAGTACGTCGACCTGTACACGCACGCCGACGACATCCGGGGGTACGTCCGCTTCGACTCGTGGGGTGTCCCCGTCGAGGGCGGGCGCGTCCTCACCGACGGGAAAGTCGAGTTGACGCTGGGCCCGACAGTCGACGGGCGGGTCCGCTTTGCCGGCGACGAGGACGCCCTATGAGCGTCCGGGTCAGGGGCATCTACACGACGGCGCTGACACGGCTGCTTTCGGACGCCGGTATCGACGTGGTGCAGGCCTCCGGCCCCATCGAGGCCCGTTTCGACGCCGACTTCGCGGTCGAACGCGCCGGTGCCGCCGTCGAAACCACCGGCGACCGGCAGGGCGTGGGCGTCAGCGGGGACCGCGAGACCGTCGAGCGGGTCGTCGACGAGCTCCGAGAGCTCGGTCGGGACACGCTGGCGTGGGCCGACCCGCTCCCAGTTCGAGCCGTCTACGCCGGCGAGGTGACCGAGACGCTTTCCAGCGGGGCCGTCGTCGACTGTGGCGACGGCGAGGGCTTTCTCCCGTACTCGAACAGCGACGAGCGCGTCGAGACCGGCGACCGGGTTCGCGTGCAGGTCGTCGAGGGCACGGCGCCGTGGACCGACGGCCGCGCGGTGCTGGACACCGATATCGCCGTCCGGGGCGACCTGTTGACCCTGGTCCGGGGCGGCTCGACGAGCACGACAGCGGCGGGCCCGGCGATGCTCGACGTGATCGCGGCCGACCCCCGCGAGGGGTGGGGTGTCTCCTGGGAAGCGGCCAGCGACGACGCGGGCTTCGATGCAATCGCCGACGCGCTGGCGGCCGCCAACGAGCGCGCGGCGGCCATCGACGACGCGCTCGCGGGCGCCGGCGACCCCGAGTCGGTCGCGCCCCACGCGTACTACGACGGCGGCGCGACGACGTGGGTGTGGTTCGGCCGGGAGAGCCGCTTCGCGCTTGACGAGCAGCGCCGAGCGGTGACGACGACGATGGCGGGCCACCACCGCGTGAAGGCGGGCTCGAACAGCGCGAGCGCGGCGGTCGACTACGTCGAGGCGCTGTGTGAGGACCCCGGAAGCGACGACGAGACGGACTTCCCCTTCGCCGTCACGGCACAGCAGTTCGGCCCCCAATCGGGCGACACGCTGACGCTGGGCCACGGGAAACCGGACGGGCGGCTCATCACGCTGGGCCGGGCGGACGTGCAGTCGGTCGAGGACGGCGGGACCGTCACCGTCGAGCGGACGATGTCCGCTGGCGGCGAGTACGACGGTCTGGGGGTCCCCAAGGAAGCGGGCGACGTCGCGGAGACGAAACTCAAGGAGGGGCGGTGGTGGTATCCGACGGTGTACCGCGACAGCGAGGGGCGGAGCAAGGGGACGTACGTCAATATCTGCACGCCCGTCGAGATATTCCCGGACACCGCCCGCTACGTCGACCTCCACGTCGACGTGCTGAAACACGCCGACGGTAGGGTCGAGCGCGTCGACGACGACGAACTCGACGCCGCCGTCGATGCGGGTCACGTCCCCGAGGACCTGGCCGACCGGGCGCGCAGCGTGGCCGCCGCGGTGGCGAGCGCGCTGGGCGACTGAGGCGGGGAACGACGCGGGAGGGCGCGGTCGCTCGGGAGCCTGTCACGAAGCGGCAGACGGTGGACGGACCCCTCAGGCGTCCCGCACGCCGCTTGTGTTGCCGGTGCTGGTACCGTCGCTATCGGCCAGGTCGCCGTCGGCCTTCACCGTGTAGCGGGTCGCCTTGTCGACGTCGGCGTCCTCGAAGACGATGGTGAACTGCCACTGCTTGTCCTCCCGGAGGTAGTCCTTGTTCCTGGCCTCGGTGCTGTCGAAGAACTGCCCGATGGGGTCGTTCTGGTCGTACAGTGTCGCGGTGACCTGCACGTCCTCGAAGGGCTGGTTCGCGGTGTTCTCGAGAGTGCCCGTGACGGCGGCGACGGCGTTACCGCTCCCGAAGACACCGTCGTCAGTGCCGGTGCCACTGGTTGCGGTGCCGGTGGTACCGCCGTCCCCCCCGGCGACCTGCGCGAGGTCGACGCGGGTGAACCGCAACTGGTCGTTGCTGTCGTTCGCAACCTCGCCCTTGAGGTTGAACCAGGAGTCCTGGTCGGGGCCGCCCTGCGCGACCTCGTCGTCGCCGTCGTCGGTGGGTTCGCCGCCGCCACCGCTGCCCTGGTCGTCGCCGATACACCCGGCAAGCGAGACGCCGGCAACGGCCGCGCCGGTCGTCTGCAGAAGCTTCCGTCGTTCCATTGCGTCGTAAGGGAGGGTCCAGAGCCCGATGACCGGGCGGGCTTCGTGAGAAAGGCGAGTCGGCGCCGCCAGCGAGACTGTAGCGAGCGTATCGCCCCGCTCCAGACAGAAACCCGGGGTAGCTGGGGATATCCGGGCAGTATCGGCCGTTTCGGGCTGGCTTGTATGTGCTGTGTGGTCCGGCCGTCAGTGGTATCCTTTCGGGAGGACCTGCCAAACAGTGACAGTCGGTGTGGCAGTCGCTGGTGAACAACTGTCACGCGAGTGCGCCGTGAGCCGTCGGCCGCCGGTCGCGACAGGTTACCGGCCCGACCGGCCCAGTATCCACGCCGCGAGACCGGTGCCACCGAGGAACGCGACCGCCGCCGCGATACCGACGAGGTCGTCGTCGGGGGAGCGGAGGCTATCGTCTTCGAGGGGGCGTTCGGTCGGCGCGTCCATGGCCGGGTCGGGGAACGTGTAGACGCCGGGCGTGACGCCCTCGCCGCCGAGTGCGGTCGTGTTCGCGGCCGCGAAACAGCCCGCACCGCGCTGGGCGGTCCAGAACGACGTCGTCGCCGAGTCGCGCCAGTGAAATATCTCGCGGGGTCTGCTCGGGTCGCGCACGTCGTGGACTTTGACGCCGCCGTTGTACCACGCCGAGTAGAGTCGCCCCTCGGTGAGTTCGAAGTTGTGTGCGGTCGTCAACACGCCGCCGGGGGTCGGGTCACTCGACGGCGGCGGGTCGATGGTGGCGAGTGATTCGGGTGACTGGGGGTCGCCAATATCGAACAGTTCGATACCGCTGGGGCCGCCGCTGCCGTCGTCGCCGCGGTCCCAGGACTCCCCGCCGACGGCGAGCAGTTCGGCGTCCTCGTCGACCGTGACGAAGTGGTCGTTGCCCGGCGGTTCGGTGCGCTCGGTCGACGGGTCGTCGACGGCCGCGAGCGTCGCGCGGTCGCGGCCCCGGACGCGGGAGACCAGCGAGATGTCGGACGGGTCCGAGACGTCGAGTATCCACGTCCCGGCGTCCCAGTAGGCCAGATAGGCGCGGTCGTCCCGCACGGTGACGTCGTGGAGCGGGCGAAGCGCGGGATGGACCGCCGCCCACCGCTCGTCGGCGTCTAACAGCGACCACGCGCCGGCCGCCGCGCCGGTCTCCGTGTCGAGGACCACCAGCGGGTTCGCCTCGCGGCCGTTCGCGGTGACGTAGGCGTAGCGGCCGTCGAAATCGCAGTTGTGGATGCGCGTGTCGAGTTCGACCGCGGTGACGCGCTCGGGGTTCCCGCGGTCGCTGACGTCGAAGACGACGACGCCGTGGGCGCCCTCGGCGGGGTTTGCGGGCCCGGCCACGAGCAGTCGGTCCCCGACGACGGCGAGGTCCTGGACGACCCGCATCGGCCCGTCGACGCTGTCGGCCAGCAGGTCGGTCCGCTCGGCCAGCAGGCGCGGCTCGCTCGGCGAGACGAGGTCGACCAGCGCGACACCCGCGCCGGTCGCGACGTAGGCGGTGTGGCCGTCGGCGCTGGTGACGAGTTCCCGCGCCCCGTCGAGGCCGAGAGTGCCCAGCGGCTCGCCCCCCGTCGGCGTGCTCGCGGGGGTCGAGTCGCCGTCGGCCCTCGGGAGCGGGTGGGCGCTCGCGGTACCGGCACCGGTGGCGGCACCGGCGAGCGCGAACGAGCGCAGGAGGGTGCGGCGGCGCATACCGGCCGGTGGGGAGCGACGGCAAGAAGGGTTCCGGTGCGGTCAGGCGGCTGTCGGTCAGTTCCCCTGGATGGCGTCGATGACCATCGCGGCGGCGACGATCGCCTCCTTCGGCACGTTGCCGGCGTCGTCGATGGTGATTTCGTAGCGGTCCTTCAGGGAGAACTGGCCGTCGATTCGGCCGACGTGGCGGCCGTCGGCGTCGGTTATCTCGTACTTGTGGGGAATCCAGCCGCCGAAGGGGACGACGTTGCGGGCGACGGTGACGGCCGCGCCCTGGGAGTTGATTTCTGCGAGTTTGGCCTCGGTCCGGGCGTCACGAATCTTCCAGGTGTCCTGGAAGATGGAGTAGTCGTTGTCGAGGATGACCAGTTCCTCGCCCGTCTGGGCGTCGGTCAGCACGTAGTTACCCGCGATGTCCACGATACCGCCAGCCTCGACGGTGAACACCTCCTCTCCCTGGGCGTCGACGAAGGGGAACTCCTCCTTGAGTTTGAACAGCTTCTGTTTCCCCCGGATGACGACGTCGTCGGCCGCGTCCATCGCCTTGTACTTGTTTCGAATCAGGCTCTGTTCGACGACGTAGCGGTCGTCGGTCAGTTCGATACCGCTGATGTCGTAGGACCCCTGTTGCTGGCTCATAGGAGCGCATCATCCGGAAAGTAACTTGAAAGTTTTCACTCGGGAAGTCGCGGTATAAACCCCGGCGGGGACGGCCAACCGACAGGGTTTCACGCCTCCATTCCTTGGAGACGGCATAGATGAGCAAGGACGTCATCGAGGTCACTGGTGCAGAGGAACACAACCTCAAGGACGTCGACGTGGAGATTCCACGGGAGGAACTCACCGTCGTCACGGGACTGTCGGGGTCGGGGAAGTCGTCGCTGGCCTTCGAGACGGTCTACGCCGAAGGGCAACGGCGCTACATCGAGTCGCTGTCGGCGTACGCCCGGAACTTCCTCGGGCAGATGGACAAACCCCAGGTCGAGAACGTCGAGGGGCTCTCGCCGGCCATCTCCATCGACCAGAAGAACGCCGCGAACAACCCCCGTTCGACCGTGGGCACAGTGACGGAACTGCACGACTACCTCCGCCTGCTGTACGCGCGGGTCGGCGTCCCGCACTGTCCCGAGTGTGGCCGCGAGGTCGGCGAGCAGTCCGCCCAGAACATGGTCACTCGCTTGCTGGAACTGCCCGAGGGCACCCGCGCGAAGCTGTGTGCCCCCGTCGTCCGAGACCAGAAGGGCGCCTTCGAGGACCTCTTCGACGACCTCGTGAGCGAGGGGTATTCACGAGTGGAGGTCGACGGCGAACCGTACGACCTCGCGATGGACCGACCCGAACTGGACGAGAACTACGACCACACTATCGACGTCGTGGTCGACCGCGTGAAGATATCGACGGCAGCCCGCTCCCGGATTACGGATTCGGTCGAGACTGCCCTCGGCGAGGCCGACGGCACGCTCAAGGTCGTCCTGCCGGACCCGCCCGAGGGCGCCGCCGACGCGCTGGGCGGGGCCACGGCGAGAGCGACCGGGGACCTGGCCGAAGCCGCGGAGTCCACCGACGAGCGCCTCGTCGTCGAACTCTCCGAAGACCTCGCCTGTACCCACTGTGGCATCGACATCTCCGAGGTCGAGACCCGCTCCTTTTCCTTCAACTCACCCCATGGCGCCTGTCCCGAGTGCGAAGGGCTCGGCGAGACCAAGGAGGTCAGCGAGGACCTCGTAATTCGGGACCCATCGAAGCCGCTGAAACACGTCTTCGAGCCCTGGAGCTACGACCGGACCTACTACTCCCGGCAACTGGACAACGTCGCCGAGCATTTCGGCGTCTCGCTGTCGACGCCGTTCGAGGAACTCGACGAGTCGATTCGGCGCCAGTTCCTGTATGGCACCGACGACTTCGTCCACTTCGAGTGGCGCACCAAGAACGGTACCCGCGAGAAGACCGAGCGGTTCGAGGGCGTCATCCCGAACCTCGAACGGCGCCACGTCGAGACGGACTCGGACCGCGCCCGCGAGCATATCGAGGACTTCATGGCCACGACGGAGTGTCCGGCCTGTGAGGGGACGCGACTGAAAGCCGAGTCCCGCGCCGTCCTCGTCGACGGCACCGCCATCACCGAGGTCAACGAGCTCTCCATCGGCGACGCGCTGGCCCACTTCGAGGGACTGGAGGGGGAGCTCTCGGCCCGCGACAAGAAAATCGCCGAGGAGATTCTGAAGGAGATTCGCGCCCGCCTCGGATTTATGGAAGAGGTCGGCCTGGAGTATCTGACGCTGGACCGCGAGGCCGCTACGCTGTCGGGCGGGGAGAGCCAGCGCATCCGACTCGCCACGCAAATCGGCTCCGGCCTCGTCGGGGTGCTGTACGTGCTTGACGAACCCTCCATCGGCCTCCATCAGCGGGACAACGACAAACTGCTGAACACCCTCGAAGAGCTGCGGGATCTGGGTAACACGCTCATCGTCGTCGAACACGACACCGAGACGATGCGGCGGGCCGATACGGTCATCGACATGGGCCCCGGTCCGGGCAAACGCGGCGGCGAGGTCGTCGTCAACGGTCCCCAGGAAGTGCTGATGGAGACCGACGAATCGGTGACGGGCAAGTACCTCTCGGGCGAGCGGTCGATTCCGGTCCCCGACGAGCGCCGCGACGGCGACGGGACGACCCTCACGGTCCGGGGCGCCCGCCAGCACAACCTGCGTGACCTCGACGTGGAGTTCCCGCTTGGCACCTTCACCGCCATCACCGGTGTCTCGGGGTCGGGCAAATCGACGCTGATGCACGATATCCTCTACAAGGGGCTCGTGCGCCGGATGAACGACACCGACGTGAATCCCGGCGAGCACGACGACATCGACGGTATCGAGAACATCGAGACCGTTCGTCTCATAGACCAGTCGCCCATCGGCCGCACGCCCCGCTCGAACCCCGCGACCTACACCAACGTCTTCGACCACATCCGAGAGCTGTTCGCCGAGACCAGCCTCTCCAAACAGCGCGGCTACGAGAAAGGCCGGTTCTCCTTCAACGTCAAGGGCGGCCGGTGTGAGGCCTGTGGCGGCCAGGGCACCGTGACCATCGACATGAACTTCCTCTCCGACGTGCAGGTCCCCTGCGAGGAGTGTGACGGCGCCCGCTACAACGACGAGACGCTGGATGTCACCTACAAAGGCAAGACAATCGCCGACGTCCTCGCGATGAGCGTCGAGGAGGCCTACGACTTCTTCGAGAGCCACACCGGTATCCGCCGCCGGCTCCAGCTCCTGAAAGACGTCGGGCTGGACTACATGCGACTCGGTCAGCCCTCGACCACGCTCTCGGGCGGGGAGGCCCAGCGCGTGAAACTCGCGGAGGAACTGGGCAAGAAGGACAAAGGCGACACGCTCTATCTGCTCGACGAGCCCACGACCGGGCTCCACCCGGAGGACGAGCGCAAACTCATCGACGTGCTCCACCGGCTCACCGACGACGGCAACACGGTGGTCGTCATCGAGCACGAACTCGACCTCGTGAAAAACGCCGACCACGTCATCGACCTCGGACCGGAGGGCGGCGAAGGCGGCGGCGACCTCGTCGCCGAGGGCGCCCCGGAGTCGGTCGCGCGGACCGACGACTCCTACACGGGCCAGTATCTGCGGGACCACCTGCCCGCCGTCGAACTGGAGGGGCCCCGCTCGGAGCGGGACGTGGCGACGCCGACGGCCGACGACGACTAGTCGGCTGCGTCGTCGATTAGTTTTTCAGCGCGTTTGACCAGACTCGCACTGAGACGAGCGCCGACTTCGTCCATCGCGTAGAGTTTGTTCTTGGATTGTGTGGCGGTGTATTGCCCGCTTTCGACTGCCCGAACGAGCACTGCGATGCTCCCCGAGACTGGAATCGAGAGTGACTTACACGTCTTTTTGAGTGGTTTGTCGTCAGTTAGCACGACTATGCCCTCTATATGTCTCCCAAAACACAGGAGTGCAACATCACCATCGGCCAGTCGCGCCGGACTATCCTTGGTATCGACTGCTACCTCGGGGTCAGTTCCGAGGTGAGTCGCCGCGACGGGCTCACCCGAGACCCCTTTTTCATCTGACCATTGGAACCAATCCAGTTCGGTGATGGTACCAGCGACAACCAGACGCTCCAGCTGGGTCTTAGCTGGGTCGTTGTTGACCTCCCGTCTTACCGCCGAAGGAACTACCAGAGTGCCGTCCAGCGATTCCAAACAGCTGAGAGCGTCGATTTCGGCCAAAGTTATGAAAACGCTTGCGTCGACGAGTAGCTGGCGCTGGTCACTCATCGAAGCGCGTCCACGTCATCTGAGAGGTCCGCCTCGTCGTAGTTCGACATGATACCACGCTCGTTAGCCTCGGCCATCATCTCAGCGATAGTGAGTCCAGCAATATCTGCCGCACCGCGCATCCCGACCTCGCCGTCCTGATAGCGCTGGAGTGCGACGCGAATCAGTTCCTCCCGTGCACCTCGGCGAATCGCCTGCCGGACCGCATCGCTTCGGCTCTCCCCTTTTGCGCCGGCGAGCCGTTCGATGAGGTCCAACTCGTCATCACTCATCCGCGTGGTGACGTTCTCCATGTGTAATGCATTGCAGTGCATCGTATTAAAAAGTGCGCGGGAACCCGTATCGACGACACACTTCTCCCGCGCCGGCCCGTATCGTGAGCCATGCCAACGTACTACGCCGCGCTCTCGGACCGCCTGCTCGTCGGCGACGGCGAGTGGACGGAGCGGCTGGCGGGCCACAGCCTGCGATGCGTCGCGGCCGACGGGCGCACCCCCGACCGAGCGTTCGTCGGGACCGTCGACGCGGGGCTTCAGCGGACGACCGACGGCGGTGAGACCTGGGAGCGGGTGCTGGACGCGGGTGACAGAGTGACGAGCGTCACCGTCGGCCCGCACGACCCCGAGGTGGTGTGGGCCGGCACCGAACCCAGCGCCGTCTATCGGTCGACGGACGGCGGAGATAGCTGGGCCGCATGCGAAGGGCTCACCGACCTCGACTCGGCCTCGCGATGGTCGTTCCCGCCCCGGCCACAGACCCACCACGTCCGCTGGATGACCGTGGCGCCCGACGACCCCGACCTGCTGTACGTCACCGTCGAGGCCGGCGCCTTCCTGCGGAGCCCGGACGGTGGCGACACCTGGCTGGACCACCCCGGCGGCGCTCGGCGGGACAGCCACACGCTGGCCGTCCATCCCGACGCCCCCGACCGGGTCTATGCCGCCGCCGGCGACGGCTACGCGCTGTCGACGGACCGCGGCGAGACGTGGAGCTATCCACAGTCGGGGCTCGACCACCGATACGTCTGGAGCGTGGCGGTCCACCCAGACGACCCGGACACCGTCGTCGTCTCGGCGGCCAGAGGGGCGTGGTCGGCCCACTCGACGAGCGGCGAGAGCTACGTCTACCGGACGACGGGCGGCGAGTGGAAGCGAGCGATGGACGGACTGCCGGGCCCCGAGGGACTGGCCCGAGCGGAGCTTGTGGTCGACGGCGACGGGTTCGCGGCGCTGACGAACCGCGGGCTCTTTCGCTCGTCGGCGGGGACGGCCTGGGAACGGGCCGGCTCGTGGGCCGACGCCTACGACCAGTTGCCCCACGGGCTGGCGGTCGTCTAGAGAGCCGGAGCGGGACGCTGCGCCTTCGAACTGTCGTCAGCTATTTTACACGGCAGCCAGAAGGCCGCGGTGGCATGGACGTCCCCGAAGCCCGCACTACCTGCGACGAGGTCCTCCAGACCGTCGCCGACGTCGTCGTCGCTGACGACGCCTTCCTCCAGACCGTACTGACAGCGGTGCTCGCCGAGGGACACGTCCTCATCGAGGACGTGCCCGGCACCGGCAAGACACTCACCGCCCGGAGCTTCGCCGACGCGCTCGGGCTCTCCTTTTCGCGTATCCAGTTCACCCCGGACCTCCTTCCGGCGGACATCACCGGCACGACGATCTACCGTGAGGCCGAGGAGACCTTCGAGTTCACCGCGGGGCCGGTGTTCGCGAACTTCGTGCTGGCCGACGAGATAAACCGCGCGCCGCCGAAGACCCAGGCCGCGCTGCTGGAGGCGATGGCAGAGGGCCAGGTGACCGTCGACGGCGAGACCCACGCTCTGCCGGACCCGTTCGTCGTCGTCGCGACCCAGAACCCCGTCGAGAGCGAGGGCGTCTTTCCGCTCCCGGCGGCCCAGACGGACCGATTTCTCGTCAAGACCGCGATGGGGTACCCCGACCCAGCCGACGAGCAGGGGTTGCTACGGGCCCGCACGCGGCGGGACACCGCCACGCCGTCGGCCGACACCGCGCTCGGCCCCGACGGGGTCCGTGCGCTCCGGGCTGTCCCCGAGAGCGTCACAGTCGACGACGACGTGGTGGGCTACATCGTCGACGTCGTCGGGCGGACCCGCGACGACCCCCGGGTCGAGGTGGGCATCTCGCCGCGGGGCGCACAGCGACTGCTCGAAGCGGCCCGCGCCCGCGCCGTCATCGAGGGGCGAGACTACGTCCGGCCGGTCGACGTGACGGCGATGGCCGACCCCGTGCTTTCCCACCGCCTCGTCAGAACGACGGACGCGACGGTGGACGGGACCGCGGCCGCCGACGTCGTCGCGGACGTCGTCGACGCCGTCCCGGTCCCCACGGTGTCGGTCGAGGACGGCGAGACATCGGCCGAGGGGTGACGCGACGGTGGTCTCGGAGCCACGACCGGTGACGGCGCGCCGGGGGGTGGTGTGACCGTGGAGCGACTCGTGGCGCTCGTGCTGGCCGGCCTCGCGGTGTTCGCCCTGGCGACGGTCGCCGCCTCGCTGGACACCGTGTCGACGGAGCCCACCGTCGGGACCGAAGAGCCGACCCTGGTGCCGAAAAACGAGTCCGGCGGCGGTGGCGGGGGCGGCGGGGGCGGCGGTACCCGGGAGGGCCAGCGGGACACCGCGGCGGCGGCGACGACGCCGGCGAGCGGGCCCGCGAGCGGCCCGCCGCTGTGGCAGGTCGCCGCGGGCCTCGGCCTCTTTCTCGTGGGGAGTGTCGCCGCCCTCTACGGGCTGACGCGAGGCACCGACGAGGACGGGTCGGCCGAGGGGCCGCCCGAGCCACAGCCGACGGCCCCGGCGGCCGACCGCGCGACGCTGGCCGAGGGCGTGCCGGCCACCAACGACGTCTACCGCGCGTGGGGGGCGCTCTGTCGGGCGGTCCCGCTCGACCCGGCGGGGCAGACGCCGGCGGCGGTGGCCGAGGCGGCGGTCGCGGCCGGCTACGGGGCAGAACCCGTCGCGGAGCTGACCGACACCTTCTGTGCGATACGCTACGGCGACGCCGCACCGACCGGCGAACGCGAGCGACGGGCCAGGGCGCTCGCCGCCGAACTGTCCCTGGAGGGGGCGCCGTGACCGACCGTCGCGTCGTCGCGGTGGGCCTGCTGGCCAGCGTCGGCGGCGTTTTGCTCGTCGCCGTCCCGAGCCTGGCCGCCGCGGCGGCCCCGACCGTCGCGGCGGTCGCGCTGACCGTCGCCGTCGGCCTCGTCGCCGTCGGCCTGGCCGTGCGAGCGCTGCTGGCCCGGGAGGCCCCGGTCGACCTGCCGGCGCCGGAGCGGCGCCCGACGTACCGCAGTGCCGGCGGGGCGTTCGCCGCGTTGCTCGACGACGTGGGGCTGGCGGGCCGCCGCCGGCTCGACGAGGACGAGGAGACCGCCCGGGAACGGCTCCGCGGCGTCCTGGAGACGCTGGCCGTCGACGTCCTGGGCCGACGCGAGGGGATGACCCCCGAGACAGCCCGCGAACGGCTGGCCGACGGGGCGTGGACCGACGACCCGAAGGCGGCCGCCTTCTTCGCCGACGGGTATCGCCCGCCCGTCTCGCGACTGGCCTACCTCCCCTGGGCTCGCCCGGCCCTCCCGTTCGCGCGGCGGGGCCGCCACGTCGTGGCGGCGCTGGCCGAGCGCGTCGGGGTCGCAGTCCCGGACCCCGACGAGCGCGACGCGGGGCCACCGACACCGACCGACCAGTACTGGCCGAGTGCCGGTCTGTCGCGAGAGCGGGCGACCGGGCTGACGGCGGCGGTCATCGCGGGCGCCCTGGCGGTGAGCGCGGTCGGCGTCGGCTTCGGTCAGCCCGCCGTCGTCGTGACCGCGGCGCTGGGCATCGCTCTCGTCGCCGCCGCTCGGCTGTGGCCGCCCGAGCCGACCGTGGCGCTGACCCGGTCGCTGTCGACCCGGCGGCCGGCGCCGGGCGGCGAGGTGACGGTGACCGTCACCGTCAGGAACACCGGCGACCGGACCCTCCCGGACGTTCGCCTGATCGACGGCGTGCCGCCGGGACTGTGCGTCGTGGCGGGCAGTCCCAGGCTGGCGACCGCGCTCCGGCCGGGCAAGGCGGCCACGGCGGAGTACACCGTCGAAGCCGTCGGCGGCCGGCACACCTTCGAGCCGGGCGTGGTCGTCGTGGGCGACCCCGTGGGCGCGGCGGAGACGGTCACCACGGTGTCGCCCGACGGCGGGCCGACGACGCTGGACTGTGGCTTCGACCGGGGCACGACCGAGGCGACGCCCCGGCCACAGGTGGAGGCGACCCCGGGCCAGCACGTCGGGGCGGAGAGCGGCGCCGGCGTCGAGTTCGACACGCTGCGGGAGTACCGGCCGGGCGACCCGCCGGCCCGCATCGACTGGTACCACCGGGCCAAGACCGGCGACCTCGTCACCGTCGAGTTCCGTGAGCCGCGGCTGACGAGAGTCGCGGTCGTCGTCGACACCCGCCCGGCGGCCTACGTCGCGCGGGCGGGCGGTGTGCCGGCGCCGCGCCACGGCGCTCTCGCCGCCCTCACCCTCGCGAAGCAGTTGCTCGCCGAGGGGGTCCCGGTCGGTTTCGGCACCGTCCCGGCCGGCGACACCTGGACTCCCCCGGGAACGGGCCCACAGCAGCGGGCGACGCTGCGCGAGCGACTGGCCGGCGACGGCGCCGTGCCGTGGTTGTCCCCGACCGACTCGCCGCCGCCGGCCGACGCCGCGGGCGCGCTCACCGACCGCCTCGCAGCCGACGTGCAGGTACTCTTCGTCTCGCCGCTGTGTGACGACGGGAGCGTCACCATCGCCAGGACGCTCGACGCGGCGGGCCACAGCGTCACCGTCGTGAGCCCGGACGTGACAGGGTCGGGGACCGTCGCCGCCGCGTACGGCAGTCTCGACCGCTGGCGGCGGCTGTCGAGACTGCGGGCGGCCGACGTCCCGGTGACGGACTGGGACCCGGCCAACGGCATCGAGGGGGTGGGTCGCAGTGTCCAGCACTGACGCGGACCTGCCCCGTGTTAGCCTCGCCGTCACCGGCCTCTCGGTGGCGACGGTGGCGGGCCTGCTCGTCGCCGCGCCGGGGCCGCTGGGGGTAGCGCTCGCGGGCGCCGGCTTGCTCGCTGGCGGGCTCTGGTCGCGCCGCGAGCGCCCGCTGGCGCTCGGGGGCGGGGCCCTGTTCGGGGCGGTCGTGCTTGCGGGCGTCGACGGCCGCTCGACCGGGTGGCTGCTCGGCGCCTCGGTCCCGGCGCTGCTCGCGTGGACGAGTTCGCGCCACGCCCTCGTGCTGGCCCGACAGATGCGCGGGGCTGGGACGCGCCGGGTCGAACTCGTCCGGACGGTCTCGACACTGACCGCGCTGGTGGCCGGCGGCGGCGTCGGCTACCTGCTCACCCGGACGGTGACCGGCGGGGAGTCGCCGCTCGCGCTCGCGCTGTTGCTGGTCGCCGCCGTCGCCTTCACCGTCGCGCTGCGGGACTAGACCGCCCCGCCCACCAGCACGACTGGGACCGTCGTCACCGCCGTCAGAACCGTCGCCGCGGCCAGTATCCGTAGCGCCCGCTTGCGGTCGGCGGCGGCGGCCTCGGCCTCGACCACCGACCCCGAGGTCCCGCCCGACCCGGAGAGGTCGTAGCGGGCTACCGCGGCGAAGGCCACACAGAAGCCGTAGTAGTCCTGGACGAGGCCGACCCAGCCGCCGAAGACGAACGGGACGGTCGCCCACAGCGTCGTCGCCGGGAGCACGCCGAGGCCGACCGCGAGCACGACGCCGAGGGCGATACCGAACGACCCGACGCCCGACAGCCGTCGGGCGCGGCGCTGCTCGGCGCCGATGTTGCAGACGCCGGGCTGGTACTCTGCCATGAGCGCCCGTTTGGGCCCGCAGCGACAAAGCGACGGGGGTTCACGGGACGTCGCCGTCGTCGGGATTTATATCGGACGGGCGATACGTTGGGGCTATGGCCCTCTCTGGTCTCCGCCGACGGCTGTCGGCGCGGTGGCGCTACGCCCTCCTCGGCGGGCTGGTCGCGCTACCGTTTACGGCACTCAGCTACGCACAGAGCGGTGAAGAACTCAAACTCGGCGCGGTGTTCTGGGCCGCCTTGCTCGTGGGCTATCTCGCCAGACGCCGGGGGCTGTCGGGGACGCCGGTCGGCGCCCGTGCCGGGCTGGTCGGCGCACTGCCGGTGCTGTGGCAGGTCGGCGACATCGCGACGTTCGTCGTCGGGCTGGGCGGCCCCGCGTGGTTCCGCACCGTACAACTGGCCGTCGTCGCGGTGGTGGTACCGCTCGCGTTCGGGCTGGCGGCCGTCGCCGGTGCGCTGGGCGGCCGGCTTGGCGGCTGGCTCGCCGAGCGAAACGGGCACCCACGCCGACCCGCCGGGAGCGGCGCGTAGTCGGGCCCGTTCGAATCGAGAAGGTATTTGCCGCCTGACACCCACAGCCCGGATATGCACGATGTCGTCGTGGTCGGCGCCGGCCCCGCGGGCTCGCGGTACGCCCGCCGAGCCGCCGAAAACGGTCTGGACGTACTCGCCTTCGAGCAGGGCGAGGTCGGCGAGCCGCTGGCCTGTTCGGGCCACGTCAGCACCGACCTCTGGGAGTTCACCGAGGACGCCCGCGAGGAGTTGTTCCAGAACGAGATTTCGGGGGCGCGATTCCACACCGGCGGGCCCGGCAGCGACGACCACCCGTTCTACAAGGACGAGGTCATCTCGAACGTCATCGACCGCGTCGGGCTGGACCGGCATCTGGCCGACCTGGCCCGCGAGGCCGGGGCGGACCTGCGGGAACACCACACCGTCGTCGCCGTCGCGGAACACCGCGACCACGTCACCGTCGAGGCCCGCGGGCCCGACGGCGACGTCGAGACCCACCGCGCGAAACTCGTCGCCGGCTGTGACGGCCCCAAGAGCCGCGTCCGCCGGGAACTGGGCCTGCCGGAACCCGACGAACTGCTCCACGGCGTGCTGGGCTTCGACGAGACGCCCGACCACCAGGACTTCGTCGACGTCCACCTCACCGTTCCCAGATTCTTCGCCTGGCGCATCCCGCGGGGCGAGGCCGGTGTCGAGTACGGGCTGGCAGTGCCGCCGGGCGACGACGCCCGCGAGCGCTTCGAGGACTTCGTCGCGGGCTACGACGCCGACGTGACCCGGCGCTGCTCCGGGCTCATCCCCATCGGCCCGCCCAAACGCGTCACCGGCTCGCGGTCGTTCCTCATCGGCGACGCCGCCGCCCAGACCAAGCCCTTCACCGGCGGCGGCATCCTGTATGGCATGACCGCGGCCGACCACGCGGCCCGGGAGATAGACCCATCGGACCCGGCGACGCTGGGCGAGTACGAGCGGGCCTGGCGCGACGATTTGCGGGGAGACATCCGCCTGGGTCACGCCGTGCGGGCGGGCTACTCGGTGCCGAAGGCGGTACAGAAAGCCGGGATGAAGGCGTTCGAGGGCGAAATCGGCGTCCACATGGACCGCCCCTCGACGCTGTTCTCCCGGGAGCAGTTGAAGGCGCTGCTGTCGCGGTCCTGAGCGCTACTCGGACATCGCGGCCCGCAGCCCGAACCAGACCTGCCTGTAACCGAGCATGTAGACGCCGACGTACAGCAACAGCGCGCCCATCCCGACTTCCCAGAGGCCGAAGACGGACTGGCCGGCGAGCAGGTCCGCGATACCGGCGTTCTCCGTCAGCGCACCGACGACCGTCAGGAGGGCGCCCGCCGCGGCCGCAAGCAGTAGTCCGAGCAGGTCGGCCAGTGAGCCAAAGCCGTTCATCGGCGTCCCTAACCCGACGCCGGACATAGGCCTTCCGCTCGAAGCGAAAGGGGTTAGTTCCGGGCTGGTAATCTCACGCGTATGGCACAGTACCGAAACATGGACCACGCGACGCTCGCAAAGCGGGGGTTCCTGCTGGGCGTCGGACTGTTCGCGCTCGGCGCGCTGGGCGAACTCGCCGGCCCCGCGGTGGTCGGCCCGCTGCCGGGCTGGGGGAGTACGCTGTTGACCGACATGGAAGCGCTGGGCATTCTGCTGGGACTGTTCTCGCCGCTCGTCTTCGGCATCGTCATGCCGCTCGTCGAGTGAGCGGCCGGCGGCTGTTTGCTGCGTAACTGTAGAGCCCGCTACTCGGCGGGCGCGACGACGCTCGACAGCGTGGCGTTGACCACGTGGCCGGCCACGAGCAGGAACGCCGCGGCGTAGAGGCTGGTGAGGATGAGGAGCAACCCGCTGAGGACGCCGAAGATGGCGTAGGCCCCGGCGTTCTCGGCGTAGAACCGGATGCCGGCGAGCATCCCCGTCCAGCCGACTGCGCTGGTGACCGCGCCCGGGGCGGCGGTTCGGACCGTCTCGATATCGCGGGAGAGGAGGTAGTACAGCGGGAGAAAGGAGACGGTGAGCGCGACGGGCAAGGCGACGAGTCCCCCAGTGAGCGCGAAGGGAGCGTCGGGCAACAGGACAAACAGCGCGCTCACGGCGAGGATGGAGCCACTGCCGAGGGTGAGCGAGCCCAGCACGGCGCCCCCGTCCCGGAGGTGGGCGGCGAGCGAGCGGTCGATGTCCCCCTCGACGTCCTCGACGACCGTCTGGAAGCCGGCGGTGATGTTCGCCCCGCTCCAGCCGAGGACGCCGACCGCGAACAGCGTCGCCCCGACCCGTCCCCGCGAATCGGTGAGCGCCTCGGCGACCAGGTCCCGCGCCGCGGGCGTCAGGTACTGGAGGGTCGTGGTCCGGACCGCCCGTGCGGCCGGTTCGCCAAGCACCGCCAGCAGGATGACGAGCAGCGGCAGGAGCGAGACGAAACTGTAGTACGCGAGCGCGGCCGCCGGATACTGGAGGTCCCGCTGGACGGCCGTCCTGACGATGGCCGCTGCGGTCGTCGTCCATCGGGCCATAGCGGACGTACACGGGTCGGCCTTGAAAACGCTCGGCTCGCCGGTATCGGGTACGAGCGTCGCCGGGGGCGGGCGTTCGAACGGCTTCATCTCTGGAAACCGTCAAACAGGTGCATGGAGGCTAGCCGTTTCACCGTCGCCTCGGGCGTCGTTGCACTGCTGGGTTGTCTGGTCGCCGTCGAGGGGTTCTTGGGGGCGAGCGAGGCCGACCACGGGGCGGCCTCGGACGGAGAGCGGCGACCGAAGGGAACCACGAGCAACGGCGGCGGCGAGGACGATGGTGACAGTGTCGGTTACTCGTAGCGTGGGAGGCGGGCCGACACCGCAGACCCCTCGACGAAGGGCAGTTCGTGGCGCTGGGCGGCCATAGACGCGCCGTCGACCTGGACGGTCAGCCCCTCGTCTGGGGCGTCCCAGTCGACGCCGGCCATGGCGAGAGGGGCCCCGCGAGTGGGGCTGTCGACGGCGCGGGTCACCTCGCCGACGTGTTCGTCGCCGGCAAAGACCGCGGCGCCGGGGTCGGGGACGGCGTCGACGGTGAGTCCGACCAGTCGGCTGCGGGGGTAGCCCTGGTTCTCGACGCGGGAGACCACTTCCTGGCCGACGTAACACCCCTTCTCGAAGTCCAGGGCGTTCCGAAGCCCGAGGTCGTTGGCCAGTGCCCCCTCGATTTCGGTGTCGAACAGCGGCGAACCGGCTTCGAGGGTGAGCGTCTCCCACGTGCGATAGCCGAAGGGGACGGCGTTGAGCCCGCGGTTGACGAGCGTGTCGAAGACGCGCTGGCCGTCGCCGGCGCCACAGACCACGTCGTAGCTCTCCTCGCCGGCGAGGTTGTCCGTGCGGATAACCGAGACGCCGGCGTCGCCGAGTTCGCCGCGGTCGAAGGAGAGGGCGCCGTCGGGGGCGGCGGCCTGGTGGAGGACGCTCGCTATCTTCTCGGTCGCCTTCGGCCCGTGGACGCCGAAGGTGGCGAAGTCGTCGGTCGCGACCCGGATGTCGACGTCCTGGATGAACGTCTTGCCCTGCCACTCCTCGGCCAGGGGCTCGGCCCGCTGTGGCGGGGTGAAGACGAGCAGCCGTTCGCCGGCGTTGTAGACGTACAGCTCCGTCTCGACGCGGCCCTGGGGGTCGAGCAACAGCGCGTAGGTGCCCTCGCCGTCGGCCTGGGGCACGCGGTTCGAGACGGCGTTGTCGACGTAGTCGACGCGGTCCTCGCCGGTGACGACGAGGACGCCGTAGCCGAACTCGCAGACGCCGACGACGTTGCGAACGGCTCGGTGGGTCCGCTCGGGCCGGCCGTAGTTGTCGACGACGCGACGGCCGCCGACCTCGCGGAAGGTCGCGCCGTGGTCGGCGTGGACGCCCTCGATGACAGTCATGGAAACGAGTGGGTGCCTCGCGGCAAAAAACGTCCCGCTATCGCGGACGGCGTTACCGGTGCCGGTACGCGACCAGCGAGAGCAGGGCGAGCGCGGCGACGACCGTCACGGGCGTAAAGCCCGGCCCGCCCCCGCCGGAGGTCTCGGTCCCGGCCGGCGGGCTGTCGGTCGCCGTGGGCGTCGGTGACGGGGTGGCACTCGGTGCCGACGCCGTCGGCGTCGCGTCGGGGTCGAACACCTCGATGGAGACCGTCTCGCTGGTGTCGCCGTCGTCGATGGTGTAGGTCACCGTCCCGGCCGACTCCGGCCTGACCCTGACGACGCCGTCCTCGTTGGTCGTGCCGACCTCCTGACCGTCCTGTGTCACCGTCGCCCCGACGACGGGGTCGTCGTACTCGTCGGTCGCCGTTATCGGCACCCGCTGTCCGATGACGACCTGGTCCTGGGCGGTGAGGTTTATCTCGTCGGTCCGGTCGAGCGAGACGGTCCTGGTGATGTCGTCCTCGCCCACGCTGACGGTCTGCTGGGCTCGGTCGTAGCCGTCGGCCGTCACGGTGATGTCATAGCGCGTGTTGACCGCCACCGTGGTGCTCGCATCGCCGTCCGACCCGGTCTGGAGGGTCCCGAAGCCGGGAATCTCGACGGCGGCGTCGAGCGACTCCGGCGGCTCGAAGTAGTCGTCCTCGACGGCGACCGTGAGCAACACCTCACCTTGCTCGATGGTCTGGTTGATGGTGGTCTGGCTGCCGACCTCGATTCGGGTCCGGTCGTCGAAGTAGCCGGCTTTCAGGATTGTCAAGCGGTAGGCGCCCTGTTCGACTCGCGGCGTCGTGACGGTCCCGTCGGCGCCGGTCCGCTGGTCGGTGACGTACTGCCCGCTCTGGTACAGCAACACGCGGGCGTTCTCGACCGTGTCGTTTTCGGTGTTCCGGACCGTTATCGTCGCCGTCCCCGAGTCGGCGACCGGCACGTCGACCGACTCGCTGGTCGCGTCCTCGATGGTGTACGGGATGTTCCGGACGTACCGGTCGTCGTCTATCTGAATCGAGACGTTCTCGCCGCGGGGGACGTCGAGCAGCACCTGCCCGTTCGAGGCCGTCGTCCCGTTGACCGAACCGCCGTCCCAGCTAGCCATCACGTCGATGCCGCCATCGACCGGGCGGCCGTCCTCGTCGACGATGGTCATGGTAACGGTGACCTGGTCCTGCTGTGCGGTGACGGCCGCCGGGAGTGCACCGACTACCCCGACGAGCATCACGATGCAGAGACCGACTGAAACTCGTGTCGAACCCATATCCGAGTGGTAACAACGAACACCCTTAAGGGTATGGCTCCGCTAACACCGGGCTTATCGGCCGGTAGACGCCGTGGCCACGAGCCGCTCGACGTCGGCCGGCTCGACGGGTGGGAGCGGACCGCTCATCGTCCGTGCCAGCGACGCCGCGGCCGCTCCGTGGGCCAGCGCCGTGTCGGTGGCCGCGCCGGCGGTGAGCTGCTGGAGGACGGCCCCGACGAGGGCGGCGTGCTGGCCGGCGCCGTCGGTCGCCGGCGTCTCGAAGGCGTCCTGCTCGTGGAGGACGCCGTCGTGGTAGCCGACGACGCCGTGCTCGCTGCGCGTGAGGACGACGTGGGAAAAGTCGTAGTCGCTGGCGATGGTGTGTACCAGTTCGCGGGGCGACCCCGTCCGGTCGAAGACGGCCGTGGCCTGGGACTCGTTGGCGAACAGCAACTCGACCGGGTCAAAGAGGTCCGTGAGGGTGTCGTGGGCCGCCTCGGCGCTCCAGATGCCGGGATGGAAGTCGAGGTCCATCGCCCGAAGCCCGGGGGCCGAACGCAGCAGTGCTCCGGCCGTCTCGGCCGCCTCGTCGGACAGCGCCGCCATCGACCCCGTGGTGAACACCGCGTCGGCCTCCTGGATGCGACCCACCGGGAAGTCGCCCGGCGACACCGTCGCCATCGCCGTATCGGCTCGGTCCTGGAGGAGCCGCGACTCGCGGGGCGGAGTGGCGCTCTCGTGGAACTTCAGCCCGTGCCGGCCGCCGTCGGCCCAGGTCACCTCGGTCTCTAGCCCGTGTTCGTGGAGCTCGGCGACGGCACGCCGTCCCAGCGGCGTGTCGGCGAGCTTCGAGAGCCAGACGGCGTCGGCGCCCAGACGGCTGGCGATGGCCGCCGCGTTGCTCGACATCCCGTCGACGTGCAACCCGACCTCGCGGGCGGTCTCGAACCGTTCGCCCTCGCGTGTCGCGAATCGAAGGGCCGTATCACCGAACGAAACGATAGACATGTCCCACTCATAGACAGACAGGGGTTTAGTTCAACCGGCCGTGTGACTAGTGTTAGCCCACCTCCTCGGTGACGCGGCACTCGGTCGGCGGCGCTCACTTCCGGGAGACGCTGTGCGTCTCCCGACCTTCGCGGAGCCTGCGGCTCCGCTCAGTCCCGTCGGCCGGCGTGCACGGCCCCGGCGCTACTGCCGGCGACCGGCGTGCACGGCCCCGGCGCTACTGCCGGCGACCGGCGTGCATGGCGACGCCGCTCACTGCCGTCGGCCAGCGTGCCCCGGATAATCCCGCTCGAACCGGTCCGCAAGTTCGTCGAAGTCGACCTCGATAACCGTGGGTCGGCCGTGGGGGCAGGCGTAGGGGTTCTCGCAGTCGTCCAGTGCCGACAGCAGGTCCCGGACCGACCCCTCGGTCAGCGAGGTGTTGCCGGTGACTGACGGGTAGCAAGCCAGATCGCCCAGCAGTTCGTCGGCGGCGGCTTCGACGGTGGTCGCGGCCTCGCTCTCACCGCCCACGAAGGCACTCAGAACGTCACGGACGATATCCGGACCGGCGGCGTCGGCGATGACACCCGGCAACGTCCGAACCTCGACGGTTCGCTCGCCGGTGCGGGCCGTATGGAAGCCAAGGCTCGCCAGCGCGTCGCTGCGCTCGTCGTCTTCTCCATTACAAGTAGCTGTAAAGGTTAAGTACGAGGTCCATGAAAACCTAATGTAATGGCTTTAGAACACTGCCCCATGCCAGGAGCCAACCGGGACGACGACTCGGGGAAATATACGGAGAAGTACCCACCTGACGCTTTTATTGCTGCACTGGAAGCAGAAGGTGGATCAGCCGGGACACAGCCCATAGCTGAGCGTGTTGGCTGTTCCTACGAAACGGCCTATAAGAAGCTGTGTTCTCTGGCAGACGACGGCGAGATAGACCGGCAGAAGGTCGGGAACGCGAATCTATGGGTGATTGGCGATGAGTAGCGGCAGTCACTCGACTTCGGCGTATCCCACGGAGGAACAATACAAACGTTGGGAGCAAGAGGCAGAGGAACTGGGGATGTCCATGTCGGAGTTCGTCGAGTGCATGGTTGAGGCGGGAATGAAAAAGTTCGAGACGAACGTCACGCCCGATGAAACGAACCAAGAACTACGGAAGCAGCGTAATGACCTGAAGGAGGAACTAGAACGTGCTCGGGATCGAATTGGCTGGCTAGAAAATGAACTTCACCACGGCGAACGGGGAGCAATCGGCGACTTCGTTAAAAGAAATCCCGGTGCTACCTACGACGAAATCGTACAGCACGTCATCGATACTGCTGCCGGGCGCGTCACATCTCATTTAGAGGATTTAGAAGGTAACGCTCTACAGGTCAAAACAGACGAGAACGGTAGAGAATTGTACTATCCATCAAAGGATGGAGGGAGTGAGTAATGGTCCGGGGCGACCATGATACCCCCGGTCGGCCTTCTGGGGAGGACATGCGGGCAAACCAGGACCCGGAGGCTCGAATGGGCGTTTTCAAGGCCGTCGAAGACCTGCCAGACAGATACCGCCTGTCGAACTACGCAGAGGAATTTCGGGGTAACGATACGTGGTCGTGGTATCTCATGCTCCGCTTCGACGGTACCCTGAGTCAGGCACAGGGAGAGTTAGGGAAGTCCCGGGCGGGCGAAGTTGAACGGTGCGGTCGTTATTTCAAGGCGTTCATGCACCGGGAGCGGGACAGACATCACGCCTTAGCAGCGCCTGACGACATCGAAGCCTTCCTTTCAGAGATTAAAAACGGGTATAAGAATCCGACCAAACAACCACGGGCGACTTCGACAGTCTACGATACGTACTTCGCTCCAGTCAACCAGTTCTACGACTGGCTTCAATCGTGGGTTGATTTTCCCCACCGCCACCAGCCGGTTCTAATGGCGTGTGCTAATGCCGGTGTCGCCCGTGAGTGCTGGGACTATCGGATGGGATTGGCTGACAAGCAATTTGCCAGAAAGCATGGTGATACAGATGAGTAGCGACAATCACGATAAGCACGAACAGATTGCTGACCGCTTCGGTCGCACTACGGACCCATTAGCCGAATACAATGAGGACTTCTGGGCCATGGAACGGGAAGATGGCGTTGACCCGTTCCAGCTATTTCTCGATGAGCAAGTGAGAAACCGAAACCACTCCGACGATTACATCAAAAACCGGGAGCGGCACGTCCGGCAATTCCGGAACTTCATCACGGAACATTACGACCGGCATCCCGCGTGCGCGTCGTCTCGACACACAATGGAGTGGGCGCGAGCATTTCTCAACGACGGCCTTACCAATGGGACCGTTGCGAAGAAGCTGTCCACGCTACAGCTTGCCTATACCTACTTCGGGAACGAACCGAACTTCCCACACAAGACGGACTTCAATCCCTTCGGGTCAGCTAAATGTAAAATCGATCTCAGCAAAGAGTCGCCAAAAGACCCGCGTCCCATCCCACTCCCGGAACTTCGAGACGTGATTCAGGATGATATTCGGCATATCCGGGACCGAGCACTCATCGTTACCGGGTTCAAGACACTCCTTCGTGCGTCAGAAGTCTGTAACATCAAGCTCAACGAGGTTCACATCGCCAACTCTGAGCTACAGAACCACTATCCAGAATTGGGTACACACCCGGCGCTCGACGGTCGTCCAAACGCGGTCTACGTCCCTCACGACCGCGAACGGAACAAACGGGAACGACCGACAATCATCCCATTAGATGACGAACTACGCCGCATCCTTCTTCAATACTTGCTGGTACGGCCTGACAACGGCGAACCGTGGCTATTCCTGAGTAAGACAAAGGGACGGAAGCTGGATCACACGAACGTTAACGACCGTTGGAAAGAGTACTTTCGCCCGCGATACGGCCCAACTGACCGGTTCCGGGGAGTGTCCTCTCACTACGGCCGCCACTTCGGAACGACCTGGTTCAAAGTCGAACAAAACTGGCCCCGCGACCTCGTCAAATACCTGCGCGGCGACAAGCAAAGCAGCGGGAAAATCCGTTCAACGCGTAATGCTATCGACTCTTATATTCACACTTATTACGAGGACATCGAAGACCGCTATCGGGGAGAGATTTTCAAGTTTAGAATTTGAGTTCTAACATATAGTTAGTGCCCTGGATAATCTCGTTCGAACCGGTCACCAATCTCGTCAGAGTCGATGTGAATGAGCACCGGCCGACCATGCGGGCATGCCCACGGATTTTCACACTCGTCGAGAGTCGACAGAAGGTCCACCACGGACCCATCTGTAAGGGATGTGTTCCCTGTAATAGACGGGTAACAAGCCATATCTGATAACAATTCATCGGCGACCGCTTCGACAGTCTGTTCGGCTGCGTCTTCCCCAGTAACGAAGTCCAACAACACGTCCCGAATAATCTCGGGGCCAGCGGCGTCGGCGACGATACCCGGAAGCGTCCGAACTTCCACGGCCTCCTCACCCGTCCGCGCGGTGTGGAAACCAAGGCTTGCCAGTGCATCAGTCCGGGCCTCAAACACAGACATTTCGCGGGCAGTGAGTTCGATTTCGACCGGGTCCGCTAAGGCCTGGGTAGTCGTTTCGCCCTCGAATCGTTGCTTTAGCCGTTCGTAGTTGATTCGTTCGTCGGCGGCATGTTGGTCAATGAGGATTAATCCATCATCAGATTCGGCGACAATGTACGTGTCGTGTAGTTGCCCCAAGACTCGAAGGTCTGGGAACGTATCGAACTCCGTTGTTTCGTGAGCAGCTTCACCGCTCAGCGTCTTCTGAGTGTTCGGTTCGGTCGTAGTAAAAGACTGTTTCCGTCGTTTCTGTGGCGTCGATGACGTTGTAGAGTCCGAGGTAGATGACTTCGAGCGGGAAGGTGATGACGACTCGACGGTCGAATCCGACGACGGCTGAGATGGTGTACTCGGCGTGTCTGAGGTATCCGTAGTTGATGTTGGTGAAGGATCAATTCGAGAGGTCTCTGTAGAGTCAGACTGCCCCGTACCTCCGCTCTGTGTCGCCTCATCTGTTCTATTCACCGTTCCTGTTGTATCGTCAGGCCCCCCTGTATCGGCTGTCTCAGCGGCGGAATCAGCAGTGTTTTCGGAGACAGGCGATGGGTCAATCTCCGTCTGTTCAGGGGCACTCCGACCGCGTGGAGCGGACGAGCGAAGAAGGCCCTCTTCTTGAAGTGCGTCTTCGACGGCGGTACGAACTTGTCGCCCGACGGCATCCGATTTAACCCATCTTACTTCCATTTTGCGCGGGTGTACGTTGACGTCCACGTCGCCGGCGGGCACGTCGAGAAAGAGGACGGCGAAGGGGTAGCGGTCCGGCGCTATCTGGGTGCCGTAGGCGTCGACGACGGCGTCGTGTGCGGTCTTCGCCCGGACGTAGCGGCCGTTGACGTACGTCGAGAGGTACTCTCTGCCCGCGCGGGTGGTCTCGGGATGGGAAACCAGCCCGGAGACCGCCGAAAGCGGGCCGTCGGGCAGGTCCTGACCGTCGACGGCTATCATAGACTCCGCCACCTCACGCCCGTAGACCGACATCACCGTCTCCCGCAGGTCTCCCTGGCCGGTCGTGGCGAAGGTCTCCCGGCCGTCGTGGGAAAGGGAGACGGCCACGTCGGGGTTGGCGAGCGCGTAGCCCGTGACGATGGTGTTGACGTGAGCGAACTCCGTCGACGCCTGCTTGAGATACTTCCGGCGAGCGGGGACGTTGTAGAAGAGGTCCTCGATTTCGATGCTCGTCCCCTCCGGACAGCCGGCCGGACCGACGGCCGTGACCTCGCCGCCCTCGACGACGAGTTCGGTACCGACCTCCCCGCCCCGCGGGCGTGTCGTGATAGTCACTCTCGACACCGCGCCGATGGCGTGCAAGGCCTCCCCCCGGAACCCGAGCGTTCCCACACCGCCCTCCAGGTCCTCGATGTCCCGAATCTTCGAGGTGGTGTGTTGCTCGACGGCACGCTCTACGGCCTCGCGGTCCATCCCCA
Source organism: Haloarcula onubensis (assembly GCF_031624605.1). NCBI lineage: Archaea > Methanobacteriati > Methanobacteriota > Halobacteria > Halobacteriales > Haloarculaceae > Haloarcula > Haloarcula onubensis. The sequence continues at coordinate 323,236 of NZ_JAMQOS010000001.1, read as the reverse complement.
CGCCGTCGTCGGTGACACGTATCCCGCCGCGACCGCCGTCCTCGACGGCCACCGTGACCCGGTCGGCGTCGGCGTCGATGGCGTTCTCGACCAGTTCCTTGACGACCGAGGCCGGCCGCTCGACGACCTCGCCGGCGGCGATGCGCTCGACGGTCCGCTCGTCGAGTTGCTGAATCGTTCCTGGCGTCTCACCCATGCTCTTGTGTCGGGTAGCGGACCGGCCGACTTGAGACTGTCCCAGGCTGATGTATCAGCGTTAACAATTAACACGACGGGAGGCGTAGGGGGAGTCGGTGAACCAGAATGTGTCACCACAGAGGTGAGATTCCCGAATGGACGACCGAGCAGACGGAGCCCACAGACGAGGAGGCTGAGGAACTGCCCGAGTTCCTCAACGAGGACGGCGAGGAGGTTTCGGTGTTGACCGACGGTGGAGAATAGCGAGGGCGGAGCGAAGCGGCGCCCCAGAACCCGCTCGGCGAGCACGACGGTCGGCGTCGACCAGCACTGAGTGGTCCCGCTTCCCGGCGGTAGCGACCGCCGTTCCCAGGGATACCACGGGGGCCACACGGCTGCGTGACCAAACGACTCAAATGCCGGTGGCGTCCTACTCGATGTAATGCCTTCCGACGACGAGTCGCCGCGAAACAAGGTCCAGAGCGTCATCGAGCGCCGCGGGCTCGACGGGCTCGAAGCGGAGCTAGAGCGACGTTGGGAGGGGGATGGGTTCGAGGAACACAGCACGCGGGACCTGGCCGACGCCTTCAACCGGACGGTGTTGCGGGACGCGCTCAACACGGTCGGGGAGATTCCCCTCGACGGCGAGGTCGAGAACCTCCATCGGCTCCTGACCGACGACGAGGTCCGCTCGGGCAACGAGATGCAGGCCCGCGACCGGCTGGCACAGCACGGGCTCGACGCCGACGCGGTGACGAGCGATTTCGTCTCCCACCAGACGATGTACCGCTATCTCAGAGACCACCGCGGCGTCGACACCGCGCCCGAGGCGACGTCGACGGCCGAGCTTATCGAGCGCACGCGTCAGTCGCTCCTCCGGCTGAACAGCCGGACGCAGTCGGTCGTGACACAGAACGTCGAGCGCCTCGGCGGGCGCGAGGGGTTCACCGTCGGTGACTTCGACATCTACGTCTCCGTCCAGCTGTCCTGTCCCGACTGCGGGACGACCCGGGAAGTGACGCAGTTGCTCGACCAGGGCGGCTGTGGCTGTCAAGACGACAGTACGGCTACCAGGGACGCGTCTTAATCCGCTTGTGCGAGCTGGGTGATGCGGTGGTACTCACCGTCGAGCGCCGCGGCGTCCTCCTCGAGTAAGGCGACGACGAGATTGTCGGCGTGTGTCTGGAGGTAGTCGACGAGCAGGGCGATACGGTCGCTGTCGATGGCCTCCAGCGAATCCAGGAGCATGAACGGTACCGACTCGGCGACGTCGTGGACGAGATAGCCCGCGAGCGCGAATATCAGCCCGGTCACCTCGCGCTCGCTCTCGCTGAGGTGAGCGACGGTGTCCTCGTAGGTCGACCCGTCTTCGCCCACACGGATCACGTGGAGGTCGAACCGGTTGCGCTGTACCGTCCGGCGCCCCTCCCGCTCGCTCACCTGCCGCCGCTCGACCCAGACGCGGTCCACGTTCCGGTACTCGAGGATGTCGAGGATGGCGTCCATGTGTTCGTTGAACGCGTCGACGGCCTGGCGCTCGATGCGGTCGACCCGCTGGCGCAGCTCCTCGATCTGTGCCGTCAGCTGCTCTATCTCCGCCTCGTGGTCGTCGATTCGCTCGACCTCGGCCTCGACGTCTGCGATTTCCTCGCGGACGGACTCGTGTTCCTCGACCGCCTCCGCCAAGTCCCGTTCGAGGGCGTTCCGCGTCCGGTGACGGTCCAGCAGTTCGTCCTCGCGGCGCTGTCGGAGGCCCTGGATTTCGTTTTCGAGCTCGTCTATCTCGTCTTGCAGTTCGGTTTCCTCGGCTTGCAGACGCGACAGCGTCTCGCGGTTGCGCTCTATCTGTGCCGAGAGCTCCTCGACCGTCCCTTCGAGCCGCTCGCGGGCGTCCCGCGTCGACTCGAGTTCGGACTTCCGGTCCTTGTACGTCTCGATGCGGTCCTTGAGCTGTTCCCGCTCGCCGTAGAGGTCCTCGTGGACGGCCTGGAGCCGGTCGAGCGTCTCTGAAATCTGTGACCGAGTGGTGTCCGCTCCGCACGTCCAGCAGACGATACCGTCGCCGTCGTCGACGAGCGACTCCGTGGTGGCACCGGCCGGCTCCGCGTCCTCGGCGGTCGAGAGCATGGCGACCGACGCCTCGCTCTCGGCGACGAAGTCCTTGTTGAACTGGATGACGTTCTGGAGCTCGTTCATCATCGACTCCTTGTCGGCGAGTTGCTCGTGGAGCCGAGAGAGTTCGGCCTCGACGTCGGCCAGTTCGGACTCGTCGACGGCCGCCAGTTCGTCGAGTTCGTCCCTGGCCTCCGAGCGGTCGGTTTCGAGGTGGTCGAGCGTCCCTTCGGTCGTCTCGATCTTCGAGCGGACGGTGTCGAGTTCCGACTCCGCCGTTCGAAGAGCCGAGACCGCCGCGTCCAGTGCCTCCGTCTCCTCGGCCTGTTCGTCGACGGTCGATTCGGCGGCCTCGATTTCGGCTTTCGCCTCGGCCAGTTCTCCTTCGAGACGGGCGATTCGGTCGGCGAGTGCGTCTCGCCGGTCCCGGAGCGACGGGAGGGTCTGCTGGAGCGACCGACATTCCTCCAGTTCGCGCTCCGTCTGCGAGCGGCGCTGTTTGAGTGTGGCGATCTCGTCCTCGATGGCCGCCGTGTCGACGGGGTCCATCACGACGCTGTGGAGGTCCGAGCCCTGCCGAATCGCCTCCCGTGCGCGGTTCCGCTCGAAGAGGAACGCGAACAGTTCGGCCACCTCGCGGTCCCCCTCGGGAACGGGACAGGACCCCTCGAAGACCAGCGACCCGTCGACGTCGTGAATCTCCCGCCGGTACTGTTCGCCGTCGATAGTGAGTTCGACCGAGCCCGACTGGGTGTCGCCTTTCAGCGAGACCGCCTCGCTACCCTGGGCCGCGGCGAGCGCCTTGAGAAAGGAGGTCCGATTCGTCGCGTTGTTGCCAGCGAGAACGTTAACCCCGCGAGCGAGGTCCACCTGCTGTTCGGCGATACCGCCGATGTTCCGGATAGAAACCGTTCCGGCGACCCCACTGGACTGACGATCCATAGCTCCGGATTAAAGGCTGGCATACATATCACTACCGCCTAAATACCCAGGTATCTATCACTGAATTTACCCAAATTGGAAGAGAGGGCACAGATTCACAGACATAGTTACGGAATATGACGGCAAAAATAGACCTAATAGTGCTATTTCGTTCTAAATTCAGCAATCGTGTGCTGGATTTTCCGTAGCTTGTCCGATGTCCCCTCCTTACGAAGATTTGCGGTAGTCGTATCCAGATATGTCGCCTGCGACGTTCGATTCCGTTCGTGTTGTCCGTATTCTGTACGCGGAATTTCGTTCAGCCCACCATCTGGTCGGGGATTCGAACCAGCAACCGTAACGGCCCCCAATCTGTCGATGGGACGGCGGAGCGAGGGCGAACGGTGAGCCGCTGGGCGGTACCGCCGCCCCGACTAGCTGTCGCCGCTAATCGCCCGCAGGACCTCGATATCGGTGTCGAACTGGTCGACGCCGGTCGCCGCCCGTTCCTCGACGAGGTACCGTCTGAGACGGGCCAGCCGTGTCGACTGTGGCTCGGGAGCGGCGGACGCCCGAGCCCCGTCGGTGGCGTCCCCGCGACACCACGCCTGTAGCCCGCGGAGGTACCGGTGGAGTGCGACGTCGGTACGGACACTGTCGGTGTCGAACCACTCTCCCGGCCCCCGGTCGTACGCCACCGAGAGCGACCGTTCGTGGCTGTCACCGTACCGGTCGGTCCACGTGACCCGAACGTCGGCGCTGTCGCTGGCGGCAGACAGCCCCAACAGCACCCTGTCGAGCGACTGGGCGGTCGGTCCCGCCGGGAACACCGTCTCGCGGTGGACGGCGCTGTCGTCGGCCGACGGGTCCGACGCCGCCGCCACGTCCGTGAGTTCGGCGCCCGGGCCCACGTCGATATCGAGGTCGAGAGCGACGGGAAACAGGACCGAGTCGAGGTGGCGCCGACACAGGGCGGCGAGCGCCGCCGGGTCCGGGGCGACAGCCACGTTCGTCCCCGCCTCGCCACACAGCGCCCGTGTCGCGCCGACATCGTGAAACCCGAGGCCAACGAAGGATATGCCGACGCCCCGCCGCCGATACGCGCCACAGTAGTCGCGGTACTGCCCGGCCGAGGCGCCGTCCGTAGTCGGGACGGTGTCGCTCACGAGGACGACCCGGCGTTCGGTGTCGGCTCGTCCGGTCGCGTCGTCGAAGAGGGCACCGGCCCGTCGGAGACCGGCCATCGGATTCGTGTTGCCCGCGGGGACGACCCCGGCGAGGTGGCACCGGAGGCTCTCGTCTGTCGTCTCGGTGAGCGGCTGGAGGGGCTTGAGGACGCTGGCGTTCGTATCGAACAGCACGACGCCCACCCGGTCCGTGCTGTCGAGGCGCTCCACCACCCCGGCCAACGCGTCCCGAACGGCGTCGAGCTTCGAGGGCGCCGACGCGGCAGTCCCGTCGGCCGGTTCGAACGGGGCCGCCATCGACCCGGAGATGTCGACGGCGACGACGAGGTCCAGCGACGGGCGCTGGCGCGCCCAGTCGAACGCGCGAGGGTTGAGAGTGACCGCACAGAACCGCTCGGGCCCCCCGGTCAGGGGGTTCGTCGACACCGCGCCGGCGACGGTCGGCGAGAGCGACGAGAGAGTCGTCGGGTCCGGGACCGTCGTCTCGAACTCGTACGGCGAGCGGACGGCCGCGAGCGTGACGTCCTCGGCGTCCGGTCGCGCCCCGCGGCGAATCCGTGTCCGAAGCGACTCGGCGGCCGCCAGGCGGTCGGCGTCGCCGGACGGCGACGCGGCGGCCCCCGCCAGCGCCGCGTGGACGCGTCCAGACAGCGTCTCCGAGTCGACGGCGTCCGCGTCGTCTGACCCGCACTCATGGGCGGTCTCGAGGACGCGCCCACACGACCGACACCCCCAGCGGATGGGCTCGACATCGCCACCGTCGGGAGGCGTGAGCCACTCGGTCGGGCCGAGTCGGGTGGCCTCGAACGTCGCCGTGCCGACGAACTGCGGGCCCGACTCGCGGTCCCGAGCGAGCCCGACGGCCTCCTGAACAGCGTCGTCGGTCGCCGTGAGCGCCGCCCCGCAGTCGGGACAGTGCCGCCTGTGCCTCGGCGCGTGGACGAGGTTGCGAAGCTCGTACCAGGCGCCGGGCTCCCAGGCGACGTCGCGGCCGGGCGACGACGACGTGAACAGCACGCGAAGCGGCCGACCCGACTGTGTCTCACCACGGAGCGGTGCCACTCGCGACCCGCTGTCGACGGCGTCGGCGACGCGAAACCAGAGCGGCGCGACCGTACCCACCGGCGGCCCGGAACCGCCGGTCGCCGTGGTACCGGCAGCCATCTAGCGACTCCAGCGGGTGTCGGTAGCGCGCGCGATACTGCGACAGGTCCCACCCATATCACGTCGTATATCGTATAGTCACATAGTTGTTACGTGTGTGAACAGTTCGACGGCGCACAGCAGACGTTACCATGGCGAGACCACCTGTGGCCAGTTCCTGTCCCGACAGGTACAACTTTACTCACGATAACAGTACGGCTATGCCGACACGGCAGCGCAACCGGTTTATCATCGGCCAGATGGCGTGGACGGTGGGCGCCGTACTGGCGCTGTCGCTACTCGGGGCGCTGTCGCTGGAGCTGTTTTTCGTCGTCTCGCTGATCGGCTTCCTGGTCGTCGTCGAACTCACCGCGCCCTTCGCGGTGACGCCGACCTGGCGCCGTCGGTTGCGCTGGGTCATCGCCGTCGGGCTGCTCGTGTTCGGGTACATCGTCGTGCGGCGCATCCTCGCTATCCTGCCGCCGGGGGTCGTCTGATGGGTGGCGACTGGTCCCTCCCACGGCTCCTGCTCGGCGCGCTCGCCGTCGCTGTGGGGCTCACCCTCGTCGTCGCGGCGGGCACCTCCTCGGCCTCGCTGGGGGCGTACAACACGGACTGGGACGGGACCTCCCAGGTCAGAGCGGCCGCCGAGTCGGCCGACACGCCCACGACAGTCGCCCGGAACGTCAGCGCCTACGCGACGGTGCCGGCCAACCGGACGCTCGCAGTCGTCCTCTCGCCGGACGAGCCGTACGGCCCCGAGGCCGAGGCGATTCGGTCGTACGTCCGCGCCGGCGGGACGCTGCTGGTCGCCGAGGACTACGGGCGCGGGGGCAACGAACTCCTCGAGGCGGTGGGCGCGACGGCGCGTATCGACGGGCGCCCGCTCCGCGACGAGCAGCGGGCCGGCCCGAGCCCGGCGTTCCCGAAAGCCAGCGCGAACGCCAGTCGCCCCACCACCGCCGGTGTCGACACGCTCGTGCTCAACCACGGGAGCGTCGTCGACCCCGGGAACGCGACGACGCTCGCGAACTCGTCGTCCTTTAGCTACCTCGACGGGGACCGCGACGGGGAACTCGACGACGCGGAGGAACTCGCCGCCCGCCCCGTCCTGACCACCGAACGCGTCGGTAGGGGGACCGTCGTCACCGTCAGCGACCCGAGCGTCTTCCTCAATTCGATGCTGGAGCGAGGGAACAACGGGGCCTTCTTAGCTGGACTCGTCGGGCAACACGACCACGTCCTGCTCGACGTCTCACATACGACCGCCGTTCCGCCGCTAGTGGCGTTGCGGCTGTCCCTGCAGAACTCGCCGCTGGGAATCGTCTTCGCCGGCGCGCTCTCCATCGCGGTGGTCCTGACCCTCGCAGACTCGCGGGCCAGTCCGGGGTGGCTCCGCGACCGGAACGAACCGGCGGTCGACCGCGGGACGCTCTCGCGGGACGACGTGCGCGCGGCCGTCCGGGCTCGCCACCCCGACTGGGACGACGAGCGCATCCAGCGCGTGACGAACAGTTTGATACAATCCGACACCAATGAGCGAACAGATGACTGACCCCGCCGCGCTCGCAGACGCGATTCACGAGGAGATGTCGACGGTCCTCATCGGGCTCGACGACCACGTGGAGTCGCTGACTATCGCTTTGCTCACCCGCGGGCACGTCCTGCTCGAAGGGGTACCAGGGGTCGCGAAGACGACGCTGGCCCACTCGTTCGCACAGGCCAGCGGCCTGCTGTACAACCGCGTCCAGATGACGCCGGACATCCTCCCGGCCGACATCACCGGGACGAGCGTCTACCGGGAACCGACGGGGGACTTCGAGCTCCGGAAGGGCCCGGTGTTCTCGAACCTGGTCGTCGCCGACGAGATAAACCGCGCGACGCCCAAGACCCAGTCGGCGCTGCTGGAGGCGATGGCAGAGGGCCACGTCTCCATCGAGGGCGACACCATCACGCTCCCCGACCCGTTCTTAGTCATCGCGACCCAGAACCCAATCGAGATGGAGGGGACCTTCGACCTGCCGGAGGCCCAGCGCGACCGCTTCCAGTTGAAGCTGACCGTCGACCTGCCGTCGAGGGCGAACGAGCGGGCGCTGCTCGACCGGGTCGGTGACGACCCGACGTTCGGGCCGGCCGACGTCGAGAGCGTCGTCGACCTCGACGACATCTTCGCGGCCCGCGAGGCCGTCGCGGACGTGAACGTCGAGGCCCCGGTCCGGGAGTACATCCTCGAACTCGTCCGGGCGACCCGCGACCACCCCGACACGCGCCACGGCGCGTCTCCACGGGGGTCACAGGCGCTCTTACAGACGGCGAAAGCCAGAGCTGCGATTCGCGGCCGGGAGTACGTGCTCGGCGACGACGTGAAAGCGATGCTAGAACCCGTGCTCCGCCACCGGCTCGTGCTGACGACGGACGCCGAACTGAGCGAGGTGACGCCGGCCGAGGTGCTCTCGGATATCGCGTCGTCCGTGACGCCCCCGTCCGGGAAGGCCAGCGAGCAGGCGGCCGTCGACGGGGGGGAACCGGAAGAGCGCGTCGAGTGACGCCACTCACCGCCCATCTTCGAACCACTGGACGTACTCACCGCAGACGTCACACTCCGCCTGCGTACACCACTGCTCCCCACGGTCGTGCTCGCCCGGCGGCACCTCCCGGATGGCGATGGAAATCCGGCGACACTCCGGACACTGTGATGGTATCTCCACTGCCCCAACCATGATGACACACCGTCTTCGTAAATAAGTCCCTAAAACGCCAATAATTGCATCTTCTTCCGGGCGTATTAATATCGCGCAGTCGTGGAAACAACGGACAGCAGAGGGTTCAGTCGTCGTCGGTTGACGAGGCCCACCGGAGCGTCACCACCGACGCTCCGTCGGTGTCGGTACGCACCTCGGTCGTGACGGGGACCGACAGCCCCACCGCAAAGCCGGTCGCGAGCAGCGAGACGACCGGGTGGTCGAACCGGTCTAGCGGACCGTACACCGAGTCGCTGACCGCGACGCGACAGGCGGTGCCGTCGGCGTCCGTCTCGGGGTCGGCCGAGTCGACGAGTTCGAACTGTTCGACGAGGGCGTCACAGAGCTGGACGGCGAGGTCGCCCGGCGCGTCCGCGAGCGAGCCCCGCAGGGCCGTTTCGAGGTCGCCGAGCAGCCGGGCGCCGCTCGGTGCGAGGGCGACACCCCTGGTCGCGGGGTCGTCGGCGAGCACCGTCTGTCCGGTCAGCGCGTCCGCGTCCGGCAGATCGTAGTCGGACTGCTGGGGCACGAACAGTCGGACCGGCACCTCGTTCCCCGAAAGGGGAACGTAGACCCGCTCGCTAGTGAGCCCGAGTTCGCCGACGAGCGCCGCCTCATTGTCGGCTAGCGTGGCGTACACGTCGCGGCCCACGTCGGCGGCGATGAACCGCTCGGGCGTGAGGTAGTACGTGAGAATCCCCCCGAACAGACCCGTGCCGGCGAGGGCGAACAGGACCGCACTCGCCGTCGGGACGAGCAGGCCAGCAGCCGCGGCGACGGCCCCGACGGCCGCCAGCCCGAACGCGGTCCGGCGATACTCCGTCCGTTTCGCCCGCGTGTACGACTCGCGCAGGCGCTCGTTCTCCTCGGCGAGCAGTTCGACCTGCGTGCGAAGCTCCGCGAGTCGCTGGGGGGGCTCCTCGGCGGTGTCGTCGGTGCGTCGTCCGTTCGTGCTCATCTCGTTCGGTGTCGCTCGTACCTGCTCGGCGCCGTCGGATTACTGTGTCGCTTCAGCCGGTCGTGACGGGCCGGAGCCCGTAGCCGATAGCCGCGACGACGGCGAGACAGAGCCCGCCGGCGACCAGCGGGCCGGCCAGCTCCCAGGCGTACACCACGCCCGCCGAGAGCGCGACGGCGACACCGGCGTACGCCAGCGCGTCGACGAGGTTCGGTCGAAGCCCGACGACATCGGTGGCGTTCCCCGGGTTCCAGGCCCCGCTATCGAGAAACGAGGCGGCGAGGAGCGCGAGGAGTGCCCCCTCGGCCGGCAACAGCGCCACCAGTCCGGCGTCGGCCGGCGTCAGCGCCACGAGCGCGAACTGTCCCAGCGCGACCGGGACGACGGGCGGCGCGAGGAGCCAGCAGGCGGTAATCGCTAGCCACGCCAGAGCCCCGACGGCCCCGCCGAGAGCCCAGAGCGCGACTAGCGCGGCTAGCAACGCCACGGCGCCCGCGGGCCTGTCGAGCGTCGTCCACCGCGTGTCACCCGTCCAGGCGAGCGGTTCGGCCGGGGCGTCGTCGGGCGACCCGGCGCTCACTGGCCGACCCTCCGTCGGTCCCGTCCCGCGGCGAGGACGCGTTCCAGCCGGTCGGCCGGGCCGACCTCGAACGCGCTGACGCGCCCGAGGGCGGCGAGTTGCCGGCGGAACCGCTCGAACTCGGCGTAGCGTTCGTACGCCGTCTCCAGCGTCTCCAGCCCGCCCTCGTCGTACAGCGCGGTCGGCGTCAGATAGACCACGACGCGGTCGCTCTCGGCCCGGGCGAGTTTCACCGCCTCTAAGAGTTCGGTCCGGCGCTCGTCGTCGGTGACGATGATCGTCCGGGCGGTCCCGGCCCGCCGGGCCGTCCACTCGCGGGTGCCCGCGAACAGCGGTCGGTCGGTGACCCGCTCGACGTACCGCGACGTGGTCTCGAAGAACGGGCGCAACCGCCGGTCGAAGGGGCTGTCACCGTCGAGTCGGGTCGCGGTCGCCTCGGCGCGGGCCGGGGAGACGGTCGACGGGCCGTTCCCGTCCGTGCCCGCCGGCGTGGGGTCGAGCGCGCGGAGGCGGGCCGCGACAGCGCGGTGGTGGTCGGCGCCGGTCCCGAGACCGTAGCGCCCGGTCAGGCCCTCGTCGCCGACGGTGAGACAGGCCAGCGGGTCCCCGCTCCGGCGCGTACTCTCGGCGAGCGCCAGTGCCACCTGCCGGGCGAAGTCGAGTTTGCGCTCGCCCGCCCGGCCCGCGCCCATCGTCTCCCGGTGGTCGACGAGCAGGCCGGTCTCGACGTCCGTCTCGCCCTCGAACTCGCGGACGTGTGGCTCGGCGAGACGGGCCGTCGCTTTCCAGTCCATCTGTCGGACGCTGTCCCCGGGGAGATACCGGCGGACCTCCGCCGGGGTGAAGCCGGTGTCCGTGGCGTCGGTCGCGTGGTCGCCAAAGCCCGAAAGGAGCTGTCGGCCGCTCTCGCCGACGTGGATATCGCTCGGAGCGCGCGGCTCGACGGTCACCGTCGGCGCCGGCCCTACCGTCGCCGTCTCGCCGAACAGCCCCAGCGGGTCACTCGCCGAGAGCGTCGGCCGGTCGAACTCGAAGGCCCCGGCGACGGGCCACGCAACCTCGAATCCCGCGTCTGCCTCCCGCGCCCCGGGCGGGAGGTGACAGGTGGCTCCCCGGGAGTCAGCCCCCACGGGCGCGTCGGCCGACACCCGGATCGAGAGTTCGGTCGACCGGTCACTCCGAACCGACAGGTGCCCCGCGGTCCGCTCCTCGGCGCTGACCCGCGACCGGTCGACCGTCAGGTCGACGTCGAGGGCCGCGACAGACTCGCCGACGGCCCGCAGAAACCGGTACTGGTAGACGACGAGCCAGGCCGCGACACCGGCGGCGCCGACGAGCGCGAGCGGCCGTTCCAGGAGGGCGGCCCAGCCCGCGAGGACCGCCACCAGCGCCACCGTTACCCAGTATCGCCGCGTGAACTGCATCTACTCCCCGATGTGTCGGCCTCGTAGTTAACCTGTTGGTCGATGGCACTGTCTACACGACCACAGCTGTCGGTTGTACATACATGTCTACTTTCGAATGAGTTTGGAACTGTGTAACTCCCGAACAGCGAGCGCGTCGCGACCCCACGACAGGACAACTCGATACTGTGGTCGATGTGACGGCGACCCCGAAAAACGGGGGTGAGCGGCCGGCTGCACTGCAGGAATCGGCGCAACCGAACGCCATCGGAGGGGCGTGTCGCAATTCACCACCGTAGGGGCGGAGAGAAGCGGTACAAACGCAGGACTGCAATGGGACTGAACCGTATCGAGACGACCAGCCGCACGCTCGTCCGGACCGTCTGAGTACAACGGGAGCGACGAAGCGCCAGACGTTCGCGAAAGCTATCAGAAAAGTGTATTTTAACGCAACTGTCGGTTGGCTAGTAAAAGACGGCGTAGCGCCAGGACGCGTCGACTCCGGCGCGGCAACAGACTAGCGAGAGCGGTTCGTGACCGGAACCACTCCTGTTACGGCGATAAGATTGTAACATAGTTCGGCCGCAACCGTCGCCGGCTGGGAGCCGCCACGAGACGGCCGTGGGGCCCCACCTCGTGACGAAACGATTATTCCCCTGACTGTTCCAGTAGTTGGCAATGTCACGAACGGACGGCGCGACGACGGCCGGCGCTGCCGTCGACGCCATCGTCGCGGGCGAGACGCTCGTCCGGGAGTACAGTCGCGGCGGTGGTGGGGGCTTCTTTGGCTCGGCCGACGCGCCGACCGTCCGGGCCATCGACGGGGTCTCGGTGGCTATCGAACGGAACGAAGTCGTCGGTATCGCCGGACCCAGCGGGAGCGGCAAATCGACGCTGTTGCATTTGCTCGCCGGGCTGGACGTGCCGACGAGCGGCCGGCTCACTATCGACGGGACGGATATTTCGACACTCTCGACACGCCAGCGGGCGAAGCTCCGCTTAGAGACGGTCGGCATCGTCTTCCAGCGCTTTCACCTCCTTGATGCGCTCTCTGCCCGGGCGAACGTCGCGGTTCCGCTGCTGGAGGCCGGCCACGGGAAAGGCGCCCGCCGCGAGCGCGCCGAGGACCTGCTGGAGGCCGTCGGACTGGGCGACCGGGTGACGCACAAACCCGGCCAGCTCTCCGGCGGGGAACAACAACGGGTCGCGATTGCCCGTGCGCTGGCGACTGACCCGGCGCTGGTGGTCGCCGACGAACCCACGGGCGAACTGGACTCCGAGGCTGGCGAGCGTGTCCTCGACCTGCTCGGCACCGCGGCCGACGACCGGGCCGTGATACTCGCCTCGCACGACCAGCAGGCACTGGACGTGTGTGACCGCGTCGTCCGCCTTCGGGACGGGCAGGTCGTCGGGAGGCAGTGATGTTCGGGCGGGCACGGGCGCTGGTCGGGCTGGCCGTCGCCCGCGTGGCCGGACGGCTGCGCATCGCGCCCCAGCGCGTGTTGTTGAGTCTGCTCGGAGTGGCCCTGGCAATCGGGCTGATGGTCGCCGTCTCCGGCGTCTCGCTCGGGCTGGCCTCCGAGTCGGTCATCGAGAGCGAGGGCGTCGACTACTGGGTCGTCCCCGAGCAGTCGAACGTCGAGTCCATCGCGGTGTCGGCGGGCGGGTTGCAACTGGGCGACGTGCACGCGACAAGTGCAGAGATAGCGCGTGACGACCGCGTCGACTACGCGACGCCGGTGCTGTTAGAGCTGGTGCCCGTTCGAGACAGGGGAACGGGCGAGCGGACGTACGTCCTCGCGGCCGGTATCGTCCCCGAGGCCGGCGCGGAAGTACTCGGGTTGTCGGCCTCGTCGCTGGAACCCGGCGACCCGTACTACGCCAACGGCAGCTACGGCGGGCGCTTTACCGGTGAGGTGGTCCTGAACGACGCGGCGGCCTCGGTGACCAACGCCTCGGCGGGCGAGTCGCTGTCGCTCGCTCGCGAGCGCAACCGGACGCTCTCGGTCACGAACGTCTCGACCGGCGGCGGGCAGACGGCCGGCGGGACCGTCCCCGTGATGGTGATGCACCTCTCGGAACTCCAGTCGCTGACCGGCGCGACCGGAGGCGACTCGGCCGACCAGTTGCTGGTCAGTACGAACGACCGCTCGGTCCGGGCCTCGCTTGCGGGGCGCTATCCCGGGACGACGGTGGTGACCCGCTCGGGGATTTCCGCCCAGCAGGTCTCCTCGTCGAATCTCCCGCTCGCCGTCGCCGTCGCCGCCTTCGTCTCGGCCGTCGTGGTCGGCGTGCTGTTCGTGACGACGCTGATGGGCCTGGAGGTGAGCGCGGACCGCAGACAGCTGGGCGCGCTGGCCGCGATTGGTTACTCGAATCGGTCGCGTTCGCTCCTGGTCGCCTCGGAAACGGTTCTCATCACGATGATCGGGGGCGTCGTCGGCATCGGTGTCGGACTACTCGGCATCGCTGGTGTGAACAGGCTCGGCCTCGCCGTCTTCGGCGTCGACGCCGTGGCTGTCTTCGAACCGTTCCTCGCGGGATACGCGCTCTTGGTCACGCTCCTTATCGGACTCGTCGGCGCGGCCTATCCCGTGCTGTTGAGCCGCCGGACCGACGTACTGGAGGTGCTCTCGTGATGGGGCTCGTTGCGCGGGTTCGAGGGCTCGTTGGTATCGCTCTCTCCCAACTGCGTCACGAGCGACTCAGGAGCGTGCTCGCGGTACTGGGCGTGGCGATGGCAGTGCTGGCCTCGGTCATGCTCGTCTCGGTGGGCGTCGGCGTCCTCGAAACCGGGCAACAGAAGTTCGACCAGTCCGGCCGCGACCTCTGGGTTACTGGCGGTCCCGTGGAATTACAGCCGGGCTCCGTCGGCGGCTTCCGAAACTCGCTGATCGATGCCCACACCATCGAGCGGCGACTCGAAGCGCGGGACGATATCGCGTACGCGAATCCGCTCATCTTCCAGACGCTGTACGTCAGCACGAACCAGAGCGAGTTCGAGACCATCATCGGCGTCGGAGCGGCCTCGAAAGGGCCGAGCATCAACTTCGCCGAGGGCGGGGGTATCGAAGGCGGTGACACGCACTACGCGAACGGGACCTACGACGGGCCGATGCAGTACGAGGTTATCATCGACCAGCGGACCGCCCGACAGTACAATCTCTCTGTGGGCGATTCGGTGTATCTGGGCGGGACACTCGCTTCGGCGAGCGAAAACGAGTTCACCGTCGTGGGCATCTCCTCGACGTACTCGCAGTTCGTCGGCGCACCGACGGTCGTGATGCCGCCGAGTGAGATACAGGAGATCACCGGAACGACGGCGAGCGACAGAGCGACGATGATGTCGGTAGTGGTGTCCGACGGCTCCGATGTCCAAGCGACTGCTGACCGACTGCAGCGGGACTATCCCGACTACACGATTCGGACCAACCGTGAGCAGTTGCAGGCGACGTTACAGGGGAAAGCCGTCGTGTTGGCGAGCGGCACCGGCCTCGTTGTGATGGCCGTCGTTGCTGGTATATTGCTGCTGCTCAACCTCCAGCTCTCCTTCGTCTATCGCCACCGCGAGACGTTCGGGGCGCTGCGTGCTATCGGGACCACCTCCCGGTCGCTCGCTGTTGTCGTACTAGTAAACACACTAGCAATCGGTATCGTCGGTGGCATCGTCGGCATCGGACTAGCCGTCCCTAGCATCTGGGTGACGAACGAGATCGCGTCCGCAGTGAGCGGGTTCGACGGCGTGGTGTCGGTCTCGTGGCGACTACTGCTGAGCGGCTTCGTCGTCTCGTTCGCCGTGAGCCTCCTCGGTGGAGTGGCTGCGACGCTGTATCTTGGGCGTGTCGAACCGCTTCGGTATCTCCGGTGAGTTTCGAGTAGACGGCACAGAAGAGCTCTCACAGGCGTGACGACACAGTCTCACACCGACAACGACTGGTCGAGGTCCTGATTCGCCTTAGATACACCCTGGCAGGCGTATATACTATTATACTATATTAACCAGATATCGAGACGCGGATCACGTCGGTACACAAGTTATAAGTCAGATAAATGTCATCGTCAACTTGTGCGCAAACTGATAGCAGGGGAGAGTCTCTCCGCATAGCGTTAGTTAGCATAACCAACTTACATGACACGGGTAGGGCAAGAAGCTGCCGGGGGGCAACTGGAGCGCGAGCCGATAGCCAACGGTACTAGCCGCGGAGAAGAAGAACACGCTAAGACAAAGCTATCGGGGGCGCTCGTCGCTATTCCGGCCTACAACGAATCGACGGCGATCGGCAGTACCGTGCTGTCGACGAAACAGTTTGTCGAAGACGTACTCGTTGTCGACGACGGGAGCTCGGACGCCACTGCTCAAATCGCGAGCGAAGCGGGTGCGAACGTTATCGAACACGAAGAGAACAGGGGAAAAGGAGCCGCCATTCAAACGATTTTCGAGTATGCAGAGGAGACTGGACACGAGGCCGTCGTTCTGATTGACGGTGACGGACAGCACCTTCCGACCGATATCCCGGACGTAGTTGATCCAGTCCTCGCCGACGAGTCAGAAGTCGTTATCGGCAGTCGGTACCTCGATGCTGGCGAGACTGAGACGCCGTTCTACCGGCGTCTCGGACAGAAGACCCTCGATACGATTACCACTGGGTCCTCGGGGACGTCGTTGACGGATACCCAGAGTGGGTTCCGTGCGTTCTCGTCCGAAGCTATCGAAGAGCTCTCGATTACGACCGACGGTATCGGCGTGGAGAGTGAAATGATCGACGACGCCAGCCAGAAAGAGATGGATATCACGGAGGTGCCGATAGACGTCCGCTACGAGGGCATCGACGGGCAGACGTACAATCCACTTCGCCACGGGCTGGCAGTCGTGGTGTTCATGTTGCAACTGGTGCGAGACAAGCACCCGTTGCTGTTCTTTGGCTTGCCGGGACTAGCGCTGCTGCTGTTCGGCGGCTTCTACGGAATGAACGGAATGCTGGTCTATCAGAACACCGGCGTGTTCTATCCGGCGAAAGCGCTCGTAGCCGGATTCTCGACTATCCTCGGGGTACTCGGGGTGTTCGCGGGCTTGATACTGAATCAGATTGCAAACATGATGAGCAAGACAGATGGGTAGATACAGGGAAGATCTGCCTCCACTATCGTGGATACGAGATAGACGGTGGGTACACCACTTCGGCTGTTCAGTGACCGGATACAGTTGGGTATGAAAGGCGAGCGCCCAGATGTTTGAACGAGAGGGACGGCAAAATGTCACACGGGAAAGACAACAGCCGATGAGCACAGATGACACAGTGACGGCCCAGGCCTCAATAGTCATAGTCAGCTATAACCACGCAGATTTTATCGAAGACTGTCTGCGAACAGCCATAGCGGAAGAGCCTGCAAAGATTATCGTCGTCGATGCCGGTTCGACTGACGGGACGATAGATATCGTCACCAATGGGTTTCCAGAGGTAACGTTACTCACACCGGCCGAAAACGGGGGGTACGGTGCTAGCAATAACACAGGTGTCAGCCAAATAGACACAGAATACACAGTTATCCTCAACCCGGATACAAAGATAGAACCGGACAGCCTCGAAGCGCTGTTAGCACCCCTCACGGACGACAACCAGCTTATCACGACACCGAAGATTCTCACCTACGAAGGAGACCGCATTAACACGTGTGGTAACGTCGACCACTTCACCGGACTTGGGTTTACCAGGGGCCTCCATCGGCCACCGACGGAGCTCTCAGAGGGACAGTATATTAGCGGGATATCCGGTGCATGCTTTGCCCTCCGGACTGAACTGTACAGGGAACTAAGTGGGTTCGATGAAGCAATCTTCCTCTACATGGAAGATGTCGAGTTATCGTGGCGAGCGGCGCTCAACGGAATTGATATCCTGTACGTTCCGGATGCGGTCATATATCACGACTTCGAAGACGTCGCAGTGCCGGCCGAGAAGATCTACCACGTCGAGCGAGGGCGGTATTACATACTCCGAAAACACCTCGACACGAAGACGGTGGCAGCACTGTTACCGTCGCTGTTACTGACCGAACTCTTGACAAGCGGGTACGCAGTACTCAGCGGAATCGACGGTGTACGGAACAAGCTACGTGCGATACGAGACGGACTCACGATGGAGATTAACAAAGTACAAAAAAACCCGGAGACGGTACTATCACGGCTTGCAGCCGAGATTCCCGAAAATCAACTCACCTACAGCAGGCTCGACCAATTCGGAAAGAAATTTGCGAACGCAGTGTATCGGCTCAATTATCGACTGCTCAACGTATGAAAATAGCTATGGTCTCGTCTCACGGGGGACATCTCACGGAACTCCGCATGCTGGCAGACGCGTTCGCCGGGCACGACCTCTTTTATGTGACATACGAGAGCGAGCGGACAAGTCAACTCGATATCGACCCCTACACTGTGGAGAACATCGGGACCAGCCCCGTGTCGATGGCGACGGCGTTCGGGAAGATACTCCGGTGGTTCTGGGCGCAGCGGCCAGATGTCGTCGTGAGTACCGGATCCGAGATCGCGATTCCGGCGTTCGTCGTCGGCCAGCTATTCGGGGCGACGACCATCTTCGTCGAAAGCTGGTGTCGCGTCACCAACCGATCGGCGACTGGCAAGCTAGTCTATCCGTTCGTCGATCACCTCTTCGTCCAGTGGCCGGAACTGCTCGACGAGTACGGCGAGAAAGCGGAGTTTCAGGGGAGCGTCGTATGATATTCGGGACCGTCGGCACGCACGACCAACCGTTCGACCGGTTGCTCTCGGGGCTGGACGAGCTCGCACACCAGTACGACGGCGTGGTGGCACAGGTCGGGCACTCGACGTACCGGCCGGAGAACATGGAGTGGTTCGACTTCGTCTCCGAATCGGAGATCAACGATTACTACCGGAACGCGTCGGTCGTCGTCGGGCACGCCGGGGCAGGAACCATTTTGACGGCCCTCTCGTACGGCAAGCCGCTCGTGTTGATGCCGCGACGGAAGCAGTACGACGAACACCTCGATGACCACCAGCTCGAACTGACGGACGCACTCAGGGATAGAGATGGCGTCTTCGTCGCAGAGACGACCGACGAGCTCGACGCTGCGATCGACGACGCGCTGGCACACACGCAGACGACGACCGCGTCGTCCGGGGAACTGGCGACGTATCTGTCGGCGAACATCGACCGGATGGTGGACTGACCGATGCACGTCGCGATGGTCACGTCGACGCCGATGCCGCCCGAGGAGGGAATCGGTTACTACACGTACAATCTCTCGAAGGAACTTCAAAATCGGGGCCACCGGGTGACTATCGTTACGAGGGGGGGACTCAGAGGGACGGCAACGACCCACGACGGGCTTCAGATCAGACGGGTACCGTACGTGCCGGCGTACCCGTTCCACGTGGACGTGCACGGGGTCTTCCTGCAGCGGCGGCTTCGTCGGCTCGACCCCGACATCGTACACACCCACACGCCACTGACACCGGCTGTAGACATCGAGACGCCGGTGGTGTCGACGATTCACACATCGGTCGTCGAAGACGCGAAGCAGACCGATTCGCTCGACCCTGGTGCGCTCGCACACCGGTTCGTCACGCGGGTCACCAGCAAACGGACGATTGCCGCGCAGGCCGAATCGGCGACCAAACTGGCCACGGTCGCCCACTCGGTGAAAGACGAGCTCGCCGATCACTTCGGGCTCACGGACGTGCACGTAGTCGGGAACGGGGTGAACCTCTCGGAGTTCGAGGACGTGGACGACAGCGAGGAGCGATTCGGCCTGTTCGTCGGCCGATTGAGCTACCGGAAGGGGATCGCGGACCTGCTGGACGCGTGGGAACGGCTACCGGAGGACCGGCGAATCCCGCTGAAAATCGTCGGCAAGGGTCCGCTCCGCGACCAGCTGGAAGACCGGCTCGACGGGACCAGTCTGGCCGACGAAATTTCGTTTCTCGGCCATCTGCCGCGGGCGGACCTGCTTCGGCTCTACCAACAGGCGACGCTGTTCGTCGTTCCCTCGCACTACGAGGGGCTGCCGACCGTCCTGCTGGAAGCGATGGCGGCGGAGACGCCCGTCGTTTCGACGGCCGTCAGCGGGGCACTGGACGTCATCGACGACGGGGAGAACGGCGTGCTTGTGCCACCGCGGGCGCCCGAGGAGATGCAGGATGCGATACTCGCGCTGCTCCGCGACCCCGAATCTCGGGACCGACTCGCGGCGCACGGTCGGACGACAGTCGAGCGGGAGTACACCTGGGACGCGGTGGCCAACCGCTATCTGGGGCTCTACGAGGCGAGTCTGAACGTATGAAACTGGTATTCGTCTGCTTCGAGTTCGAGTCGAACAAGCTCCGCAAACAGCCCTGGCGGTACGTGGCGGAACTCACGCGCGGGCTCGGTGGGGATGTAGAGCCCGTCGTCGTCACCGACACTGAGGCCGATGTCGACGGGGTAGCTGTCCGCACCGTCGACACACTCGGCTCGGTGACCGGCCCCTCGACGACGCTCGTCGAGGCCGTGCGTCGGGAAGCCCCCGACGTGGTCGCGACGGTGCTCGGACCGTCGAGCCTGTTCCGACCGAACACGCTGTCGGCGGCCGTCGACGCACCGACGGTCGGTGTGATGACCAGTCCGCTGTACCGGCTCCGGGACGTGGCGAAGGTCGGTACTCGGGAACTCCTCGGGCACTCGTCGTATCTGCTGGGCCACCTCGTCGGTGCTCTGACACCGGACGCCGTGGCTCGCCGTCATCTGGACCAGTACGACCGCCTCGTCACGCTGACCCGGAGCACCGGCGACGCACTCGCCGAGACCGGGACGACGACGCCGATAGACGTCGTCAGGGCCGGGTTGGACCCGTTCGACCGCGAACTCCCGCCCGAGAGCGCCGTCGAGGAGGTGCGAGCGGAGCTAGCCCCGGACGGCGACCCCATCGTCCTCTACTTCACCTCGCCACTGACGCTGCGCGGGACGGACACGCTGGTGAAGGCCTTCGCGAAGGTCGTCGCGTCGACCGACGCGACACTGGTCGTCCTCGCCCGCCAGGACGGCGGCGGGCTGAGCGAGGAAGAGCAGTACCTGACGGAACTCGCGTCGGACCTCGGCGTGCGTGACTCGTTCGTGCTCCTGCCGAAGAACCTCACCCCGGAGGGCGTGAAAGCGCACCTCCGGGCGAGCGACGTGGTGGCGCTGCCCTACAAAATCGTCATCTCGGGCATACCGATCAGCATCCTCGAGACGATGGCCGTCGGGCGGCCAGTCGTGACGACTCGGACCGACGGGCTGCCGGAGCTCGTCGGCGACCGGTCCCAGATCGTCGAGCCCAACGACGTCGACTCGCTGGCGGCGACGCTGGAGGCGCGACTGGCGGACGCAGACGAGGTTGGCCGGCGGAATCGAGAACGAATAAGTGACCATCCGACCTGGGACGAGGCACGGGACGATTTCGTGTCGATACTGGAGGCGGTAGTATGAGCGAGAGTCGACTGATCTGTATCGTGGGGCCGGACGGGGCCGGGAAATCGACGCAGGCAGAGCTGTTACAGGAGGAGTTGGAGTCGCGGGGACACGACTGCAAGTACCAGTGGCTTCGCTTCAACCACATGCTTTCGTTGCCGCTGTTGGGTATCGCCCGTCTGCTGGGACTCAGCGAGATGGAAGAGTTGGAGAGCGGTCGGAAAGTCGGCTATCACTACTTCTGGCAGTCACGAGTTCTGTCGTATATTTATCCAATCACACTTTTTTTAGATACCCTGATTATGTATGTCAGTAAGATCCTCTGGCCGCTGGAATCATCAGATCAAGTACTTATCTGTGATCGGTTTATTCACGACACACTCGTTGGGCTAATGATTTCAACAGGAAGGAAGTCACTTCATACGTCTTTTACTGGACGTTTGTTCCTCAAACTTATCCCATCGAAGACAACAACCATCGTTCTCAATGCCGACGCTGAAGTATTGCGAAACCGGCGTGACGATGTCCGTGCAGACAAAACTATTCAAGAGAAAATTGACCGGTATAATGAATTAGCGAACTATCTGGAGTTGCCGGTTCTCGACGCAGCGAACTCACCTGAGGATATCCAGAAAAAAATACAGAAACTGGCCAAGCCAGATTATTAGAATTTGAGAATGAATCTCGAAAAGAACCTCTTTGGGTTGATTTCCATCAGCTTTGTCGGTGGTATTTTAGGACGAGGGTTTGAGTACCTAGTTTATATTGGTATTGCCAGGACGCTCGGCCCGGCAGCTCTTGGTTTGTTCAGCTTTGGGCTTGTCGTGATGAGTCTCTCAACGACGATGTCCAAAGTCGGCCTAGATAAGGCAGCTCGCAAATTTGTCCCGGTGTATTCAGACGATAAGCAGATGCTGGCGGGGGTCTTAGTCATCTGTCTCGGCGGTAGCTTTATTATTGGTACTCTCGCCAGTGTCTCAATTTATTTTGGGTCAGGGTTTATTACTCAGTATACATCAAAAGCGTTCACGGGTGCGATGTTACTGTTTCTCATCGGAATTCCGCTAAAGACACTGATGACGGTAAGTCGAGCAGCAACCACAGGATTTCTCACGACGAAGTACTCGGTTTATATCAAAGACTTTGGCCAGAGTGGATCGGCTATTACGTTAGTATTCCTCGCTGCCGTATTTATCGGAACAATTGAAAGCGTCATAATAGCATATGTTGCGTCCATGGCGATATCGGCCGTATTGGGGGTTTATTTTATAACTCGGCAGGGCGGCTTCGACGGTATATGGAAACCACAACTTCCAGTAAAGAAGGTGTTCACTTACTCGCTCCCCCTAACCCTTGCGGCTGTAGCTCAGTACCTAATTACGTGGACAGATATCCTGATGCTCAGCGTATTTGAGTCAGCAAATATTGTCGGTGTTTATCAGGCAGCCTACCAAACTGCAACAATTCTTGGGTTTCTCATGGTGGCAGTTGGAAGTATATTTCCATCAGTTGCGTCAAATCTATATGATAGTGGTGAAAAAGAGCAGCTTCAGACAGTATTTTCTGCTCTTACGAAATGGGTGTCATATCTTTCGCTGCTAGCCTTTCTGTTCGTTATTTTCTACACAGATACGATCCTCGGTATCTTTGGGAACGAATTTAGCTCGGGGTCATCGATCCTCTTGCTTATCGGTGGGGCTTTCGTGCTCTCATCTGCTGTGGGGCCGTCTAGCTTTCTGCTAATGATGACTGGCCACGAAAGAGTCGAAATGTGGAATACGTCTGCCGCTTGTGTGATGAATATCGTACTGAATTTCGTGCTAATCCAATCGTACGGGTCACTGGGAGCGGCAGTTGCTACAGGCGTCTCACTTGTCACTCTGAACCTACTTCGTTTGGTAGAAGTCCGAATCCTCCTCGAAATATTCCCGCAGTTTAAAAATTACTGGAAGGGAACAGTCGCTATTATGACTTCTGGAGTCATTATGTATGCCACAACCTTAGTCAGTGTCTCAAAAATGGTCCTATTCCTTCCCGCAGGCTTAGTTGGCCTTGTTGTGTTCATATTGATGATGCACCAGTTCGGATTAGATTCCGAAGACAAATCGCTGATAGAGTCAGTTGGGGCTTAAAAGTGCTAATAATTACACGAGTGGGAGTGAACATGTGCAAAGCGCTTGGCTCAAAGGTGATGATGTTATGAAACAGAAGATTTCAGACAAGAGCATGGAGAGACCCAATGTCTTATTACTTATAATGGATACGGCTCGGTTGGATGTTGTCCAGTCCGGGATTCGTGCTGGCCAGTTTCCGTCTCTTAGGCGGATCGCTGACGAAGGAGTGCTTTTCGAGAAGGCAATCTCGAACGCCCCCTGGACACTCCCCTCCCACAGTTCAATATTCTCAGGCGAGCAGCCATCCTCCCATCTGACCTATATCAAGAACAAGGAATTTTCGCCCTCAGGGAGGCCTCTAGCGAAAGTATTGCAGGATTCAGGGTACGAGACAGTCGGCTATTCTAACAATTTCTGGATAACCCCAGAGCTAGGGTTTGACGATGGATTCGACGAATTCTACCTTCCATGGACACTGTCTCCGCGGGGATACAATTTGACGGAAATACTCGATGGGGGGTCCGTTCGAGATAAATTTCGGACGCTTTTCGAGAAACTAGATAGTAACGCTCCATTCACCCTCGGAAATCTCCTCTACGGAATATATCTATCCCAGACTAGTCGCTATGATGATGGCGCAAAACGCACGACGAAGATACTGAAACAGAAGATACAGAACTCGGGTTCCGCACCGTTCTTTATTTTTGCCAACTATATGGAGCCCCACCTCCCGTATCATCCGCCGGATGAGTATTATACTGAGGAGCTCCAAAAATACGAAGAATCTGAGGTCCTTTCAGTAAACCAAGACCCCTGGGAATACGTAGCCGAAGCGGTCCAGATGGATGACCAAGATTTCGACATCCTCCGAGAGCTCTACCGCTCTGAGATACGATATCTGGACGCGAAAATCGGAGAGGTACTCGACACACTAGAGAACGAATCCAGCTTGGACGAAACGATGGTGATTATCGCCGGCGATCACGGTGAACATATCGGCGAAAACGAATTCATGGATCATCAATACTCTCTCTCAGAGTATCTCATCCAGGTGCCACTGCTAGTTCGTTATCCCGAGCGGTTTCCGGAGAATGAAACTGTGTCGTCACTCGTTGAACTGCGGGATATCTATCCTACAATCCTCAATGCCAGTGTCGGAAAGAAATGGCAGAGCCAAGAACCAGATTCGGTGTCTAGGAAGGGCCTCAGTACAGCGCTTGAGGCCGGTCGGGAGTACGCTGTCAGCGAATACTTGGAACCACAACCACAGATCGAGGATTTGCGAGCGCGTGTCAGTGATGTTCAGACGGACATGTCGAGATTCGACAGAGCATTACGGAGCATACGCACCCCTGAATCAAAATTCATCGAGTCCAGTGATGACGACGAGTGGTTTTTTGAATTTTCTGGAGGAAGGAAACCATTGGAGGACGAATCGGCGCGTCAAGAGCTTCGCTCTTTAATGGAGAATTTGCCACCGCTGGTCCGCTCACCGGACACAGCAGATGCCGACTTGAGTGAATCCACCGAAGATAGACTCTCGGACTTGGGATACATTTGATTGGCCTCTGGACTCAACTCAGTGTCCGCATCGACAGTTTAGCTAACAGTCTCATTGGTGTGTCACCCTAATTCGAACTACTCAGAATTGAGCCAGTTTTCTTTATCAACGAGCACCTGCGGGTCTTCATCTTCTCTCAATCGGTCCAAGGAATCGGTGTCATCCAACACATAGATATCCAGCGGGAACATGGACAGAGCCGCCCTCGCACGTAACGAAGCTACTACTATCGACGCAGCTAATCCATTTTTGAATCCTGGATAGCTGATTACTCGAACGTCTAGATCAGACGTCGGACTCCGCTCTCCGCGGACCTGACTCCCGTAGATAGCTACGGCTGCGATTGAGGAGTGCTTTTGACCTGTCTTTTTTAACTTTCTTCCCCAGTAATCAAAAGTTTCATTTGAAGTCTCTATGAGGTCGAATTTTTTTAATAGGGCCCAAGGTTGTCCGTTGAATAGAAAGTTTAATAAGTGAGATAAAACAGCGAATTTAACAATTCCATCGTTATTTTTGGAGAAGATTCGGGATAGAGCAAATGTCCCTCCAATCGTAAAAGTGAGTTTCAGGATCCGTTCAGAATTATCCATATATATGAGACCCTGAAATATAACTGCTGTAGAAAATAAGACGGGGAACCTAATCCAAGTAGATATATCATCATTCTTGTTAATGTGGTCAAAAAAGTTGTGTATGGTACTCATCAGTTGTCTATAATCAGTGACGAAGAAAGATATATTTTACCAAACGAAGATTTTAAGAGTAATCCGGATACGAATCGCTTATATCACTCCTGTTCAATATATCACATGAGAGCTCACTGACGGAACTGAGAAGCCATTTAGTCTTAAAACTGGAGAATCAAGCAACAACGAAAACCATCGTGATTATAATTTGAAAGCTTTCACATGGAAATTGCCAACAATAGTTTGCGAGAGAAAGCTCAAAAATTAATTTCCAGTCCTTGGATCCTGCTAGCGCTTTTTTTGATATCCGGACTTGTTGGAATCGGAGTTGCTACAACATATACTAATTCATATACTCTAGTGGTACCACCTGCGCTAATTGTTGGAGTGGTTATATTCCGTTTTTCTTCTGGCGACCGGGTTATTAATACAAATTCGTATATTCAGACACGCCTATTACTTTCGGTGATCATCATTGGATTTGGTCTCGTAATATTTCTTTTTATAAATTCCCAATATCAGAGGACATCTGAAGTCCATATTCTCATAGCAGGATTGTACGGTGCAGCCGCTCTATTAGCAAGTATGCGTCCCTATATCGCACTATATTCAGGCTTATCTATCGGAGTTCTCCAGAGAGCAATGATATACTACTCAAGTGCGACTCAGTTTGGTTTAGATACGTTGTTCCATCAGCAGATGGCCTCTAGAATAGCAGAAGTAGGCTCAACACAACCACTCCAAATGGCAGAATCAAAATATTTTGCAACTCCATTTTATCACCTTTTGGGTTCAATAAGTGTTCAAATTGGAGGCACAACAATACGGAATGCTGGGTTTGTAATCGCCACAATAGTAGCAGTAATAATTCCAGTAGCCATTATTTTCACCATTTGTCAAAATTGCTGGAATTTGAGGGCAGGTGCCCTAGCCGCTATCTTGTTCCTGCTGTCAGATTATGCTATTTATTTCGCAATGCGACCCAGGCCACTGTCTCTATCTTTTGGATTCTTTTCAATTCTCCTGATCGGCTTGTATAGGTACATAACAACCAGAGACATACGTCATTATTGCGTTTTTGTAGCAGCTATGCTCGGGTCAGTATTAACAGGCCATTTTGTACCTTTCCTGTTGCTTTTAGCAACAATTCTAATTTGTGGGACATATTATATTATATCTCCTCAGAAGTTACGAAGCGTACTTTTGTACCCACTCATCGCGACTGTTGCAGTTATGTCAAGTTGGATACTGACAGTGTACCAATCTGGGAACGAGGGACAAACGAGTTTTTTTCAATCTATTATACAAATTTCGATATTCAAGCTTCAATCAACCGGTAATAGGAATACTGTGCTCCCTGAGTCGGAGCATTATATCGTTCCGGGTGCAAATGCACTTGACCCAATCCAAATTGCTCCGACTGGCATCCTGATTGCAATGGCAGTAGCGGGCTTAATTTCGATTAGATTTCGAGAAGATGGAAATAAATCAATCACACTGTCGTTAGCTGGAATCTTTGGTATTTTTTCTGTATTTGCATTCGCGGGCCCACTGGTTGGCTTCTCTTTGCTCCAACCTCACCGTTGGTTTGCGTTTATATATGTACCAGTTACAATTCTCGCCGGAGTGTATCTTTCAAGTCTAAATCTTGATTTCTTTAGAGACTCTCAGATAATCTCTGGTATCATTATCTTGGTTCTGGTGTCGTCAACTGCGATGCTTGCAGGGGGTAACTATCGAGGTGGACAAGATGGGCCAATAATTGACTCACCAGGAGCCGAGCGACTAACGGTAAAAGATGATGAACACGCGGGGATGCAGTTCGTGGCAAAACATCAAGGGCCACATGTTCTGGCAGATTTCAACACTTGGCAGTTGCTCGATCGTCATTATAATGCAAAGTCAAAAGTATATAGATACTCGGAATATGGAGGCTCTAGCTCACATAAGACACCATATTTAGCTGTTTATCGACCATACTCAAACACATTTAAAGCTAAATACCGAATAGATGCAGAAGTGGGTTATTGGACTGTTAAGGGCCCCATCCCTAAGCCCAATGGACACAAAATATACGCCAATAAAGGTGTCAGAATCATTTATGTGTCACAATAACAAACTTGCGAATGATTCTACTGTTTCACAAGCCTGTAATCAGTCTTTCTACTGAATGTCAGAGTTATTGCGCAACTTTCTCCAATAGGCGTCAGTAGATCGGTTTTCCAGTATTATTGCAGTAGAATTATGACATTTCAGCTAACACGTCGAGTTATGATACAGGGCGTCGAAGTCCGCGAACTCCAGGTAAACGCGGACGAGCGCGGCCATCTGGTCGAGATGTTCCGAGAGGACTGGGACACCTACGACCCGGAACCGTCGATGTCGTACTACTCGATGACGTACCCGGGCGTCGTCCGGGCGTGGCACAAACACAACCGCGGTCAGGTCGACCACTTCGTCTGTCCATCGGGGCGCATCAAGGTCGGGGTCTACGACGAGCGCGAGGACTCGCCGACGGAAGGCGAGCTGGACACGTTCGTCATCGGCGAGCACAGCCAGCAGGTCGTCCGGATTCCGGGCGACTGCTGGCACGGGTTCAAGGCCATCGGCGACGAACCGGCCTTCCTCGTGAACTTCCCGACCAATCTCTACGACTACGAGGACCCGGACGAGGAACGACTGCCCCCACACACCGACCGCATTCCACTGGACTGGAACGAGAGCGTCGACGGGTGAATCATGAAAGGAGTACTTCTCTCCGGCGGCACCGGCTCGCGGCTGCGGCCGATAACCCACACCGGTCCGAAGCAGCTCGTCCCGGTCGCGAACAAGCCCGTCCTCGAGTACGCGATCGAGGACCTGAAAGCGGCCGGCATCACTGAAATCGGTGTCGTCCTCGGGAACAAGGGCCGCGAAGCGATACAGGAACTGCTCGGCGACGGCTCCGAGTACGGCGTCGACATCACGTACATCGTACAGGGCAATCCGCTAGGACTAGCACACGCCGCCGGGTGTGCGAGGGACTTCGTCGGCGACGACGACTTCGTGATGTATCTCGGCGACAACATCCTCAAGTCAGGCGTCACCAACCTCGTCGAGAGCTTCGAGGCGGGCGACTACGGGGCCGGCATCGCACTGCAGGAGGTCGACGACCCGCAGGCGTTCGGTATCGTGGACGTCGACGACGCTGGCAACGTCACCGAACTCATCGAGAAGCCCGACGACCCGCCGACGGACCTCGCCCTCATCGGGATGTACGTCTTCTCGCCGGCGGTGTTCGACGCCATCGACGACCTCGAGCCGTCCTGGCGAGGGGAACTCGAAATTACCGACGCGATTCAGCACCTGCTCGAAGGCGGCCGCGAAATCGACTCCCACGTCGTCACGGGCTGGTGGAAAGACACCGGGAAACCGGAGGACATTCTCCACGCGAACCGACTCGTCCTCGAAGACCGCGACCTCGAGACGGCGGGGTCCGTCGAGGACGGCGCGGAGATTAACGGCCGCGTCGAACTGGCAGCCTCCTCGACGATCGAAGACGGTGCCGTCGTTCGGGGGCCGGTCTCTATCGGGGAGGAGACGACGATCAAGAGTGGCACGTACGTCGGGCCGTACACCTCTATCGGAGCCCACTCCACGCTGGAGAACGTCCACATCGAGAACAGTGTCGTCATCGGGGACTCTACCATCACCGCCTCGGGACGAATCGTCGATAGTCTGCTCGGACGGAGCGCGAACGTCGAGAGTGCAGACGAGCTCCTGCCGGAGGGTCGCCGACTTGTCGTCGGAGAGAACTCCCAACTCAAGCTCTAACAATGCGCATCATCACGCACACCTGTCCGGCCTGTGGGACCGTCGTCGCCGCGAACGAACTCGAATCGAACCGGGTGATGAAGTGTCCGGGGTTAGCGTGTCAGGAAGTCCTGCGGTTCAAGGACCTCTCCGCGGACGCGCGTGAGCATTTCCTGGACCACCGAGAGCGCTATCAGATGTAACGGAACGCGTCCACGACGGCAGCGACGTCGTCACGCACCGTCGGCTGTGGGCGACCGAGCGCCGACTCGACTTTTTCCACGGCGAGGCAACTGTACGTGGGACGCGTCGCTTCCCGCTCGACATCATCTGTCGACCCTTCGACGAGCCGAGTCTGGCTCTCGTCGATGGCATCAGCGAGGACTGCGCCGAACTCGAAGGGCATCACACACGACGGGGCGGCGATGTGGAAGGTCCCGCTCGCCTCCTGCTCGACCAGGTCGAGTAGCGTGACGGCGGCCTGCCCGGCTCGCGTCGGCGTCACCCACTGATCGGTGAACAGCGGCACGTCGTCGCCAGACTGGAGCTGTCCGCGTACCCACGCCGGGAAGCCGGTGAGGTCGCCGCTGCTCCGGTGGATGCCCCAGACGAACGAGAGGCGAGCGACCAGTGGGTCCGTCACGTTGGCGCGGACAGCCCGTTCGCCCGCCAGTTTCGACTCGCCGTAGGTCTGAACGGGATTTGGGTCAGCGGACTCCACGTAGGGTTCGTCCGCACTCCCGTCGAAGACGTAGTCTGTAGAAATATGGACGAACTCGACGCCTGCGGATTCACAGTGAAAGGCCAGCTTCCCGGGGGCGTCTCCGTTGAGCAGGTGCGCCCGATCAGGGTTCCGCTCACAATCGTCGACGTCCGTCATCGCGGCGCAGTTAATCACCACGTCCGGCTCGTGTTCGGCGAGGATGTCGTCGAAGGCACCGGCCGCCTCGAGGTCGAACTGCGCGAGTGGGACGTCGAACGCAGGCCGTGTCGAGTGGTAGGTGCCGCTGACGTCCCACCCGCGCTCGTGGCCCGCCTGCAGGACGTTACTCCCGAGGATACCGTTCGCACCAACGACGAGGAGGTTCATATGCAGTTGTTCTAACAGTAAGGTAAATAGGTGCCGCAAACGAGCCTAGCGCATGCGTATTCTCGTCACGGGCGGTGCGGGTTTCATCGGATCGAACTTTATTCATTACGTCCTCGACGCGTACGAAGATTGCGAAGTCGTGACACTCGATGCGTTGACTTACGCAGGTTCGAGGGATAATCTGAAAGGCGTACTCGACGACCCGCGTCACGAGTTCGTCGAAGGCGATATCCGCGACCAGGAACTCGTCACCAATCTCGTCGCTGATGTCGACGCAATCGTCAACTTTGCCGCGGAGTCACACGTCGACCGGTCGATTGAAGGGGCGAAGCCGTTCGTCTCGACCAACGTGCAGGGGACACAGACGCTGCTCGACGCTGCCATAGATGCGGATATCGAGCGGTTCCTCCAGATATCGACCGACGAGGTCTACGGCCAGGTTCTCGACGGAAAGTTTGGCGAAGACGATTTGCTCAACCCACGTAACCCGTACTCGGCGACGAAAGCCGGGGCAGACCATCTCGCCCAGAGCTACTACACGACCCACGGCCTGCCCGTCCTGATTACGCGCACCTGCAACAACTTCGGCCCCAGACAGCACCCCGAGAAGCTCATCCCGAAGTTCATCCGGAACGCCGCTGCTGGCGAGGCCTTGCCGGTGTACGGGGATGGGTCGAACGTCCGTGAGTGGATCTACGTCGAGGACAACTGTCGGGCGCTCGACCTCGTGCTTCGGGAGGGAGAGGTCGGCGAAGTCTACAATATCGGCAGCCACGCGGAGAAGACGAATCTCGAAGTAACGGAGGCGATTCTCGACGCTGTCGGCGCGTCAGAGGACCTCGTCGAATTCGTGGACGATCGAGCGGGGCACGATCAGCGCTACGCCCTCGAAGTCGAAAAGATAGTTGAGCTCGGTTGGGAACCCGAGTATTCGTTCGAAGAGGGGCTTGAGCAGACTGTCGAGTATTATCTTAACTGATGAGGTTCGGATGCCATCTGACTCCGAACCCGCGTCTCAGACTGATGTCGAATAGTGAGTCGTTCGCTCTCGACATCCTGAAAGTTACGAAGTATCGAGACACTACGGCGATACGAAACACAAGATGGAGCAGTTTGTTCAAACCAGAGCCGTGCCGGTGACAAGGTTTCCTCCCTCTTAGGCCGGTAGGCAACTATAGTTTGAATAAACCGTTAGTCTGAGCCGATATCTCTGGGAATGGATCGCCACAGAATGACTCTGTGACGAGAGCGTCTCGACCCATCTAAGAATCATATGTGATAACTGGGCCCCCAGCTATACTAATCCCGCAGCATGATGTGTCAGTATGGCAGTCGAGAGTCACGATAGATATGCCGACAGATCAGCCCTCTCAGCGGGTCTGAGCCGTCTTAGTAATCGGTACCTGGCCGTCGAGATGCCGGGCGAGGAGGGGCCAGACGGCAAGCAACACTATCCAGCGTACGCCAGTGGCTGTTACTACGACCGCCCGGAGAGTTGCTGTACCTTCTGTTATCTGCGGAAAGCGTTTGATAGCTGAACTGGCATTGTGTTATCGACCACTTCAGACGTGCAGTAGAGCTACTGGACTCAAGCAACGAGGCTCTGACATAGGATATCGTCAACACCGTCGACCGGGGTCGACAGGACAGTTGCGCCACCGTCGTCTACGCGACGACTTCCTCTATCTACGGCAGCCGAACCGAGCCCCCATCCGAGAATATGCCCGTCGAGACTACCACTGGAGACGTACAGTGGACCTTCGACACACAGGGAGATGCAGTGCTCTCGCCAGCAGTTGAGGAGGGAGTCGTCTACACTGAGAACGCTGGCTCACAACTCATTGCCGTGGATACACAGCGTGGCGAATCAACAGTGCGTTCCGAGGTGGACTTAGCAGCGTTCCCGCCGATGGTTATGGATGGCTATGTCTATATCGCGGGAGACGGTGGGGGAGTCTACAAGCTTGGCTCAGGCGCTGCGGAAAAGTGGGCAGTCGAATCGTCAGCGAATGTCACAGCACCACTTGCCGGGATGGTAACGCGCGGGACAGTCTACGCAGCGACGGCGGACGAGCAGGTACGGTCACTCGGTATCGAGGACGGCGAGAAACGGTGGACGTTCGAGACAGCCGGTGGCGTGCAGTCCCGACCAGCCGTCGACGACGGGACGGTCTGTGCCGGGACAGAAACCGGGACGGTGCATGCACTCATAGAGAAGTGAACGACGGCGCCAGCGCCGACGTGAGTCCTCCCCGAACCGGCCTCACTTCGTCGGATAGTCGTCCCCGACGACGATGGCACCTTTCATCGCAAGCGCCTCGTGTGGTTCACAGACGTATTTGTAAATGCCGTCCTCCTCGAACGTGTACTGATAGTTGACTCCGCCACTGTCCACTACACTCCCGGAGTCGAGCGGCCCTGACTCGGCCGAGACGATGTTATGAGCCCCACCGTCGCCGGTCCACTCGAACTGGACCGTCGCGCCGTTGTCGACGTGGACAGCGGGGGGAGCGAAACCATAGGGACCTCCGTTGGCCTCTGCCCCGACTGTCACAGTCACCTCGGTCTGCCCGGTACGCCGTTCGACGCCGTCGAAGTTCTCGACCCCTGCGAACCAGTCGCCGAAGTCGGGCGATGGACGATTGCCACCACCGCTACTGGCCGTCCCCGATTCTGGCACGTCAGCAACCCAGGACGGGGCTTGGACCGTCACGTCACCGAGTTCCTCGATGGTGAACGCCTTTTCCAGGGTGAACGACCCACCCTCTCTTTCAGCAGTCAGCGATAGCGTCGCGTCGAAGACGATGCTGTCCATCGAGACGAACAGTTCGCCGCTGGCCGCGGTCACCGCCGACGAACTCCCCTCCCCGAGTGATGCCGACTCCAGTGCGAAGCGAACGAGCGAGCGCCCGTCGCGAGTGACTGTTTCGACGGGGCTGTAAGAGCCAAACTCGAAGAAACCACCGAGGCTTTCCGGCCCTGTGAGTCCCAGTTCTGGCGCGTGGAGTTCGGCGAACGACCTACGGGTCTCGGTGGACCCGTAGGTCGTTTCACCGCCGCTAGTGGACCTCATATAGCGAACGCCGTCGGCGACGTACACCCGGTTCGTCTCCGCACTCGCATCGAAGACGAACAACTGTCGCTCGTCGTCGAGACTGCTTCGCGTCCGCTGTGTCACGTCTATACCCCCCGACCCGGTCGAAGCCTGGCGCTGGACGAGGTGGTAGTCGTTTTCTGTCAGTGCTGTGTCGGTCGCCGTTAGTAGCGCGTCGGCGTCGTCGATGCCGTCGGCACTCGTGCCTGCGGGCAGATTCATCGCAGCGGTCGCCGTCGGCGAGACCGCCTCGGTTGTCGTCTCGTCTTCGGGGGCCGCACCATCATCGGCAATACATCCAGCAAGCGTACCGGCACCGACGACTCCACAGAGCGAGAGGAACCGTCGTCGAACGGAGTCCATTATACTCGCATTTGCAAGACAGGTAACAAAGCTAGGGGAGAGAGCAGAAGTTGAGACGAACCAACCTGCGTTGCCTGCTTGTTAGCTGACTAACAGCGTGTGCCGATTACTCGACCGTGGGGGGTCGTCGAACGATATCCAGCGCGATGTACCCGACGATGACCAGAAAGACACTAAACGGGAGCAGCAACGAGGAGAAGTCACCGGAGAAGTGCGCACTGAACGACGGCCGAAGGTCCGGATTCGCTGGCAACAGCGGCCAGAACAGGTTCGGGAAGAAGTAATACTCTGTCCCGAGCCAGAGCATGGGATAGAAATCCCCCGCGATGTGCGAGAGATAGGCCAGCGTGAACACCACAGCCGGTCGCCCCCATCCACGGCGAACAGCCAGCACACAGCCCACCGACAGCACGGGTACCGAAATTACCAGCGAGTGGGCGAACATGCGCCCGCTCGGGAGCACACCGAACGTCCAGGCCAGGGGCTTATCAACGAGGTCGGGAAGTTGCGTCGCCACCAGGACGAGCAGGAGTGTGTGCCCCCGTGGAAGCCGCCGGAAGCGAACGAACGTGTACACAGAGAGGGGAACAGCAGCGAAGAGAAAGTGCTCAAGCGGTCGCATCTACACGAATGCACGTGATGCGGCGGTGAAAAGACACCTGCTCTCGACCGAGCAGTCCGCAGACAGGTCGACCATCGTCAAAGATACGCCGTGAATCTACCAAAAACCGACCATGGTACCGAATATATTATTATCGGTGAGATGAAGAGAAAAGACATGGGTGAGAGGGCGTTCGAGACCATCGACGAGATACTCGAAGGGGTGGTCGCCGAGACTGACGACGAACAGCTCCACTATCAGCTAAACAGCGCACGCCAGCTCGTGGAGGTGGCGCGGGACCGGCACGAGGACCTCGCCGAGGCAGTCGACGACGTAGATGAGGCGGAACTCCGTGACAGGCTCGCGGCGATGGGGTATCTGGACTAGCGTCGGGTCGTCGCCAGTTGAACGAGTACGCAGCCGTGCTAGTGCCGAGTCTAGCGCCTAGCACCGGGCCGAGCAGTTAGCCGAGAGACGAATTGTCAGCCGCCCCGTCGGTGACGGTAACCCACAGATGGACTTCCCGGTAGGCCGCCGAGCGGTTCAGCGGCGTCGCGGGCTCGCCGCGATACAGCAGATACTGCAGCCGCAGGCGCTCGCCTGTCATCCGCGGCGTCAGCGTGTGCTGGCGGTGCCAGGTCTCGTTGTGGGCGAGCGTCGGCCGGAACCGACGGAGTTCGGTGGCCTCGCGCACCCGCGTCTCGTTGTCGACCACGTCGACGCGCTGGAGTTCGACGACGACGGTGTAGTTCGCTCGTTCGTGTTCCTGATTGCCGATACCGACCGTGAGCTGGCGGCTCTCGCCGGGCTGGAACTCCGTGGGGTAGTCGTCGGCGACGAGGTCACCGCTCTCGTTCTCGGTCAGGAGGTAGAACTCCGAGAACGACTCGCCCTGTTTGGGGACGGCGACGGCGTAGGCGACGCTGCCGGTGGCAAGCAGGATACTGCAGACGAGCACGACGTTCAAGATTGCATCGGCGCGTGTGTCGGGTTCGAGCAGTTCCGCCCGCCCGGTGTCGAGCCACTGCCGATAGGGCACCGAAAATCGCTCTTCGGCTGGCAGTTCCCGGCGGCGCTGGGCGGCCAGTACCACCATCGAGACGGTGAAGCCGCTGACGGCGACCATGATGGGGACGAGTCGGATGCCCCAGGGAGTGAAGTTCAACACCAGCCCGATGAGGGGGACGACGGCGATACTCAGCCCGAAGGAGAGGGCGACGCGTTCGATACCGTCGATGCCCCGGTCCGAGAGAGCAGCCATCGTGCCGTCCTCGCCGTCCGTCGCCGTCCCAGCAGCGTCGGCCGTCGGGGGAGGGTCCGTTGTCTCGTCGGTCGGTGACTCGCCGGCCTCCGGGAACAGCGCCGCGACGAGGGCATAGCCCGGGAGAAAGAGCGTCAGCGGGAGTCCAAAGGCGATGCGAAGCGGCGTCTCGCGGACGACCGGGAGGAAGACGACGAGGTTCGTCAGGACGACCAGTCCGAGCACCGCCGCGAGGTCCGCCGGCAACTCCCGGAGGACCACGGGCACGCGCACACGGACCGGCCGTCGAGAAGCCATGTAGCGGTGGCAAGGCAGCAGTCACGCAAAAAAGCCTCGGTCGGCGAGTGAACGGCCGACGGCGCTATCACGTCACGAGAGTGCTGATGATTTCGAGCTCCTCGTCCGCGGAGATGGCCTCGGCGTCGAGACAGGCTCGGACGACCTTGGCCACGAGTTCGGGGTCCTCGAAGGCCGGCTGTGTCGTCCGTTGCTCGGCGAGGGCCTCGACCTGCGCTTCGAGCCCACGCAGCCGCTCGGCGACGGCCCCGTCGGTCGTCGCTCTCCCGGACCCGTCGGTCGTCTCCGTGCCCGGTTCGCCCGCCCTGGTTGTGCCCGACTCGTCGGTCGTCGCCGGCGTCGAGCCGTCAGTCGCTGCTGTACCTAATTCCTCGGCCGGCGCCACGCTCGACTCGCTGGCCGCCTCCGTACCTGATTCGCCGGTCGTCTCGGGAGTGTCCCCACCCGACGGCCGTGACGGCGGCGAGACGGCGTCGGTGTCGAACAGGCCCGCGACGAACGCGGCTCGCTCGCTCCACTCGAACCCCTCGATGCCGTTGACGCGCTGGCTGACCGTGGCGGCGGAGACGCCGAGGTCCTCGGCGAGCGTCCGCTGGGTGGCCTCGGGATTCGCCTGAATCGCACGGAGCGTCTCCCGTTCGGTGGGCGTGAGAGCGTCGGGGTCGACGCCGTCGCCGGTCGTCCCGGACGCGTCGGCGGCACCGCCAGTCGCGTTCGCCCCTGTGGTCGGTTCGTCGATGTCCGAATCCCCCTCCGTCGGTTCGTCAGCTGTATTCATTGGCTCCCCCTCGATAGCTGTCGTCTCGTCTGCGCCCGCACCCGGCGGCCCGTCCGACTGAGTCTCCCCGTCGCTCGGAACCGAAGTGGTCGTCGCGGTGCCCTCGCCGTCACTCGACGCCGAATCGTCCCCCGCGTGCCCCTCGGCATCGCCCTCCTCGGCGGGGTCGCCGTACTCCTCGAGGACCCGCTCGACGAGGTCCGGCGTCGCACTCGGCACCAGGCGGGCCAGGTCCTCGATCGACGCGCTGGGGTCCTCGGCGGCCGCGTCGA
This sequence comes from Haloarcula onubensis, assembly GCF_031624605.1. Classification (NCBI taxonomy): domain Archaea; kingdom Methanobacteriati; phylum Methanobacteriota; class Halobacteria; order Halobacteriales; family Haloarculaceae; genus Haloarcula; species Haloarcula onubensis. The sequence continues at coordinate 286,644 of NZ_JAMQOS010000001.1, read as the reverse complement.
GAATCCGCTTGTGGCGCATCGACTTCGGGCGCGGTGTGCGCTCTTTCGCTTCGCTCATTTTACAATAGCTACGTACGTATCTGTAACGTCATGTACCATATATTTTAGCGATTCTGACACCAGACGGGCGGGGAATCGAGAGGGAAAGTCAGTGAAGGAGCCGTCGAGACCTGGGGAGGTCACGACGCGAGCAACGCGGCCGCGGCGTCGACGGCCGCGGCCGCGTCGGCGCTGTCGGGCTCGCCGAGGAACGTCGTCCGCTCGTAGGCTGTGGCGACCGTCGAGAGCGCCTCGTCGTCGGCGAGTTCGCCTTCGGCGGCGGCGACGAACTCGCGGTGTGTCAGCGTGGGCGCCAGGCCGGCGTCCCGGTCGAGGTGCCGGCGGACGGCGCCGTAGGCAGTCACGATAGCGCGTTCGTCGTCGCCCGCGGCCAGCGCCGACCGCGCGCGGTCGAGCCACGTCTCGGACGGGGCACTGGTCTCCGCGCCCGTGGGCGTCGGCTCCGGGGCCGTCGTCCCTGGCTCGGAACTCACACGGCCGCGCTGGCGTCGGGACCAGCCGACCACGCCCGCGACGACGAGGACGCCGACGACCACGCCGCCGAGGACGAGCGGCGGGCTCGAGTCTGCTTCACCGCCTGCCCCCGAGGCGAGTGCCACACTCGTCTCGGCGCGGCTGTCCCCGAGATTCGTCCCGTCGCCGTCGAAGCGCGCCTGGACGGCGAGCGTCCCGTTGCTCGCCCCGTCGAGGGTCGAGGCGTTCGCCACGGTCAGTCGGTACCAGCCGGTCGCGTTCGTCGTGACCGAGCGGTTCGTTCCGTCGAGTGAGAGTCTGAGTTGCCGGCCCCCGATACCGTCGCCGTCGGTCGTCTGAAGCCGGCCCCGAACGCGGAGCCGCCCCTCGTTCGTCGCGGCGACGGTCAGGTCGGTCTCGCTCTCGGTGACCGTCACCGTCGTCGCCGTGGCGTTCGGGCCGACCGCGACGGCCGAGCGGGCGTGAGCCACCCGAAGCGAGCGCTCGCCCGGCGGGAGCGCGGCCGGCACCCGCGGCGAGAGCGTCACGCGACCCGAGGTGTCGGTGCGCCCCGAGACGACGGTGTCGCCGAGTCGGGCCCGAATCGGCAGCGAGGGGACCGGCCGACCGTCGACCGTCGCGACCGCGGTCGCCGTGAGCGGGTCCCCGAACCCGCCGCCGGTCGGCGTGGCCGTGAGTTCGAGGCGCGGGGTGACCTGCCTGACGGCGACCGAGACGGCGCTCGCCGAACCGAGATAGACGGATGTCGTGGCCGGCAGGAACCGGACGCGGGCGCTGGTCGCGTTCACCGGGAGCGAGACCGGGCGATAGGAGACGGCGAAACGCCCCTCGCTATCGGTGGTGACCGGGTAGGTCCGGTCGGCCACGGCGAGGCGGCCGGTGGCGTTCGCGAGCGCCGTACCGTTGGCCAACCGGAGTCGACCCGCGACCGTGACGGGGCTGTCGAACGCCACGGTCGAGGCGTTCGTCCGCGCGGTCAGGGTCGTCTCCACGAAGGTCGCTGCCCGCACGGCGTCCTGCTGGGCGGCGATACCCGTCGTCGTGTTCGCCAGCGCGGTCCGGGATTCGTCGGTCTCTACGTCCGTCCGGTTCGTCAGCGTCGCGTACTCGCGCTGGAGCGACGAGTTGAGTCCCTCGACGCGTTCGGAGAGGCGCTCCAGTTCCCGGGCGGCCCGTCGGGCCGCGGTGGTGTTCCCGTTGCGCCGCGCTCGCTCGTATTCCTCGTAGGTCTCGCGGTACGCCTGGGTGGCGTTGGCGTACGCCCGCTGGTCCTGCTGGGCCTCGCGGTACGTCTCGGTGGCCCGGTCGTCGGCGTCGCTCTCCGTCTCGCCGGCGACGGAGACGTACTGGTCGAGGCGGGACTCGTAGCCCTCGCTCAGAGCGCCGCGGGCCCGCTCGTACTGCCCCTGTGAGATGTTGATGGCGCTCCCGCCCAGCCGGCTCGCGAGTCGGCGTTCGAGCCACTGGCTCACCCGTCCCGCGTCGCCGCTCTCGGCGGCCTCGCTCGGGCGCTCGTGCTGGACGGTGGTGTTGTTGGCGGGCGTCTGCTGGGCGGCCGCCTCGGACTGAGCGTCGGCGTGGGCCACATCGACCCCTGCCGTAGTCGCTAGCACGAGCAGCGCCACCGCGGCCGTGGCCGCAGCCAGAACGGCAGGCAAGCGGTGGGACCCGGTCGGTTGCACAGGAACGCGAAGGGAAGGAGCAGTGAAAAAGCCACGTATTGTGTGGCAAAAGCCTGCACGTAAGACACACGCGAAATAGATAAGCAGATGACTATCAACGATGTATAACTAGCAACGTCTGTAACGCAAGCAGTCGTCTATCGGAGACAGATTCTGTTACAGCACTATATCCGTTCTAGTTTGACCGCCAGTCGGAGATAAACACGTGATACGAGCGCTGAAATCAGCGAATGGGCAAGCTTCATTACCCTCTGTCCATATATCAAACTAAGTTCAGATGAGCTCAGTTAGTCGCTCTATTGTCATTATTTTAACTATCGGAGTGGTCGTCGGAACGGTCGCGCCCGGCGCCACAGTGGCGGCCCAGCAGAGCGGCGGTTCGACCGACGACTCGCCCTCTAACGTCCCCGAGTCACAGGTGTTCGAGGTGACCGGCGACGGTCAGGTCAACGCCTGGGAACGAGCGGCTTACACGCTTCGGACGGTCGATACGGACGCGGCGACCGCGATTCCGGCTCCCCAGACGGTGCTGGGACAGACCCTGGGCGAGGGCAGTTTCACCGACGGTAACGACGGCACCGAATCGAAGTCGCTGATACACGAGTACGACAACGAGTTGAACCCCATCGGCGTCCACGAGAGCGGCGAGCCAGTCACGGTGTCGTTCCGGGCGGGGCAGGCGACGGCCGGCCCGACGTTCGACCCGCTGAGCGGCCAGGAGAACGTCCAGATAGTCGCCGCGCGGCTCACGCCCCAGGCGGGTAAATCCGTCCCGTCGACGAGCGAGGCGTTCGCCCTGCTCTCCGATGTCGAGAAGGCGAACGCGAACGCGTCGTTCAGAGTCCTCGAAGACGATGGGACGCTCGATAGCAGCGGACAGATTAGCGAGACGACGACGTTCGGCCCCGGCCAGTACGTCGTCTTCGCGGCCGTCCACGAAGACGGCCGTGACGGCTTCGAGACCGACGCGGGCAACGTCAGCGTCGACGGCGAGGTGATCGTCATCGGGATGGACAAACTAGACGTTCAGGCGGGCCGGACCAGCGTGACTACGCCCGAAAACGCGGAGCCGGGCGATAACCTGACCTTCGATATCGACACGACCGACGCGTTCGCACCGGATCGCGAGGGGGAGATAACCCACGCCGTGGCGGTGTACAACGCGAGCACGTTCGAGGACGCTCGCTTCGACCTCGTGGTCGACGAGTCCGAACTCGGCTCCGACTTCGACCTCACGGAGAGTGCGGAGCTTGAACACTCCATCGGGAGCGTCAACGGCGTCGCCGACGTCGAGGACGGGTTGACGCTCAACGGGAACGACCTGACAGACGGGCTGGTCCGTCGGCCGGTGGCGGCCAGCGCGGTCGTCGACTTCTTCGCCGACGAGGCCGGCCTCGACGACCCGAACGTCAATCCGATTACGAACGGCGGCGCGTCGCCCAGCGAGTACGAGCGAATCGACGCCTCGGTGACGGCCCGGGCCGGCGCGGACCGAGTCACCGACGTCAGCGTCGACACCTTCGGAAACTTCTCCGAGGGGACCTACCGCTACGTCGTCGTCTCCACGCTCGATTCCAACGAGTCCCGGATGAGCACGACCACCGGAACCGTCGAACTCGCGGCCCGTAGCGGTGGTGGCGGCAACAGCGGCAACAACGGTGGGAGTGGCAATACCGGCGGCGGTGGCGGTGGCGGCGGCGGTGGCGGCGGCGCCCCACCGGTCGACGCCGGACCGATAGTCACGACGCCGAGCCAGTCCTTCGACGGGAGCCTGGTCGCCACGGTCCCGAACGTGGGCGTCAACCAGCGCATCGTCCTCCCCCTCCCCGAGACGGCCGACTCCAGCGCGGTGACGAGCCTGGAGCGGGTGAACGTGACCAGCGCCGGCAGCGCCAGCAACGTCCGCATCAGCGTCGCGTCGGCGGCACAGCCGACAGACGGGACCCCGGTCAACGAGCGGGCCTCGTCGACGCTTGGCTACGTGAACGTCGGCCTCGACAACCTGCCGCGGCCGGACGCGACCGAGGGCTCGTTCACCTTCACCGTCTCCCAGCAGCGCCTGTCGGAACTGGGCGCGACACCCGAGAACGTGGTCATGTACCGGTACCACGACGGCTCGTGGAACCCCATCGAGACGACCCATCTGGGCGGGGACGACTACCGCGCGGACACGCCGGGCTTCTCGTGGTTCGCAATCGGCACCGCGGAGCCGTCCGTCTCGGTGCGCGAGGCGAGCCTCTCGTCGGGGTCGGCCGCCCCCGGTGAGGCGGTGACGGTGACGGCGACGGTCGCGAACACCGGCGACGTGGCTGGAACCGTCACCCTCGACCTCACTGCCAACGGCGAACAAGTCGACAGCCGGACGGTCAGCGTGGCCGCCGGGAACGCGACGACCGAGACCTTCTCGCTCACACGTGACCAGCCGGGGAACTACACGGTCGGCGTCGGCGGCGTCGCCGCCGGGTCGCTAACCGTCTCCCAGACCCCGTCCCAGCCGGCCACCGCGACACCGTCACCGACGCCGACCGGCGGGCCCACACAGGACGGGGGACAGGCGGCCGGCGGCGTCGAGCCCGGCGGGATACAGCCGCTCACCATCCTCATGGTCGTCGCGGTGTTGGCCCTCCTCGGCGCGGCCGCCTACAGCCTCAGGGAGCAACAGCAGGAGTGAGTCGCGCTGGTCTCCCGATTCGCGGTCGACGAGTCGGCGACTGCACGACCTGGCGAATATGTGCAACCAAAGACATGAGTGCCCCGCCAGCGAACGAGGCTACATGGCCGTGAACCGAACCCGGACCGTCGGGCTCTGTGTCCTCGCTATCGCGGCGTTCGTCGCGGTCGGGAGCGGCGCCGACGGCTACGCGCTCTCCGGGTCCGACGCCATCGAGACGCCGACCCAGACGGTGAACTACGAGGGACAGGAGTACACCATCGACGCGGTGAGTCGCATCACCGCTGGGGGGAGCGTCACAGTGACGACCACGGTGCCCGCGGGCGCCGCCTACAACGTCAATCTCCGGGGCCCCGACAACCAGCTCATCAGCAGCGAGCGAAAGACCAACAGCACGGACCACACGTTCTCGTATTTCGGCCCCGAGGAGGCTGGGACGTACGTCGCGACCATCGAGGACAACGGCAACGTCGTCGCGGTGTACCCAATCGTCGTCGCGGGCTACGACGTCTCCGTCCCGTCGTCCAACGAGGTCACGGCGGGCGAAACGGCGACGATTCGCGCGACGGTCACCGAGCGCTCGGTCGAGAGACACTCCGCGCTCGACCGCGTCGAGGTCGTCGTCGGCAACGACGACGTGGCGGTCCAGCAGTCGATGACGCGGGTCGACGACGGCACCTACGAGACGACGGTGTCGACCGACGGGCTGGCGGCCGGGAGCTACAACGTCTACGTGCTCGTCCGGGGCAACGAGACGGTGCGCCAGCGGGCCGAGATACTCGGTGTCAGCGACACGGCCACGTTGACGGTCACCGACGGCACCCCGACAGCCGAACAGTCGAGCGACGGGGACGGCGACACCACCGGGGGCGGAGCCGCCGGCGGCGGCGGTGACGACAGCGAGTCGGACGACGAGCCGACCACTCCGGCCGACGAACCGACGCCCACGCCAGCGTCCACCGAGACGGCGACGGACCCCGGCGAGACCTCCACGGCAGAACCCCCGGCCACGGCGACGGGCGAGGAGGGCAGCGGCGAATCGCCGGCAAGCGAGACGGTTACCGACGGCGGGAACGTCATCGCACCGGTGACGCAGGGGACGACACCGACCACGGACGGGTCCGGGCCCGGCTTCACCGTCGGACTGGCGCTGCTCGCGTTGCTGGCCGCGGTTGCGATAGGGCGTCGTCGGTGACTGGCCCCTATCTCGACCGATATCGCCACAAACGGGCCAGCGGAGAGACGGTACAGCGCGAACTGGCTCGTAGCGGCCGATTCACGTCTAGTTTCCGGACTCAAGAGCAGGTATCTCGCCGGGACAGCAACTCTATCTACAGAGTACCGGTTCGAGAGTGTATGAATAGATAAGTAGAGCGAATATGAGTTCATATTCTACAAAGACGAGAGCGTATCTCTTCAGTGAGCGATAGATACGACCTATGTAAGTGAGTGGGCTCTGGTTTGTCCACAACAGAGTCCGAGAGGGGCACTATCGAATCAGAGTGCATCGATACGTGGCCCACAGAGCGCGAGTGCGTATCGACGGCGTCGGAGTCGACCCGTTCGAAGCCGGCGACGGTTGCAATCGGCGGTCAACGTCGGCGTCAGGCGTCTCAATTCGGGTTCCGTGTCCGGGAACGGCGGGTCGAACCTCCCCGGCCTGCGGTGAGGAGCGGACGCCGCGCCCTCGCTTCGGACCAGGACAGTGGCGCGAACAGGCCGTCGTCAGCGGTAGCCGAGCATCTCGAGTTGCTCCTCGACAGCGTCTTCTACGTCAGTATCCGCAGTAGACGGCTCGACCCAGGGGGAGTATTCACCGCGACCCTGTCCGGTTGTCTCTATCCACGGGACTTCCCGGAGCGCGGGGATTGGAATCATCGGATGTGCGTACAGACCGAACTCACCGAAGGCCTCGCCGTGGTCGGCGGTGATGACGATGTCGTCGGCCTCGATGTCCTCGATCAGGGTCGCCACGCTATCGAGTCCGGACCGGAGCTCCTCGAGATACAGGTCCCAGACGTCTTCCTTCGGAGTCCCGTTTTTCAGGGCCTGCCACGGCGACTTCTCGATGTCTTTCAGCGGACGGTTCTCGCGGAGTGCGCTGTGACCGTAGGGCTGGTGTGGCGGGAGATAGTGTACGATCATCCTGTCCGCTGCGGTCGACCGCCACGTCGAAATCGCACGGTCCGTGACCGCAGCGGGCACGACAGTCCCGCTGTACGGGTTCGTCGGCCCGTATCGCCACACCTCGTCGAGTTCCTCGAAGTCGGTCGGTTCGACGGTGTCCCAGCCCGTGAGCCGCTTTGCGAATTCCGGCCACTCCGGTTCCGCCTCGTGTCCCAGCCCCCACCTGCTGGTGGGGTTCGCCGTGACGAGCGCGGTGTCTCTGACCTCGTCCAGGTTCGACGCCGTGAACGTGTGGGGAACCCACTCGCGCGTCGCACTTCCGCGGGACCACACCGACGTACCGGACGTGACGAAGTCGTACTCCGACGCCACGTGCGCTATCGCATCGGCTCTGCAGGTGTCGAGAATCACCAGCACGTCCCAATCGCGTTCGAAGATATCGGTTCCGTGGGGAAGCCAGGACGAAACGACCTTCAAGAACGCGTCGGCCGTCTGTTCCAGCCGTTGGGTCCCCGGAAGCCGAGAAGAGACCGCGTCCGGGACATAACTCGAGTTCGACATCGACCGTCTGTTACAATCTCGCCTATAAATTTATCCGCTCTATAACCGATGCCAGTCGGACGAGGGCACGGAAAGAACAGGAGAGCGGTACCGTGCCGATTCGTGCTGTGGCCGACTGCGAACACGCTGGACGGACGGGTGGGAACTCGCCTACCTTGGACGCGAGGGGCGTCTATTCGAGGTTCTTCAACCGTTCGTCGAGCGCCTTGATGTCCGCCTCGATGTCACTGAAGTTCTCGTTCAGCGGCACGTGCCAGTCCACCGTCCCCGGGGACGGTTGCTGGTAGCCGCCGAGAGTGTTGGTATCGGAACCGCCGGTCGTGTCGTCGGTCGTGTTGTCGGTCGTCTCACCGAGGTCGACCAGCACTTCCGTTTTGAACGCCTGCCCGGCGGCATCGAGGGTCGTGTCTTCCTCGGGCCACAGCCGGTGGGTGCCACCACCCGCCGATTCGGCGTTCCAGTAGGCCTGGTACTCGACACCGTTGTTTCGCATGTAGTCGAACACCCTGTGGATGAACTCGGCGTTGTCACCGCCGGCCGGGTTGTAGTACGCGTCGTCGCCGACGCCCCATTCACGGAAGCCAAGCGAGGCGTTGCGCGACGTGGCGAAGTCGTTCCACATGTCCAGAACGGGCTTGTGTTTCTCGCGCCATATCTGGTCGCGGAGTTGCTCCAGTTCCTCGTCGCTGAGCGTAGAGAGGTCGTCGGGATACGTCTGTCCCGCGTCGTAGAACGTCGGCATGACGACCGGCGGCTCCTCGCCGCTTGGCCAGTATTCGGACTGGACTGGCCACGCCTCGGGAGCGACGCCGAGTCTGTTGCGAGCCGGAGCGTAACAGAAGGTGAAGTCGGCGCCGTCGACCGATTGCATCTCCCGTACACAGCGGGCGTACCCGTCTCGGTAGTTCTCGGGTTCGTCCATCGCCGACTTTGCGCCCCAGTTCAGGTTGAACTCGTGGTTCGGGGCGATGAGGGAGTCGCCCATTCCCAGGCTGACGAGGTCGCGGGCGAACTGCCGGTACTCGCTGTCGAACTCGCCGTTGGCCGGCGGGCCGTACGCGCCGCGGTTTTCCCCGGCGAACTCGTAAGCGATAATCATCCGACGGTCGGTCTCACCGAACGTCCGCTGAAGCGACCGTCGCTTCTCCGAGGCGCCGGCACCGGGTTCCCACGTGATACCGATCGCGTCGTGGAATCCCTCCGTATAGGTGGTGGTTACCAGGTCGATAGTCGACCCGTTGAACCACTCGTCCTCTATCCCGCTGACCTCGGATTCGGTAATGAGATACGCACCGTGTTTCATTGTGTACCACCGAGGGGCTGTCTCGGAATCGCGGTGCGCCAGCGAAGGCTTGCAACGGCTTCAGGCCGGTAGGTCTGATACATCCACCCGATGGTATAGGATGTCCTTAATTAAGCGTAGTTGCACTCTACCACCGCAGAAGAAGCTCCTTACCGTTTATTACACGTCTGTTGAATAAGTTTGTGTACCAGTTACTCCTTATATCGTGACGACTTGTGGATTGTTTCACCGTCTGTCCAGCTGGTATGAACGCGTCGCTGGCCGTCCGATTCGGAGTAAGTACGCCGAAACCGAGCGGGGTTCAGTCGCTCATAGTCTCGATTCGCGACGGCGGCCGTCGCGAGCGGTGCCCCTGTCGGGCACCGTCCCAGTTCGCGGCGAGCCCGCCAACCGTATCGCGGACGCCCCGATTCGGATAGGGGTTCGGGACCGAGCCGGTATGTATTACAGTATAGAGTGGGTAATTATACCCTCGTGGCTGCCGGGTAAGAGTAGTGGAAAGTAACGTCGAACAGATAAGTGGCCGAGTGCAACAGTTCCTCCACGACCTGAGTTTATACTCTGTCGCCCACATCGTTCCTGCGATACTCTCTCTCGGGGCGCTGATGTTGTTCACGCGAACGTTCAACCCGAGCATGTTTGGACGGTATTCGCTGTCGCTGGCAGTTGCCGGCATCATCAGCACGCTCCTGTACGGGTGGCTCAACTATTCGGTACTGCGGTACGCGCCACAGCTGGACGAGGAGGTCGTCATCAGGAACACGTTCTCACTGTATATCGGTATTACGCTGGTGTTACTGGTGGTGGCCGGCGGGGGCTACCTCCTGTTCAGTGACCGCCTCGGCCCGTACGCGGTCTTTTATTTCGCGGCACTGGCGCTGGCACTCGCTCGGGGCGGCCTCCAGGTGTTGCTCTCTTTCTTCCGGTCAGTGCTTGACTCACAGCGTGTCACGCTGTTTCGACTGGTACGGGCGGTCGTCGAGGTCGGCCTCGCTATCGTGCTGGCCGTCTTCGTCCTCGACCACATCGTCGGCTGGGTCTGGGCGGCAGCGATCGGCATGACCGTCGCCTGCGCGCTCGCGTTCGCCACCTCGAAACAGCTCCGGGCGGCGCCGCTGTTCGACCGCGAGACGGTCGGCCGGCTGTTTAGCTACGGCGTCCCGATGGTCGGCTTTATCATCGGCGACGCGTTTCTCGTCCAGGCGGACCGTGTGTTACTCGAAGTGCTGGCCGGCAGTGCCGCAGTCGGTATCTACTCGTCGAACTACATGCTGGTCGACCGAGGGCTCAGACTCGTCTACACCCCGTTGACAAACGCGATATCACCCATCATCATCGACTCCTGGGAGGAGGACAACGAACGCGAGATCGCGGACTTGCTCAACACGTTCACGAGATACTTCGCCCTGCTTGGAATCCCCGCGCTGGTCGGGGTCGCCGTTCTCAGCCAGACCGTGAGTACGCTCCTCATCGGAGACGATTTCACGGCCGGCTACGTCGTCATCCCGCTCGTCGCCGTCGGTCTGTTCCTCTGGTCGCTCGGGAATCTCGTACAGGTCGTCGTCGAGATAAAGGAGAAGACGGGGCTCCTGTCCTACGGGATTATCACTATTATCGGGCTGAACATAGCCCTCAACGTCCCGCTTATCACCGCCTTCGGATATCCGGGCGCCGCGGTGGCGACGATGGTGAGCTACGGTCTCTACTGCGCCTTCGCTCTCGTACTGTCGAAGCGGTACATCTCGTGGCGATTTCCGCGGGTCTCGTTGCGAAATGCAGTTCTGAGCGGGATGCTCATGGCACTGCCGACCGTCGCGCTCTATGCGACAGGCAGCTACAGCGTCCCGGCTTCGTTCGTCACGGCGGCGGCTGGGAGCGCGCTCTATTTCGCCGTGCTCTACGTCATCGGCGAGATCGACCAGACGGAAGTGGTGAAGCTCCGACAGTTCGTCGCGTAACTCCGCTGTCTCCGCCGGTGACGGTCACCTGGCCGGACGGCGACTGGCCGGGCGTCGAGACAGCCCAGGGTGCGCGTCAGGAAGTCGGTTGAAGACGAGAGGGGCGTCCGCGGGGCAGCGGCCAGCGGGCGCTCGACGACGGGCGGCCCCTCATCTCCGTCCCGGAACTGGACGCGACGTCGGCCGAAGAGGGAAGCTGACCCCGGCGAAGCCCCAACAGTTAGACCGTCCGCCGTCATAGACCCGCTATGAGTCTCGACAGCGTCTTCGGGCAGGTGCCCGACCCCAGCTCCTTCTCATTTCCGGACTACGGACTGCCACAGGGCGAGCCGGTGCGGCCGGTCGCCGTGACCGAGGCCGAACTGACCGCGCTGCTCTCCCTCTACGAGACGTTCGCCGCCGTCGACCCGACCGGTATCGACTCGAACCCGTTCATGCGGGCGACCAGCGAGTTTCTGGAGCAGACCTTCGGCACGACGCTGGAGCGCCCCGACGAGCGGCTGCACGACGACATCGCGACGATGCTCTCGGATTTCTCCGGGGACCTGGACGGCGACCGACTGGGCGTCGTCGACGTGACGCCGGCCCACTTCCGGACGCTGTACTTCTTCCTGACCGGCGCCAAGTCCTACCACGTCGCGCCCCACATCCAGTTCGCGCCCGACGAGGGCGCCGTCGAGACGCTGTTCGAACTCTACCAGCGGGCGATGGACCAGGAGTTCTACCTGAAACGGCCCCGGTCGGTGCTGGAGTAGCGACCGGCGCTTTATCCGCGCCGACGGCGCGGGCCCGGTGATCGCTGCCCATACCGTTCCACGGGGGCGTGCGAGCAGGGCGTTCCGTCTGGGAACGGTGACTCGCCAAACGACTCATGCCAGACGCGTCCCTAGCCCGGACATGGACAGAAACGAGGTGCGGCGGGCCTGGGACGAGGTGGCCGAAACGTACGCGGCCCGTCGGGACCCCGGCGGTTCGGACGCCGACCTCATCGAGGAGCTGCTGGCGGAACTGCCGGCGAATCCCACGGTGCTCGACGTCGGCTGTGGCGACGGCGCCCGGACGCTGGCGAACCTCCCCGCGGACGCCGTGGGGCTCGACTTCTCCCGGCGAGGGCTGGAACTGGCGGCCGGGACGGTGCCCGACGCGGGACTCGTACAGGGCGACATGACCGCCCTGCCCGTCGCCGAGGACAGCGTCGACGGCGTCACCGCCTACCACGCCGTCTTTCACGTCCCCAGACAGCGCCACCCCGAGGTGTACCGGGAGTTCGCCCGCGTCCTGCGGCCCGGCGGCGTCGCCCTCCTGACGCTGCCCGGTGGAGCCTTCGAGACCGTCCGCCGGGGGTGGATGGGCGGGTCGATGTTCTTCTCGGCGCCCGGTCGGCGGGCCACGCTCGACCAGCTAGATGCGGCCGGCTTCGCCGAAGTGTGGACGGAGACGGCCGACGACCCGCTGGGCAGCGCCACGGAGTTCGCGTTCGCTCGCTTGGGGTGAGCTAGCGCGGCCCGAAGCGGTGCCCCAGCGCATTTACAGTTGGGAAGCCAACATTTCTGCATGTCGCTCGATGTGTCAGTCCCCGACCCGCCGCCCCAGTCCCAGGGAGCGCCCGGGAGAGGGTACGACAACGTATCACCGCCCGAATCGGACGACGACGACTACCGGCGCGACGAACTGGAGTCGATACTGGAGGCCGGCGCGTGGGCCGACGGGTTCGAGGCGTGGGCAGCGGAGACGAGCCTCGGCGAGAGCGAGTTCGAGTTACTCGTCCGCCACGGCCTCCTCGAACAGCTCGACTTCTACTGGGACCCGGCCACCGAGGCGGTCGAGTATCACCTCCCGCAGTTCTCAGACGACATGCGGGAGGCGCTCGCCACCGACGCCGACGTCGACGAGGTCAAGGGCGGACTCGACTCGCTGGGACGGACCGTCTCGGAGCGCCTGGAGCGCGAATATCGAACCTAGGCGCCCGCGCGTGGCGAGGGCCCCCGGAACCGGCAGCGAACCGACTACTCGGCCCGTTCGAGCCGGACGTCGAGCGCCTCGTAGTCCTCGATGACGGCGTTGGCGCCGCCGATAGCGACCACCCGGCCCTCGTGCTCGACGCGGATGCTGTTCTCGACGGGGAACTCGTTGGTGAAGGGGTCGATGAGTCCCTGTCGAAGTTCGACGATAGGGACCGACGACAGCTCGACGATGTCCCCGGTAGCCGTCGACTCCCCGGTGATGGTCGCGGTGAGGTCGACCCCCGCGCGGTCGTGGAGCGTCGCCTGAAGCAGCGCGTTGCGAAGCGTCGGGTAGGTCCGCGGGAGCGGCTCGCGCTCACAGCAGTACGCCTCCGTGGCGATCTGCCAGAAGTTGCTGAGATACGTGCTGAAGAGGTTGGCGGCGACGGCCGACCGCGTGAGCATGATGGCGCTACCCTCGGTGGCACCGACGAGTAGCTTCGGCTCGTCGAGCACCAGTCGCTCCCGGTCGACGGTCAACAGCGGGCGCGGTTCGTGGGGCCAGGTGCGCCCCAGCGTCACCCGGCCGGCGAGTTCGTCGGCGTCGAACCCGTCGAGTCCCGGGTCGGTGACGAGCGCGTAGACGGCGACGCCGCGGTCGACGGCGTCGGCCAGCGCGTCCGCGAAGCGGTCGAAGACGGCGGCGGGCAGGCAGAAGAACACTTCCTCCTCGGCCGAGTCGACGTCCCGTCGGCAGCGTTTGGCGAGGGTCTGACCGGCCTTGATGAGTTCGACCTCCAGGTCCGCGACCTCCCGGTCGGCGAGTTCGCTCTCGATGTCGGCTGCGAGGTCGTCGAGCCGACTCTCGATGCTGCCGACGGCGCTGTTTGCTCGCTGGGCCCGAACCACGGAGGGCCTGACGTGGTCGTTGAGGACGACCAGACCGCGCTCGTCGAGTTGTTCGCACATCTGGTAGACGTGCCGTTGGGAGACGTCGGACTCGTCGACGACGCGGCTGACCGTCACCGTCCCGTGGTCGAGGATAGTGAGATACACCGCGATCTCCTTCGCGGAGAGGCCGAGCAGCCGCAGGTTCTCCCGCAGGCGCTCCCGTGTCATGGCGTGGCCTCCCGGCTGGAGACGGTAGTATGCAGCGAACGCGGCGAGCGAGCGCAGGCGGCAAGTAGCGGTGTCACGGCAGGGTCAGGTGAGCTGTCCGGTGACTTCGGTGGTCTCCAGCGACCGGTTGTGCAGAGCAACCCCGGTCTCGGCGTCGAACAGGTGAATCGCCTCGGGCGGGAGCGTCGCGACCACGGGTTCGCCGGCCTGGATGTGGCGCAGGCCGCTGATGGTCGCGGTGAAGGTCTCGGGCTCGTCGACCCCGCGGTCGAAGGTGAGGTGGGTGGTGTTCTCGTCGCCGCGGGGTTCGACTACGTCGACGAACACGTCGTAGGCGTGGCTCCCGCCGCCCTCGACGTCGACCTCGACGTCCTCCGGGCGGACGCCCAGGGTGACGCGGTCGGCGTCGCCGACGGCCTCGCGCTGGGCGGGCGTGAGTTCGTACTCGAAGTGGTCGGCGACGAGGCGCCCGTCCCGGACGGCCACGTCGAAGAAGTTCATCGACGGCTCGCCGATGAAGCCGGCGACGAACTGGTTGTTCGGGGCGTGATAACACTCCAGCGGCGTGCCGACCTGCTGGAGGACGCCGTCGTCCAAGATGGCGATGCGGTCGCCCATCGTCATCGCCTCGGTCTGGTCGTGGGTGACGTAGACGGTCGTGACGCCGAGTTCGGCCTGCAGGCGCTGGAGTTCGGTCCGCATCGTCGCCCGGAGCTTCGCGTCCAGGTTCGACAGTGGCTCGTCCATGAGGAACGCTTCCGGGTCCCGGACGATGGCCCGCCCCAGCGCGACGCGCTGTTGCTGGCCGCCCGAGAGGTCCGCGGGCTTGCGGTCGAGCAGGTCGCCGATACCCATCATCTCGGCCGTCTCCGAGACGTGGCTGTCGATTTCGTCGTCCGGCATGTCGGTCGACTCCTCCAGACCGAAGCTCATGTTCTCCCGGACGGTCATGTGCGGGTAGAGCGCGTAGGACTGGAACACCATCGCGATGTCCCGTTCCGCGGGCGGTTTCTCGTTGATGCGGCGGCCGTCGAGGGAAATCTCGCCGGACGTGACCGTTTCGAGACCGGCTATCATCCGCAGGGTCGTGGACTTCCCACAGCCCGACGGGCCGACCAGCACGAGGAACTCGCCGTCGTCGATATCGATGTTCACGTCGTCGACCGCGACGATCTCGTTGCCGTCGTCCTCGGTGAAGACCTTCGTTACGTCGTCGAGTGTTAGTTCTGCCATTGTTGGATTCCTGTTGTCATGCCGCAACACCCTTCGCGAACTTCTCGCCGAAGAGGACGTAGACCAAAAGCGTCGGGAGCGCGGCGACGAGGGCCCCGGCCATCCGGAGCGGGAAGTTCGTCCCCGACTGCGAGACGCCGAGGCCGACCAGTTCCTGCGTGACGACGGACGCGTCGCCGAACTGGATGATGGTCAGCGCGAACAGCAAGTCGTTCCATATCTGGGTGAACTGGTAGATGAAGACCACGGCGAACATCGGCACCGACAGCGGGAGGATGATTCGCCGGTAGATACGGTAGATTGAGGCGCCGTCGAGCCTGGCGGCCTCTATCATCTCGTCGGAGAGCTTCTTGTAGTGGGCCCGAAAGAGCAGGGTACAGATAGGCAACCCGTAGGCCGTGTGGGTGACGATGAGCGCGACCAGTTTCCAGTGGTATCCCTGGACGAACGGCAACACGGTCAGGGGCTGGAACGCCGTCCGCAGCGGGACGACGTTGTACCAGAACTGCGTCAGGGGCACCAGCACCGCCTGATAGGGGATGAAGATGCCCGCGACGAAGGTGATGTAGATGGCAATCTGGCCGCGCCAGTCCACCGTCGTCAGCCCGTAGGCCGCCATGCTCCCGAGCAGGCCCGAGAGAATCGTCGCCGGGACGACGAGGATGACACTGTTGACCAGCCCCTGACCGAGGAAGGCCACGGCGTTTTGCCACGGCTGGGTCGAGAACGACCCGGTGTCGGAGAGCAGCGGCTCCAGCGGCGGGAGGTAGGGGAACTGTCCGGAGTACGTCGCCGGGTCGGTCAGCGAGGTCATGATGCCCGTCTCGATGGGGACGAGGTAGAACACCGCCATCGCGACCAGCGTGACGTACAGAGCGATGCGCCGCAGCGGGTAGCCGGTCTCGATACCCGTCTCCTCGTCCGTCGAGGTGCCAAAGCTCACAGCGCACCCCGCCTGTACTGCGAGTAGATGTACGGCGCGACGATGGCCAGGGCCATCAGGAAGAGGACGACTGCGATGGCCGAGCCGTACGCCCAGTTGCCGTTGCTGTAGGCCTCACGCACCATCCGCGTCGCCAAAATGTCGGCGGAGGGGCCGGGCTGGTAGCCGTACATCGAGTAGAGGAAGTCGAAGGCCTTCAGCGCGAACACCGTCAGCACGACGAGCGCGCTGACGGTCGCCGTCCGCAACTGCGGGATGATGACCCGCCAGTACATCCGCACCGTCGAGGCCCCGTCGACCCGGGCCGCCTCGAAGTGGCTGTCCGGAATCGCACGCAACCCGGCCAGGTAGACGACCATGGCGTAGCCGCTGAACTGCCAGACCAGCGCGAAGGCGACCGCCGCCAGCTTCAGGTCCGGGTTCTGGATTATCTTGATCGGCCCGACACCGACGGCGCCCAGCGCGATGTTGATGAGCCCCGTCTGTGGGTTGTACATGTACAGCCAGAACTTCGCCGTCACGACAAAGGAGAGGCTCATCGGCAGCAGATAGATGGTCCGGAACGTGTTCTCGAAGCGTATCTCCTGGTCGACCAGGATGGCGAGCAGGAGGCCAAGCGCCAGACAGACCACCGCGAAGCCGACCAGAAGTACGACCGTGTTCCCCAGGGAGTTCCAGATGGGGTCGACGGTCAGCTCGGACCACGACGGCGTCCCGCCCGAGAAGGCGACGACGTAGTTCTCGAGGTCGAGTGAGCTGTAATCGGGCGTCCCCAGCCCGGTGAAGTCTGTCAGCGACAGGAGGACGTTCCAGCCGATGGCGCCGTAGACGAACACCGCGATGAGCAGCGCCGGGGGGAGCCAGAACGGGGCCGAGCGCACCGAGTCCCGCGAGAGGAACGACTGTCGCTCGTCGGTGGTCGGGGCGTTCGCCGTACCGCCGTCAGAGCGGAGCTCTGCCGAACCTCGGCTCGCGTCGCTCGCCTCACCACCGTCGGAGCGAAGCTCCGGCGAGGTTCGCGGTCCGTCGGACCGCTCACCACCGTCCGTGCGAGCGTCCCGCCCGCGGGACAGGCGCCGTCGAAGTATCGTAAGTGGGTTGCGCATAAATTTGGAAGTGGCCGCTTAGTTGAACGCGTCGAGGAGGGCGTCGGCGGTGGCGCCGGCGTCGTAGTTCTCCAGGAAGCCGCTGAAGGCCGAGCCGATGTTCGTCGCGATAGCCGGCGAGACGGCCAGGCCGTGCTGAATGGACGGGGGCTGGCTGTCGGCGTTGTTGAAGTCCTCGTACTGGTCCTGCTGGAACTGGTTGAGCTGGGAGACGTCGGCGTCTTTCCGCGGCGGAATCGACCCCTTCTCGGCGTTGAACAGCACCTGTCCCTCGGCGCTGCCACAGTAGCTGAGGAACGTCTTGGTCGCCTCCGGCGAGGGGTTGTTCGCCAGGTACGGGAACGAGTCCATGTTCAGGAGGTAGCTCCCGCTCGTCCCGGGGTAGGTGACCTGTCCCCACTGCTCGCCGTAGTTGAAGCCGTCGGCGCCGCTGTAGGCGCCGGCGGCCCAGTCGCCCTGGTGGATGAACGCCGCGTTGCCGTCCATCACCAGGGTGTTGGCCTCGGTGAAGCTGAGAGAGGACGCGTCACTAGGGTAGTACTCCGAGAGTTCGACGACGGAGTCGAGCGCCGCCTTGACATCGGAGCGGTTGCCGTTGCCGTTGATGAACGACTCGTAGCCGTCGATACCGCCCTCGGCGAGCAGGATAGTCTCCCAGAGCTGGGTCGTCGACCAGGCGCCGCTGGTCTGCTGGGCGAACGGGACGGCGTCGGTGTTCTGTGCGACCTGTTCGCAGGCGTCCACGACGTCGCTCGGGCTGGAGAGGGACGCGGGGTCGACGTTGGCCGAGTCCAGCACGTCCTGGTTGTAGAACAGGTTGTTGATGCGGTGGATGTTCAGCGGGACCGTGACGTAGGTGCCGTCGAGTTGCGCCTGTGTCTTTGGCCCCTCGAGGTAGTTGTTCTTGAGGTCGTCGTTCCAGACGTCGCCCTCGATGTCCTCGTACGCGTCGCCGAACTTACTCAGGGTCTCGCCCGGCCACGTCTGGAACGTGCTCGGCGGGTCGCTGGCCTGGAGTCGGTTCTGGACGACCTGGTCGAGGTTCGAGCGGGCGGCCCCGTTGACCGGCTCCTCGGCGAACTCGACGTCGGGGTGGGCCTCCTGGAACCCCTTGATGAGCGCACCGATGGCCGCGTTGCCGTCGCCCTCCGACCAGGCGTGGAGCAGTTCGATACTGTTAGTGCCCGACTCCCCACCGCCGCCGCCACAGCCGGCCAGTCCGGCGACCGCAGCGACACCGGCGCCCTGCAGGACCCGACGGCGGGAGACGCCCTCGCGGTCCGTCATCGTGTCAGCTCCGGTGGCTTCGTGTCTGGAATCAGCGCTTCAGTCGAACGGATAGATTTGTGACTGGATATCATACAGTCGTACAATATTGAACATGTGCATTAAAAATTGGGATAGTAGAATTGCTAGTCCGCTAAGAGTGGTATGTTAGAGACAAAACTGCCTGTTTGGCCATTAGAGACCGGATTATATCATTATTTTCGTTTACAACACACCTAATTGAAACATATTAATCATTGGGGATGGCTCCAGTTGCGGCAACAAACACGAGTTTCGTTTCCAGACGATGTTGCGATTTTAGTATAACTTGATTTTGCGAGTGGGCTTCCGACAGCGACAGTTCAGGAGGTCTATTCTGAGCGACACCCGCCGACAGCCCCACTGTCCCTACTGACGGGAGAGTGATGCGACCGCGAGCCGTCACGACCAGGATTGTAATTAGAGCACACTGACCCTGACGCGGCGTCTTGGCCGTCTGCACTCGAAGCAGCGGCCGTTACAGTGCAGGTGCGGACCGCCTGCAGTCAGTGAGTTCGCATACGTTCGGACGTGTCGACTCAGTTGAACGCGTCGAGGAGTGCGTCGGCGGTCGCGCCGACATCGTAGTCCTCCAGGAAGCCGCTGAACGCCGAACTGATGTTCGTCTTGACCGGGGGAGTGACGCCCAGCCCGTGCTCGATGGACGGCGGCGTGCTATCGGCGTTGGTGAAGTCCTCGTACTGGTCCTGCTGGAACTGGTTGAGCTGGGAGACGTCGGCGTCTTTCCGCGGCGGAATCGACCCCTTCTTCTCGTTGAACAGTATCTGTGCTTCCGCAGTCCCACAGTAGCTGAGGAACGTCTTGGTCGCCTCCGGCGAGGGGTTGTTCGCCATGTAGGGGAACGAGTCCATGTTGAGGTGGTAGTGGCCTTCCGTCCCGGGATAAGTCACCTGTCCCCACTGCTCGCCGTAGTTGAACTCGTCGTTGTTACTGTAGGCCCCACCGACCCAGTCACCCTGGGTGATGAACGCGGCGTTGCCGTCCATCACCATCGTGTTGGCCTCCGTGAAGCTGATAGAGGAGGAGTCGCTGGGGTAGTACTCCGTCAGGTCGACGATGGTTTCGAGCGCGGCCGTGACATCCGATCGGTTGCCATTGCCGTTGATGAACGCCTCGTAGCCCTCGACACCACCCTCGGCCAACAGGTTGGTCTCCCAGAGCTGGGTCGTCGACCAGACGCCGCTGGTCTGCTGGGCGAACGGAACGGCGTCGGTTTCCTCGGCGATGGTAGCACAGGCGTCGACCACGTCGCTCGGTTGGGAGAACGATTCGGGGTCGACGCCGGCCTCGTCGACGACTGCTTGATTGTAGAACAGGTTGTTGATGCGGTGGATGTTGATCGGCACCGTGACGTAGGTGCCGTCGAGTTGCGCCTCCGCCTGGGGACCCTCCAGGTAGTTGTTCTTCAGGTCGTCGTTCCAGACATCGCCCTCGATGTCCGCGTAGGAGTCGCCGAACTTCTCCAGAGTCTTGCCCGGCCAGGTCTGGAACGTGCTCGGCGGGTCGCTGGCCTGAAGTCGGTTCTGGATGACCTGGTCGAGGTTCGAGCGGGCGGCCCCGTTGACCGGCTCCTCGGCGAACTCGATGTCCGGATGGGCCTCCTGGAACCCCCCGATGAGCGCCTCGATAGCGGCGTTGCCGTCGCCGGAAGACCAGGCGTGGAGTAGTTCGATTTCGTTGGTCCCAGAGTCCCCACCGTCGCCGCCGCCACAGCCGGCCAGCCCGGCGACCGCGGCGGCCCCGGCCCCCTGCAGGACCCGGCGGCGGGAGAGCGCCGACTCGGCGTCCTTGCCCGTCATCGCGCCATAACCTCTCGAGTCGCGTCTGTGGTTAGCGAGCCGTCCGAGCGGCTTTGTTTGCGACTGATAGACATACGCACACATACTAGCGAATTATGTACATTAAAAACTGTGGTAGTAGAACAGGGAGATACCGAGAAGCAATAGCTCAGAGGCACATTCGTTCGCTCCGTTACGAGGTTTGTCTACGGTACGTTATTTTTACGCGAACAGTACCTAGTTACGTCCGTTAGTCATAGACGATACCCACATTCGCGGCAATAAATGCAGGAGTCGTCCGCACGTGCTGTCGTGATTTCAGTATGAGCCTATCTCGTTGCTGAACGCGGACTGTCCGGTGCACGCCGGCTCGCTCTCACAGTCAGCCTGGTGACGCTTGGGTGCCGACCCAACGGGCCACGCGTCGGCCGCATCAGTTCGTTCGGTATCATGTCAGTAATCATTATTTTCGAGTTTCTATAATTTTTCAGATACTTCGATTCAGTGTCGCCTATGTGAATATCGCAACCGATGTACACCGACGGTGCGTCCGGGAAAGACAGCCGATTACAGGTGATAGAGAGGTCCTCTGAAGTTTCTCGAGTCCCAGTCGCTCGGAGAAGGTTCGTCTCCCACGCCTCGGCGCCGTATCACTGCTTCCTCGACCTGACGGCTCTGCGACGGTCTGTGCCCCCTTTCGTCGAACGGCGCTGCGGGCGCGGTCACTGTCGGCCAGTCAGCCAGGTTGGCAACAGACATGTCTAGCTTTCATATAGTATCTAAATATTATATATTTGTAGAGTGTGCCCGTATGTGGGTGGGCACGGCGATGTCGCTCCACGGGCACAAATCAGGCTCTCCCGGGCGTGGGAGTGCCGGTGCCCTCGTCACTGTGGTGAGTCGCCACCGAGAGGGGACTCCGTCGTGAAACCGGCGACCGGCACCGGGCACGCGACGCGAGGCGCTACTCGGCCGGTTCGACGGCGCTGTTGTCGCGGGCGACGGGCGCGTCGGTCCGCGGCGCGGCCCACCGGACGGCGTTGTCGAGCACCTCGTGGACGACCGGTTCCTCGTAGACGGGGTATGTCTCGTGGCCCGGCCGGAAGTAGAAGATACGGCCGTTACCGCGCCGGTAACAGCAGCCCGAACGGAACACTTCGCCGCCCTCGAACCACGAGACGAAGACCAGCCTGTCGGGTTCCGGCACCGCGAATGGCTCGCTGTACATCTCCGTCTCCGGGAGGACGAACGACTCGTCCAGCCCGTCGGCGATGGGGTGGCCGGTGTCGACGGTCCAGAGCCGCTCTCGCTCGGCCGACTCCCGGTAGTCCAGCGAACAGGGCGTCCCCATGAGCCGCTTGAACGGCTTCGAGAAGTGCGCCGAGTGCAGCGGAATAAAGCCCATCCCGTCGTAGACGCGCTCGCAGATGCGGTCGACGACCGCGTCGTCGACGTGGTCGTGCGCGCGGTGTTCCCAGTAGACGAGCACCTCCGTCTCGTCGAGGACGTCGGGCGTCAGGCCGTGGTCGGGTTCGGCGTAGGTCGCGACGCGGACCTCGTGACCCGCCGCCGCCAGTGCGTCGCGGATGGGGGCGTGGATACCGTCGGGGTAGACGGCGTCGACGTCGTCTTCGGCGCGCTCCTGAATGTACTCGTTCCAGATGGTAACCGACACCATACCCTGGCTTTCGCAGGCACCACGCTAAAAGTATCGCCGGAACCAGCGCTCTCGGCCTCACAGCCGTCGCTGACGGCCCCGGCTGTCGTACGCTCGCTTCGCTCGCGTTACTCGTTCAGTTCGTCCCAGCGTGCGACGCCGGCCTCGGCCACGTCGCGGTCCTGGGACACCTCGCCGCCGGAGACGCCGATAGCGCCGACGACCTCGCCGTCCCGTTCCAGCGGGTAGCCACCGCCGAAGACGACCATCCGGCCCTCGTCGCGGGTGTCGAGCCCGTACAGCGAGTTGCCGGGCTCGGACGGTTCGGCGAGCGCGTGGGTCGGCATGTCCAGCGCGGCCGACGTGTAGGCCTTGTTCTTCGAGATGTTCACCGAGGCCAGCCACGCGCCGTCCATGCGGTGCTGGGCGATGAGGTTCCCCTCGCTGTTAGCCACGCAGACGACCATCGGGTTGTCTATCTCCTCGGCGCGCTCCTCTGCCGCTTCGATGAGAGACACCGCTGTCTCCAGGGGGATGGATTCGACCATGCACCTAAACCGTCTCAGCCACCCCAGATAAAGCCCCCGTCTCGGGCTACCGGACGAGCGCGTCGTCCAGCAGTTCGAGGGGGTGGCGAATCTCGTAGCCGGTGCCGTGTTCCATCTGCATCGCACAGGTGGGACACTCGGTCATTCCCACGTCGCCCTCGGCGTGGTCCATATGCTCGAACATCTCCTCGCCGATGGTCATCGACTTCTCGTACTTCTCTTCCTTCCAGCCGTAGGTGCCAGAGATGCCCGAGCAGGAGTCGCCCACGTCCTCGACGAGGACGCCGTCCACGTCGTCGAACAACTCGACCGCCTGGCGGTGCAGCCCCTGATTGCGGGCGTGACAGGGGCCGTGGTAAGCAAAGGCTTCGCCGCCGAGTTCGGCGTCGGCTAACTCGCCCTCGATATCCTCGTAGATGCGCAGGTACTCCATGGCCTCGAAGGTGTTCTCGGCCACGTCCTCGATACGGTCGATATCGAACAGTTCGGGGTACTCCTGGCGAAGCGAGAGCGAACACGACGTACAGGAGGCGACGATGTCGGCGCCGTCGTCGATGGCCGCGGCCAGCTCCGCGACGTTGGTCTCGGCGTGGCGCCGGGCGTCGTCGAGCATCCCGTTGGCGAACATCGGTGTACCCGAACAGCCCTGGGGCGGGACCATGACCTCGTAGCCGAACTGTTCGAACACCCGGACCATCGACTTCGCCACCTCCGGCGTGTTGTAGTTGGAGTAACAGCCGTGGAAGTACGCCACCCGCTTGTCGGGGTTCTCGACGGCGGCGCCGCCCCGCTCCGTCCACCACTCGCGGAACGTCTCCGTGGCGAAATCTGGGAACTCCCGCTCTTTCGTGACGCCCAGCGTCCGCTCCATGAGCCAGCGGGCCGGACCGAAGTTCATCGCCCAGTTGGCGAGGCGGGGCACCTTGCTGGCGATAGCGGCGGACGTACGGTAGTTCGAGAGGATGCGGTTGCGCCAGTACTCCGTCGACAGCGTCGACATCTGTTCGTCGACGTACTCCCCGCGGGCCTCGTTGTGCATCTGGGAGAGCGGCACGCCCGAGGGACAGGCCGAGTCACAGCGCATACAGTTCGAACAGGACATGATGGAGTCGTCGATGTCCTCGTCTTCCTTGCGTTTCAGGCGCCACTGCTCGGGGCCCTGGAACTTCGGCCCGGGGAACTCCTCGTCGACCTCCGCGACCGGGCAGGACATGTCGCAAGTCGTACACTTGTAGCAGTTGTCGGCGCCGGCCCGCAGGTCGAGGTCGCCCTCCTCGAAGACGTCCACGAACTCCGTCTCGGACGAGGGGCGCTCGTCGACCGCGCCCGCGCTCACCCCGCCGTCCGTCGCGCGCTCAACGTCTGGGTCTGATATGTCGTCGTCTGGTGTCATCTGTGTGTCTCCGTCGACATCGCAGGTCGCTCGGCGGCTTCCCGGCCGGCGACCACGCCGGTCGCCAGCGAGACGCCGCTCGCCGATTTCTCGCGGGCTACGTCGGCCCCGCCGACCACCGCCCCGGCCGCGTGGAGGTTCTCGAACTCGGCGCTTCCGTCGGCGTCGAGGGGGCGCATCGACTCGTCGGGCCGCACGCCGAAGCGGGCGTAGGGCTGGTCGCCGAAGACGTCGTCGACGAACCAGTCGTAGCGGTCATCGGGCTGGGGGACGTGACAGTCGAAGACCGGCTCGCGGACCCGCTCTCGGTCGGACGCGATACCCTTCCCGACGAGGCCGCCCGTCGCGAGGACGAACGACTCGGCGGCGTAGGGCACGTCCCGCCCCTTCCGCTCGACCAGCACCGACGCCACGCGGTCGCCGCTCCGGTCGGTCTCGTACCCCACGACCGGGTTCCCGGTCTCGAAGCGGACGCCGGCGTCGTCGAGGGCGGCGTAGAGCCGGTCTTCGAGC
Source organism: Haloarcula onubensis (assembly GCF_031624605.1). Taxonomy (NCBI): domain Archaea; kingdom Methanobacteriati; phylum Methanobacteriota; class Halobacteria; order Halobacteriales; family Haloarculaceae; genus Haloarcula; species Haloarcula onubensis. The sequence goes on along the minus strand of NZ_JAMQOS010000001.1, from coordinate 262,249 downwards.
CGGAGGCCGGGGAGGCTGGGCGGTCCCATCGGGAGTTCGAACACGTCGGCCCCGAGTCGGTCGGCGAGGTCGGCCCGCACCTCGTCGGCGTGGTCGTCGCCCAACACGGCGGGGAAGCCGACCCGTTCGGCGCCGTCGAGGTGCAGGGCGACCGCGTCGGCGAGGGCCGCTCGCGCCGATTTCCGACCGATGACCTCGTCGTGGTCGAGCGCCTTCGCCAGCCGTGTCACTTTCGCGTCGGCCGGGAACGACTCGGCGAAGGGGACCTCGGCGCCCTCGACCGGGAAGGGGACGCCGGCCGCCGCGAGGGCCTCCGCGACCAGCCCCGCGTCGAAATCCGTCAGCGACCGGAAGCCGACGACCAGCATCGGGCGGTCGTCGCTCGCCAGTCCCGCCGCCGCGGCCCGCGGGTACCGCGCCGTGGGCTTGAGCGAACCGCCGAAGGTCGGGACCAGCGCGTTGCGGTCGGTGTGGCCGCCGAGGTACGCCTCGCCGGTGAGGTCGTCGAACAGCGCCAGTCCCTCCCGGAGCGCGTCCGCGCCGACCAGCGAGTAGGGGTGGGTGTCGGGCAGGTCGTCGATTCCCTCGTAGGGGGTCTCCAGCGGCCCCCGGTACTCGCCCCGGTTCGCCCTGACCTCGCGGAAGTCCTTGCGCGCCTGTGAGATGTAGTCGGCCTGGTCGTCGATGTCGGTTGCCGGCGGGACGTAGCCCAGCGCGTCGACGAGTCCCGAGGCCTGCCTGAGCGACGATTTCTTGTGCGAGACCAGCCGGACGTCCGCCCCGTCGCGAGCGGCCGATATCGCGGCCGTGATTCCCGCCAGTCCGCCCCCGACCACCAGTACCTCGCACTCAATCGCCATGTCGCCCTCCGTCGGCGGCCACGTCGGCCGCTCCGGAGTCGCCGCCGACTTCGACCCCGCCGTCGAAGGCGGCGAAGTCCACCTCGTCGCCGGTGACGGCGAGGTCGGCGTCGTGGTTCATCGTCGTCGCGTGGAGCATGTGATTCAGCATGGCCTGGGAGAGCTGTTCGCCCCAGAGGGTGTGCCGTTGGCCCTTCCAGCGCTCCTGGTAGAGCTCGTCGATGGCGTCTCTCGCGGTCGGCTGCCCGAACTCGTCGAACAGCTCGGCGCCCATCCGGTGGGTACAGAACCCCCCCTGGCAGTTGCCCATCGACGCCCGCGTTCGCAGGCGGACGCCGTTTAGGTCCGCGCCACACCCCTCGATGGCGTCCCGTATCTCCGCGCGGGTGACGCCCTCGCACTCACACACCGTCGGGTTGGGGCCGTCGACGTCGAGTACCTCGGGGGCGCGGTCGCCCAGTCGCTGGCCGCTGCGCCGGGCGATGGGCGAGCGCAGGTCGAACTCGTCCATGTGGGCGTCCAGCGCGGCCGGGTCCGAGCTGCCCGGCAGCGGTTCCTCGGCCGTGCGACACACCGCGTCGACGCCCAGTTGCTCACAGACGTGGTCGGTCACCGACTCGGCCATCTCCCGGTACGTCGTGAGCTTTCCGCCGACGATAGAGGTGAAGCCGTCGACGCCGTCCTCGCTGTGGTCCAGTACGAAGTAGTTCCGCGTCACCTCGCCCGGGTCTTTGTCCGCCTCGGGGTTCGGGTCGTACAGCGGGCGGACCCCCCAGTAGGCGCGAATCATCCTGGCGTCCTCGACCGCGGGAACCATCTCAGAGGCGATATCTATCATCATGTCGACCTCCCACTGCTCCTCGGGGTAGTCGTCCGGGTCGTCGACCGGGTCGTCGTTCGCGCCGAGCAGGACCGTCGTCTCGTGGGGGATGATGGTGTCGCCCTCGCCCTTGGGGAGACAGCGGTTGATGACCGTGTCGAGTTGCCGGACGTTCGTGACCACCATCGCGCCCTTCGAGATGGCCATCTCCAGTTCGATGTCGGCCATCGCCGCCAGCTGGCCCGCCCAGGCGCCGGTGGCGCTGACGACGTAGTCGCTCTCGACGAGTTCGCGGTCGCCCTCGTTGCCCTCGCCCAGGTAGTTCGGCCCCTGTCGCTCGAACTCGACGCCGGTCACGCGGCCGTCCTCGACGCGCAGGTCGGCCACCTCGGCGTGGGTCTCGATGCGCGCGCCGTGGGAGACGGCGTCGGCGGCGTTGGCGACGGCCAGACGGAAGGGGTCGATGGCGCCGTCGGGAACCCAGATGGCCCGCTCGACGTCCTCCGTGAGATAGGGCTCCCGGCGGCGGGCCTCCTCGCCGGAGATGACCTCCGTCGGGATATCACACTCCGCACACCCCTCCAGCTTCTTCTGGAAGTACTCGTCCGAGTCGCCCTCCAACTGGACGAACAACCCCCCGGTGTCCTCGATGCAGTGGCCGGCGATGTCGTGGAGGATGCGGTTCTCCTGCATACAGTCGATGGCGCTCTCCTGGTCGGAGACGGCGTACCGGCCGCCGCTGTGGAGGTGCCCGTGGGTCCGGCCCGTGGTCCCCTCCGTGAGGTTGCCCCGCTCGACGAGCGTCACGTCGAATCCCCGCATGGCGAGGTCACGGGCGGTGCCCGTACCGGTGGCTCCGCCGCCGATAACGACGACTGACTGGCTCATATGCTATCACGGTTAGGAGGCCGGTACTATAATTATTGTTGTGTGGGAACGCTCGGTAACGAGCGAATCGGCGGACGAGTGTGGAGCGCCCCCGGGCGCCTGACGGCGGGCCGCCCACCCGAATAATTATATCTCGCTGATAAGAAACTGCGGATGGTGTTTCCGAGTCATGCTAATCGGTGCCATCGACCAGGGGACCGCGGCGACGAAGTGTTACCTGTTCGACGAGGGGGGCCAGCAGGTCGCCAGCGCGTCCCGAGACCACGAACAGTACTACCCGGAACCGGGCCACGTCGAGCACGACCCGACGGAAATCTGGGAGAACACCCAGGCGGTGTTACGGGAGGTGCTGGAATCGACCGGCACCGACGCGGCCGACATCGAGGCCCTGGGTATCACGAACCAGCGCGAGACGACGATAGTCTGGGACCGCGAGACGGGCGACCCCGTCTACAACGCCATCGTCTGGCAGGACAAACGCCCCACGGAACGCATCGAACGACTCGTCGCTGACGGCTGGGAAGGCCAGATACGGGAGACCACCGGGCTGGAACCGGACCCCTTCTTCTCCGCCGGTGAACTGGAGTGGATTCTGGACACCGTCGAGGACGCCCGCGAGCGGGCGAGAGCGGGCGAACTGCTGTTCGGGACCATCGACACGTGGCTCGTCTGGAACCTCACCGGCGAGCACGTCACCGACGTGACCAACGCCTCCCGAACGATGCTGTTCGACATCGCCGAGCTCACGTGGGACGACGCCTTGCTCGAGGAGTTCGGCGTCCCCCGCGAGATGCTGCCCGAAGTTCGGCCGTCCATCGACGAGGACTACCACGGCACGACCGACGCCGACGGGTTCCTCGACGCCGAGATTCCCGTCGCCGGCGTCTTGGGCGACCAGCAGGCGGCGCTGTTCGGCCAGGCGCGCTACGAGCCCGGCGAGGTGAAACACACGGTCGGAACGTCCTGCGTGATGCAGATGAACGTCGGCCAGGAGATGCTCGTCAGCGAACACGGGGCGAACACGACCGTCGGCTACCAGCGGACGGGCGAAGCGCCCTGCTACGCGCTGGAGGGCGAGATATTCACCGGCGGCCAGGCGCTGGCGTGGCTCGAAGAACTCGGCGTCGTCGACGACATCGCCGACACCGCGGCGATGGCCCGGGACGCCGACGAGCCGGGCGACGTGTTCTTCGTCCCGACGTTCCAGGGGCTGGCGACGCCGTACTGGGACCCCGCCTCCCGGGGCACTATCTTCGGGCTCGAACGCGGGACCAGCCGTGAGACGCTGGTGCGAGCCGCGCTGGACGGCATCGCCTACCGAACGCGGGACGCCATCGACGCCTTGCGGGCCGACAGCGGCCTCGACATCGACGCCATCCGCGTCGACGGCGGGATGGCCGAGAACGACTACCTCTGTCAGCGGATGGCCGACGTGCTCTCTGTCGACGTGGACCGCGGCGAAGTGCTCGAGACGACGGCGCTGGGCGTGGCCTACGCGGCCGGGCTGGCGACGGGCGTCTGGCCGGACCAGGCGACGATTCGGGACCGCTGGCGGCTCGAACGGCGGTTCGAACCGGCGGCCGACCCCGAGGAGATGGACGCCCAGTACGAGCGGTGGCGGGAGGCGGTCGAACTCTCGCGGCAGTGGCACTGAGCGCCGGGGGCCGCGTGTCGCGGTGACTTGAGGCGGGCTCAGTCCGATTCGGCGTCCGTCCCGTCGACGGCCAGTCGGCCCAGCACGGCGTCGTGGGCGGCGCCGTTGGTCGCGACCAGCCCCTCGCTGTCGTGTCGCCAGGGCTCGCCGGACACGTCGGTGACGGTCCCGCCGGCCTGTCGAATCAACTGGACGCCCGCCACGGTGTCCCACGGGTTCGCCTCGCCCAGCCCGACGACCACGTCGAGGCTACCACGCGCCAGCAGCGCGAGCGTGAACTGCGTCGAGCCGACACGCTGGAACTGGTCGAACGACTCGATAATCGACCCCACGAGCGCGGCGTACGCCTCGCGCAGTCCGTTCGTGTACCGCAGCGTCACGGCGACGACGAACGCGTCCGGGTCCGAGCGGTCGCTGACGCCGATTGGCTCGCCGTTCAGCCACACGCCGTCGGCGTCGGCGACGTACTGCTCGTCCAGTGCGGGGACGGTGACGACGCTCGTCACCGGCTCGCCGTCTTCGACGCAGGCCACGGCGGTACCCCAGCGGCCCACGCCGTGGACGAAGTTGTTCGTCCCGTCGATAGGGTCGATTATCCACGCGGGCCCCGACTCGGGCACCGTCTTTCGCTGGTCGCCCTCCTCGCCGACGATAGGCTCGTCGGGATAGGACTCCCGAATCGCCTCGATGACCGCGTCCTGAGCGGCCTCGTCGGCCTCGGTGACGACGTCGACCTTGCCGCTTTTCTCCCGCGTGGCCACGTCCGTCTCGAAGGCGTCCATGGCCACGTTCGCCCCGCGCTCGGCGGCCGCTTTCGCGACCTCCCGTCGGTCGGTCATCAGTGTTGCTGGCCGTAGTGCGCGAAGCGGTCGAGCAGGGTGTCTATCTCGGCGTCGGCCAGCAGCGACGGCTCGCCGATGTTGAGCGCCTGGTAGTGGATGCGGGCACAGTACTCCACCATCAGCGCCACCTCGAACGCCTCGGCGACGGTCTCGCCGGTGGCGACGACGCCGTGGTTCTGCAGCAGACAGGCGTTGTACTCCTCGCCGAGCGTCTCTAGAGCGAGGTCCGCGAGCGCCTGCGTGCCGTAGGTCGCGTAGCCGGCGACCGGAATCTGGTCGCCCGCGAAGGCGATGAGATAGTGGGAGGCGTCGACCGGCCGGCCGAGGCTGGCGAAGGTGCTGGCGTAGGGCGAGTGGTTGTGGACCACGGCGCCCACGTCGTCGCGCTCGCGGAGGATGCCGGTGTGCATCCGGACCTCGCTGGACGGTTTCTTCTCGCCGGCGACGTGGTCGCCCGCCAGGTCGACGACGGCCACGTCCTCGGGGTCGATGTCGTCGTAGGGCATCCCCGAGGGGCTGATGGCGACGAGGTCGCCGTCCTGCGTGCTGATGTTGCCGCCGGTGCCCTCGGTCAGCCCCTGGTGGAGCATCTTCCGGCCGTGGTCGGCGACGGCCTCGCGCTGGGGCCGGATGGCCTGCAGACGGTCCTCGGAGACGTCGCCGGAGGCCGACACACTCGCGCGCTCGTCGCCCTCCTCGACCTGGCCGTAGTTCGCGAACCGCTCTAACAGAGTGTCTATCTCCCCGTCGGAGAGGAGTTCGGGCTCGCCGATGGAGCGAGCTTGGTAGTGGATGCGGGCACAGTACTCCACCATCAGCGCCACCTCGTAGGCCTTCTCGGCGGTCGCGCCCGTCGCGAGGACGCCGTGGTTCTCCAGCAGACAGGCGTTGTACTCCTCGCCCAGCGTCTCGAGGGCGACCTCGGCCAGTTCGGCGGTGCCGTATGTCTCGTATGACGCCACCGGAATCTCGTCGCCGATGAAGGCGATGAGGTAGTGGGAGGCCTCCACCGGTTCGTCGATGCTGGCGAAGGTGCTGGCGTAGGGCGAGTGGTTGTGGACGATAGCGCCCACGTCGTCGCGCTCGCGCAACACGTCCGTGTGCATCCGGAACTCGCTGGAGGGCTTCTTCTCGCCCGCTACCTGTTCGCCGTCGATGTCGACGACGGGGACGTCATCGACGCCGATGTCGTCGTAGGCCATCCCCGAGGGGCTGATAGCGACGGTACCGTCCTCGGTCTTGACACTGATGTTACCGCCCGTTCCCTTCGTGAGGCCGTCGTCGAGCATCCGGCGGCCCAGCTCACTGACTGCTGCTTTGGCTTCTTCGGTCCGCATACACCCCATATCGTAGTGGGGGTACTAGTGTTTATGGGATGGGCCAAGCGCTGTGACGCCGCGCTGGCGACCGAGCGGTCGCCCTATTGAAAGGCGTATGATAAATGCATACAATTATATATCGGCGCTTAGTGATTTGTGAGTTGTATGAGTCGCGTGCTCATAGGCGTAGATGCGGGTACGAGTAACCTCAAAGCCGCAGCCTACGACCTGGACGGCGACGAAGTAGAGATTTCGACCATCGAGAACCCCGTCGAGAACCCCGAGTCAGGGTGGCAAGAGCAGAACATGACCACCAACTGGAAGAAGACGGCGACGGTCATCAGCGGGGTCGTCGACGACCTCGACGACGAGGACGAGGTGCTGGGCATCGGCATCACCGGCCAGGGCGACGGCTGCTGGCTCATCGACGAGGAGGGCGACCCGGTCCGGGACGCCATCCTCTGGTCTGACGGCCGCGCCTCCGACATCGTCGACGAGTGGGTCGAAGACGGCCGCGCCGACACCATCCGGGAGGTGACAGGGACCGACGTCTTCCCGGGCGTCACCCTTCCCATCATCCAGTGGCTCCACGAGAACGAGCCCGAGGTGCTCGACGAGGCTGACACCGTCTTCTACTGCAAGGACTGGCTGAAGTACAAGCTGACCGGCGAGCGGACGATGGACTACAGCGACGCGACGCTGCCCTTCCTCGACGTCGAGGCCATGGAGTACTCCGACGAGGTGCTGGAACTGACCGACGCCGAGGGAATCGAGGAGATGCTCCCGCGGCTCGAAGCGCCGACAAACGTCATCGGCGAGGTCACGGCCGAGGCGGCCGTCGAGACGGGCCTGCCCGAGGGGACGCCGGTCATCTCCGGCACCTTCGACATCCCGGCCTGTGCGGTCGGGAGCGGCGCGGTCCGCCCCGGCGAGAGCTCCTCTATCGTCGGCACCACCTCGCTCAACCAGACCGTCCTGACCGAGGCGCCCGACGAACTCCACGGCCGCGGGTTCACCCTCGCCGTCGACGAGGGCTTTTATCTGCGCTCGATGGCGTCGATGGCCGGCACGCCCAACATCGACTGGTCGTACGACAACATCGCCAACCACCGGGAGTACGCCGACGTGGAGGAGGAGATAAAGGACGTCCCCGTCGGCTCCGACGGACTGTTGTACCACCCGTATCTCAGCACGTCGGGGGAACGCCACCCGTTCCTCAAGACCAGCGCCCGGGCGCAGTTCATCGGGCTCTCGCCCGAGCACTCCCAGAAGCACCTGATGCGGGCCATCTACGAGGGGGTCGCGCTGGCGATGAAAGACTCCTTCGAGCACATCGACGTGGAATCCGACCGCGTGATGATAAGCGGCGGCGGCTCCCGCTCTGAGTTCTGGTGTCAGATGTTCGCCGACTGTCTGGACGCCCCCATCGTCCTGCCCGGCGGCGACGAACTGGGCGCGAAAGGCGTCGCGCTGATGGTCGGCGTCGCGCTGGGCGAGTACGACGACCTCGAGGACGCCGTCGACCAGACAGTTACCTACGGGGACCGCTTCGAACCCAACGCGGAGAACGTCCCCAAGTACGACGAGTGGTACTCGTTCTACCGCGAGTCCTACGAGATGATGTTCGACGTCTGGGACGAGCGCATGGACACCCTGAAACGGCTCCGCGAGAAGCAGGCGACGGCGCCGACGCCCTGACGCCCGCCCACACAGCTTTATTGTCGCCCCAGCCGGTGGTTGGGGCATGCAAATAACTGGCTACGAACTGTTCGAGGTCCCGCCGCGGTGGGTGTTTCTGAAACTCGAGACGGACGCGGGCATCGCCGGGTGGGGCGAGCCAATCATCGAGGGCCACGCCAGGACGACGCGAGCGGCGGTGACCGAGATGCTGGAGAAGTACCTCCTCGGGAAGGACCCGCTCGAAATCGAGCGCCACTGGCAGGGGATGTACCGGGGCCGGCACTTCAGGGGCGGGCCGATTCTGATGAGCGCCATCGGCGGCATCGACCAGGCGCTGTGGGACATCAAGGGGAAACACTACGGCGCGCCGGTGTACGACCTGCTCGGCGGTCGCGCCCGGGACAAGGTCCGCGTCTACCAGTGGGTCGGCGGGGAGACGCCGGCCGCCGTCGCCGACGCCGCGGCGGAAGCCGTCGAGGGCGGCTATCGGACGGTGAAGCTCGCGGCCGTCTCCCAGCTCCGCCCGCTGGACACGCCGGCGGCGGTCAGACAGGCGGCCGACCGCGTGGGGGCGGTCCGCGAGGCCGTCGGGGACGACGTGGACGTTATCGTCGACCTGCGGGGCCGGGTCAACAGCGGCATGGCCAGGCGGGTCGCCGCGGAACTGGAGCCGTTCGACCCGATGTACTTCGAGGAGCCCGTCCTCTCGGAGAACGTCGACCGGCTCCCGCGTCTCCAGGGACAGACCAGCGTCCCCCTCGCGATGGGCGAGCGGATGTACTCGCGCTGGGAGTTCAATCGAGCGGCGGTAGTCGACGGGGTCGACGTCGTCCAGCCCTCGCCGTCCCACGCCGGCGGTATCTCCGAGGTACAGAAAATCGCGACCGCGGCCGAAGGCCGCGACGTCCTCGTCTCGCTGCACTGTCCGCTGGGACCGGTATCACTGGCCTCCTGTCTCCACCTCGACATCACCCTGCCCAACGCCATCGTCCAGGCACAGAACCTCAACATCCACGCGCCGTCGGAGAACGAACTGTTGAAGTATCTGAGCGAACCAGACGCGTTCAGCTTTGACGACGGCTACGCGACACCCCCTGACAGGCCCGGACTCGGTATCGACATCGACGAGGCGTATCTGCGGGAGAAGTCCGGCGCCAGTATCGAGTGGCAGAACCCGACGTGGTACCACGACGACGGCAGCATCGCCGAGTGGTGACGCGCGGCCGTTCAGTAATAGTGAACAAACTTATGTGCCGAGAACGGAGTGTATTAATCATGAACGATAGGCCGGACACGCGCGTCAAAGCCACCGCGACCAGCGTCCGCGTTCTGGAGCGAGTGCTGGAGCTGGGGACGGCACCGCTGACCGAAATCGCGAGGGAGTTCGACCTCTCGAAGAGCTCGGTCCACAACCATCTGCAGACGCTCGAACGGTTGGGCCTCGTCGTCAAAGAAGACAGAACGTACCGCGTCAGCCTCCGATTTCTGGAGATAGGTACGAGCGTGCGGGCGAGCGTCCCCTTCTACCGGACGGGGAGAGCGGAAGTCGACCGGCTCTCGAACGGCTCCGGGCTGGCCGCCGGGCTCGCGGTCCTCGAACGCGACGAGGTCATCTGCCTGTACGGCACCGGCGGACAGCGGACGGGGACGCTGTCAGTCGAGAGCGGCCAGCGGCTCCCGCTCCACGCCAGCGCGCCGGGCAAGGCGATACTCGCCGAACTGTCCGAGTCCCGGCTCGACGACGTCCTCGACACCGTCGAGTACGAGCAGTTCACGCCGGAGACGCTCGCGGACGAGTCCGCGCTGCGCGACCAGCTAGACCAAGTCCGCACGCGCGGCGTGGCCGCCGACCGCAAGGAGTGGCAGACCGAGGCGAGCGGACTGGCGGCGGGGTTCTCCGATAGCTCGCTCGTGGGCAGCATCTTCGTCGCCAGCGACGACGGCAGTCTGTCCGGGAAACAGTTCCAGCAGGACATCCCCGGGCTGCTCGTGAGCGCGGCGAACAAAGTCCGACAGGAGATGCGCCGACAGTGACCCCGCATTCAGTAATAGTGAACGATAGCGCGGCCCGAAACGGGGTTTCGGCCTGAAGACGCGCAGGTCCGGAGCCCATCGTGTCTGGCAGGTGTTAACACAAATTACGGAGCAGCGCGTCACATGGCCCTCGTGACGACCGGTGTCGGCCGACCCGTTCGGTGTGCGATGGTCGCCTATCGTTCAGTATTGGTAAACACAGTTCGACGGGCGGCCGTCGTGTCGGCAGGGCAGAACGAGCGGGGAGAGTACCGGCGCCGGGCGTGTTGAAACAGGCTTAAGCCGTTTCAAATGGGGTCGTCGTCCCGCCGTTTCTGAAACAGCGTTATGCTGTTTCATCTACCGGCTACGCGGTCGACGGCTCGCCGTCGGAGATGGTCCGCCAGCTGTCGGGCGATATCCGGTGGCCGCCGAACTCCCCGGCCTCGGGGTAGGCGGTCGTGACGAGAATCGGGCTCGTGTCCGCCAGATACTCCGTCAGGAGTCGGAGGTTCTCCGCCGACAGCTGACTGATGCCGTCGAGCAACACCACGGGGACCCGCTCGCCCACGTCGAAGGTCCGGTGGCCGGCCAGCGCGACGAGGATGCCCACGAGTTCCTGCTCGCCCTCGCTCAGATTGCCGATCTCCGTCTCCCGCCCGTCACGCGCGATGACGAGTTCGAACGCCTCGATCTCGTTTCGCTGGTCGGTCTTGACGTTCAGCCTGGCGCCGTCGAAACCGGGCGCGAACCGCTCGATGGCGTCGGTCATCGCCGTGTCGAACTGGTCTTTCAGTTCCCACTGTTTCTCGGTCTTCCGGTCGCGCAGCTCCCTGATCTCCGTATCGAGTTCCTCCTTCCGCTCCGCTAAGTCGTCGGCGGCGTCGCGCTGGTCCTCCAGGGCGTCAAGCCGGGAGCGCTGTTCGGCGAGCTCGTCTTCCCGGGTCCGTATCTCCGCTTTCACGTCGGTCAGCTCCTCGTTCACTTCGGTCTCCGCCTCCGCGGCGGCTTCCCTGAGCGCGTCCAGTTCGTCGGTCAGTCGCTCCTTGCGGTCCAGGGCTTGCTGGTGGTCGCTCCTGAGTTCGTCGAGGTCCGCTCTGAGGCCGCCGATGGTGTCCTCCAGTTCTGTCTCGCGGCGTCGCTTGCGCTCTATCTCCTCTTTTCTGGCCTCGATAGTGGCGATTTCGTCCTGGAGCGCCGTTCGCTCCTCCCGTAGCGAGTCGAGCTGGTCCGCCATCGACGCCAGTTTCGCCTCGATGTCGTCGCTCGCCGTCGAGGCCCCACAGACCCAGCAACCGATTTCGTCCGCCACGAGACCGCGCTCGACCGACGACACCAGTTCCACTTCGTCCTCTTCGAGAACGCGCTGGTTCGCCCGGTGGAGCCCTTCCAGCAGGTCTATCCGGAGGTCGAGCGTCTCTATCTTGGCTTCTTTCTCCTCGATGTCTGCCGTCACCGACGGCTCGTCGGGGATATCGAGCGCCGCCAGCTCGTCCCGCTTCGACTGGAGCTGTGTTTCGGTCCGTTCGATCTGCTTGTCCAGCCGCGAAATCGTCCGTTCGGTCGCCTGCAACTGGCTCCGGTGGTCCGCGATATCGTCGCTCGCGGCGGTATCGGCCGACGACTCCGCGGCGGCGCGCTCGGCGAGGTCGTCCCGTCGCTCGCGGAGCTCCTCGAGTTCGCTTTCGAGCGTGGTGATAGCCTCCGTCACCGAGGGGATGTTCGACGCCGCCTGTTCGGCCTCCTCTAGCTGTCGTTCCGTCGCCGCTCGCTGCTGTCTGAGCGTCGCTATCTGCTCGTCGATGTTCTCGATGTCGAGAGGCGCCTGCAACAGCGACGTGATGTCCTCGCCGTTTCGGACGCGGGCGCGAATCGGGTTGTTCTCGCCCAGAAAGGCGAACAGCCGGGCACAGGTCCGGTCGGTCTCGTCGGACAGGACGGGGGTCCCCTCGCGCGCAATCGCGCCCGACTCCGTCCGCCGCAGTCGCACCTCGTAGTCGTCGTCGGCCGTCTCCAGAGTCACCTGTCCCTCCGTAGCGCCCTCGGTGAGCGGGTGCGAGTCGCCGTACAGCCCGGTCGTCCCCATGACCGTCTGGAGGGCGCTCATGAAACTCGATTTGCCCATGAAGTTCGACGCCTGCACGACGTTGAGCCCGTCCGCCAGCGTGGCGTCGGCCGCCTGAATGCCCGCGATATTCGAAACGGTGATATCCCACATCGTATGCTAACCAGTGGAACCAAGCATATCAAACCACTGTAAACGGCGCCCGCTACGCGTTCTCCTCGACGGTCGACGATTCGGGCTCCGGCCCCATGTGCTCGTCGCAGACGTACCCCCGTTCGAGCGCCCGTTCGAGGCCGACCTGCGTCGAACAGTCCGGACAGCCCAGGACGATGTCGGTCTTGATTTCCGCGTCCGAACCCCTGGGGAGCCGGCGTTTGTTCTCCAGCGAGCGGAGGCTCTCCTCGACGTTCGTCCGGACGATGTCCTTCGCGTACGCTATCTTGTCGACCTCCCAGTCGGACGTCGACGGTTCCGCGGTGTCGTCGGATTTGGACTCGTCCAGACACTCCGTGAAGTGCCGGTAGAGCGTCGCCGTCGAGACGAAGTCCGAGCGGAGCGCTTCGCCGTCGATGCCGTCCGCCGCCAGGTCGTCGAGCAACGGGAGCGCCGTCGTGTCGTCTGTCAGCGCCTCGTAGTCCGACTCGACGCGCGTGTCCAGCGCGTTCCGGCCGTGTTCGGTGTACACCTGTTTGAGCAGCCGGTGGTTGAACCAGTCTTTGAGCGGACGGAGCCCCGTCGCCGAGTAGTCGCCCCGGCCCGACCACCGCGCGACCAGATACTCGTCGATGCTCTGCTCGCCGATGGCGCGATGAAGCTGGTATTTCTCGACCGCTCTGCCGACCTTGCAGCACGCATCCATACGGGGAGTCAACGCGCCGATGCGAATAAAGATTGTTCGTGCCGCCGGTCGGACGTCGACACCGGCCGGGCTGTCACCGCCAGCAGTAAGTGTCGTATCTTAGTATATCACATCAATTCGATATATGTTCCTTCGAGTGAGACACCGTGACTGTCCGCTGGCGGAACGGAGTCCGGCCCAGCAGCGACGGACTGACGGAACGAGAGCATCTCGATACCGCGAAAATCCCACACGAAAAGCGGCCAGAACGCCGAATTCTCGGACCGAAGAAGAGACCGACCTGTAGCGATAGCGGTAGCTCTCACGCTGGGACGAGGACATCGGTGAGAGCGGCGGTGAAGCCGACCGTCCCCGGCCGGTAAGCCGCCAGTGACCGTTTCAGCCGACGGACGCGCCGTATCTCTCTCAGTGAACGGGCGACCGCGTATTAATATATAACGTTTCTAGTATTCAGTAGTAGTTGTAGTGTTCCAATCATATCTACCGAGCCCGTCGAGCGATGCCGGAGCCGTCGACAGGCCCGGAACTCGATTCCGTCGAGGGTATCGAGCCGCCCCGAGGCCGGAAAAGACAGCGTGGGGAGAGCCGCCGACGCGGGCAGTCGGTCCGGCCGTATATATAGGATGCTCACGTAGCTGTCCAGCGATGGCAGGACAGGTCGGCGATGGGTGCAAGATAGACAGTGTCGCACAGCGGCGGGGACTGACCACGATAGACGAGCGCCTCGAGGACCGGTGGGCCGACGGCGAGAGCCTGCGGGACCTCGAGACGTTTTTCAACCGAGCGGTCCTGCGGGCGGCGATGGCGGCGTCGGGGATGGAGACCATCGACGGCGAGCCCGCGAACCTGTACCGGCTCCTGACCGACGACGAGGTCACCGCGGGGAAACGGGTCGACGCGGCGTCGAAGCTGCGTCGGAACGGCGTGGACCCGGACGCCCTGCGCGACGACTTCGTGAGCTACCAGACCGTCCGGACCCACCTCAACGACTGTCTCGACGTGGGGACCGCCCGCGAGAGCAGCCTCACCGTCACGGACGCGCGCAACACTGTCCACAAGCTCGTCTCGCGCACCGAGTCGGTCGCCCTGCGGACCATCGAACGGCTCGCCGGTCAGGGGGCGCTCTCGATTGGAGCCCCCGCTGTGACGGTGAGCGTCCGGGTGGCCTGTGCGGAGTGCAACGACGAGTACACGTTCTCCGTGCTCCTCGACGAGGGCGGCTGTTCCTGTACGGACGGCTGATTCAGGGTTTCCCGGCGAAAGTCTCCGTCGAGACGGTCTCGTAGGCCTCGGCGAGTTCGTCGGCCTCCTCCGGGAGGACGGCCGCGACGACGTACTCGGCGTGCTCGCCGAACAGGTCCATCAGCCCGTCGATGCGGTCGGCGTCGAACATCTCGACGGCGTCGACGACGAGGAACGGGACCTGTTCGCCCACGTCGTGGACGAGGTAGCCGGCCAGCGCGACGACGAGCCCGATGACCTCCCGCTCGCTCTTGCTCAGGCTGTCGACGGTGTCGTCGTAGACGCTCCCCTCGCCGGTGGCTCTGACGACGTGGAGTTCGAAGGCGGTGTCCGAGGCGTGGTCCGCCGACTGTCGTTCCAGCCAGATGCGCTCGACGGCGTCGTAGGAGAGCGCGTCGAGCACCGCCTGCATCATCTCGTTGAACGTGCTCACGAGGTCCGCTTCGACGGTCTCGATGTGCTCGCGGCGCTCCCGCAGGTCGGCCGCGACCGACTCGCGCTCGGCCTCGATGTCGCCGCGAGCGACCAGTTCGGACTCTATCTCCTCGATCTCCGCCTCGACGGTTTCGAGGTCGGTGACGACACGCCCGCGCTCGTACTCCAGGTCGCTGATGTCGTCGTAGAGCTCGCTCAGCCGCGCCTCACGCTCCGGGTCGTCCGTGGCCGCTCGCTGGAGTTCCTCGATGTCCGCTTCCAGTTCCCGCAGCTCCGATTCGAGGGCGTCGAGCGTCTCGCGGCGCTCGTCGAGTTCGGCCTCGATGTCGTCGCGACGCTCCCGGAGCCGTTCGATGCGGTCGGCGCGGCTCTCGAGTTCCCGCCGTCGGTCCGTCAGCGTCTGGATGCGCTCGGCGACCTCGTCGCGCTCCGCTCGCTTCTCGCCGACGAGCGCCTCGATGGTCTCGACCTGGTCGGTTATCTGTGCCTCGTCGACCGTGCTCCCACAGGTCCAGCAGTCGACGCTCCGGGAGTCGGGGTCGAGTTTCGTGACCACGTCGCCCGACGTCATCGCGTCGGGGAGGTCGCCGTCGAGCAGCTTGGCGTTCATCTCGACGATGGGACTGAGAGTGTTGATGGTCGAGGTCAGTCCCTGTTTGCGCCGGTGGAGCCGGTCGAGTTCCGCGGAGAGGTCCTCGACCGACGCGTCGGTCTCCGCCGACTCCGCTGTCGACAGCTCCGCGGTGACGTCGTCGAGTTCCGCCTCGAGGGATTCGATGGCGTCTTCCTGTGTCCGGCGGCGGTTTCGGACCGCGTTGCGCTCCTCGCGCCTGTCCCGGAGTTCGCTGTCGATGTCGCCGGTGTCGTCCTCTAAGGCCTCGAGTTCGTCCCGCTTCGCCCGGAGCGTCGATTCGAGTTCCGTCTGCCGCTCGGCGAGGGTGTCCCGGCGCGTCCGGAGGCCGGGGAGTCGGTCTGCCATCGCGTCCAGTTCGTCGAGCCGGGCGTCGATGTCGTCCTTTCGCTCACGCAGGCGACGGATGTCGGCCCGTATCGCGGCCGTGTCGACCGGTCGCATCAGGAGGTCATAGAGGTCGTCGCCGGCGAGGATGGCCTGCCGAATCGGGTTCGACTCCGTGAGCGCGACGAACAGCTCACAGAGTTCGTCACAGGAGGCGTAGACGTCCGAGCGAGCGACGACCGTCCGGCCGTCTCGGCGTTCGAGGCCGAGGTCGTACTCGGCGTCGCCGACGCGCAGGTGTGTGCCCCCTGTCTCGGCGTCGTTCTTCAGCGGCGGTGTCGGGCCGCCCAGCACGCCGGCCAGCGCGCGCAACAGCGAGGACTTGTTCGACGCGTTGCGTCCCGACAGCAGCGTCACTCCGTCCGAGACGGCGACCTCGGCGCTGGTGATACCGCCGACGTTGTCGACTCGCAACTGGACCTGGCTATGCGTCTCTCCGTCCCGTCGTTTCGTTTCGTGCTCCATGTCTCGTAGTTCGTCCGCTCGCTCGCGCGGCGACGGCTGTCTGCCTGCACGACCACCCGACCCCGTCACGTCCGAACGACCCCGATACGCACCCGTCCGGGCGACCGGCCGCCACGTGCCCGCTACGGGTTCTGTGGGGGTGTATTCGGCACATGTCTCGGGTCTGGTCTCAGCTAAAGGAGTTGCTCTATAAAAACATGTTGCATATTCCCATGGCATGATAATAAGGTGACTACATCGGCCCCCGTGGCGGCGCCGGTCGGCCAGTAGCCGCTCGAGAAAGAGTATGACGAACGTTCATGCATATCTTACCCATATAAATACGCGGAATTATCATCCCGTCTCCCTATGATGATGGGGGCACAACACAGAAACGAGATGAACGAAAGCATGCCAACGAACGAGACGCCCGACGAGCCGACCGAGAAGTTCTACCTCCCTGCGGTCACGCTGCCGCCGAACCTCGACCGCATCGAGGCGGTCGTCGAGGACCTCCTCGACTTCCACGGCGTCGTGCCGATTCCGACCAGCTACAACAAGTAACGACCGTCGTCGGTGAGCGGTCCGACGAAGTCCGGCGCGGGACGAGACGCCTGCGGCGACGTGTACCCGTTTTCCGTACTCGACCAGTAGCGAGAACCCTATCGCCGGACAGCGAGAGTGACGACTGCCGGCGCAACCGCCCGAGAGCGACGAGAGCCTATCGCGGCGTGTCAGACGGCCTCGTGGCCGGTCGCACCTGGACCGCTCTGCTACCCGACCGGAGCAACGGGTCCGCGACCGCTGCGGGGAGATACACCGTCCCCGAGCGGGTCCCCTCGTCGACCCGCGCCGTCGCCTGCAGTTCCGTCTCGCCGTCGCTGACGACCACCTCGTCGCCGGACTCGACGTCCCGCCGGGCCGCGTCGCCGGGCGCCAGTCTGAGCACCGCGGCCGCCCCGTCGTCGGCGAACTCGCTCGCGCGGCCACCGGTGACGAGGTGGAGGCCGTCCTCCGGGTCGCGCTCCGCCAGCGACCGCGCCGTGCCGAAGGGGGCGAGCCCGTCGGCCGTCCCGAACGACTGCCTGTAGAGGACGCCGTCGGCGTCGGCGGGCCACTGCTGGCCGTCGGCGTCGAGGGCGGCGTAGCTAAGTCCCGCGTGCGTCGGCGCGACCCGCGTCAGTTCGTCGAACACAGCCGCCGGGTCGTCATCGAACGCCGCCGGCTCCCCGGTCAGTCGCGCCCCCAGGGCCGAGATGATTGCGAGGTCCGGCCGGGCCTCGCCCGGCGGCGTGACCGCGGCCGGGAACCGCTGGACGCGCCGTTCGAGGTTCGTCAGCGTCCCCGACTTCTCGACGCCCGCCGCCGCGGGCAGGACCACGTCGGCGTGGTCGGTGGTGCTCGTCGGCATGATATCGACGACGACGAGCGCGTCCAGCGCGGCCAGTCGCTCCCGGAGCCACCCCTCCTCGCGCTTCGAGACGGCGGGGTTCTCACCGACCACGAGCGCGCCCCGAACCCCGTCGCCGAAGGCCGCGAGCGACTCTCGCGCGTTCTTGCCGGGCGTCGACGGGGGCGTCACGCCCCACTCCGCGGCGACCCGGTCGCGGGCCGCGGAATCGGTCACCGGCTGATAGCCGGGGAGGCGGTCGGGTACACAGCCCGCGTCGGCCGCCCCCTGCTCGTTCGCGAGGCCCCTGAGGACGAACAGCCCGGTGCCGGGCCGACCGACGTCGCCCGAAAGCATGAGGAGGTCGAGCAGCGCCGCCGGGGTGTCGGCCGCGCCGCCCTCGACGCCGGTGCCGACCATCGCGGCCACGCGGTCGGCGGCCGCGAGTTCGTCGGCCACGCGGGCCAGCACGTCGGCTTCGACGCCGGCGGCGGCTTCGGCCCGCCGCTGGTCCAGTGTTGCTATCGACTCCCTGAACCGCTCGAACCCCCGCGTCCGGTCGGCGACGAACGCCCGGTCGACGGCGTCGCGGGCGAGTAGCCGGGCGGACAGGAGGTCGAACACCGTCGCGTCCCGACCGGGCCGCGGGGCGACGTGGTGGGCGGCCAGCCTGGTCGTCTCGTTGCCGACCGGGTCGACGTGGACAAGCGTCGTCCCGTCGGCGACGGCGGGCCTGACGAAGCTGTTGAACGCGACGGGCTGGCGCTCGGCGGGGTTCGCGCCCGCGACGATAATCACGTCCGCCTCACCGACGTCGGCGAGGCCGTTGGTCGTCGCCGGCCAGCCGAGTCGCTCGGCGAGGGTCCGGGCGGTCCCCTCGTGGCAGAGCCGCGACCGGTTGTCCACGTTGTTGGTGCCGAGGACGCGTGCGACTTTCTGGAGGAGGTAGTTCTCCTCGGTCGTGCAGTGGGGGGCGCCGAGGAAGGCCAACGCGTCCGGTCCCCCGGCCTCGCGGACGCCGCCTAGGACCTCGGCGGCGCGGTCCAGCGCCCGCTCCCACGAGGCGGGTTCGAGTTCCCCGTCGCGGCGCACCAGCGGCTCGGTCAGGCGCTCCTCGCCCACGTCGAAGGCGCCGACGCCCTTCGCACAGAGGCGCCCCTCTGGGTTGGCGGGACCGGGGACCCCTCTGGCCCGCGACCCGTCGCCCGCCCGCAGGCGACAGCCGACCCCACAGAGCGGACAGACCGTCGCCGGCCGCTCGCTCACTGACCCACCACCTACCGACGCCGGACGCGCCGTCCCAGCGTCCGCAGGACGGTGACGAGGTAGCCAAGGCCCGCCCGGGCGTCCGCCGACCGGAGCGCCGAGACGGCCCCGAGCAGCCCCATCGGTTCGCTCTCCCGCTGGGCGTCACCGACGGCGCCCACCAGGGAATTTATTCCGTCGACGGCTTCGGGGTCGAGGTCGAGCGCCGAGAGGGTCTGTGCGGTGTCGACCAGCGCTTCCAGGTCGCCCTCGCGCTGGAGGTCGAGCACCAGGTCCAGCGCGTCGACCAGGTCGGCGCCGCTCTCTTCGAGCAACGCCGACAGCTCGTCGATTTCCTCCGGGGAGAGCGACTCCGTGAGCGCCGTTGCGACCGTCGCGAGGTCGTCGACGTGGCCCTCGCGCTGGAGGGCAACGAGCGTCGAAAGTGACTCCCCGAGTTCGTCCGCGTTCTCGCCCAGTTCGGTCGCCAGCGACGCCGCGCCCTCGGTCGAGAGCCCCTCTGCGGCCTCGACGAGGTTCGCCGCCGAGTCCGTGACGTACTGGACCTCGTCCTCGTCGGCGCTGGCGGCGACGAGGATTGCCGTGGTGAGTACGTCGTCGAGTTCGTCGCTGCTGCCGACGAGGGCCGCGAGTTCGTCGCCGTGTTCGGAAAGTGCCTGCTCCAGTGCGGCCCGGCCCTCGCGGTCGGTCGCGTCCTCGTGGTCCCCCAGCGTCGCCGTCGTGGGGTAGGACTGCTGTGGTTTCGCCATCTCAGTCGTCCCCCATGGTGGTCTCGGCGGTAGTTACGGTCGGTTCGGCCTCAGGACCGGCGGCCCGCAGACTGACGGCCGAGACCTTGAACTCCGGCGTCGCGGCGGCCGGGTCGAGGTGTTCCTCGTCGGTGAGCCGGTTGACCGCGCTCTCGGCGAAGTGGATGGGGACGAAGACGTTGTCGGGGCCGACGCGGTCGGTCACCTGCGCCGGGACGACGATTTCGCCCCGCCGGGATTCCAGCGTCACCAGGTCGCCGCTCTCGACGCCCAGCGACTCGGCGGTCTCGGGATGTATCTCCACGAAGTCACTCGGCGTGTACTTCATGATGCCCTCCTCGCGGTGGGTCATCGTGCCGGTGTGGTACTGGTAGAGGACCCGCCCGGTGGTGAGCGTGTACGGGTAGTCGTCGTCGGGCGTCTCGGCCGGTTCGCTGTAGCCGACGGCCTGGAGGTTGGCCTTGCCGTTCTCGGTGTTGAACTCCTCGGCGTAGAGGCGTTCGGTCCCGGGATGGTCCTCGTCGGGACAGGGCCACTGGAGCCCGCCGTTCGCTTCGACGCGCTCGTGGGAAATACCGCCGTACAGCGGCGTCAGGGAGTTTACCTCCCGCATGATTTCGGCCGTGTCGTCGTAGTCCCACGCCCGTCCCATCCGGTTGGCGAGGTCCTGCAGAATCTCCCAGTCCGGCCGGGAGTCGCCCTTGGGTTCCATCACCTGCTTGACCATCTGGACGGTCCGGTCGGTGTTGGTGAACGTGCCGGTCTTCTCGACGAACGACGAGGCGGGCAGTACCACGTCGGCGTACTGGGCCGTCTCGTTGAGGAAGAGGTCCTGCACGACGAGGAAGTCGAGTTCTTCGAGCACGTCCTCGGCGTGGTTGACGCCGGGTTCGGAGAGGGCGGCGTTCTCGCCGATGATGTACATCCCCTTGATGTCGTCGTCGTCGGCCGCGAGGAACATCTGGGTGGTGTAGTAGCCGTACTCGCCCGAGATGTCGCAGTCCCAGGCCTCCTCGAACTTCGCGCGAATCTCGTCGTCCGCGATGTCCTGATACCCCGGGAAGTTGTCCGGCAGCGGCCCCATGTCGCCGCCGCCGCCCTGGACGTTGTTCTGGCCGCGAAACGGCGAGACGCCGGTGCCGGGCTTGCCGAGGTTCCCCGTCACGGCGGCGAGGTTCGCCATCGCCATGACGTTCTCGGTCCCGTGGGAGTGCTCTGTCAGCCCGAGCGTCCAGCCGAAGACACAGCTGTCGGCCTCGGCGATGGTCTCGGCCGCCGAGACGATTTCCTCGTGGGGGACGCCCGTGACCTCCTCGACGCGTTCGGGCGTGAACTCCTGGACCGACTCTTTGACGTCCTCGAAGCCGGTCGTGCGCTCCTCGACGAACGCCTCGTCGTGGAGGTCGTTGTTGACGATGTAGCGGGTGATACCGTTTATCCACACCGCGTCGTAGCCGGGCGCGACCTGGCTGTACTGGTCTGCGTACTCTGCGATCTGTATCTCGCGGGGGTCAAAGACGAGCAGGTCCGCGCCGTCGCGGACGTTCTGTTTGATGCGGGTCGCCAGCACGGGGTGGGCCTCCGTGGTGTTCGAACCGGTCAGGAGGATGCAGTCGGCGATTTCGAGGTCCTCGGTGCTGATGGAGGCCGCACCGTAGCCGTAGGTCTTCGCCAGTCCCGCGACCGTCGAGGAGTGACAGAGCCGGTTGCAGTTGTCGACGCTGTTCGTGCCCAGCACCTGCCGGGCGAACTTGCCCATCAGGTAGTTCTCCTCGTTTGTCGCCTTCGAGGAGGCGATGAGCGACAGGGCCTCACCGCCGTGCTGGTCCCTGATATCGCCCAGCCCCTCGGCCACCCGGGTCAGCGCCTCGTCCCACGACGCCTCGCGGAACTCGCCGTTCTCGTCGCGAACCAGCGGCGTCGTCAGCCGGTCGTCGGAGTTGATGAAGTCGTAGCCGAACTTCCCTTTCACGCAGGTGGAGATGCCGTTGACCGGGGCGTCCTCCTCCTCGGTCGGGCGGGCGGCGAGTATCTCCTCGCCGTCGGAGTAGAGGTCGAACCGACAGCCGACGGCGCAGTAGCCACAGGTCGTGTCCGCGACGTTGAGGTCTTCGAGGCGCTTGTCGCCGATGGACTGGGCGACCTCGAACAGTTTGCCCTCCGACAGCGTGTCGGCGGCGACCCCTTCGGCGACGTGCTCGACGTTCTCCAGGGCCTGCTGTTTGGCCTGCTGCATGTAGCCGGCGACGCCGTCCAAGTCCTCGCTCACGGCCACTCACCCCCGTCGAACGCGGCCGGGCCGTCCGTCTTCGCGTCCTCGCCGGCCGCCGCGTCGGTAGCCCCGTCGGCGAGAGTCGGCGTCTCGTCGGCGGCCCCGTTCGCACTCGCGTCGCCGTTGCGCTCCGTGTCGCGCTTCTTCGGCGTCATCGGCCCCTTCGTCTCCCCGCTGCTCTCGATGACCTTGCCGACGCTGTTCTTCTGGGTGAAGCCCGGAATCGGGATGGTCGTCGCGTCCTCGATGCCCTTCTCGACGAGCGAGCCGGTCGGACAGACCGTCGCGCAGTGCCCACAGGAGACACACGTCGAGTCCTCCATCGTCTCGGCGTCGCTCTGGAAACCGATGCGGGTGTCCTGGCCCGACCCCTCCATTCGCAGGACGCCCTCGACCTGCACGTCGTTGCAGGCCTCGACACAGCGGTTACAGAGGATACACTTGTTGCGGTCTATCTGGATGAACGAGGAGGTGTCGTCGATGGGTTCGTACTCGTCGCGGTCGTCTAACACGCCGTATCGGGGCTCCTCGACCTCCTGTTCGATGGCGGCGTCCTGTAGCTCACAGCGACCGTTCTTCCCGCAGGTCGTACACCGGAGGTTGTGGTTCGACAGCACCAGGTCGAGGTTCACGTCCCGGGCCTCGGCGGCCGCCTCGGCGTCGGTACTGACGGTCATGCCGTCCTCGGCCGGGTGGCTGCAGGCCGGGACGATGCCGTCGGCGTCGGTCTCGACCATGCAGGTGCGACACTCGCTGCGCGGGCCGATCTCCTGTCTGTCGTAGCTACACAGCGCGGGGACGGACGACTCGACCTCGACGGCCTCGACGGCGTCGAGCAGGGTCGCCCCCGGTTCGACCGTGACGGGTATCCCGTCGACGGTCACGGTCGCCCGGTCGGCGCCGCCGACCGCGGGGTCGGCTGCGGTTCCCGGTGCGATTTGCTCGGTCAACGGCGGCGCGTCCTCGTGTGTGTGGTCTGAACTCATGTTATCTCACCTCTGCTGCCATCCGGCAGCTGTTCGCTGGACAGCGCCCGTCGGCGTGGGCCTGTAGCTCTGACTCGAACGTCTCGATAGCCGTCCGGGCGGGTCGACCGGCCTCGACGCCGAACGCGCAGATGCTCGACGTCTCCATCACCCGGACCAGTTCCTCGATGTCCCCCGGCGCGTACCCGCCGTCGTAGACGTCCCGGAGGAGGTCGGCAAGCTGTGTCGTCCCCTCGCGACAGGGGACACACCGCCCGCAGTTCTCGTCGGCGGCGAACTGGGTGCGCTTCCCGACGAACTCCAGCACGCAGCGGTCGTCGGCGAGCACCTGCACCGTCCCCTCGGTGCCCAGTCCCGCCGCCGACAGCGCCGCCGGGTCGACCCCGACGTCTACGTCCGCCGTGAGCCCGCCAAAGCGGCCGCCGACACAGGCGGCCTTGAACTCGCCGTCGACGGAGACGGGGTCTATGGCCTCGCC
Organism: Haloarcula onubensis; assembly: GCF_031624605.1. Taxonomy (NCBI): domain Archaea; kingdom Methanobacteriati; phylum Methanobacteriota; class Halobacteria; order Halobacteriales; family Haloarculaceae; genus Haloarcula; species Haloarcula onubensis. Next base: position 238,969 of record NZ_JAMQOS010000001.1, on the reverse strand, counting down.
CAGCGTCGCCGACTCGGGCAGTTCGACCGTGGCGGGCGCGGCCACGTCGCCCTCGACTCGAACCAGGCGGGTGTCGGGCGCCTCGCCGTCGCGGAGCGCGACCGCGAGGTGGGCCAGCGTCCGGGGCGTGTGGACCAGCGTTGGCTGGCCGTGCAGGCCGACCGACTCCGGGCCGGGCGGCCGGATGCGGGCCTCGAGCCGGTGGTTCCCCTCGATAGCTTCGAGCGCCATCGTCGGTTCGCCGGCGCGGTGCTCGGCGGGGCCGGTGACAACGTCGATGGCGACCGTCGGGTCCGGATAGTTCCCCGCCGCCTCCCGCACCGTCTCGGCGGCGCGCTCGTCCGCGGCCGAGACGTAGACGATGACGCTGTCGGCGCCGACGGCCCGCGCGGCGGCGGTCGCGCCCTCGATGACCTCGAAGGGGACGCTCGAGAGCAACAGCGCGTCCGTCGGGTTCCCGTGGCCGTTCACGACGACCACGGGGTCGCCGTCGGCGTCCCGTGTCGTCTCCCAGGTCGGGGCGAGCGGGTCGTCCTGGCAGATGTCGCCCCACCCCCGGCCCTGGATGTCCGCCGCGGCCGAAAGCACCGCCGTCGCGTCGGCGGCGTCGAAGCCGCCCGCGGCCTCGTGGTCCGCGGGGTCCGTGGGACGGTGCCACCCGGCGCCACGCAGGACGTGTCGGTGGCCCGCGTCGAGTCCCGGCAGGTCCGCCGCCGGCAGTCGCGCCGTCCCCGGGTCGTGGTCGGCGACGGCGTCCGGGTCCGTGGCCCCGACGCCCGCTCCGCCGGCGACGCGCTCGGCGATTGTCTCTAGCTCCGCCGTCGAACAGTTCGCGTGGAACGCCGTCTCGCCGCCCGCCGTCACCGTGACGAGCGGTTCGAGCGCCGGCACGCCGGTCGACCCGACCTCGACGACCCGCGCGTCCGAGTCGTCGGCGACAGACAGGAGGTCAGAAGCCGCGCGCGCGCCGGAGATACGTATCGTCGTCTCCTCCGCTGAGATAGTGGGTGTCATTTGCTACCGTATGCTTAACTGACGAACTGACAGCGGCTTAAAACATCGGGTCGGCAGCGTCGATACGGCACGCCGCCGTCTCGTCGACTCGCCGAATCGCCGAGGTCGCCCGGTATGGCGGCGACACCTGCGAGCACTGCACGGTAGGTGCCAACCGGCCGTAACGATGTGTCAGGCTGACGGGCCGTACCACAGAGTGTCAGAGCGCGAACCGGTCGTGGGCCGCCGGGCCGCGCGGCGTTACGACAGGTGCGCCGTGATGTCCGACGAGGAGACCATGCCGATGTAGTCGTCCTCGACGACCGGGAGGTGGTCGATGCGGAAGTTCTCCATCATCGCCGCCGTCTCGTTCAGGCTGAGTTCGGGCGGCACCGTCTCGACCGACTCGGTCATCACGTCGGCGACGTCGAGGTCGGCGGTGTCTTTCCCCTGTGCGACGGCGTCGAGGACGTCGGTACTCGTCACGATGGAGGGGGGCGCGGTCGTGACGAGCAGGGCCCCTATCTCTTTTTCCCGCATCGTCCCCGCGGCCTCCACGAGGGGGACGTCCGGTGCGACCGTCTCCAGCGGCGTCGTCATGATGTCGGCGACGACAGCGCGTTCGTTCTGTGCCATACTGCGTGGATGACGGGGGGCCTCGTGATGAAAGTTCGCCCCGGAACGGCGGTCGCGTCTCGGCGCGCAACGGGGGACGGACAGCCGACCCGAAACCGCCCTACTCCCGGACCGAGTCGAGGATGAGACGCTGCTCGACGCGCTTGGCCTCCCGCTGGGCGTCGTGGACCGCGTCGACGTTGACGCTGATAGAGGAGATGCCCGCCTCGACGAGTTCGCGTATCATCGCCGGCTTCGACGCGGCCTGCCCGCAGATGCTCGTCGCCACGTCGTACTCGCGGCAGGTCTCGATGGTGTCGGTCATGAGCCCGAGCACCGTCGGGTGGAGTTCGTCGTACCGGCCCGCGACGGCCTCGTTGTTCCGGTCGACGGCCAGCGTGTACTGCGTGAGGTCGTTGGTCCCGAACGAGACGAAGTCGGGGTCGGTCTCACAGATGGGGGCGGCGGAGAGCGCGCTCGCGGGCGTCTCTATCATCACGCCCCACGGGCGCTTGTCGGGGTCGATACCGGCCCGCTCCATCGCCGCCTTCGCCGCCAGGACGTCCTCTGCGTCGGCCACGAGCGGGAACATCAGTTCGAGGTTGTCGTACCCCATCCCGTAGAGCTGTGCCAGCGCCCGGAGCTGGAGGTCGAACGCGTCGGTGTCGTCGAGCGACCGCCGGATGCCGCGATACCCCAGCATGGGGTTGTGTTCGGCGGGTTCGTCCTCGCCGCCCTGGAGCTGTCGGAACTCGTCGCTCGGGGCGTCGAGCGTGCGCACGCGGACCGGGCGGGGGTAGAACTCGTCGGCGACGCTCCGAATCGCGTCCGAGAGCGTGTTGACGAACGCGTCCTCGCCGTGCTGGTCGACGTAGTGGGCGGGCGTCTCGCCGGTCGAGAGCACCATGTGCTCCATCCGGAGCAACCCGACGCCGTCGGCGCCGGTGGCGGCGGCCCGCTCGGCCGCTTCGGGGATGGAGACGTTGACCTTCACGTCCGTCGCCGTCATCCGGTTGGGTGCCGGCCGGTTGGTCGAGGTCGCCGCCTCGCTCGCGGTCGCCTCGCCGTCGGCGTCGGGCGTGTGGGTCCCGTCGGTGACGACGCCGCGGTCCCCGTCGACGGTGACGCGCTGGTCGTCGGTCAGCGTCCCCGTCGCGGTCTCACAGCCGATGACGGCCGGGACGCCCAGTTCGCGCGAGACGATGGCCGCGTGGCTCGTCATCCCGCCCTCGTCGGTCACCAGCGCGTCGGCGCGCTTCATCGCCGGCACCATGTCGGGCGTGGTCATCTCGGCGACGATGACGTCCCCGTCGGTCACCTTGTCGAGTTGGTCCAGCGAGCCGACCACCCGGACGGCCCCGGTCCCAGTGCCGGGGCTCGCACCCAGCCCGTCGACGAGCGTCCCGTCGCTCCCGGCGTCCGACGTTTCGTCGGTGCCGTCGTCGTCCTCGTCGATGGTCGTGATGGGGCGGGACTGGAGCAGGTAGACGTCGCCGTCGTCGATGGCCCACTCGACGTCCTGGGGCTGACCGTAGTGGTCCTCGACGAGTTCGCCCAGCGTCCGGAGGTCGGACAGCTCCTCGTCTGAGAGCACCCGTTCGTCGCGCTTGCCCTCCGGGACCGGTCGCTCGACGGTCTCGCCGGTCTCCTCGTCGCGGACGCACATCGTCTTCTTCGTCGAGACGGTGACGTCGTCGACGGCGTCGGCGTCCCGGTCGTAGGTGTAGTGGTCCGGCGAGACGGCTCCGGAGACGACGGCCTCGCCCAGCCCCCAGGCGGCCTCGACGGTCATCTCGGCCGCACCGGTCGACGGATGGCTGGTAAAGAGGACGCCGGACTTCTCGGCGTCGACCATCTCCTGGACGACCACGGCGATGTCGACCGCTTCGTGGTCGAAGCCCTGCTCGTCGCGGTAGTAGATAGCCCGCTGGGTGAACAGCGACGCCCAGCACCGCTTGATGCGGTCGAGGACGTCCTCCCGGGTGACGTTGAGGAACGTCTCCTGCTGGCCGGCGAAGGAGGCGTCGGGGAGGTCTTCGGCCGTCGCCGAGGAGCGGACCGCGACGGTTGGGTCCTCGCCGAGGTCGTCGAACGCCGCGAGGATGGACTCGCGCGTGTCCTCGGGCCACTCGGCGTCCATGACGAGTTCGCTCGCCCGCTGTTCGGCGGTCGCCAGCGCCCGGGAGTCCTCCGGGTCGACGTCGACGGCCTCGAACAGTTCCGCTGCGATGCCCGCCCCGGTGATGAACTGTCGGTACGTGTCCGCGGTGACGGTGAAGCCGGACGGGATGGGCAGTCCGTGCGACGAGAGTTCGCCCAGTGACGCGGCCTTGCCACCGACGGTGTCGACGTCCGTGGCGCTCACCGAACTGAGCCATGCGACGGTCATGGGCGACGGTTCGCCGATGCCGATAATGAATATTTGGCCTGTGTTTCGTCGATAGCGGGGCTGTGCCGACCACTTCAAAACATACCCCATCTGATATGTCGAGAGATACACCAGTCGTTTAATACCGTGACCTCGCTACCACCGCACGATGACACAGCCACAGTCAGCCGTCAGGCTCCCGGTTCGGACGCGACAGCGGGCCGACTCGCGGTCGCCGGCCGCCGGCGGAGAGCGCACCGACCGACCGAGCGACCGGTTCGCCGGTGGTGAGCGAGCGATATGCTAGGCGTCAGCGTCAACGGCTTCGGTACCATCGGGAAGCGCGTGGCCGACGCCGTCTCGGCCCAGCCCGACATGACGGTCGTCGGCGTCAGCAAGCGGTCGCCGAACCACGAGGCCCGCTCCGCGGCCGAGGCCGGCTACGACCTGTACGCCGCCGACCCGGACCGCGTCGGGGAGTTCGGCGAGAGAGATATCCCGGTCGCCGGTTCGGTCGGCCACATGCTCGCGGCGAGCGACGTCGTCGTCGACGCGACGCCGGCCGGGGTCGGAGAGAGCTACCGCGAACAGTACGCGGACCACGACGTCGCCGTCGTCTATCAGGGCGGCGAGGACGCGTCGGTGGCCCCGAACAGCTTCTGCGCACGGGCGAACTACGACCTGTCGGTCGACGAGACGGCCACGCGCGTCGTCTCCTGTAACACGACCGGCCTCGCCCGCGCGGTGACGCCCCTCGACGAGGCCTACGGCGTCGAGTCGGTGGACGCGACGCTCATCCGGCGGGGCGGCGACCCGACACAGACGGACCGCGGGCCCATCAACGACATCGTCCCCGACCCCGTCGAGGTACCCTCACACCACGCGCCCGACCTCCGGACTATCCTGCCGGGGATAGACGTGACGACGACGGGCGTGACGGTGCCGGCGACGCTGATGCACCTCCACAGCGTCACGGTCTCGCTCGACGCCGACCCGGCCGCGAGCGAGGTCCGGGAGCGGTTCGAGGCCGAGCCCCGACTCCAGCTTATCACGACGGCCTCCGGGTGTGACAGCTGTGCCGACATCCAGGAGTACGCACGCGACATCGGCCGACCGCGGGGCGACGTCTGGGAGAACTGCATCTGGGCCGACTCGCTCGACGTCAGCGACGGGCGCCTGACCTTCTTCCAGGCGATTCACCAGCAGGCCGACGTGGTCCCGGAGAGCGTCGACGCCGTCCGCGCGCTCGCCGGTACCGCGGCCGCCGGCGAGAGCCGGGACCGGACGGACGAGGCCCTCGGCGTCGGGATGTGAGCGGACCGGTCGGCGGGCGGTAGCCGTCGCCGTCCGTCTGCCACGGCGACCGGCAGAACGCGAGAGAGTGCGTGGTGGGCCAGAGGACCACGGCATGGCAGACAGGACCCGACAGCAGTACACACGAACACGTACCTGGAACGCGGGTCCGGACAGAGCTACACCGGAATGACGGATAAAATCACGTCCGGAGAACCGAGTCCATTTAAGTCAAACGTCTGATGGGAGTGGTCGTCGCGGTCGCCGGGCGGCGGCCACGCCTTAAACCCGCGGACAGTTCGACGCGACCTTTTAACCGAATCGAGGCACGAGTTGTTAGCAGAATGGAACATTCTGCACACTCGTCGAGCGGTCGAGCGGCCCCGAGCACCTCGCAGTCCTCGGAGTGTCCGATGTGTGGTGCTGGGGTGAAAGAACAGTCCGGCATCAGCGTCTGTGACGACTGTGACTGGTACCAGCGATTCCCGGCCGACTGACGGGGTCAATCAGTGCGCTTTCGCTCCTGTGTCGGGTGGTCGGTGACGTAGACTTGCGTGTTGTCCGGGACGTTCTCGGTGACCCAGGAGTTGGCGCCGATGCTGACGTGGTCGCCGACGGTGATGGCGCCCAGCACCTTCGTCCCGGCGCCGATGACGACGTGGTCGCCGATGTCCGGGTGTCGCTTGTACCCCTTCTTGAGCGCGTGTTCGTCGCCCTCGTCCTCCTCGAAGTGTAAGGCACCGAGCGTCACGTCCTGGTAGATGCGGACCCAGTCGCCGACGGTCGCCGTCTCGCCGACGACGACGCCGGTCCCGTGGTCGACGAAGAAGTGCTCGCCGATTTCGGCCCCGGGGTGGATGTCGATGCCGGTCTGGGTCTTGGCGTACTCCGTCAACTCACGCGCGTACTCGCCCGCGTCGGCCTCGTAGAGCGCGTGGGCGACCCGCTGGACCATCACCGCCAGGAAGCCGGGGTACGAGCGGATTATCTCCATGTAGGTCCTGGCGGCCGGGTCGCCCTTGTAGGCCGCCTCGGCGTCCTTTTTCAACATGTCCCGAATCGCCGGCAACTGGTCGATGATGTCGGCGACCGTCTCCGAGGGAGCGCCGTCGGCGTATGGTCGCATCCCCGCGTAGAACAGCCCGCCGAGGTCGTCGAGCCGGTCGAGCACCGCGAGTTCGTCCCGGACCAGTTCGGTGGCGTTCCAGCAGGTCGGAAAGAACAGCCGTTTGAGGATATCGACCTCCTCGCGTCTGTGCTCCCGGCGCGGGAACTCCATCGAGGCCTGTGTCGGAAACGGCGCCTCGTCGGCCCCGTACGAGTCGAACAGCCGCCGATGTGCGTCGCCCGTGTAGTTGTACTCCATACCGGACCTACCGGCCGAACGCTCTTATTTTGGCCGCCCGAACCGACGCCAGCGCCCCTGTCGGTCCGTTCGGGGAGTAACTATTTCACCGTGCGAGACCTTCGCATAGACATGCACGGAGAGTGTTACTTCTGTCACGGAGTCGTCGTCGACGGCGAGGCGGGCGACATCGTCCTCGACAGACACGCGGACCACGACGTCTTCATGCACCAGCAGTGCGCGGAGGGACACAACGTCTTCGAGGAGTCATCTGGACCGTCGAGTGAAGCGGCGATTCTCTGTCCGCGGTGTGGCGAGGTGGAGGTGTTGGCCCCGACTAGATAAGCTCCACGGGGACGCCCGACTGCCGGCTCGCCGCCTCGACGGTGTTGTACATGAGCATCGCGATAGTGAGCGGGCCGACGCCGCCGGGCACGGGGGTTATGGCGCTCGCCCGCTCCTTCGCGCTCTCGAAGTCCACGTCGCCGACGAGTTCGTACCCCTTCTCCGTGTCCGCGTCCACGCGGTTGACGCCCACGTCGATGACGGTTGCGCCCTCGGCTATCATGTCGCCGTCTATCATCTCGGGGACGCCCGCGGCGGCGACGAGGATGTCCGCACTACGGGTCTTCTCGGCGAGGTCGTCGGTGCGGGAGTGACAGACCGTCGTCGTCGCGTTCCCGCCCGGCGCCTTCTGGATGAGCAGGTTCGCCATCGGCTTGCCGACGATGTCCGACCGGCCGACGATGACCGCGTCTTTCCCCTCCGTCTCGATGCCCTCGGCGGCCAGAATCTTCTGGACGCCGTGGGGCGTACAGGGTTTGTAGCGGGCGTTCCCGGCGACGAGACGGCCGACGTTCTCCGGGTGGAAGCCGTCGACGTCCTTCTCGGGGGCGATGCGTTCGAGGACGGTCCGTTTGTCCACGTGGTCCGGGACCGGCATCTGGACGAGGATGCCGTGGACCGACGGGTCGTCGTTCAACTCGTCGATGCGGTCGTAGAGCGTCTCGGCCGGTTCCTCGGGGTCGATTTCGATGTGGGACCCCTCGATACCGAGTTCCTCGCAGGCCCGCTGTTTCATCGAGACGTACGTCTCGCTGGCGCCGTCCTCGCTCATCAGCACCGTCGCCAGCCCCGGCTGTACACCCTCCTCGGTCAGCGTCTCGACCGAGTCCTTCACGTCCGCTCTGATGTCGTCCGCTATCTCGTTGCCGTCGATTATCCGTGTCATTGGTTACGTTCGCTCCCAGTGGCGCAGCGACCCGCCGGCGGCGTGACTACCGCCGGCGGGCCCCGCTGGCCGCGCCGCGGGACGCGTTCGTCTGCATCTCAGGTGGGCGCGTGTTAGGTACCGGCGCGGAATAACCAACCCCTTGAAGTCACGGTCGGCGTTCGTTTCGGTCACGCGAGTGTTTGTGTGCAAACCGACACCGTCCGGCGGCGTGTGGTACGGCTACGCAAGATTTTTACCGACCTCAGTGGTCTATTCACACAATCACTGCGGGGACCGCTCGGTCCCCGCGGAGGACCAACTACGAATGAGCGAGCCAGCAGTCGTCACCGAGCGAGCAGCGTTCGTCGAGACCGCGCGGTCGGCCCCCAGCGGCGCCCGCGTCCCGGTCGAAGTCCGCGTCACCGTCTCGGACCCGTTCGAGGCGTACCGTCGCGCCCGCGACGGGGCCGACGACGGGGTCTACCTCGAGACCACCGGCGGCCAGTCCGGCTGGGGCTACTTCGCCGTCGACCCGGTCGAACGCGTCCAGGTGGGGCCGGAAGCGACAGCACGGGGAGCCGGCAGTCCGAGCATCGACGCCATCGACGGCCTCCTGGAGCGCGAACGACTCGTCCGGGGCGACTGTGAGGTGCCCTATCCCTGTGGCGCGTTCGGCTGGCTCTCCTACGACATCGCACGCGAACTCGAAGCCCTCCCCGAGACGACCCGCTCGGACGGGCTGCCTCGGCTCCAACTGGGCGTCTTCGACCGCGTGGCCGCCTGGGAGGAGCCCCACGACGGCACGGTCGAACTGCGCGTCACGGCCTGTCCGGTCGTCGAGGGGGCGCCGTCGGCCGCCTACGACGAGGGGCTCGACCGGGCGACCGACCTCGCGGAGGCGGCGCTGCGGGGCGACCCCGGCGTCCGGTCCGGGCCCACCGCGAACGCGCAGGCGACCTTCGAGAGCGAGTGCGGCGAAGCGGAGTACGCCGACCGCGTCCAGCAGATAAAGCGGTACGTCCGCGACGGCGACACGTTCCAGGCGAACGTCTCCCACCGCCTGGTCGCGCCCGCCTCGGTCCACCCCGTCGAGGCGTTCGCCGCGCTCCGGCGGGTCAACCCCGCACCGTACTCGGCGCTCGTAGAGTTCCCCGGCGTCGACCTCGTCAGCGCCAGCCCCGAACTCCTGCTCGACGTCGACGGCGACCGCCTGGTGACCGAACCCATCGCCGGCACGCGCCCGCGGGGCGAGACGGTCGAGACAGACCGGGAACTGGAACGGGACCTCACCACCGACGAGAAAGAGCGGGCCGAACACGCGATGCTCGTCGACCTCGAACGCAACGACCTCGGGAAGGTAAGCGAGTACGGGACTGTCGAGGTCAGCGAGTACCGCCGCGTCGACCGCTACTCGGAGGTGATGCATCTGGTCTCGCTGGTCGAGGGTCGGCGCCGCGAGGGGACGAGCGTCGCCGACGCCGTCGCGGCCGTCTTCCCCGGCGGCACCGTCACGGGCGCGCCAAAGCCCCGGACGATGGAGATTATCGACGAGGTCGAACAGACGCGTCGTGGCCCCTACACCGGCTCTATCGGCGTCTTCGGCTTCGACGAGCGCGCGACGCTGAACATGACCATCCGGACGCTGGTCCGCCACGAGGGCGAGTACCGGCTCCGGGTCGGCGGCGGCGTCGTCCACGACTCCGAGCCGGCCCCCGAGTACCAGGAGACGCTGGACAAGGCCCGGGCGCTCGTCACGGCCGTCGACGAGGCGCTGGGCGAGCAGGGCTCGCTCGCCGTCGAGCGCGCCGAGGAGGGGATCCGATGATACTCATCGTCGACAACTACGACTCCTTTGCCTACAACCTCGTCCAGTACGTCGGCGAGGTCCTCACGCGCCATGGGGCTGCCGAGGACGACGTGGTCGTCCGGCGCAACGACGCCGTCGACGTCGCCGGTATCCGCGAGCTGGACCCGGACGGCATCGTCGTCTCGCCCGGTCCCGGGACGCCCGCCGATGCGGGCGTCTCCATCGACGTCTTCGCCGAGACCGACTACCCCGCGCTGGGGGTCTGTCTCGGCCACCAGGCGCTCTGTGCCGCCAACGGCTCGCCGGTCGGCCACGCGCCCGACGTGGTCCACGGGAAGCCCTCGGCGGTCCGTCACGCGGGGACAGCGCTGTACGACGGCGTCGACGACCCCTTCGAGGTGGGCCGCTACCACTCCCTGGCCGTCGAGCGCGCCGACCTGCCGGCCGAACTGGAGGAGACGGCCCACACCACCGACGAGCAGGGCGTCGTCATGGGCGTCCGCCACGTCGACCGCCCCCACTTCGGCGTGCAGTTTCACCCCGAGAGTATCCTCACCGATGCCGGAATGCGTATCGTCGAGAACTTCTGTACCGAAGTCGCGGGTGCGTGACGACACAGCGTCGTTTGGTTTCAGCTAGTGCTTGTGACGTTGTACATCGGAAACGAGGGACGGGGTTCGGGTAGCAGTGACCGTTACGTAGAGCCAGAAAGCCCCGGCCGGCTACGGGTGGGACTGAAAGGGGCCGACCGCTCGGGGAAGCACGACGACGCAAGCACCGCAGGCCGAAGGCCGAGGAGCACAGCGAGGCGCGCGACCCGAGCGGTCGGGGGCTTTCTGGCTGTTCACAGTCCAAGTATGTGCGCTCCGTTATCCGAGTTCAAACACCATTTCTTCTCATTCCTCTTCAGGCGGGTCGATGTCGTGGTGGGCCTGCACCGTCGGCAGGCGCTCTCCAACCCGGGCGAGCAGCGACGTGTGGCCCCGCTCCTCGCGCAGCCACGAGCGGGTCAGCCCGGCGATGCCGACGAGGAAGATGACCGCGAATGGGCCGCCGGTCAGCACCGCGAGCGCCTGGAGCGTCTCCGCGCCGCCGACGAGCAACACGGCCACGGCGACGGTCCCCTGGAAGCCGCCCCAGAAGACGACGCTGCCGGTCGTGGGGGCCAGCCCGCGTTTCGTCGCGAGGATGGCGACGACGAGCGTCGAGGTGTCCGCCGAGGTGGTCATGAACACGACGATGAGCGCGAGAAAGAGGAAGACGAGCAACTGGCTCAGCGGGAGCGCGGCGAGCAGGGGAAAGCCGGCGACGGCTTCGGACCCGCCGCGGGCGGCGATAGCGCCCAGCACGTCCGCCGTCCCCTGTTGCTGGACGAACAGCGTGGTGCCGCCCAGCAGGAGGAACCAGACGGCCGTGGCCGCCGCCGTGGCGACGACGGTGGTAAAGACGACGGTCCGGACCCGCCGACCACGGGAGAGCGCGGCGACGAACAGCCCGGCGAAGGGGGCCCACGAGAACCACCACGACCAGTTCCACACGGTCCACGAAGCGACCCACTCTCCGCCGGTGTAGAGGCTCAGCGGGAGGAAGTGGACGACGTATCGGCCAAGCGCCGTCGCCCCCTGGTCGGCGACGTACGAGCGAGGGCCCAGCGCGACCAGCAGGAGAGCGAACAGGCCAAAGAGGACGACGTTCAGCCCGGCGATACGGCGGATGCCGCGGTGGATGCCAGTCGCGCTGGAGAGGACGAAGATACAGGTCAGGCCGCCGACGAACACGGCCGGGCCCGCGGCGCCGACCGCCACGTCCCACTTGAATCCGACGCCGGCGAGGAACTGCTCGCTGACGAGCGCGACGGAGGTGGCGATACCGCCGATGGTGGCGAAGACGGCGAGCGTGTCGACCAGTCGCCCCCACACCGACTCCAGACCCTCGACGCCCAGGAACGGCGTCAGGAGCGTGGACACGCGAAGCGGTGCCCCGCGTCGGTGGACGAAGTACGCGATGGGGACGCCGATGGCGGCGTAGGCGCTCCAGGCGGAGACGCCCCAGTGGAACAGCGAGTAGACGAGCGCGTCGGCGGCGGCCGCGGCCGAGCGCGGTTCGGCGCCGAAGTAGGGCGGCGGCGTCCGGTAGTGAAACAGCGCCTCGGCCGGGCCCCAGAACACCAGCCCCGCGGCGATGCCCGCGGTGAACACGAGCGTGAAGTACGTCGGATAGGTGTAGGTCGGCTCCGACTCCGGGCCGCCGAGTTTGATGTCGCCCCAGGGGCCGACGAGCAGGACGACACAGAACCCCACGGCGACGAGCATCGCGACGAGGAAGAAGGGGCCGCCGACCCGGAGGATGGTCCCCGAGACGGCGGTGACGGCGTCCGACGTCGCCGCCGGGAACGCGGCCTGTAACATGACGAACCCGGCGAACACCGTCACCGGGGCGCCCATCGTCAGCGGGTCCTGGTTGCGCGCGAACTCGCGGAGCGTCGTCGTCACGCTCGCCCGTCTGACCCGGAGGAGATAGCCCGCGGAGCCGCCCCCCTCCTCGCCGTCCCGGTAGGGCAACACCGCGAGATACCCCAGCCCGGAGCCGAAAAACACCAGCGAGACGGCGACCCACCCCTGGCCGGTCACCGCCTCGCCGACGAAATCCCGGAAGAAAAAGCCCACGAAGACGATAGCGCCCGACGCGGCGGCGACCGGGACCAGCAGCTTCGCCACCAGCGCTTCGATGCCACTTCCCTTCGACGTGGGCATACTGTGTGATACGGTAGCGTGTACGTATAGTAGTGTCGCGGCGGCTACTCCTCGCTGCCCGCGTCGTCGAGGTCCGACAGCGTCGCGTCGGGCGCGGCGCCGTCGAGCACCGACCGGCCAAGCAGGGTGCCGCCGATGCTGCGGGGGTTGACCACCTCGTCGGCGCCCACGGCGTGGAACTTATCGACGTGTTTGGCCTCGGTGGCCGCGGCGGCGACCCGCACGTCGGGGTCGATGGCCCTGACCGCGAGGACGGCCAGCACGTCGCGGGCGTCGTCGTCGCTCCCGACGACGACCCCCTGTGCGGTCCCGACGCGGGCGTCTCGCAGGACCGCCTCGTCCGTCGGGTCGCCCGTCAGGACGTTCAGGCCCGCGTCGTCGAGCGCCGAGGCGGCCTCGGCGTCGTCGGTCACGACGATGAGTTCCGTCTCGTCGTCCAGTTCCTCCAGCAGCGAGTCGGTCGTGTCTCCGTGGCCGAGGACCACGACGTGGTCCTCTAAGAGCGTGAGGTCTGATGCAGTCATGATTCCGAAGGCAGTCGCCATCCGCGATTCGATGACCGGCCCGACCAGCGCCCCGACGGCGACGGTGAACGCGCCGGTTCCAAAGAGTATGATGGAGAGGGCGAACCAGCGGGCCCGCGCCGTCGTCGGCGTGAAATCGCCGTAGCCGACGGTGGCGATGGTGACGATGACGAAGTACACCGCGTCGCTCCAACTCAGCGGGTCGCCCGTGAACTCGCTGCGGAGCGCGTACGCGCCGACGGTCCCGTAGAGCCCGACGCCGCCGATGGCCGACAGCGAGGCGATTTGCAGCGGCGAGAGGTCCACCGACTGGTCGAACTGCGCCCGGTTGCGGACCAGCAGGGGGTAGGTGACGAGGAGTCCGAACAACAGCGGGGCGTCGGTCGTCTGGAGCGTCGTCAGCGGGAGCACCGCGAGCGCGGGCAACAACAGGAGCGCCGCCCGATAGGCTATCTCCTTGCGCTGCTGGAGCCCGACGGTCACGAGCCCCAGGGCAAAGGCGAACAGGACGCCGCCGAACTGGACGGCGCCGGGGGGCAGGGACAGGAACGCGGCCAGCGGACCGTCCATCGGAGGCGCCGACTGGCTCAGGTGCGACAGGCCGGTCAGAAAGGAGAGGATGGTCACCGCGCCGACGAGCAGCACCGTCGACTTCCCGCCGGTGAAGGCCGACCACTCCACGAACGGGATGCGGTCGGCCGGGTAGAAGACCTCCTCCAGGGCCGGTTCCGTCGGTTCGTCCGATGCGTCAACCACTACCACGGACTTGGCCGACCGGGGTGAAAAAAGCTCGCAGCATTCGGCGCTGTCGTGAGACTCAACAGGGAGTCCGTCGTAGGGAGCGACGATGCACCAACTCAGCGCAGTACCGCCACGTGAACCACGGGCCGGACCGACGCGGAACCGCTCGCCGACGGGGGGTCGACGGTGAACAACGAGGCCGTCCTCTTCGGCCTGGGGACGATGATAGCCTGGGGGTTCTGGATAGTCCTGGGCGACGTGGCCTCGAACAGCATGGACCCGAAGACGGCGGCCTTCGTCTCCTACGCCACCGCGGCCGTCGTGGCGGGCGTGTTCGTGCTCCTCACGGACGCGTCGCTCGCGGTCAACAGCCGCGGGATAGCCTTCGCGGCCGTCGCCGGCGTCGCCGCCGCTATCGGCGTCATCTCCACCTTCGTCGGCGTCACCGTCGGCAAGACGGCCGTCGTCTCGACCATCGGCGGGATGTACTTCGTGACGGCCACGGTCATAAGCACCGTCGCCTACGGCCAGTCGCTCTCGATGAACAAGGTGGCCGGCATCGGACTGGCCGTCGCCGCTATCGTCGTCATCAACCAGTAGCGCGACGGTCCCACGTCATATCAGATTTCTAATTGTTTGTGCGTGATGGGCGCGCCGGACCGGGATTTATCCCGGCGCCCGGAGAACGCCCGACCGTGAAACGCACCATCAGCACCGACGAGGCGCCGGCGGCGGTCGGGGCGTACAGTCAGGCGACGACGAACGGGAGCCTCCTCATCACGGCCGGCCAGTTGCCGCTGACCACCGACGGTGACCTGCTCGACGACGAATCGGTCGCGGACCAGACCCGCCAGTGTATGCGCAACGTCGAGGCCATCCTCGAAGCCGAGGGCTGCTCGCTCGACGACCTGCTCAAGACCACAGTCTTCCTCGACGACATCGACGACTTCGACGAGTTCAACGAGGCCTACAGTGAGTTCTTCGACGAGGACCCGCCGGCCCGCAGCGCCGTCGGTGCCGGCGCCGTCCCGAAGGGCGCGGCCGTCGAGATAGAGGCCATCGCGACGACGGAGTGACGGCGTCGACGGCGTGAGGCTTCGACGGCAATAGCTGGCACAGCACGCCGGTTTTCACGGCGCTACGGCTGTTACCTCTTGACAGCGGGACAGAACGACCGCTAGCCACAGTCGGAGTGGCGCCGCGGACGCCCCGGAAAGTCAGGGGCCCACTGGCGGTCACAGCGCGGTACCGAACGGCCGCTCGGCGGGAAACACCGCGCCGGTCAGAACAGGCCGGTGATGTCGCCCTCGCCGTCGATGTCCATGTCGGCTGCCGCCGGGCGGGCGGGCAGGCCGGGCATGGTCAGCGCGTCCGCGGTCAGCGCGACGATGAAGCCGGCGCCGGCAGAGGGGTACACCTCGCTTATCTCCAGTTCCCAACCCTCCGGCGCGCCCTTCTTGCTCGCGTCGTCGCTGAACGAGTGGAAGGTCTTGGACATACAGACCGGCACGTCACCGAAGCCGAGGTCCTCCATGCGCTCGATGTCGTCCAAGGCGCCGCCGGTGAACTTGACGCCGTCGGCGCCGTATATCTCGGTCGCGACGGTCTCGATTTTGTCCGTGATGGGCGCCTCCTCGTCGTAGAGGTACTGGAACTCGTCCTCGTCGCTCTCGTCGACGGCGTCGATGACGTGTTCGCCCAGCGCCTCGCCGCCCTCGCTGCCGTCCTCGAACACCTCGGACTCGGCGACCCGCACGCCGAGGTCCTCCTGACAGTGGTCGAGCACCGCCTGGACCTCCGCCTCGGTGTCGTCCGGGAAGCGGTTCAGCGCGACTACGACCGGGACCCCGAACTGCTGGAGGTTCCGGACGTGGCGGTCGAGATTCTCGAAGCCGGCCTCGACCGCGTCGACGCCGGACTCGTCTATCTCGTCGAAGTCGACCGGCCACTGGTCCAGCCCGTGGTACTGCAGCGCCCGGACCGAGGAGACCAGCACGACGGCGTTGGGCGTCATGTCGCCCAGCCGGCAGACGATGTTCATGAACTTCTCGGCCCCGAGGTCCGAGCCGAACCCGGCCTCGGTGACGAGGTAGTCGCCCATGCCGAAGGCGGCCTTGTCGGCGATGAGCGAGTTCGTGCCGTGGGCGATGTTCGCGAACGGGCCGCCGTGGACGAAGGCGGGCGTCCCCTCGATGGTCTGGACGATGTTGGGCTTCAGCGCGTCACGGAGCAGCATCGTCGCGGGCCCCGTGGCCTCGATGTCGTCGACGGTGATGGGCTCGCCGTCGGTGTTGTAGGCCACGATGATGCGGCCGACCCGCTCCTTGAGGTCGGCGAGGTCCTCGGCGAGACAGAGGACGGCCATCAGTTCGGAGGCGGCGGTGAGCTTGAACCCGCCCTCTCGCGGCGTCCCGCCGGACTCCCCGCCGAGACCGACGACCGTCTGTCGGAGCGCGCGGTCGTTCATGTCCATCGCGCGCTTCCAGGCGACGTCGTTGACGTTGATGTCGAGGTCGTTGCCCTGCGAGAGGCGCGCGTCGAGCATCGCCGCGATGAGGTTGTGCGCCGACGTGAGCGCGTGGATGTCGCCCGTGAAGTGGAGGTTGATGTCCTCCATCGGGAGGACCTGCGAGCGGCCGCCGCCGGCCGCGCCGCCCTTGACGCCGAACACCGGCCCCAGCGACGGCTCGCGGATGGCTATCATCGCGTCCTCGCCGAGGTGGTTGAGCGTCTGACCCAGCCCCACCGTCGTCACGGTCTTGCCCTCGCCCTTCGGCGTCGGCGTCATCCCGGTCACCAGGACGAGGTTCCCCTCCTTGTCCTCGGCCTTGTCCCGCATACGCTCGATGGCGTGGTGTTTTACCTTCGCGGTGTACTCCCCGTGGTACTGGAGGTCGTCGAGCCCCAGCCCCCACGGCTCGACCAGCTCCCATATCGGTTCCATGTCGGTCGACTGCGCGATATCGTAGTCCGTCGGAATCGGCTCTTGGTTCTCGTCAGATGAGGCCATCTCGTCCGGACGTTTCCGAGGGCTCCCAAAGAAAGTTCGTGAAGGTGACACCTATCGGATACGATAAGTTCTGGTTGCCACCGTCGCCGTGCCTTCGCTCGTCCTGACAGTTCGACAGAACGTCGTGGGACCCTCACTCCGACCGGAGGTAGTCGACGACGGCTCCGGGCTCGGCGTCGAGGCCACCGCCCTGTGCGAGGGTCGGCTGGCCGCCGCCACCGCCACCGAACTCGTCGGTGACGTCACCGATAACGTCGTTCGCGTCGGTCTCGCCGTCGGTCGCGACGACGACGAACGTCGCCCCGTCGCGGCCGGCCAGCACGACCACGTCGGCGTCCGTCTCGCGGTCGGCGAGGCGGTCCGAGACGGTGTTGGGCCCGACGCCGTCGACGGTGCCGACCACCCACTCCTCGCCGTTCCGGGCGACGGCGTCCGCCGCGAGACTGTCGACACGGGCGTCCAGCAACTCCTCCCGGCACTCGGTCAGCGCCGCCTTCAGTTCCGCGTTCTCCGACACCACGCCCGCGGCCCGCTCCGGCAGCCCCTCGACGCTCGTATCGAGGGTCTCGGCCGCGCGAGTCGCGGCGCGGGTCTTCGCGACCTGTCGCTCGATGGCCGTCGGCCCGACGGCGTACTCGACCCGGACCAGGTCCGCGCCGGGGTTCGAGACGTCGAGCACCTCGATGGGCCCGATTTCGCTGGTACGGGCGACGTGCGTGCCCCCGCAGGCCGAGATGTCCCAGCCGTCTATCTCGACGATGCGGACCGTCTCCGTCGGGTGAGCGTCGTCCCGGAGGTTGAACACGATATCGGCGTCGGCCCGGGCCTCGTCGGCGTCCGACTCCGTCCACTCGACGGCGCGGTCGTCCCAGACGGCCTCGTTGGCGAGGCGCTGGACGTCGAGCGCGTCGACGTCGTCCGCGTCGCCCTCGACCACGAAGTCGAGGCGGACGCTGTCCTCGCCGATGTCGAACCCCCCGTAGCCGTCCGGGTCGAACAGCCGCCGGCCCGCGCCGTAGACGACGTGACTGGCCGTATGCGCTCGCATGCTGTACGTGCGGAACGCGTCGTCGACCTCGCCCGCGACGGTCTCGCCCGCCTCGAAACCGGGCGCCTCGGCGAGCGTGTGGACGGTCACGCCGTCGCGTTTCTGGACGTCGACCACCTCGTGGCCGCCGACGGTCCCGCGGTCGGCGGGCTGCCCGCCACCCTCGGCGTAGAAGTACGTCTCCGCGAGCGTCACGTCCCGGCCGTCGACGGCGCGGACCGTCGCCTCGAAGCTTCTCACGTACGGTTCCCCGGCAGCGTGGTTCGTCGGCGCGTCGGGCATGTCCCCGGGGTGGCGTCGGACTCCAATAAACCCCGCGCCGGCGGCGGTGGCGATAGCTTAATCAGGCGCGCGCCGGGGATATGTGGTATGCAGTACCACGAAGCCGCCGACTACCTGGAGTCCCTACAGCGGCGCCGGCCCAAACTGGGGACCGAGACGACGGCGCGGATGCTGTCCCACCTCGGGGACCCGCAGGCGGGCGTCGACTGCGTCCAGGTGGCGGGGTCGAACGGGAAAGGCAGCACGTCCCGGCTGCTGGCACAGGTCCTCCGTGCCGCCGGCCTCGACGTGGGCGTGTTCACCTCGCCGGGGCTCAACGGGTTTCGGGAACAGGTGCAGGTCAACGGCGTCTCCGTCCCGAAAGCCCGGGTAATCGACTTCGTCGAGCGCATCGACCCCTGTCTCGACCGCCTCGCGGCCGAGGACGACATGCCGACCCACTTCGAGGTCGTGACGGCCATGGCCGTCGACCACTTCGGGCGCGAGGACGTCGACGTCGCCGTCCTGGAGGTCGGTATCGGCGGCCGATACGACGCGACCAGCGCCGTCTCCCCCGTGGCGAGCGCCGTCACCAGCGTCTCGCTGGAACACACCGAACTGCTTGGCGACACCGTCGCGGAGATAGCCCGCGACAAGGCCCAGGTCGCACCGGAAGACGCCCCGCTGGTCACCGCCGCCACCGGCGACGCTCTGGACGCCATCCGGACGGAGACGGACGTAGTGACCGTCGGCCCGGCCGACGCCGACGTGGTCGCCGTCGAGAACGGGATGCGCTGTGCCATCGAGAGCGAGGTGTCGCTCACCGGCCCCGACTGGGCCCTGGAGACGAACCTCCAGTTGCTGGGCCAGCACCAGGCCGAGAACGCCGGCGTCGCCGCGACGCTGGCCCGACAGGTCGCCGGCGTCGACACGCGGGATATCGCGGCGGGGCTCCGGCAGGCGACGCTCCCGGGCCGGTTCGAGATACTCGACAGCGACCCGACGGCGGTGCTGGACGGCTCGCACAACCCCGGCGCGATGGCGACGCTGGCCGACGTGCTCGACCGCTTCGACTACGGCGACCTCCGTGTGGTGTTCGGCGCGATGGCCGATAAGGACCACGCGGCGATGGCCGAGGCGCTGCCGCCGGTCGACACCGCCTATCTCGCCAGACCGGGGCTCGACCGCGCGGCGGACCTCGACACGCTCGCGGCCGCCTTCGAGGGGAACGCGGCCGAGGTGAGCCGCGTCCCCTCGGTCCCCGAAGCGACGGAGCGCGCGCTCGCGGACGCCGACGCGGACGACTTCGTACTCGTCACCGGGTCGCTGTACGCCGTCGCCGAGGCCCGCGACCGCTGGACGCGGCTGGTCGTGCCCAAAGCCGGCGGCCACGCCGCGAGCGAGCGGGACGCGCTCGACGTGGAGTCGTTCCCCGACGCGGCCGGCGCCGACATCGACCACCACGTCCTGCAGGCGTTCCTCCGCCCGGACCAGGCCGAGCGGGTCGCCCGACGGTTCGAGGCCGCGGGTGGCGACTGTCACCGCTCGGCGGCCGACGCGCCCGGGAAGTTCGTCGCGACGGTGCTCTCCGGGACCGCACACCAGCTCGCCGCGCTGGCCGACGCCCTCGAAGCGGACGGCCACGGGCTCTCACACGTCGCCGGCCGGATTCGGCGAACCATCGACGGCCCGCCCGACCCCCTCGACACCGACGGTCCGGCCGTGATGGGGATTCTGAACGTCACGCCCGACAGTTTCCACGACGGCGGCGAGCACGACGACTTCGCGGCCGCCGTCGCCCGCGCCGAAGAGATGGTCGCGGCGGGCGCGGACGTCATCGACGTGGGCGGCGAGAGCACGCGACCGGGCGCCGACCCCGTCTCCGTCGCCGAGGAAATCGACCGCGTCGTCCCCGTCGTCGAGGCGCTCGCGGACCTCGACGTGCCCGTCTCCGTCGACACGCGCAAGGCCGCCGTCGCCGACGCGGCGCTGTCGGCGGGCGCCGACATCGTCAACGACGTCTCGGGCCTGTCGGACCCCGAGATGCGCTTCGTCGTCGCCGACCACGACGCCGCGCTCGTGCTCATGCACAGCCTCTCGGCCCCGGTCGACCCGGACCGCACGCGGACGTACGACGACGTGGTCGACGACGTGCTCCGGGAGCTCTCCGAGCAGGTGTTGCTCGCCCAGCGGGCCGGTATCGAGCGCGAGCAGATACTCGTCGACCCGGGCTGTGGCTTCGGGAAAGACGCCGACGAGTCGTTCGAACTGGTCGACCGCCTCCCCGAGTTCGAGGCGCTGGGCTGTGGGACGATGGTCGGGCACTCCCGGAAGTCGATGTTCGCGGACGTGACCGGGCCGAGCGGCGACCGCCTCCCGCCGACGCTTGCGGTCACGGCCATGGCGGCCGAACGGGGCGCCGACGTGGTCCGGGTCCACGACGTCGCCGAGAACGACGCGGTCGTACAGAGCGTCGACGCGACCCGGTGACCGTCGGCGCACACTACTTTCACGCTGGCGGCGCAACTGCCCGTATGTACGCGTTCCAGTGGCTCCAGTTCGGCGGACTCACGGAGGCGTTCTCACAGGTCGTCGTCGGCGCCGGAGCGGTCGTCCTGTTGCTCATGCTCGTCGCGCTCGGCAGCTTCGCCTACAAGAGCTACAACGGCGGCGTCGAGTGGCCCGACGAGCGACCGGAGGAGGACGGCGTCAGCGAGGGCGAGGACGACGACGAGTGGAAGTTCTACTGACGGACCGCAGCGACCGCCTCGTCGGCCGTCGTCTCGGCGGCCTCGGTGCGGGCCCGCACGTTGCGCTCGAACGATTCGTCGTCTAACAGGTCGAGGTTGGCCCGGACGATGGACGCCGCCGACGTGACCGCGGCCCGCGCGAGCATCGCGCCCACGACCGCGTCGGCCTGCGCGTTCGCCGTCCCGTCCTCGGCGACGACGACGGCCCGATGGGCCACGACCTGTGCCGCCTCGGCGATTCGCAGCGGTATCTCCGTCGCCGTCCGGAGGGCGGCCTGCTCGTGGCCGTCGTAGCGCCGCTCTTCGAAGGCGGTCTGGACCTCGTCTACCGCCGCCCCGTCCTCGTCGGCCAGCGCCAGCAGCAGGTCGCGGCGGTCCCTGATAGCCGCTTGTGCGTCGGCGAGGCGCTCCGTCCGCTCCGACTCGCTCGTGTGGAGACAGACCATCTCACAGAGCGACGCGGCCATCGCGCCGGTGACGGCGGTGACGGCGCCGGCGCTCGGGGCGACCTGTGCGGAGGCTACCCCGGAGAGGAACCCGTCGACGGACCGCTCGGCGTACGTCACGGTCGGTCCCCCGCGGCCGCTCGGTTCCGGTCTGGACGGCTCGTCGGCCGGCGGTCGGCACTGAACCCTGTCATGGGCGACCGTACCGGGCGGTCGGAGTTAAGCGATTCCCCTCGCACCGCTACGCCGCCCGGGCCCCGTAGCGCGTCTCGCGGAAGTAGATGACGAGGCTCGCACCCAGGAAGCAGAAGCCGGCGGCCTGGAGGTTCCCGACGGTCATCGCCACGAGCGCGGTGCCGATGAGCGCGACCGCCAGGACGGCCAGCGCCGTCGGAAGCAGTTCGACCATCCGTTCGTCCCCACAATCGCTCCCCTCCCCCAATAGTCTGTGCATCGGGCCTACCCGTCGTAGGAGTGCTCGTACTCCCAGTGGTACCGGCACTGCTCGCAGGTGGCCCACTGCGGGATATCGAACTGCTCGGGGTGGCGCCGGCCCTGCGCCATGGGACTCCGGCAGACCGGACAGGTCATCGACAGCAGTTCGAGGTCGCCGAAGGCCTCGGGGTCGTACTCGGCGACACAGCGCGGACAGTCGATGTCGTCGTGGGCGTTGTGCTGGAATATCTCGCTCCCACAGCGGTCACACGCCACCGTCGCCGGCGGTCGCCTGGCCCACCCGGTGTCGCCCTCGTAGGTCGTCGTCGCCGTGTCCACGCTCGACAGGCGGAACTTGTTGGGGCCCTCGCCCCGCCGGAGCGGCGCCACGACCTTCTCGCCGACCCACTTGAGTTTCGCGACGAGACGTCCGAGCCGGCCAGTCACGTCCCGTAGTACGTGCCATATCTGTATAAATTGCCCGCGGACGACCCCGGTAGCGGGGCGCTGGACCGGCGATACCTTTTCCACGCGTCCGGCGGAAAGCCAGCCATGACAGTCACTGTCGTCCGCCAGGCGGCCACGGCGCTCGCGGGCCCCGGCGGGACAGCGGCACAGCAAATCGACGTGACGACCCTCGGTTCCCTCCCCGGTCCGGTGAAAGCCGTCGGGTCGTTCCTGCTCGTGGTTCTCTTTGGCGGGCTGGCGCTTCGCCGCGCTGAGCCGCGGGTGCACCGCTCGCTGGACGACCTCGTCGACCGACCGTACAGCGCCGTCCCCTACGGCCTGCTCGCGTACGTCCTCGCGCTCGTCGTGGGGCTGTACGGCCTCAATCAGCTGGCCCGACTCGGCGTGGCGAACACGCTGCTTGGCCGGCTCGTGACGCTCTTGCTCGTCGGGGTCGTCGTCTCGCTGACCGCCTTCGGCTTCCTCGTCGTCGGGACGCTGCTGACTGGCGTGCAGGGTCAGCGGCGCCCGAGCTACGGGCTGGTCGTCGGCGCCGTGCTCAGCGCCGTCGGGTGGCTGGTGCTGCCGACCGCCGGCGGGCTGGCCGTCTGGGTACTCGTCGCGGCATTCGGCCTCGGCGGGGCGGTCCGGCGCTGGTTCCACGCCGAACGCACGGTCGAGACCGAGCGGGCCGGCTAGTCGGTGCGAGAAATCGGAGAACACTGACGGGACGCTGTCCGCAGAGTCCGGTCAGTCGGTGCTGCTCGCGGAGTCGTCGCGCTCGCTGACGTCGGTCACCATCTCGCCGCTCCCTGTGACCACGTCGACGTCGTCCCGCTCCGAGAGGTCCGCGATGGTCTCGGCGAACTCCTCGGACTCCAGTATCTGGTACTCGTTGTTGAGCCCCAGATAGACGGTGTAACACATCAGTGTGAGGATGACCGCGAACGGCAACCCGGTCGTGATGGCCGCCGTCTGCAGGGCCGTCAGGCCGCCACCGATGAGGAGGATGGAGGCGACGGCGCCCTCGGTGAGCGCCCAGAAGATGCGCTGGGTCTTGGGCACGTCGTGCTTGCCGCCCGAGGTCAGGTGGTCGACGACCAGCGACCCCGAGTCCGAGGACGTGACGAAGAAGGTGATGACCAGCAGCGTCGCCAGCAGCCCCGAGACGACGCCCAGCGGGTACTGGTTCAGCGTGATGAACATCCCCAGCGTCTCGAAGGCGCCGTAGCCGAGTTCGGTGTACTGCTGCTGGACCGCGCCCCCGCCCAGTGCGCTGTTCAGCGCGCTGCCGCCGAAGGTCGACAGCCAGAGCGTCGAGAACAGCGCCGGGAGGAAGAGGACGCCCATGACGAACTCCCGGACGGACCGCCCCTTCGAGATGCGTGCGATGAACATCCCGACGAACGGCGACCACGCGATCCACCAGCCCCAGTAGAACACCGTCCACGCTGTCGGCGTGCCGTTCTCGGCCGCGCCGAGCGTGCCGGTGAAGAAGCTGAGGCCGAGCATGTTCTGGAAGTACGCGCCGATGCCCTCGACCCACGCGCTCAGGATGAACACGGTCGGGCCCACGACGAGGAGGAACCCGAGCAGCGCGAACATCAGGTAGAGGTTGACGGTGCTCAGGCGCTTGACGCCGCCGTCGAGCCCCGCCGCGACCGACGCGGTCGCGATGAGGGTGATGCCGACGATGAGCAGCACCTGTGGCCCCGTTCCAGTCGGGATGTTCGCGATGCCCAGCATCCCCTCACCGAAGACGTAGCTGAGCCCGCTGTTGACCTGTGCGACGCCCAGTCCGAGCGAGGTCGACAGCCCGAACAGGGTCGCAAACACCGTCACGAGGTCGATAATGTGGCCCGGCCAGCCGTAGATGCGCTCGCCCAGCAGGGGCCAGAATATCGACCGGAACGTGAGCGGGAGCCCGCGGTTGAACGAGAAGAAGGCCAGGCCGAGGCCGACGAGGCCGTAGACGGCCCACGGGTGGAAACCCCAGTGGAAGAACGTCTGTGCCATGGCGGCCGCCGCCGCGCCCCCGGTGCCGGCCTCGGCACCGAAGAAACTCGGCGGGGTGTTGAAGTAGAACATCGGCTCAGTGACGCTGAAGAACATGAGCCCGATACCCATGCCGGCGCTGAACAGCATCGCCATCCAGGAGAAGTCACTGAACTCCTTCTCGGCCTCGACGCCACCTATCTTTATCTTCCCGTATTTGCTGAACGCGAAGAACAGCAAGACGACGATGAAGACGTTCACCGCCAGCAGGTAGAACCAGCCGAAGGTGCTGCCGATGGTGTTGAACAGCCACGTGTACGCCTCCGACGCCGTGTCGCCGAGCAGGATGGTGACTGCGATGAACAGTGCGATAATCGCCAGTGCGACCGGGAACACGACGGGGTGGACGTCGAACCCGTACTTCTGCCAGTTCGTGTCCCCCGGCTCTCTGTCGGACTCCGGATGGAACAGCTCCACCTGGAGCCCGTCCGACATCTCGCCGGCGGTATCATCACTTCCTGACATACGTTACTCCTAGTCGGTAGCGCGCTGTGTGTCCGCGTCGTATCATTGTCGTTCTCTGCTCCGCGAGCGGTTCGTCCCCCGCCGACACGGCGAGTGTGAGCGAACCCGTTTTCGTTCGTCGCGCTGTACCCCCGCGTGACGAGCCTCCCCGTCAGTGCGCCTGGTCAGTGGTACGCCTCTCCTGCGTGCTATACAACCTCACACGCAGTTTCTGATTAGACTACAATAAAGTTTACTCGGAATCCGAGGCTGTTGCGGGACAACTCGCAGCCCTCGCCCGATTTCGCCGAACCAATCATTCTATTGATAGTTCGTGTTTCGGTGGTTGCCCCGTCTCTCGGCCGGGTTCACACGTCCTCTAGCTCCATTCGCTTCGTGATGACCGGGACCTTCGAGGAGCGGACGACCCGGTCGGTCGTCCCGCCGAGTAAGTTCCCCAGTTTGCCGCGATAGGCCGACCCCATCACGACGACGTCCATCCCCTCCTCGTCGGCGAAGTCGACGATTTCGTCGCTCGGTGACCCGGTTCGCATGTGGTGTTCGAACTCGACGCCGTGGTCGGCCGCGAGCTCGGCCAGCGCGGCCAGCTCCCGTTCGCCGTGCTCCCGGTACTCCGCACGGAGGTCTTCTTCGTCGTCCCGCAGCGCCATCGCCCGTGGTGCACCGGGGAGGTCGATGACGTAGAGCCCGTGGACCGTCGAGCCCAGTTCGGCCGCGAGTTCGAGTCCGTGCGTTGCTCCTTTCGTCGACTCTTTGCTCCCGTCGTAGGGAATCAGCATATGCTCGTACATTGTGAGCGATACACACAGATTTCCACGACTGACGGCATATAATTTTCCCACACGAGGGCGAACGGGCCACGGCGCTACCCCGGGTCGATGTCGTCGACGGGGTAGTCGGCCGCACGAACGGCGTCGATGATAGCCTGTGCGTGCTCGGCGCCGCTGGTCTCGACGTCGAAGACGAGGTACGCCTCGCCGATGTCGAGGTCGTGGACCGAGCGCTCGTGGCGCACGTCGTGGATGTTCGCGCCCTGGTCGGCGATGATGCCCGATATCTCCTCCATCACGCCGGGGTGGTCGTCGATGCGGACCCGCAGGCTCAGCAGTTGCTGGCGCCGCGTCATCGCGTGGATGAGCACCTCCCGGAGCTGTGTCATATCGAGGTTCCCGCCACAGAGCAGCGGCATCACCGTCTCGTCGGTGACGTCCAGGTCCGCAGAGAGGATAGCGGCCACCGAGGCCGCACCGGCCCCCTCGACGACCTGCTTGGCCCGCTCCATCAGCAGGAGGATGGCCCGCGCGATTTCCGTGTCCGTGACCGTGACCACCTCGTCGACGTTTTGCTCCATGATTCGCAGCGTCGTCTCGGAGATGCCGCCCGTCGCGATGCCGTCGGCGATGGTGTTGACCTCGTCTAAGGTCACCGGCATCCCCTTGTCGAGGCTCTCGTGGACCGTCTCGGCGCCGGTGGCCTGGACGCCGACGACGCGGGTCTCCGGCGAGAGGTGCTTGATGGCCGTCGAGACGCCGCTCATCAGCCCGCCGCCGCCGATGGGGACGACCACGGTGTCCACGTCCGGCAGGTCGTGGTACATCTCCGTGCCCAGCGTCCCCTGCCCGGCGATGATGTCGAGGTCGTCGTAGGCGTGGACGAACTCGGCGTCGGTGTCCTCGACGGCCTCCTTGGCCCGCCCCATCGTCTCCTGGAAGTCCTTCCCGACGAGTTCGACCGTCGCGCCGTAGCCGCGGGTGGCGTCGACTTTCGCCTGCGGGGCGTCTTTCGGCATGAAGATGGTCGAGTCGGCCCCACAGGTCGTCGCCGCGAGCGCGACGCCCTGGGCGTGGTTGCCGGCGCTGGCGGCGACGAAGTTCTCGACGCCCCGGTCGACGTCCTGTCGTATCTTGTTGTAGGCCCCTCTGGTCTTGAACGACCCCGTCCACTGGAGGTGTTCCATCTTCAGGTACACCTCGCCGCCGACGAACTCGTCGAGCGACGAACTCCGCTCGATGGGGGTCTGCTTGACGACGCTGTCGTCGTCCAGTCGTTCGCGGGCGCGTTCGATGTCGGCGTACGTGACGGGTAGTTCCTGGGATTCGCTCGTAGTCATGTGTCTGTGTCGCGGTTCAACCGCGTTCGATAGGCTGGCTGTGCCGACGGCTCATCGGAGTATCTTGTCCCGACCGGGGTCGAACAGCGGCTCGTCCCGGATGGTCGCGTCGTACGTCTCGCCCTCACACTGGACTTGCACCGACGTGCCCGCCTCGGCGTACTCGTCCGGGACGTACGTGTAGGCGATGGACTCGCCGATGGAGTAGCCGAAGTCGCCGGCCTGGACGTAACCGATGGCCTCCCCATCTTTGAGGACGGGACGGCCCGAGAGCATGATATCTGTCGAGTCGTCCAGGGTCAGCGGCGTGATGCGGTTGTCGATGCCAGCATCCTTGGCCGCTTGGAGCGCCTCCTTCCCGATGAAATCGGTGTCCATGTCGACGGCGAAGGGCAGCCCGGCCTCCAGCGGGTTCGAGTCCGTGTCGATGTCGGTCCCCCAGAGCCGGTACCCCTTCTCTAGGCGCATCGAACTCAGCGCGCCGCCGCCCATCGGCCGCACGTCTAAGTCTTGGCCCTCCTCCCAGAGGGTCTCCCAGAGCTTCTGGCCGTACTCGGTGGGGGCCCACAGCTCCCAGCCGAGTTCGCCGACGTAGGACACGCGCAGGGCGATGACCGGCACTTCGCCGACGTAGATTTGCTTGGCCCGGAAGTACGGGAAGCCGCTGTTGGAGACGTCGGCGTCGGTACAGCGCTGGAGCAAGAGTCGCGACTTGGGCCCCCAGAGCCCGATTGTCGTCTTGCCGCCCTCCTCGACGGTCACCGAGACCGTCTCGGGAGCGTGTTCTTTGAGCCAGTTGCCGTGAATCTGCGGGGAGTTGCCCCCGCCGGTGGTGACCATGTACTCGTCGTCGTCCAGTCGGACGACCGTAATATCCGCGAGAATGCCGCCGCCCTCGTTCAGCAGCAGCGAGTACCGCACCTGGCCCACGTCTATCTCCACGTCGTTGCTACAGACCCGCTGGAGGAACGCCTCGGCGTCGCTGCCCTCCACCATGATGGAGCTGAACGTGGTCATGTCGAACATCGACACGTTCTCGCGGGTGTGCAGATGTTCGGCCGCCTCGATGGGCGAGCGGTTGATGCCCTGCCAGCCGTCCTGTTCGGGTATCCGGTCCGCGTAGCGCTCGACGAGGTCGGCGTTTTCCTCGTAGTACTGCGGGGACTCCCAGCCGCCGCTCTGGTAGAACTCGGCGCCCAGTTCCTGCTGCTGGTGGTAGAACGGACTCGTCCGGAGGGTGCGGTGGTCGTCGGGCTGCCAGCGCGGTTCGACGATGCTATAGACCTGCTCGTAGCGTTTCGCGCCGCGGTCGACGAAGAAGTCCTTCTCGCCGGCGTGGGGCTCGAACCGCTGGACGTGGATGCCGCCGGTGTCGACCGGTCCCGAGGGCAGGCGCGGGACGCCGTTCTCCATCCACTCGGCGAGGATGCGGCCGTAGCCGCCGGAGTGAGTCCACCAGATGGCGAGGCCGCTCCAGAGGCCGTCGACGGCCGCCGTCGGCCCGACGGCGGGCATCCCGTCGGGCGTGAACACGAAGATGCCGTTCTCGGTGACGGCGTACTCCTGGTCCTCGGTGGCCGGCAGCAGTTCGTCGAAGGCCTGCTTGGCCGACTTCTCGCGGTTGCGATGGGTGGGCTTCGTCCAGTGTTCCTCGGTGAACCCTCGCACGGAGGCCTGGCGCTCCTCGCTGTTTTCCCCCATGTCGTCGGGGTCGACCGACAGCGTCTCGTGGTTGTACGACCCCATCCCCAGCGCGTCGCCGTGGTTCCGGAAGTACAGCGAGTTGTCCTGGTCGCGCCCGACCGGCCTGGTCGGCCCCTCGCTCATGTACTCCGCGATGTCGCGGTCGCCGGGCACGTCCAGCCCGGTGGTGTTGTCGCCGACGGCCGTCTCCTCGTCGGACAGCTCTTCCATCGGCTCGGTGACGACGTACTGGTGCTCGACGGGCGCGATTGGGAGGTCGAGGCCGGCCAGTTGACCGGTCTGGTACCCCCAGTTGTTCGTCGCCATCACGCAGCGGTCACAGTCGATGCGCCCGCGGTCGGTGACGACGGCGTTGACCTCGCCGCCCTCGACGTCCAGGTCGGTCACCTGCGTGTCGCCGTAGAAGTCGGCCGACGACTCCTGCATGTACCACTGCAGGGCGGCGATGCCGTCGACGCGGCCGTCGGTCGGCGAGTAGTAGCCGCCCAGAATCTCGTCTTCGTTCACCATCGGCAGGTGTTCGGTCACCTCCTCGGGCGAGAGCAGTTCCGGTTCGGGCAGCCCGTAGGACGTGGCCCACTCGACCCGCCGGCGCAGGAAGTCCATGCGCTCCTCGCTGCGAGCGAGTTCGATGCCGCCCACCTCGTCGTAGACCCCCGCGTCGGAGAGGAGGCGGCTGGTGTAGTGGGCGGCCTTGGTCTGTATCTTCGATGGCGACGTCTGGAACATGATGCCCGGCGCGTGGACCGACGACCCCCCGGTGACGGGCAGCGGGCCCTGGTCGATAACGGTCACGTCCTCGGCGCCCAGTTCCGTCAAGTGGTAGGCGACGCTGCACCCGACGGCCCCGGCACCGATGACGACCGTCTCCGTCCGTTCTGGTGGGTCACTCGTACTCATATCTCACACTTCGGAGTGCTTCTGTCTCTCTCATAAAAACTCCGGTGGGGGAACCGACCGCAGCCGAGAGCGGGCCGGAGACGGCCGCTCCGGCCACTTCAGCTGGCGGGCCGGTCGCGCCCGACCGACGTCGACCAGCGAAGTCGCGAACCACAGACTGACAGGAAACCTACACGAACTGCCGGCTCAGAGGAGCGGTTCCTCGCGCACGGTCGCGGCGTAGCGGTCGCCCTCGAAGAGGACCTCCACGTCGGTGCCGGGCTCGGCGTACGCCGAGGGCAGGTAGGTGTAGGCGACACAGGCGCCCACGGAGTACCCGTACTCCGCGCTGTGGACGTAGCCCAGCGTCTCGTCCTCGCCCGGGGCGAAGACGGGCCGGTCGTCGAGGATGGTCGCCTCGGGGTCGTCCAGGGTGAGGCAGGCGACCTGCTGGTCGGTGAAGACGCTGTCGGTTTGCGCGCCGCCGTCGGCTGCCGCGGCCGGTTCCTCCCGGGCCGATTCGAGGGCCTCCTTCCCGATGAAGTCGGTGTCCATGTCGACCGCCCAGCCGAGGCCGGCCTCGAACGGCGTGTGCTCGGTGTGGAGGTCCTCGCCCCACAGCCGGAACCCCTTCTCGATTCGCAGCGAGTCCAGCGCGCCGTTGCCGTAGGGCCGGATGTCGTACTCGTCGCCCGCTTCCATGATGTGTTCCCAGAGCCGTTCGCCGTACTCGGAGGGCGTGTACAGCTCCCAGCCCAGTTCGCCGGCGTAGGACACCCGCAGCGCCGTGACGGGGACGTTCTTCACGAAGAACTGCTGGCTCGTGAAGAATGGGAAGGCGTCGTCAGAGAGGTCCACGTCGGTCACCTTCGAGAGGACCTTGCGCGCGTCGGGCCCGGTACAGACCATCGCCGCGAGGCTGGAGGTCACGTCGTTGACCACGACGCCGTCGGGCGACTGGTGGCGGACCCACGCGACGTGGTTGTTCCCCACCTCGCGCCCGGTCGTCAACAGGAGATAGCGGTCCTCGTCGGTCCGCGTGACGGTGATGTCCGCGCGAACGCCGCCGCCCTCGTTGCACATCAGCGTGTAGCGCACGTCGCCCACGTCCAGGTCCATGTCGTTCGTACAGAGCCGCTGGACGAACGCGCCGGCGTCCTCGCCGACGACCTCCATCTTGTTGAACGAGGTCATGTCGTGGAGCCCGACCTTGTTCCGGACGTGCAGCGCCTCCGCGCCCTCCAGGGGCGACCAGTAGACGCCCTCCCAGCCGTCGCGGTCGGGAATCTGGTCGCCGTACTCTTCGAGCAGGTCGGCGTTGGACTCGAACCACTGGGGCTCCTCCCAGCCGGCCTCGGCCCACAGCTCGGCGTCGTACTCCTTGTGGGTGTGGTACATCGGCGTCCGCCGGATGTCCCGCTGCTTGTCCTCCCAGACCCACTTGGGGTGCATGATGTTGTAGACGATGCGGTACTCCTCGCCGCCGATGTCGCGGGCGAAGTCCCACGAGCCCTCGTGTTCGTCGAACCGGTTGACGTTACACTGGGAGACGTCGATGGGACCGTCGTCCAGCCGCGGGATGCCGTTCTCCATCCACTCGGCCATCGCCTTCATCGCGCCGCCGGCGTGGGTCACCCAGATGGCCGCCGCCGTCCAGAGCCCCTCACAGTCGCGGACGGGACCCATCACGGGCAGGCCGTTGGGCGACTCGGCGAACATGCCGTTGTACTTGTGTTCGAGTTCGGCGCCGTCGGTGGCGGGGATGAGCTCGTCGCTGGCCTGTCGCGGGGCCTTGTGCGGGCGGTCCGGGTGGGTCGCCGTGTCCATGTGGACGTCGGTGAACTCGTGGACCGACCCCTGCTCGCCGTCCGGGTCGTTGCCCCCGAGTTCCTGCGGGTCGGGGACGATGGGCTCGTGGTTGTACGAGCCGATGCCGTATGCGTCCCCGTGGGTCCGGTAGTACATCGCGTTGTCCTGGTCCCGGAGGATGGGGCGGTCGGGCCCGACGAGCAGCCGCTTTGCCTTCTCCCCGGAGACGTTCTCGTAGTTCTCGAACAGCGGGTGGTCGGTGATGTCGACGGCGCTGTCGTCCAGCTCGGAGAGCGACTCGGTCATCGTGTACTGGTGTTCCACCGGCGTCACCGGGAGGTGGACGTCCAGTTTCTCGCCGAGCTGGCGGGCCCAGATGTTCGTCGCGACGACGACCTCGTTACAGTCGATGGTGCCGTTCTCGGTGACGACGGCCTGGACCGAGTCGCCCTCGACTTCCACGTCCTCGGTGCGCGTGTGGGGCACGAACTGCGCGCCCCGGTCCATCGCTTCGCGGGCCAGCGCGTCGCAGGCGACGACGCCGGAGACCTGCCCGTCGGTCGGCGAGTAGTAGCCGCCCAGAATCCGGCTCTCGTCGACGAGCGGGAGGTGGTCGGTCACCTCCTCGGGCGAGAGCAGTTGCGGGTCCTCGATACCCCACGCCTTCGCGGCCTCGACGCGGCGCTGCAGGAACGCCATGCGCTCCTCGCTGCGAGCCACCTCGATACCCCCGGTCTCGTTGTACGCCTGCTGGCCGTCGGCTCCCTCCAGCTGGGAGTAGAGCTTCCGGCTGTAGTCCGCGAACTGGCTGAGCTCCTTCGGTTCGGCCGTCTGGAACATGATACCCGGCGCGTGGGTCGAGGACCCACCCGTCGTCGGCATCGGGCCCTGGTCGACGACCACCACGTCCTCGCGGCCCAGCTGCGTGAGCTGGTACGCGAGGTTGCAGCCGACGATGCCAGCGCCGACGATGACCGTATCGGCCTCCGTCGGCACGCTATCGGTTGTCTCCATAAGTCTACGTTGAACTGCCTGTGGCGGTCAGATATAACTATCCCCTGTTCCGGCACCGGCCCACAACAAGTTGGTGTGCTGTCAGGAAGTGGAATGGAATAACACTGCTAGTACTGTGAAAGTTGGGCGGGCCCGCCCGTGCTCGCCCGCCGCGAGGGACTTCCGTCCGGCCGAGGAATCGTTCGTCCGGATTTAAGTCTCCCACGAGCAACCATCGGGGATGTGGACGAACAGGAACAACGCATCGGTGACGTCATCGAGGGGATCGCTGTCGGGCGCTTTCACTGGCTGCTGGTCGCGACCGTGGGCGGCACCTGGGCCGCGATGTCCATCTCCATCCTCGCTATCTCCTTTACCCTCCCGACGTTCATCGATATCTGGAATCTGTCCGGGCTCACCGCCGGCGTGCTCGGGAGCGCGAGCCTGCTCGGGATGCTGGTGGGGAACACCGTCGGCGGGTGGTACGCCGACCGCGTCGGGCGCAAGCGGACACTGGTTATCGCCATCGTGACGTTCTCCGTGTTCACCGCACTGACCGGGTTCGCGGTCGGCCTCTACTCGGCCATCGGACTGCGGTTCCTGACCGGAATCGGCCTGGGCGGAGCGCTGGTCTCGGGCACGTCGTACCTCGCCGAGCACCTCCCGTCGCACGTCCGCGGCCGGTACATCACGTATCTGGAGGCGTCGTACTCCGTCGGCGCCATCGCGGTGGTGGCGCTCGCGTGGGCGGTGCTGTCGGTACTCGGTGGTCCCGACGGGACGGTCGGTGGCGTGGCCGCGTGGCGAGTGTTCTTCGGCGCCGGAATCGTGCCGCTCGGACTCGCGGTCGTCGCGGTCCGGGTGCTCCCGCCGTCGCCGTACTTCCTCGCCCGACAGGGTCGGACGGCGGCCGCGACGGCGGCGCTCGAAGCTATCGCCGTTCGAAACCGTGTCGAGCCGCCGTCGGTCTCCGGCCCGTGGCGCGTGGTCGAGCCCGACGAGATGGGCTACAGGCGGCTGTTGACCCCGGAGTTGCGCGGGACGACGGTCCTGCTCGCGAGCCTGTGGGTCGTCGTCAACGTCGCGTTCTACGGCATCTTCACCTGGCTCCCCGATACCGTGGCGGCCGCGGGGTACACCGACGACCTGTATCGCTTCCTGTTCGTGGTCACACTCTTCCAGTTGCTCGGCCAGCTCGGGGCGGCCTACCTCATCGAACTGGTCGGACGCAAGTGGACCCTCGGCGGGTTCACTATCCTCGGTGGCGCCGGCACCCTCCTGTTCGCGGCGGCGATTCCCGGCGCCGGAGTCGACATCGGCGCGGCCCGGACGACGGTGTTCCTGCTC
Organism: Haloarcula onubensis; assembly: GCF_031624605.1. Taxonomy (NCBI): domain Archaea; kingdom Methanobacteriati; phylum Methanobacteriota; class Halobacteria; order Halobacteriales; family Haloarculaceae; genus Haloarcula; species Haloarcula onubensis. The sequence goes on along the minus strand of NZ_JAMQOS010000001.1, from coordinate 205,558 downwards.
GGGCTGTTCGTGATGGGGTTTGCGGTGCTGGGCGCCTGGGCGGTGCTGTACGCCTACACGTCGGAGGTGTTCCCCACGGAGGTCCGGTCGACGGGACTGGGGCTCACCGGCTCGGTCGGGAAAGTCGCGGCGGTCGCCGGCCCGGTGCTGTTCGGGGCGCTCTCGCAGTTTGGCTATCTCGTCACACTCGCGCCCGTCGCGGTGTCGCTGTTCCTCGCCGGGCTCGCGCTGTTGCTCCGGGGAGCCGAAACGAAAGGCGAGACGCTCCTGTGAGTCACTCGGCGGTCGGCCGTGGGTCGCGCTCGGCGACGGCGTCGAGCAGCGCCACCAGCGCGTCGGCCGCCTCGTCGAGCAGTTCTTCGCCGAGCGCGGCGCTGCCCTCGCGCGGGTCGCCGACGACACCGTTCTCGGTGAACTCGTGGGAGTCGACGGCGAGGTTCACCCGCCCCTGCCAGTCGCCCCAGCGGTCGCTGGCGCCCGCTGCGGCCTCGTCGAGCCTGTCCTCGCGGACCGTCTCGGGGTTGGCGTGTTCGAGCAGCGACGTCTCCAGCGGGCCGCCGTGGCCCATGTTCACCTCGGCGTCGACCTCGTCGAACCACGTGAAGGGGGCGGCGTAGGCGTCGTCGTGGCGGACGATACGAGCGGCGACCTCCCCGAGGGCGGCGACGTTGCCGCCGTGGCCGTTGACCAGCACCACCCGGTCCCAGCCGTGGGCGGCGAGGCTGTTGACGACGTCCCTGACGTAGGCCCGGAACGTCGACTCGTCGGTCCAGAGGGTCCCGGTGAACCGCCGGTGTTCCTCGGCGACCGCGACCGGTATCGCGGGGGCCACCACGACCGGGTCCGCGTGGCGCTCGGCGGCCGCCTCGGCGACGGCCTCGGCGTTGAGCGTGTCCGTCCCCAGCGGCGCGTGGGGGCCGTGTTGCTCCGTACTCCCCACGGGGAGCACGGCGAGGTCCGTCTCCACCTCGGCCAGTTCCGTCCAGGTCGACGATGTCAGTTCCATACCCGCCAGGTCGGCCCCGGCCCGGATAAATCCCGCCCGCGCCTTTTTCCCGTCCCGGGCCGGGAACCGTGTATGGAATACGAGCCGGTCACGCACACGGCGACTGACCGACCCCTCGCCAGTCTGCCGTCGGGCTCCGAAGTCACCGTCACGGTCCACCGGTACGCAGGCGGGCCCGGCCCGACGGTGTACGTCCAGGCGGCCCAGCACGGCATCGAACTGAACGGCCCCGCGGCGCTCCGGCGCCTCCACGGTCGGCTGGTCGACGCGGCGGTCGCGGGGACCGTCGTGGTCGTCCCGGTGGTGAACCCTATGGCCTTCGACCACCGCTCGTACATGACGCCGCCGGAGTACGACGTCATGAACCCGAACCTGAACCGGGTCTGGCCCGGCGACGACGAGGGGAGCTTACAGGAGCGACTGGCGGCGCGGCTCTGGGACCTCGTGGTCGAGGCCGACGCTGTCGTCGACCTCCACACCGGCACGGCGGACATGCTCGAACACGTCCGGTTCGGTACCGAGCGGCCGGCGGCCCGGCGGCTGGGCGAGGCCTTCGGCACCGAGTACCTCCTGACCGACGACGCCGACGCGGACGGACGGCGCGGGACCTTCCGTGCCGCGGCGGCCCGGGAGAGTATCCCGGCCATCACGGCGGAGCTAGCGAACAGCCGGCAGGTCGCCCCGGCGGCCGTCGAGACCGGCGTCGAGGGAGTCCTGGACGTCCTCCGCGAGGTCGACGCCCTCGAGGCCCGCCCGACGCCCTCGCCGGACCAGACGCTGCTTCGGGACGACCCGGACTCGACCACGGCGGGGGCGTCCGGCCTGTTCGAGCCCCGGCCCGGTATCGGGGTCGGCGACTACATCGAGGCCGGAGAAGAACTGGGCGCGGTGTACTCTCCGTCCTCGTTCGAGCGCCGCGAGACCGTCACCGCGGTCAGCGCCGGCGTCGCGTACTCGCTGACCCGCGAGTCCGTCGTGGTCGCCGGCGAGCGCCTCGCCAGCGTCGCCCGCCCCGTCTGAACCTCGTCGTTCGCGCTGACCGTCACCCTTTAATGGGTTGCGTATTCCTCACACACCGCTATGCGCGATAGTGTATCATAGATAATCATTACCATGGGACTGCAAGACTCGTTCGATGTCCTGGGGGACATCGTCGAACAGTTCGACGCCCGGGACCGGTCCGTCCGGGACGTCGAGGTCACGACCGACCAGGACCGCGCCGGCGGTCTCGGCGTCACGATGACGGTGCCGGTCTCGCTCTGTGCGGCGTCGAGCGACGGGGCCGGCGCGTCGCTCACACCGGAGCGGGCCGCTATCTCCGAGAACGGCGGGCTCACGGTCACCGTGTCGGCCGCGGACCTGCTGCCCGACCTGGCGGCGACCGAGACGGTCGTCGGCGTCGACGAGGAGGCGGTCCACGTCGAGGACGGGGACCTCGTCATGACAGTCTCCTTTCGTGTCGTGCCGACGGCCTCGGCCGAGACTGCGGCCTCGGACGGCGACCGGCCGCGTGACTCGGGCGCCGAGACGGCCGCTGTGTCGACCGAGGGGGACGACTCGCTGGCCGCCCGCCTCGCCGCGGCCCGGTCGGACGACGTGCCGCCCTACGAGGACACGGCGTACCTCCAGCGTCTCTACGACTCCTGCGGGACGTTCACCGAGATGAGCGAGCACATCGAGATGGACGTCGCGGCGGAGACGGTCCGGCGCTACATGATAGAGGCCGACATCCACGATCCGACGTCGTACGACACCCGCGAGTCCGACGACGACACCGACGGGCCCGCGTCGATGACCGACGGCGCGGCGACCGCCGCCGAGGACGGTGCCCCGGACTCGGCGCCGGCGGAGGCCGACCGGGAGCCGTCGCCGGCCGCGCCCGAACCGGTCCCGGACGAGCAGTTCGTCACGGACGGTATCGGCCTGCCCGACGGCGTCCACGTCGAGGACATCGTCGACGCCGTCGTCGACGCCACGGCCGTCTACGAGGTCGAACGCGCCCTCGACCTCGGCCGCGAGCAGACCCGCGACCTGCTCAGACAGCTCAACCTCCTCGACTTCGTCCTGCACCGCATCGACGGTCCACAGCGGGACGCCTCGAAGAACGACGTCGTCCAGCGCATCCGGCAGTGTGCCACCGGCGACGCGTGATACCGTCGGCCGGCCGCGACTGGAGACCCACCGCGACGGCGCCAGTCGCCCCGGCACAGCCGGGTGCCTGACACACCCACACAAAAACGGGTGAGCAGTCCCACCCACAAACAAAAGTGACTCCGCCGCCACGTTCCGTACATAAATGGCTCTGAAATCACGCCTCTCCGGGGAGACGGAGGGCGTCGAAACGCTCCTCAGGAACGCGCGGTTCGAACTGATGCCGTTCGACAGCTTCGACGAGGAAATCGAACACCTCCCGGCGGGGGCGACCATCGCGATAACGACCTCCCCCCAGCTGGGCATCGACAGGACAGTCGAGAAGACCGAACTGGCCACCGGCGAGGGATTCGAGGTCGTCCCCCACGTCGCCGCCCGGTACGTCGAGGACCGCGAGCACCTGGATGAAATCGCTCGTCGGCTCACCGAGGCCGGCGTCACCGACATCTTCGTGCCGGGCGGTGACCGCGAGGAACCGGCCGGCGAGTTCGAGTCGGCCTACGACCTCCTCACGGCGCTCGAGGAGATGGAATACGAGTTCGCGGAGGTCGGCATCACCGGCTACCCCGAGGGCCACGAGTTCCTCGACGAGGAGACGCTCGCGGCGGCGATGGACAAGAAAGCGCCCTACGCGACCTACATCGTCACGCAGCTGTGTTACGACCCCGACGCCGTCCTCGAGTGGATAGAGGACATCCGGGCCCGCGGCGTCGACCTCCCGGTCGAAATCGGCATCCCCGGCGTGATGAAGTACCAGCGCCTGATGCAGATATCAAAGAAGGTCGGCGTCGGCGACTCCGTGAAGTTCCTGAAGAAGACGACCGGCATCCTCGGGTTCGTCAAGCAGCTCGTCGGCTCCCGTGGCACGTACGAGCCCGACGACCTCGTCGACGGGCTCGGCCCCCACGTCGACGACGACGACTACGGCATCCGCGGCATCCACATCTACACGTTCAACCAGACGCCCGACACCGAGAGCTGGCGGCGCGGCCGTCTGCCGTCCTGAGACGGTCGCTCCGGACGTCCACACGGCGATAGCGTTCGGCGAGCGTACCGAGGACGGGGCGCGAACTGGTCGTCGGTTCTCGCCGATACGTCCCGTGGCGACTCTGCCGACGTGTGCGGATTTCCAGTAGCGTACGAGAAGCTGTGACGTTCACACTACAATCTCGAACCGCGCCCCGCCATCGGACGAGTCGGTCACACTGACAGCCCATTCGTGCAACTCGACGATTCCGCCGACGATTGAGAGCCCGTAGCCGGAGCCGGTGTCTGCGGTCGTGTATCCCGACTCGAATACCCGCTCTCGGTCCTCGACCGGGATTCCCACGCCGTCGTCCTCGATATAGAAGCCACGACCGTCGACTGGTCCGACGCGGATGGTGCTCGCCTCGCCGTGGTCGATTGCGTTCCAGAACAGGTTCTCGAACAGTCGCTGCAGTTGGCCGGTGTCGGCCTCGACAGTCATGTCGCCGTCTAGAATCAGCTCCACGTCGTCCGACGTCACCGTCTTCCAGGCGTTCTGAGCGGCCGAGCTGACCGACACTGACTCGACGTTCAACTCCCCACCCCGAGACAGCCGGAGAAGTTCGTCGATGAGGTTCCGCATCCGATTGTGCGCCTGTGCGACTTCCTCCAGATGCTCGAAATCTCCAGTCTCCTGCGCCAGACGGAGGTTCCCCTCGGCGATAGTCAACGGGTTCCGTAGGTCGTGAGAAACCGTATGAGCGAACGACTGGAGGATTTTGTTCCGCCGTTCGAGCTCCGTCTGGTTGTCTTTCTCTTCGGTGATGTCTCGCGAATGGACGAACAGCCCCGGTTCGACGGGGTACACCCGGACTTCGGCCCAGTAGTCGTGTGGCTCGTACTTGATATCGAACTCGACAGGAGTTCGCTCGTTCATCGCCCGTGTGAAGTGTCCGTACACCGCGGTGTCTCTGGCCTCGGGGAACACGTCCCAGAAGTGTCGGCCCAGCACGTCGGCGCGAGCGAGGCCGACACGCTCGCTGATTCGGTTGTTCCAGTACCGGATGGCAAACTCCTCGTCGAGAATGTAGAACCCGTCGGTCTGTTCGTACAGCGAGAGCAACCGCTCGTGGGTGACCTGTGCGAGCCGTTCCGATTCCAGCCGCTCCATCGCGGACGTGATGCGGTTTACCAGCTGTTCGTAGACCTCGTTGCCGCCCTTCTGAACATACGACGTGACACCGGCGTCGACCGCCTCGGAGGCCACGTCCTCGCTACCCTTCCCAGTGAACAGGAAAAACGGGAGGTTCGGGTAGTGGTCTCGGACGGACCGAAGCACTTCAATCCCGTCCATCTCCGGCATCTGGTAGTCACAGACGATGCAGTCGACACGGTCTCTCTCTACGCGCTCCAGGACAGTGGTCGGGTCTGTGGTCGTCGTCACTGAGATTTCCTCGGCCAGCTTCTCTAAATACGTCGACAGGAGGTCACATTGGGCTTCACGGTCGTCAACATGGAGCACCGAAATATCTTGTTTCTGCTGCGTATCGGCTTCCATATGGAAGGTAGTCATTATCATAGCGAATCAAACGCGCAAAAGTAAAACTGTCCGTTCAATATCTATATTCGATAATAGACCGGGGCTGTTCTTTGAGCCGTCTCCGGGACGTGGTAGACTGACCGAGCAGAAGTTCCGCCAAAAGGAAAGGCAGACACGACGGTCGCTGACCGACCCGTCTGGAAAGTGCCCCGTGATACTCGACGTATATCGTCAGCGACGGGGACTGTGGCCTGAGAGCACTGCAGTCCTGTACACGCACAGCCGACTGCGTACCGTCCGGTCGCGACGCTCGGACCGACACAAAATGTCGGTTTCTCTATGACTCATGTCGGCGGCTAAATTATTCCGTCCCCGCTCTGTCTAGCCGGTATGACGTACGACCGCGTCCGTGAGGTCGACCAGGCGATAGCCGACGCACTCGTTGGCGAACGAGCCCGCCAGAACGACACGCTGGCGATGATAGCGAGCGAGAACCACGTCTCGGAGGCCGTCATGGAGGCCCAGTCCTCCGAGTTGACGAACAAGTACGCCGAGGGCTACCCCGGCGAGCGCTACTACGGCGGCTGTGAGTTCGCCGACGAGGTCGAGCAACTCGCCATCGACCGCGCCAGGGAGCTGTGGGGCGCCGACCACGTCAACGTCCAGCCCCACTCGGGCTCGCAGGCCAACATGGGCGTCTATCTCGGTGTTCTGGAGCCCGGCGACAAGATTCTCTCCTTGGACCTGACCCACGGCGGCCACCTCTCGCATGGCCACCCGGCGAACTTCGCCGGCCAGGTCTACGAGGTCGAGCAGTACGAGGTCGACGCCGAAACGGGCTACGTCGACTACGAGGGCCTGGCCGAGCAGGCTGAAGCGTACGACCCGGACATCATCGTCTCGGGCTACTCCGCCTACCCTCGCGAGGTGGACTTCGAGCGCATCCAGGAGACCGCAGACGCCGTCGGCGCCTACCACCTCGCCGACATCGCACACATCACCGGCCTCGTCGCCGCGGGCGTCCACGAGTCGCCCGTCGGCGTCGCCGACTTCGTCACCGGGTCGACCCACAAGACCATCCGCGCGGGTCGCGGTGGCATCATCATGTGCGACGAGGAGTACGCCGACGACATCGACAACGCAGTCTTCCCCGGCTCGCAGGGCGGGCCCCTCATGCACAACGTCGCCGGCAAGGCCGTCGGCTTCGGCGAGGCCCTCGAACCCGAGTTCGAAGAGTACGCCGCCCAGACCGTCGCCAACGCCAAGGCGCTGGGCGAGCGACTCAAAGAGCACGGCCTGGACCTCGTCTCGGACGGGACGGACAACCACCTCGTCCTCGTCGACCTCCGACCGTCCCACCCCGATACGACCGGCAAGGCCGTCGAGGAGGGACTGGAAGCGGCGGGCGTCGTGCTGAACGCCAACACGGTCCCCGGCGAGACCCGTTCGGCCTTCAACCCCTCGGGCATCCGCGCCGGCACGCCCGCGCTCACGACGCGTGGGTTCGACGAGGACGACTGCCGCGAGGTCGCGGACCTCATCTATCAGGTCGTCGAGGCGCCGGGCGACGACGACGTGGTCGCCGAGGTCAGCGAGCGCGTCGACGAACTCGCCGACGAGTACCCGCTGTACGAGTAACGGCCGCCGCCGGCGGTCGGCGTTCCCGGTTCTCCCTGACGTGTGTGCCCTCGCCGTCCGTGTACACAGCGACTGGTGAGGGCTGTGACTGTCGGTGTGCGAGCGACGCGGCGCCGGACGACCCGTCCGCGACGGGAAAATAAACGGCGAAAAGCTGGAACGAGTGACCGAGTGCGGTATCAGTCGTCGCTGCTGCTCTCGGCTTCCTGGCGGGCGTTGAGCTTCGCCTGCTCGCGGGCGCTCGGGTTGACCGACTCCTTGAAGGGGACCTTCGCGACCGTCGCGAACACCGGCTCACCCTCCTCTTCGGCGTACTCGTCGGGGAGGTGGACCTCGAACTCCACGTCGAGGTCTTCGTCGTAGATGTCGTCGTTCAGCGGCGTGTCGGTGACTTCCTCGAGTTTCTCGGCCGGGACGTGGCCCATGGCGATGTTGGTTTCGAGGTCCGGGTTCCACCACGGCGAGGTGATGTAGCCACACTCCTCACCCGTGTCGGGGTCGGAGATAATCCAGAAGTCCGGCGCGTAGTCCCGAATCGGCTCGCCGGCCATCTTCAGGCCGATGAGTTTGCGCTCGAACGGATAGTTGCCGTTCTCTATCTGCTCGGCCTGCTCTTCGAGTGCCTCTCTGCCGATGTAGTCGGCGTCCTTGTCGTCGGGCACCTGGTAGCCGAGGTTGACCTGGAACGGCGAGGTCTCGTGGTCCATGTCCTGGCCCCAGGACATGATGCCGGCGGCGATGCGGCGGTGGTGACCCGGCGCAATCTGTCGGCCGCCGTGGTCCTTGACGGACTCCATGACGGGGTCCCAGACGCGTTCGGCGTACTTGCTCGCCTCTTTCACGTAGACCTCGAAGCCCTCCTCGCCGGAGAAGCCGGTCTGGCTGATGAGCACGTCGACGCCGTCGATCTGGGCCTCCATCAGGCCGTAGTAGGGGATGTCTTTGACCTCGTCGCCGACGACGTCGACCATCACGTCCAGCGCCTTCGGGCCCTGAATCTGCATCGGCGCGACGTCGATTTCGTCGATTTCGACGTCGAACTCGTTGTCGACGTTGACGCCCTGGAGCCACTGCATCAGCGTCGAGTCGGAGATAGAGAACCAGAACTCGTCCTCCTCGGGGCGCAGTAGCACGGGGTCGTTGAGGATGCCGCCGTCCTCGTTACAGAGGATGACGTACTTCCCGTCCATCGCGTCCATGCCGGTCACGTCACGAGTGACGACGTAGTTGGTCAGCGCCTCCGCGTCGGGCCCCTTCACGCGAATCTGGCGCTCGACGGCGACGTCCCAGAGTGTGACGTCGTTGGTCAAGGCGTCGTACTCCTTCATCACGCCGCCGTCCTCCTCCTCGATGAGACCGCGGGGGTGATACAGTCGGTTGTAGACGGTGGCGCGCCACGCGCCCTCCTCGTTGAACGACTTGTGGAAGAACGGCGACTTTCGGACGCGGGTCGAGACCAGCATCTCGATGCCCGGGTCGCCGGTCTGACGGAGGTTCCGTGGGACCGTCCGGTCGGACTGGTCGATACTCGGATGGTTGGGGTGTTCCTGGTTCCCTGACATGCCTGTAAACCAAATCAACAGTCGTTAATAAAAGATAGCCGGGATAACGACGGCCCTTTTTTACGGGGCCCGAACGGCGATTTGCCGGCCTCGCTGCCACCGCAAACGGGCGTGTTCTCACTCCCGGTCACGGACGTAGGTGACGATATCGAACGCGTCGCGGCGGTCACGCTCGACCGCCCGCCAGCGGTCCCAGTCGACGGTCGGAAACGTGGTGTCGCCCTCGTAGGCGTCGTCCAGTTCCGTCAGGACCAACTCGTCGGCCTCGGGGAGGAACTGTCGGTAGACCGACCCGCCGCCGACGACGTAGGCGGTCCCCGCACCGTGGGCCCGAATCGCCGCCCGCGCGGCCGACAGGGAGGTGACGCCGGTCACGCTGTCGGGCAGGGTCCGTGGTCGACTGGTCAGCACCACGTTCTCCCGGTCCGGGAGCGGGCCGCCGACGTCCGCCGCGATGGCCTCGAAAGTGCGCCGTCCCATGACGACCGGGTGGCCGACGGTCGTCTCCCGGAAGTGCGCGAGGTCCTCGGGGAGACGCCACGGCATCTCCCCGTCGACACCGATGACACCGTTGGCCGCGACGGCGGCCACGAGCGAGAGTCGCATCCAGTCGTCCTGGGCGCTCTCCCGGTGTGACTCTTTCGACCCGTTCCGGTCGCACGCGCGACGAACGGCGCCGAGGTCCGACGGCCGGGCCGCGAACTGTGGCCAACCGACCGGCGCCCGAGGGCGGATACCGGCGTGTCTGGAACCATATCGCCCTGAGAGCCGCCAGAGCGTCTGTTTCGAACGACGGAGTGTGGAAAGGCAGCTGTAAAGTTCCGTATTTATCGGTAACGTTGGCTGAGATTCGTGAACACAGCCACCGATTCCGGCGACTTATTTATACACGGGGCGTATTCTAGGTATGGAAATTCCACTCACGTCACCCGGCCCCGACGCGGCCCACGCGTTCCGCCTGGGCCTCCGTGCGGGCGCAGTCGTCGGTATCGCCGGTATCATGGCACTGTACTACTTCGGCGTCATCGAACTGCTCTTTGCCGGCTACGCGCTACTGGTCCTGTTCCCGGTGTATCTCGTCTTCGTCGCCGTGGTCCTCAGCGTCTGGCTCGGATACGACAAAGACGCGACCGCACTCCGACCGGTCTACAGGCGGAACTGAGCCGTCCCCGCCGTAGACGCCGCTCCCCCGCGTCGTTCGCGCCGGCCGTTCACTCCTCGTCGACCTCGGCGATGGTCGCCCCGACGAGGTTGCGCATCCCACGACGGAGCCGCCCGCTCATCGCCGTCGAGGAGAGGCCCATCACCGAGGCGACCTCGTCGAGTGAGACCTCGCGTGGCTCCCCGAAGTACCCCTCCTCGTAGGCCGTCTGCAGGGCCGCGGTCTGCTCGTCGGTCAGACCGTAGCTTTCCCCGGCCCCCGCGTCGCCTTTCCCGTAGACTTCGATTATCTCGAGGGAGATGTCGTGTTCCGTGGCGAACTCCCAGACGGCGCTGAGGGCCTCCCGGTTCGGGAGGAGCAGGCGGGCGAGCCAGCCGTTGCCCTTCGTCTCCGTGTGGACCAGCAGGCCGTTGACGTCCGTGACGACGGTGCTGATGAGCAGCGTCTCCGGCGTGTGTGCGATGTAGTAGATTCCGGTGTCGTCCGTCCAGTCGACGAGTTCGTACCGCTCGACGGTCGGGTCCTCGTCGAACCGCGCTTCGAGTTCCGCCCGGTCGTCGTAGGTGACGAGAAACGGGAAGTTAGTCGCACCGGGCGCGGTCGTTCCCTGCGTGATGACCTGTATCTCGATGTCGTGCAGCGCCCGCAGGGTCGGGACGAGGGCGAGGCGTTCGTGCTGGATGTGTATTTTCGCTGTGACGGACATGGAAAGGGGCGTGACGACGTGATTGTTCGGCGCCTGTCGTGTGCTTACACATGGTAGACTCCCACCCCACTATAGTGTTTGTCTCTCGCCAACGGCGGGGCGATATCGCCCGCTGGCCGGCGGTCGTGGCCGGGGACTCGCGCCGAACATCGCTCGCCGCCACCACCGTGACGAGTGAACGGCGTGCGTTCGACGCCACCTCCGAGCGCCGTGGTCGGACGGAGCCGGGTTCGTGGCTACTGTCAGCCATACATATATAGTTCACATTTGAGTGTTCGTTGTCGACACTCACCGGAATCGGCCCCGAACGAGTGCGGGCGTCCGTCGACGAGCGGATTCGGACATGGCAGTCGTACGTCCTCGCCCCCGGCACAGCGTCCAGAACGGTCACAGTCGGGTCTGTCTGTCGGTGTCGCAGTCGGCTTCGAACCACGCTGTTGCGGGCGGGTCGGCCGGGGAAGATGGGCGACGGCGGCATCGAACCGTCCGCAAGTAGTCCAGTACTTTATATACCGAGCGTAGTGGTCACTATCTGATGTTTCCCAAAAGCAGGGCCGACCGGATATCCGGGGTACTGTGGCAGACGGTCCCATCCAGTGTGACGGTGACGGCCACTTCGAAATCCTTAGGTTCGCTGCTCACCCGGTAGCGATACGGAACCGCGGGTCGCAACGTATCCATGACAGACAACACACCAACTTCCAACCAGCGGATTCTCCTCGACGTAATCGGAAACATCCCGGCCGACTGGGACCTCGATGTCACGTATCCCACGCTGCCCGACGTCACCCATCGATTCCCCTCGCTGCCGGAGCTAGAGCTCACGACCGTCACCGGCGCGGAGAGCCACGAAGTCGCGGTCAGGGCCGTCATCACGGAGAACCAGGTCTTCCACGGCTACGTGGTCACGACCACGTATCCGGAACCGGGCGTCCTCACGGCGACGTGCCGCGAGCGTCGTCTCACCTCGCTCTCACACCAGGAACTGCGCTCCAAGGGTGTCGGTGTCACGCACCACCCCGACGTGGCACCGGGGAGCGACACGGCCGTCTCCCAATCGCTCTCCCTGTCGGCCGCGGCCAGCCTCGCCGGCTACTTCGTGGACACGCTCTCGATTGAGGACGTGCCCGGCGACGAACACGCTCCGAAGACGGTGTCGTCGGCCGACGACTAGTCGGGACACCAGACGTCGGTTCGGGCCGCCCCGTCCGAGCGGAGACGCGTTCGAGTCGCCGCCTCAACGGAAGCGACGCCACAGCAGGACGCCGACCCCGCTCGCCGCGACGAGGCAGACCAGCAGGACGCCGAGAGCGGACACACCCGCCGCGTCGCCGTCCGTCGCCGCCGTCGTGGCGGTGCCCACCTGACGGCCCGTCTCGGTTGCCGCGGGCGTCGGCGGTTCGGGCGTCGGCGGCGCCACGACGGCGAGCGAGGGGCCACGGACCCCGTCCGCGGCGATAGCGTACTCGCCAGCCGTCGGTCGGAACGTCAGAGACACGTCGGCCGTCTCGCCCGCGTCGAGAGCGAGCGTCTCCGTCGCCACCGTCGTCCCGTTCGCGGTCAGATTCAGGGTCCGTTCGGCGGCGATCGCACCGCGGTTATCGACGGTCGCGGTGACGGTCGCAGTCTCACCCACGAAGAGTTCCGGGTCGGCGACTGTCACGGCCGTCACCGCGGTGAGCGGTTCACCCGTGCCGATGGCGAACGAGGAGAATCCCGGCGAGGTCGCTTCGAACCGCGCCTCGGTGCCGTTCGTGCCGAGATAGTCGGTCGGCAGCGCGGTCCATCCGTCGGACTGTCGGTAGAGCGCGACGGCGCCGGGAGAGACGCCGAACTCGGCGAGGCGGTCCTCCCGGACGGAGAACTCGAACGTGACGTTCTCGATGTCCTCGGGGTCGAGGTCGTGGGTGACGGTCACGTACCCGGCCGACAGGGACCGCGTCTCGGCCTCGAAGGCGGCCGAGACGTTCGAGCGCGATTCGGTCGCCGGAACGTCGACCCCCCGACCGTCCGCGTCGCCCTCGGCTCCGTTCAGGAACGTCTCGACGGCGAGCCGGAAGTCGCGGTCGGTCGCCAGTTCGACCGAGAGCGCGTCGATGCGGACCGTCTCGCCGCCGCCGAGCACCCCGGCGGTGCCGGTGGTCTCGTCAGAGATGCGGACGACGCTGTCGGCGCGAGCGTCGGTCACTTCGACCGTCTCGTCGTCGGTCACGCGGAGTTCGAGCGACGGCCCCGACGACCCGCCGCCCGAACTGGGTCGTTTCGGCGCCGCCACGACCGACAGCGCCGCGCTGTCGGTCACGCCCGCCCGTTCGGCGGTCAGCAGTGCCGCCCCCGCTCCGGTCGCCCACACCGTGGCGTTGTCGGCAGTCGCGACGCCCGTGTCGTTGCTGCTGTACTCGCTCGTCGTCGCCGCGCCGACCGTCGCGTCGTCGACGAGCGTCAGTGTGACCGCCGCGTTCGTCGACTCACCGGCGGTCAGGTTGTCGGTCGCGAGCGTGAACGCGAGCGCGTCGACCGACCACGACAGGCGGGGGTAGCCGTCGACGGCGGTCCACGTCGCCGTGAAATCGAGGGTCGACACGTTGTCGAGCGCCGGTCGCCCCCGCATCTCGGACGCGGGACCGTCGCCGACGGCGCCGAAGCCGACGAGGCCGGTGACGGTCCCGCCGGTGGGACTGACACCGACCGACTGGTTCGTCGCCCCGGCGTCCCAGTAGCTGTCTTCGATGGTGCCGTCCGCAGAACTGTAGCCGACGAGGCCGCCGACGGTGGCCGAAGTCGCGTTGACCTGCCCGGTCGCGTACGATAGCCGTACCGCGCCGCCCTGGTTCCACCCGACGAGTCCCCCGACGTTCGTGCCGTCCGCGGCGCCTGTGGCGTACGTGTTCACGACGGTCCCGCCGCCGTTGTAGCCGACCAGTCCGCCGACGTCTACCCCGTCGACGACCGCGCCGGTGGCGTACGACTGCGTGACGTCGCCGCCGTCGAGGTTCCTGCCGACGAGGCCGCCGACGTTTCCGTCACCGTCGACGGTCCCCGTCGCGGCAACCCGCCGCACCGTCCCGTTGTTCCGGCCGACGGCACCACCGATTTGGGAGACAGTCCCGGTCGCGTTCCCCGCGGCGTAGGACTCGCTGACGGTCGCCCCGCCGTGGCTCCACCCGACCAGTCCGCCGACGTAGTCAGTCCCGTCGACCCGCCCGTCGGCAGACGAGTTGCGCACGTCACCGTAGTTGTGTCCGATGAGGCCACCAACACCGCTGTCGCTGGCATTTACCATGCCGCTCGCGGACGAATTACCCACTGTTCCGCTGCTGTTACCGACCAGCCCGCCGACGCTCCGATTCCCGTCGACCCGCCCGGAGACGGACGAGTTACGCACGTCGCCGCTGTTGTTTCCCACGAGTCCGCCGACGCCGCGGTTCCCGGTGACGGTCACCGATTCGACGCCGACGTCCGAGACGGCCCCGGTCGAGTCGACGGCGCCGAAGAGCCCGGTCCCGTTGTCCCGCGAGCGGTTGACGACCAGGTCCGTGACGACGTGGCCGCCCCCGTCGAACGTCCCGTCGAAGCCGGTCGTCGCGTTCCCGAGCGGCTCGAAGCCCTGTGGCCCGCGCCCCTCGTCGAACCAGTCGGCCGTCACCGAAGCGTCGATGTCGGTGGCCAGTTCGAAGGACTCACCCCTGCCGAGGCGCACGCTGGCGAGCTGGAGTTCGTAGACGGTCGTAATCAGGTACGGCGCGGCCGCCGAGCCGTTACCGGCGACCAGCCCGTCGTAGGCGTCGGCGCTGCCTGCGAAGTCGGAGTCCGAGTCGAGAACCGGGTAGCCGCCGGGCGTCGGCGCGGGCAGCCAGGTCTCTTCGAAGTCGAACTCGAACAGCCCGACCGTCGCGTTCAGTCCGGTCATCCGCTCGGTCGGGAGTCCGTAGCGAGCGGCGCTGCCGTTCGACGCCGACTGGCCGGTCGCCTCGGCGTCCCAGTAGACAGACTCGACAGTGCCGCTGTCGTTTCCGACTGCCCCGCCGACGTCGGTGCCGCTGACACGGCCGGTCGCGTACGACTCGTTCACCGTGGCGTCGTTGCGCCCGACCAGTCCGCCGACAGCGGTGCCACCGGCGACGCTTCCGGTAGCGTACGTCACGTTCACCGTGCTGCCGCCCGTGTTTTCGCCCACGAGGCCGCCAACGGAGTCACCGTTCCCGGTGACCGCGCCGGTCGCATACGACCCCGTCACGACAGCGCCGTCGTTGCTCCGCCCGACGAGCCCGCCGACGTTATCGGTTCCATTGACGCCGCCCGTTGCGTGTGTCTGCTGCAACGTTCCACGGACGTTGGACCCGATGAGCCCGCCGACCCGCTTGTCGCCGTCGACGCTCCCGGTCGCGTACGACCCGTGCAGAGTCCCGGAACTGAATCTGTTTCCGATGAGTCCGCCGATGTTGATACTGCCAGTGACGTTCGCCGCCGCGTACGACTCGTTCACCTCGCCACCGGGCCCGGTGAGTATCTCGTATTGACCGACAAGGCCGCCGACGGAACTCGTGCCGTTGACGGTCCCCGTCACGTACGAGTCTCGAACGGTGCCACCGAGGTTCTCCCCGACGAGTCCGCCGACGCGTACGTCGCCGGAGACGTTCGCGGACTCGACGCCGACCCGTTCGATGGTCGACCCGTCGGTGACGACGCTGAACAGCCCGATATCGCTCGCCGCACGGTCGATGGAGAGGTTCGAAATCACGTGGCCGTCACCGTCGAGCGACCCCGAGAACTCGCTGCCGTAGCCGATGGGCAGGAATCCCGTCCCGCTGTTCCACTCGTCGGCCCCCGAGGCGTCGATATCGACGCCGAGCCGGTAGTCGTCGGACCGCGCCGCGCTGTCTCTATGTATCGCCTGCAGCGCCCGGTCGCTCATGACGATGGTGTCGCCGCCCTCGGTCGCCATATCGGCGAGGATAGTGTCCATCTCCGACCCGGAAGGGGCATCGAAATGAGGCGTCGACACCGTTCGCGGATTTGCCACGAGGTCGGGGTAGTCCCCGGCGACGCTCGTCCACGCGCCGCTGTCAAAGAGGTCACTCATCTGCGTTTCAGACTCGCTGCCCTCCATCTCTGTGGTCGTCAGGCTGGTCACGCCACCGCCGCCACCAGTATCGACGTCGGTCGCCTCGCCACTGCGGTCGCGGTCCCAGTAACTCGTGGTGATACTGGAGTCGTTTTGACCCGCGAACCCGCCGAGACTGAAGAGGGTTCCCGTGGCAGCGACACGGCCGGCCGAATACGATTCGTTCACTGCCGCGCCGACCGCGTTCTCTCCCACAAAGCCGCCGACATCGGCGCCGTAAGCGCCGCTAACGCTGCCGGTCGCGTACGACGTGTTCACTGTGGCACCGAAATCGTTGTGCCCCACGAAGCCACCGGCATCGGTGAACTCACCCCCAGTAACGTCTCCGGTCGCGTAGGACGTGTTTACGATGCCGTCGTTGTACCCCACGAAGCCACCGAACGCTGACGAATCACCCACGACACCGCCGTCGCCAGTGACGCTCCCGACCGCGGACGACGTGGTCACGGTGCCACCGTTGGCCCCGATAAATCCACCAACGGTGGCGGATTCACCGCCCGTTACGTCTCCAGTTGCCGAAGCGTTGCTCACTGTTCCGTCACGGTTATCTCCCACGAAGCCGCCGACATCGTCGGCTCCGTTGACGCTTCCAACCGCCGTCGACGCACTCAGCGTTCCACCCCGGTTGAGTCCCACGAAGCCGCCGACGTTCCGCGTCCCGTCGACGTCACCGGTTGCCGATGAGTTGTGGACATCGCCCCGGCCCGGAAAGACGTCAGTGTTGTCGCCGATGAGCCCGCCGACGCGCTCCGAACCGGTGACGTGCCCGACTGCCGAGGAGTCGTTGACGTCGCCCCGGTTGAGTCCGACGAGCCCGCCGACGACATCGGTGCCGTCGACGCTGCCGGTCGCCGAGGCGTTGCGCACCTCGGCCTCACTCTGTCCGACCAGCCCGCCGACATCATCCGTACCAGTGACGCTACCGGTCGACGAGGAGTCGTTCACCGCCCCGCCACTGACGTATCCGACGAGCCCGCCGACGCGGTACGACCCGTCGACGCTCGCTGTCGACGAGGAGTTACGTACGTCGCCACTACTCGAACCCGCGAGCCCGCCGACGTTCGCCTCAGTAACTTCAGTGCCAGTTCCGGTGACACTTCCCGACACGGACGAGTCGCTCACTGTCCCCTGATTGGTTCCCACGAGCCCGCCGACGCTCTCTGAGCCGGTGATGTCGACCGATTCAAGATGGAGCCGTTCGAGACTGACGTTGTCGCGAGCGCGGTCGGAAAAAAACCCGACGAGTCCGACGTACCGTTCGTCGGGGCGGTCGATAGAGAGGTTCGAAATCACGAAGCCGTTGCCGTCGATGGTCCCGCTGAATGAGGAGCCGCCACTGAGCGGCTCGAATCCCGCACCGTCGTTCCACGTTGCGGTCTCGCTCGCGTCGATGTCGTTCTGGAGTTCGTAGTAGTCGCCGTCGGAGGAACCTACGCCCGGCGTCTGTCCGATACACTGCAACTGGTCGAGCGTCTCGACCCGGAACGGGTCCGCCGCCGTCCCGCTTCCCTCGAAGGAGACGGTACTGCAGTCGGGTGCCGCGGCCTGAGCCGACCCCACGACCCCGCTCCCGGCCAGCAGCGAGAGCCCGACGACGAGACCCACGAGAACCACTGGGAGACGGGCCAGCGGCCGCCGGGTCGTGACAGCGCTATCGCCGCCGGTCACGGCGACCACCCCCGACTCGGCGCGGTCGGGTGGCCGACGGCGGTGTGTGTCTCACGTCCGCACGCGCAGTCGGTCGCGATTCGACAGGTGTGGCTACATGGACTGGCATCATAGTGGTAAAAAGATGGTATGAATACGGACAGGGCAGACGCGTGGATAAGCGACCGCGCTTCATCTGAAGCCCCGGCGCCCGCGCCGGGCCCCGGGAAGCGGTCCCAGCGTCGTCACCGGGCCGCCGCTCGCGCCGTCGCCAGGCCCGACTGCACGGGCTTCGTGCCGCCGATACCTTCACCTGTGGGTAACGTATTTATCGGCGGCTGCTGTACGCTCTCCGATGGGACCGTGTCGTTGCACTCCCGGACTGTCGGCAGCTGGCGTGACACCAGTCGCAGGCGAACCACCGCTCACTGCTCCGGTGGGCGCCCCAGCGGGAGTCCGCGCGTGACCGGACACCGCGCTCGGACCCCGCGCCACGCCCGCGTCCTCCCGACTCGTCGCTACGGGAGTCCGCTCGCGTGACGACGGCCGAAGAACCGGTCGCCGTCCTGGTGGTCGACGACGACGAGCAGTGGGCCGACTACCTCGCCAGCGAACTCGAAGACGCGGCCCCCGAGTTCTCGGTGACGGTCGCCCTGAGCGTCAACGAGGCGGTCGTCGCGCTCGCCGACGGCGCCTTCGACTGTGTCGTCGCCGATTTCCGCATGCCGGAAATCGACGGCATCCAGCTGCTCGAACGCCTGCAGACCTCCCGGCCGCACCTGCCGTTCATCCTCGTCACCGGCGACGGCAGCGAGGACGTCGCGGCCCGGGCCATCAACGCGGGCGTCACCGACTACATCCGGAAAGACCCCCGAGTCGACCAGGCGCCGGTATTCGTCACCCGCATCCGGCAGGCCGTCGAACACGCTCGGCTGCGGACGGCGATACGCGAGAGCGAACACCGATACCGCACCGTCACCGAGCAGGCCCGCGACGCCATCGTCGTGCTTCGGGACGACGATGTCGTCTTCTCGAACGACCGGTTCCGGGAGCTGTGTGGCGGCGCCGACAGCCCGGCCGCGCTGTTCGCGCACGTCCACAGGGACGACCACGACCGGGTCCGGGATGTCGTCGACGAGACGCTTACCGACGGGGACCCCGGACTGCGCGAGGTTCGGCTCGTCAGACCGACCGGCGAGGTGCGCCACTGCGAGCTCCTGGGGGGCGCGATTACCTACGAGAACGACGCCGCGACGCTGCTCTCGCTTCGTGACGTCACCCGCCGTCGGTCGCGCGAGCGGACGCGCAAGCGAGTGCGGGAGTTCAACCAGGCGGTACAGCAGCGCCTCGTCGGCGTCCAGCGCCGGGCACGACTCGAAGTCGAAATCGCGGCGCTGCTCGGGTCGCACGGCTACGACCTCGTCTGGCTCGGCAGCGTCGACGACGGCGGCGTCCGGACGCGGGCGACGGCGGGCAACGGCGAGTACGTCGCCCGGCTGGAAGCCGACGCTCCCCGCGAGGACCACGGCGGTGACCCGATACTGTGGAGCGCGCGAACCGGCGTGGCGCAGTTCGTCCCGGACTTCGAGGCGCTCATGCCGACCAGCCGTCGAAACGACGCCCTCGACAGCGGGCTGCGGACCGGATACGCGCTCCCCCTTCGCCACGAAGATGTCGCCTACGGTCACCTCGCCGTCTACGACTCGGAGCCCGCCCGGCTGGACGACGCCGAGCGCTCGCTCCTGACAGAGGCCGCAGCGACCGTGAGCTTCGCCCTCCACCACGTCGAGACCCAGCAGACCCTGACCAGCGCGGGGCGGGCCGTCGTCGAGGTGGATATCGAGTCCGACGACTACTACCTGCCGGCCGTCCTCGCCGAACGGGTCCACCAGCCGGCCCCCGACGTGACCGTCGAGGGCACACACGTCGCCGAAGAAACGACGGACGACGGCCAGCACGTCGCCGAAGAAACGACGGACGACGGTGTACACGCCGCCGAAGAAACGACGGACGACGGTGTACACGCCGCCGAAGAAACGACGGACGACGGTGTACACGCCGCCGACGGGACCACCCACGTCCAGTACCTGTCGTGTTCGACCGACGACCCCGACGGCCTCGCCGACGCGCTCGGTGCCCACCCGTCGGTCCGGGCCGGACAGGTTGTCGACCGGGGCGACCCGGTCGGTTATCGGGTCACCGTCGCGGGCGAGACGCCCGAGTCCCACCTCGGCGCCGTCGGCGCGCTCGTTCGGTCGACGACCGTCGGCCCCGGTCGAGCGACCGTCACATTCGAGCTCTCCAGTCGGACCGCCCTGCAACCCGCGATAGACCGATTGAACGAGCAGTACGGTC
The DNA here is from genome assembly GCF_031624605.1 of Haloarcula onubensis. Lineage (NCBI taxonomy): Archaea > Methanobacteriati > Methanobacteriota > Halobacteria > Halobacteriales > Haloarculaceae > Haloarcula > Haloarcula onubensis. Next base: position 185,700 of record NZ_JAMQOS010000001.1, on the reverse strand, counting down.
CCGTCACCGTCCGGTCGGTCGTCGAACGGCCCACGAATCCGACACCCGAGCGGTACGTGCGGGTCGACCTCGACTCGCTGACCGAGAAGCAGTCGGCCGCGCTCGAAGCGGCCTACCACCAGGGCTACTTCGACCGGCCGCGACGGCGTTCGGCGGTCGACGTCGCCGAGACGCTCGGTATCACACACACGACGTACCTCCAGCACCTCCGCGTGGCCCAGGAGAAGCTGTTCGGACAACTGTACGGCGGGCCGAACGAGGCCGACGGCTCGTAGCGCCGCTCACTCGACGGCTATCTCGAACCGCGCTCCGCCGTCCTCGGCGTCGGTAACCGCCAGCGTCCAGCCCTGCGCCTCGACGAACTCGCTGACGATGGTGAGGCCCACACCGGTTCCCGCCCCGGCCGTCGAGTAGCCGTACTCCAGAACGGCGTCGGCGCGTTCGGACGGAATCCCGGTCCCGTCGTCGGCGACGTAAAAGCCCCTGCGGTCCGCGAGCGGGCCGACCGTGACGGTCACTGGGCCTGGGTTGTGGACGACGGCGTTGCGAAACAGGTTCTCGAAGACGTGGTCGAGCAGGCCGAAGTCGGCCTCGTACTCCGTCTCCCGGTCGAGCAGGACGCGGAGGTCGCTGTCGCCCGTCTCGGTCGTGTCCCAGGCGGCTTCGGCGCGGGACGCGACCGGCACTGGGGCCGTTTCGACGGCGCGGCGCCGCCTCGCCGTGAGCGTCCGAAGCTCGTCTATCATCCTCGCCATCCGGTCGAGCGGTTCGACCATCGCGTCGAGGTCCTCGTCGTCGGACGCTTGCCGGACCCGCCTGAGTCGCCCGCGGGCGACGCCGAGCGGGTTCTGCAGGTCGTGAGAGACGGTGTTCGCGAACTCCTTGAGCCGCTCGTTCGCGCGTTCGAGTTCCTTTCGCTGCCGTTTCCGGACGGAGATGTCCCGCGTGTTGATGACGTAGTAGCCGTTCGACGTCGGGTTCGACGAGGTGACGGACTCGACCCAGGCGTAGGACCCGTCCCCAGTCAGATGGCGGTACTCGATGGCCTCGACGACGAACTCGTCGCTCGCGACGACGTTCTCGAAGGCAGCGTACACCGCCTCGCGGTCGTCCGGGTGGAAGCAGTCGGTACACGGGACACCGACCAGTTCGTCCTGGTCGAACCCGAGGAGCCGCTCGATAGAGGGGCTCTGATAGCGGATGACGCCGCGCTCGTCGAGCAGCGAGAGGAGGTTCGTCGAGTGAAGCGGGATGTCTTCGAGCGAGATTGTCCCGTCGGACTCCTCGGCTGAGTGTGGTTTCTCCCCCCGGCTATCACGCATACGGCCCCTACGGCCCGACGCGCTATTATCTCTTTAGGAGCCGGCCGCTCACGTGGTCCAGACCGACGGCAGAGAGGAACCGATAAGCGTCTGTGTAGTCGACTGTGCAACCGCTCCCGAACGGGGACATCGTCGCGACACAATGAGTGATACACCACCACACGAATCGGAGACCGAAGCGGAACCGACTGTCGAGTTTTCCCTCGCTGGCCTCCGCAACGGCTTCACCGAGGGGACCCCCATCGCGCTGGGCGTCGCCGGCTACGGGGTCGTGTTCGGGGTCCTCGCGCGCCAGGCTGGACTGAGCGTCGCCGAGGCGGCGCTGATGAGCGCGACGGTGCTGGCCGGCGCGGCGCAGGTCATCACCATCGAACTGTGGGACGCGCCGATTCCCGTCCTCGCGGTCATCGGGACGACGTTCGTCGTCAATCTCCGCTACGTGCTGATGGGCGCGGCGCTTCGCCCCTGGTTCAGTCAGCTCGCCCCGCTGAAGGCGTACGGGAGCATCTTCTTCACCGCGGACGAGAACTGGGCGCTGACCATGGGGGAGTTACGGGCCGGGAGCCGACAGGGCGCGTATCTCCTCGGGAGCGGGCTCGCTATCTGGGTGTTCTGGGTGCTCTCGACGGTGCTTGGCGCCGTCGCCGGGAGCGTCGTCGGTGACCCCTCGACGTACGGGCTCGATTTCGTCCTCACGGCGGTGTTCGTCGCGATCGCCGTCGGCCTCTGGGACGGCCAGTCGGACCGCTGGCCGTGGCTAACCGCCGCCGCCGTCGCCGTGTTCGGTGCCCAGTACCTCCCCGGTCGCTGGTACATCCTGCTCGGCGGCCTCGCCGGCTGTCTCGTGGAGGTGGCCCGCTTCGATGGGTAGCCTCGCTCCGTCCGTCGTCGCGGTCATCGCCGGGATGAGCCTCGTGACGTACGCCACGAAGGCGGGCGGCTTCTGGGTCCTCAACCGAATCACGATATCCGAGCGGGTCGAGGCCGGACTCGAAGTGCTGCCCGGGGCGATTATCGTCGCCATTCTGGCGCCCGAACTGGTGGCCGCGGGGCCGGCGGAGTGGGCCGCGTCGGCCGTCGTCCTCGTCGTCATGGTGCGGACCGAGAACGTCCTGCTCGCGCTGCTGGGTGGTCTCGCGGCTGTCCTCGCGTTCAGGACGGTCGTGTAGCCGTCTCGGAGCCGCGAGCCCGGTCTCTACGACAGAGACTCGATTGCCGCCGCGGCGGCACCGTAGAGTTCGAGGTCCACGCCGAAGGAGGTCAGTTCGATATCCGGCGTCGAGGTCATACAGTAACTGTCGAGGTCGACCGGTTCGAGCGTGTGCGGGTCGTCGTCGTAGTCGACGAGCGTCGGATGGTTGAGTGCCACGCCGCCACCGACCTTGAACACGTCAGTCGAAAACAGGTCCGAGATACTCCCGATTCCGGCGGCGTTGATGCGCTTGAACCGGGTGTAGTAGTCACGGGCGACGTGGTCACCCTCGTACACCGCCTCGAAGAACGCCTTCGCGTCCTCGGTGCCGGTGAGCATCGTCTCCCGGTCGTCGTCGGCGAGCCACTCCCGGACGCGCTTGGGGAACTGCGCGCCGGCCGCGTACCCCTCCCACGGGTCGTTGACGCCGGAGTGCTGGATTTCGCCGTCCCAGTTCACGTTCACGAAGCCGGCTTCGGCACCGGGGATGAGCTCCCCGTTCCGGAGGATGCCGGCGCCGATACCGGTACTGATGGTCAGGTACGCGAGGTTGACGTCCGGAGCCACGTCGCCGTAGGTCTTCAGCCCGAGCGCGCTCGCGTCGGCGTCGTTCTCGACGGCGAGTGGCACGGAGAACGTCTCCGCGAGCGGCGTCAGGTCCCACCCGGACCAGTTCGCGACGTTCAACAGTTCGTTGGTCTCGCGGTCGACGACGGCGGCGGCGGCGACGCCGATAGCGTCGATATCGTCGTACACCCCGTCGAGCCGGTCGACGAGCGCGTCCGCGGAGTCGATGGTCTCCGTGGTATAGGTCCACGGCTCCCCCTGAAGGCCGGACTCGTTCGCTCTGACACCTCTAATCGTCGAGCCGCCGATATCGATCGCGAGGACAGACGCCATGCATGCGATTGAATGGCACTGGTGATAAATATCAGCGTACCTGTACAGCCACTGAGCAACTCACCGGGGCGAACTGGGAGGGAACGCCACACCGCGTCGGGCGGAACCCGCGCGCTGTTCTGTGAGCTATCGCAGACGGTTCGGACGTGTAGCGGTAGGTCCCGAATCGGGAGCTATCGACGCGTGGTCGGGTGCGACATACGGGCTCCTCGTCCCGCTCCGTTTGCCAGTTCGTGATGGGCGAACCGGTTCCGCAAACAGATGATATAACTTTGATATATTTATACAACCATACTAAAGATAGAACGTTTTTCGGCCGAGAACGACATCGCCCGACGGCGGATATCGAGAGCGATGCGCTCGGCGAGCGAGATTCGAGTGGAGACAGGACGGAGGCATCGGGAAGAGACAGCACAATCGACCGCGCGGCCAGTAAGAGCCACAGACCGCACTATCCCCGCGTATCAGACGGCGTGTGACTCGACCGACGCGGGGCTGGCGACACCCCGAAGCCCGGAGCGTACCAACCGGTCCCGAACGAGCGTTCTGTAGAGCCGAGAGACGCCCGTTCCCTTGCTGCGAAGGGACTGCGGACGGGGAGAGAGCGCAGAGCGTCGCCACAGGTTGCCTCCGACTCGACCGTCGATACCCGCTCGCCGGAAGCCTTCCGAAAAGCCCGTTCGGCATTTCTATAAGGAAAGCATAATATATGCGGAGTTGGTAGTTCTGACGAGTGTAGCCAGATGTAGGAGCCCGGCGCTGACACATTCACGTCTCACACGAGGGACACTCGACGGCGCCAGTGCTCCGGTGGCGTTCCGCCGCTGGTCGGACAGTTCGGTGGCCCGGAAGTCGTGTTCGCGGCGAGCGACCACGGACGACTCTGGGACAGACATAGTGCTGTCCCACACTGTACGAGGGCGGCCGGCGGTGCTGTGAGACACATATAGTGCTGTCCCAAAGAGGAGGGAGAACGAGCACGTGACGCGTTCCGGCGCGAGAGAGAACGGCGACAACGGTCTCGGAGAGGACTCGGACTGTTCGTGATATGAGAACGGCTCACTGCGAGAGGAGTTCGGTCTCGATGGATTTCGCGGCGCTGGTGACCAGCCCGGTCACGTCCTCTTCGAGGCGTTTCCCGGACATATGCTGGACGTTGCCGGTGACGCTGACGGCGGCGATGGGCATACCGTCTTGATTGACGACGGGCGAGGCGACGCACTGATGTCCCGCGAGGAACTCCTCGCGGTCGAACGCGATGTGTTGGTCACGGATGGAGCGCAGGTTCCGCTCTAGCTCCTGGCGGTCGGTAATCGTCTTCTCCGTGTGCGCGGAGAGACCGACGCTATCGAGTATCTCGGTGCGCTTCTCCTTCGGGAAGAACGCGAGAATCGCCTTCCCGCCGGCGGTCGCGTGCAGGGGCGCGACATCCCCCTCGGTGAACGAGTCGCCGAGGTCGGCGCCCTCGGGTTCGACCCGGAGTACGTAGACCCCGCGGCCGTTCTCGTAGGCCATGAGGTTCGTCACGTGGCCGGTCGTCTCCGCGAGGTCGTTGACGACGTTCCTGGCCGGTTCCAGCGGCAGTCGCTCACGGGCGCGGTTCCCGAGGTTGAGAAACCGGTTGCTCAGGTAGTAGGCGTCGTCCTCACGGACGAGATAGCCGATGTCGAGCAGTGTCTGGACGTGCTTGTGGACGGTGGACTTCGAGAGGTCGACCGTCCGGGCGAGTTCGCTCACCCCAGCGCCGCGGTTGTCCCGCACCGCCTCGATGATACGAAAGCTCGTCTGGGTCGTCTTGACCCGTGGGCCATCGTTCATGAATCATAATCAAAGTCTGGACATAAAAGTCGTTCGCATATCGTGAACGTCGGCGGTCGACGCCGGTGGCCGGCGGTGACACAACCATTAAATCGGCCGTTCACAAACGGTGGACTGTGAAAACGACAACGTCACTGGCACGTCACAGGTCCGGCCGGCGTCGGTCCGTCGACGGCGGTGGCGTCACGCGGGGGGCCGCCCGCACCGACCACTATGAGTTCGAACACTACCCACTCCGGCAGCGCCACGAGGAACCGAATCGTCGACTACGAACTGTTCGAGGTGCCGCCCCGATGGCTCCTCCTCCGAATCGAGACGGCTGACGGCACCGTCGGCTGGGGCGAGCCCATCGTCGAAGGCCGTGCACACACCGTGCGCGCCGCCGTGGAGGAACTGCTCGAGAACTACCTGCTCGGGGAGAGCCCGGAGGACATCGAGGACCACTGGCAGACGATGTACCGCGGCGGCTTCTACCGCGGCGGCCCCGTGTTGATGTCGGCCATCGCCGGCATCGACCAGGCGCTCTGGGACATCAAGGGCAAGCAACTGGGCGCGCCGGTCCACCAGCTGCTGGGCGGGGCCGCACGCAACCGCATCCGCGTCTACCAGTGGATCGGCGGCGACCGACCCTCGGAGGTGGCCGAGCAGGCCAAACAGAAGGTCGACGCCGGGTTCTCGGCACTGAAGATGAACGCCACCGCCGAGATAGAGCGCGTCGACAACCCGGCGGCGGTCGAGGCGGCCGAGAACCGCCTGCGCGAGGTGCGCGAGGCCGTCGGTGGCGAGGTCGATATCGGCGTGGACTTCCACGGCAGGGTCACGAAACCGATGGCGAAACGGCTGGCGAAGGCTCTAGAGCCCCACGAACCGATGTTCATCGAGGAACCGGTCCTCCCCGAGCACAACGAGGCGCTGCCGGACATCGCCGCTCACACCAGCATCCCGATAGCGACGGGCGAGCGGATGTTCTCCCGCTGGGACTACAAGGACGTCTTCGCAGACGGCGCCGTCGACATCATCCAGCCGGACCTCTCACACGCCGGCGGCATCACCGAGGTGAAGAAGATAGCGGCGATGGCCGAAGCCTACGACGTGGCGCTCGCGCCGCACTGTCCGCTCGGCCCGGTGGCGCTGGCCTCCTGCGTGCAGGTCGACGCCTGTTCGCCGAACGCGCTCATCCAGGAGCAGAGCCTGAACATCCACTACAACGAGACGACGGACGTGCTCGACTACCTCGCCGACCCGCTGGTCTTCGACTACGACGACGGCTACGTCCAGATTCCGGACGGGCCGGGACTGGGCATCGAGATCAACGAGTCGTACGTCCGCGAGCAATCGAAGAAGACCGTCGACTGGCACAACCCGGTCTGGCGCCACAAGGACGGCAGCGTCGCCGAGTGGTGAGCGGGTCCGTCTAGTCCCGATACATCGGAACCGGCAGTTCGACCGGGTCGCCGTCGCCGAACGGGTCGACGGCCGTCGTGGGCCACTCGCCGGTCAGCGTCAGCGACTCGACGCCGTCGTCGGTGACCAGCGCCGTGTCCTCGACCTTGGTCCCCTGAATCGTCGGATTCCACGCGTAGGCCGACCCGGGCGTCACGCGCTCCGCGCTGTCGGGCCTGGCGAACCACTCGCGGCCGCCGTACCCCGTCATCCCGCCCTGGTGGTGTTCGTGCCACTCGTCGGGGTAGCCGGCGGCGGCGTACGCCTCCTGAATCTCGGCGAAGACGTCGCCCGCGGTCCCGCCGTCGCGGCCGACGCGCTGGGTCGCCCGGAGCGCCGTCGCCGCGACGCGCTGAGTCGACGCGAAGCGCTCGGGCAGCCACGACGGCGTCTCGAAGGCCACCGTTCGGGTCAGGCAGGCGTGCAGGCCGGCGCGTCGTCCGACGACCGTCAGCGTGGCGTACTCGTCCAGCGTCGCGTCGCCGGGCGTGAAGTGGCGGTACCGCTGGCTCCGGTCCGCGCCGCCGACCAGGACCACCAGGGGGTCTATCTTCCGCTGGCGCAGGCCGTGCGCGAGGTCGGCGGCCGCCCCGCGTTCGGTCATCACCGGCGTCACGTCGCGGGCGACGCGCTCGACCACCTCGGCCGCGTCGGTGGACAGGTCGCGGTAGCGGTCGCGCTCCGGGTCGGTGAGCGGAAACGTCCGGGTCGGGGTCCGTATCGTCTCCGCGTCGGGGAGGTCGAAATCCGCGACGGCGTGCCCGGTTATCAGTTCGGCTACGGCCGATTCCAGCGGCTCCTCGTACCAGTCGAACTCGTAGACGGCCGCGTCCACGGACAGTTCTTCCTCGCGGAGTCGCTCGGCTTCGATGTGGTCGGCGACGAGGACGATGTTCTCGCCGTCGTATCCGACCGCGGCGACCCCAGTATCGCCCGCCAGCGAGACGACGTTGGTCCCGCCGCCGGTCAGCCACGCGAACGCCGGCGGCGTGGCGAACCACGCGCTGTCGGCGTCGTACTCTGCAAGTACCGCATCTAGTTGTGTGTACTTTCTCGTCGTGAGCATTGTCGGTCCACGGGCTCTGGCCCGTCTGTACTCATACACTCTCTAACGCGCGGTTAAACGTTCCCCCGGGCCGGCGTTTCCAATACGAGAACGGTTTGGGCCGCGGCCGACACCGCCGGACTCCGGGTCGCGCCCGCACCGTGCCATGCAGTCACATGACCGTTGTTCTCAGATGGGACGAGTGTGGATGGGAGTAACTGCCGTGGGATTCGTTCGCATATCGGAAACGCCCCCGGCCAGCCGGCTGGTCGCTCGTCACACTGACCGTACTCGAGAGATGTCGGATGACGCTATCGGTGAGAAGTCGGCTACGACGTCTGTTCGGCTGCCTTGCCCGTCGCGCGTTCCGCCTGTGCGAACACGTTCTGTTCCGTCTCCGTGTCGAACAGGTGGATGTCGTCCTCGTCGAACTGGACCGAGACGGCGTCGCCGACCTCCGGCTTCGTGTCGGCCGAGACGCGGATAGTCAGCTCCTGGCCGGCGACGTCCGCGTAGATGTAGTTGTCGCTGCCGACCGGTTCGACGACGTCGACGGTCGCCTGAATCGTCTGGCCGCTCGGCGAGTCCACGATGTCGAGGTCCTCCGGCCGGATACCGAGTGTAAGCTCGGCCGTCGTCGTCGACTCCCGGACGGTCTCGGCGGTCGCGTTCGAGAGCTGATACTCGAAGCCCTCGCCCGCGAGCAAGCTACCGTTCAGTCGGACGTCGAAGAAGTTCATCGCCGGACTGCCGATGAAGTCCGCGACGAACAGGTTAGCGGGGTGATTGTAGATTTCGTCGGGCGTCCCGACCTGCTGGAGCACGCCCTCGGCGAGGATGACGATGCGGTCGGACATCGTCATCGCCTCCTCCTGGTCGTGGGTGACGTAGACGGTCGTGGTCCCGAGTTCGTCGTGGATTCGCTGCAGTTCGGTCCGCATGTGCATCTTCAGTTTCGCGTCGAGGTTCGACAGCGGCTCGTCCATCAGGAACACCTCCGGTTCCCGGACGATGGCACGACCCGTGGCGACGCGTTGCTGTTGTCCGCCGGAGAGCCCCGCCGGCTTCTTGTCCAGGTGGTCCTCGATACCCAGCATCTCGGCGGCGTCTTCGACCCGCTCGTCGATGGTGCTCTTTGGCAGGTCCGAGGTCAACTTGAGCCCGTACGAGAGGTTGTCCCGGACGGACATGTGCGGGTAGAGGGCGTAGTTCTGAAACACCATAGCGATACCGCGGTTGCGCGGGTGGATGTCGTTGATGACCCGGTCACCGATGCTGATTTCGCCACTGGTGATATCCTCGAGGCCGGCTATCATCCGGAGCACGGTGGACTTGCCGGACCCCGACGGGCCGAGCAAGGAGACGAACTCGCCGTCCTCGATATCGAGGTCCACTCGTTCGACGGCACGGACCGTTCCGTACATCTTCTCGACGTCGCTGAAGCTTACTCTGCTCATGTGAGGGTGTGCTAACAATTTACCAAGCACCACTTATACTTTCCCATTGTTCGTGATAGTTTCGGACGCGTTCGTGGCCAACGCCAACCCCGACCACAAGCGGCGGCGATAGCCCACGTCCGCCGGGATAACTACAACAAAAACAATTAAGTATATGCTGGTCACTGGTTATGGTGATGTCCCACAAGTGGCAAGCAGCGACTTCGCCGAGTAGACGCCAGTTTATGAAAGTAGCAGGAGCGGCCGGTATCGCCGGCCTCGCGGGCTGTTCCGGTGGGAGTGGCGGGAGCTCCGACGGGACGGTCACGTTCTGGACCCTGTTCTCCGGCGGGGACGGCGAGGCGATGAAGGCCCTCGTCGACAAGTTCAACGAGGAACACGACGACGTGCAGATAGAACGGGAGCGACAGCCGTTCGACCAGTACTACGACAAGCTGTTCACGTCGATGACCGGCGGCGACGCCCCCGACCTCGCGGTGTTTCACACCACCGAGATTCAGCGCTTTACCGACGCACTCACGCCGCTCGGTGGCATGCTCAGTGACGGAAGCGCCGACGCGTACGTCGACTCCATCCTGCAGGAGACGAAGTTCGACGGCGACCGGCTCGCACTCCCGCTGGACACGCACCCCAACGGGCTGTACTACAACAAGGACATCTTCAGGGATGCGGGCCTCGACCCCGAGAGTCCACCGACCACCTTCGAGGAACTGAAGACGGTCGCCGACACCATCACTGCCGAGACCGACAAACAGGCGTTCAGCCCCGACCCGTACAACCGGTTTTTCGTCCGGCAGTTCATCGCGTGGCAGAACGGCCGAGGCGGCGATTTCCTCAACGAGGACAACACTGAGGCCAAATTCGGCGGGTCGGACGGCGTCGCCCTCGCCGAGTTCTACCACGACATCACGAACGAGTGGAACTGGGACCAGGCCGACTCGACCGCCGACCGCGGGACGAAGGCGTTCCGCTCCGGCGACCTCGCGATGACGGTCAACGGAACGTGGTTCTTCGGCGTCCTCCAGGAGCAAGACTACGACTGGGGGATGACAAAGCCGTTCGTCGCGCCCGGGCAGTCCCAGTCGATGACGTGGGCGAACAGCCACACCCTCGGTGTCCCGAACAGCAGTTCGAACCAGCAGGCGGCGGTCAAAGCCGCCGAGTGGCTCACCCAGAACAGCACTATCTGGGGGACCGACGCGGGCCACCTGCCGGCCGCACAGGGGATTCTCGAGGGCGACGAACTCCAGAGCGCGACCGTCTGGGACAAGACGCTCTCGACGTTCTCGGAGATGGCCCAGGACGGACAGCTGGCGTACATGCCAAGCACCGAGAACAACGAGGCGTACAAGCGTCCGGTGAACCAGGCGATTTCACAGATTTACTCGGGACAGCTCGACCCCGAGGAAGGAATCAAACAGGCCGCCAGCGACGTCACGAAGAACCTCCAGGGATGACGACCGACAGGGAAACTCATGGCAAGTGAAAATACGGAGTCAGTCCTGCAGCGACTGACCCGGCTCGACTCCATGGATTCGGAGACGCGCGACGGCATCCTGTTCGCGCTGCCCTACTTGCTGGTGTTCTCCGTGTTCCTGCTCTATCCGCTGTTGAAGGGGTTCTACATGAGCCTCTTCGACTGGAACGCGTTCAACCCCTCGCAGTCGGAGTTCATCCTGTTCGAGAACTACGTCCGGATGCTCCAAGACCCGGCGTTCTACAAGGCGGTCCGCGCGACAGTCGTCTTCGTCGTGTTGACCGTGCCGACGCTGGTCGGTCTCGGACTGTTGCTCGCACTCGGCGTGAATCAGGACATCAAGGGCAAGCGCTTCCTGCGGACTGTGTTTTTCAGTCCCTACGTGCTGACCGTCTCGGTCGTCTCACTCATCTGGGCCGGACTGTACGCCCCCGAGTACGGACCGCTCAACTACTACGTGGGGTTCCTGATGAGCAATCCCCCCTCGTGGCTGAACAGCTTCACGTTCGCGATGCCAGCGGTGGCACTCGCCACCATCTGGTGGACCGTGGGATTCAACTTCGTCATACTACTGGCCGCCAGACAGGGGGTTCCCGAGCGACTGTACGAGGCGGCACGCATCGACGGGGCCAGCACGTGGCAGGCGTTCAAGGACATCACGCTCCCCCAGATGCGGTCGGCGATTATGTTCGTGACCACCGTCCAGCTCATCGCCTCGTTCCAGGTGTTCGGACAGGTGTTCATCATGACCAACGGCGGCCCGGGCAACTCGACCCAGACACTCGTGATGTATCTGTACCGGATGGCGTTCCGTCAACAGGAGTTTGGCTACGCGGCCGCAATCGGCTACTTCCTGTTCTTCGTGCTCGTGAGCGTCTCGATAATCAACTACAAGTTCATCGGCGGTGACGACGAATGAGTACCGAAACACGACTGAATATCCCACGTCCGAAGACGATTGGCCTGTACGTCTCCCTGTACGGAGCAGCGTTGCTGTTCATCACTCCGTACCTGTACATGCTGTCGACGTCGCTGAAAACCGAAGCGTTCGCGTTCTCCCAGAAACCGTACTGGATACCGCCCGAGATATCGTTCCGGTGGTACGAGGCGATCCTGAACGGGACGCCGATACTGCAGTGGCTGATCAACACGCTCGTCATCGCCGGCGCGACGACGATACTCGTCGTCATCCTCGACTCGATGATCGCGTTCTCGCTCACCAAACTCGACTGGCCGGGCAAGCGCATCGTCTTCGGCGTCATCATCGCGAGCTTCATGGTGCCCATCTACGCGAACATGGTGCCGCTGTACACCATCATCTCGGACTTCGGGCTCCTCAACAGCCCGCTGGCGGTCATCCTGCCGTTCAGCGCGATTCCGATCGGCGTGTTCCTGTTCACGCAGTTCTTCAAGGACCTCCCCGACTCGGTGGTCGAAGCGGCGAAGATAGACGGGTTCAGCACGTTCCAGATATACCTGCGAATCGTGCTGCCGCTGATGAAGCCGGCTATCGCCGCGCTGTCGCTGTACACCTTCGTCTACACGTGGAACCAGTTCCTCTGGCCGCTCATCGTGCTCCAGGGGTCCTCGTCGTTCACGCTGCCGGTCGGCATCGTGACGATGCAACCGACGCAGGTGTTCCAGCCCGGTGCCGAGATGGCCGGAACGCTCATCGCGGCCGCACCGCTGTTCATCGTGTTCCTCATCCTGCAGGAACAGCTCGTGAACGCGGTCCAGATGCAGGGGACGACGGGATAATGTCGGGTTCGGGCGAGGGTGACACCGGACGCGCCCCCGCACACAAGCGGACCTTGCGGTTCGTCTACGAGCACAGCGTGACCCTCGTCGCGGTGAGTGTCGCGTGGTTCGTCGCGTCGCTCCCGCTTGTCACCGTCGGCCCGGCGACCCTCGGCGCGTACGCCGCGGTTCGGTCGCTCCGGGAGGCCGGGGCGCTCGACAGGCGCCGCGTCGCCGGCGTGCTTCGACGGAACGGCGTCCACGCGGCGCTGTTGAGTTTCCTGCCGGTGACGTTCTTCGCCGCCGCAGGGCTCTATCTCCGCGGGGGCACACCCAACAGCGGGTTCGAGATAGTCATCGCCGTCGTCGGCGTCTACGTCGGGGCCTACCTCGTCGTCGCACTGGTTCCGACGTTCGTCGCGATGGCGGCCGGCGACCCACCGGCGGCGGCGCTCAAGCGGGCCTACGTGTGGACGGCGAGCAAGCCGACGGCGGCGCTGTCGCTGGCGCTCGTCACCGCCGTCATCTTCGCGGTCACGGCGCTGTTGACCATCGGGTTCGTCCTGCTGTTCCCGGCGGTGGCGTTCTCGTACCACGTCGAATACCTGGCCGACGATTTCGACGTGACCACGGCTGTAGACCCGTCGAGGACCGCGTCAGCGCCATTTGCCTAGGTCCACTTCCCTTATTACCACCAAACAAGAACGACACGTGAAGGAAATGAATCAGACCCAACCAATGACAATGCGTCACAGACCGGTAGGCACTATCGCTGCGAAGACGTCGGGGAGACAGCCCCCACCCGCGGCGGTCTCTTCGGAGGCGTACAGATGAAACTCGACAACGCAGTCCAGAGCGTCGCGGGACGGTCGAGTCGCTCGTTGAACGGACAGTGGCAGTTGCGGCCCGACAGCGGCGACGTCGGGACCGACGAGGAGTGGGGCGCCCGCGAGGCGTGGCCCGACGGCGAGGGCTACTCGATTGCGGTCCCCTCAGCGTGGCAGGAGATAGACGACCTGGCCGATTACACCGGTGTCGCGTGGTACCGGCGGAGCGTCGAACTCGAGTCGGTCCCCGACGGAAAGCAGTTCGTCCTCGGGTTCGGCGCGGTCGACTACCACGCGACGGTCTACGTCAACGGCGTCGAGTGTGGCGACCACCGCGGCGGCTACCTCCCGTTCGAGGTCGACGTGACCGAGGCGCTCGAACCCGGAGAGAACGTCGTCACCGTTCGCGTCGCCGACCCCGAGGACATCAGCGAGATACCCCACGGGAAGCAGGGCGAGCCGTGGTACACGCGCGTCAGCGGCATCTGGCAGGACGTCACCCTCGAAACCAGGCCCGTACTCCACGTTTCGGAGCTGAAACTGACCCCGGACCTCGACGACGACGCGGTCCACGTGGAGTTCACGACCAGCGGGACTGGAGCGACGGACCTCTCCGCGACCGTACAGGTACGCGAGGAGGACGACGTCGTGGCCGAGACGACCTGTCAGGTCGACTCCGAGGGCGCGACCACGGTCTCGATATCGATTCCGGACGCGACCTACTGGACGCCCGACCGACCCGCGCTCTACGACGTCGACGTGGCGCTCTCGGCCGACGGTGCCACCGTCGACAGCTACACGGACTACTTCGGGATGCGCGAGATTAGCACCGAGGACGGACGGCTCTACCTCAACGGTGAGCCGCTGTACGTCCGCGGCGCGCTCGACCAGGGGTACTACCCGGAGACGCTGTACCGGCCCTTCGACTCGGACCTCTTCGAACACGAGATTCGGACGGCCAAGGAACTCGGGTTCAACATGCTCCGGAAACACATCAAGCCGGCCCACCCGGAGTTCCTCGAACTCGCGGACCGACTGGGCATCCTCGTCTGGGAGGAGCCCGCAAACCCCGCGCGATACACGGAGCGGTCCAAGCGGGAGGTCCGCGAGCAGTTCCGCGGGCTCGTCGACCGCGACTTCAACCGGCCGAGCGTCGTCGTCTGGAGCCTCTACAACGAGGAGTGGGGCATCGGTCACGCCGAGGACGAGCCGTTCATCTGGGAGGACGAGGAGAAACAGGCGTATCTGGCCGAGTTCTACGAGACGGCGAAACGCTGGGACCCGACGCGGCTCGTCTGTGACAACTCCGGGTGGGCCCACGTCGCGACCGACATCAACGACTACCACCGCTACTTCGCCAGTCCGGACCGCTCGGCCGGGTGGGGCGAGGACCTCGACGCGATGGAGTCGACCCCCGAGGACAACTACGCCGCGACCCACACCGACCCCGAGTCGGCCCCCGTCATCGTCTCGGAGTTCGGGATGTGGGGGCTGTCGGACACCGAGGCGCTCGAAGCGTTCTACGGCGGCGAACCGGACTGGTACAACCACCCGTTCCTGACCGGGTCCGACGGCTCGGTGAGCGAACGACAGGCCAACTTCGAGTCGAACCTGCGGTCGCCCGCCGGGTTCGAGAAACGCTTCGAGGAGACGCACCTCTCGGAGACGTTCGACGGCCTCTCGGAACTCGCCGAGGTCTGGCAGTGGCGAGAGCAGTACTCCAACAAGGACGTCGTCGAACAGATGCGCGTCCACGGCGGCATCTCGGGGTACGTCATCACCGAGTTCAGCGACATCGAGTGGGAGTTCAACGGCATCCTCGACTACCGCCGCGAGGA
This sequence comes from Haloarcula onubensis, assembly GCF_031624605.1. NCBI lineage: Archaea > Methanobacteriati > Methanobacteriota > Halobacteria > Halobacteriales > Haloarculaceae > Haloarcula > Haloarcula onubensis. The sequence continues at coordinate 170,644 of NZ_JAMQOS010000001.1, read as the reverse complement.
GAAGGCGTTCCACGACGAGTTCGCCAACATAAATAGCGAGTTGCTCGTCACCGCCGACCCAGACAGTCACGTCGTCTGGGGCGGCCACGAGGTCGCCGCCTCGGTGACCGTCGTCAACGACGGCCGCGACGTCCACCGCGGGACCGTCGACTGGTCGCTCACCGCCGACGAGAGCGGCGAGACGGTCGACGAGGGCAGCTTCGAGGTCGCGGTCGACGCCCACGCGCGGTCGCGACCGCGGACGGTCGAGGCGCTGACGCCCCGGGCCGGGGAGACCGGCACCTACACGCTCGAGGTGGCGTTCACGAGCGACCCGGCGGGCGAGGGCGACCCGGCGACGGCGAGCAACGAGGAGACGGTGACGGTCGTCGAACCGGCGCGGACGCCGAACCACGACGTGACGGTGTTCGTCCAGGAGAACTACGTCGCCGACCGCCTCATCGGGTCCCGCCACGACGTGACCCGCGAACTGACCGACGAGGCCGACCTCGCGGTCGCCTCCACGTTAGACGAGGGGATTCGCGGCTACGCCGAAGCGGGCGGCACGGTCCTGTTGATGCCGCGACTCCACGAGGTGACGCCCGCGGACGACCTCTTCGAGTATCGGGAGCTCCCGAGAGGCGAAGACTGGAACCTCTGTTCGGCGCTGTACACGCACGACAGCCCCCTCATCGCGGACCTGACCGGGAGCAAGCGGCTCGACTGGGCCTTCGAAGACATCTATCCGAACGCGCTGGTCGAGGACCTCGACGCCGAGCGCGACGACGTCCACGTCGAGTACGTCCAGGGCTGGATCGCCAACTGGGGGAGCCCGCTGGTCACCCGCTCGGTCGGCGACGGGCAGGTGTGCGTGACGACCTTCCCGCTCGGGCAAGCACACGGCGAACACCCCGTAGGGACGGTGCTCCTCGAACGGCTCATCGCCGACCGGTCGGAGACATGACTACGCCGAGAGAGACAACATGACGACGATTACCAACTACGAGCTGTTCGAAGTGCCGCCGCGGTGGCTGTTCCTCCGGCTGGAGACCAGCGACGGCGTCGTCGGCTGGGGCGAACCGGTCGTCGAGGGGCGAGCCCACACGGTCCGGGGCGCGGTCGAAGAGCTCATCGAGACGTACCTGCTCGGCGAGGACCCGACCCGAATCGAGGACCACTGGCAGGCGATGTACCGCGGCGGCTTCTACCGCGGCGGCCCCGTGTTGATGTCGGCCATCGCCGGCATCGACCAGGCGCTGTGGGACATCAAGGGCAAGCAGTTCGGCGCCCCCGTCTACGAGCTCCTGGGCGGCCCGGTTCGGGACCGGGTTCGCATCTACCAGTGGGTCGGCGGCGACCGGCCCGCCGACGTCGGCGAGGCGGCGGCGGCGAAAGTCGACGCCGGGTTCACCGCGCTCAAGATGAACGCGACGGCGGAGTTGCGCCGGGTCGACACCCCGGAGGCCGTCGCCGAGGCGGTCGAACGGCTCGGCGAAGTCCGCGAGCGGGTCGGTCCCGCCGTCGACATCGGGGTCGACTTCCACGGCCGCGTCAGCAAGCCGATGGCAAAGCGCCTCGCGAGCGCGCTGGAACCCCACGAGCCGTTCTTCATCGAGGAGCCGGTGTTGCCGGGGCACAACGACGCGCTCCCGGAGATAGCGGCCCGGACCTCGACGCCCATCGCGACCGGCGAGCGGATGTACTCGCGGTGGGACTTCAAACAGATATTCGAGAACGGCGCGGTCGACGTCATCCAGCCGGACCTCTCACACGCCGGCGGCATCACCGAGGTGAAGAAGATAGCGGCGATGGCCGAAGCCTACGACGTGGCGATGGCACCACACTGCCCGCTGGGCCCCATCGCGCTGGCGTCGTGCCTGCAGGTCGACGCCGTCGCCCCGAACGCGCTCATCCAGGAGCAGAGCCTCGACATCCACTACAACGAGGGCAACGACGTGCTGGACTACCTCGTCGACCCCTCCGTGTTCGACTACGACGAGGGGTTCGTCGAACTGCCCGACGGGCCGGGCCTCGGCGTCGAAATCGACGCCGACTACGTCCGCGAGCGCGCCGAGCAGGCGGTCGACTGGCACAATCCCGTCTGGCGACACGACGACGGCAGCGTCGCCGAGTGGTGACCGGCATCTCATAGTACCGTTTACGACCAACCGACACCGACGAAACAACCGACACAGGACACATGACAACCGAACAATGGAGCGCCGACGAAGCGTGGAACTGGTACGACAAGCAGGACTGGCTCGTGGGGTGTAACTACCTCCCGAGTACGGCGGTCAACCCGACCGAGATGTGGCTCGAAGCGTCGTTCGACCCCGAAACCATCGACCGCGAACTCGCGTGGGCGAGCGCGGTCGGGATGAACACCCTCCGGGTGTTCCTGCAGTACGTCGTCTGGGAGGACGACCCCGAGGGACTCAAAGAACGGATGGACGAGTTCCTCGCTATCGCCGACCGACACGGGCTGACGACGATGTTCGTCTTCTTCGACGACGTCGCCTTCTCCGGGGACGAGCCCTATCTCGGGCCCCAGAAAGACCCGATTCCGAACACCCACAACAGCCAGTGGACGCCCAGTCCCGGTCACGAGCGAGCCGTCGACAAGTCGACGTGGCCACAGCTGGCCGACTACGTCCGCGACATCGTCGGCGAGTTCCGCGAGGACGACCGGGTCGTCATCTGGGACGTCTACAACGAGCCCGGCAACAGCGAGATGGGCCAGCAGACGCTGCCGTTGCTCCGCGAGTCGTTCGACTGGGTCCGGGAAGCGGACCCGACACAGCCGGTCACCGCGGGCGTCAACTGGGACCCGAACCGGACCGAACAGAATCGGATAGGCAGCGAACACGCCGACGTCATCTCCTTTCACGACTACAGCGAACTCGAGTTCACGGAGGAACGGCTGGAGGACATCGACTCGTACGACCGGCCGGTCCTCTGTACGGAGTGGCTGGCCCGGACGCGGGACAACCACGTCCGGACGCACCTGCCGTACTACAAAGAGCGCGGTATCGGCTGTTACACGTGGGGCTTCGTCAACGGGAAGATTCAGACGAACCTCCCGTGGAGCACCGCCCAGACCTCTATCGCCGAGGCGATAGAGGACGAGGACACCGACACCTGGTTCCACGACCTGCTCCACGGGGACGGGACGCCGTACCGCCGAGAGGAGGTCGAACTGCTGGTAGAGCACACCGGCCGCGGGGACCTGAGCCGGCTGCCAGAGACGGGCGATGAGTGAGTCCGACGCGGGGCGACACGCCGACGACGTCGCCATCGTGACCGGGTCGACCAGAGGTATCGGCGCGGGCGTCGCGAAGCGACTCGCGGCAGAGGGCGCAGCCGTCGTCGTCAACGGCCGGTCGGAAGCGGAGGGCGAGGCGGTCGTCGAATCTATCCGCGACGACGGCGGCGAGGCGGTGTTCATCGAGGCCGACATGCGCGACCCGGCGGCGATAGCGGCGCTCATCGAGGAGGCCGCCGAGCGTTACGGTCGCGTCGACGTGCTCGTCAACAACGCCGGGGTCCAGACCGAGACGACGGCGACCGAAGCGACCATCGAGGACTGGGAGTTCGTCGTCGAGACCGACTTCCGCTCGTTCTGGCTGTGTGCCAAACACGCCGTCGAAGTGATGCCGGAGGGCGGGACCATCGTCAACATGTCCTCGAACCACGCGTTCCTGACGATGCCCGGCCTGTTCCCGTACAACGCGGTGAAGGCCGGCATCAACGGGATGACCCGCGCGCTCGCGCTCGAACTCGGCCCGCTGGGGATTCGCGTGAACACCATCAACCCCGGCTGGATAGAAATCGAGCGCACCAGGGAGGAACTCAGTGCGGACGACCGCGAGCGGGTCGAATCGATGCACCCGCTCGGTCGCATCGGGACGCCCGACGACGTCGCCGCGACGGTGTCGTTCCTGACGAGCGACGAGGCGTCGTTCATCACCGGGGCGAGCCTGCTGGTCGACGGCGGCCGCTCCGCCGTCATGCAAGACCACAGCTTTCTGGAGTACAGCGACAGCCGCTAAGCGGCCCCTGTATCGCAGCTATCGGGCGATATCTCGCCCGTCGCGTTCGAGAATTCGCTCGACTTCCGCCGGCGTGACGACCGCGAGGTCGCCCTCCATCGTCCGCTTGAGCGCGGCGGTCGCCGCCGCGTACGAGAGCGCGTCGTCGACGCCGTCGCCGGCGATGCGCCGGGCGAGGTAGCCGCCGACGAACGCGTCGCCGGTGCCGATGGCGTCGACGGTGTCGGTCTCGAAGGCTGGCTGGTCGACCACCGCCCCGTCGGCCAGCCCGAGCGCGCCCTCGTCCCCGCGAGTGACGATGACCGTCTCGAAGTCGAAGTCGGCCGCCAGTCCGCGGGCGAGGTCCTCGGCCGTGCCCTCCCGGTCGAGCACCTGGTGTACGTCGCGCTCGGCCGCGACGAGGACGTCGACGTCCGCGAACAGCGACTCGTAGGCCCGTCGCGCCTCGCTCGGCGACCACAGCTTCGAGCGGTAGTTGAGGTCGAACGCCGTCGTCGTGCCCGCCGCCCGCGCCGTCGCCAGGAGGTCGGCCGTCGTCTCGGCGAGCGTCGGGGAGAGCGCGGGGGTGATGCCGCTCGTGTAGAAGACGGCGGCGTCACGAATCGCGTCGCGGTCGAGTTCGGCCGGGCGGGCAGTGGTAATCGCCGCGTCGGCGCGGTCGTAGATGACCGTCGTCGGCCGCGGGTCCGCCCCCCGCTCGATGTAGTACGCGCCCTGTCGCGCGTCGTCGTCCCACGCGATTCGCGGCTCGACGCCGTGTTCTCTGACCTCGTTTGTCACCCGGCGACCGAGCGGCGAGTCGGGGAGCTTCGAGAGCCACACCGACGACGCGCCCAGGCGCGCGGCCGCGATGGCGACGTTGCTCTCGGCGCCCGCCGTGCGAAATTCGAGCGTCGTCGCCGTCTCAAGTCGCGTCCCCGCCGGCGGATTCAGGCGGAGCATCGTCTCGCCGAAGGTCACGAGGTCGGCCGTCATCGGTGCGCCTCGGCCAGTCTGGCGAACTCGCTCGCGGTCTCTGTCAGGGCGTCGAACTCGCCGGCGTCGATGGCGTCGGCGTCGACGATGGCGCTCCCGACGCCGAGGGCGACGGCGCCCGCCTCGAAGAAGGCCGCCGCGTTGTCCAGCGTGACGCCGCCGGTCGGAACGAGCGGGACCTGTGAGAGTGGGCCGTTGATGGCGCCGACGTGCCCGGGACCGACGGTCGAGGCGGGGAACAGCTTACAGAAGTCCGCGCCCGCCTCCGTCGCGGTCTGTGCCTCCGTCGGCGTCATCACGCCGGTCGCGACGGGCGTCCCGTACCGGTTGGCCATCTCGATGACGCCGGTGTCGACCGTCGGCGTGACGATGAACTCCGCGCCGGCCAACTGGACGGCCCGAGCGGTTTCGGCGTCGAGGACCGTGCCTGCGCCGACGACGACGTCGTCGACCTCGTCGGAGACCCGGCGAATCATCTCGACTGCCCCGGGCGTATCGACGGTGATCTCTATCGTGTCGATACCCCCCGCCGCGATGGCGCGGACGACATCCGTCGCGGACTCCGACGGGATACCTCGAAGAATCGCGATAACCCCGGAATCGACGACACGCTGGTGGACCTCGGCTTTGCTCATGCTTCGTGTGATGCTCCGAGCGAAAATATATAACGTTGATGATAGTGGATATCGTCTGCAGCGGCGTCGAGTCCGTGAGACACACGCCCGTCCGAGCCGTTCGTCCGGTGTATCCGAATCGTCGACGGAGTGATAATCGGAATCGCGCCCCGTAGTTCGGGTTCGATTCGGGCCAAATTCCGTTCTATAAGCACATATGCCACATTTATAAGTTCGAATTGTCGATATTGGTACAGTAGATAGGGACTTTTCGAGCCGTATTCTTATTCTTGGAACCGAATAGTGTCTAAGCTCCGCTTTTTAGCACTATAAACGAGTCAACCACACCTATCGAGTCCACGCGATGGCAGGCGCTACGGGGTGGATGAACGGCCAGACTCCAGAGTGGAGACACACTCGGACAGTGTATCGACGAGCGACCGGCGCCGGATTCGCTACCGCGTGGGGGTCCCGGGGAGTCCACAAAGGAGTACCGCGACTACGGAGCCGTCACGCCTCGTCCAGTTCGTCCTGCCAGCTTTGGACTTTCGCCATCAGTTCGACGGGCGGCGTCTCGTTGACATCGAGGTCCCGTAGCTCGTCGAGGACCGCCGCCGCCTCCGCGTCCAGCGCCTCGCCGGCGTCCGCCGCGTCGCCGGCCGCTCCCGGGCTCCCGTCCGTCTCGACGCGCTCGCCGCCGGTCGCGAACTCGCCCGACGAGAGGTCGAAGACGGCCTGCGTGGTCCCGCCACCGGACCCGCCCTGGACCTCGATGGCCTTGTCGTCGCGCAGTCGGTCCAGCACCGCCCGGGACCGCGAGACGACGGGGTCGGGCACGCCGGCCAGGTCGGCCACGTGAACGCCGTACGAGCGGTTCGTCGGGCCGTCTCTGACCGTGCGCAGGAAGGTCACGTCGCCGTCACTCTCGTCAGCAGCGACGTGGACGTTCTCGACGGTCGGCAGGGAGTCTCCCAGCGCCGTCAGTTCGTGGTAGTGAGTCGCAAAGAGGGTGAAGGCCCCCACCTCGTTGGCGATGTACTCCGTGGCCGCCCACGCGATGGAGATGCCGTCGAACGTCGCCGTCCCGCGGCCCACCTCGTCGAGGATGACGAGCGACTCGTCGGTCGCCGAGTGGAGGATGTTGGATAGCTCCTGCATCTCGACCATGAACGTCGAGCGGCCCTGCGCGAGTTCGTCGAGCGCCCCGACGCGCGTGTAGATACCGTCCACGAGGCCCACCGTCGCCGCCCGCGCGGGGACGAAACTCCCGGTCTGGGCCAGCAGCGTAATCAGGGCGGCCTGTCGCATGTAGGTGGACTTGCCGCTCATGTTCGGGCCGGTGACGATGAGAAAGCGCCGGTCGCGGTCCATGAACAGGTCGTTGGGGACGAAGTCGGTGGCCTGCTCGACGACCGGGTGCCGGCCGGCCTCGATGGCGAGTTCGTCGCCGTCGGTGAGTTCGGGGCGGGTCCAGTCGTTCTCGACGGCGTGGCGGGCGAGCGACGCCAGCGTGTCCACCTCCGCGAGCGCCCGCCCCACGTCCTGGAGCAGCGTCGCGTGGTCGGCCACCCGCTCGCGCAACTGCTCGAACAGTTCGTACTCCATGTCGTGGCGCCGTTCCTCCAGTCGGAGCACGGCCCGCTCTTTCTCGTCGAGTTCCGGGATGGTGTAGCGTCTGGAGTTCTTGAGGGTCTTTATCTCCTCGTAGGCCTCGGGGACCTTCTCGGTCTCCGATTTCCCGACCTGGATGTAGTAGCCGTCCGTCTTGTTGCGGTCCACGGAGAGGTGGGTGATACCCGTCTGTTGCTTCTCGCGGTCTGGCAGCGTCTCCAGCCACTCCAGGGCGCCCTCGTGCTCGTCGATGAGGTCGTCGAGAGCGTCGTCGTACCCGCGGCGAAAGAGCCCGCCCTGGGTGACGGTCCCCGGTGGCTCCTCGACGAGCGCGTCGTCCAGTTCCGCGGCGAGGCCGGCGGCCGCGTCGCGGTCGACGGTCGCCAGCACGTCCGAGAGCGGCGAGTCGGCCAGCCGCTCGGTCTCGGAAACGGCGTCGGCCACCGCGTCGAGCAGGACGAGCGTCTCCCGGACCGCCCGGAGGTCCCGGGCGTCGGCGCTGCCCGAGGTCGCGCGGGCCGCGAGCCGTTCGAGGTCGTAGCCGTCGGCGAGCGTCTCCCGAATCGCCTCGCGGGCCATCGCCTCGCGAGTCAGCGCCGCCACGGCGGTCTGCCGGCGGACGAGTTCACCCCGGTCGCGTCGGGGGCGCTGGAGCCAGCGTTTCAGCAGTCGGCCGCCCGCGGCGGTGACGGTGTGGTCGACCGTGGCAAAGAGCGACCCCGAACTGTCGCCCTGCATCGTCTCGGTGAGTTCGAGGTTGCGCTGCGTGGTCGCGTCCAGCGAGACGTGCTCGCGGGCGCCGTAGGCCCGCAGTCGCGTCACCGCCGCCAGCGTCCCGACGCCGGTCGACTCGACGTACGAGAGCACCGCGCCTGCGGCGGCGATAGCGGCGTCGTCGTCCGCGATGCCCACACTCGACAGCGTCTCGGGGCCGAACTGCTCGCGGACCCGATGACGGGCCCGCCCCGGCGCGAACGACTCCGCCGCGTGCAGCGACACCGCGGCGTCGGAGCGGTCGTCGAGTGCCGCCAGGAACTCGTCGTCGTTCCTGAGTTCGGGCCCCGGCAACACCTCGGCGGGCGAGAAGGTGTACAGTTCTGTCAGGACCGCTGCGGCGTCGGCGTCGTCCAGTTGCGTGACTTGGAACCGACCCGTCGTCACGTCGGCGACGGCGAGCCCGTAGGTGTCGCCGTCAGCGCCGCGCCCGCCGTCGTGGCGGACGACGGCGGCGAGGTGCTGGGCGCTGGCGTCGCCCGTCGCCAGATGCGTCCCCGGCGTCACGACTCTGGTTATCTCCCGGGCGTGACCGTCCGCGGTCTCGTGCTGGTCTGCCACGGCGACCCGGTAGCCCCGCTCGACCAGCGCGGAGACGTAGGGGGTCAGGTCGTCGACCGGAACACCGGCCATCGGGTACTTCGAGCCGTGGGAGGACTTCTGGCTCACCTTCAGGTCCAGTTCCGCGGCCACCAGTTCGGCGTCGTCCGCGAAGAACTCGTAGAAGTCGCCACACTGCATCGCGAGAATGTCGGCGTCGGTCTCCTCCTTGAGCGCGAGGAACTCCCCGACGATACCCGTCGCCTCTGTCATACCCGTCCGTGTGGCCGTCCCCGGCGTAAGGATTGCGGGTGCGGGGCGGAACTGGTCGGGCCGAGTCGGCAGGGCGAACGCGGGTCGACACGCAGACAACATATCGCTACATAGCGGTATAGAGACGCGAACGTACCGAAACCGCCAATTACGTGCTCACTCCACGTCGACCAGAGCCATCAATGACAGCCCAGTTCCGCGTCGCTTTCGTCTGTGTGCAAAACGCCGGCCGCTCCCAGATGTCGACCGCCTTCGCCGAGCGCGAGGTCGGAGAGCGCGGCCTCGAGGCCCACGTCGACGTCGTCACCGGCGGGACCCACCCGGCCGACAACGTCCACGAGGAGGTCGTCGAAATCATGCGCGAGTTAGATATCGACCTCGCCGAGCGCACCCCGCGGGAGGTGAGCACCGCGGAACTCGAAGCCTGTGACCTCGTGGTGACGATGGGCTGTTCGACGCTCGACCTCGACGCCGACGTGGAAGTCCGGGACTGGGCGCTGGAGGACCCGGACGGGCAGGACCTCGACGCGGTCCGGGCGATTCGCGACGACATCCGCGAGCGCATCGCCGACGTGTTCGACGACATCGAGGCGCGCCTGGAGACCCCCTGAGCCCGAAGGCGGCGGTCCGGTGGCGGCCTTTCGGCGGTCAGGTATATACCGCCCGGTGGATAAGCGGCCTGCAATGGATAGGTTGGACCGCGGCTGGGTCGCCGGAGCGTTCACACTACTTCTCGTCGCGTCGCTGGCCGGGAGCGGTGTCGCCGGAGGGGCCGACGCCACGTCCGGGCCAGCGGCCGTCGAATCGGTCGGCCCGTCGACCGCCGGGTCCCTGTCGGCCGCCGCGACACAGACGGACGACGCCATCGTCCGGACGAACCGCTACGCGCTGACGCCGGACCGGCCGGGGTCGGTGCGGGTGACGATAACGTACGAGATGCCCGACCGGGTACGGTCGCTGGAGACGTATCTCGCCGACGACGGCACCGTCACCGACACGGACGGGTTCGCCCGCGTCAACGCGACGACCTACGAGTGGGACGAGTCGACGGCGACGCCGAGTATCACGCTGACGTTCGACCCGAACGAGACGACCACCCGGACGGGACCGGAGGCGGCGTCGGGCCGGTATCTGTTCGCCGACGCGGGCGAGTGGGCGCTGTTCAGGGGGTTCCGGACGACCAGCCGGTTCAGCTACTCCGGGTCCGAGCCGGGGTTCACTCGCCGCGCGCGGACGGTCGGGCCGGGCGCGACCGGCGAACGCGTGGTGTATCTCGGCGACGTGTCGACGATGGAACGGCGGGCGAACGGCCAGCGGTTCCGGCTGGTAGTCCCCGAAGCGGCGGAGCTGTCGGAGTCGCCCGACGCCGTCCTCGACTCGCTGACCAACGCCTCGGGGTCCCTGCGAATCGGTGACCGCGACGAGCGCGTGGTCGTCTTCGCGGCCCCGACCGACGGGGTCGAGTGGGCCGTCCGTGGACTGGCCACCGGCGATTCGGACGTCTGGGTCCGGGACTTCGAGCGGCTCGACGAGCCGGCCAACGTCTGGGTCCACGAGTACGTCCACACGCGACAGGCCTTCGAGACGACGGCCGAGACGCGGTGGCTCACCGAGGCGACCGCACAGTACTACGCCGCCCAGCTGACGCTCGAACAGGAGCGCATCGACTTCGAGGCGTTCCGGCGCGAACTCGCCCGCGGCGAGCGGTCGACGTACGACGACGTCGTGCTCGCCGCCCCGTCGACGTGGACGGGAAACGCCAACTACGTGAAGGGCGCGCTGGCGGCGGGCCGACTCGACGTGGTCATCCGACGGGCGACGGACCAGTCCGGGACGCTCGAAGGGGTGCTGCGGGAGTTGAACGAGCGGGAGACGCGCGTGACACAGGCCGAGTTCCTCGCCGCCGTCGAGGCGACCGGCGGGGCCGAACCCAGGGCGACGGCCGTCGCGGTGACGGAGACCAGCGAGGCCCTCTCGATGTGGGACCAGCGGACCCAGACGCGGCTGTTCGGGGCGGTCCCGGCTCGGATTAGCTACGCGCTCCCGACCGGGACCGACGGCTACCGGGCGGGCGGACCGTATCGGAACGACACCGTCTCGGCGACGCCGGTGCGGCTGGCGACCGGCGAGTCGCTGACGGTCGAGACGGTCGTCAGCAACCGCGGCGGCGAGGCGGGCGCCTACAACGCCACGCTGACCGTCGACGGGCGCGCGGTCACGTCGGCGGCCGGCACCGTCGAGGCGGAGAGCGAGCGGACGGTCCCGCTGTCACACACCTTCGAGCGGGCCGGCGAGTACACGCTGGGCGTGGGCGAGGAGACGGTCACGGTCGTCGTCGAGGCGCCCGCACAGCCGACCGTCGGCGAGGTCGGCGTGGACAGCGAACGGGTCCGGGCGGGCGAGACGGTGGTCGTCACGGCGGCGGTGCGCAACGACGCGGCCGTCCCCGCCAACGGCAGCGTCGTGTTCACGCGGGACGGCGAGACGGTCACACGGCGGGTGGTGACGCTGGCACCGGGGAGACACACCGAGCTATCGGTCGATATCGAGTTGCCGACGGCCGGGACGGTGCGGCTGGGCGCCGGTTCGGCGACCCCGGTCGCAGTCACCGTCGTCGCGCCGACCGAGACCGCGACCACCGACGGGACGGCGGGGCCGAGCGGCGCCAGCGGACCGGGCTTTACCGCGACGACGGCCGTGCTGGCGGTCCTGGCGGCGCTGCTGGCACGCCGGCAGTGAGGTTGAAAAAAAACGGGACGGCCGTGGGGCGTCACCGCGCGAGTCGGCCGTTGATTATCCGGTCGATGATACGCTCCCGCGCGGGGGCGCGCTCGCGGTCGTCGTCCTCCTCGGGGAAGTCGTGTGTGGGCATTCGTGACCTCCGGGCCCGCTAGTGGGTAGCCACGGAAAAATTGTTAGCCTGAATGAACGTCCGGGCGGGCAGTGTCGGTCACTGGAGGTCGCCGACGGCGTCGTCGGACGGCGACGGGCGGGCGGCGAGTTCCGCGTAGACGGCGCCCATCGAGAACCCGTAGACCAGATGCGCCACGAGCGTGGTCGCGAGATAGACCAGCAGAACGACCCCATCGAGGGCGCCCCGGCCGATGATGGCGAAGCCGAGCCAGAGGACGGTGCCAAGCAGCGTCCCGGCGACTGCGGGGTCGAGCGTGAGGGGGACGTACCGTTCGAGACTGCAAAAGAGCAGCGGCCAGCCGAACGTGCCGACGAAGACGTAGATGGCAAAGCCGAGCACCGGGTCGCCCGGGACGCGGACGAACCGAGCGATGGCGTCGAAGACGCCGAGCCCGTACCGGACCTCGACCTCCAGAATCGTCAGGACGACCGACATCGCCGCCGTCCCGACGAAGCCGCCGACGATAGCGCTGAACGGTCTGTTCATCGTCCGACATTTCGTCGATAGCGCGGAAAAATCTATGGCCGGACTGAGAAGGCAGACAGTCACGGCTTTGTATCACCCCCGAATACCACCGGGTATGTCTGAACTCGGCAAGGTCGACCGCGACTTCTTCGACGAGTACATCTACCCGAACCTGGGCGCCGACCGCGAGGACGTGACCCTCGGCCCACAACACGGCGTCGACTTTGGCGTACTGGACGTGGGCGAGCGGGCCGTGGCGATGGCCAGCGACCCCGTCTTCGTGATGCCGTCGCTGGGCTTCGAGCGGGCCGCCTGGTTCGCGTTCCACATCCTCATGAGCGACGTGGCGGTGTCCGGACTCGCGCCGACGCATCTGTCCATCGACTTCAACCTCCCGCCCGAGATAACGAACGAGGAGTTCCGGACCGTCTGGGAGACGTTCGACGAAGAGGCCCGCGACCTGGGCGTGTCGGTCGTCACGGGCCATACCGGCCGGTACGCCGGCTGTAACTACCCGATGGTCGGCGGCGCGACGGCCGTCTCCGTGGGCGACTTTGCCGACCTCGTACGGCCCGACGGCGCCAGTGTCGGCGACCGTATCGTCGTCACGAAGGGGCCGGCTATCGAGGCGACGGGACTGCTTTCCATCCAGTTCGAGTCGCTCATGGCCGACGAACTCGACGCGGCGACAGTCGGCGACGCGACCGACCGGTTCTACGACATGAGCCCCGTCAGGGACGCCCTGACGGCGGCCGCCGCGGGGCCGGTCACCGCGATGCACGACGCCACCGAGTGCGGTATCTACGGCGGGCTCTACGAGATGGCCCGCGCCGCTGGCGTCGGCGTCGAACTGGAGACCGACCGCGTCCCGGTCCAGCCCGGCGTCCGCGAGGCCTGTGAGTTCTTCAGCATCGACCCGTGGATATCCATCAGCGAGGGGACCCTGCTGGCGGCGGTCGAGCCAGGCGGCGTCGACGACGTGCTCGCCGCGCTCGAAGCGGAGGGGATTCCGGCGGCCGACGCCGGCGAGGTCGTCGAGGGCTCGGGACTGGTGGTCGACGGCGAGCCGACTGACCACCCCGGTGTGGACCCCTTCTGGGGAACCTTCGAGGAGTACCTCGCCAAGCTGGAGTGAGACCCGCGGGCGCGACCGGCACTGTTCGTGGTCGAACGGGCACGCGGGCGCGACCTGAACTGTTCGGAGGAAGAACTAGGCGCTTGTCCGCTTTGAGGCCGGACCTACCTCGACGGCGTAGTCGGACTGGAGCCACGCGTCGGGGTTGTCCGTGTCGTAGACGACGACGTCCCCGTCGCCCGTCGTGAAAGCGCCGTACCGCTCGTCTGCGTTACTGGTGTTACTGGGGGCCGATGCCATTGTGCAGGTGTGGTTGGGTGGCTCTACCGTAAAAGCGTTTCCCGACCCTCGTATGAAGTATTATTAGCATATAAGGACGGTGCGCATATTGCCGGTTCGTGGCCGGTTGTCACGAGCTACGATGCGCGATTGTTGTGGAGTACGTCTCCGTTACCGAGAGCGTCGGGCAGTCGGCACCCCTTTGGGGCCGCCGACCGATTCCTCGGCTATGCAACGACGGGAGTCGCCGGTGCGGCCGCCGGTCGTGCTCACCATCGCGGGGAGCGACTCGGGCGGCGGAGCCGGCATCCAGGCCGACATAAAGACCATCGAGGCGGGCGGTGGCTTCGGCACCAGCGCCGTCACGAGCGTCACCGCACAGAACACCACGGGGGTACAGGGGAGCCACCGCCTGCCGACCGACGACATCGCGGCCCAGATACGCGCCGTGTGCGAGGACTTCGACGTCGCCGCGGTCAAGACCGGGATGCTCGCCGCCCGCGACGTCGTCGACCTGGTCGCAGAGCGGGCCGAGGGCCTGCCGAACCTCGTCGTCGACCCGGTGATGGTCGCCACCTCCGGCGACCGCCTGCTCGCTCCGGAAGCCGAGGACGCCTACGAGGACCTCATCGCCGAGGCGGCGCTGGTCACGCCCAACGCCGACGAGGCCGAAGTGCTCACCGGCCGGGACATCGACGATCCCGACGACGCGGCCGCGGCGGGTCGGGACATCGTCGAGATGGGCGCCGACGCCGCCCTCGTCAAGGGCGGCCACGTCGCCGGCGACGACGTGGTCGACGTGCTCGTCACCGACGAGACGGTGACGACGTATCGCCACGACCGGGTCGACACCGGCGCCACCCACGGTTCGGGCTGTACGCTCTCGGCCGCAATCGCGACCCGCCTGGCCCACGGCGACGCCCTCGCCGGGGCGGTCGCGAGCGGCATCGACCTGCTCGCCCGCGCGGTGCGGTACAACCTCGACGTGGGCGAGGGGCCGGGCGCGGTGCATCACACGGTCGAACTCCGCGACACCGCGGCCCGCGAGGCGACGAGCGAGGCCGTCGAGAGCGTCGTCGCGGCCCTGACCGAGACCAACCTGGCCGCGCTGGTGCCCGAGTCGGGAATGGCCGTCGCGGGCGCGACCCCCTACGCGGAACGGCCCGACGAGGTCGCCGCGGTCGACGGGCGCATCACGCTGACGATGGCCGGCCCGCGGCCCGCCCACGGCGTGCGCTTCGGCGCCGAACCCGACCTGGCCCGGTTCCTGCTGGCGGTGCGGGAACACGAGCCCTCGCGCCGCTTTGCGGTCACGTGCCGGCTCCCCGACGACGTCGAGGCCGCACTCGAATCGCTCGACGGCCCCGTCACGTCGGTGGCCGACGGCGAGCGCGAGGCGGACGCCACGCCCGAGGCCCTGGTCGAGCGCGCAGTCGCCGAGGGTGACGACGCGCCGGTCGCAATCGTCGACCCCGGTGCGGTCGGCGTTGAGGGCGCTGTCGTCGTGCTCGCCGACGGCGCGGCCACGGCCGTCGAACGGGTCGAAGCAGTGCTTGACGCGGTCAGTTAATCTGACTCGCCGCCGCCCTCGATGGCCGCCCGTCGGGCGATAGCCGCGTCGAAGAAGCTCTCCGGGAGCGCCTCGAAGTCGCCGGCCTGGACCCGCCAGAGGTTCGCGTAGAGGCCGTCCTCGGCCAGGAGGTCCTCGTGCGTGCCCCGTTCGACGACGCGGCCCCCTTCGAGGACGAGGATGGTGTCGGCGTCCCTGACGGTGGAGAGGCGGTGGGCGATGGCGACGGTCGTCCGGTCGCTGGCCATCTCGCGGAGGCTGCGCTGGATGATGGCCTCGGTCTCGGTGTCGACGTGGCTGGTCGCCTCGTCGAGCACCAGCACGTCCGGCTCCTTGAGGAAGGTCCGGGCGAGCGCGACGCGCTGGCGCTGGCCGCCCGAGAGTTTGACGCCGCGCTCGCCGACCATCGTGTCGTAGCCGTCGGGCAGGTTTGTGATGAACTCGTGGGCGGCCGCGCGGCGGGCGGCGGCCTCGATAGCGTCGTCGTCGGCGTCGAAGGTGCCGTAGGCGATGTTCTCGCGGACGGTGCCGTAGAAGAGAAAGGGCTCCTGGGCGACGTAGCCGACGGCGTCGCGGAGGTCCGCGAGCGAAACCTCGCGCACGTCGTGGCCGTCGACGCGCACGGCGCCGCCATCGGGGTCGTAGAGCCGGACGAGCAGTTTCACGAGCGTGGACTTGCCGCTGCCGGTCGGGCCGACGATACCGACGGTGTCGCCCGGCGCTGCGTCGAAGGAGACGCCCCGGAGCACCGGCGTGTCGTCGCCGTCGGGGTCGTAACTGAACGTCACGTCGTCGTACTCGACGCGGCCCGCGACCGACAGGAGCGAGACGGGGTCGTTCGCCTCGGCGACCGACGGCTCGGCCTCCAAGACGGCGTAGACGCGGTCCGTCGAGGCGCGGGCGCGCTGGTAGTTGTTCACTATCTGGCCGAACTGTGCCAGCGGCCAGACGAACTGCTGGGTGTAGAGCATGAACGTGACGAAGGCGCCCGCGGAGACGGCCCCGGAGAAGGGCGTCGGCGGACCGTTCAACACCCAGAACGCGCCGACGGCGAACGTGAGCGCGAAGCTCAGCCCGGAGACCAGCGAGAGCCCGGGGAAGAAGGCGATGCGCGTGCGGATGGCGTCCCAGTTGGTGTCGTAGTAGGCCCGCGAGGCCTCCCGCACCCGGTCGGTCTCGTAGGCCTCGGCGCCCTCGGTCTTGATGACCTCGATGCCGCCGACGTTGTTCTCCAGGCGGGCGTTCAGGTCGCCGACGCTCGCCCGCATCGCGGCGTACTTGGGCTGAATCGCCCGGACGAACAGGCCGGTGAAGACGACGAGGACGGGCACCGCGGTCAGCGAGACCAGCGCGAGCCAGGGGTTCAGGGCGAACATTACGAGCCCGACGCCGACTACCAGCGCGACGATGCGCAGGCCGGAGTTGACGCCGTCGGTCAGAAACGACTCCAGCTGGTTCACGTCGTTGTTCAGCACGGAGAGCAGTTCGCCGGTCCGCGACGCGTCGAAGAAGGCCCTATCCTGAGCCTGCAGGTGGTCGTAGGCGTCGGTCCGCAAATCGTGCTGGATGGTCTGGGCGAAGCGGTTCCAGCCGTAGCTCCCGAGATACGAGGCGACGGCGCCAAGCAGCGTCGCGCCGACCAGGATGCCGACGGTGAGCCACAGTTGGCCGGCGGCCGCCGCGGGCACCCACGCGTCGGGCACGAGCGGGAGGGAGAACGGCCGCGTCCCGAGCAGGACGGCGTCGATAGCCAGCCCCAGCAACAGCGCGGGAACGAGCCCACTGGCGCGGGCGACCAGTGCCATCGCGGTGCCGAGGACGGCGTGACCGGCGTTCTCTCGGCCGTAGGCGGCGTACAGCCGCCACATCGACCCGCCCTCACTCGGCGTGAGCCCCCTCGGTTCCGCGTCGGTCATCGGGCGCCACCGGGCGCCCCGTCCGGTCGACACCTCGGCGTCCCCTCACGTCGTCGCGCACCCCCGGCGCGGGTCGGGCTCGGGCCGACCGGACGCCGCCGGGTCGCGGTAATCCGTTGCATGCGGCTGGTAAGGGGTCAGAACGAAAGACGGTGCCGGTGCCGAGAGCGCGGCGTGGTGGTGGTTGCTATCGAGTCACTCGGCGGGCGCACTCGCCGGCTCAGTCGCTGCGGTACTCCTTTCGGAACCCGCGGAACTCCGTCCGGTGTGCCTCCTCGTCGGCGAGGATGGTCACGGCGATGTCCTCGGTGACGGGGTCGTCGTTCTCCTCGGCGGCGTTGACCAGGTCCCGGTACGTCGCGATGGCGTCCTCCTCCGCGTCGAGGACACCCTCGATGACGCCGATGACGTCCGTCGAGTCCTCCGGGGGCTGGAGCGTGTCCTGGCGGGCGACGAACTCCCCCGACCCGGGCGGCTGGGCGTCGAGTTGCTTCAGGCGCTGGCCCAGCATCTCCGCGTGGCCCAGTTCCTCCTGGATGTCCGTCTGGAGGCTCTCCTTTATCTCCTCGGCGCGGACGCCGTCTAAGACGATGGCGTTCGTCTGGTAGTTCATCACGGTCTCTATCTCGTCGCTGTACGCCTTCCGCAGCAGTTCGATGACGCGGTCACTCGCCATACGACCTGTTTGTTCGCTCACACGTAAACATGCACGGGTATCGACAGTTCGGTAAGGCGGTCGTACCCTGGGCTGACCGCCGACGGTGGACCAGGAATGTCAGGTAGGCACCACTATCCGAAAGGGTAATGCGAGCCATCACCCTGGCTCCGGTATCACCTCCGACCCGTGGCCCGAGCAGGCGGCGGCCGACCCCCGACTCGACGAGTCGACCGTCGAGCGCGTCGGCGGGGTCGTCCTCGTCGGCGTCCTCCACGACCACCCGGCGAGCGTCTACCGCGCGCGAACGGTGGCCGAGGCGGTCGCGCCGGACGTCCTCGCGCTCGAACTGCCGCCGCTTGCGGTACCACTGGCCACCTACCACGCCGCCGACGAGCGCTCGCCGCCGGCGCTGGGCGGGGAGATGAGCGCCGCCGTCCAGGCCGCCGACACGGACCGCGTCGTCGGTATCGACGGTCCCTCGGTGGGCTTCCTGCGCTATCTCGTCGCCGAACTGTGCGCCGAGCGGGCCACCCCGGCCACTGTCCGGCGGACGGGCGCGGGGCTCCGGTCGGTCACGTCGCGGGCGCTCACCCGGCGGCTCACGGCCGCCGTCGCGGCGCTGACGGCGGTCCAGGTCGCCGTCGACCCGCCCACCACCTACGACACCGGGCGGGCGGACGACCCGGAGACGCAGGCCGCCGAGGAACGCCGACGGGTCGCCACCGCCCGGTCGATGCTGCGGGCGTTCGCTCCGCCGCCCGCGGCCGCCGTCCGCCGGGCCGCCCGCGAGCGCTACATGGCCGACCGACTGGCGGGGCTGCCCGGCGACGTGGTCGCCGTCGTCGGACTGGCCCACCTGTCGGCCGTCGCCGGCCACCTCCGCGACGCCGCGTGACCGGCGCGTGGCGGTCGTGCGCGACTCGCACACGACCGACGCCCGTTCTTGCCCGTCGACAGGGTACAGGGATATATGAGCGAGCAAGCGACGAGCGAGCGGCTAACGGTCTACTCGGACTACGTCTGTCCGTTCTGCTATCTCGGCCGGGCGTCCCTGGAGCAGTACCAGGCGACCCGCGAGACACCCCTCGAAATCGACTGGCACCCCTTCGACCTCCGGAGCGGGCAGCGCCGCGACGACGGCAGTATCGACCACAGCGTCGACACGGGGAAAGACGAGGAGTACTTCGAGGAGGCCAAACAGGGGGTCCGTCGGCTTCAGGAGAAGTACGATGTCGAGATGGACCTCGACATCGCGACTGACGTCGACTCCCTGCCCGCGCAGGTCGTCTCCTACGCGCTCGAAGAGCGCGAGGAGTACGAGACGTGGCTGGCCTTCGACGAGGCCGTCCTCGACGCGCTCTGGCAGGACGGGCGCGACATCGGGGACGCCGACGTGCTGGCCGACGTCGCCGAGTCGGTCGGTATCGACGCCGACCGCGTCCACGAACTGCTCGCCGACGAGGCGCGCCACGCGGCGGTCCACGAGCAGTTCCGCCGGGCCCAGCAACGGGGGGTTACCGGGGTGCCGACGTTCGCCTACGACGGCCACGCCGCTCGCGGCGCTGTGGGGCCCGAGCAACTGGCACGACTGGTCGAGGGCGTCTGAAAACCGGGAGTCGTTACTGGCCGCGACGGCCGGTTCGCGCGTCGACTCGCATCTCCACGTACCGGCGCGCCCACGTGTCGGCGTGGCGCCGGAGCGTGTCCGTCAGGGTCGCGACGATGCCGTCCGTCGGGGCCGGGTCGACCGCGTCTGTCTCGTCGTGGGACTGCTCCGCCTCGACTGGCCCTTCGGGAAAACTCATTACGGTAATCACTTCCATACCCGTGCCAATAAACATTAGGGATTTATCACCGCGCACGCGCGTCGTGTACGAAACTGCCGATTCTGACCCTCAGCGACCCGGATTTTACACGAATCATCCACACAGATGACGGAGAGAACAACCGTTTTATAGCACAGTTCCCAACACAGGAGTCACCGTTCATGACCACGTCGTCATCGACAGACAGCATCCAGAAGACCTTTCTCAAGTACCAGCACGTGTTCGTGTTCCTCGCGCCGCTGCTGTTCGTGGCGGCCGTGTACTTCGCGGCACCGACGCCGGCCGACACCGGCACCGGCTACTGGCTGGACTACTGGTGGCTCTTTCTGTTCTTCCTGCTGGGGGCGACCATCGTCAACACCGTGGGCATCAGCGGCTCCGCGCTGTTTGTCCCCTTCCTCATCTTCGTCTTCCCGCTGCTTGCCGGCGAGACGCTCAGCCCGGAGACGCTCGTGAAGATCGGCCTCATCAGCGAGTCGTTCGGGCTCTCCAGTTCCGCGCTGGCGTTCGTCCAGTACGGACTCGTCGACCGCAAACTCGCGCTCAGCCTGGTGCTTGGCGCGATTCCGTTCGTCGTCGCCGGCGCCCTGCTGTCCTTTATCATCCCCGCGCCGGTGTTCCACGCGCTGCTGGGCGTGGCGCTCATCGCCGCCTCCGTCCTGCTGTTCAGGGCCGACCTGGGCCACGAGGAGCCAAGCACCAGCGGTGACGACGCCGACGTGTCGGCCGACGGCGGTGAGCAGACCGATGGTCTGCGAGCCTCGTCGGACCCACAGTCCGACGGCGGCCCCGACCTGCCCGACGACGAGGACAAACTCGGCCCCGCGGGCGTCGAGACGGCCGCGGACGGGACGGTCACCCGTGTCGACCGCGACGGAAACGACTACAGCTACTCGCGGGGCGGCTGGCTCGAACGCTTTGGCAACTACAGCGTCGGCGGCGTCTTCCAGGGGCTGGCCGGCTTCGGCGTCGGCGAGCTCGGCATCATCTCGATGCTGCGGACGAACGTCCCCGTCCGCATCGCCATCGGGACCAACCACATCGTCGTCGCGCTGACGGCGGTACTGGCGTCGCTGGTCCACGTCTTCGGCGGTCAGTTCGTCCCCGGCGCACACAACATCAGCCTCGCCTCGACGCCGTGGAACATGGTCGTCTGGACGGTGCCCGCGACGGTCACGGGGGGCCAGATTGCCCCCTACGTCTCGGCGGCCATCGACACGGCACTCATCAAGAAGGGCGTCGGCGTCATCTTCGCCGTCATCGCCGTCGCGCTGTTCCTGATGGCCTCCGGTGCTTTCTAGTCCGTTCGCGTTCTCCTTTCTCGCATGTACGACGATATCCTGCTCCCGACCGACGGCAGCGACGGTATCGAGACGGCCGCGACACACGCGCAAGCGCTCGCAGAGCGGTTCGACGCCACCGTCCACGTGCTCTCGGTGGTCGACACGCGCAACCGCTTCGAGAGCCCGACCAGCGGCCTCTCCGCCGAGGCCTGGAAAGAAGCCGAGCGCGAGCGCGCGGACCACGCCGTCGAGACGACGGTCGCGTCGCTGTCGTCGGACCTGCCCGTCGAGACGGCCGTCGTCGAGGGCATCCCGAAGACGGCCATCCTCGACTACATCGACGAGTCGGGCACGGACATGGTCGTGATGGGCACGCACGGCCGGACGGGGCTCGACCACTACCTCATCGGCAGCGTCGCGGAGAAGGTCGTCCGCCGGTCGCCGGTGCCGGTCGTCACCGTCCGGCTGACCGAGGACTAGACCGGCGTCGAGGGCGTCTGAGCGGTCGGCGCCGACCCGCCGGCGTCGTCGTCGCGCAACTGCTCGAACGCCGCGGCGATGACCGCGAGCGAGAACAGCGAGATTGGCGACTGGACGAACGCGAGCGACAACTGGCCGGCCGCCGGGGGCAGGAGGAGCGCGGAGACGAAACCGCCGACGCCACCGAGGACGCCGGCGACGGCGACCACGATAACGAGGAGCACGAACAGCAGGAGCCAGTTGCCCTTGCTCAGCCGGTAGCTCGCCCGCAGCGCGTCGACGAAGTTCCGGTCCTCGACGGCGATGTACGGCAGCACGAACAGGAAGGCGACGTAGGCGACGAGGCCGGGAATCACCAGCGCTATCGTCCCCAGTGTGACCAGCAGACCGTAGACCAGTCCGCCGACCACGACGTTCACCATGGCGAGCGGGACGTTCCGGGTGAACGCGCCGGCCGGGAACTGCGCCCCGTCGCCCGTGACGAACGTCCGGGTGGCGACGAGCGAGAGGTACGTGCCGGCGAGCGCGCCGACCAGGTAGCCGACGGCGGCCACCGACAGCGACACGTCGAGCACCAGGGGAATCGCCTCGGTGACCTCGGTCAGCCCGGCCGTCTCGTAGATGCGGACCAGCATCGTGTTACTCAGCGGCAGGAGCGCAGCCATCAGGGCGAGATAGGCCACGAGCAGTACCGCGCCGGTACGGCTAAACAGCTTCTCCCCGCCCGAGCGGAGGACGGGACCAATCTGGAGGGACATCGACCGTTACCTACGACGAACCGGACAAAAAGGATTTTCCACCCGTGAGACGCGGTTTCACGGGGCATATCAGGCGTCGGCGACGAACGCTTCCAGCTCCGCCGTCGGGACGAAGCCGTCGGCCCGACGGGCGACCAACTCGCCGTCGACGAACAGCAGGAACGTGGGGACGCTGCGGACGGCGAAGTCGGCCACCGCGTCGAGGTCTTCGCGGGGGTTGAACTCGACGACGGTCGCCTGGGTCGCCCGGGCGACGCCGTCGAGAATCGGTTCCATCGACCGGCAGATGGCACAGCCGGCGGTTCGGACCATCACCAGCACCCGCTCGCGGTCGGCGAGCAGGGCGTCCAGTTCCTCGCGCGTACGGACGGTCTCGACCGGGCTCATACCGGCCCTCGGGCGCCGACGGGCAAACCGCTGTCGTCCACGGCCGGGTGGCGGGTCGCCGGACGCCCCGGTGGCGAGCGACGACACCTCGTGTCCACTGCTCGCGGCGCTGGCCGGCTCCCGGGAGTTCGCGGAGGCGTCGGAACTGTCATGACGCCGGGGGACCGTCGCTACCGTACGGATGGACCGCGTCGGAGAGACGGAATCGGAGGGGGCGTTCGAGTCGCTTCGCACGCCGGCGACGGCGGCGGACCTGCTACTGGTGGCGGCTGTCCCGGCGGTCCTGCTGGCGGTGGCGACGCTGCCCCAGTCGGTTCGCCAGTCGCTCGTGTTCGAGTACGGCGACCCGACGCTTCGCACCGCGGTGCTGTCGTCGTTCGTCCACGTCGGACCCCGGCATCTGGCGGTGAACCTGGTGGGCTACGCACTCGTGGTCCCCGTCGCGTACCTGCTGAGCGCGGTCAACGGGGAGCGATGGCGGTTCCGCGTCGCGTTCGTCTCCCTGCTGCTGGTCTGTCCGGTCGTGTTACCGTATCTGAACCT
This sequence comes from Haloarcula onubensis, assembly GCF_031624605.1. NCBI lineage: Archaea > Methanobacteriati > Methanobacteriota > Halobacteria > Halobacteriales > Haloarculaceae > Haloarcula > Haloarcula onubensis. Next base: position 147,675 of record NZ_JAMQOS010000001.1, on the reverse strand, counting down.
GGCCATCGTCCGCAGCAGCGCCAGCGCCGGCTTCTCGGGCGTCCTGCTGGCGCTGTACGGCTATCTGCCGCTGGCACTGGCGACGCACGCCGAGGGGCAGTTCGGTATCGGGAACCGTCGGACGACCGCGCCGCTGCTCTTTTTCACCGGGCTGGCGCTGATAGCGCTGCTGACGCTGGGGGCGGTGCTTTCCTACGGCGTGACAGTGCCGTACCGGGGGCGGACGGTCGCGGTGGGCCACGTCCTGACGGCGACGCTGGTCGGGCTGCTGGTCGTCCTCGCGCTCGTGGTGGTGCTGTACGGACTGTCACTGGCCGAGGCGGGGACGAACTGGCGCGAGCGCCTCCGGGCGGCCGCGACCGAGGCCGGGCACTTCGAACTGGCCGTCGTCGGGACCGGGCTCTTCGTGGCGCTCCCGTTCGCGACCTTTCCCGTCGACCCCGTGGTCGGCGGACGGGTGTTGAACCTCTACGCCCACCTGCTGGGTTACGCGCTCGGGTTCATCGCGACGTACGTGCTGGTCGTCCTGGAGTCGGCGCGGTTCGGGCCCTCGTAGCCCGCGGAGTCGTCTGCCCCCGACAGTCGAGCACGTCGAGGCCGGTGACCGGGGGCGGCGGTCGAACGCGGGCGACCGTGGGGTATTTTGCCGGCGACCCCGCCAGGTCGGGTATGGACGCGGCGCTCGGGCCACCGGCGAAGATGGCCGGGCTGGACGACGAGCTGACGCCGATGATGGCCCAGTACTTCGAACTGTGTGAGCGCTACGACGAGGCGCTCGTACTCTTTCAGGTCGGGGACTTCTACGAGGCCTTCTGTGACGCGGCGGAGCGAGTCGCCCGGCTCTGTGAGATTACGCTGACCCAGCGGACCGACTCGACGGGGGAGTACGCGATGGCGGGTATCCCAATCGACAACGCCGAGTCGTACGTCGAGACGCTGCTGGACGCGGGCTACCGGGTCGCTATCGCCGACCAGGTCGAGGACCCCGACGAGGTAAGCGGCGTCGTCGAGCGGGCCGTGACGCGGGTCGTGACGCCGGGGACGCTGACGGAGGCCGAACTGCTGGACGGGGCCGACAGCAACTACGTCGCGGCGCTGGCCGACGGGGGGGAGTACGGCCTCGCGCTCGTCGACATCTCGACCGGGGCGTGTTACGCTACGAGCGTGGACTCCGAGACGGCCGTCGCCGACGAGTTGCGCCGGTTCGACCCCGCGGAGGCAATCGTCGGGCCGGACGTAGACGTAGACGAGGCGTCGGTGTTCGGGGGGGCGTGTCTGGTCACCGAGTACGACGCCGACGCCTTCGACCGCGAGCGGGCCGAGAGCCGCATCGAGCGGTACTTCGGCCCGCCAGAGCGGCTGCTGGCGGGCGACGCCGAGGTTCGGGCCACGGGCGCGCTGCTTTCCTACGCCGAGTACACGCGCGGGAAGTCCGGGGCGGTCGGCCCGGACGGCGAGCCGGTCGACCCCGACGTGGACCCGGAGGGGACGCTGGACTACCTGAACCACCTGACGCGGTACGACCCCCGCGAGTACATGCTGCTGGACGCCGTCGCCGTCGAGAGCCTGGAGCTGTTCGACCGGCGCTCGGTGCGGGGCCACGGGAACCTGACGCTCGTGGACACGCTCGACGAGACGGCCTGCGCGCTGGGCCGGCGCAAGCTCACTGACTGGCTGTGTCGCCCGCTGCTGGATACGGACCGCATCGAAGCGCGCCACGAGGCCGTCGGCGAACTGAAGCGGCGTCCGGGGACCCGGGAGCGACTCGGCGACCTGCTCTCGCAGGTGTACGACATCGAGCGGCTCGTCTCGCGGGTCTCGCGGGGTCGGGCCAACGCCCGTGACCTGCGGTCGCTCGCGGCGACGCTCGCCGTGGTGCCCGATATCCGCGAGGCGCTGGCCGGCGCGGAGTCGCGGCTGCTCGCAGACCTGCACGCGACGCTCGACCCGCTGACCGAGACCCGCGAGGAGGTCGAGGCGGCGATTCGACCCGACCCACCACAGCAGGTCACCGAGGGCGGCGTGATTCGAGAAGGCTACGACGAGGAACTGGACGACCTGCGCTCGACGGAGCGGTCGGGCAAGCAGTGGATAGACGACCTCGAAGCGAGCGAGCGCGAGCGCACCGGCATCGACTCGCTGAAGGTCGGCCACACCGCTGTCCACGGTTACTACATCGAGGTGACCAACGCCAACCTCGATTCGGTGCCAGAGGACTACCAGCGCCGCCAGACGCTCAAGAACAGCGAGCGCTACTACACCCCCGAACTGAAAGGGCGCGAAGAGGAGATACTCAGAGCCGAGGCGGCGGCCGACGACCTGGAGTACGACCTGTTCTGTCGGGTCCGTGACGCCGTCGCCGAGGAGGCAAAGCGCGTGCAGGCACTGGCCGAGAAGCTCGCGCGACTGGACGCGCTGGTCGCCTTCGGCGAGGTCGCCGCGACGCGGGGCTACTGCCGGCCGAGCGTCGGCGCCGACCGCATCGACATCGAGGCCGGGCGCCACCCCGTCGTCGAGCGCACGGAGGAGTCGTTCGTCCCGAACGACACACGGCTTGGGGGAACGCCGCGGGAGAACGGCGAGACAGCTACGCCCCGCTTTGTCGTCCTGACCGGCCCGAACATGAGCGGGAAGTCCACCTACATGCGCCAGGTCGCGCTCTGTTGCGTGCTCGCCCAGACCGGCGCGTTCGTCCCGGCGGCGTCGGCCGACCTGCCGATACTCGACCGCGTGTTCACCCGCGTCGGCGCCAGCGACGACATCGCCGGCGGCCGCTCGACGTTCATGATAGAGATGACCGAGCTATCGACCATCCTGACGGAGGCGACCGAGGCGTCGCTGGTCCTGCTGGACGAGGTCGGGCGGGGAACCTCGACGGCGGACGGCCTGGCCATCGCCCGCGCGGTCACCGAGTACCTCCACGACGAGGTGGGCGCCTACACCCTCTTTGCGACCCACCACCACGACCTCACGGCGGCGGCCGACGACCTCGCTGGCGTGGCCAACCGCCACTTCGAGACCTCCCGGGAGGGCGGGTCGGTCGTCTTCGACCACGAACTGGCCGACGGACCGGCCGCCGCCTCGTACGGCGTCGAGGTGGCGTCGATGGCCGGCGTCCCCGACTCCGTCGTCGACCACGCCCGCGAGTTGCTGGCGGCGGACGGAGCGTCGGCGCCGACTGCGGGAAGCGACGGCGCGGACGGCCGGGACGGCACACCGGGCCGGAGCGCCGCTCCCGACGCAGGCTCGGGTGTCGACTGCAGGGCTGGCGCGGACGACGACATCGAGGCGCTGTTGCGTGAGGTCGACGTGGCGACGATGACACCGCTGGAGGCGCTCAACACGCTGGCCGACCTCGCCGACCGGGTCGAGTAGGGCTTACTAACGAGTGAGGGACCACAGTTTTTATACTAAAATGAATAGATGAAATATATGAATCGTAGCGGCGGCGATGCGGACGGGAGACCGCTCGTGACGACGACGCTGCGTGGTGAGTCGCCCACGCTGGCGGTCGTCCGGGCCATCGCGGCAGTAGAGAACGAGGAGCCGATGTCGCTCAGACCGCTGGGCGACGTCATCGATTCCGAGGCCCTCGACGCGGTCGTCGACGGCGAGGGGGCGACAGACGTCGAGTTCACCTACGCCGGCCACCGCGTGGTCGTCTGTGACGAGACGGTCGAGATTTACTGAGTCGGTTCGAGCGAGACGAACTCCAGACCTTTCTTGGCGAGCAACTGCCGCGCCCGGTCGGTCACCGACGGCGCGACCAGGATGCCCCGGACCTCCGTCCCCGCGTGGAGGTCACGCTCCAGGGCGTCGACGTACCGGTCGAGTTGCCCGACCGCGTCCGGTCCGACGCGGCGGCGTTTCAGTTCCACGACGACGGTCCGCCCGCGTTCGTCCTCGCCGTAGATGTCGACGGCGCCGGCGGGGGTCGCCCGCTCGGTCGCCAGCGGTGTGAAGCCGGGCTCGACGAGGGCCGGGTCGTCGAGGATACGCTCTTTGAGGTCCGCCTCGGTCCCGGTGACGGCCAGTTCCTCGGGGTCGCGCACGTCGAAGGCGGCCGCGTGGGCCACCGTCTCGAAGACGACGTCGAGGGTCTCCTCTGGATTGGTGCGCTCGGAGTGGACTTCGAGGGCGCCGTCGGTGACGGTAACCGAGTGGTCACAGCCCGGCGGCTGCCAGTTGACCGGCTGCTGGCCCTCGTCGGTGTGGACCAGCGCCGCCCCGTCGGGTTTCAGCGTGACGTGGCGGTCGCCGGGCCCGAGCGAACTCGCCGCGCGACCGTCGTACTCGACCGTACACCGGCCAAACAGCGTCACCATCGCGCCCCGGTCGATGGCGCGGGCGACGAGGTCCCTGGCGGTGGCGACCTCGGGGTACGAGAGCGTCTCGACGGCGCTGTCGGCGGTCACGTCCATCGGTTAGCCGTCGTCGCGTAAAAAGGACGCGTCGTCCGCGCGGTGGCAGGCGTCGGCCCGCCGTGCCAGTCCGAGCAGGAGCGCCGCCCGGGCGGCGTCGGGGGCCGTCCCGCGGGCGACCGCGTCGACGGCGCGGCTCTTCGCCTCGGTCCAGCGCTCGCGCAGTCGGTCGGGGTCGTCCGTCCGGGCCAGCACGACGTCGTCGGGGTCGGTCAGCGTCGGGTCGAGCCAGCAGACGCAGTACCAGCGCGGGCGCGCGGCGGCGACGAGCAGGCGGTCGTAGCCGGCGTCGAGTTCGGCACAGACGGCTGTGCCGGACCAGTCGCGCCCGAGGGGTCGTGACCCCGAAAACGGGTCGGTCGTCACCCCCCAGTGGGCGTACCGACAGTCGAAGCCGCCGTCGGGCCGCGGAACGACCACGAGCGTGCGCTGACCCATACGGCCGGGTGGTCACGCCACCCCACTTGAACGCTCGGCCGCGGCGGTGGACGGAGCGGCGTGCCGGCGGGCAACCCATGTGAACTATGCACAACCCTCAAGTATCGCGTCACCGTATCGTCATGTATGCTCGGGAGTGAATGGCTGTACGGCGCCATCGCCCTGCTGGTGGGTGTGCACATCCTGACGATGCTGTACGCCTATCGCCGCCACGGCGAACCGGCCAACGGCGCCGCGCAGCCGGAGCCCGGGGCGACGCAACCGGCCACCAGCGACGAGGAGACGGGTGCCGTCACCTGTGCCAACTGCGGGACGAGAAACGAGCAGGGGTACCAGTTCTGTCGGGAGTGTATCGCCGATATGTCGAGTGGCGCGCCGCAACGTCCCTCGCGGGAGCGGCCCAACGCCCACTGAGACGGTCGGTCGTAACGACGTCCCCGTGATTTGCCGCGACGGGTCCGGCAAATCTCGGAAATGGCTTCCATCGACCGTCTGACGAGCCACCGCGCGACACCGACAGTGACGACACCCCCCAGTGTGCGCACTAATCGCCCGACGTGAAGCATTTACTCGATTCCGTGTCAGATAGATTTTATGTACGCCCGGTCGGTAGACACAGGTGATGCCTCGAATCGAAGTCTCGGAGAACCTGTACCGACAGCTCGAAGACGAAGCAAACGGTGAGCGGCTCGACGACACGCTCTGGAAGATGGTCGGTACCTACCGCCGCAAGCACAACCCCGAATCAGACCGTCGATAACACCGGCTGCCGGATTTCTCGTGGGACGGCCCGACTCAGTCCCGTAGCTCGTCGAGGCGCGCGCCCAGCACCTCGCGTATCGACGCCGTGTCGCCGCCGATGCGGACGATTTGGTAGCCCGCGTCGATAGCCGCCCGCGCCGCCGTCGCGTCGTTGCGGATGCGCCCGACGGGAACGCCGGCGTCGAGACACGCCGCGAGCGTGCGGTCGATAGCCGCGGAGACGGCCTCGGTGTTCTTTTCGAGCGGGTCACCGCCCGACAGCGACATCGAGAGGTCCGCCGGACCGACGAAGGCAAAGCCCAGTTGTGGCACCGCGAGGATGTCCTCGATGTTGTCGACGGCGCGCTGGTTCTCTATCATCGTCCCGACCAGCACCTCCCCGTCCTCGCCGCCGACGTAGCTGTCGACGTAGCCGGCCCACTCGCCCGAGCGGCCGACGCCGACGCCGCGGTCGCCCACGGCCCCGTCGTAGGCGAAGTGTGCCGCCCGAACGCCGGCCCGGAGCTGTTCGGCAGTCTCGATTCGGGGCAGTAGAATGGTCCGGACACCGGCGTCCAGTACCTTCCGGACGAGCGCCGGTTCGGGTTTCGGCAGTCGGACCAGCAGCTCGATGTCGGCGGTCTCCGCGGCCCGCGTCAGCTCCTCTAAGGCCGTGCTGTCGTAAGGACTTGGGCCGCCGTGTTCGAAGTCTAGCCAGACGTAGTCCAGGCCGACGGCGCCCAGCGTCTCGACGACCGTCGGCGAGAACGTCTCCGCGCTCGCGCCGAAGACCGTCTCGCCCGATTCGAGCGCCCGCCGGAGCCCGTTCTCGGTCCTCACTCGTCCGCCCCCGACAATCCCTCGGCGTTCCGCGTCGAGTCCGGGGTCCCGCCCTCGTAGACGGTCCGGACGTTCGCCGCGGCCTGGCGGCTCATGCGGGCCAGCGCCTGCGTCGTCACCCCGCCGATGTGGGGCGTCAGCAACACGTCGTCGCGGCCAAAGAGGGGGTGGTCCTCGCCCGGCGGTTCGGACTCGAACGTGTCCAGCGCCGCGCCGCCGACGGTGCCGGCGTCGAGGGCCTCGACCAGCGCCGACTCGTCGATGACCGCCCCGCGCGCGGTGTTGACGAGGACGCCGTGCTCGCCCAGCGCCCGCAGTTCGGCCGTCGAGATGGAGTGGTGGGTCTGTTCGGTCAGCGGGACGTGGATACTCACCGCGTCGGCCCGCTCGAACAGGCCCTCGAACCGCTCGGCGCGCTGGACCTCTTCCGGGAAGTACTCGTCGGGCTTTCGCGGGTCGTAGGCGACGACGCGCATCCCCATCCCCGTGGCCATCGCGGCCGTCTTCTGGGCGATGTCGCCAAAGCCGTACAGCCCGAGCGTGTCCGTGCTGAGTTCGCGCCCGGTGAAGGCCGCCCGGTCCCACTCGCCCGCCCGGACGTGTCTGTCGGCAGTGTGGAGGTGTCGGCGCAGTCCGAACAGCGAGGCGATGGCGTGCTCCGCGACGGACTGGGCGTTGGCCCCCGGCGTGTTGCAGACGACGATGTCCCGCTCTGTGGCCGCCGCGACGTCGACGTTGTCCAGCCCCGCGCCGTGTTTCGAGATGACTTTCAGGTCGTCCGCCCGGTCGATGACGTCGGCCGAGAGCGGCGCGACGCGGACGATGACGGCGTCGTACCGCGCGATGTCGGCCAGCGCGTCGTCGTAGCTGTCGTACTCGTCCATCCCGGTACAGTTCGCGAAATCAGATATCGAATCCGGCCCCGACGGGTCGATTTCTTTCGGCAGCAGGACCTCCCACGTCTCGGACATGGACCGCTGTTGGCGGGACGTGGTGAAAAGTGTACAGCCCTGTCGTCCCCCCGCTGGCACGCCGTCTCACTCCCCGGACGGGGCAAACGTGACACCGGAGAAGTCGAACCTCGCCCCGCCGGCCTCGCTCGCCGAGACATCGACGCGCCAGCCGTGTGCCGAGGCTATCTCGGCGACGATAGCGAGCCCGTAGCCGGTCCCGTCGGTCGTCGACGTCTCCCCGAACCCGAAGACCTCGTCGCGCTCGTCGGGCGGAACGCCCGGCCCGTCGTCGGCGACGTAGAACCCGTCGGCTGACAGGCCGACCCGGACCGCCACGCCCGGCCCACCGTGCTCGACGCAGTTCCGAAAGAGGTTCTCGAACACCCGCTCGACACGGACCGAATCGGCGAGCAAACGGTCGTCGTCCACCACCGTGAGCGTCGCGTCGCGGGTGTCGACACGTCGCCAGCTGCGCTCGCAGACGGCCGCCAGGGAGACGGTGTCGGTCTCGTCGACGATACGGCCCTGCCGGGCCAGCGACAGCGTCTCGTCGACGAGCGTGTTCATGCGGGCCAGCGCGCGCTCGAGCGGTTCGAGGTGCGGGCTGTCCGTCCCCGCCGACAGCAGTTCGACCCGGCCGCGGGCGACGCTCAGCGGGTTCCGGAGGTCGTGACTGACAGTGCTCGTGAACTTCTCTAGGCGCTCGTTCTGGCGCTCCAGGCGCTGTTCGCGTTCCCGCCGCTCGGTCACGTCGCTCAGTACCACGAGACGCCCCTCGGCGCCGAGTCCGTACTCGACGGTGGCGAGGCGGGCGTCGAAGTACCGCTCGCCGAGCGAAATCGTCCCCGACCACTCGTCGGTCCCGCGAGCCAGCGCGTCGACGAGGCCGTCGGCGTCGGAGAGCACGTCGGTGACGTTCCGGCCGGCGACCGACGACACGCCGAACAGGTCCCGAAGGCGCTGGTTCGCGTCGACGACGACGCCGCGGTCGGTGACGATGAGGATGGCCTCGTCGAGGACGTCGAAGGCGCTGTCGCGCCGCGGACCGAGTTCCAACTGCTCGCCGGCGTCGACCCTGAGCGCGCGGAGGAGCAAGCCGCCGGCCACGAACAGCGCCACGGGCGTCGCGTCGACGTACTCGGGGACGAGCCCCGTCGTGTGCAACACCGCCGGCGCCGCGATAATCAGCGTCCCGGTCACCATCAGCGTCGACGTTTCGACGTGTTTTCGCCGCCCGGTCAGCGCCCGCCCGGTCCAGATGGCGACGGCCGAAAGCGCCAGCCCGAAACCAAAGAGGTAGAGGTCGACGGCGAGCCACGGACCGACGGTGTTCTGGAACACGCCGCGGTCGTCGACGTAGCTGTCGGCGGTGTACAGCAGCGTCGGTCGGACGAGGCCGAGCAGTTGCGTCGCGACCGGGACGGCGAGCAACACGGCGAAGACGTACTCCGACACCGGCCGGCGAAACACCGACTCGACCGCAAGCAGGAACCAGCAGATGGCGAGCAACGAGACCGCGAAGACGAGCACCCGGTCGAAGAGTATCGTCACGGTCGGGCTGTTCGCGAACAGAGATATGGCCCGCGCCACCGTCCAGACGCCGGCCGAGAGCATCGCGATGAACAGCCACCGGAAGGCCGGCTGGTGTCGGTGACGCCAGCTAGCGCGGACGACGAGCCCGACCGGAACGACCGCAAGCAGCGTCAGAAGTGCCAGGATGTCGACAGTCGTCAACCCGCCCATGACAGATAAAGTGTCATTGGCGGAGTGACATGATAAGTGTTTATCAACGAGCCGACATCGGGGCCTCGCCAGCGGCGGCTACGGATGCACGCCCGACACCGGTCTCGCACACGCGCTGACACGACGGCGGACGGACGCGCCGGGGTTGAGCGAACGCGAAGCGGTCGCGATGTTCGGCGAGTCCGTGAGTGAGCGAAGAGTGGACTCGCCGGGCAGGTTTTATCCGGTGCCGTCGTGGGGTTTTGTGGTTGAACAGTCATCCTTCTTACTCGTCTGGTAGGTGGTTGGTTCGCACGTCCATCTTCTCGCGCTCGGTTCGGGCGTCGTAGTGCTGGTACAGGACATCGAGCGACACGTCCATCCGCTCGCTCACCGTCTCCGGGGGCGTGTCCTCGGTCAGGTGGTGTGTGATAGCTCCTCGACGAACAGCGTGGGGCGACCGCGACGACGGGCAGTCAGCGACGTTAGCCGACCGGCCGCGAGCGTCGCACGTCTCCGGTGTCCGGTCGTGGGGGCAACTCGCGTAGCTGCACGGGTGCAGCGCCCGCATGAGCCACTTGTAAATGGTCTGCGGGGACGGACGGCCGCCGTCCTGCGTCGTGAACAGCGGCTTCCGGCCGTACTCGTCGGTCCCCTGGACGCGGTCGGGGTTGTCGACGTAGTCGGCGAGAATCTGGAACCACTTCGGCCCGAGATAGACCCACCGCTCGCCAGCCTCGCCGTTCTTGAGCTTCGTCCCCTCGTCGATACGGTGCTCCAGACGCACTGCGTGGCCGTCCGGTTCGAGGTCGTCACGGTCGAGCGACTGGACCGCACCGCGCCGCATCCCGGTTCGCCAGATGAGCGCGATGAGCGCATGGTCTCGACTCGCGTACCGATGACGGCCGTAGTACTCCAGGGCCGCCTTCGCTCGGTCGGGGTCGAGATGCACATCTCGGCTTTCGGCGCCGTCCGGCAGCTCGGGCGCGTGGACCTTCTCGGCCAGTCCCTCGTCGACCGCCTCGATGTCGGCCCACCAGCGTAGCGCCTGGCGGATGGTCGAAAGCTGCTTCTGTAGCGTGATGGGCGCGATGTCGCCGCGTCGCCACGCCACGAAGTCCGACATGTCCCGGCCCGAAAGGCTGTTCAGGTTCTCGACATCGCGCTCGTCGCACCAGTCGAGGAAGTACCGAAGCCGGGTCTTTGCGTTGTTCAGCGTCGACTCCCGAACGGACGGCTCCCGATGGGTCAGGAACCGGTCTACGCCTTCCTCGGGACTGAGCGGTTCGAGGTCGTCCGGCATCACGACACCTCCTTCAGCTTCCCGCAGACGTTACACGCGACGAGGGCACCGTCGGCGCGGTCGTGGCGCTCCCGCAGTTCCTCCTCGTCTAGATCGGCGGCCAGCCGGTCCTCGGTCACGAAGTACTCGGCGTTTGCCTTCGAGACCTGCGAGTGCATCCGCTTACCGTCGACCTTCTCCGCTGCACACGGGCAGGAGACACGCCACTGGCGGGCCCCGCTGTGGCTCACGCCTGAACCTCCCCCAGTTCGCTCTGGTCGTCAGCGAGCCGGGATTCATCGTCGGGCTGTATCTCCCGGTAGTCGCCGGCCCAGTCGCCCAGCTTCTCGCGGACGGCGTCGACGCGTTCGGTCAGCGTCCCGATGTCCGGCGCCGTGACCTTGCACTTCTGAGTGTCGTCACCGCGCTTCAGCTTGACCGTGTAGGTGAACGCGTCGTCAGTCATCACCCAACACCGGCTCGGCGGCCTCGGCGTCGGCGGCGGTCTCGTCGGCCGTCCAGTCCTTCGCTCGCTCTCGCCAGTTCTCGTGGGCTACGCGCTTACTCTTGAACCCGCTGCTGTCGGGCTCACCGTAGGTTTCCGTCTCCAAGTACTGCACCGCTCGAACTCGGCGGGGCGGAATCTTCGCCTGTCCACCACCCCAGTACTTCAGCCACAGCCAGCCGGAGTCTTGGACCTTCGCGGTAGCGACGTAGACCTGCCCCTGCTCGGTCACGTCGACGACGGCTGGCCGCTCTTGCTGGCGCAGGTCCTCGGGGTCTGGGGGCCGGACAGTCATTCCGACTCACCCCAAGCCTGCTCTACCGGGACGTGCATCAGCCGGCCACGCGGGAAGTCGTAGGTGTCGCCGGGCTTGTGCGCTCGTTCGGCGTCTCGCGTGATGAAAACACACTCGTAGACCGTATCGTCCGGTCGCACCGGTAGGTACGGGTGAGTCTTGTACCCCAGCAGGTCGAACCCCTCGCGTTCGTAGTACTCGACGACAGTGGGGGCCACGACTTGCCGAACGAACAGCGGTTGCCGGGTTACGAGGTCAAAAGCGATGCCGCCCGCTATCGGGTCAGTCTGCACGCCGTCGAGACCGATGCGCTCGCTCGGCGGCAGCTCGCTCTCGTCATAGTCGTGGTCGACCGCGCCGCCGTCGGCCAGCACCCGCTCGCCGCTGTCGGCCAGCTCGGTCACTGGGCCGCCGATTTCGACCGCCGCGACGGCGTCGGGCCACCGGTCGGAGATGTCCCGGCTCATGCTGATTCACCCCTACACCCGTCGCAGTAGGACTTGACCGCCCGACCGTCGTCACCAAACCCGTGCGTGGAGTTCGTGCAGCCGGGGCGGTCGCACGTCGGATGGTACGCGCCGGACCCCTCGCAGTAGAAGCACGTCATGGGCCCTCACCTGCCTCACTGTCGCCACCCTCTTGGTCTCCCGACTCATCTCCGGACGTGGGGGCTGCGCTGCTACTGGACATAGTTTAGGCGGCCCCTTCGACGTTCTCGCTCACTTCGCCGTTCTCGTCGCGACAGACCACTGGGTCAGAAACCCTATCGAAAGGCGTCTGGTGGTGGTCGCGGATGATTTCGCGGACGTACTCAGAGTAGTTCACTCCGTGCTTATCGGCCTGTTCAGCTATCTTCTCGTCCATCCAGCGTGGGAACGAGATGGATACCGAGAGACTCTTTCGAACCATTGCGTTAGTTATCAATTAATGCCTTCGTGATATAGTTAACGGCTCGTGAGATACCACGCGCTATAGTGGATATTCAATGGTATAATCACCTCCCTCGTTGATTATCAATTTAGCAAGATGGTCAAACGGTACTCTGGTGATTGGATGGTCCTGGCTGACGACCGTATCTTAGAATACCTCTACGAGGAAGAAAGAGGGGCGCCCACCGATATGGTAAAAAGTGGGTTCGTCAGATATTCAAACTCATACGTCTCTCAGAGACTGAAAAAGTTGGAATCACACGGTCTGGTTCAGAACCTCGGGAGAGGTCTGTATACAATCACTGACCGAGGTAAGAAATACCTAAACGGTGAACTGAATACATCGGAAGATGCACCAGATGAAGTAAATACGCAAATGGATAGCGGCCCCAGCGCTGGAGAGAACCACGAGCAGGCTTGATAAATGGACGGAAGAAAGTCGGCATACTGGATGAAACAGTTGGATGAGCGGGTGCTTGAAGAACTCTACTGGGAAGGGTGGTCGTCGCCGTCGATACTCGCTAAGAAGGAAGGCTTCACCGCCTCCGAGGGGCACATCCGAGAGCGTTGCCAGATGCTCCGGTACGTGGGATTCGTCGATACGCTCGCCAGCGATATGTACGAGCTGACGACAGACGGGATTCTATACCTGCACGGGCAGGTGGATGCACGTCACCGACCGACCCCGACCGTAGACCGGGCGCTTAGGGGATAAGTCGCATTAGACTGCCAGAATCCACAGATTCAAGAATCGCGTACACAAGGGTTAGTGCATGGGAATTGGTAAGAAAATCGTAACGTGGTGGCCATCAGCGATACTCCTGCTTCTGCTCACACTGACTCTCTTTGGACCGGGTTCCTTAGAGAGTGTAGTAATTCTCATACTGCTTGCACTGCAAGGAGTGATGCTGTTATTCCGGGCCGCTGGCTGGTTCAAGAACGTGGTCGAGTCGGCCGCCGGTATGGATTAAACCGGCTACAGCCACCCCACTTTTTCGCGCTCTCGCAGCTGGGCCTCGGGCGTGTGAGTGCCGCGGTAGTGGTCGAGGAACGTCTGTAGATCGTCCCACCCGCCCCAGTCGCAGACCACCATCGCGTCAACGTCGGCCGACCGGAGCGACGTAGCCCAGGTGCGCCGAAGGTCGTGCATCCCGACGAACTGCCAGCCGTCGTCGCCGGTCTCGTCAAGCAGGTCGCCCGTCGCTCGCTCCATCCAGCGCCGGAGCGTCCGAGTCGATGCGTCCACCACAGGCGCGTCTGTCGGCTCCTCACGCACGTCCCCGACCGTCCGGATGGTTGTAGCGAGGTTCGGCGGAATCGGCGTCTCGCGGTACTTGTCGGTCTTCGCTGACGACCACACGCGGAGCATAGTGCCCGCGTCGGTGTCGACGACATGGTCCGGGGCAATATCGAGCACCTCGGCCGACCGCAGGCCACAGCGCACGGCCAGCGAGACCGCGATGCGCTTCTCGGTGTCGTCGAACCGAGTGAGTAGCTGCTGTACCTCTTGTTCGGAGAGCCATGCTTTCATCCCGTCTTGGTCGTCGTAGTTCTCTAAGTTCATGTGTCCGTAAACTCTGCTTTGCGGTCAAAATCCTAGAATCTTGGGGTCGAATCGGGGTGTATCTGGCGAGAATCGGGCTGAATGTGTCCGACTCTGAACGGAGAAGCGGACACTACCGCTCCGGCTCGACCACCGCCGCCGGGTCGCACCGCAGTAGCACCGAGTGGTTCACCGTCGCGACAGCTTCGCCGTCCATCTCCTCGATGCGCAGCTCCGGCCGGTCAGTCATGCCAGCGCCCCGAAGATGTCGACGACTGCCGCCCGGCCGCCGTGCTTCCAGACGTGGTCTATCGGTGTCACCCAGCCGAGCGCGTGCTGTACCGAGTCGTCGGCCGCCAGTAGCGCCAGGAACACGACGGCCAGCCGGTGCTTGCGCGGCCAGTACTCGCCCCACGCGGGCCGCAGTGGGGCCAGCAGCACCACCGCGTTGAACACCAGCGTCAGGGTCGCGCCGATGACCGGGTAGCGCGGCCACACCAGCCCGAACGACGCCAGCCCGCCGAGGATGCCCACCAGGACGAGCCACGGTTCGCGGTCGCGGTGGTCGTCCCACACGATGAGCAGCGGGACCAGCGCCACCAGCAGCGCCGTCATGTAGTGATGCGGCAGCGCCGCGTTCCCGTCGGGGACGGTGTGATAAGGCCACATCATCGGAGCAGGACCCAGGCGGCCAGAGCGAGCAGGACACCGCTAGCCATCAGGACCCTGGTATCTACTCCGTCACCGCCCGTGTTGCCGCCGTTAGGGACGGAGAAGCCACCTTGTGACTGGGAGCTGACCTGCTCCCCGTCGACGGTGACTCTCGCCGGCCCCGGCACGTTCATGCTGACGATGTCGCCCGTGATGCTGTAGGTGTCTGTCCAGCTCCCGATTTGCCCGCTGATGACGCCCTGCGGGCTACCGCTGTCCTGTTGCCCGGACTCCTGGGAGACGGCCGCCCCGGACACCTTGATGCTGTACGGCTCGGCATTGAGCGAGGAGTCCCCGTGAACAACCAGCTTACTCGGCATGGTCGCCCTCCGTGGTCTCGGCGGTCTCCTGGGCGGCCTCAACGCCGACGGCCTCCTGCATCGCCGTCTCCTCGTCACGGCCCGGTGGGGCCTGATATGGAAGCTTCCCGGCGATGAGCCGGCCGAAGCCTTCGAGGCGCTCGATGCCGTACCGCGTCGGAACGGTCATGCCGCCGATGAAGCAGACCAGCGCCAGCGCAAGCGTCTGCGGGTCCGGAATCGGCGGGACAGGGACCGTCTGTAGTGCTGTGAGCGTCATTGTTGAGTGCTGATGTAGACGGCAGCCAGGAGACCCAACCCACTGAGGGCCAGCAGCATGGTGTCGCTGTTGAGGACGCCCAAGTCCATCTGATTGGCGCCCACCGGGTCAGCAGCTTGCTCCCAGAGATTGCCGGGCGCGTTGTTCAGAGAAGTCGCGCCGCTGGCGTTGTCCGTGTTGGGAGAGCTTCCTTGGGCCTGTTCCTCCTCGGTGAGTTGGTCCCAACCGTCCGCATCCTCGTGGGCATCCATCGCGTTGTTGGAGTCGTACAGCCGCTCCGCTTCGGTCCACGCGGTTCCGTCGCCGTCAGGGCCACCAGTCACTTCGCCGGTTTCTTCGTCCTCGACGTAGCCGCCGCCGCTCTTGACAGCGTCGTAGAGTGGATTACTTGGGTCGACGGCCGTAGTGCCCGCGCTACCGATGCCCATCAGGCCACCTCCAGGGCCGCGAGTCGGTCACTGCTCGGTGCCTCACGGTCGATGTGAGTTGTTTGTCTCATGATTAGATACTGTGGCTGTGTCCGCCCCCGTCGACCAGTTCTGCTGACGCAGTGAACGACTCGGGGCCGACAGAGTCCCGATTGTTCCACCGAACTTCAGAGACGAAGCCGGTAAGGCTGGTGCTAGAATTACCCTCGTTAATCGTCGCGAGTACCGAACCGGTCACGTCTATAAACTCGGCGTCCCACTCGTTCGCGCTCGAACTGCCAGCGACTGTCCCGGTGACGACGCAATTGACGATGTGGTTTTGCCAGCCGTCGTCCATACGAAGTCCCGACCCATACGCAATATCGTAGGTAGAGGTACCGATACCTGCGTTCTGGGTCTGGCTGGGTTTGCTGTGGTGCGCGTCACCGTCGCTCGCGTGGTTCGACAGCTCGCTCGCGGTCACGTAGTCAGCCGGGATGTAGACGCGACCATTGCCGTCGATGGCGAGGCCGCTACCGAGGTCGACGGCCAGCTGGTCGCTGCCGTCCAGCGTGAGTCCGTCGCTGTAGGCCAGTGCCAGCAGTTGCGCGTTCCGGGTGATGGGGGCGTTGACCGTCACCGGGTCATGGTGGCTCGCCGGGTCGACGTTGGTCAGTTGCGTGTGATCGGATATTTTCATGTCCTCCCACTCGCCCGACCCCTCGTTGTACGTCTTCGCGTCGTTCTCGTCGGGTTGATACCACTCGTCGCCTTCCGTTGGGTTCGGCGGCGGGCTGGTCGAATCCCGAACAAAGTCATAGCCGCCGCCACTGGGGCCGCTCGCGTCAGCCATCTTCGTAGAGCACCCCCACAGTCTCGCCAGCGGCGGCTCCCTTCACCCAGATGTGAGACGTGTCGGTCACGTCGAGGGCGACCGTGCCCGCTGGCTGCATCTCGATGGGCTGGGCCGTGTCGTTGCCCACGTAGACCTTCTGGCCGTTGGCGTCACGGGCCTGCAGCAGCACGGTCACGCCGTCAGGCACCGCGTTGGCCGGTAGCTGCTCGGCGGTACTCCCGCCGGTCGTGAACTCGAAGGCGGTGAGTCCGTCCTGATTCGCGAGCGAGTCGCGTATCGTCTGCTGGAGCTGCTCGGTGGCCGGTGCAACGACCGCACCAGCCGAGTCGATGACGCGCTTGATTTGCTCGACCTTCGCGTTCGTATCGAGCGTCACGCGCTGCTCACCTCCCAGCCGACCGGCTGCACCGAGTAGCTCCGTGGGGTGTTGTCCGACAGATTCCGAACGATGACGCGCATCGAAGTCTGGAACCGCTTTGCCGGGAGGAACGTCACCGTGAGGTCGTCGATGTCGGTGGGTGGAATCGGGGCCGGTCCGTACACCTGCTGGTCGTCCAGCCACACCTCGTAACTGCTCTGTGGGTGCTTCGACATCGCCAGCACCGGCAGCACGAACTCGGTGACGCGCTGGGTCGGGCTGAACTCGACGATGAGCTTCTCGCCGCCCTCGAGGTGGCGGCTGATGGGGTCGTTGTACGGGATGTCGTCAGCCGCCGGTTCGGGGACGACGTTCACGAGTCACCACCCAGCCGCTCCTTCTCCCGCTCCCGCTCGGCCTCATCCATCTCGTCGACGTCGACCGACACCTCAGGCATCGGTCTCACCTCGCAGACGTCGCTGTAGGTCCGCGAACCGCTGGACGAGTCCCTTCCTGTACTCCGTGCCGTGTAGCGTCCGAGTGTTCCGCTCGACGGCCTTCCGGGTCCGGTAGGCTTCGACCGCGCCCCCGACGAACCCAGACGCACCGACGATGGCGGACGCCTGATAGATGATTTGGTCTGGAATCACGAACTTCCTCCAGTGAAGTCGGCCGCCATCCGTAGCAACGGGCGACCGAAGTACAGCGCCACCAGGGCAGCCCCGGCATAGAGCCAGAGCTGGGCCTTGCGCTCCTCGGCGCTGGTCTCTTCTCCCTTGACATCGACGGCCGCGTCTGCGACGCCACCGACCGACGGGCCGAACACGTCAGCCGTGTCTTCTTCCCCGTTCAGGGTGCCCTCGTAGTCGAAAACCGTATCGTAGGCCGTCCTGACAGCGTCACCCTGTAAGTACCGGTTGTGGTACTCCGCGTCTTCGCCACCACCGGCTAGGCCGTCGTCGTTGCTCTCACCGGTCTCTGTGATGTCTGCGAACCCACCGCCGGGTTCGTCGTCGAACTGGCGCCCGATAGACTCGTCGACAGAGCCAGCAGCGTGGTCGAGAGCGCCAGTCACGGCACCCCAGACCATTAGGCCTCACCTCCCGATAGCAGCAGTGCCAGGACGAGCAGAGCGCCCGCCCCGCCGAGGGCCTGTGTCGACGATAGGCCCATGACCGTCGACTCCCCGAAGGGGTCGCCGAATGAGCCGCTGAGGGCCTGAGACAGCAAGATGTCCGTCGGGTCGATGTCGAGAGAAGTCCCGCCTGCGTCGGGCGTCTCTTGGCCGGTATCGCTGGAGTCAGAATCGTCTTGAGGCGGGTAGAGCAGGTCGTTCCCGCGGTCGTCCTCGTCGACAGCGGTGTCACTGACGTTCGGGTTGGTGTCGGCTTCTGCTTCCTCGGAACTGCTGCCCGTCGTGGGGACTGTGTAGTCATCACCGAAGTCCCACGGGTTGGTGTCGGCTTCTGCTTCCTCGGCAGTGCTGTCTGCTGTTGGAATGGAGTACATCAGAGGCCCTCCCCGTCTGCGAAGACAGCGTACAGCGTCAGCAGTAGCAGGACACCGTTCAGTACCTCTACGGCAAGCTCGATGTCTGCGCGGGTCCACTGGGTGCCCTCGATGGCCGTGGTCAGCGGACCGGCCTGCTGGGGTCCGTCCACCTCGGTGACGGTGCGGCTACTCCCCACGTCGTCGGCCGCGCCCGGTTCGGCCTCGGCTGTCCAGATTTGGGTGTAGTCGCTCGAAAAATCCATGTGCTGAACCCTCTACGCCTCGCCCATCTCTGCCTTGATGGCCGACTTGAGGCCCGACACCTCGCTGCGGCCTTCCATGATAGGCAGGTTGAGCATCGCGTTCGTCGGCTCGGTACCGTCGCCGTCCGGGTCGGTCCACCGGACGGTGTACGGGGCCGTGATGTAGGCGTCCACAGTCATGTCCGCCGCCACGAACCCGTGCAGCGGACTCCCGCCCACAGACAGGTACTCGGGCTGCTCGGTCTGCTGGGTGCCGTGAACCAGCCCGGTGTTGGCCTGATACACCCGCTGGCTGCTCGATGTCGTCGAGTCGGGCACGGCCTTCCGAATCTCCAGAGTAGCGGGCGCGTCGGAGATGTAGTAGACGTGCAGGTTGCTGTTCGTGTTGGGGTCGGTCACGTCGATGGTGTCGGCGTCGTAGTCCACCGAGTCCGGCGCACCGTAGTACTCACCGTCCAGCCAGACGACGACCGACTGCGTGGCCGGGGTGTCGACGATGCTGTGGGGAAGGTTGAACGTCTCCGAGTCCCCGGCGCTGCCGTCCGTGGTGTCTCCGTAGTACGCCGGGACAGCGATGCGGCAGGGCTTGTCCCCCCGGAGCATCACCGCCGTATCGGCCCGGTAGCGGCCCAGACGGGACCGCTGGCCCTGGCTGGTCACGTCGATGTCCATGTCGTCGGGGACGATGTGAGACGGCCGCCGGTCGGTCTCCCGAAGGCGCTGCATGAGGTCACTCATGGAGAGTCACCGCCCGAGCTTCTGCACGTAGTCGCTGTCGAAGTACGCTTCCGACTGCGACCAGTCCACCTGAACGGCGCTCTCGATGGTGACGTAGAACGCGTCGATGTCGCGCACGTCCACCTTCGGCGCGGGGCCACTCTCGGGGGCCGCGTCCGGGTACTGCAGCGTGAACTTCGTGCTGTCGATGTTGTCGGTGTTGCGCTGCTCGGAGAGCGAGAGCGTCTGGTACTGGTCGATGGACTTCATGGTCTCGGAGACGACCATCTCCTTGTCCATCCCCGCCACCTGCAGCTCCAGCTTGATTTCTGTGTTGACGGGAAGCGGGTCGCCGTTGCTGTCGCGGAGCTTGAGGTAGAGCGGGATGCCCTGGACAGTACCCTTGATGACCGCGTTCAGGAACCGCAGGAAGGTCCCCCGCTCGGGAGACACTTCGAGGATGGGGGACGGGCGCGGGCTGGTCGGCTCGTTCTGGTAGGTCGTGACCGCCTCGGCGCTGTTGCCCTTCGCGGCGTAGATGTCTTCACCCATCCTCAGTTACCTCCCGCGACTCGCTCGCGGAGCTGCTCGACGATGTTCACCCCGCCGCCGATGGCGACCTTCTTCCCGGCGTCGCCGCCGTAGAGAGCGCCACCCACGACGACCGCACCGCCGTACACCTCGTTGGGGAGGTCTCGGCCCGCGATGTCTTCGACTCCGTACTTGACTGCTTCTGGCGCGACGTACCCGCCCATCACCAGGGCCACGTCCAACACGTAGTCCTCGGATGCGAGGGTGTCGATTGCATTACCAAAGTCCATGCAATCCACCAGTATAGCCCGTCTACCCATCAAAAACCGACTAACTCACGGGTCGGGTGTGCCTGCAACGTGCAGCGGTCTCAGTACGGCCCGCAGTCCATCAGCACCCGCACGACTTCGGCGTTTGACGGCTCGCTACCGGGCCGCTGTTCTGAGATTCGCTGACGGGTCCGCTCAAACTCCTCGCTGTCGGTGCCTCGAAGGGTGATTTGGGTCTTCATGCGGTGTACTCCGGTGGTTTGAGGTCGTTCCCCTGGCTGCCGTAGTGGGTGCTGTGCATCGTTACGTGCTGGGTGTTGATACGCCGGATTTCGCCGTCGTCGTCGCTGTATATCCACTCGCTTCCGATGACGTGCCCCTCGTCGTTCTTGTGTTTCTGTAGAGACGTAGGGGTCTCCCGGCCAGGGGGTAGCAGTTCGTCCGACAGCCCGGTGGGTGACTTTACCGGGTCGTGCAGGTCCTCAGTGTACTCGACACTCACGGAGCCGAGGTCGCCGCCCTTGAACCCGCCGAGCATCCGACTCTGGCACTGGGTGGTGATGGTCTTGTCAATCTCCGCGAGGCGCTGTGTAATCCACATCGAGGAGGTCCCCGCACCCCGGCCAGTCGTCGCTATCTCCTTGAGCGGTTGGGGCAGTTTCCCCTCCTGAGGGACCACAAAGTGCGCTTCATCGACGATGACCATCTGGTCCCGACGGATACGCCGGGCGGCTTCCGCTACCCGAGTGCAGACCGCTCGCCAGTCGTCCGAGGTCAGCCTGACGTGCTTCTCTAATACGAGCTGGGGGTTCGCTTCGAGCACGTCGACCCACCCGCTGACGGACAACTGCTGCTCTCGCGGGCCGACTATCCAGTGCTGGGCCAGCCCGTGCTTGACGAGTCCTCGATACTCCCGGCAGTAGTCGAGTACGACCATGCCCTCGTAGGCGTCGGCGTTGCTCTCCATCCAGGCCTGAGCGTGGTACGATTTTCCCCACCCGCTCTGGGCCGCGAACAGCAGGGCGGAGGCACAGGCAGGTCCGGGGCCAGCGAGCTTAACCGCCTCGTAAACTGCTACCGAACCGGCGATAAAGGCCAGTAGTATACCTACGAGGACGGTCTCCGCTACCCATTTGTCGCTACTCACGCTTTCCCACCCGTACAGACCCTTGCTCGGGGAGTGTCGCCCTTCCGATATGGACCCCGCACCCGCTTGATGAGTCGGCACAGCGCCGACGGACAGCGATACTCCCATACAGTCGCGTGAGGGTCGGCAGGGACTCGCTCGAAGCACCGCCCACACCGCCGGCAGATGGGGCGCTCGCACCCCTCACATCGATGCCGGGACCGCGTACACTCGTCGCTCATTCGTACCTGTGACTCTCGACTTCTCCGGTGCCGTCACACCGGTTACACTCTTGCATGCCGAACATCCCACCGCACACCTCCATCGTGCCGCAACCGAGGCACTTCTGGCACTCAGGCATCAGTCTCGTCGCCCTCCTCGACGGCGGCCAGCCGGACGAGTTCGCCCCGACGGGTCTGGACGGTCTGCGTGTCCCCGTCGGCCAGTGCTTGCAGGTCGCAGTCGTCGAGTATCGCCCCATCGGGCCTCTCGTCGGGGTCGGCGGTCTCGTCGTAGCCGCGTGATTCGAGGGCCGCAATCACGAGGGCAGCCGCTATCCAGCCCAGCAGGAACCAGTCGGTGCTGTCCCGTGGATACAGCGAGAGCCTCATGCCAGCGCCTCCGTGTTGGCGTAGATGGCCGCCTCGGTCGCCTCGGACGGGCCAGCGAGCAGGTCACGGAGCGCCCGGCCCTGGTCCCAGTTGACTACCAGAGCCTCGAATCGGTCCAGCGACACACCCCACTTCGAGGAGACGTGTAGCTCTGCGAGGTCGCGGTCGGTGGCCTCGGCCGCCTGTCCGTCGGCCGCCCGGTAGCTGTTGGCCCACGTCTGCTGCTGGTGCTCCCACTCCTCGGACGATAGCCCGGCGTAGTTCGCCAAGGCCGCCGGGTCGTCGACGTCGAGGTCTTCGGGGGCGGCACGAGCCAGCCATGTCTCGGCCAGCGATGGGCCGCCCGGCGTGTAGGCGTCTACGAGGTCCAGCACCTCGGTACTGCGTACGTCGGGGTCCACCTCGGTCACGTCGTCGTCGGGGTCGATGTCGAGCTGGTCGCGCTGGTCGAGGACGGCCGCCCGCTGCGCCCGCTGTATCTCGGTGAGTATCTCCGCGATAGCACGGATACGCTCGCTCTCGTGAGGGTTCTCTATCTCGCTTTTCGCCTCTCGAAGCCGCTGTAGTTGGTCCATCATAGTAGGTCGCTCTCCTGTAGGTTGCTCGTTAGACTATCCATCAGGTCGCTCGCCAAGTCGGTCTCCGTGAGGATGACCACCAGCACGATACCGGCCGTACCGACGGCCAGCGCCTTGCCCGGTGGTACGTCCTGGCCCATGCCGGACTGCGCCAGCCACTCGTCCACCTGTTCGTCCAGGGCGAGCGGCGGCCCACGGGCCAACTGCTCGATGTCCTCGGCGGTCTTGCCCGGCTCGCCGTCGGTCTGCTCGGCTATCTCACCGAGTAGGAGGGCCAGCATCTCCACGTACTGGTCTCCCCAGGTCGCGCCGTCCGGTACCTGCGGGGCCTGCTGGGCGCTCTCGTCGCCTCCGTCGTCGTCCGGGTCCTCCTCGTCGTCCGTCTCCTCCTCGGCCCCAGCACCGGCCTTGTCCTCCACGGCGTCGGGGTCCACGTCGAGGTCATCGAGGTCGATGCTCGCCCGCTCGTCGCTCTCGATGTCGGGCATGTCCTCGCCGTCGTCCTCTTCCTCCGGTTCTGGGTCTGGTTGCTCCTCGACGGTCTCGGCCTCGCTCACTCGCCGGCCCCCCAAACGGTCGGGTCGTCATCGTCGGTGGTCTCGGCTGTCTCCTCGACCACCTCACTGTCCACCTGCTGGGGCTGCTCGGTGCTGTTGGAGCTGGCGGCGAGCGCGAGAGCGACCAGCAGAACCAGTCCGGTAGCGACCACCAGGGGACCGCCGGGTACCCCTCGACCACCGCTCTCGACGGTGGTAGTTGTACCCCGGTCATCGTCCTGCGGTCCCTCGGTCTGTGTACCCTCGTCGTGGCTCTCCTCGCCCGTGCTGTCCGCTACCTGCTGCTCGTACTCCTCAGATTGGTCCATTTCTGGTGGGTCGTTCTGCTCGGTTTCGGTACTCTCGGAGTCCTCTACGTCCTCGTTTGGTGGGTCGCCGTCCCCGGTGTCGTCCGTCAGGGGTCCATCTGTGGTGGTTTCCCCCTCCGATTCCGGTGGGTCTGCTGGGTCGTCAGCCTGGGTCTCGACGGTCTCCTTCAGCTCGTCCCAGTCGTGTTCTGGGTCGGTCGATGCGCTCACGTGCGACCGGATACTGCGCAGTGAGCCGGTCTTGTCGCACCCCTCTACGGGGCAGTGGTGTTGGTCGGTCATGTCAGTAGTCGGCCAGCCCTCCAGAGTTCGGGAGTGCTGCTTTCTTCGCGGCTGCTGCCGCGTTCTGTACCGCTCCGTCCGCGTTGTGGCCGCTCACTTCGTTGGGCTGGACCCTGCTGGTGAACTCCTCGGCCACCTCCTCGGCAGTGTTCGGGTCGGGGAGCCGAGTAGCCACGTCGACGGGACCGGCCGGGCCGGTCAGTTTGACCACCCAGTCACCGCGCCCCTGGCTGTCGAGTTGCACCGTGTGTGGGCCGCCCGCCCAGTTGGTGCCCCGTCGTCGCCACGCTGTCGGCGAGGTCTCGTTGCCCGCCTCGTCGCTGCCGGTGAGCGTCACCTGTTTTTCTTCGGCGGCTTCTTCGGCCTCGACCCCGGACGAAAGCGTGCCCTGCTGCTCGCTCGCAAACTGCTGGCCGCTCTCGTCGGTGGTCTCGTCGTCGACCGGGCCAGCGCCGGGGTCCGCGAAGTGGGCCAGCGTCCGCACCTCGGGGATGGTCGCTGGCATCGAGTCGAGCGCGTCGAGCATTGTATGCAGCCGGTTGGGGTGCATCTCTGGCTGTCCGTTGGCTTCTCGAATCCGGTTGATTGCTCGCCACGCTTGCCGGGCGTTGATGACCGCCTCTCGGGCCGCAGAGAGGGCTTCATCGAGGTCTCCGATACCGCCCTTGTACCCTTGCCACGACTGCCTGAGTGCCCCGGCGACTTCGGGCGTCACCTCCATCTCGGGATACTCATCACCGCCGACAGTCACGAGTTCGCGCTGCTCGGTGCTGTCCTCGGAGTCGCCGGTGTCGTCGAGCCACTGAGATACCTGCTCGTCGTCGTAGCCGCAGGTTTCGGTCAGGAACTCGCAGGCCTCCGGGTCGCCGTTCTGACAGTGGCCGTGGGCGTGTTCGCACTGGTTCGACTGTGCCGACCGCGCTGCCCGACCGGCCTTCTCGTCGGCGCTCTCGGTGTCGTCGGTGCGCTTGCCGCTCTCGGTGGCGGCGTCGGCCATCACCTCGCGGTGTTCGTCGACGGTCAGGGTGCCGTCGTAGTACGCTACCCAGTCCTCGACTCCTTCGGCCTGTGCGATGCCCTTCACGCTCTTGGCGTGGGGCACGTTGGCCCGCTGGTTCGAGAAGTCGATGCGCTCCTTCTCGCCGTCCGACAGGGCCACCTGTCCGGGGCCGTCCGACCGCTCGCCGCGCCCGTCGGCGGCTTCGAGACGCTCGGTGTCGAGCACGCTCTGGGGCGTGTCGCTGGTATAGGCGACGGTCTTCAGTCGCCGGTCGTCGTCGACCGGACACAGGTGCTCGCTGTGTCTGTCTCTCGCGGCGTCTGCGGCCGCTTTCGTTCCGTACTTGATTCGCTCTGTCACTCGTTTAGAATCCTCCAGAAGTACTCACGGACAAGCTAGAAATAAAACCTGTTGCTAAGCTGATAAATTAATAACTAAGCAAAACGGAGAAAGACCGCTTAGTCAGACCGGTCAGTAGCCGCTCGCAGTGGCCAAGTGTTCACACCCTCACCAGGATGGAACAAACTACAGTCGTAGCAGAACCATCCGATTCTACCACCGCCGGAGAGTGAGACTGGTTCAGTGTCTCCGTAGCACCGTTTACACTTATAGTCAGTACTGCTCACAGGCTGCTCAGACATCGGCTCGCGCACCTCCTCGACCAGCGGCTTGTCGGGAGAACGGTCGGACATAGACCGCAGTGTAGTCGCTCGGCGGAATCTCGGTCTGCATGTGGACGTAACCGCGCTTCTCCAGCAGGCGGAGCAGCCTGTGGGCGTCTTGCTGGTCGGTGTTGTCGACAGCCTGGGCGAGCGCCCGCTTCGCGGTCTTGCCGCGGACGATGCCGTTCTCTGTACACTTCTTGCACAGCGTCCGGTAGGCGATAGCGAGGTCTCGGTTGTCGGGGTCGTCGTAGGGTTCGACCGTGGCGTCCGTCGTCGGTTCAGCAACTTGCTGACGAACGTAGTCCTCCAGGTCGGCGCTCATGTTGTCGACCTGCTCCTTGTACTGCTCCTTCAGGTGGGTGGGTAGTCGGAACGTGATTTTGTCGCTGCCGCTCTCCTCGTGGAGCTGCGAACCACCGGTCATGTCTGACTAGCCACCTCCTCGTAAGACGCGGCCGAATCCCCACACGGCGTGGTGACGGCCGCCGAAGTTGGTACTTGTAGGACAGGGGGGTGGGGGGCTGCCAGAAGGTCTCGCGCTAGGGCGGGGGCGTGCGTGTGCGTCATGGGCGGCCCTCCGTCTTCGCTCGGGCGTCGGCCAGCAGGTTCCCGACGGTGCCGGGCGACCGGCCAGAGACTCGGGCGTACTCCCGAACGCCGAGGCTCCCGAGGTCGCAGGTCAGGAGGGCGTCGAGTTCGGCAGGAGTGAGTTGTTCGTAGGCGGTCGGGTCGTCGTCGAGCTGGAGCCACGCTGGTGGCGCTGGGTACTCCCGCCCGGTCTCGACGTGGTTCACCGAGATGCGACCGGTTATCCACTGCCACCAGAGCGACGCGACGTGAGGGCACCAGCCGTCCCGGTAGCGGTGGGCCTCACAGTCGCAGTCAGCGACCAGCGTACGGCCCTGTAGCGCCCACAGACAGCGGTGTGGGTAGTCGCTGCCGGAGAGGTAGACCATCCGCTCGGCGTCGTTGACGGGGCCGCCCTCGTCGTCTTCGAGGTAGGCGCGTTCCCACGACGTGTTACCGGTCAGGTCGTCGGGCATCGAGAACGTCGGCGGACCGCCTATCTGGGTCGGCAGGTCCTCGCTGGGCTGCCAGACGCGACTAGCGCGGCTCACGCCGGAACACCCCGGTTTTCCCTCGGGAGAGTCGGAGACAGCGGCGGGGCGAATCCCGCGGCGTAAGTAATTCGCTCAGAACGGCCGGTAGTTTTCAGCCTAACGTGGCTGAAAGACGTATCTGGTGGGTGTGAGCGTGGTGAAAACGGAACCTTCGAGAGAGTCCGAAACTGCCATGGACTCGCCGGGATTTGAACCCGGGGCCTCTTCCTTGCGAAGGAAGCGA
The DNA here is from genome assembly GCF_031624605.1 of Haloarcula onubensis. Classification (NCBI taxonomy): domain Archaea; kingdom Methanobacteriati; phylum Methanobacteriota; class Halobacteria; order Halobacteriales; family Haloarculaceae; genus Haloarcula; species Haloarcula onubensis. The sequence continues at coordinate 121,353 of NZ_JAMQOS010000001.1, read as the reverse complement.
TCTGCCACTGATCTACGAGCCCGCACGTGCCTCTCGAACGCGGGGTGATAAAAACCCTGCGCGTGAGGACGATTTTCGATAGCGATTCACACGGAGTGTGGAGTGTGTCCCGGCCAGCGATTCGGGGTGAGGGTCGCGAAACCGGTGGTTTCGCTCAGTTCCGAGTCGCGCCCTGCGGGCGCGCCTCGACCTTCGCAGAATCGGAGATTCTGCTCAGTCCTCGAGGACGATCTCGATGGAGACGTCGTTGGGCACCTGGATGCGCATCAGCTGGCGCAGGGCCCGTTCGTCGGCATCGATATCGATGAGGCGCTTGTGGACGCGCATCTCCCAGTGTTCCCACGTCGCGGTCCCCTCACCGTCGGGGGACTTGCGGGTGGGGACTTCCAGCGTCTTCGTGGGGAGCGGGACGGGGCCCGACAGCTCGACCCCCGTCTTCTCGGCAATCTCCCGCACGTCGGCGCAGATGTTGTCCAGGTCCTCGGGACTCGTGCCCGCGAGCCGAACGCGTGCCTGCTGGGACATGTGTTATCGCTCGTTGACGCTGAGGACCTTCCCAGCGGCGATGGTCTGGCCCATGTCCCGAATCGCGAACGAACCGAGCTCCGGAATCTCGCCCGACGGCTCGATGCTGAGGGGCTTCTGCGGTCGGATGGTGACGACAGCGGCGTCCCCGTTCTGGATGAAGTCGGGGTTCTCCTCGGCGACTTCGCCGGAGGAGGGGTCGATCTTCTTGTCGATGGACTCGACGGTACACGCGACCTGTGCGGTGTGGGCGTGGAAGACCGGGGTGTACCCCTCGGTGATGACGCTCGGGTGCTGCATCACGACGATCTGGGCCTGGAACGTCTCGGCGACCGACGGCGGGTCGTCGGCGGGGCCACAGACGTCGCCGCGGCGGATGTCGTCCTTGCCGACGCCACGGACGTTGAACCCGACGTTGTCACCGGGCTCGGCCTTGGGGACTTCCTCGTGGTGCATCTCGACGGTCTTGACCTCGCCGGAGACGTCAGACGGCTGGAAGCTGACGTTGTCGCCGGTGTTGAGGATACCCGTCTCGACGCGGCCGACGGGGACGGTACCGATACCCGAAATCGTGTAGACGTCCTGAATCGGCAGTCGGAGCGGCGCGTCCGTCGGCGGCTCCGGGGCCGGCAGGTTGTTGAGCGCTTCGAGCAGGATGTCGCCGTCGTACCAGCCCGTGTTGTCCGAGGCCTCGGCGATGTTGTCGCCCTCGAATGCCGAGATAGGGATGAAGGAGGCGTCTTCGGTGTCGAAGCGGACCTGGTTCAGCAGCTCCTTGACCTCCTCGACGACCTGCTTGTAGTCGCCCTCGCTGTAGTCGACGAGGTCCATCTTGTTGACGCCGACGATGAGTTCGCCGATGCCAAGCGTTCGGGCCAGGAAGACGTGCTCCTGGGTCTGTGGCTGGACACCGTCGTCTGCGGCGACGACGAGGACGGCGTTGTCGGCCTGGCTCGCGCCCGTGATCATGTTCTTCACGAAGTCGCGGTGGCCGGGACAGTCGACGATGGTGAAGTCGTAGGTGTCCGTGCTGAACTCCTGGTGGGCGATGTCGATGGTGACACCGCGCTCTCGCTCTTCGGCGAGGTTGTCCATGACGTAGGCGAACTCGAAGCCGCCCTTGCCCTTCTCCTCGGCCTCTTCCTTGTGCTGTTCGATGACGTGCTCCGGTACCGACCCTGTCTCGTACAGGAGTCGGCCGACGAGCGTGCTCTTCCCGTGGTCGACGTGGCCGATGATGGCCAGGTTCTGGTGTTGTTCGTCGCTCATGTTGTTTCTCACGCGCAGGGGCGCTGTATCGGAGTCTTTGGCCGGTGGTTCATAAAACGATTTCGAAAGTCCTCGCCGGGGAGAGCGGCGCTGTCTGGCGATTTGAGAGAGCGTGTCGTGTGTGGCGCCACCACAGGGAGAACGGGACGGCTACAGTTCGGGGAGCCGACCGACGTCGGCGAGCACCGCGCTCGCTGTCTCGGGACCACCGGCGCCACGGCCGGAGATGTTGAGCCGGCCGGCGTGTTCGGTCTCCAACTGGACGATGTTGCGGGTTCCCGTCGGGGCCAGCGGCGCGTGTTCGGGGACGAGCCGCGGGCCGACGCGGACCTCACCCTCGACGACTTCGGCGATGAGCCGCACCGTCCGGCCGTCCTCCGCGGCCAGTTCCAGCGCGGAGCCCTCGATGTCCTGGATGCCCTCTACGTCGGCGTCTTCGAGCGTGTACTCGGTCCCGTCCTCGGAGAGGACGTTCGCGACGATGACACCCTTCAAGGCGGCGTCGGTGCCGTCGACGTCGAAGGTGGGGTCGGCCTCGGCGACCCCGAGGTCCTGAGCTTCGGCCAGCACGTGTTCGTAGCCCAGCCCCTCCGCGCCCATCCGCGAGAGGATGAAGTTCGCGGTGCCGTTGAGGACGCCCCGCACCGCGGTGATGTGTTCGGGGTCGAAATCGGCGATGGTCGAGAGCACGGGCATCGCGCCGCCGACGGTGGCCTCGAAGAGGACGGTCCCGGCGCTGTCTTGCTCCAGCGCGCGCACGTCGGCGTAGCGCTCCGCGACCGGGCCTTTGTTCGCCAGCACGACGTGGCGGTCGTTCGCCAGTGCCGTCTCGACGTGGCCAAAGCCGGGCTGGGCGTCGCCCAGCGTCGTCGGTGTCGCCTCGACGAGCACGTCGTAGGGGCCGTCGACCGCGGCCGCGGGGTCGGCGTCGCCGACGACGCCGTCGGTCTGCTTGCGCTCGACGGCGGCGTCGACGTCGATACCGGCGGCGTCGACGGCAGCGCTCTGTGAGTCGGCGTAGGCGGTGACGGTGTGGCCGTAGTCGGCCGCGAGTTCCGCGACCGAGGAGCCGACGGCGCCGGCGCCGATGACGGCGAGTCTCATAGGTCACCTCCGGGGCCGAGCGGCTCGATGACGCGGAGGTCCTTCTCCTCGGCGACCCCGCGGACGGTGTCGAGCACGCCCTGAGCGGCGTCCCGTTCGGTCGCCAACCGGATGCGGGCGCTGGAGGCGTCCTCGGTGCCTTCGGGCGCCGACAGCGAGAGGTCGGTCACCGTCGCGTTGGTCGCCTCCTGGATGCGCGAGACGGTGTCGGAGAGGTCGGTGTTGATGAGGTGACCCGAGAGGACGACCGTCATGGCCTCGCTGTAGCGCTCCGCGCCGGCCTGGATGACGTTGATGCCGGCCCCGCGTAACGCCTCGACGATGCCCTCGAAGCGCTCGGGGGTCGCCTCCAGGTCGACCTCGACCGGGATGTGGCCCCGCGGGGTGAGGTTCCCCCGCTCGTGGAAGATAGAGAGGAGGTTCCCGCCGTTGCTGGCGATGGGTTCGAGCGCGTCAAGCAGCGCCCCGGGCTCGTCGACGAGTTCGAGCCGCACTGTGTACGCCCGCACCTCGTCGGTCGAGTCGCTCATCGCCCGCTCACCTCCTGTACAGTCGTAGCTCTCATTACCGGAGACTCAAAGCGGGTAGCTATAAGAATCCCGCCGTTTCGGACGGCCGCCGGACCCGTCGTTCTACCAACCTGATAAATCAGTACGCATTTACCATCGGCTGGACATTGTGGGGCAGGAACAGATGGTGCCAGGGGACGGGATATCGAGGACGAAGCTACTCCTCGCAGTCGGTATCGGCGTCGTAGTCGTCGCCGGGGCGCTGACGTTGACCGGGGGGGTGGACTCGGCGGGCGCCATCACCCAGGTGCCGGCGGGCGTCGACAGCGTCGTTCGACTCGACCTGACTATCACGAGCGACCGCATCACGCAACTCGCGGCGGTGGCAAACGGCGCGCCGGTGGGCGGGTCGGGCAACGCCACGGCGATATTCGAAAACGAGACGGGTGTCGACCCGGGTCCGGCCCGCGAGGTGGTCGTCTTCAGCGACAACCGCAGCGAGAACGAGTCGGCCTACGGCGGGTTCGTCCTCCACACGGACGCCGAAACCGACACTGCCGTCGGGGGCATCCGGGACACCACGAACAGCACCTATCGGACGACGACGTACAGCGGGGCGACCGTCCACGTGCCGGCGAACGCTTCGAACCGCTACATCGGGGTGCTGGGCGAGGGACAAGTCGTCGTCGGCACCCAGGCCGCGGTGCGTGACACCATCGACGTGAGTGCGGGTGACGCCGACGCCCTCGACGGCCCGCTCCGGGCGGCCTACGAGGGCACGCGCAACGGGACGGTTCGCTTTGCCACGTCGGCCCCTGGGCGGTGGGTGCCCGCCGGCGGCGATTTCGTCAACGTCGAGGTGTACCGGAAGCTCGACACCGCGGCCGGGACCTACTACATCGACGGGGGGACGGCCGGTCTGACGGTCCGGCTCGGAGCGTCGAGCACTGCGAACGCACAGACGGTCGCCCAGGCGACACAGGGGGCGGCGGTCATCGGCCAGCGGACCATCGAGAACGAGAGCGTCGCGAGGTCGCTGGAGGCGGTCAACGTCACACGCGAGGGCAAGACGGTGACGGTACGCTACGAGCAGCCACTGGGCCCGTTCCAGCGGACCGTCCGGTATCTCTACGGGGCCTTCTAGATGTCGCTGCGCTCGCTGCTGTACAAGGAGTTGCGGTGGCTGCGACACAACCTCGCGACGGTCGTGCTCGTCCTCGTCGTCCTGCCCGGCATCGTGGCCGCCGGCACCGTCGCCTTCCAGCAGGTCATCCCGCGTGACACCCCGGTCGCGCTCGTCCCCGCGAGCGAGAACGTCACCGGGGACGATATGACGGCGATGCGGGGCGTGACGACCTTCTTCGCGGAGCCACACAGCTACGACGTCGACGAGCGCGAGCGGGCCATGCGCGCGCTCACCCGCGAGGAGGTCTACGCCGTCTTCGTCGTCCCGCCCGACTTGCTCGAGAGCGACGCCGACGTGACCGTCGAGATGTACGTCGAGGAGGAGATGGTCCCCTACGAGCAGCCCTCGCTGGCCATCGCCAGCATCCTCCGCTTTCAGGCGAATCAGATACTGCCCGCCGACGTGGGGGTCGAGCGAACCGCGGTCGGGGAGGACCGCACCCTTTCGGAGTTCCTGGTCAGCGTCGGCGCGATGCTCGTGACGATGCTCTTTGCCTTCGCGTACGTCCCCTACGTCGTCGCCGAGGAACAGCAGGTGTTCCGGCGCATCCGCGTCGAGTCCTCGCTGTGGCAACTGCTCGCGAGCAAGTTCGTGGTGCTCACGCCGCTGTTGCTCGTTCCCGTGGGTACCTTCCAGGCCATCGCGTGGTATCTGGACTTCTCGGTCGACCTGGTCGTGCCCACGGCTATCGGCGTGACGCTGCTCACGTTCGTCTATCTCACCGCAATCAGCCTCGGCGTGATGTTCCTGACGCGCTTTCGCACCGTCGGCCGGATGGCCAACGTCACCCTCATGTTCGGGAGCCTGGCCTTCTCGAATCTGGTCTATCCGGCGGGCTTTTTCTCGCCGCTGCGCCGGGAAATCGCAAAGAGCAGTCCGTTACACTACTCGATGGTCGTCCAGCGCGGCGCCGCGCTGAAAGGGCAAGGCCTCGCGACCTACGGCGACTACCTGCTGGGGCTGACCGGCTTCACGGTGCTGTGTCTCCTCTTTCTGGCCGGGACCGTCGTCTACTACGACCGGGGAGGCTACCGTGACTGACACCATCCGCTTCGAGGGGGTCAGCAAGTCCTACGGGGACGTGGTGGCCTTAGAGAGCGTGGACCTCGAACTCCGCCCCGGCCAGGTCCACTGTCTGGTCGGGCCCAACGGCAGCGGGAAGACCACCCTGCTTGACCTCCTGCTCGGGCTCACCCGCCCGACCAGCGGCACCGTCACCGTCCCCGACGTGCCCGTCGGCTGTAGCTTCCAGTCCCCCACTTTCTACCCGGGTCTGACGGTGGCCGAGAATCTGGACGTGTTCGCCCGGCTGTCGGGCTGTCCCGGCGAGGACTGGCGCGAGCGGCTGCTCTCGGTGTTCGGGCTCGACCGGGTGGCCGACCAGCTCGCCGGGACCCTCTCGGGCGGGTGGCAGAAGAAACTCGACCTCGCGCTGGGTTTCCTGAAACGGCCCGCCTACCTGCTGCTCGACGAGCCCTTTAGCGAACTGGACGACGCCTCGAAACGCCGCTTGCTCGACTTTCTCGCGGCGTTCTGTACCGACGACCGGACCGTCCTCGTCGTCACCCACCACGTCGGCCGCTTCGAGGACATCGTCGACCGCCTGACCGTCTTCGACGGCGGCAACGTACGGTACGACGGCGCCGTCGGCCCCGACGAGACCGCCCACGACCGGTATCTCGAAGTACTCGGACTCGACAGCTAGGGCAGATACTGGTCGTAGAGGTCGTCTATCCACTCGTTGTACGCCGCGCCCTTCGGCGAGCCCCACGGATTGCGCGAGAAGTAGTACATCGACGCGAACAGCGTCGCAATCCACAGTGCGAACGCCGGCGGGACAAAGAGGCTCCAGAGGAACGTCGTCGTCCCGGCGATGAGCGCCGCGACGAGGAGGTCCACGAACTGGTGGAGACGGTTGACCATACCACACGTTTACCACGGAGCGGCCTAAGCTTGCGGAAAGCGGGAGAAAGCTGAGAGAACGATAGAGAAGCATACCGAACTCGCGCGTCGCGCGAGTTCGGCCTTTTTCGCGAACGTTTTTGCAAGCGGGGGTGGCCATCGGCCACCCCCCGCAGCAAAAAGGTTCTCTAGAAGTAGTCGATAGCGGCGGGCAGTTCCGTCTTCATGCCCTTGCGCTCTCGAATCTCCGTGATCTTCTCCGGCTGGAGGTTGTCGGCCATGACCTGGAAGCCGGCGTTCTCGGTGTTCCAGGAGGCACGGCCCTCGGTGGCGCTCCGGATGTCGCTGGAGAAGCCGATCATCTCGTCGACCGGTGCGACGCCCTCGACGACCATCAGGTCGCCTTCCTGGTACATGTCGTCGACGCGGCCACGGCGGCCCTGAATCTCGCCGCTGGCGGCGCCCATGTGCTCGTTGGGGACGTCGATGCGGACCTGCTGGATGGGCTCCAGCAGCTTGATGTCGGCGTCGATGAGCGCGTTGTGGACGGCCTCCCGGACGGCGGGGATGACCTGTGCCGGACCGCGGTGGATGGCGTCCTCGTGGAGGCGGGCGTCGTGGAGGCGAAGGAGCGAGCCCTGGACGGGTTCGTTGGCCAGCGGGCCGTCGTCCAGCGCTTCCTCGAGCCCCTCGATGACGAGTTCCATCGTCTCGTTGAGGTGCTGGATACCCTTCGTCTCGTCGAGCAGGATGTTCGTCCCGTGGATGTGCTCGATGTTCTGGGAGTCGTCCTTGTCCATGCCGGCCTCCTGCAGCGCTTCACGGCGCTCCAGTTCGGGCATGTCCATCGAGGCCTCGCCGAGCTTGATGGCCTCGACGATGTCCTCGCCCAGCGGTTCGACGGTGATGTAGAACCGGTTGTGGTTGTTCGGCGACCGGCCCTCGACCTCGCGGGACTCGGACTGGACGGCCTCGCGGTAGACGACGATGGGCTCACCGGTGTTGATGGGGATGCCCTGGTTGCGCTCGATACGCTGGCCGATGACTTCGAGGTGGAGTTCACCCTGGCCGGAGATGAGGTGTTCCCCGGTGTCCTCGTTGATCTCGATCTGGATGGTCGGGTCCTCTTTGGCGACCTGCTGGAGCGTCTTGATGAGGTTCGGCAGGTCGTCCATGTTCTGGGCCTCGACGGACTTCGTGATGACCGGCTCCGAGATGTGCTCGATGGACTCGAAGGGGGTCATCTCGACGGAAGACACCGTAGAGCCGGCGATGGCGTCCTTGAGACCGGTGACGGCGGCGATGTTCCCGGCGGGGACGTGGTCCACTTCCTCGCGCTCGCCGCCCATGTAGATACCGACGCTCTGGATGCGGTTCTTGCCCGCGGTCCCGGAGACGTACAGCTCCTGGCCCTTCTCCAGCGTGCCGGAGAAGACACGACCGGCGGCGATTTCGCCGGCGTGGGGGTCGACACCGATGTCGGTGACCATCAGGACGACTTCGCCGTCCTCGTTGACGAGGCGCATGTCCTCGGCGAGGTCGGACTCGTCGTCGCCACGCCAGATGCGCGGGACGCGCATCGGCTGGGCGTCGACGGGGTTCGGGAAGTGCTCACAGACCATGTCGAGGACGACGTTCGACAGCGGCGTGCGCTCGTGGAGCTCCTGGCGCTTGTCGGCGCGTTCGAGTTCCATGATGTCGCCAAAGTCCATGCCGGTGCGCTGCATCGACGGCATCGAGACGCCCCACTTGTACAGCGCGGAGCCAAAGCCGACGGTGCCCTCCTCGACGGAGACCGTCCAGTTCTCGATGTCGTCCATCTCCTCGGTCATCCCGCGGATGAGCTCGTTGACGTCGTCGATGACGTTGAGGAGTCGCTTCTGCATCTCCTCGGGGCCCTCCTGGAGCTCGGAGATGAGGCGGTCGACCTTGTTGATGAACAGCGTCGGCTTGACGCCCTCACGCAGGGCCTGCCGGAGCACCGTCTCGGTCTGGGGCATCGCGCCCTCGACGGCGTCCACGACGACCAGCGCGCCGTCGACGGCCCGCATCGCGCGGGTGACGTCTCCGCCGAAGTCGACGTGGCCGGGCGTGTCGATGAGGTTGATGAGGTGGTTCTGGTCCTCGTACTCGTGGGTCATCGAGACGTTGGCCGCGTCGATGGTGATACCGCGTTCCTGCTCGTCCTCCTCGGTGTCCATCGCGAGCTGCTGGCCCGCGGTGTCGTCGGATATCATGCCTGCCCCAGCGAGCAGGTTGTCCGTCAGCGTCGTCTTGCCGTGGTCGACGTGAGCGGCGATGGCGATGTTCCGGATGTGTTCCGGGTCGCTCATCAGTGTCTCACATTCTTGTACAATCTTTTTGCGTCGGCCCATTATACAGAATCGTATCGTCAGCAGGGTCAAAAGGATAGTGTTTCCCCGTGAGCGTCTCACCGAGACGCGAGCGCGGAAGGGCGGCAGGAAGCGAGCCTGTCGAGCGGACTGGCGGTGTTTTCCCGTGAGCGTGTCAGCGATACGCGAACGGGGACGCTCGGCAGAGAGCGGACCGCCGGTCTGTCTGTGCGGGATGGACGGACTCTCCCGAGCAGTGAGAAGGGCAGTGTCGGGGTGTGTGAGCTGTCGGCCCGTGGCCGATTCCTGGCTGGCAATAGCTAGCAAGCCCGCAAGAACCATACGCCGCCGGCCCGTGTGAACGAGACACATGGACGTACACGTACAGGGCGGACCGGCCGAACCGTTTCTCGGCGCGCGAAACCTCTTCTCGACCGAACACGACCTCGACAGACCGGTGACGGTCCGGGTCCGCGAGGACCCCGACGAGCGGACACGCGTGAGCCACGACGCCGCCGGTCACGAACTCACTATCTCCCGGCAGGCGGCCACGAGCGCGATGGCCCGCGAACTCGCGCTTCACGAGTTCGCCCACATGCACCACAACGAGCGGGGCCACCCCTCCCACACCCAGTCGACCGAGGAGGCCATCTACCTCGCGCTCGCGGGCCACAGCGTCGAGCAGCGCAAGCTCACGCACTGCTACCAGATAGCAAACCACATGAAAGACATCTACGCCGACGACGTCTGGATGGCGCTGGTCTCGGGCGAGAAGCTGGTGGCCTTTCTGGAGGCGAGTCTCGCGGCCGCCGTCTCGGACCGTCCGGGCGGTCAGCCGGGCTGGACCCAGCTCACGCCCGCCGCCGACCCCGACATCACGGCGGTCAACGCGGCCTTCGCGCTGGCGCTGGTCGAGCGCCACGACCTCGTCGGCGAGGGTCACCCGCTGTACGACCTCGCGCACGCGGCCGGGCAGGACGCCGATGGCATCGACGTGACGGAGTTCAAGCGCTACTTCGCCGGCCTCTCGCCCGACCCCGACGAGTCGGAGTTCCGGAAGGCACTGGTCGACATCACGAGAGCGTACGCTACGGCCGGCAGCGGCCAGGCCGCCGACTAGCGCGGTCAGTCGAGCACGTCGAGGCCGGTGACCTCGAACCGCGCACCGCCCGACTCGGCGGCCGTCACCTCGACCGTCCAGCCGTGGGCCTGTGCGACGTCCTCGACGATGCTCAGCCCGAACCCGGTCCCGGTGTCCTGCGTGCTGTACCCCGATTCGAAGACGGTGTCCCGTTCGGACTCGGGGATACCGGTGCCGTCGTCGGCGACGAAGAAACCCGCGTCCGACGACAGCGCGCCGACCCGGACGTTGACCGCGGCGGCCGTCGTATCCGCGTCGTCCGCTGAGCCCTGCCCCGCGGCGTCCTGGCGAGCCTGCGAGTCAGGGGTCGTGGAACCGTGTTCCACGGCGTCGTCGGGACGCTGTGTGTTCCGATTGCCCGTCGAGCTATGCTCGACGGCGTTCCGGAAGAGGTTCTCGAGGAGTTGCCGGACCCGCCCGCGGGCGCCCTCGAACTCCAGGTCCGTCTCCACGTGGAGCGTCGCCCCGTCGGTCGGGACGTCCGCCCAGCACGAGCGGGCCACGGCCGACAGCTGGAGGTGGTCGGTCCGCTGGATGTCGTTCTCGCCGCGCGCCAGCGTCAGCAGGTCGTCGACGAGCGACTCCATCCGGGTGAGCGCGTGCTCTGCGGCCGCCAGGTGGTCGCTGTCGCGCTGGTCTCGTTCGTGTTCGACGCGGCCGCGTGCGACCGTGAGCGGATTCCGCAGGTCGTGTGAGGCGGTCGAGACGAACTGCTCGAGGCGTTCGTTCAGCGCTTCGAGCCGCTCCTGTGCTTTCCGTCGCTCCGTTATCTCCCGGCTGACTCCGATGAGACCGACGATGTTCCCGTCCCCGTCGTAGCGGGGCACCTTCGATGTCAGGTACCACTCGTCGCGTGAGGCGTAGTACTCCTCGCGGTCGACGATGGACTCGCCCGACTCGATGACGTCCAGGTCGTCGGCGAGGCCCTTGCTGGCCTCGCCGGCGGGGACGAGTCGGCTGTAGAGGTCAGAGCGGCCCACGACCGTCGACGGGTCGTCGGTGTGGGCCTGACTGACACGGACGTGTCGTGCGTCGGCGTCCTTGACGTAGAGGTGGACGGGGAGCCGTTCGAACAACTGGTCCAGGATGTCCGCCTTCCACCGCACGTCCCCCGTGTCGTCCGCGGGCTGGGCGCCCGCCGGCAGGTCGGTCCGGGCTCCTTCGAGCGCGCGCTCGACAGTCCCGACGAGTCGGTCCGCCGGCCGCCCGTCCGAGAGCGGGACGAACCCGTGCAGGTCCCGCTCGACCGCCGTCGCCGCGACGGTACCGGTCGGCTCGGCCAGCAGCACGACCGGGACGACGGGGTCGGCCGCCCTGACGAGGTCGTCCGCGTCGAAGCCGGTGCCGTCCGGGAGGTCGTGGTGGACTACCACGCAGTCCGGGTCGGCGTCGAGTCGCGCGTCGAGCGTCGAGAGGTCCGCGGCGACCGTCACCGAGGCCGACGTGAGGCCGCTCCGGAGCCGTGTGACTATCGTCCCGTCCGGGTCGGGCCCGACGTAGAGGAGTTCGGCGGCTGTTCCCCTATCGACCATGGTTGATAATGGTATTAACAACGCCCGTAAATAATAATGGTGGAAGATAGCTGTCAGTATCCGACTCACGGGACGACCGCGACCAGCGGCCAGCACGAAAGCGCGACGCCCAGCGCTGCCACCGGATAGTCCCGGCGGCGAAAGGCCATCTCGGGCGGGGTCGGGTTCCAGGCGAAACAGCGGGCCCGGAGCGCGAGCGAGAGCCGGTCCGAGCGCGAGAGTGCCCGTGCCAGTCCGACGACGGCGATGCGCCGTGCCCGGTCGACGACCGACCGGCGCCCGCCCCCGCGGGCCTGGATGGCCTCCCGCACCGACAGCAGGTCCCGGCGGAGGACGGGGAGAAAGCGGAAGGTCAGCGCCACGCCGACGCCAAGCGCCTGGCCGGTCCGGCCCGGGACGTACCGCTGGATGACCGCTCGGCTCTCTCTGACCGGCGTCGTCCGGACGTAGACGGCGGCCACGGTCAACACGAGGACGACCCGCGTTATCGCCAGTAGCGGCCCGACCGCCCGCGCCGGGTCCAGATACGGCGGCGTCAGCGCCAGTAGCGCCGACAGCGGGCTCAACAGGAGGATGACCAGCGCGAAGCGGTAGCTCCGGGCGACCGAGAGCGGCGAGAGCCGCCCGGCCAGTAGCGCCAGCGCCGCCAGCCCGGTCAGGACCGCCAGCCGCCGCGGCGTCGGCCCCGCGAAGGCGGCGACGGCGAAGCCGAACTGACAGGCTAGCTTCGACCGGGCGTCGAGCCGGTGGGCGACCGTCTCGCCGGGAGCGTAGGTCAGCATCCGCCGTCGACACCGTGGGCTTCCAGGTCGGCGATATCGTCCGGGGGCGCGTCGGCGACGATTTCGCCGTCGGCCAGCGCGACGACACGGTCGGCCCGCTCCCGGAGGTCCCGCAGGTCGTGCGTGACGACGACGACGCTCGTCCCCGCCGCCTGCAGCGAGTCCAGTCGGGCCAGCAGCGACCGGCGCGCGCGCAGGTCCAGCCCGGCGAAGGGCTCGTCCAACACGAGGTGTGTCGGCTCCATGGCCAGCGCGCCGGCGATGGCGACGCGGGCCTGCTCGCCGCCCGAGAGGGTGTCGACGTGGGCGTCCTCGCGGCCGTCGAGTTCGACCGCCGACAGCGCCGAGGTGACGCGGCGGTCGATTTCGTCGCGGTCGAGGCCGAGATTCTCGGGCCCGAAGGCCACGTCGGCGCCGACGGTGGCGGCCACGAGCTGGTCGCGGGGCTGCTGGAACACCATGCCGACGGCCGTCCGGGCCGCGAGCGGGTCCGCGGTCACGTCCGTGCCGTCGACGGTGACGGTGCCCGAGTCGGGCTCCAGCAGGGCGTTGAAGTGACGCACCAGCGTCGTCTTCCCGCTGCCGTTGGGCCCGACCAGCAGGCAGAACTGGCCGTCCGGTATCGACAGCGTCACCTCGTCGAGGGCGACGGCGTCGCCAAAGCGGTGGGTGAGGTCCCTGACCGCTATCATGCGGTCGCGGTCGACTGCTGGCGGGCGAGCACCCCGCCCTTGACCAGCGCCAGCGTCGCGGCTATCTTGATGGCGTCACCGGGGAGGAAGATTAGCGCGCCGACGGTCAGTGCCTCGGCCGGCGGGAGCCCGGCGACGGCGACCAGCCACGGAACGCCGACGGCGTAGATACACACCAGCCCGGCGAGGAGGGCCACGACCTGTCGCGCGAGCGGGACCTCGGAGAGTGGCTTTGGCTCTATGCTCCGGTGGGCGATAGCGCCGATGAGCACCGCCGCAAGCAGGAAGCCGACGAGATACCCGCCCGTGGGACCCACCACGTACCCCAGGCCACTTCCCGCGTTCGAGAACACCGGCGCGCCGGCGATACCGGCCAGCAGGTACAGCCCGATGGAGAAGCCGCCCCAGCGCGGCCCCAGCAGCAGGCCGGCGAAGTAGACGCCAAAGACCTGGAAGGAGACGGGCGCGGGAAGCCCCGGCAACGGTATCGAGACGTACGCGAACGCGGCCGTCAGCGCCGCCAACAGCGCCGCGAGCGCGATGTTCGAGACGGCCTCATCACCGACGAGGTCGACCGACTGCGTTCCTGACATACCAACGAGTGGCCCGTCAACCAAGAAATAGCTAGTGGTTTACAGCGCCGTCACCGCTGGGAGTCCCGCAGGATAAAGGGGCCGATAGCGAGCGTTCGCTTGGCGACGGTGGCGATGCGGGCGATGTACGACACCAGCAGGAGGAAGGGGAGCAGGGAGACCGTAAAGGCCCCGCCGACGAGCCAGAGGATGTTCCGGACGCCGGCCGTCATCCCGGGGACCGGCCCGCTCCCGAAGAAGGCGAGCATCCCGCCGGCGACGACCAGCGCTGGCACCGCCACGTAGAGGATGAGCTGGGAGAGGTCGATGAGCGCCCACTGGAAGTACAGCGTCTTGATGTGTTCGCGGGCCGGCCCGAACATCGACAGCGTCGTCCGCAGTTCCTGTAGCAGCGTCTCGGTCTCGTCGTCGATGGCGTCGCCGTAGTCGTGGGCGAGTCGCTCCACCTGGAATATCTTCCAGCCGTAGTTGAAATCGAGCGCGGCGAACAACACGTCGAAGGAGCCAAACGTCGCCCCGTCGAGTTCGTCGCCCACCTCGTCGGCGTTGCCGGTGACGCTGTCGGTGAACTCGTCGACCTCCCCGCGGAGTTCGTCGTCGTCGCTGCCCGAGACGGCGTCTCGCAGGGCCTTCGTCCGTCGGCGTGTCTCGTCGACGAGCGTCCGCAGGAACGCCGAGGGGTCCGCCGGCGTCGGCTCGTCGAACAGTTCGCTGGCGTAGTCCCGGACGTCCATCGTGTTGCTCATCCGTTCGTGCTGGTCGCCGAGGGGCCCGTTCTCCTGGGAGATGACGAGCTGACTGATGGTGACGACGAGCGTCGTGCCGGTGATAATCGCGCCCAGCATCGTCGAGAACAGGGTCGCCCGCGTGTCCCCCGACTGGAGCGTCGAGACGGAGTCCGGGACGACGACCGCACCGAGCGCGACGAACGTCGCGAAGACGACGGCGGCGAGGACGCCCGTGATGAGCAGGCGGTTCGCGCTGAGCAACACCCAGAGCTTGAACCGGCTCTCGCCGGCCCGTTCGCGCATCGTGTTGGCCGTGCTGATATCCGTGTCGCCGCTGGTCCGCATGTCGGTGTCGGCGTCGGGGTCGGCGTCGACGTCGGGCTCGGGCTGTTGACTCATTCGTCACCGTCTGTCGCCGGTCGCTTGAACAGGAGGTACTTCGTCCCGCCGCCGACGTACTCGACGGTGTCGACGAGCTCCCACCCCTCGGCGCCGAGGTCGTTCAGCGCCGCTTTCGGGTCGACGGCTTCCTTCTTCGTCGGCCCCCGGCGCGGCCGGAGCGTCTCGTACTCCCAGGTGGTTCGGTCGGCGTCCATACGCCGGGGAGGCGCCCCTCGGTGAAAAGGTCAACGAGGTGACTATAGAGAGCCGGAGCCCGTGCTACCGGGCGTGAGAAAACGGGAGAACGGAAGCGATATTACCGCGCTGCGGCCGCGACGCGCTCTTTCTCTTCTTTCTGGTTGACCGAGTAGGTGCTGACGTCGTTGTTGGCGGCGCCGATGAGCAGGGACGCCAGGGCCTCCTCGGCGCTGGTGGTCGTCTTGAACGAGCCGCCGTAGGTGCCCTCGGCGATGAACTTCAGTGCCTGGTCGACGCGGCGCTGGGGCGCGACGTCGACGGCCTTCGGGACCGAGATACCGCCGTACTTCAGGCGGACGGTCTCCTCGCGGGGCGCGCTGTTCTCGACGGCCTGGACGAGCACCTGCACCGGGTTCTCCTCGGTGCGCTCGTGGACGATGTCGAAGGCGTCGCTGACGATGCTGGTGGCGAGCTGTTTCTTGCCCGTGTTCTCGTCGGTCTGCATCAAGCGATTGATGAGCCGCTCGACGACGCTGATTTCGGACTTCTGGAACTGCTTGTTCGAGTGGCGACCCATCGTGTGAGCGATGGGCGTCACCGTGATGTACCGTTCCGTCGAGGGGTCCGAATACTCGATGTTGGTGACCGACCACTCGCCGAACAGCTCGGCGCGGGCCGGCTCTTCCTCGGGGACTTCGTCGGCCGATTCCTCGGGTTCGGGGGCGTCTTCGTCTGCACTCATGGTTATCGGACCGGTTTCTCGGCGTTACCGCGGACGAGTTCGAGCATCGAGACGCCGTTTACCTTCTCGACCTTGTAGTTGACACCGGAGAGGTCGCCCATCGCGCGACCCTTCGCGCCGCCGATACCGGCGATGGTGACCTCGTCGTGTTCGTCGATAAAGGAGATAGCGCCGTCGCCGGGACAGAACGCGGTGACCTGCTTGCCGTTCTTGATGAGCTGGACCCGCACGCATTTCCGAATCGCGGAGTTGGGCTGTTTGGCCTCGATGCCCACCTTCTCCAGCACGATACCGCGGCCCTGAGGAGCGCCTTCGAGCGGGTCGGACTTCTTGCCGAGCCCGCGCTCGCGTCGCGCGTAGTCCGAGTCGGACCACCGGTGTTTCTGGCGGTCCTTCTTCAGCTTGCGCGCGGCGTATTTGCCGTTTGCCATAGTACACGTCGGTATCCTGCCGAGCTACTTAAGACTCCTCTTTCGTCGTCGCGGACACGCCAGTGTCTGGCGTTCACACGGGACGACCGACGCGTCGACAGCCCGCTCGCGCGCGGCGCGACCGGCCGGGTTTCAGCTGGTGAAGGAGCCGACACCATTAATTGTAATGCTGATGTCTGGGAGACAATGCTGTCCTCGCTCGCGGAGTGTATCGACACCGCGCCCCGGACCGAGAAGGCGCTGGTCACCGTCAACAGACAGGGGCCCGATACGCTCCTGTCGCTGCTCCGTCGGGCGTTCGAGAACCAGGGTGTCAGTCTCGGTGATGTCTACGTCCCCGAGGGCGACGACGACGTGGTCCTGCTGGTCGAGGACGGCCGCGTCACCGCCACCTCACCGATGGCACAGCTCCGCGATACCTTCCTGCTTGTCAACACCGACTACTACCGGACCGGCCCGAACCTCCTCGACGAGCGGGCCGTCCCGGACGTGCTCGCCGGGCTGAGCGACGTCGAGTTCCACGTCCGGGGGTTCCCGGCCTCGGCCAAGGAGAAGCTCGTACTCGTCGTCATCTCCCGGCTCATCGAGGGGCGGGCGCTGTCGGCCGCCGAAGGGACCTACCACGTCGGCTTCCAGTACCTCGCGCGGCTCGACGCCGAGGGCGGGACGCGGGCCGTCCACGAACGGCTCGCGGAGACGGCGCTCGACGTACACATCTACGGGGGGCGCGAGCACGGGAGCCGGGTCGCCGACGCGCTCGACGCGACGGTCCACGCGGCCGGCGGCGAGGAGCTGCGGCGCTCGTGGTTCGTCGTCTACGAGCCCCCCGACGGGGGGCCCGAACACATCGCCCTCGTCGCCGTCCTGGTCGGCGACAACGAGTGGCGAGCCGTCTGGACAGAATCCCGCGAGCTGGTCGAGGAGACCGCCGCCTACCTCGAAACCGCGCTACAGTCGGGTACCCGCGACTGAGTTCGCGAGCCCTCAGGTCAACTCGATGCCGTCGATGTCGAAGTGTCGCTTCGCCAGGGTTCGCGCGGCGTCGATGTTGCGGCCGTCGCGTCCGATGGCCGCCCCGTGGTCCTCCTGTGGGACCTCGACGTAGGCGACGGTGTCGCCGTTCTCCGAGACGGTGACGTTGTAGACGGCCGCTGGTGCCAGGGCGTTGGCGACGAAGTCCTCGGCGCGCTCGGCGTCCTCGATGAGTTTCACGTCCCGGCCCAGTCGCTCCTCGACGCGGGAAACGGTGGTGCCGCCGGGGCCGATGGCGTCGGCTATCTGACCGCGCTTGACCAGGTAGACCACCTGTTCGTGGGCCTCGTCGACGACGCAATCCCGGACGGTGACACCGGCCTCGTCCTCGAAGAGGGCGACCAGCCGCCGGGCTTCGTCCGAGATTTCGACGCCCATCAGTCCTGTGTGGTGCCCATGCGGAGGTCGACGTCGCCGGTGCCCAGCTTGATGGGCTTGCCGACGATGACGTTCTCCGTGACGCCGTCCAGTTCGTCGACCTCGCCGTGGATGGCGGCGTCGAGCAGGTGGTTCACCGTCACCTCGAAGGCGGCCCGCGCCAGCACGGAGTCTTTCGACCCCGAGATGCCGTGGCGGCCGATGGACTCGATGGTCCCCTCGTTGGTCATGATGTCCGCGACCAGCATCAGGTGGCGGACGTTCACGTCGTCCAGCCCCTGCTCTTCGAGCGTGTTCATCGTCTCGTTGATGAGCGTCTCGCGGGCGGCCTCGACGCCGAGGCTCCGGTAAATCTCGTGGATGTTGTTACACGTCGTCCGGGAGGCGTCGACGCCCTCGATGCCGAGGACTTCGCCGAAATCGGAGCCCTCGGTGTAGAGGACGAACTCCTCGCCGTCTTCGAGGTCCTCCTTGCGGATGACGACGCGGGATATCTCGTCGATACCCTTGAAGACGATGTCGCGCAGTTCCTCGACCAACTGGAGCAGGTCTCGGTAGCTGGGCTCCTCGGGGCCGAACTCGATGACAGTCCCGGCCTGGCGGGCCTGGACGCCGAGATTCGACTCGATGGTCTCTGCGATCTCCTCGGCGATGGCCTCGGTGTTGTCGACCGTGGGCCACCGCTCCTGTAAGGTCTCCTCGTTTAAGTCGATCTGGACGAGCATGTCCGCGACGTTCGTGGAGATATCACCCAGCGCGAGGATGCGCGTGGCCTCTATCTTCCAGACGACCTCGTGGGCCTTCTCGCGGTCGTCGGCGTACTCCTCGTCGAGATGGACCGTCATCATCGGCGTGTCCGGCGTCTTCCGGGCGTCCACGAGTTCGATGAGGCGTGGCAGCCCCTGGGTCACGTCGATTTCGGCGACCCCCGCGTAGTGGAACGTGTTCATCGTCATCTGCGTTCCGGGTTCGCCGATGGACTGGGCCGAGACGGTTCCGACCGGGTCAAGCGGGTCGACGCGGGTCTGCATGTACCGGGACTCGACGGCCTGGGCGATGCGGTCGGCGTCCTCGACGCCGACGCCGCGTGCTTCGACCGCGCTGTACACCTCGTCTTTCAGCCGCCGGGGGAGCTCCGTGTCCTCGACGACGGCCTCGATGTCATCTGATACCATTAGTCGTCACCCTCCGCCATCCACCAGTCGTCGGCGTGTTCGGAGAGGTTCGTTCGCTCGGTCCGCTGCCCGAGGAAGCTCTCTTTCTGTTTGTCGCTCTCGAACTCCTCGTCGAGGACGCTGTCGGCTATCCCCTCGACGTCGACGGCGGCCTCGTCCTGGTTCGAGGAGACGTCCACCGGCGAGGTGCCGTCCTCGCCGAACTCGAACTGGACGATGGTGTCGCTCGTGTCCCGGACGGTGCCGTCGTACTGGGTCTCCAGTTCGGAGAGCGCGTTGATGAGCCGGCGCTGGAGGTAGCCGGATTTGGAGGTCCGGACTGCCGTGTCCACCAGCCCCTCGCGGCCACCCATCGCGTGGAAGAAGAACTCCTTCGGACCGAGGCCGGACCGATAGGACGACTCCACGAAGCCGTGGGCGTCCGAGGAGAGGTCGTTCTCCTCGAAGTGCGAGAGGGTGCGGTTCTCGTAGCCGCGGTTGATGCGCTCGCCCCGAACTGCCTGCTGGCCGACACAGCCGGCCATCTGGGTCAGGTTCAGCATCGAGCCACGCGCGCCGGACTCGGCCATCACGACGGCCGGGTTGTCGTCGTCGAAGTGGTCCTCGGCGATGTCACCGGCGGAGTCCCTGGCCTTGCCCAGCGTCTGCATTATCTTCATCTCCAGGGTCTCGTCGACCGTACGGCCGGGCAGCGATTCGAGGTCGCCCCGCTCGTAGGTCTCGATGAGTTCCTCGACGCGGTCGTAGGCGTTGTCGATGGCGTCGTTGATCTGCTCTTCGGCCTCGTGGGGAATCGACTCGTCGTCGATACCGATGGAGAAGCCAAAGTGCATGATGGAACGCATCGCCAGCGCGGAAATCTCGTTGACCAGGATTCGGGCGCGGGTCTTCGAGTAGTCCTTGGCGATGACGTCGACGACCTCGCCGCCGAAGGCGCCCACGCCGTCCTCGTCGATGGTGCCCGAGACCATCTGGCCGTCCTCGATGACGACGGTGTCGCCGGCGGAGGACGTAAATTCGAGGTTCAGGTCGTCGGGCAGCAGCTCCGAGAACAGCGTTCGGCCGGTCCAGTAGGGCTCGCCGGTCTCGTCCTCGCCGTCCGGGGCGGGCAGCTCGTCGATACGCGTCGCCCGGAGCATGTCCAGGGCCTGCGTCTCGTTGAACTGCGGGTTGGTGTGGGTCAGCAGGTAGGTCCCGCTGATGTGGTCCTGGATGGCCCCGATGATGTTCTCGCCGAAGCGCGGCGAGAGCATCTGTTCCTGCACGCGCATGAGGACCCGGGCCTCCGCGCGGGCCTCCTCGTTTTGCAGCGCGTGCATGTTCATCTCGTCGCCGTCGAAGTCGGCGTTGTAGGGCGGACAGACGACGGTGTTGAGCCGGAACGTCTTGTACGGCATCACCACGACCTCGTGGGCCATGATGGACATCCGGTGCAGCGACGGCTGCCGGTTGAAGATGATGATGTCGCCGTCGACCAGATGCCGGGACACTTCCCAGCCGGGCTCGACCTTCTCTGCGAGTTCCTCGCAGTTCTTCTCGGTCACCTTCAGGCGGCGGCCGTCGGGCCGGCGGACGTAGTTGGCGCCGGGGTGGCCCTCGGGCCCGTTGGCGACGTAGCGCCGGGCGTTGTCGAGGTTGCGCTCGTTGACGTTCATCGTCTGGGTCATCTCGCGGGCGACCCGTTCGGGGACGCCGACCTCGTTCAGCGAGAGGGTCGGGTCCGGCGAGATGACGGTACGAGCGGAGAAGTTGACACGCTTGCCCGACAGGGAGCCACGGAAGCGGCCCTCCTTGCCCTTCAGGCGCTGGGAGAGGGTCTTCAGGGGGCGACCGGAGCGGTGTCGCGCCGGCGGCGTGCCCGAAATCTCGTTGTCCATGAACGTGGTGACGTGGTACTGCAGCAGCTCCCAGAGGTCCTCGATGATGAGCTGTGGGGCACCCGCCTCGCGGTTCTCCATGAACCGCTGGTTGATGCGGATGATGTCCACGAGCTTGTGGGTCAGGTCGTCCTCGCTGCGCTGGCCGTTGTCCAGCGTAATCGAGGGACGAGCGGTGACCGGCGGCACCGGCAGGACGGTCAGAATCATCCACTCCGGCCGGGAGCGCTCGGGGTTCATCCCCAGGACCTCGATGTCCTCGTCCGGGATGTCCTCGAACCAGTCCCGGATGTCGGAGGGCATCAGCTTGTTCATGTCCTCCTCGGTGAGGTCGACGGAGAGGGCCTTCTCGATGGCCCGGCGGTCCTCCTGTCGCGGGCGGAAGTCACCGCTGATAATCTCCTGGACGCGGCCGGCGTCGATGCCGGTCTCCTCGGCGAGGTCGCTTGGCGTGATGCGGTCGTCGGCCTCCTCCATGGCCTCGGCGATGCGGCCGGGGTAGTCGGCCGAGAGCACCTGCTGGACCTCGTAGTAGGTCGTCGGCTTCTCGTGTTTGATGTCGTACTGCTTCTCGCCGCAGAACGGACACGTGTCCTTCTTGCGGGCCTGCCGGATGGCGGCCTTGGTCACGTCGTTCAAGTCACGACCCAGGTCGCGGGTCCGCTGGAGTCGGTCGCGGAACTCGTCGCGCTCGTGCTCGTCGAGACAGAGCCGGGAGCACTCCCGGCAGGTGCCCCGAAGCAGGCGGCGAATGAGCTTCGCGAAGCCGACGTGGATGACGGGCGCGGCGAGTTCGATGTGGCCGAAGTGGCCGTTGCACGACCCGCTGTGTTTCCCGCAGGTCTTACACTCCAGGCCGGGGTCGATGACGCCCAGGCGCGGGTCCATCAGCCCCATGTCGATGGGGAAGCCGTCGTCGTCGTAGGTGTCGGCCGTGATCACTTTCGTGGCCGACATCTCGCGGTACTCCTCGGGGTCCATCAGCCCGAAGCTGAGCGACCCGATCTCCTGTGGTGTCTGTTGTGAACTCATACGGCGTCCTCCAGTTCGATGCGCGGGGCGATGCCCAGCGCCTTCATCTCGTCGAGCAGGAGTTTGAACGCGTAGGACATCTCGACCTCGTGGATGTCGGTCTCCTCCTCGCAGTTGGGGCAGTAGATACGTCGCTGTTCGACGTTCTCGACGGCGGTCATCCCACACTTGCCACAGACGTTTATCCACTCGCGGTCGGACTCGTCGAGCAGGCGCTCCTTGAGCGCCATCGCCGCGCCGTGCCCGATGAGCACGTCGCGTTCCATCTCACCCACGCGCAGGCCGCCCTCGCGGGCCCGGCCTTCCGTGGGCTGGCGGGTCAGCACCTGCACCGGCCCGCGCGAGCGGGCGTGCAGCTTGTTCGAGACCATGTGATACAGCTTCTGGTAGAAGATGTCGCCGACGAAGATGTCGGCTTCAATCTTCTCGCCGGTCACGCCGGAGTACATCGTCTCCTTGCCCGAGGAGTCGAAGCCGTGTTCCTCCAGGGAGCCACGCAGTTCCTCCTCGTCCTCCCCGGTGAAGGCGGTGCCGTCCACGCGACGCCCTTCGAGGGCGCCGACCTTCCCGCCGATCATCTCCAGGATGTGGCCGACGGTCATGCGCGAGGGCAGCGCGTGCGGGTTGATGACGAGGTCCGGGACGACCCCCTCCTCGGTGAAGGGCATGTCCTCCTGGGGCGCGATGTGGCCGACGACGCCCTTCTGGCCGTGACGGCTGGCGAACTTGTCGCCCAGTTCGGGGATGCGCTCGTCGCGCACGGAGACCTTCGAGAGCTTGGAACCGTCCTCACCCTCCATCAGCGTCACCGTGTCGACGACGCCGGATTCGCCCGAGCGCATGGTCACGCTGGTCTCGCGTCGCTTCTGGGGCGAGAGCCCGCCCATGTCGTCGGGCTCTTCGAGGAACCGCGGGGGCGACGTCTTCCCGAGCAGGACGGCGTTCTCGCCGACCTGGGTCTCCGGGTTGACGAGGCCGTCGTCGTCGAGGTGCGTGTACGCCTCCTCGCCGCGAGCGCCGCGCACGTCCTCGTCGGGCATCTCGAAGCGGTCCTCCTGCCCGCCGGGGTAGCGCCGTTCCTCGCCCTCGTAGGTCCGGAAGAAGTGGGAGCGAGCCAGCGCGCGGTCGACCGACCCCTTGTTCATCACGAGGGCGTCCTCGATGTTGAACCCCTCGTAGCTCATGACGGCGACGACGAAGTTCTGCGCGGCGGGCCGGTCGTCGTAACCGATTTGCTCCGTGGTCTGGGTCTTGACCATCGAGAGCTGCGGGTAGTGCAGCAGGTGCTGGCGGGTGTCGGGCCGGATGCGGTAGTTCGCGCTGGGCAGGCCCAGCGACTGCTTTATCATCCCCGACCCCATCGTAATCCGCGGGCTGGCGTTGTGCTCGGGGTACGGAATCATCCCCGCGCCGATACCGAACATCAGCTGCGGGTCGACTTCGAGGTGGGTGTGGTTCTCCGTGAGTTCGTCCTCGCTGACCCCGACGAGGATATCCTCCTCCTCCTCGGCGTCGATGAACTCCACGAGGCCGCGCTCGACGAGTTCCTCGAACTCCAGGTCGCCGTTCTTGACGGCCTCGACCTGTTCGTCGGTCATCAGCGGCTCGCCGTTCTCGACGACGAGCAGCGGGCGGCGGGCCCGTCCGGCGTCGGCGTTGATGATGACCTCGTCGGTCCGTCCCTTCACCGAGACGTTGACCATCTGGGAGACGTCCCCCCGGCGTCGGGCCTGTCGGACCTGTTCTGCGAGCTGTTCGGGGTCGGGATGTGTCCCGACCAGGCTACCGTTGACGTATACTTTGGCTTCTCGGCTCTGACTCATGTTAGTCGTCCGCGGGCGTCTGTTCGATGGATTCGATACCGGGGATGCCCTGGACCCCCATGTCCGCGAGTTCCTGTTTCAGCCCCTGTGCGTCCGCGACGTCCTGTGACAGCTCCATCGCCTGTGCGAAGTTCTTCACGAGCCCGCAGTTCGGCCCCTCCGGCGTCTCGGAGGGACAGATGCGACCCCACTGGGTCGCGTGCAGGTCCCGGGCTTCGAAGTGTGGCTGGGAGCGGCTGAGCGGCGAGCGCAGGCGCCGCAGGTGTGAGAGCACGCCCATGAAGTCGGTGCGGTCGACCAGTTGGGAGACGCCCGAGCGACCCCCGACCCAGTTCCCCGTCGCGATGGGGTGTTCCAGCCGTTCGGTCAGCACGTCCGACCGGACCACCGTGGAGACGGAGAGCTGCCGATTCCGCATGTTCGCGCGTTCGAGCTGGTACTTCACGTCCCGGGCGAGCTTGTTCAGCGCGGTCCGGAACAGGTCGGTCATCAGGTCGCCGCTGACCTTCAGACGCTTGTTTGCGTAGTGGTCCTTGTCGTCGGCCTCGCGGCGTTCCAGGGCGAGTTCGAAACACGCCTCGGCCATCCGGCAGAGGTAGTACGCCTTGTTGATGCGGACCTCCTCCTCGTCGACGCCCTCCTCGTGGAGGTGTGGCAAGAGGTAGCGGTCGATGACGTAGTTCGCCCGCTTGAGCTGGTAGTTCTTGCCCTGGCCGGAGGCGACGCGCTGGCCGAGCGTCTCGATTGCCTCCTCGGTCGTCTGGACCTCCGCTTCCTCCAGATTTTCGAGCATGAACTTCACGATTTCCGGGTCCTCGGAGACGCGGTGGACGATCTCCTCGTCGGATTCGAGTCCGAGGGCGCGAACGAGCGTGACGAAGTCGATAGAGCCCGAGACGGAAGGGAAGGAGACCTCAAGAAGCCCGTCGCGGGTCCGCTCACAGAGGACCAGCGCGCGGTAGCCACGGCGCTGGGAGAAGGTCTTGGCGACCTGCACCTCGTCGCCGTACTTCGTGTCGTACTCGGCCAGAATCTTGTTCGGCGCCAGGTCCTCGCTCGTCATCAGGACGCGCTCGGAGCCGTTGACACAGAAGTAGCCGCCGGGGTCGGCCGGGTCCTCGCCGATGTCGATGAGTTCCTCGCGGGTGAAGCCGGCGATGTTACACTTGTTCGAGCCGACCATGATTGGCATCCGGCCAATCTTGGTCTCGGTGCGGTCGACGACTTCCTCGGGTTCCTCCTCGCCGCCCCGGACGATGGCCATCTCCATGAACACCGGCGCGGAGTAGGTGATGTTCCGGAGGCGGGCCTCCTGGGGATAGAGCAGTTCCTCGCTCCCGTCGGCCTCTCGGACGCGGGGCGTGACGACGCGGACGTCGCCCAGTTCGACCCACACCGGCTCCTGGCCTTCCTTGTCGCCGATGTCGGTGTCGATGGTCTCTTTCTCGTCGACCACCTGCTGCATCCCTCGGTCGAGGAAGGCGTTAAACGAGCGGAAGTGGTGTTCTGCGAGCCGTTCCTTCGCGAAGTACTCACGCGATATAGCGCGTCGGTCCTGTGTGTCCATTATTCGACCACCAGTCGATAGACGACTGCCGTGTCGGTGGTTCGCGAGTCGCGTTCGATTCGGATGACGTCACCGACCTCGGCCTCGTCCGGCAGTCCGGGGTCGGCGCGTTTTATCTTCGGGAGGTCGGTCTTCTTGATGTCGTACTCGTCGAGCACTGCTTCGAGGTCTGCCTCGTCGACGACGCTGTGGTCGGGGACGAGGTCGTGTTGACTTACATCTACCATGTGTGTGTGCGTGCGTGGGGCCTGTGGCTGGAGAAGGTGGCTGTCACGAGATACTACAGGTCGCTATAGTCGGCACCCTAATAACACTTACCAACTCGGCCGGCAGTAGCTACTGGACCCCCGACCCACTGCGGGGGAGAACGGCTTGCGTTATCACCGGATTCGCCCAGAACGGATATAGAGGTTTGGGTCCCGTCAAGTGGTTCCATGGCAGGGCGCCCTCCTTTGGAAAGCCTTAATACTAACACCGGGATACGATTGAGTGCAGTAAGGCAGCGTGCCCGGATGGTGTAGTGGCCCATCATACAACCCTGTCACGGTTGTGACGCGGGTTCAAATCCCGCTCCGGGCGCTTCTTCGAAATCAAACTCCCAAGCGACGCGTTTCATCGCGTCGCGTTCTGGTTTCGCTGGACGACCGAGAGGGATTTGAATCACGCGAGACGAACGTGGTGAGTCTCGCTCGGGTTCAAATCCCGCTCCGGGCGAGCAAAAACGGATTTGTAAACGGGGTATAACTATACAGGAAATTGCGTGTACATTCCGTATGCACAACTGGCTCAGATGGAGCGGCATCTGGCTAAGCGCATGGCTACTCACCACCGCGGTCATCGGTATCTTGTACGCCGTGTTGGCTACGGTCGGGACGGTCGCTCTGGTGGAAGTTATCTCGACGCTGTTTGTGATAGCTGTTCTCGATGCTGTCGTCCTCGCCGGGTGCGTAGGGCTGTACGGTATGGACCGTCAAAAGGCGAGTCGGGTCGTCGGGGCCGGAGGTGTCGTTCTCGTCCTGGTGATCGCGCTCGGACCGGTGTCCCCTTCTGGTCCCGACTCCGGTGGGCCGCCGTACAGTGGCACAGTGGCCTCCGAAGATCCGCTCCAAAACCAGTCAGAATCGTACACTCTCAGCGTCGACAGCGGTGACCGAATTACGATCGATTTCTCGGACGGTGCTCGGGGCTACTGGTCGATCGGCCTCCCAGAACCGAAGCAGACGATATCCGGCCGGATACCTGCACGAAAGGATTACGCGACCGTCAGAAAGGTGACACACGACACGGGCACCTTCGTGTACACCGCGAATCAGTCCGGCTCCCACGAGATCAGTATTTCGGCCGAAGTGTACCAATCCGCGAGCTATCGCATCTCCGTAGCCGAGTCCGGATAGCCGCCGGGCTCCGTTGTCCACTGGTAGCGGACCACACAGTTGTCCGAAGCCCCGAAAGTAGGGCAAAAGATAGCCCGGAAGCCACAGCGCCGTCACTCGCCGGAACCACGCGCACCAACGGGGGCAAAGCCCCCCGTCCCTGTCATAGGTCCACCTCGGGGTGGACGTGTGGTACGTCACCGTACCACGGTATATCTTTTGTGCCCGCCGACAGACTGTTTAGTCGGCCGGTACCATGGGCAGGCATGGACGATATCGAGGGTGAGGAGATGCCGGGCGCCATCGTCGAGGCGTTCCTCGACCGGGAAGAGGGGGTCCGGGCGCTGCTGGAGGAACTGGAGAAGCTCACCATCGAGGGGCGCCACGGGGCGGTCCGCGAGCGGCTCCGGAACCTCGCCGACAGCGACGAGGCGGTGTTTTACACGGTGGCGTTCTCGCTCACTAACTCGCGGCAGTTCTTCGGCGACGTCGAGGCCCAACTGGACGTGACCGCCGCCGACCGGCTGCGGGACCTCGCCGGCACCTACCCGACGCTGGCGGAGCCGTTCAACATCGTTCGGACCGAGCGTGCTGAGGACCGCCTGAACCCCGTCACGGACACGAGCTACACCGTCTCGTACCACCACGGGGTCGAGTCGCCGATGATAACCTACAGTCCGCTGTCGGGCGACCAGGAGCTGTACGAGTCCCGGGGGACCCCCAGTGAGGTGTTGCGCGTCTCGACGGATCTGGCGGCCGCGACCACCGACGCCCTGGACGTCGCCCTTGACGAGGACTTCTCGGTCAACACCGAGGAACTGTCGACGCTCATCGACCGCCGTGAGGAACTGGAGACGGAGCTGTCGAAGCTGCGCGACCAGCTCGACGAGTTGCGGCGCAAACCGGTAGAGGAGTAACGGGGGTCCGACCGGAGGGAGGACCCTCGTTACAGGAACGGAGTGACCCGCGAGCAGCGGGAGAGTGAGCGACCGTCACATCCGGACCGCGGCTCTGCGGTTCCCTACGGTCACCGCTTCGCTTCGAGGCCCCTCACTGCGTTCGGGGCCTCGCTCTGGAGGACGGCGCTTATATACCGTCACCGGATACCTCTAGATACGAATGGGCATGGAGCGACTACGCGATCAGGTCGAGAAGGAGAGCCGGGACCTCTCGATACTCGGTGCGGTCATCGACGACGGCCCCATCGGTATCGTGCGGCTGGCCGAGGAGACCGGGATTCCCGAACACAAGGTGCGTTACTCGCTGCGGATGCTGGAGGACGACGGGCTGGTCGAGCCGACGCCACAGGGCGCGGTACCGGCAGACGACATCGCCGAGCGCGTCGCGGACATCAACGCCGGGCTGGACCGCCTCGTCGAGCGCCTGGAGGAGTTGGAGTCGGTCGTCCCGGCGGCCGAGGCGGCGGAGTAACCGGCGACCCGACGAACTGTTTTGTCCCGCGGGCGAGAACCCCGGCTATGGATATCGCGCTCATCAGCGATACGCACATCCCCTCGCGGGCGAGTCGGATTCCCGACCCGTTCCGCGAGCGCATCGCGGCCGCCGACCACGTGGTCCACGCGGGCGATTTCGACAGCGAGGGCGCGCTGTCGAACGTCCGCGCGATGGCCGCCAGGCTGACCGCCGTCGGCGGGAACATGGACCCCAGAATCGGGCTGCCAGACCGCGCGACGGTCGAACTGGGCGGGGTGACGTTCGTCGTCACGCACGGCACCGGGTCGAAGCGCGGCTACGCGGACCGCGTCGCGACCGTCGTCCGCGAGGAAGCGAGTGCGGAGGCGGTCGGCGTGGCCGGCCACACCCACGAAGTGATGGACGCGACCCACGGCGGCGTCCGGTTGTTGAACCCGGGGAGCGCGACGGGGGCGGCGCCGGCCGACCGGGCGACGATGCTGACGGCGACGGTCGACGACGGCGCGCTGGACGTGGAACTACACGAGGCGTAGCGAGGGCGACCGGCGGGAGGCCTCGAAAGCGAGCGGAGAGAGCGACCCGTGA
The DNA here is from genome assembly GCF_031624605.1 of Haloarcula onubensis. Taxonomy (NCBI): domain Archaea; kingdom Methanobacteriati; phylum Methanobacteriota; class Halobacteria; order Halobacteriales; family Haloarculaceae; genus Haloarcula; species Haloarcula onubensis. The sequence goes on along the minus strand of NZ_JAMQOS010000001.1, from coordinate 93,029 downwards.
GCAGCGAGGACCCGGACGGAGTGGCGGTCGTCACCGGCCCACGCGTCGCGGACACCGGCAGCCATTGCCACGAACGGCGGGCCTTGCGAGTAACGGCGTCCTTTTTCCCGCGGAGTCCACAGGGAGGGTATGGAGGTCTTCGCGGTCGAGGGGCTGCCGGAGGTTCGCCGCGGCGACGCGGTCGCCGAACTCGTCGCCGAGCAGGCCGACCTGCGCGAGGGCGACGTGGTCTGTGTGGCAAGCACCATCGTCTCGAAGGCCGCGGGCCGGCAGGCGGACCTGTCGGAGTTCCCGGCGGGCGAACGCGCCCGGCGCATCGCCGACGGCATCGCGGAAATCGCGGGCGAGGAGAAGGACCCCCGCTTCGCGCAGGCGGTCATCGAGGAGAGCGAGGAGATACTGACCGAGGCGCCCTTTATCCTCGCCGTGACGCGCTTCGGTCACATCACGGTCAACGCGGGCATCGACCGCTCGAACGTGCCCGACGCGGACCTGCTGCTCCTCCCCGAGGACCCGACGGCCTGCGCCGAGCGAATCCGGGCGGGGCTGGCCAAACAGTGCGGGGTGGACGTGGCGGTCATCGTCACTGACACCTCCGGTCGACCCTTCCGCCTGGGCCAGCGCGGCGTCGCGCTGGGCTGGGCCGGGACGGCCGCCGCCCGCGACTGGCGGGGCGAGTCGGACCGCGACGGCCGGGAACTCGGCGTCACGGTCCAGGCCGTCGTCGACGAACTCGCCGCCGCCGGGAACCTCGTCACCGGCGAGGGCGACGGCGGCACGCCGGTCGCCGTGATTCGTGGCTTCGACTTCGGCGACCACGCGGGCAGCGACGAACTCTACCGCCCAGACGACAGAGACGTCGTCCGGGACGCACTCAGGGAGTGGTCTCATGTACGCGATTGAACTCACACCGGAAGAGCCAGTGGCACAGCTCACCGACTACGCCGTCACCGCCGAAGAGGAGGGGTTCGACGCGGTCTTTGCGAGCCATCACTACAACAACCGCGACCAGTTCGTGGCGCTGTCGTCGATGGCGCAGGCGACCGACGAACTCCTGGTGGGACCGGGCATCGCCAACCCCTACGAGACCCACCCCGTCACGCTCGCCTCGCGGGTCGCGACGCTCGAGGAAGTGAGCGACGGCCGCGCGCTCTTCGGCGTCGGGCCGGGCGATAAGTCCACGATTCGGAATCTCGGGTTCGACCACGACGACGCCTTGCGCCGGGTGCTTGAGACGTTCAAGGTCGCCCAGCGGCTGTGGGACGGCGAGCGCGTCGACCACGACGGCACCTTCCGGGCGGACGACGCCGGGCTGAACTACGAGGTCGGCGAGATTCCGGTCTACGTCGGCGCGCAGGGCCCACACATGACGAAGATGGCCGCCAAACACGCCGACGGCGCGCTGTACAACGGCTCGCACCCGAAGGACCTCGCCTGGGCCCGCGAGCAGGTCGACTCGATGGCCGAGGACCGCGTCGCCGAGAGCGAGTTCGACCTCGCGGCCTACGCCAGCGTGAGCGTCGCCGAGGACGCCGACGCGGCCCGCGAGGCCGCCCGGCCGCCAGTGGCGTTCGTCACTGCGGGCTCACCGCCCCCCGTCCTCGACCGCCACGGCATCGACCGCGAGGTCGCCAGCGACATCGGCGACGCCATCTCCGCCGGCGAGTTCGAGGACGCGTTCGGCCTCGTGACGGAGCCGATGCTCGACGCGTTCTGTATCGCCGGCACACCGGCGGACGTGGCCGAGCGGACCGAAGCACTGCGAGAGTACGCCGACAGCGTCGTCTTCGCCTCGCCGCTGGGTCCGGACGTCGAGGACGCTATTGCGCTTCTCGGGGCGGCGACGGACCGCTTCCCGGCCGAATGACCAGCGAGACCACGGCGCCAAGCGTCAGATAGCCAAAGACCGCCGAGGCGGCGCCGACCAGGACCGCGCCGACGAGGATGAGCACTGCGGAGAGGGGGTCGGCCATCGCGATGTCGATGAACTTCCCGGGCATGTCGAGGACGCTCTGGACGAACTGCGAGACGAGACTTTGCATACCCGCCGCTTTGCGGTGGGCCTACTTTGTGTTTCCGCTCGCCGCTGGTGTGACAGGGCGGAATTGCCGTTCGTCCCGGGACAGGGACACCGTGTAAACGGTTCGAGATGGTCACGCTGGTAGCCACGAGACGATTTTTGTTCCCGTCGCTGTCATGTGTCGGCATGGACGTCCGCGAACTACTCACCGAAAGCGAGCGCCGTGGGGCAGTCCCGATTCTCCGCCAGCTGTGGAGCGATGCCGACCCCGAGGACGTACTGGCATGGACAGGGGACGACGAGTACCACCTGTTCGGGGGCTTCGTCGGCGACGAGTTGGTCGGCGTGGCTGGCGTACTCGTGAGACAGCACCTGCACCACACGCGCCACGCATGGCTCTACGACCTGGTCGTAGACGAAGCGAACCGAGAGCAGGGGTACGGCACGTCGCTCTTACGACACGTAGAAGAGTGGGCTGACGAGCGCGGGTGCGAATCCGTCGCGCTGGCGTCCCCGCTGGCCCAAGCGGAGACACACCAGTACTACGAGAACAGAGACTACGAGAAGTGGGGGTACGTCATCGAGAAGGACATCTGAGTGCTGTCCACGCGGTATCGACCGGACCCCAGACCACGGGGCGGTGGTTAGTTTAGCGGAGAACGACTGATAGAGCCAGAAAGCCCCACCTATAGCCGGTGGAGCTGCTGGCATGGGTGGGGCTTTCTGGCTGTTCGCAGTCTATTTCGCTCATCTACAGACGACCGGCCACGGAAAGCAGACAGCTATTTGCCGCGGGCGGACACAGGGCAAGGCATGAGCGAAGAAGCCTCGCTGGACGATTTTCTCGGCGGCGAGTCGGGCGAGGACGCCGAGGCGCAGCAGGCCGACGCGGAGGCGGGCGAGGCGGCCCACACGGAGTCAGGCGAGACGGATCCGGCGGCGGCCGCCGAGACGGACGGCGTCGAACCGGCGACGACGACCTACGCCTGGGACGGCGCGGGCGCCGAGTGTGGGGCCTGCGGCGAGACGGTTCAGCGGCGCTGGCAGCAGGAGGGCGAACTCGTCTGTGTCGAGTGCAAGGACTGGGAACGGGCCTAGAAGCGGCGAGATTTGCCGAGGGGGCGCTACGTACGTAATAACCTTGCCCTCCAGCAGAGTTACATATTCCCGTGCCGAACAGGCAGGTAACTGGAACCAGACGCCCTGAACGGCCGGGGTTCCGGCCCGATACTCCCCTCAACCCTTATCACCCATGACAGACACGACAGCCAGCCAGCAGTCGGACAGCGCGCTCCGGGACGCGTCACGCCTCGCGACCGGGGTCATCGAGAACGTCGAGGAGGTCATCGTCGGCCACCACGAGGCCATCGAGCACATCGTCACGGCGCTGCTGGGTCGTGGACACGTCCTGCTGGAGGACGTCCCCGGCGTCGGGAAGACGATGCTGGCCCGGTCGGTCGCCGCGAGCGTCGACGGGGAGTTCAAGCGCGTGCAGTTCACGCCGGACCTGCTGCCGACGGACGTCACCGGCGTCAACGTCTACAACCAGAAGACCGGGGAGTTCGAGTTCCGTCCGGGCCCCATCTTCGCCAACGTCGTCCTCGGCGACGAGATAAACCGGGCGCCGCCGAAGACACAGTCGGCGCTGCTGGAAGCGATGGAGGAGGGGCAGGTCTCGGCCGACGGGACGACCCGGGAGATTCCCCAGCCCTTCACCGTCATCGCCACGCAGAACACCGTCGAACAGCACAAGGCCTACGACCTGCCGATGGCCGAACTCGACCGGTTCATGACGAAGCTGCGCCTGGGGTATCCCGACGCCGCCGAGGAGACGGCGATGCTCGGCGAGGTCGTCGGTGACCACCCCATCGACGAGCTCTCCGCGGTCGCCACGCTCGGGGAACTGCAGGCGGCCCGCCAGCGCGTGGGGGCGGTCACGGTCGAAGAGCCGATTCGGGCCTACGCGACGCGACTCGCCGCGTACACCCGCGAGCACGCCCGCCTGGGCGTGAGTCCGCGAGGGAGCATCAACCTGCTGCGGGCCGCGCAGGCGCGGGCGGTCCTCGACGGTCGGGACTACGTGGTGCCGGACGACGTCCAGACCGAGGCCCCGGTCGTCCTCCCCCACCGCATCCGGACCGACGACAGCGAGCAGACCGCCGACGCACTCGTCACGGCGGCCCTCGACCGGGTCGCCGTCGAGTGAATGCGCCCGACCCTCCGGGGCGTCGGCGCCCTCGCTATCGCCGTCGGGGCGACCGTCGTCGGCACGCAGTTCGGCCAGCCGGGGCTGGGCGCCATCGCCGCGCCGCTCTTTGTCGCCCTGCTGGGCGCGGCGGTCCAGGTCTCGCTGACCGGCATCCCGGCCGTCGAACGGTCGTCGCTCCGGCGGGGCTTTGCCGGCGAGTCCCGGACGCTCGAACTCACCGCCGGGGGCAGCGGCGTCGCCCGGCTCACCGACCACCGACCGGACGCGCTGGGCGGGACGGCGACGGCGCGCTGTTCGCTGCCGGCGACCCTCTCGTTCGACCTGCCCTACGAGCGCCGGGGTGAGTACGACCTGGGGCCCGTCGACGTGACCGTCACCGACTCGCTCGGGCTCGTGACTGCCAGCGGTACCGTCGAGGCCACCGACAGCGTGCTGGTGTTCCCGCCGGTGTACCGGCTGGGCGGGCCCGACGCGTTCGTCCGCACGTTCACCCCCGACGCCGAGAACCGAGAGACGTTCGACCGGCTCCGTGAGTACGCGCCCGAGGACTCGCTGCGGGACATCCACTGGAAGTCGAGCGCCAAGCGCGACGACCTGCTGGTCACGGAGTTCGACGACGACAGCGAGGACGAGGAGTTGCTCGTGGCCGCGCGGGCGAAGGCGGGCCACGGGGACGCGATGGCGGCCGCCGCGGCCACCGTCGCCGTCGGCGCGCTCCGGAGCGGCTTCGGGGTCGAACTGGCGACGCCCGACGGGACCGTGCCGGCGGGCTACGGCGAGCGTCACCGGACCCGGCTGCTCGAAGCCCTGGCACGCACCGGCGAGGGCCCGAGCGGCCGCGAGGAAGAAGCGGACGTGCTCGTGAGCGCCACCGACGGCGGCGTCGTCGTCCACGTCGCCGACCGGACCGAGGCGTTCGACGACCTGACCGCGGGCCGCGAGAACCCGCTGGTCTCGGGGGTGGGCGCGTGAGCCGTCTCGCCGGCCGGCTCCCGTGGTCCCAGCCCCGCGTCCTCGCCCTGCTTGCGGTCGCGCTGGCGCTCGGAGCGCCCCTGCGGACGATGTACCACCTCATCGACGTGGTCGGCTCGCCGACGCAGTTCCTGCTCGTGGCCGCCGTCGCGCTGGTGGCGGCCGCGCTGCTGGCCCGACTGGTCCACCCCGTCCTCGCCATCGTCATCGGCGCGGCCCTCTTCGGGGCCGGGCTGCTGTGGTACGTCACGAACCTCACGACCAACCCCTCCTTTGGCGTGTTGCTCGCCGACACCGTCGAGTTGCTGACCGGGCGCCGACTGCTCCAGATTGCGAACGTCCGGCTGTGGGTCACCTCCTTCGTCGCCGCGCCGGTGTTCCTGACGACCTACTTCGCGCTCCGGCGGTGGTACGTGACGGCCGTCTTCGTCGCCAGCCTCACGCTCTCCTTTTTCGTGTTGACGACCGACGCCGGCGTCGTGACGACGCTGCTCGGGGTAGTCGGGGGTATCGCCGGTATCGGCTTTGGCACACTCGATTCGGTCGCGAGCGAGGGGCGCGCGGGGACGGCCCCGTCGGGCGCTTCGCCGACAATCACCGACGGCGAGGACGGTATCGACGCCGGACGGCGGTCAGTGCTGGCACAGCTCGCGGCCGTCGTCGTCCTGCCGACCGTCGTCTCGCGCATCCCCGGCGTCGAGGGAACGGTCCTGTCGGTGCTTGGCGGCTCCGGCGGGACCGTCGAGGGGAGCCTCGTCGACGCCGGCGAGTCGCTGACGGTCCAGGGGTCGCTGTCGCTCTCCTCGACCCACCGCTTCACCGTCACGGCGCCGGAGCCCCGATACTGGCGCGTCGGAACCTACGACCGCTACACCGGCGACGGCTGGGTCCGGACCGGGAGCGTGAGGGAGTACGACGACGGGGAGTACATCGGCGACGGGCCGGCCGACCGGACGCGCGAACTCAGCCAGACCGTCGAGGTCGAATCGGACATCGGCACCGTCCCCGCGGCGTGGAAACCGGTGCGCTACGAGGGCGACCCAGAGGTCCTGGTGACGAGACACGACGGGCTCCAGCCCGAGTCGGGGCTCCGGGCCGGCGACAGCTACCGGGTCGAGAGCGAACTCGTCGACGCCAGCGAGTCGGAGCTTCGGACCGCCGGCGACGACTACCCCGACGACGTGGCGGAGACGTACCTCCAGTTGCCCCAGAGCACGCCCGACCGGGTCGCCGAGACGACCGAGACGCTGACCGAGAACGCCGAGACGCCCTACCAGACCGCGCTGGTCATCGAGCGGTGGCTCAGGCAGAACCGCGACTACTCGCTTTCCGTCTCCCGGCCGCGGCGCAACGTCGCCGACCGGTTCCTCCACGCGATGAGCGAGGGGTACTGCACCTACTTCGCGACGACGATGGCCGTCATGTTGCGCACGCAAGACATCCCCGCCAGGATGACCGTCGGCTACACCCCCGGCGAGGCAGTCGGGCCGGACCGGTGGAAGGTCCGCGGGCTGCACTCCCACGCCTGGGTCGAGATGTACGTCGAGGACTGGGGCTGGGTGCAGTTCGACCCGACGCCGGGCGGTCCCCGACAGGCGGCCGAGCAACAGCGCATCGACGAGGAGGAGGCCGACGACGGTACCGACGAGGAGACGCCCACCGAGAGCGGGCCCACGCCGACACCGACGGCCACCTCGTCCGAGACGCCGGCGCCGGGACGGACCCCCACGCCGACGCCCACGCCCACAGAGACGCGGGAACCAGGGGCGACGCGGACGCCCGGGACCACGGCCACGGGGACGGGGACCGGCGACGACGACAGTCAGTTCCCCGGCCTCCCCTCCCGCGAGGAGGCCGCGCTGGGGGCTATTGCCCTCCTGGGCACCGCGGCCGGACTCCGCCACGCCGGCGTGCCCGAGCGTGTCTCGCGGGGCCTGTGGCTGCGCTATCAGTCGCCCGAGAACCCGGAGCAAGACATCGAGACGGCGTTCCAGCGGGCGATGTACGTCGTCGGCGAGCGCCACCGCGAGCGCCGGCCCGGCGAGACGGTTCGGGCGTACCTCGACGCCGTCGACGCCGACGACGACGTGCGACGGCTGGCCGGACTGCGCGAACGGCTCCGGTACGGCGGGACCGTCTCGGAGGCCGCGGCCGAGGAGGCCATCGACATCGCCGACGCCGTCGTTTCCGAGCGGTAGGCCGGGCTTTCCCCCGACAGTGTTTAATACGAAGGTTTCGTACGGCCCATTGTAATGTCGGAAGTCTGCTCGACGTGCGGGTTGCCTGAGGAGCTCTGCGTCTGCGAAGACGTGGCCAAGGAGTCTCAGGAGATCAACATCCGCATCGACGAGCGCCGCTACGGGAAGGAGGTAACGATAATCGAGGGGTTCGACCCGAAGGACGTGGACATGGACTCGCTGTCGTCGGACTTGAAGTCCAAGTTCGCCTGCGGCGGGACGGTCGAGGACGGCCAGATCGAGCTCCAGGGGAACCACACCGGTCGCGTCGAGGACTTCCTGCGCGACAAAGGGTTCAACGTCGCCTAATCTCCCGTCGTTCGCTCGGTCGTAGCGTATTTCGAGTAGCGGCAGGCGGTTTTTCGAGCGGCGTCACGTCCACAGCCCCGCGTCAGTCACAGGTACGGCCCGAGGATAGCGACGACGAGCAACCCCACGACGAAGCTACTCGTCGCGAAGAGGGTCGTCCGCCGGAGTCGCGACGGGACGGCGTAGCCGGTGCGCTCGCCGAGCGCGGCGAGCGACTCCGAGAGGACGCGCCCGCCGTCCAGCGGGCCGACGGGCAGGGCGTTTAACAGCCCGACGTTCGCGTTCAGCAGGACGAGCCAGAAACAGACGTTCGTCAGCGGTCCCAGCGCCGCGACGGCCGCGGCCGTGGGCGCCGTCCCGCCCGTCGCCGCCCAGCCGAAGTAGGTGAGGAATGCCTCGGTCGGCGAGGCCGTGAGCGGACTCAGGAGGACGGCGCCCGTGAGGAGGGTCACGACGAGGTTGTGCTGGACCCCCAGCGCGAACACGCGCATCCGCGTCCGGGCGCCGGCCTCGTCGAGCGCGTCGGCGGGCAACACGTAGCCCGCCAGCGGGACGACCCCGCCCAGCAGCGCGACGCCCCACTCCTCGATGGGGACGCCCTCGGCCCGGCAGGCCAGCGCGTGGCCGCCCTCGTGGACGACGGTAGCGACCACGAGCGCGAGGGCGATGTAGGGCGTCGAGGCCAGCGGCATGAAGTCGTTGACGCCCGGAATCGCGACGGTGTTGACCGGGTCGTTCAGCGCCGTCGGCTCCCGGCCCAGCGCGTTGCCCGCGGCCACCGTGACCAGCGCCAGCGTCCCGACCTGCAGGGCGAACAGCGTGAGAATAGCGAGGTCCGACCAGCGACGGACGAGGGGCCGGTCCGCGAACGCGTCGAACCGCGCCGATTTGCGGGTCGAGAACCAGTAGAGCACGCCCAGGCCGACCTTCAGCGACGGCGGGAGGTGGTCGTTGAGACGGTCCTCGACGGCCGCGACGCGGTCGGCGATCCGGCCAATCGTCGCACCCATCCCAGCCATGTTGTCGGACCGACAGTGGCCGGCTACTACTGTGTTTCGGCGGTCGCGAAGCGAAGCGCGCTGAGGGCCACGGAGGAGGACCGCACCGGTAGGACAAGCTTCGGTATAGCATACGGCGAGCGAAGCGAGCCGTTTCAACGCGAATCGCCTCTGGCGATTCGCGCTTTTTTCATGAACGTTTTTTGCCCGGGGTTGAGCGCTCGCCGGAGGCGAGCGCGAGGCCCCGGGCGAAAACAGGTTCTTTAGAAGAACTGGAACAGGTCGTCCCGCTCGGCCTCGTGGAGGTGGTGTCGAACCGCGTCGGTCAGCGCCGAGATGTTGCCTCGCTTGGCGCTGATGGGGGCGACGGTCTCCTGCCACTGTTTCCAGGGCGGATAGAGTCCGAGGCGGTCACAGAGGTCGTTCAGCCGCTCGTCGCGGTCGTCGACCTTGTCCATCTTGTTGACGGCGACGACGGGTTCGACGCCAACCTCGCGCAGGAAGTGAAACATCTCGACGTCGTGGGGAATCTCGTCGGGGCCAGAGTGGCGGTCGATGATGTCGATGACGCTCTTGCCGTCGACGACGAGGATGCCGACGAGGATTTTGTCGGCGTTGTCCTCGACGTAGCGGACCACGTCGGTCTTTATCTGCTCGCGGACCTCGTCGGGGACGCCCTTCATGAAACCGAAGCCGGGCAAATCGGTCAGCACGAAGTCGGGGCCGGTCCAGTCGTAGTGGTTGGGGCTGCGGGTGACGCCGGGCCGTTGCCCGGTGTCGAAGGTGTGGCCCGTCAGCTCCCGCATCAGCGTCGACTTGCCGACGTTGGAGCGACCGACCAGGACGACTTCGGCGCTCCGGTCGGGGCGAGAGTCGAACATACCCGCGATACTGCGCCGACGGGGAAAAACGCGTCAGTTTCCGTTTCTGGGACGGTGGGTAATCGGCGAGCGTCGCGTTCCGCGGAACGGTGACCAGCGAGTGCCGACAACCAGCCGTCCGTCCCCGCGTCACCACCCGGGTTTTTATCCACAGCCACCACAGCGGTAGCCGTGCGGCTCGTACAGATTTCGGTCCCGCGGGGCAAACTCGACGCGGTGGAGGGCGTCCTCGACGAGGAAGGGGTCGACTACATCGTCCACGAGGAGGCGAGTGGCAGAGACATCGAGGCCGTCGTCTCGTTCCCGCTGCCGACGAACGCCGTCGAGCCGGTGCTGGAAGCGCTGCGCGACGTGGGGCTTAGCAGCGACACGTACACGGTTATCACGGAGGCGAACACGGTCCTCTCGCGCGATTTCGATGCGCTGGAAGAGCGCTACGCCGAGGCGAAAGACGAGGACCGCATCGCCCGGGAAGAGCTGACCGCGAAGGCCGAGGCGCTGGCGCCGTCGCTGTCGACCTACGTCGTCATGACCGTCGTCAGCGCAGTCATCGCGACGGCCGGACTCCTGCTCGATTCGCCGGCGGTCGTGGTCGGCTCGATGGTCATCGCGCCGCTCATCGGGCCGGCGATGACGGCCAACGTCGGCACCGTCGTCGACGACCGCGAACTGTTCGTCCGCGGCGTGAAGCTCCAGGCCGTCGGCCTCCTGCTTGCCATCGCGAGCGCGACGGCCTTCGCCGTGCTGGTCCGGACGGCCAACGTCGTCCCGCCGATAGCCGACGTGACGACGGTACAGCAGGTCCGCGAGCGGGTCGCGCCCGACTTCCTCTCGCTGGTCGTGGCGCTGGGCGCGGGCGCGGCGGGCGTGTTGAGCCTTACCTCGGGCGTCTCGACGGCGCTGGTCGGCGTGATGATAGCCGTCGCGCTCATCCCGCCAGCGGCGACGGTCGGCATCGGTATCGCCTGGGGCCAGCCGCTGGTCTCGCTGGGCTCGGGCGTCCTGGTACTGGTGAACATCCTCTCTATCAACCTGGCCGTCCTCGTCGGACTGTGGTACCAGGGCTACCGGCCGGAACACTGGTTCCGCGAGAGCGACGCGCGCTCGGCGACGATACAGCGCATCGGCGTGCTCGTCGTCTCCATTCTCGTCCTCTCGGCGTTTCTCGGCGGCGTGACACTCGACTCGTTCACCCGGGCGACGACCGACGCAGAGATACGAGAACAGGTCGAAGGCAGCGTCGAGCCGCCGGCCCGCGTGCTGAGCGTCGAAGTCGAGCAGAGCAACGCCGTCATCTTCCGGGAACCCCGTCGCGTCGTCGTCACCGTCGGTATCCCGCCGGGGACCGACCCGCCCGAACTGGCCGGCCGACTCGACCGCGTAGTCGACGACGCGGCCGGCCGGGACGTGGATACCTCCGTCCACTACATCTCCGTCGAGCGGGCGTAGAAGGGTCAAACGCGGGTTTGAACGTCCGATGCGGTAAATACCGCTGGGGGACATCTGGCACGTATGGATACGCAACCACTCGCGGCGATAGGCATCGCAGCGCTCCTGCTGGCCGGCGGCGTCGGCTTCGTCCTGGCTGACACCGGCGGCGCGGGGACCGCGGCACCGAACGACAGCACCCCTGCGACGGCGAACGCCACCGTCAGCGTCGGCGCCGACGCGACGGTCGAGCGGAGCCCCGACGAGGCGACGGTCACCGTCGCCGCCGTCGGTCGCGGCGAGACGGCCGCCGCGGCCCGGAACAACGTCAGCGGCGACGCCGACGCCGTCAGCGACGCGCTCGAAGCCGAGGGGGCGACCGTCACCTCCTCGCGCTTTACCGTCCGGCCCGAGTACGACTACAGCCAGGACGGCCGCGAACTGGTCGGCTACGTCGCCGTCCACACCGTCGCCGCCGAGACGAGCGACGTCGACACCGTCGGGTCGCTCGTCGACGCCGCCGTCGACAACGGCGCCGACCGCGTCGAGGGCATCGCCTACAGCCTGAGCGACGACACGCGGGCCGACGCCCGGGACGAGGCCCTGACGACGGCGATGGACCGCGCCCGCGGCGGCGCGACGACGCTCGCGACCGCAGAGGACCGCAGCGTCGGTGACGCGCTGTCCATCCAGACGAGCGCCAGCGGCCAGCCGGTGGTCCGCGCCGAGTACGCGACCGCCGCCGACGCCGGCGGCCAGACGAACATCTCGCCGGGCCCGGTCACGGTCGATGTGAGCGTCCAGGTCACCTACGAGCTAGAGTAACACAGCGGGCTCCGCGGCTCGCTCCGTTCGCCGTCGTCGGGCGGCACCGCCGCCCGACTGCCTGCGGGACCTTCGGTCCCGCTCTGTTTCGGTCCGAGGGTGGCGCTACGTGCCGCCCTCGCGACTCGCGGATCACTTCGTTCCCCGCTCGTCTACTCCGAGAATTTCGCTCGCTACCCTCGCTCAATTCTCGCTATCCTCCACGGCTCCCGTCGGTCGCCGTTCCGGTTCGAGGTCGGCGCTACGCGCCGCCCTCGCTATCCTCGAACGGCAGCTCTATCTCCCAGTCGACGGCCTCGATAGCCGCGTCCAGCACGCCCTGGACGTTGTCGTCCTCGGTGACGCTCATGAAGTGGTCCGCCTCTACGTCCGTCGAGCGGTCGCTCTTGTTCCCGACGGTCAGCACGGGCACGTCGAAGCGGGCTTCGATGGCGTCCCGGAGTTCCAGTTGCTGTGCCAGCGGGTAGCCACACTCGCCGCTGGGGTCCACCAGCACGAGGACGGCGTCGGCGAGGTGTTCCAGCGCGCTGACGGCCTGGGACTCGATTTCGTTGCGCTCCTCCGGCGGCCGGTCCAAGAGTCCGGGGGTGTCGACGAGCTGGTAGCGGATGCGTCCCGACTCGACGTGGCCGACGCGAATCTGGGTGGTCGTGAACGGATAGGAGGCGATTTCGTTGTCCGCACGGGTGACGCTGTTGACGAACGACGACTTCCCGACGTTGGGGTAGCCGGCGACGACGATGACGGGTTCCTCCGGGCGGATGTCGGGCAGCCCCTTCAGCGCGTCGCGGGCCTTCGAGACCGCTTCGAGGTCGTCTGCGACCTGCTCGGTGATGTCGGCCATCCGGGCGAAGGCCTGCTTGCGCAGTTTGCGGGACGTGTCCACGTCGCTGCGGACGACCCGACCCTCGTACTCCTGGCGAATCTCCTTGGCCTTGCGTCCGGCCCAGGAGATGTTCGAGAGGTGCTGTTTCAGGGCGTCGACGCCGGGGTCGTCGTCGGCCGGGTCGGTCTCGCTGACGACGGCGTCGGCCAGTTCGACGTAGAAGGGGTCCAGTTCGTCGATGGTCGGCCACTGTGTCGCGACGTTCTCCAAGTTGTCGGAGATGATGTTCGAAGCGGTCATCAGCATCGACTGCTGGGCCTCGATGCCGCTTTTCGACCCGGAGGCCCGCGTCGCCCGCGAGAACGCTTTGTCCAGTATCTCCTCGGCCCGGGGCGTGGTCGGGAGATTCTCGAAGGGATGGCTCATTGCGGTGGTGTACTCTGTCACCGGGTAAAAGGTCGTTCAATCGGGATTCGGGCTACCTTGCTCCGCTGTGAACGGAACCGTGAGCGGCCGGAAAGCCCCGCTAGCTGTGGAGTGAAACGGTGCCGCCGACAGCCAGAAAGCCCCGGCCTGTTGCACTCCCGCGGCTCGCTGCGCTCCAGTGGGTGCTTGCGTCGCCGGGGTTCGTGCAACAGGCCGCCCCTTCCAGTCCCACCCCGCGGTAGTTGTCGAGCCGGCGATACCGGGGCCGACGGTGACCCCGCTCGCAGCGAGCGGGTTGTTGGGCGCGACGGCGTCCGAACCACGTTTTAGTTCGTCGCGCCCTCACACCCGGTATGGCACACATCGACGCCGGCGAGATTCTGCCCAACGAGCACGTCCAGCAGATGGCCGCCGAGGGGAGAGTCACGCAGTTGCACCGCGGCCACGAGTACGCCGAGGAGGGCGACACGTTCGATATCGACGACCAGACGTTCGAGGTGACGGACGTGACCCACCGGACGCTGGGGGATCTGACCGACGAGGACGCCCGCCGTGAGGGGTCCGAGGACCTGGACGCGTACCGCGAGCGACTCGAGGCGGTCCACGACACATTCGAGTGGGACGACGACAGCGAGGTCGTCCGGCACAGGTTCGAGCCGGCAAACGACGAGTGAGGCCTCGAAGCACGGGGGACGCAGTCGCCCGCCGATTCGAGTCGGTCGGGGAGTGACGGAGCGGGCGGGGACGTCTCGGTCGGTGCCCGGCTCGTGGGTCGTCACTGGGACGAGGACGTACTGGGCAGCTTCGGAATCAGCCAGGCGAGGAAGGCGTCGGGACTGCGGGTCTGGGTCCACACCGTCCCGTCGCCGGTGAACTCACAGACGAGCCCCTCGCCGCTGAACAGCGTCGACTTCAGCCCGCCGACTTTGCGGACGCTGAACGCGACGGTGTCCTCGAACGCGACGATGTGGCCCGTGTCGACGGTGAGCGGGGTCCCCGGCTCGACCGTGTGCTCGTCGATGGCACCGTAGCTGGAGAGAAAGGCTGGCCCGCTGCCCGACAGTTTGAGCAGGAACAGCCCCTCACCGCCGAAGAAGGACTTCCCGCCGCCGAACTTCGTATCGACGGCGATGTCCGGATGGGCGGCGATGAACGACGTGGACTGGACGAACAGCGTCTCGCCGTCGAGGTCGTGGTGCTGGATGTCGCCGGCGAGCGCGGGCGCCAGCTGGACGGAACTTGGTCCGTGGGCGGTGAAGGTGTTCATGAAGAAGGACTCCCCGCCCAGCATCGACCGGGAGAGCGATTTCAACAGCCCGCCTTCGGCCCGCGTCTGAATCTCGATATCGCCCGACTGGCTCACCATCGCGCCGGCCTCGGCGCGAACGGTCTCGCCCGCGTCGAGCGAGAGGGTGAGCTGTGCGTACGACGGGCGGTGGCTAATCTCGTGCTCCACGGCTACCGTTCCGATGGCTGACCATTAACGATGCCGGCGCCCGACGGGGCGTCCGCCGACAGCGCGTCGCCGCCTGTCTCGGCCCGAGTTCAGAACCCGCCGTAGCGCAGGTACACCATGTCCGCGATGAGCACCAGTTGCACGAGCCCCTGGACCCCGCCGAGTTTGGCGTTCTGCTGGCCGATGGCCGAGATGACGCTCGCGTCCGGCGACGGCGAGACCATCTGCTTGTAGATGCGAATCTCGCCGGGCATCAGGAAGCCAAAGCCCTGCACTGACAGCAGCGTCACCAGCGCGAGCGCGACGACGAGGGCGGGTTCGGTCATCTCGAAGGCGCCGATAGTCGTCGCGACCCACGCCAGCGAGCCGACGGTGCCGACGGCGAAGGGGACCTGCCAGCGCCAGTCGCCGACGGCGTCGAGCCGCCAGCCCAGCAGGAGCAGGATGGGGACGACGTTGAAGAGGGTAAACAGGGCGAGCCACGGGCCGGCGTTCGGGAAGACGCCGAGCCGTAGGGCCAGCGGGATGCCCGTCGCGATGGTCAGGAAGGCCATCGAGGGCAGGAAGAAGGCGGTTTTGGGCGTGAGCCGTTCGAAGACCGCGGCGCTCGCCTCCTCGTCGAGCCCCCCGATGACCGGCCCGAGGATAGCGCCGATGAAGAGGTCGGTCCCGGTCCAGAGGACGCCGGCCATCACGTGGACGTAGGTGTGGTGCTGGATGGAGGCCATCGTCGTGGCGTAGGCCAGCGCCGCCAGCGCGACGGCGACCACCCCCACGGCGAAGGCCGGATTGGCCCGCTGTCCCATCCCCGCTATCGTCCCGCGCACTGTGGTCGTGCTCATGTCTCACGGTAGCTCGCGTCGAGGATAATAAATCCCGCCGTCAGAAGCGTCACTTGGCCGAGTTACCGCCGCTCGGCCAGTTCCGCCCGCAGGTCGGCGAGGTCCATCTCCTTCATCGACAGCAGGACGAGCATGTGGTAGACGATGTCGGCCGCCTCGTGGGCGAGTTCCTCGCGGTCGTCGTCTTTCGCCGCCAGAATCAGCTCCGTCGACTCCTCGCCGAGTTTCTCCAGGACGGCGTTCTCGCCTTTCTCGTGAGTGAACAGCGAGGTCGTGTACGAGTCCTCGGGGAGGTTCGCCTTGCGGTCCTCGATGACCGCGAACACGTCGTCGATGACGTCGTCTGTGTCGTCGCTCATACCCCCACGTCGGCGGGGACGCCCTTCAGCGCGTCGTTACGTGCGTGTCAGAGCCACGCCGGTTGGGCAGCGAGATTCGCTGTCAAGCCGTGCGGAAGGGTAGCTGTCCGCGGCCGACGGCCGCGGTTCGACCGCGGCGAGCCGACTACCGCGGGCCTATGGCCCGCGACAGGAGGCGAAGCCGCGATTTTTCCCCATGTTTTTGCACGACTGAGGGCGCGCAGCGCCCGAAGGAGTTGCAAAAAGTGGTTAGGACTCCACGCTGTCGAAGAAGGCCAAGTCGTGGATTCTGGGGTCGTCTGTCAGTTCGGGATGGAAGGAAGTGCCGACGACGGGGCCGTTGCGGATGGCCACGGGGCGGTCGTCCCAGGAGGCAAGCACCTCGACGCCCGTCCCGACGTAGTCGATGACCGGCGCGCGGATGAACACCGCCGGGAACGGCTCGTCGAAGCCCGTGACGTCAAGCGGCGCCTCGAAGCTGTCCTTCTGGCGACCGAAGGCGTTGCGCTCGACGGTGGCGTCGATGAGGTTCAGCGTCTCGACGCGGTCGTCGTGGGCGTCCGTGGCGGCGACGATGAGTCCGGCACACGTCGCAAGCACCGGCTTGCCCGCCTCGACGTGGGCCTCTATCTCGCTCGCGATGCCCTCGCGGTGGATGAGCCGGGAGATGGTCGTCGACTCGCCGCCGGGCATCAACAGTACGTCACAGTCGGGGACGAGGCCGGCTTCGCGGATTTCGACGACTTCCGCCGACTTGTCGTGGGCCGCCGCGGCCCGCTCGATAGCCCTCGCGTGTTCGGAGACGTCACCCTGTACGGCGAGGACACCTGCCCGTAGACTCATACCCGCCCTTGGACTGTGACCCCCAAAACCTTCTCGTCTCGCGGGAGTATCGTCGCCGCGATATCGGCCGACTGGCATAGCACGGGCCAAACGTTAGGTGGCGGGGCCCCGACCTTCCGCTATGGCCGAACGACCGCGAGACCCGGTCGAGCGAAAGTCAGACCGGTCGGTTGACCTCTACGAGATAACGGACTGGGAGGTCCGGTCGGTGTTCGACCGACTGGTGTACTTCCTGTACTACGCCGGTCAGTGGGCGTTGCGCGGGCTCGTCATCCTGCTGGCAATCGCGATTCTCGCCGTCCAGATTGCCTTCGGCGGGCTCGGCGCGCTCGGGGCCCAGCCCCTCTTTGCCGCGCTCGCGGCGCTGTCGGCGATTCCGGCGCTCGTGCTGGCGGGCTACATCTACTACGCCGACGTGACCACCGACGAGCCCCTGACGCTGCTCGTCGGCACGTTCATGCTCGGCGTGCTCTTTGCCGGCTTCGCCGCCATCCTGAACACGGTGTTGCGGGGCCCGGTCCAGTTCGTGGGCTCGATAGGCGGCCTCCTGCCGTTCCTGGGACAGGTCACCTTCTTCCTCCTCATCGTCGGGCCCGTCGAGGAGAGCGTGAAACTGCTCGCGGTGCGGCTGTACGCCTACCGCGACGACCGCTTCGACGCGGTCATCGACGGCGCCGTCTACGGCGCGATGGCGGGGCTTGGCTTTGCCACCATCGAGAACGCGCTGTACATCGTCCAGAACACCGAGATGGTCGCCGGAACGCTCCAGGCCATCAGCGCGGGCAGCGGTATCGCGGCGGTGCGGGCGCTGGCCGGGCCGGGCCACGTCATCTACTCGGCCTTCGCGGGCTACTATCTCGGGCTCGCGAAGTTCAACCCCAAGAACGCCGGCCCCATCGTCCTGAAGGGGCTGCTCATCGCGACGGTCATCCACGCGGGCTACAACTCGCTGTCGGGCGTCGTCACCGGGCTGTTGTCGTCGGTGTACGGCGTCCCCCAGTTCGTCGCCTTCGTCGGCTTCGTCGTCGTCTACGACGGCATCTTCATCCTGCTGCTCCTGCGCAAACTCGACGCCTACCGGCAGGCGTACAAGCGGGCCCAGCAGGGCGGGAACCCACAGAGCGAGCCCGGCGTCCCCGACTTCGAGTCCTAGCAGAGCTGTTCGACGTACTTCGCGACCACGTCGACCTCCAGGTGGACGGGGTCGCCGACCGACTTCTCGGAGAGGGTCGTCTCCTCGTAGGTCGTCGGGATGACAGCCACGTCGAAGCCGTCCGCGCGGCGGGCCGCGACCGTCAGCGAGATGCCGTCGACCGTTATCGAGCCCTTCTCGACGAGGTAGTCGCGCTGGGTCTCCGGCAGCGAGAACGAGAAGGTCCAGTCACCGTCGTACTCGCTTCGCTCGGACGACGAGCCCCCACTCGCGTCGCTCGCGGGAACGTCCCCCTCCCGTTCGATACCCACGACCGCCGCCGTCGCGTCGACGTGGCCCTGGACGATGTGGCCGTCGAAGCGGCCGTCGGCCGGCATCGCCCGCTCCAGGTTGACGCGGTCGCCCTCCTGCAGGGTGTCGAAGAAGGTTCGGTCGAGCGTCTCCCGCGCGAGAAAGAGGTCGACCCACTCCCCGTCGGCGTAGTCCTCGACGGTGAGACACGCACCACTGATACTGATTGACTGGCCGTGAGAGAGGTCGGTAAATGGCGTCCCCACGCGGACGCGCCGGCCGCCCTCGCCGTCCGTGACCTGCAGTACCTCGCCCGTCGCCTCGACGATGCCGGTGAACATACCCGCCGGTAGGGAACTGCCGGGCATAGGGGTTTGGCTCTCCGGCGGGGGTAGTCGGGTCGTGAGCGGTACGACTGCCAGAAAGCCCCGCTGCTGGCTCACGCTTCGACGGCTTGTGACTCGACGACGGAGTCCTCACCCAGCGCCAGCCGGACACTCTCCTCGAAGCCCGTCAACTCGGGCCGGACGTGGTCGTCGATGCTGTGGTCGGTGACGACGACGCGGTTTTTCAGGCCGTCGACCAGCGGTTTGGCGACGCTGACGGGCACGTCGGTCACCAGCCCGAGCCAGCGGGCGGACAGCCCCGGCGAGAGGACGGGGACCGGCACGATGAGCGGCGGCCGGCCGACCAGAATCCGGGCCGTCGTCGTCAGTATCTCCTGGTAGGTCAGCACGTCCGGACCGCCGATTTCGTAGGTCTCGCCGGTCGTCGCGGGCGCTTCGAGGACGCCCACGAGATACGCCACCACGTCGTCGATGTAGATGGGCTGGCACTCGGTGCGGACCCACGACGGCGTCACCATCACCGGCAGGCGGGCGGCGAGCTGGCGGATAATCCGAAAGCTCGCCGACCCCTCGCCGATGACGATAGCGGCCCGCAGCGCGGTCAGCGCCGCGTCGCCCCCGCCGAGTAGGCGTTCGACCTCGCGGCGGGACTGGAGGTGTTCAGAGAGCCCTCGCTCCTCGTTGCCCAGCCCGCCGAGGTAGACCACGCGCTCGATACCGGCCGCGTCGACGGCCCGCCGGAAGTTCCGGGCGGCGCGGCGGTCCCGCTCCTCGAAGTCCTCGCCGGCCGCCATCGAGTGGACGAGATAGTAGGCCGCGTCGACGGCCGGGAGCGAGAGGTCGGGGTCCAGCACGTCGCCCTCGACCACCTCGACACCCGCCGGGGCGACGTACGTCGCCGGGTCCCGCGTGAGCGCGACCACGTCGTGGCCCCGGCCGAGCAGGGCGGGGACGAGGTGGCTCCCGACGAAGCCGGAGGCGCCGGTGACAAGGACACGCATACCTGTGGATGGAACTCCAGTGGCTTAACAACAGGCCACGGTGGTTCCAGGTCGGCCACCGAATCCCGGCCGACTGGTCGCGGGTCGGACACGAGACGCGTACGACATCGACGACGCGTCGGCAACCGCCGAGTCAGTCGTCCGCGTCCGTCTGCGCCCGGCGCTGTATCGCCCGCCGGACGAACTCCTCGGGGAGTTCGTCGATTTCGCCGGCCTGAACCGCCCAGAGGTTGGCGTACAGGCCGTCCCGCGCGAGCAGGTCGTCGTGGCTGCCCCGTTCGACGACGCGGCCGTCTTCCAAGACGAGGATTGTGTCGGCGTCCTTGATAGTCGAGAGGCGGTGGGCGATGGCGAAGGTGGTCCGGTCGGCGGTCAACTCGTCGAGCGACCGCTGGATGAGCATCTCCGTCTCCGTGTCCACGTCGCTTGTCGCCTCGTCGAGCACGAGGATGTCGGGGTCTTTGAGCATCGCGCGGGCGATGGCGATGCGCTGGCGCTGCCCGCCCGAGAGCTTGACGCCCCGTTCCCCGACCATCGTCTCGTAGCCGTCGGGAAGGTTACGGATGAACTGGTCGGCCTCGGCGGCCTCGGCGGCGCGGCGTATCTCGTCGTCGCTGGCGTCGAATGTGCCGTAGGCGATGTTGTCCCGGACGGAGCCATAGAACAGGAACGTCTCCTGGCTGACGTAGCCGATGGCCCGCCGAACAGAGGTAATCTGGACGTCCTGAAGGTCCTGTCCGTCGATGCGGACCGCGCCGTCGTCGGGGTCGTACATCCGCAGGAGCAGTTTCATCACCGTCGACTTGCCCGCGCCGGTGGGGCCGACCAGGGCGACGGTGTCGCCGCCCGCAACCTCGAATGAGACGTCGTCCAGCACGGGGTCCTCGCCGTAGCCGAAGGTCACGTCGTCGTACGCGACCGCGCCGTCGGTGACTGACAGCGCCGGCGCGTCGGTGGCCTCTTCGAGCCGTCCCGGCGTCTCCATCAGCCCGAACACCCGCTCGGCGGAAGCGTAGGCCCGCTGGTACATGTTGATGACCTGCCCGAACTGGGCCATCGGCCAGACGAACCGCTGGGTGTAGATGATGAAGGCGACGAACCCGCCCGTGGAGAGCGCGACGCTGAAAAACGCCGGCGCCTGCCCGACGACGATGAGCCCGCCGATGACGAACGTCACGACAAAGCCCAGCCCGGAGACCAGCCGCAGTCCCGGGAAGAAGGTGATTCGGGTGCCGATGGCGTCCCAGTTGGCGTCGAGGTAGTCCTGTGAGCTGTCCTTGACGCGGTCGGCCTCGTAGTTCTCCGTGTTTGCGGTCTTGATTATCTGGATGCCACTGAGGTTGTTCTCCAGCCGGGAGTTCAGCGCCCCGACGGAGCCACGGACCTCGGCGTACTTGGGCTGGATGGTCTCGATGAACCACCTGGTGAACACGGCGATGAGCGGCACCGGCAGCAGCGCCACCAGGGCCAGTTGCCAGTTGATGTAGAAGAGATAGCCCGCGATACCGAGGACCATGATGACCAGCCGCGAGGAGGAGTTCATCCCGTCGTTGAGGAACTTCTCTAACCTGTTGACGTCGTTCGACAGCACCGACATCATCTCGCCGGTCTGCTTGTCGGCGAAAAACTCCATATTGAGCCGCTGCATCGTCTCGTAGGTGTCGGTGCGGACCGCGTGCTGGACGTGCTGGGCGAACTTGTTCCACCCCCAGTTTCGCGTGTAGTGAAAGACCGCACCGAAGCCAAAGGAGGCCGCGATGAGCCCCGCCGTCAGCCAGAGCTGGCCGCTCGTGCTCCCCGGAATCCACGCGTCGGGCACGAACAGCAGGCTGTAGCGTTTGTTGTCCTCGATGACGGCGTCGATAGCCAGCGCGAGCAACAGCGGCGGCAACAGGTCCAGCATCCTGGCGAAAATCGAACTCACCAGCCCGACGACGAAGGCCAGTCGCTGGCCCCGACCGTACTCCGTAAAGAGTCGCCACATCGGCCGCTCGACCCGCTCGCGGGCGTCCTCGAACGCGTCGTCGTCCGACGCCGCCTCGATATCCATTGGCTACGGTTACGGTTCGAGCCGGAAATACGCGTCGGGCTCTGATACGGGAGCGGGCGTCTGTGAATCACCGAGTGGCGGTGCAACGACGGGTTCGACAGCCAGTGACGACGTGGACGGCCAGAAAGCCCCTGCTGGCTGCGGTCGGGGACTCGTTGCGCTGCTCGCTCACTACGTTCGCCGTGGTGTCCGCTCACGGGCCGCAACCCCGTTCGCACGTACCGCGGCGCGTCGCGCCTTACGTCGTCCGCCTTCCCGCAGTCAACCGCCCCTTTCAGTCCCACCCACAGCAGGTTGACCAGTCGGCACGGGTGGGCCCGCGCGGAGCCGGCGGCTCCGCGAAGGTCAGAAGATGCGACGCGTCTTCGGGGCCTTTCTGGCTGTGTACAGTTCCCCGTCGCCCGTTACTTATGCAGGAGGTCCCGCCACCCCGCTTGGCAGTTCCACGCGGTCGCCGACGCCCACGCCGGTCCGGTTGGCCCAGCCGCGGTTCACTTCGAGGACGTACTTCCCGCGGCCGGCGTAGCGCTCGCTGTAGCTCTCGCCCTCCGGCGGCGCTGACGCGTGGTGGACGGTGGTGATGGTCCCGTTGGCGTCGATGAAGATGATGTCGATGTCGAAGGCCATATCCCGCATGACGTAGGCGTACTCGCCCTCCTGGTCGTGGACGAACAGCATCCCCTCGTTCGGGCCGAGCGACTCGGTGTCGCTGAGGCCGGTGTAGCGCTGGGTCTGTGTGTCGGCGATGCGCACGTCGACGGTCGCTAACGTCTGCGAGCCGTCACAGGCCGACACCGCGGTCCGGTTCGGTGGCGCCGTACACGGCGTCGTGTTGTCGCTACCGGCGACCGTCACGGTTCCCCGGTCGTACTCGCCGACCCCGACGACATCGACCCACAGGCCGGTCTGGAACGCGAGAACGGCGACGGCGACTGCGACGATGACTCCGACGAGGGCGGCGACTGCCCGGCGTGCCATATCCGGAGGGTGGGCCAGCCGAGGGGTAAGCGTTCCGACCCAGAGAGAAAGCGTTATTCCTGCCGGTGGAAAAATCGCTAGTGCGGGTCCGTGGTCTAGTTGGTTATGACGTGGCCTTTACAAGGCCGAGGTCGGTGGTTCGAATCCGCCCGGACCCATAGATTCTCCCGCGAACGATACGTGAGCGGTGAATCTATCCTCCGGGCGGTTCGAATCAGGGAACGAAGCGGAGCGGAGTGACCGTGGTTCGAATCCGCCCGGACCCACTATTCCTGTCGCGAGCAATCCGCGAGCGACGGAATCGTGACGGAGGACGGATTCGAACCCCGGAAGACGAACGCAGTGAATCTTCCTCCGGTTCGAATCCGCCCGGACCCACTTCTGACGGCGACTGCGACGAGTGTAACGAGGAGCCAGCGCCGTCTGTGTGGGTGACAAGGGTTCGAACCCTGAGAGACGAGCGAAGCGAGTCTCTCTCCGGTTCGAATCCGCCCGGACCCATCCTACGGCCAGCGTAGCGAGTCGGTCTCCGGTCCAAATCCGCCAGCCCACTGTCACCTGCCGAAAGCCACTTACCCGGGGTCACGGTACCATCACGCATGATAGACGGCTCGACGTGTCCCCACTGTAACGGGCACGTCTCGACGGAGGACGGGACGGAGTACACCTGTGACGACTGCGGAGCGGCCTTCGACAGCGCGGACCTCTTTCTCCCCTAGGGCGGCGGGGTATCGAAATCCTTTTTTCTACCGTCGTCCTCGCTCGACATGCGCCGCCTTAGCTCAGACTGGGAGAGCACTCGACTGAAGATCGAGCTGTCCCCGGTTCAAATCCGGGAGGCGGCATTTTCCTGCGGTTCGTTGCGTATTGACCGTATAGCGCCGGATTTCGGCAGGTACGCCCCCGCGAATCGCGGGGAGATTTGAACCGGCTCACGAACGCACCCTTCGCCGTCGGGCGTTTCATTACATTGTACGTACCGAGGCCCTTTCAGTCCTTCCCCTGTTTCGGAATGGATTGTGTAGATGTGGCTCCTGTGCGTGGCGTTTTCGAGGTATTAAGTTTTCAACGATAGCCGTCTATCCCGAGGTCAGCCGCGCGCGCTCACCGCAGGTGTTCGAGTATCTGTAGGATACGGAATCCGAGTTCCCCGTAATCCTTCTCGGTCTGCCCTGCCCTCTCGCGCAGTGCTTCTATCCGCTCGGTGTACTCTTCATTGATTACGAGTTCGAGTTCCGCGCCAGTTTCGTCTTGGAACTCGTCGGCCATGTCGTAGAGGCCCGCAAGCAGGTACTTTTCGTCACGGTTCCCGCGCACGACGGGCGACCAGAATTGGAACACGAAAGAGTAGTCGTCGGCATCGAAGAGGTCAGTGACGTACTCCCTGTCTGAATTGAACTTCCGCCACAGCCGTTCGAGGGTGTGCTGGTAGTCGCCGTTTCCGTACTCCACCCATCGGTCGGTGTCTGGTGTCCCCGAGTAGTGCAATCCGTCGATGTGGGTCACGACCTCGCAGGTGTAGACGACTCGTTCTCCCTGTTCGGTGCTGTCTACCCCTATCACGTCTATTTCGAGTTGGTCGCCTTGCTTTTGCGAGCGCTGATTGTACATAACCAACTCACATCCTTCTACGAGTCGAAGGTACGAGCCGACGAGAAGTTCGCCTGATTCGGGCTGTTCGGTCATACGTCTACCCCGAAGCGCTTCATGTAAAGCGTTCAGCCCGAGTTACCCGGTCACGCCCCTCTTTGCTTTCTTACCCTGTTTTCGCGCCCGTCGGATGTAGAGGATTCCGAGTGGAATCCCTATGATAGTCGCACAGAGTATCCCGCCTATCAGGGAGTTTTTCCGCTGTTTGCTCTTGTAGTCCGAAGGGTCGTATCCACAGTTTGGACAGCGACTCACACCCTCATTGACGCCTTCACCACACTCAATACAAGATTCTGTTTGGTGGAAGTCCGCAGGAGTAGAACCAGCCGAACCGCTCGTTTGGGGCCGTTCACCACTCGCCTGTTCTCGCATGAACTCCACCATCATCTCCAACTCGCTATCGTCGGGCTTGTCGGCGCGGAACGAGTAGTCCTTTCCTTGTACAGTGCGGAATTTAACGCGCGTACCAGTCAGTCCACTATTGCCAAGGTCGGCACCCGCAATTTCGTCGTACTCAAACGATTCGACATTGGTCCCTATCGTCTTCGGAATTTTCAGGAAGACCCGCTGGTCGGTAACGACCAAGCGTGGGCGTCCTCGGATATAATTGAGGTTGTCCGTTGAACCCCTGTAACTCACCTCCACGTCGTTTCCTCGGGCAATGAATTGTACTTCTTCGTCAGCTCGAACTTCGTCTTCGACCTTGCCAATCGTTTTGTCCGTGACGTAGCTTCCTTGGGGCATTTCAGGACACCAGTTCTGTTAGTACATGACACGTATTCGGCAAATAACTGTCGGCGTAGTTTACGCTATGTTAGCTAAAGTATACGATTCGTGATATGTAACGACATAGGCCGTGACTCCCCGATAATGAGGAAATCGGCGGAGTGGATGAGTATAGCAGATGAGCGGATTCTTGAGTTCTTGAGCGAGAACGACTCTGGTACTCCATCAAGCATGGCCGGGAGTGAATACGTCCGATTCAGCCGCCCTCATATCCACGACCGCTGTCAGAAATTGAAGCGCCACGGACTAATCCGATTTCTCGGAAACGGGGTCTATGTTCTGACCGACGAGGGCCAGCAGTATCTCGATGGCGACCTTGACGCGGCGGAACTCGAACCCTACAACGAAGAGTAGCGCCGGTCAGTGAACCGTTCCCTATTCGGCCATGAACAGCAGTCTTGAGTTCTCTACCTTACCTTTCGGGAACACCTGTTACACCAGCGGAGCCGTAGACCGGCCCATGACCACGCTCACGACGTTCGTCGCCCTACCGAGTGGATTGGGGCGTCGTTTCTGACGTGCGCTCTGCGGCGCTGTACGGCTGTGTGAGTGGGCGCTAATTCTTCTTGCGCATTGTCTATAGCGTTATAATTCCCTACAATTATAATGCCACAGCACCTACTATATTGTACGGAGTCACTGTCTCTTCGGGGTAATCTCGCTACGAGAAAGCCCGGCGCTTGGGACGCCGGACAGTGGCTTTCGGGAGTGAAAGCCAATGCAAACTACGCCTGCCGAGAGACATGAGAGTACCGACCTCGAACAGCGCGATGTACGCGCCCTGACGGAGTACATGACCGTTCTCCCTCTCGGGGGCGACGTGTATTCCGTAACAACCGAGAGCGGGTCAGAGTACCGCGTGGACGCTCTCAAAGAGCGGTGTACCTGCCCGGACAAGCAGTACAACCTCGAAGACGGCGAACTCTGTAAGCATGAGCGCCGAGTTCGATTCGCCACTGGTCAGTGGGCTATTCCCGCGTGGGTGGACGCCGACGAGGTAGACGCCCAACTCGGGGAACACCTCGAAGAGACTCCCAAGGTCGCCGCGACCGACGGAGGTGTGACTCTCGCAGAGTTCACTACCGGGGACACCGACGAAGACGAGTGCTGGTGCGAGGACCACGACTTCCCGTGCTTCAACTGCTACAACGAGGGACGCCGCGACCTTCCGGGTGAGGGCGAATGAGTCGTCCGTCACCCGCGGCGGCTCTGAACGGCGTACAGGTGGGCAACATCTGCGACAAGTGCAACCGTCGGATTCGGACGGGCAACAAGGCTGTCGTCTACGCGACCTACTACGACGCCGATGGATGGTTCGTCCGACGCGTGATGTGCGACTGTGGAAGCCGTACTATCGGACTGCCAACCGACGGGGCCGACGAGGTGATTGTCGAGGCCGTGTACTGGTCGGGACGGCTCGTGGGTGTGAAGACCGTAGACCGAAGCAGACCGTAGACGTAGCAGGCAGATTTTTGACAGTCGGCTCGGTGGTTCGCGTTATGCCAGACTTTGCTTCGCTCGAATCTCAAGAGGTACGCGAGTATTGGGAACACGAGGCCCAAGAGTTCACACCGTGGATAGCGAGTGAGATACGCGCCGAAGACGTTTCCGAGTTGGAAGATTCGTTAGGATTGGACCTTGAGATAATCGAGGAAGAGAAGAGCGTCGGACGCTATAACGTCGATATTCTCGCGGAAGTCGTAGACGACAACCGAAACGTCGTGATTGAAAATCAACTGAATCCTTCGGACCACGACCACTTGGGGAAATCTATTGCCTATGCCTCGGGCGTTGACGCTGACATCATCGTGTGGATTTCGCCACGGTTCCACGACGAACACCGGGACGCGATACAGTGGCTCAATGAGAACAGCCGCGAGGGTGTGGACCTATTCGCTATCCGTCTCGAAGTGTGGAAAATCGGAGACTCTGACCCTGCTGTTCGATTGAATCCTGTCGCAGAACCGAGCGAGTGGAAGGAGAAGGCAAAGCGGTCAGAGGGCGAACTAACGGACACGGAGAAGTTACAGGAAGAGTTTTGGACCGAGTTTCGGGACCTGATTGAGGACCGCGATACTCCCTTGAGCGCTCGAAAACCGTATCCCGAATACTACTACAACAACCCAATTGGGAAGGCAGGGTTTGAACTTCAGTTTACTATCAACTCGCGGGACAACGAACTCGGGACCGGGCTTGTGATTCGAGACGACGCCGAGGCGTACAGGCAATTGGTCGAAGAAGCCCAAGAAATCGAGGCGGAGATTGACCGTGAATTAACGTGGCACGAACCAGAAGAGACGCGTTCCGGAAAAGAACGGAGTCGAATCGCCGTCGAGAAGCCTGCTGACGTGACCGACCAAGACAGATGGGACGAGTACCTCGAATGGATGATTGAACACGGCGAACAGTTCCATGACGTGTTCTACGACCGGATACAGCGGCTATAATCGTCTATTCCAGAA
The DNA here is from genome assembly GCF_031624605.1 of Haloarcula onubensis. Lineage (NCBI taxonomy): Archaea > Methanobacteriati > Methanobacteriota > Halobacteria > Halobacteriales > Haloarculaceae > Haloarcula > Haloarcula onubensis. The sequence goes on along the minus strand of NZ_JAMQOS010000001.1, from coordinate 65,680 downwards.
GGATACCGACGGGAGCGAGAACGTTCTATAAGTAGGAGTAGTGGCCGGTCCGGTGAACTTTTTCCCCATTTCGGAGTGAAAGGTTTCCTTCATCATCGAATGATGGTTGTTTATGTGACAGAATGGTCCTGTTTTCTGAATCCTCAAACAGTTGTTCCACACCGGCACCATCTCGAATATCTATCCAGCCGGTAGCCAGTATCCTATCCGCCACTTTATTGTCGAATATATCACAATATGAAATACTGATACCAAATCCAAGCGTACTGACGCCCTCTTCTATGAGTTCTGCTACACCATCACTGAATGAGAACCTGCTTGGTTGTTCTCCGCCGGGGTCTACATATCGCTCGAAATAGAGTGAGAAGTTCAAGTCTTGTTCATCGTCTTCACGAAGAATCTCTTCTGTACGGGTTTGCGGTAGGTCTTCATCAGCACCAACCCTCTTCGGTGTAGTTGCACCGCCTGCGTAGGTGGCACGAAATGTAACCTCTCCCCGTGGTGTGTCCTGTTCAGTACTGGTGAAAACCTTGTCAGAGAGCGGTTCCACCTCTACACCCATATCATAATCAGCAGGTCCGTCTATCGCTTCTTCACCAACGTAGAACTCAACATCAATTTTGAATTGCTTGGCAAGGCCAGTTCCTTGATTGGAACAGTGAATAGTGATAGAATCATCCGAGGCTTCAGTTACCGAGATATCGACAGCAGGAATGTACTCGGCCTCCATTATCTCCTGCTGTCGTTCTTGTATTGAAGTCTGTTCTTCACTGATTGACGTTTGCTCTTCTGCGATAGACGCTTGTTCTTCGCTAATGTCTCTCTGGTCTTCCAGAACCCTCGTCTGACGAAGGTATATCCATATCAGACCACCTGTAAGGAGAGTATTCACGAGAATAGAGATAACTGACAACGAGATATTCCCTGCTTCACTCGGAGTTGCGTTCGGAAAAATAGAATCGATTGCTGTTGTAAGGAGGCCCATTGAAAACAGGGTTAGCCCGACAACCAGAAGTGCGACGTGAGAGAAGACAACGGCTATTCCGACTCCTTTTTCGACGGATAGTTTCTCACTACGGAGTCTTTGCCAGTTCATAAATCCGATTTCGTGAAAATCAGGTTCGTGCTATTTTGTTCCAGCCACTTGGCCTTCTCCTTGTACTCCGGAATGTGTTCCCCGACTAACTCCCAAAACTCCCTACCGTGGTGCTGTTCAGTCAGGTGGGCGAGTTCGTGGACGACGAGGTAGTCCACAACGTCGGGTGGGGCCATGATAAGCCGCCAGTTCAGGCTAATCGTCCCTCCAGTCGAACAACTACCCCACCGCGTTCGCTGGTTTCGGAGTTCGAGTTTCTCATACTCATCACCCATCTGCTCGGCGTAGTGGTCGGTGCGGTCGGTAAGGTAGTCCCGCGCCCGGCTCCGGTAGAAGTTTTCCAGAACTCGTTTGACCGACGACTGTTCAACGGCACTCTTTCGGAGACGAATCGAATCCTCGTCCACTTCGTGCTTCTGACGGGACTCTATGACGAGTTCTCGGTCTTGGCCGAGCAAGGGGAAGCACTCGCCAGCCTCGAAGGTCCGGTCGGGAACTTGCTCACGGTAGCTGTCGTACTTCCGTTGCTGGTCCACGACCCACGCCGCGTTCTCCTTCAGTAATCTCGATGGACGAGCGTTCTCGGACTCCGGAAGGACGACCGTCACGCCGTGTATGTCCACGTCGATACGCGGCTCGTTGGCGTCGGCACTGCGGCGTACCTCGTACTCGATGGGGTTCCCCAATAGGTCGATTTGACGAGGTTGTGCTTTAGCCATTGTTCGCAATGAGGTAGTTCCGAATCGCGTCTACGAAATCGTCGTCGTCCTGAATCAAGTGTCCAAGGTCGTACTGTTTGACCAGCACGTCCAGCAGGATTCGCTCGATTTCCGCGATGGTCTGTTGGTTAGTCTTCCAGCCGTGGTAGCCACGGTCCACACGGTCGCGGAACTGCGAGACGATTTCCTCGGCCACTTCCTCGGCTTGTTCCTCGGAGTCGATAGCCTCGGTCGTCTCTTCGGTCAGATGGGTGTAGATAGCGAACTCGGCGGCTTCCATCCCCTTCTCGTCGGCCTCGGCTTCCACGTCCAGAATCTCTTCCTCGACCGCTTTCAGGGCTTCAACCGCCTCGGGGTCGCCTATCTCGTCTCCCTGCCACCGTTCCACTATGTCCGTGACGCGCTCGCTCAAGCGCTTGTAGCGGGGGTTTTGATTCTCCCGAGGGTGCAAGTGTTCGCGGGTCGCGTGGGCAATCTGTGACGCCTTCACGCCGGGGTTGTCCAACCCTTCCACGTCTTCGAGGTATTCCTCACCGAGTTTGTACGTAGGAAAGTCTCGCTTGATTTCCCCGATTTCGACGTTCTCGCTGATTATCTCACGGGTCTTCTCCTGCATGTCCTCTTCGGGGTCGTCGTCGCCGGACGTGGTTCGCTTGAACGCGACGTGAACCCGACTCAACCACTTGTAATCGTCTTCGATACCATCCTGAATGAGCCGTTTGTCGGGCGCGACAGCCTCGTAGAGCGATTGGAGCCGCCGGAAGCCCTGTTTGAACTGGCGACGTTCAGGATGGGTGCTGACGCGCTCGACGGCCTCGTAAGCGGCCTCTTGGGTGTCGTTCTTCGGAATCCCGTCGAAGATTCCCATGACTGTTTCCAACTGGTCTTTGAGGTCGTCGTAGAGTTCGCTCTTGTCGCGGGCCGCGTAGGCTTTCGTCTCGTCGTCGTAGTCCAGTGCCTCGTCGATGTTCTCGAAGACGCCTTGGAAGTCCACTATCTCGCCGTTCCCTTTGCCCTCGGCAGGCCGATTTGTCCGGGCGATAGCCTGCATGAGCGTGTGGTTCTTGAGGTTCCGGTCGAGGTAGATGGTCTTCAGTATCGGAGCGTCGAAGCCCGTCAGTAGCATGTTGTGGACGACCAGTAGTTTCGGGTCTTCGTCTTCCTTGAACGACTTGATGATACTGTCGCGCTCGTCGGGGTCAGTGTGGAACTGCTGAATCAAGTCCGGGTCGTCGTTGGTGGTCGTGTAGAGAACTTCCACCTCGTCCTCGCCGCGACGGTCGATTAGTCGCTCACCGTACATGGCGGCTGACCGACGGCTTGGTGTGACGACCATCCCTTTCCAGCCGTTCGGGGAAACGTGGTCGGTATAGTGCTGGTCGATTTCCTCGACGGCCTTGTCTACACGGGGTTCGATTTCTGCGAGCGTGGTCGTGTTGACCGCCTCGCGGATGAACTCGCGCTTCTCGTCTTTGGTGAGGCCCCGAAACTCTTGGTCGAACTCTTCGTCAAGCCCGGCCTCGTCAATCTTCCACTCCATCTCGTGCCGGAGCGTGAAGTAGACGGGCAGAATCAGCCCGTCCTCGATACCTTCTTTGACCGTGTACTGGTGTAGGTATCGTTCGCCTGTTCGGTAGTCTTCGTCGTCGGGTGAGAACTCACGGAAGGTGTTTCGGGCCTTCTGTGTCTCACCTTCCCTGACGGGGGTACCGGTGAATCCGAAGTGATAGCAGTCCGGAAGCGCGTTGTCGAGACGACTCCCGAGGTCGGCTTCCATGAACCGGTGGGCCTCGTCGCTCATGACGATTACCTCGTCGTTGCCCTGCGCGTCTGGCTCTACGTCCTGAAACTTCTGAATGGTCGTCAGGACGAGTTCGCTCTGACCCTCTTCGATGAGTTCTTCGAGGTGGTCGATACCCTTGGCTTCGGTCCACCGTTCGAGGGAGAGGTTCGCCAGTTGGTCCCGCATTTGAGAGTTCAGTTTGTCCGTGTCCACGATGATGAAGACCTGCGGGTTGTCGGCCATATTGCGGACCAGCAGGTTCTCGGCGGCGTAGAGCATGGTGAAGGACTTGCCCGACCCCTGCGTGTGCCAGATAAGGCCGGTCTTGTCCTCACCCTTGGCCACACGGTCGAGAATCGCGTTCACGGCGTAGTACTGCATGTACCGAGGGACGATTTTCGCGTCCCCTCCGGCCCGGCGCTCGTAGAAGACGAAGTTCTTCAACAGGTCGAGAAGGGTGCCGGGGTTACACAGCGCCTTGACGGCCTGTCGCATTTCGTTGTCGTCCTTGAACTTCTCCGGGGCGTCGTTCCACGGCTCGTAGAACTCCTTGGGCGCACCGACTGCGCCGTAGCGCAGTTCCATCGTGTCGGCGGCGACGTTGAACAGACCGGGTGTGAACAGCCGGGGAACGTCCTCTTGGTAGGCCAGCAGGTCGCTTACGGCGTCGTGCCAGTCGTTGTCCTGTGCCCGACTCTTGAGTTCCATCGTCACGAGCGGAATCCCGTTGACGAAGAGATTCACGTCCGGGCGGATGGTCGTCTCCCGCGACACCGAGAATTGATTCACGGCGTGGAAGGTGTTGTTCTCGGGATTCTCGTAGTCTATCAGGTCTACGTAGACGGTCTTCGTCACCCCATCAGGGCGGCGGACGGAGAAGGTCTTGCCCTTCGTCAGCAGTTGGTAGAACGCCCGATTGCCGTCTATCAGATTCTCGCTGTCGAGGTCGCGCTTCAGGGACGAAATGAATTTCTCGACGTTTTCCTCGGTCACGTCCTTGTTTAGCGCTATGACCTGCTCGGCAAGTAAATCCCAATAGACGACTTCGTGGCTCTGTCGGTCGTATGCGGCGTCGAGGGCGCTGGCACCACGGTCGCCGTCCTCTCCATAGGTGTCCCACCCGACGGTATTGAGCCACGACAGTAGCGAGTGTTCAACGCCCTCTTCGGATGGTGCTGTAGTCATTAGAAGCCCCCCGTGGCCGCTTCATACTTTACAGTCCACACGGACAGCCCCACAAATATGTACACAATCACCGTCAGTACGGCCTTAATCGGCCTGTCCATCGCCCACGCGACTATCGGCAACATCGCATTAACCAGTTCCAGTATGAATACCCCGAGCGTGTCGGCTATTTCAGAACTTGAGCCGGAGTAGAGTGGTGGGAGAATATTCAGATACGCAAGTGAGACATTGACGATGAAAGCGACGGACGCGCCAGTAGAATACATGTTTCGCCACTGGCTTGGCCCGGCGAGAAGATTCCCAAGAGCGTAGTTCAGTCCCCTATCACTAACCATGCTGTTCGATTTCTTCTGGCACCTCTATGTTAGTGTTGGTTGTTCGGACTGTTCCTGACAACAGGTCTTGCAAGAGGGCCTTTTTGAAGCGGATGAACTGGTCTGCTTCGTTTTGGAGGGCCGTCACATACTCATCGAAACCCCATAGAATCGAAGCAATCTCATTCTGTTCTTCAAGACTTGGAAGCGCGACTTTCAAATCAAGCAAGTCGCTTGTCGCAATCCCCGATATACTGGTTTCCGTTACAATCCGCTCAATAGAGCGAGAACCAACCGGCCCCTCGAAATATTGAACATAGAACCTTGGATTCACGTCTTCAGTGAGCCTCACGCGAATCAATGAAGACTCAAACACTGTGAGTTCGTCAAGTTCAGGGACATAACAGCAATCCCCTGCCGCAGACACCTCCTGCGCTCGGCGGGCGAAAATCAAGTCCTCTTCCCGCAATCCATACTTTTCCTTCTCTTCCTCTGTCAGTTCAAGCCTATCAGCAGACGACATGTCCAAGACACGATTTTCGAGAGCGTTCCCCATTTTGGCTATCGGATACCCCTCTCCGTAGGCGTCTCCAGACTTGTACAGCCCGTTCCGATTAGAACCCACAATTTCGGAGAACTGAACCACATCCCACGATTCTGGTATCTCACCGGGCCAAGTTTGCTTCGTGTCTTCCCTATCAATACCGTAATGGAATAGGTTTTGAGCGACACCCCTCTTAACCCGTTTCGTTTGTTCGATAATTTCTCTTGTTTTCCGAACTGCTCGGTCTGCATTTTGAAGAATGGTGGCGATTCGACGTTGTTCCTCAAGAGGGGGAAGAGAAACGTCTAATTCCCGACGGAAGACACTGAATGGGACACGCTGGCGACCCGTAGAACCACGCATTCGAGAAACTGCGTAATCATGAATCGAATGAGATTTTCCGACGTAGTACAGGTACCACGGATTGATTCGTTCGGTCTTGGGCGATAGGACTGCGTACTCGGTCGAACCGATACCGACCTTTGTATCCATCTCGGGGACGAGCGCGGCCTTCCCATTCTCGGTACACGGTGTGATTCGGGCGAAGAGCGTGTCTCCGGCAGTGAACGTCTTCCCGCTGTACTCCGAGGCGTTCCGTTCCCCGAAGTAGCGAGGCCACGGAAGTTCCGTATCGAGTGCGTCCATCTCGATGTAGGTGTTTGGTTCCTCGTCGGGCTTCGGGTTGGGATTCACGTCATAAACGTCGGTTCCGTCCACGAGTTCCCAACCATCTGGTATCGTTCCCCAAAACCGGCTTTCGGGTTGCTCGGAGTCCTCTTCGGAAGCCGAATCAGCATAATCGTCCAGCGTAACTTCCTCACTCATAATTCAAGGCCTCCATATGGCTGTCCATCCGGGCTTCTATCTCATTGCGCTCGTTCTGCAACTCGCGTAGTTTGCCGAGTTCTTCCTGAACGTCAATCTCTTCCTCCGGCTCGGCGGTATCGACATACAGCGCGATATTCAGGTTGTAATCGTTCTCCCGAATCTCGTTTAGTTTGACCGTTCGACTAACGCGTTCCTCCGTCGTCCAGTTACGGAAGTTCTCTACGATGTGGTCAAGACCCTCTTCCGTGAGTTCGTTCTGATTCGAGAGTTCGCGGTAGAAGTCTTCGTCAGCGGCATGAACGAACTGTACCTCGTTCGCCCGTTCCTCGGGCTTGTCGGTGTTCAGCACGAGGATTGCCGAGGGGATACTGTTGTTCTGAAAGAGATTACCCGGAAGACCGACGATGGCTTCCACGAGGTCGTCTTCGAGCATTGGCTCGCGGAACTTGCTCTCGTGCTTGCGGAACAGAACGCCGTGGGGAATGACGATAGCCGCCTTCCCACCCGAATCGTCACCTCGGTCGGGGTCTTTCAGTTGCTCGGCCATGTGCATGATGAAAGCATAGTCGCCCCGGTCGGCGCGAGGGAGTTTGTCGTCCCAATCGAAGCGACCATACGGGTCGTCCTGAAGGTCGCTCTTGGCCCAATCCGCCGAGAAGGGGAAGTTCGCCAGCACCCGGTCGAAGCGCGTGAGTTCGTTGTCGTCCTCGTTGGTGAACGCCGGACTCGACAGCGAGTCTTCGCGCTCGATGGTGCCATTCAGGCCGTGAATCGAGAGATTCATCTTCGCAATCGCCGCAATGTCGGGATTGATTTCCTGCCCGGTGAAGGTCATCTTCGAGGGGTCGCCACCCTGTTCCTCGCGGTAGTAGCGAGCGGCCTCAATGAGCATACCACCCGAGCCGACGGTCGGGTCGTGGAAGGTGTGGCCGTCCTCGAACTCGTCCACGAGACGAACGCAGAGATTGACGATGTGGGGTGGGGTGAAGAACTGGCCGCCAGACTTCCCTTCCTCTTCTGCGAAGTGGCGAACCAAATCCATGTACGCCTCTCCGAGCATGTCCGGCGGGATACTGTCCCGGTCGAGGTCGTGCTTCGAGAGGTGTTCAACGAGTTTCCCGAGACGGTCGTCGTCCAGCGCGTCGGCGTCGATATAGTCAGCCCGGAAGAGGCCCTGAAGTTCCGGGTTCTCGTCGGTGAGTGCGTCGAACGCTTCGTTCAGTTCCTTGTCCACGTTGTCCGAGACGGAACGAAGGTCGTCCCACAGGTACCCCTCGGGAACGACCGGAATGTCGTACAGGTTCTCCCGGCGGGCGAAGTCCTCGCCGTACTCTTCGAGGTTCTGCTGATACTGCTTCTCGAACTCGTCAGAGATGGATTTGTAGTAGACGAGCGGCAGAATGTACTCCTTGTAGTCGGTCGGGTCTACGGCGTCACGAATTATGTCGGCGCATTTGAAAAGATGTGAGTCCAGTTCTTCCAGCGAGAGGGTCATATGCCTCTCATTTCATGCGAGCGTGTTATTTGCTCCGGTGAAGTTCGGGGACGACGAGCGCGTAGTTGCCAGAATATGCCTGCCCACGTCCTTCCCGACTGGTAGGGGGCTTTGTTTATTCGGCGGGGCTGTTGGGGGTATGCACTCCTTCTCCGATTTCTGGCCGCCCTTCCTGAACCTGTGCGCGAATCTCTTCGAGTGCGGCGTTCTTGTTGTGGTCGAAGTCGGGGTTGTCGGTCGAGTTGAACGGAACACCGTCGTTCCGGTAGGCGTCGGACGGAGGTTCTTCGAGAGCGAAGTCCCCGGATTCGACCGCTTTCACGAAGTCCCACGGGAAGTAGTGGGTCCAAGGCCCCTCTTCAGACAGGTCGCTCACGTCCGCGTCGTCAACGACGACAAACTGAAAGTCTTGGTCGGGGAACGCGGCTTCATACACATCCCGAATGAGCCGAAGACCGTCACGGCGACGAGGCTTGATGAAATCCTCGAATTGGCTGTTCTCGTACTCGTATGGCTCGCCCGTGACGTACTCTTCCCATGCATTTTCGGCTTCACGGATACCCGGAATCTTCGCCTCGGCTCGTAAGTGCTGGTTGCCGGTTGCGAAAACCGGAATTTCGAGTTCGTGAGCGAAAAATTGCACCCACCCTATCGGAACAGCCCGGTGGTCGGGGTGCGGGTTGACCGAAAGGGTGTCGTCACGGTCGAAGCACAACACGACCCGAGTCGTCGTATCTACCGCGTTGCTCACTGGCGGGCCACCTCTATGTCATATTATCGTCAAGAAATATCAAAAGGATTCCGGCGGCCCCACTTAACACCGACGAGCGGGAGGGTATCGAAGCATATTCACATGGGTTCGGTTGGGACTGGTAGGTCGCTCTTGATAGCCCTATCAGGAAACATCCCGAAATAGGGAAAGAGGGCCTGCAAAAGCCATATACAGGCAAATGCCGTAATCCCTGTAACGACAAAACGGTCTACGGAAGCAATCCCAAGGGACGGAATTGGAAGGGTGAATTGAGTATTGGATTGCCCTTCCTGTGGACGCCAGTTGTCGTCTGGTGAACGACATGAGTAATTCACACGCTACGAACATAACCCTGACGCATAGGGAGAACGACCAGTCTCGAACCGCGCTCCGGATTTCGGACGGACTTACCCTATTCGTACGATACGCTGAAACAGGCGACAACGGAAACCCCGACCAGTTCCATCGGCTTCACTCCCTGCGTGAGCCAGTCCCAGCTGTCGCTGATTTCGTTTCGCCGGTCTACCTGCTCACCGACGAGCAAGTAGCAAAGCACGACGAATTAGTGTCCAAGGACGACCGATTCAACGTTCGAGACTACAAGAGCATAGCCACGAAGATACAGTCCGAGTGCGAAGGCGACGGTCGCGTCCGGTATCCGGTCTTCGTAGAATCGGACGCTGACGTGCCATACTACGAAATGCGAGCGGGGCTGAAACGGTTCATCCGTGAAGTCCTTGAGGTAGACCCGGACGACGCGAAGTGGCTCTTCTCTGGTGGGAGTTCGCTTCACGTCCATCTCCCGTACTACATGGCAAGCGAAGACGCCCTTCGACGGTTGCGACGGGGAACAAAGGAGTACAATGAGAACGCCACGGTAACGGTTGACGCCTCGAACTTCACGAAGAAGAGCCTCGTCCGGCTACCCGGTGCCGAACATCATGATACGGGTATCAGGAAGGCACCTATCTCACCCACCTCGTCGGACGAGAAGTTACAGGCACGAATCGGGAAACTGGTTGGTGGTGGTGTCGCCCCCAAAGGGGAAGGGAAAATCAGTTATTATGCGGGAACGCCCGAAATCGTCCGATACAGCCTCTCTGACGAATCGGGGGTCATAAAAGACGTTCCGACGCCGATTATCGAACAGCGGGACAAGCCGGTCGATACAGGGAACGTCGAGCTGTGGAAGCGATACAACCGTCACCCGTTCTGTCCCTACGCGAACGCGGGGAACCAGCGACGAAGCGTGGTAGTCGCACAGGTGAAGGGGATGCCGTTCTGCCGGAAGACGACTGTCAACGGTAGAGAAGAGTGGCGTACCTATATCCCGACGTACATCCACGGAGCCGTTGGTTGTGACGGTGAGTACACCGTGTGGCAAGAGAACGCGCCGGTACAACTGTCGAAGCAGGACTACAAGAAGTGGGAGTACGAGCCGGGAGACACCATCGTTCTCCTTGGCGGGAATAGCACCAGTTCACGGATTCTCGAACTTGAAGATTCGTTTGAGCGAGAGGTTGTCGTCGGCGCTCTGCTGAACGATTCCAAGTGGTTCAACGAAGGGAAAGACGGACGGCAAGAAGCACTAAACCAATTGCGCTCATTCGGCTACGAAGTTGGTTCAGCGGGGAAGAACGGCCCGAGACGAGAAGCCAGTACGAACGACCAAGGCTTCCAACCGACCGACGCGTATCGGCTACAGCAACGGGCTGAAGAAGACGACGTGGAATCGTTGGGCCACTACGAACGGTTGGACGTTGCGAACCGACTACTCCGCGTCCGTGGTTGGGACGGAGCGGACGAATGGTTCCGGGAACAGTACGGGGAACGGTACAGCCAAGAGATTACCCACAAGTTCCTTCGGAGTGTCGCGGAACAGTACGACGACCTTCCTTCGCCCCGGTAAGGGAGAGTGAAAATCAGTTATTATGCGGGAACGGCCATAGAGCGCCTGAAGCGATGGAATCCGATTCAGAGGTATTTAAAGAAATCTCACCACTTGATATGGGTATCAGTCCGGTTCGCTGATAGGGATAATAGCAGAGCGACGAAGGCGAATCGCTCAAAATCAGGTTGGGATGTGGGACTCCTACCGGGTCGTATTGAAATCGACACCGGGGGTGTTTTTAGACAACCCACCGGGGCGTCTCCTTGTTCATTCCCTATGTTGGAATGAGGGGGGTGAACAGGTCAAATCGAATCGACCGGCTATTCCGATACCTTTCATTTTCAGCAAGGGGTCGAAACGGGAGAAACCGGTTTTAGACGCTCTACTGGTTGTTTAGGGGTTGGTAGAGAACGCTGTAGCGGCCCTCTACGAGCTTGTGGGACTGTCTCTGGTAGAGCCAGCCGACCCGTAGCCCACCCGGTTTACACACTCGCAACACAGGCACAGGTACCAGCAGAGCGCAGAGAGGCAGGGGTCGGGTGGGTACCCCGTAGGGCGGGGTAGGCTGTTAGGGGTGAGAAAGCGGGTGGCCCCCGTGGGGACGGGGGGTCGCCGGGTCGGGACAGCCGGGGTTGGGGTGGGGGACTGTAAGAGCGGTAGCGAAATGTGTGACCGGTCTCGCTCTCTCCTTGAGAGTCCGTTTCAGCGGTGGTCGAACCCACAGATTTTCATAGCGGCATGAAGCGATACAACGTCTCTGTGCCGGTCGTGAGCGTTGTCATCATCGACGTGGGGCATGGCGCTGGCGTCAAGCTTCAGAGGCGAGGGCGATGGACTGCGGGCCGAGAATGGGGTGGTGGCGGTAGTCGGAGAGGGTCAGGTTTGGTGGCCGAATCCGCTGTTTTCCTGACACCGATGTTTGCCACGCCTTTATACGTTTTATACGTGCGGCGCATATCTCCAACTCTCAAAGAACATCGCCATGTATCAACGACCAGAACCGGTGAGTAATGACTAACAGCGTCAAGAAGTAGTGCGCCATCAGGCTGTAGACGATTCCACTCACGACAAATGCGAGTCCCGAACCAGCGGTGCCGTCTATACGAGATACCACAATTCCGAAGACCAGACAGATTATGAGAACAACACCTGCCAGAATCGCATAGAGCGTGAACTCCTTCGTCTTTCTTACTGTCCGTTCCTCGTAGGGATGGCTACCATCCTTGTCGTACCTCATAAGCAGGATGATAGTATTTATCGAAAAGCCTGTCAGGACGCTCAAGACCGAAGCAGAAGCAGTGATGAATCCCGACCAAAGCACGACGTAGTTAGCGAGAACGAATCCTACGATGGCAGGGAACACGGCGAAGATACCAGCCAATACGATGTAATCAAGAGGATTCTTTAGACCAGTCTCTTGGCCGAGAGATGAATAGTGGTCGCTGATGATACTCCCGATATTGCCGAATATCATTTTTCGATGTTGGCTGTCCCGGTAACTGGTTCTACAATCTGCTGGTCCAAAATGTCGTTGGCCAAGTCGTTTGCTTCACTTCGGAGAGAACGTGCGGTTATGAGGCCAGCGTCAGTTCGGAGTTCATCACTATCGAGGTCTTTCCGCATAGCCACTTCCTCGTTCAATAGCGAGAACGTTTCGCTCCTACCACCGTCTTTCTGAATGGTCACGGTGAAGTCTTCTACATCATCGCTGACAATTGTTCCAAAGTGCGTATCGCGGTCTTTGAGGCTCGCCGCCTTGTTCTTCACCCACTGAAAATTCCCGCCATGTTCCGGACGGAGGACCAGAGAGCGTGTCCCGACTTCCTCGGTGCTTAATCCCTTTACCAATTCCATCCGACTTTCGTCGTCGCCCGGAATTTTCCGGACGTTGATGTCCAACTTCGCCACCCGGTCTGCCTCAATGACCTTCTCAAGGACCTCTTCTGTAGAGACAGGTTCCATCTTCATTGTGTAGTCGGTCACTCCCGAGAGACACGTTTGTTCGATATGCTTCTTCAATTTCCCCTTCACGCCAATCCGGTTCACTTGGTGAAGGATGATTAGGGCGGTCTGGCCATTATCGTATGGCTTGCCTTCGCGTGTGTGGGGAAGATAGATAAGGAAGTACAGCGGCATTTGCTCGGCTTCGTCTTCGCCTTTCAGGTGAGTCATGTCGCCTGATTCCACATCACGGATTTCGGCCTCGTATCCGTGGTATCCCGTAGACACGATTCCCTCGATTATATTCCCGTCTCGATGGTATTCTTCGATAACGAAGGTCTTGTCGTTAGTCGAAGGTTCGAGATTAGTGTCCTGATTCGAGAACAGAGTTTCCATCAAGTCGAGAATGTGGTTTTCATCGAACGCTGTATCGTGGGCGTGTAGTTGGGTGAGATTATAGCCGTTGTCAGGATTGCCGTGTTCGTATATCTCGAAAGAGTATGGGACGAGTTTCTCCGAAGGCATTGGCTGGCACCTCGGAGCGAATTGATATAAAAGTGGATACTATGCGCTATCTACAGGTCGCCAATGAGACGGGCCTGCGCGACCGCAAGCGCCTTCTCTTCGTCCGTTTCCGCACCAACGATTTCGGCAACTTCCTCTTCGTCGGCTGGTATGCGAATTTCATTCTGGTTCTGTTCGTCGCTCATACCCGTACTATCAGCCGCAAAGGGTGAATCCCTTTGGGTGGCTTACACCCCTTCGAGGTAGCCACGACGCTGTTCTACCTTCTGTTCCTCACTTCGCTTGTCGTAGTGTTTGTCCAATACGTCCGGGCCGACGTTCATACGGTCGCTCACGACCTTTTCCGGCACATCTTTCGAGAGATGTTCGGTGATACTGCCACGTCGAATGTCGTGTGGTGAGACGTTGACCGGACACTTGCTGTAGCCATTGTAGTGCGTCCCCTCACAGGATTCCGGGTCGCGGTTCCGGGGACAGTCCGCACCATAGTAGCAGGGCCGAGTGACCTTGTAGACCGTTTCTCGGACGTTGCCCCGCGAGAGGCGACCGTACCGGCTCGTGACGAGCGGCTTCCGACCGTAGTCGTCTCGCGTGTCTGGTCGGTTGTGTTCGATGTAGCCGTCGATAACGCTACACACCGTGCCGCTCAATGCGACGATTCGCTCGCCTTCTTTGCCGTTCTTGAGCGCGGTGCCGGTTTCGGGCCGGTGACGGATTTCGAGGGTTTCGCGCTCCGAGTCGTAGTCTCCGAGGTCAAGGGAGTGGAATGCCCCGAGACGAATCCCCGTATGCCATAGGATTTCGAGGACAACGTGGCCTCGGGTGGCGTACTCGTACTGTCGGAGGTATTCTAACACAGCCTCGGCTTGTTCGGCTGGCAGAATGCTCTCGCTCTGTTCGTCCTCCTTCGAGAGCGTGGGCATGATGATTTTCTCGTGAAGGCCCTGCGGTACTGCGTCGATGGACTCACACCACCGTATGAAGACGCGAAGTGCGTCGAGGTTCCCTTCCAAGGTGACAGGCTTCAGGTCGCCGTCGTCACGCCGCCACGTACGGAACTCTTGGAGTTTCCGTCCGGTGAGGTCGTTCATGTTGTCTATGTCGGCTACCTCGTTGCACCACCGGATGAAGTGCTTCAGCCGGTAGTGGTAGCCGTCGAGGGTCGATTGCGATACCTCGCGCTTGCGAGCGTCGAGATACATTTTCTTTGCGCGTTCCGGTGAGATGGGTTGGAGTTCCTGACTCATTTCGACCACCGAAACGCCCCACCTGCGAGGGTGTGAGCCGACCCCGCTCAAGGCGGTGAAACCGCCGGACGGGAGGGCTGTCCCCGGTTCAAATCCGGGAGGCGGCATTTCTGCTGCGAGCAACACCGCGAGTAGCAGAAATCACCCGTTTGGATGCGAAGTAGACCGAGGTTCTGCGCGAAGTGCGGGTTCTCGGGCATAGCTCACAACCTCAGAGGTGGAGCTGTACCCCCGTTTGAACAATGACTAAAAGTGCCGACGCTGTCCCGTAGTTGGGATGTCTCCCACGCAGAGACGGCCAATTAATACAGCCTATCCCACTGGAGGGGTTGATTTCGCTATAAGAACACGTGATAATGTCACAAGTGCTCCACTGTCCGACTTCCCGGGCCCTCTACTACCAGTCTTGAGCGTTCACTGGCCACGGATTCTTGACGAGTGTCACCCCTTGTAACCGAGAGCTTCCAATTTATCCTCCAAGCTAATGTCGCCATCGGTTGTTGCTGTTGGTTCATACTCTGGGGTATAATTCCCAGAATCAGTCGCTGACGTGAGACACCACGGAACCTGAGTCAGAGGGTCGATATATTCAAAGCAGGGGTGTGACCAAACGTTCCCCTCCCCGAACGCTTGTCCGTGATCCGCTGAAATGATGGCCCGCTCTGCGTCCACATTTGAGAGGAGAACTTCGACGCTATCTAAGACATATCTTAGATTTTCGAGCGATGCTTCCCACAGTTCTTCTTTACTGTATCCCGCTTTATGCAGGTCGGCGAGATTCTTGCCTTGGGCTTGCACCCCGGCTGTGGTGACAACCCTGCTATCAATGTCAGGACGAGTGACGAATGGAAGGTGAGGCTGCATGTAGTGGACTATGTATCTCTCAGCATCGGTTTTTCTCATGAAGTGTATCGTTCTGTCCGTCACCTCTTCGGCAGGAATTGTTCTGAGTTCTTCGTCCCAACCATCGCGCCAGACTTCTTCTAAATGCTGAAATTGCTTTTTTGATAGAGCAGCATCTGACGCAGTGTTTGCCGTTACATGAACAGTTCGTCCCATTTGTTCCATATATTCTGTGACGAACGTATTTTCCATCCACTGCCTCGAACAGGTAGCAACGCTTGTGATTTCCCCAATCTCATCGAGAAATCGATAGTCATTCTGTACCTCTCGCATCATATCAGGTCTCGCACAGTCGAGCAATAGCAGCAAATCCCAGTTTTTTTCATAAATATTTGTGGCTGTCTGGACGTGCTTATACTGGTTTATTTTACGTCTGAAATAAGGCGGAACTTTATTCGGGTTCATGAGCCCCTGTTTAAGAAGGTCAACGAAGGAAAGAGCTCCCATACCGCTCTTAGAGCATCCAATATATGAAACACTTGTGCTTGGGTAGAATATTACTGACAGGGAGTCCTATACGGGGAATTCCAGAAGGAATATCTGTCCCAGTTCAACCGATGAATAGCGTGGGTACAGTGATGCTGCAAGTAAAGGCGATACAAGCCGGGAGGGGAGTCCGTATCGGAGGGTCCGAGAGCACAAATATAGTCTACTGATGCTTGGCCGCACCTGCTTGTTATCGGCTTGCGAGCGAGGCCGTCTCGGAGGGCGTCGAAGAGGTGGCCGAGGAGGCGACCGGGAAGGAACTGTAGCGGCCGTCGACCGTCACAGAGCGACAGCCCCTGTTATTCGATATCGAGGTCGGCGAGCGTCAGCCGCCAGTTCTCGCGGTCGACGAGCGAGCGGCCGTCGACGTGCCACGCGTCGGCGTCGAGGTCGCCGGTGGCGAGCGGTCGGACGGCGACTCTGGAGACGCTGGGGAGCCGGGACGCCGAGAGGGCGCTGTCGTGCCAGAAGCCGTAGCGGCGACGGAGCTGCGGGGCGTACCAGCCGGGAGCTTTGACCACGTCGGCGTCGCGGTGGTCACGGAGGAGTCGGACGAGGAGCCGCTCGATGGCCTCGCCGTCGACGACCTCGCACATCGGCTGGGCGTCCAGAATCATCGTGGTCGTACAGCCATCGAGGTCCTCGGTCGCGGCGACGAGACTCGCGACGGGAGTGCCGTCGGGCGCGGCGACGTAGGTCGTCGTCTCCCAGTTGGGGTTGTCGAAGCGCCAGTTCAGATAGGCGTCGTCACGCGGGACGTGGATGGCGCTCGGCGACGTCGCGTCGTACAGTCGCGCGAGCGTCTGGACGGGGACGCCGTCGTACACCTCGACGGTGCCGTCGGCCGACGGCGCGCCGATGCGGTCGAGAGCGGCGAGGCCCAGATTCATCGCCGCCGAGCCGACCCGAACGACGGGGTCGAGCGCGCGTTCGGCGGTCGGTCCCACGACGTCGGTAAGCAGCGGGCGTGGGTTCTGGACGCGGTAGCTCGTGGGGACGTCACCGACGACGCGCCAGTCGAACGACTGGAGCCCGGGCAGCAGGGCGTCGTTCGGGAAGTTAAAGAGGAGGGCCGCGTCGTCGGCGAAGCGCTGGAGGAGCCGCTCGGTCATCCGCGTGAACAGACCCTGTCGGCGGTGGTCGGGGTGGACGATCCAGTCGACCGGCTGGAAGGCGGCCAGCCGCTGGTCACCGACCCGAAGCCGGAACGGCAACAGCGGTTCCGCACCGACGATGCCGTCGTCGTGCTCGGCGACTATCATCTGGACGCCGTCCCGATACGGGTTCGCCTCGAATCGCCACTCGAACCAGTCGCTGTCCTTCCGGTGTCCCCAGACAGTCTCGTACAGCGAGAGAAAGCCCGCCCGGTCGCTCGGTCGGTACGGCCGAATTCGATACTCGTTCCCGGCCATGTGAGAACTGGCGGCCAAGACACGCCTTGTAATCCTCACGCTATCGTCGCGAACGCGGGGACGGGCGCCACCGGCCGTCGGTGGGCGACTCGGGCCGGCAGCGCGTACTCGGGCGGGGTAAGGGAGACGTACCGGCGCCGGCGGGAGCCGTATCGACCGCTCGGAACTCGACGGCGCGACCGCGGGGCACCCGGAGCGGCGGCAGGCGCGACCGCCGGGCTGGTCACTCGTTGCGAAAGACGAGGACGTTCTGGTGGACCATCGAGGGGACAAAGGAAAACGGGTAGCCGTAGACGTGGAGGTCCTTGGAGGGGTCGTACCAGACGAGATTCGCCTTCATCGTGTAGCCGGCGGCCTCGATGCGGTCCGCCAGCTCCGCAGAGAGCATGTGGTAGGACTGCTCGCGGTACATATCGCCGATGAACACCGCGACGTAGCCGTCCGGTTTGACCACCCGTCGGAACTGCTCGAATTTGGCTGCCATCTCGTCGAGCCAGTCGGCTTTCGTCTGGCGGTCGTCGCCGTCGAAGTCGTCGAGTTTGCTGTCCCGCGTCGCGGCCTCGTTGCGGGTCTGTTCGACCTTGTCCATGTCCCAGTAGGGGACGTCGGTCAGCAGGAAATCGACCGCGTCGGTCTCGACGTCCGCGACCAGGTCGGCACAGTCCCCGTGGCGCATGTCCTGGGCGGCGAGCGGACCCTCGCCGCGGG
Source organism: Haloarcula onubensis (assembly GCF_031624605.1). Taxonomy (NCBI): domain Archaea; kingdom Methanobacteriati; phylum Methanobacteriota; class Halobacteria; order Halobacteriales; family Haloarculaceae; genus Haloarcula; species Haloarcula onubensis. Next base: position 47,852 of record NZ_JAMQOS010000001.1, on the reverse strand, counting down.
CCTCGCGCTCGTCGTTCTCCCGTTCGAGAACCGTCTCGTAGACGTCTATCCAGCGGTCGTTGCGCTCGAAGCCGACGGCGTCGCGGCGGCCGGTCCCCTCGTACTCGGCCAGCGACGCGCCCAGCAGGGTGCCGCCGACGCCGGCGAAGGGGTCGAACACCAGGTCGCCGGCCTTGCTGAACCGCTGGACGAGCGCCAGACAGAGCCGCGGCGGTTTCTGGCCGCCGTGTTCGCTCCGCAGGTCGTGCTGGAAGGCGGGGGGGTACCCCTCGGGGATGACGGACTTGGTCGCGAACTTCCACTCCCGGCCGGTGAGGTCGTTGACCCGGTTGCGCTCGTCGTAGATACCGCGGTCCTCGACGTAGCGCTGGTGGTCGGCGAGTTCGCCGGTGTCGACGACTTCGCCGTCTTCGACGGGGAGCGCGTCGGCTTTCGACCGGTCCTCGTCGAAATCGCCGTCGTCGGTGGTGAACAGACGGCTCTGTCTGTGGTCGGGCGACTCGTCGCTCATACAGACTCCTTGCGTCCACCCGTGGGTTAAGTGTAAGTACTGACGCGGCCGGCGTCGAGTGTCGCCCGAAGGGTATTATCGTCTCCAGTTAGTTAACTGATATATGACGGACAGCTCTGCGGACTGGCAGACCACGGCAAACGGCGACCTGATACGGGAGTGGGCGAGCGCGCGCGACGCGGTGCCGACGGCCGTCGAGCGCTCGGACGGCCAGGTCGAGCTTCGCGTCGAGCGGGCGGACGACACGACGGGGCGGCGGCTCCGGTGGGAGCGCTTCGTCGAGCTGATGGACGAGGCGGGGCTGGCGCTGCGCTATCGCGAGCGTCAGTCGAGCGAGGACCTGCAGGGGGAGTACGAGTTCGTCCGTCGCGGCGACAGCGACGGCGAGGCCGAGAAGACGGCCGAGCCCCGCGGCGTCGACAGCGACCAGCTGGCGACCAGCGACACCGGCGGCGACGAGCCGGCCATCTTCGACCGGACGGAGAGCGAGCCGTCCGGGGGCGACCCCGAGGCGTCGGCCCAGTCGACGCCGATGACCGAGTCCGCTCGCGGGTCGGTCGACGCGGCCGAGGCGGTGGTACTGGACGAACTCCACGAGCAGCGCGTCGGTCCCGACAGCTGGCAGGGGTCGGACGAGTACCTCGTCCTGGAGAACGAGGGCGAGGCGCCGGTCGACATGTCCGGGTGGGTCGTCGAGACCGAGGCCGGGGAGTCATACCGCTTCGACGACGGGACCACCGTACAGCCCGGCGACCAGCTCACGCTCCACGGCGACGCGGGGGACGACTCCGAGACCCATCGGTACTGGGACGTCGCGGCGGACGTCCTGCCGGCCAGCGGGACGACCGTCCGCGTCGAGACGGCCGACGGCGAGCGCGTGCTGACGGAGACGTACAAGAGCGGGGGGTAGCGAGGACGCGGGCAGGTCAGCCAGCGGTCGCGGGACTGGTGTGCCGGCCGTTCGTTCAGCGGGGACGAGGGGAAATTTTATTCGTCGCAGCGCAGATTGATACGCCGTAATGAAGCGACGGACGGCGTTGAAACTCATCGGGACGGCGGGCGCCGGCGCGTCGGTGTCGGGGTGTAGCGGGATACTCGGCGGCTGTGGGCCGGGAGACGACGAAATCGGGACGGTGACGGAGAACGTGAACGCGACGGCGTCGGCCGGGGCGGCGGGAACAGTGAGCATCACGGGCGAAATCCGGTCTGTCGGTGAGACCGACATCGTCGTCGACGACGGGACCGGCACGGCGAAGCTGACGACGCTGTTTGGCTCTGCTCCGCCCCGAAACGTCGACGACGGCGACTGTGCGCGGGCGAGCGGGGTCCCGTTCCCCGCGGCGCCGGACAGCGACTACGACGTCCGGCTTCTCGTCGAGCGACTCGGACCGGCCGACGACTAGCCGGCGCCCGGCCTGCGAGCGCAAGAGAAGAGCAGACCACGGCCGGCCGCCGTGTTCGTACCGAGAACACGGTCCGAATGTCCACCGACACTCACAGCGAGCGGCGACGGCCGGTCACGCACCGGGCGGTAGACTGGCTGTTACTGGGCGGCAACCGACTCGTCGTCGCCGGGGGAATCGTCGTCGTCACGCTGGCGCTCCTGCTCGCCGTCGAGCCGCTGGGGCCGCTGACCGACCGGAACACGACGCCGCTGTTCTACGTGTTCAGCGCGTTCATCGGGGGGAACCTCAACCTGCTCACCATCGTGCTCTCCATCAACCAGCTCGTGCTCACGCGGGAGCTCAAATCGCCCGGGAAGTTCAGGGGCGAGATAGCCGGTATCCGCGACTTCCGCGAGGACGTCGAAGCGGTCAGCGACCAGGAGTCGGCGCCTCTCACGCCCGCGGCCTTCGCCCGCGAACTGGCCGACGCGATGGGCGAGACGGTAGTGTCGCTCCGGGCGGACGGGGCGCCTGACGACGGGGCGGTCGCGGTGTTCGCGGACGACCTCGCCGCGGACGTCGAGTCGGTCCGGGCGGCGCTGGACCGCGAGATGGACGCCACGGACGACGTCGTCATCGCCCTGCTGCGGATAGACGCCGCGGCGCTGCACCACCGGGCCGAGCAGCTCCGGTCCGGGGCGTCCCTGTCGGGGGCGGACCGCGAGCTGCTCGACCGGCTCGCCACGCAACTCGAGTTGCTGGTCGTCACCCGCGAACACTACAAGCAGCTGTTCACGCGCGAGAGCCTCTCGAACATGTCGCGGGTGCTGCTGTACGTCGGCGTCCCCGCCGAGATAGCGATGACGCTCGTGCTCGTCCGGTTCGTCGGGCTCGGCGGGCCCACGCCGGTGGCGCTCCCGCCGGTGCTCATCTACGCGGCGGCGGCCGTCGGACTCGCGCCGCTCGCGGTCGTGTTCGCGTACGTCCTGCGGGCGGCGACCATCGCGCGGCGCACGGCGACAACGACGCAGTTCTCGACGGGCGCAGAAGAGCTGTAGCGGCAGTCACTCGCCCGCCGACCCTTCGAGGTCGACGAGCGCGCCGTGGACGGTCCCGCTGGCCTGTGAACCCCGGATGAGGTGGGCGGCCCCGGTCGCGGTGCGGTCGTTGAGCCAGCGCGCGAGTCGGCGCCGGGTCCGGAAGCGGGAGTCCATCGCGACCGCCGTCCGCCAGGCGCTGTCGCGACACTCGTCGATGGTCGTCACCGTCAGCCACTCGTCGAACCGCCCCAGCGCGCTATCCAGCGTCGCCAGCCCGTCGGCGTCCCGGTCGGCCAGCCCGTCCTGTGCCTCGTCGACCAGCCCGGCGATGACGTCGATGATGGCGCAGTGGTCGGCGTACTTCGCGGCGCGGTCGGTGCCGACGCCGACGTCGTCCAGCGCGAGCGCCAGGTCGTAGTTGATGTGGGCGTTGACCCCGAGCATCGCGTCCTGGAGCACCAGCGAGTCGCCGCGCTCGGCGGCCTCGAACGCGAGAGACCACGGCTCGGCCAGCGCGTCGGCGTCGCCGGCCTCGAACGCCCGGACGGCCACCCGGTAGCGGTCGGCGAAGGCGACGAGGTAGTCGGCGACCCACGCCGGGTCCGCGAAGGCCCCGCGCTTGATGCGGCGGCCGACCGCGGCGGTCATGCGAGCGTAGATGCCGAGAAAGACCGCGCGGCGGTCGTCCCGGGCCTCGAACGCCGAGAGCAGTTCCCCGAGCCCTTCGTGGACCGCGTCGACGTCGGTGTACGGCGCCGCGACGAGCGCCAGCAGGTCCGGGTCGCCCGACCGTTCGTCGGGGACGGACCGCGGCGTCCCGACGGCGCGGGCGGCCGACCGGAGCCGCCGGTACCGGCGACCATCCAGCGACCGAGTGGCAGTCATACGGGATACTCGTCGGACGAACGCTTAGCTCTAGCCGTCACTCGCCGGCTTCCGACCGACGACGAACGTCCACCACTTGACACACTGTGTCCGCTCGTACAGCGGGAACAGCGACGCGGCGAGGGGGCTCCGTGCGATGCTCGCGAGCATGAGCGGCGAGCCGAGCGTCCGCTTGGTGACGACGGCGAACGAGTCCCGAACGAGGTCGGTGACCGCCGCCTCCGAGAGGTGGCCGTAGCGGTCGTTGTCGTCGTCCAGCAGGCCCAGGTGGAAGGCCGCCCCCTTCGTCAGCCGGCGGTACAGCCCCGGGGTCCCCTCGACGAGGACGACCCGGCCGCCCGGTCGCAGAATCCGGTTTGCCTCTTGCAGGATGTCCGCCCGGTCGGCCTCGGGGACGTGATGGAGGAACCGGCGGCCGATGACCGCGTCGAAGACGCCGTCGTCGAACGGGAGCGAACGCGCGTCCCCGAGGACCGCCGGCCGCTCGACGCCGACCGCGTTCGACCGCCAGGCCTCCGTCCCGACGTCCGCCCGGGGATGGATATGTCGGCCGAAGGCGAGTTCGAGCGTCTCGCCCTCGGGAAGGTAGTCCGCGATGAGTTCGTCGTGGCTGTCGTATATCGCCGCCAGCAGGGGGTGGCGCTGCACGTCGCGTGGCTGCTCGACGACGGCGCCGTCCTGGACGGCCCAGTCCGCGTGTGACATCTGCCTAGCGCCCCTACCGGTATCAGCGGTATTGTTAGGCGATGCATACCGCCCCGGACCACTCGTGACCACACGAGAGTCCAAACGCTCATCTCCGACGGCGACCCAACGGGGAGAACAGGGATGGACATCCAGACGCCGCGCGACAGTCACCACCCCGGCCCGCCGCGATTCCTCCGAACCGGCGACCGCATCGTCGACCCGGTGTTCGTCGACGTCGAACACGGCTTCGACCGGGACAACCTCGCGCCCACGATAGCGGGAACGCCCGAGCGCGACCCCGACGAGTACGGCGCCGACACGTTCACGTGGTCAGTCGCCTCGCGACCGGCGGGAAGCGCTGCCGCGGTACAGTACACACCCACGCCGTACGACGACCGCGACCGGTACGACCACGGGACCCACAACACCGCCGAGTTCGAACCGGACGCCGCCGGGACCTACGGCCTCGAACTCGACGCCCCCGACGGGACCCACGAGTTGACGGTTCGGGTCTTCGACGCTGACGGGACCGAAGCGACGACCGATGGGGTCGGCGGAGGCGGCCGGCACGACGGCGGCGGACCGCCCCGCATCGAACTGTCGGGCCGGTACGACTCCGCCACCGAGACGTTCGTCGTCGAGTCGAACCCCGAACTCGCTCCGGACAGCTACGCCGTCGGTTCCGACCTCACCGTCGAGTTCCTCCCCCACGACGCCAGTTCGCTCGACGCCGCCGATATCGCCGTCGAGGGGACGACGGCCCGGGTCCCAGCGAGCGCGCTCGACGGGCCGACGAGCCTCTACGCGGCCCCCTTCGACGGCCGGCGCGTCGGCGTGCGCGACGAGATACTGCTGGACCCCGAGAGCGAGCGGGTCTCGCTGCCCAACCGCCCGCCAGACTGGCTCGACGACGCCGTCGTCTACGAGATTTTTACGCGCTCGTTCGGTGGTGAACCGGACGGGACCACCTTCGACGTGCTGGCCGACCGCGTCGACTACCTGGCTTGGCTGGGCGTCGACGTGGTGTGGCTGACACCCGTCGTCCCGGCCTGGAGTCCGACCGTGGAGACGGCGCCGGGCGGGCCACACGGCTACAGCACGGCGGACTACTTCGACGTGGCCGAGGACCTGGGGACGCTCGCCGAGTTCGAGGCGTTCGTCGACCGGTGTCACGACCACGACATCCGCGTGTGTTTCGACCTCGTCGCGAACCACTGCGGCTGGACACACCCGTTCTTTCAGGATACTATCGCACAGTTGGGCGAGGAGCCCGAGGACCCCTATCAGTTCCCGGACATCGAGGCGTGGGACGAGTCCTCGGACTACTTCGACTGGTTCGACCGCCAGCGGGGACCGAGTCACCACGACGCCGCACCGGCACAGACCAGTTTCTTCGGCGTGCGGCTCCAGCCTAACCTCAACCACGGTAACGTCGCGCTGCGCGAGCACCTGCTCGCCGCGGTCGAGTTCTGGGCCGAACGCGTCGACGGGTTCCGCTGTGACATCGCCTGGGGGGTGCCCCACAGCTTCTGGGCGGAGGTCCGCGAGCGCGTGCGGGCCATGGACGCCGACTTTCTGCTGCTGGAGGAGGCCATCCCGCGGACGCCCGCCTTCGCCGCCTCGGAGTTCGACCTGCACTTCGACACGACCGGCTTCACCGACGCCGCGGTCGCCGTCGCCCGCGGGGAGCGCCCGCCCGGCGACCTGCTCGACGCCGTCGAGGCCCGCGAGCGCGACGGCTTCCCTCGCTACACCCGCCTCCTCAACGCCACCGAGAACCACGACGAGGCGCGCCTCGCCCACGAGGCCGCCGTCGGCGACCGCGAGGACCCGGCGGCGGTCGCGCGCGCCGCGGCGGCCGCCGCGTTCGCGCTCCCCGGCGTCCCGATGCTCTACTACGGCCAGGAGCGGCTCATCACCCGCCACGGCGAGCGCCGTGCGTTCGCATTCGCCGGGGACCCCGACCGCGAGGACGACATCGAGCGCGACCCCTACAAGCGCGCGTTCGTCGACTGGGACGAGCGTCCGGAGAGCCACCTGGCGTTCTACCGGCAACTCGTCGATTTCTACCACGACTCGCCCGCGCTCGGACCGGACGCCGCCCTCGTGCGCCCGGCCTACCGGACCGAGACGCCCGAGGACGTGCTCGTCTTCGGCCGCGACGCGGGCGAGGCAAAGCGCGTCGTCGTCGTGAACTTCGCCGCCGACCCCCGTCGGGTGACGCTCCGGCCCGTCGTCGACACCACGGACCTGTTCACGGGCGCCAACGTGGCCGTCGACCGGAGCGACGACGGGGTCACGGTCGAGGTCGACCGCCTCGCGGTGCTGTCGACGCCGACGCTGTTCGACTGTGGCGGCTGACCCGGCAGCTTCCGGCCGGTGGGTCTTGCCGGTCGAGAGCGAAGGTCGAGCCCCCGCTGGCCCGGTCGGCACGTCGCTGGAGCGTCGCGGGAACGGAAGACACCATGAGCCAACGACCGCCACACCGACGGCCAGAACAGGGCGACGACCGACGCCAACGACAGCAGCCACAGTACCGACAGCAGAGCCGGGCCGGCGGCGTCCAGAAGGTCGAGCAGGGCGACGAGTACGTCCACGTCCGTTTCCGGAACCTGGAGGACTTCGCGACGATTCGGACCCCCGACTGGGCGGCCCACGCGGCACAGGACATCGCACCCGGCGCAGAGGTCCGCACCGGGAAGCTGAAAGGGAGCGGCGAGTGGCAGACGGAGTCGGTGTTGATTCCCGCGCCGGTCGACGGGCAGACGGCCGCGCGGCTGGCGACGCGTATCGTGCAGAGAATCGGCGAGTGAGCCGGTCGCCGGGCAGTTCTCAGGTCCCGCCGCTCTGGACGCGCTCGCCGTCGGTCGCCGTCTCGGCGACGAGCAGTTCGAAGCCGGGAGGCGCCCCGTCGGGGCTGCCAGTCGGCGAGCCGTCCGTCGAGGTTCCCGCTGTCGACGTCCCCCCGGCCGCGGCGGCCGGGTCCGCGTAGCCGACCGCGAACGCGCTGTAGACGGTGCCCGCCGCCAGGGAGACGTCGGCGCTGAGCGGCGGGGCCTGGCCGCCCTGTCCGCTGTTCTGTCCCTGACCGCTGCCCTGGCCGCCGTCCTGTCCCTGACCGCTGCCCTGGCCGCCGCCCTGTCCCTGACCGCCGCCCTGGCCACCACCTTGGCCCTGACCGCCGCCCTGGCCACCACCTTGGCCCTGACCGCCGCCCTGGCCACCACCTTGGCCCTGACCGCCGCCCTGGCCGCCGCCCTGTCCCTGACCGCCTCGGGGTGTCGCTTGGCCGCCCTGGGGCGTCATCTGGCCGCCCAGCGGCGTCGCGACGATGTTCACGGGCCCGACGTCGGGCACCGCGTGGAAGACGCGGACGCGCGACTCGCCCCCGGGCGGACTGGAGAGGTCGTCTTCGAGGAGCGCGACCTGGAACTCCGTCCCGGACGCAGGCGTGCCGGCGGGCGCCTCCTCTCCGCCGGTCGGCGTTGTACCGTTCCGGGGCGTCATCGTACCGTTCTGGGTCATCATCGTACCGTTCTGGGGCGTCACCAGGCCGTTGGCTGGCCGAACGAGGAGCCTGTAGTCACCCGCCGGGACGGTCGCACTCGCCGCCTCCCCGAAGGCGAGGTCCTGGACGAGCGGGACCGCCTGACCGCCGCCCATCTGTAACTCCTGTGGTGTCGTCGCCGGGGTCGGCGTCGTGCCGCCGTCGGGCGTGGCGGTGCCGTTCGACGTCGCGGTGCCCGGCGTCGCCGCGGGCCCCTGTCCGACCTCGCCGTAGGCGACGGCGGTGTAGGTCGTCCCTTGCTCGATAGTCACTTCCTGGTCGTACAGCACCGCGTCGCCCTGCTGGTTCGAACCGAAGAGGTCACCGAGCACCCCGCCGAGGAACCCGCCGCCCGCCGCCGACACTATTCGGAGCCGATAGGTGCCCGGGTCGACGGTCAGGTAGTCGGTGACGGTGCCGAAGTCGAGGCTCTCGACGACGGTCTGGTCGTCGAGGCGGACGCGCACCGGCGGCGCGTCCGGCGAGGCGTGGGTGACCCGAAGCGCCGTCTCCCCCGCTGTCGGGGTCGGTGACCCCTCCTGTGCAGCCGCGACGCCACCGACGGCGCCCGTGAGGCCGATTACTCCCACACCCTGGATGACCTGTCTGCGTGTCGTATCGTCCATCATCGGCCCGAGCTAGCGCGAGCGTCGGCTTTGTTATCGACACGACACTCACAGAAAGCCGACCGTATCCACTGTTGGCCCGCCGTCACGCGCTCACAGGCGCCGGTAACGGCATCGCAACGGCCGTATGGCGGTGGTTTCGCCCTGACACTGCACGCTATCCCGTGGCCGGCATGGCACGACAGGCGAGCGCGACGCCCCGCCGCCGAAGTCGAACCGTCGAGACCGCCAGTCCCCGGCGCGTGAGCCGTGACCCGCCACAGCGAGTGTCTGACCGGGGTGAATCGTCGGTGTGTGCGTACTAAATCCACCTGCAGATGCAGGCACCACGGCGAGGCGACTACCGCACTTTGTCCGAACGCAATGTCAGTGCTACAGCAAGACGATTCGAACGCGAAGGAGAAAGTCGACGAAGTAGCCGACCGAACGCCGATGTCCGCCGGTGACCCCATCGCGGCCGCGGCGGCCGGGTCGGTACTGTTCGCCTGGTACAACTTCTACATCCGCGGCGAGAAAGAGACCGGTATCTTCGTCGGGCTCTGGGCACCGACGATGCTGGCGGCCGCGAGCTACCTCCAGCAGAAAGACATCATCCAGAAGTTCAAGCAGGGACTGGCCTCCTTCTAAACGTCGCTACGAACGGCTCAGTAGTCGTAGACAGCGGCGACGATACCCGCGGTCTGGCCGACGTTCGCCATGGTCAGCCCCGCGAGGAGGAGCGCGGAGAGCGGAGCGAGTACCCCACCGAGATAGACCACGGCACCGACGGCGCTGACGGCGCCACCGAGCGTGTAGGCCCGCGGGCGGCGGTCGATTCGCCGTCCGGTCGCGACGAGTCCGGCCGCGGGGACGAGCATCCACCCGAGGACTGTCGCCGACAGCAACGGGTCGACCGGCGGGTCGACTGACAGGGCGGCGGTCCCGACGAGCGTGACGCCGAGTCCGACCACGAGGACGCGGCGCCACACCAGCAGGACGCCGTCGGTCATCTCCCGCCACGAGAGGACGGTGAAGGCCGCGATGATGGCGTCCATCACCAGATGCGCGATGAGGACGGTACGAAGCGCAAGCAGGTCCAGGTGGGCGGCGGTGGCGAACGTCCACGCCAGCGGGACGAGTACGACGGGGCCGTTCTCGCGCAGTCGACGCAACATACCGACAGGCACACCGCCGACTCACAAGAACGGTGTGGCTCCGGTCCGGCCGGGTAGTGTCACGGCATATCACGGCCCACACGGCCGATGTCCGGCGGTTAGCCGCTATCGGTGTACCGACACTGTTATCCGTCGGCCGGGACTCTCTTGGGTTGCAATGGCGAAAGGAACGGTTGATTTCTTCAACGACACTGGCGGCTACGGTTTCATCGACACTGAGGACGCGGACGAGGACGTCTTCTTCCACATGGAGGACGTTGGCGGACCGGACCTCGAAGAGGGACAGGAACTCGAGTTCGACATCGAGCAGGCGGATAAGGGTCCGCGCGCAAACAACGTCACCCGGCTCTAACAATGGCGAAAGGCAAAGTCGACTTCTTCAACGACACGGGCGGCTACGGGTTCATAGACACTGACGATTCGGACGAGGACGTCTTCTTCCACATGGAAGACGTCGGCGGTCCTGACCTCGAGGAGGGGCAGGAAGTCGAGTTCGACATCGAGCAGGCGGACAAGGGTCCGCGCGCGAAGAACCTCGAGCGACTGTAAGACGGGTTTCTGTCTTCAGTTCGACGTTCACACCCGAGTGACGGTTCCGTCACCACGGCTGTACTGCTACCCGACCAGCGGCGCGCCCGCCCGGTAGACCAGTTCCATCGGGCGGCCGCTGTCGTCGGTCGGCGGGTCGGCGGGCAGGGTCCGTAGCTCACCGCCGCCGGGCGCGGCCGTGTACGCGAGAACCACCGCGTCGAGCACCGCGGCCACCGGTACGTCGTGTCCGGCAGTCGCCTCGGCCGCCCGCTGGACGACCGGCGGCGCGTCGCGGTCCCGCCGGGCCAGCGTTCGCATCCGCTCGGCGTAGCCCGCGGCGGTCGTCTCGTCCTCGGCCAGCGGTTCGCCCGCAAAGGCGCGAAAGCACAGTTCCGAGTGGGAGCCACGGATGACGGCGGCGGCCTCGGGGACCTCCCCGAGCAGTTCGTCACACATGGCGACGGCGGCGCTGCGCTCGAAGGCCGCCTCGGCCAGCGACGCACCGGTCTTGCGCTCGTGGACCCGGTTGGCCGTCGAGTAGCGGTGCTTTCGGGTCGCCTCCCGGACCGGCGGATCGACGACGGTCCCGCTGCGCGGGCCCAGTACCTCGCGAGCGAGTGCGTCACACCGCCGGACGGGGTCGCCCGCCGCCACGAGTCCGATGGGCACGTCGACCAACAGCAGGCGCGCCTCTTCCTCGTAGGCCGCCCAGCAGTCGCCGATACCGTCGAAGACGGTCGTCTCCTCGTAGCCCTCGTCGGTGAACGTCACCGCCAGCCACGACCCGTCCCGGAACGCGACCCCCACGTAGCGGTCATCAACCATCGTGCTGTATCCGTGTTCCGAGCGCAAAAAGCTGACCCGGGCAGCTATTTTCACGACGGCCACCGAGGGTGGCGTATGGACGGCGTCGTCCTGGCGGCGGGCGAGGGGACCAGAATGCGACCGCTCACGGCCGAGCAGCCGAAAGCGCTGGTCACGGTGGCCGGACAGCCGCTGCTAGAACACGCCTTCGACGCCCTGCTGTCGGTCGGCGTCGGGCGACTGGTCGTCGTGGTCGGCTACCGCGGCGACGACATCGTCGAGCGCTACGGCGACAGCTACCGCGGGACCACCATCGAGTACGCCGAACAGGCCGAGCAACTGGGGACCGCCCACGCCCTCCGGCGGGCGATGCCGGTCGTCGAGGCCCCGTTCGTGGTCATAAACGGCGACAACGTCTGCCGGGCGAACCTCGGCGCCGTGGTCGAGCGCCACCGCGAGACCGACGCCGCGGCGACGCTGCTGGTCGAGTCGGTCTCGCGCGAGCAGGCCCGGACGACCGGCGTGGTCGAGACCGACGGCGACGGGCGCGTGACGGGACTGGTCGAGAAGCCCGACGACCCGCCGTCGACGCTCGTCAATCGGGGGTTCTACGCCTTCGGACCCGAACTCGGCCCCGCGCTCGACCGCATCGACCCCTCCGACCGGGGCGAGTTCGAGATTACCGACGCCGTCGACGACCTCCGGCGGCGCGGCTGTCGCGTCGAGACGGCCGAACTCGCGGGCTGGTGTCACAACGTCAACGAACCGGCCGACAGGGAGCGAGTCGCGGAGAAGTTGGCGTAGCTACTCGACGGAGTAGGCCGTGGCCAGCAGGTCCTCGGACAGTTCTCCGGGGAGGCCGTCTCGGTCGTGGGTCGCCTCGAAATCTGGGTCGGGCCCCATCGGGACGATGCGCTTCGGGCTCACGTCGGGGTGCGTGGTGTAGTAGTGCTCCTTGATGTGGGACATGTTCACGGTCTCGGCCACGCCGGGCGTCTGGTACAAATCGCGCAGATACGGCCAGAGGTTGTCGTACTCCCGAATCAGCATGTGGTTGCACATGAAGTGGGTGTGGTACACTTCGTCGAAGCGAACCAGCGTCGTGAACATGCAGATGTCCGCCTCGGTCAGGCGGTCGCCGGCGAGGTAGCGCTGGTCGGCCAGCACCGAATCCCAGTGGTCTAACGCGTCGAACAGCTCCGTCACGGCGTCGTCGTAGGCCGCCTGGGTGTCGGCAAAGCCCGCGCGGTAGACGCCGTTGTTGATGGGCTCGTAGATGTCCTCGATGATGCGGTCGACGTCCTCCCGGTACCCCTCGGGGTAGAGGTCGACGTCGTTCTGGGCGATATCGTCGAACTCGGTGTCGAGCATCCGGAGAATCTCCTCGGACTCGTTGTTGACGATGGTCTCTTCTTGCTTGTCCCACAGCACGGGAACAGTGACGCGGCCGGTCATGTCCGGGTCGGCCGTCACGTACAGCTCGCGCAGATACTCCGACCCGTACAGCGAGTCCTCGGTGCAGCCGTCCTTCTCGGGCGTGAACTGCCAGCCGTCGTCCGCGCGATAGGGGTCGACGACGTCGACGCTGATAGCGTCGTCCAGCCCTTTCAGCGCCCGCACCAGCAGCGTCCGGTGGGCCCACGGACAGGCCAGCGAGACGTAGAGGTGGTAGCGACCCGCTTCGGGCCGGAAGCGGGCGTCGGGGTCGTCCCGAATCCGGTTCCGAAAGGACGTCTCCTGCCGGTCGAACTCGCCGTCCTCGTTCGTGCTCTCGTAGGCGTCGGTCCGCCACTCACCGTCGACGAGCATGTTCATGGTACCGCTCGTTGGCGCCCGACGCTGATAAACACCCGAGCGAGGTTACACGGGTGTCACCGGGCCGCTCGCGGCCGTCGCCGCGTCGTGTGCCACTCTGGCACATCCGCTCGCCGGCCCTTCGAAGCCCTTATTGGGGCGCTCGGCCACGTCTCCACCAAGAGTACCTATGTCCGACAAACCTGCCTCGATGTACCGGGACATCGACAAGCCGTCGTACACCCGGCGCGAGTACATCACGGGCATCCCCGGTTCGAAGATCGCACAGCACGAGATGGGTCGCAAGACCGAAGACAAGGACAAATACCCCGTCCAGATTTCCCTCATCGTCGAGGAGTCGGTCCAGCTTCGCCACGGCTCGCTGGAGGCGTCGCGCCTCTCGGCGAACCGTCACCTCATCAAACAGCTCGGCGAGGAGGGCGACTACCGCATGACCCTGCGGAAGTTCCCCCACCAGGTCCTGCGCGAGAACAAGCAGGCGACCGGCGCCGGCGCCGACCGTGTCTCCGACGGGATGCGCGCCGCCTTCGGGAAAATCGTCGGCACCGCCGCCCGGGTCCAGGCCGGCGAACAGCTCTTTACGGCCTACTGCAACGTCGAGGACGCCGAACACGTCAAAGAGGCCTTCCGCCGCGCCTACAACAAGATTACGCCCTCCTGCCGCATCAAGGTCGAGAAGGGCGAAGAGCTGCTTATCTCCTAGCACTTTTTGCAACTCCTTCGGGCGCCTCACGCCCTCAGTCGTGCAAAAACGTGCGGAAAAATCGCGACAGCGCTCCCGTCGCGCCGCTTTGCGGCGCGGTGGTCGCTTGTCGCGCTAGAACCGGCGCGCCGGATGCGCAACGACGGTGCGTCTCGCTTTTGTCACGACGGACAGCCTGCCCGTCCCCGAGTCGCGCGACGAGACGCGCTCCCGGCCACAGCAACCGACAGTAGCAACGCGAGGAGGCGTCTCGCTCGCCATCACGACCCGGCGAGGGCGGCCGGACAGTCGATACGACGCACAGAGCACGTCGCCGTCCAGTCATCCACAGCGAAATAGTATTCAGCTATCAGAACGCAGCTAGAGTATGGCAATCAGACTGCTGCTGCTCGCGCTAGGACTGTCGGAACTGCTCGCCCCGCAGAAGGTCGTCGACTTCTGGATGAGCCTGGCGACGACGGAGTCCGACGTCGAACTGCGCCCGTGGGTGTACACCGTCGCGCGCCTGGAAGGGCTCGTCATCGTGCTGTGGGTGCTGGCCGCGGGGCGCGGTGGCGGTGACGAGGCGGAAATCGAAGCGTAGCCACCGACCACACATTCTATGCGGTGACGGTACCAAGGGCGAGCGAATGCTACGCCTCGCGGTCGCCACGAACAGCGAGACCTACGAGCGGATGGAGTCGCCGCTGGCCGACCGGGAAATCGAGGTCGGTCACGTCGCCACCAGCGAGCGGGCGATTCCCCTCACCGAGAACCCCTACGGCGACTACGACGCCGGCTTCGTCTACCCCTCGCGGCTCATGGAGGGGGCCGTCGCCGACGCCATGCTCTCGGTGCCGTGGGTCAACGGCCGCGAGGCCGTCCTCCGGTCGCGCAACAAGGCCGACGTGTTGACGCGACTGGGCCGGGCCGACGTGCCGGTCCCCGAGTCAGTGCTGGTGTCGAACCCGGCCGACGAGTCGGCACTGGTCGCGGCCTTCGAGCGCGTCGGGCCGCCGGTCGTCGTCAAGCCAAACTCCACGACCCGCGGGGTCGGTGTGACGACGGCGACGGACCTCGATTCCTTTCTGGGCATCGCGGACTACCTCGATTTGGTCCACGACTACCGGGCGACCGGCGACCGCTCCTTCCTCGTCCAGGAGTACCTCCCCGACGCGACCGACTACCGGGCGATGGTCGTCGACGGCGAGTACGTCGGCGCGGTCGAACGGCGGTTGCCGGCCGCGGCGCGGGAACGGGGGCGCTGGAAGCACAACGTCCACCGCGGTGCCGTGGCCGAGGGGGTCTCCCTCCCCGCCGACCTCCGCGGACTGGCCGAGCGGACCGCCGCGGTGCTGGACATCGACTACCTGGGCGTGGACCTGCTCGTGACCGACGACCGGGCGGTCGTCAACGAGACCAACGCCCGGCCGACCATCGACTCGGCGACGAAGTACGCGGAGGGGTTCTGGGACACGCTGGCCGAGTTGGTCCGGAAAACGGCGGGAGAGTAGCAGGACGACGCGACGACCGCGTTACAGTTCGATGTCGGCCGAGTCCTCTTCGCGGTCGAAGGTGACTTCGAGGACGCCGTTGTTGTAGGTCGCCGAGGCCGAGTGCTCGTCGACTTCGCTGGGGAGGGTGAGTCGCTCGTGGTACTCGCGGTGGTGGGTTCCGGCGTCGATAGTGAGGACGCTGCCGTCACATTTCAGGTCGATACCGTCTTTCTCGACGCCCGGAATGTCGGCGACGACGCGGACTTCCTCTTCCGTCTCGTGGACATCGACGTGGAGGTCCGTGTCGTCGGCGGACCCGTCGCGGTCGATGTGAACGTCCCCTTCCGAGCCCATCATCTCGTCCATCATCCGCTCTATCTCCCGGAAGAACTCGTCGAAGGGGTCGTCGTTGTCGTCCCGTCTCATCAGTGGCAAGTGGTATGTGCGACTGTCCCAAAAGCCTTCTGACGAGCACGGGCGCTGGGGCCGATACCGAAACCGTCCACTGAACTCGCCGAAGCCGTGACAAAACACCGCATCTACAGCCGAAGGGAGGCGTTTCTCGAAGCGACTCCGAAAACCCTTTACTCCGGGTCAGCGCTTCTCTAGAGGAATGAGTGACCCAGTTCGCGTCGGTCTGAACGGCTTCGGCCGTATCGGCCGAAACGTAATGCGTGCGTCGCTGGACAACGACAACGTCGAAATCGTCGGCATCAACGACGTCATCGACGACGAGGAAGTCGAGTACTTCGCCAAGTACGACACGGTCATGGGCGAGCTTCCCGGTGCGAGCGTCGACGACGGCGTCCTGACCATCGAGGGCACGGACTTCGAGGCGGGCGTCTTCCACGAGACCGACCCGACGCAGTTGCCGTGGGAGGACCTCGACGTCGACGTCGCCTTCGAGGCGACCGGCATCTTCCGCACGTACGACGACGCGGCCCAGCACCTCGATGCGGGCGCCGACAAGGTGCTCATCTCCGCGCCGCCGAAAGGCGACAAGGAGGTCAAACAGATAGTCTACGGCGTCAACCAGGACGAGTACGACGGCGAGGACGTCGTCTCGAACGCCTCCTGTACCACCAACTCCATCACGCCGGTCGCGAAGGTGCTCGACGACGAGTTCGGCATCGAGTCGGGGCAGCTGACGACCGTCCACGCCTACACGGGCTCGCAGAACCTCATCGACGGCCCCAACAGCAAGCCACGACGGCGCCGCGCCGCCGCGGAGAACATCATCCCGACCTCGACGGGCGCCGCGCAGGCGACCACCGAGGTCCTCCCCCAGCTAGAGGGCAAACTGGACGGGATGGCCATCCGCGTCCCGGTCCCGAACGGCTCCATCACCGAACTGGTCGTCGACCTCGAAGACGACGTGACAGAGGAAGACATCAACGCCGCGTTCGAGGACGCCGCCGAGGGCGACATGGAGGGCGTTCTGGGCGTCACGAGCGAGGACGTCGTCTCCTCGGACATCCTCGGGGACCCCTACTCCACGCAGGTCGACCTGGGCTCGACCAACGTCGTCAACGGCCTGACGAAGATTCTCACCTGGTACGACAACGAGTACGGCTTCTCGAACCGGATGCTCGACGTCGCCCAGTACATCACCGAGGAATAGCCGGTTCGGTCTTCGGTATGTTTCCCGCGCGTCGAGTCGCAACCGTATTATTTTCCGTGTAGAAGCCGTGGAAGTCGGAAACCGTTAAACCGCCGGCGAGAGACCTCTCAGATATGTCGTTCCAGACGCTCGACGACCTCGACGACGGACAGCGCGTCCTCATCCGATTCGACCTGAACTCCCCGGTCGAAGACGGCGAGGTACAGGACAACCGCCGCTTCGCTCGCCACGCGGCGACACTCAGTGAACTCCTCGACCGCGACTTCGCCGTCGCCGTCATGGCCCACCAGGGTCGCCCGGGCGACGACGACTTCGTCTCGCTCGACCAGCACGCCGAGATTCTGGCCGGTCACATCGACCACGACGTAGCCCACGTCGACGACACCTTCGGCGAGGCGGCGCTTTCGGCAATCGACGACCTCGACCAGGGCGAGGCGCTGGTCCTCGAGAACACGCGGATGGCCGACGGGGAACTCCCCGAGGAGGAGCCCGAAGTCAAGGCCGAGACGGAGTTCGTCCAGACGCTCGCGCCGGAGTTCGACGCCTACGTCAACGACGCCTACTCGGCGGCACATCGCTCACACGCCTCGCTGGTGGGCTTCCCGGTCGTGATGGACGCCTACGCCGGCCGCGTCATGGAGACCGAGTACGAGGCCAACACCGCCATCGCCGAGAAGGAGTTCGACGGCCAGGTGACGATGGCGATGGGCGGGACGAAAGCCACGGACGTCATCGGTGTCATCGACCACATCGGCGACAAGATAGACGACTTCCTGCTGGGCGGTATCGCCGGCCAGCTGTTCCTCCGGGCGCAGGGCTACCCCATCGGCTACGACGTCGGTGACATGGACCTCTTTACCACGCAGTGGGAGAACAATCAGGAGATAATCGAGGAGATTCTGGCGGAACGGGGCGACCAGATTACCGTCGCCACCGACGTGGCCTACGGCGAGGACGGCGAGCGCGTCGAAGTCGACGTCGACGACGTCGACGAGAAGGGGCTCGGTATCATGGACATCGGCACCGACACCGCCGAACAGTACGCCGACGTGGCCCGCGACTCCGACGCCGTCTTCGTGAAGGGCGCGCTGGGCGTCTTCGAGGACGAGAAGTTCTCGACGGGCACCGTAACGGTACTGGAGGCCATCGCCGAGACGGACTGTTTCTCCGTCGTCGGCGGCGGTGACACCTCACGGGCCATCACGATGTACGGGATGAGCGAGGACTCGTTCGACCACGTCTCCATCGCCGGCGGCGCCTACATCCGCGCGCTCACCGGCGCCGAGCTAATCGGCGTCGAAGTGCTGCAGACCGAGGACTGAAGCGGCTGACCGGCAGCCACGGCAGTCCCGTCGGTGTGTGAATCCGGTCAGCTGGACCGTGGCCGCCGCGTCGCCGCGTGGCGCCGGGACCAGTCGTCGTCCAGTTCCTCGACGATGACCGACGGTCGCTCCCCGTCGCGCCGACAGCGGGCGTGGCGTGCGTTCCAGTCGTTACCGTCGTCAGTCGCGGGCGGCCGCTGGGACATACCACGTGGTACGACCATCCACAGTAAATTTCTTCCGGCAATAGTTGCTACAAATTCACTCGGGTCTGAGTGAGTAGCGGTCGCGATTGCCGCAACCGGCGTCGTTCGCAAAGAGTTATGGCTTTTTGTCATGTATTGGCGTACCATGGTCTCGTGGCTCACGAGTACGGTCCTGATGGGGGTCGCGGTCCTCGCCGTCGGCTGGCTGGCGTGGCACCGAGGGTGGTACCAGTACTCCCCGACGGCGGCGGTCACGCCCGTCCGCGACCCGGGACGCCTCTCCGAGGACCCGCGGGCCCTGGGCGTCGCCTTCGCCGTGCTCGTCCTCGCCGCGGTCGGCGGCGTGGCCGCCTACCTCACCGGTCCGGGACCGATGGTCGGCGCGGCCGTCGCGGCCGGCGCCGGCGGCCTGCTCGTCGCGTACCTGCTGGGCGGGGTCTACCTCTCGGCGACGAGCCGGGGCCACCCGCGGTCGCTGGCCGTCGCCGAGTCCGTGACCGTGGCCGGGGCGCTCTTTCTGGTCGCCGTGACGCTGCAGTTGCTGGGAAGCGGCTAGGAGTTGAGCGCCCCGACCACGCCCACACTACACAATCGAATACGCCGCGGCGGCCGACAGCGCGAGCGCGGTCAGCGTCGCCCCGAGCACCAGATACGTCACCGCCCGGGGCTCCCAGCGCAGGTGCTGGTAGTAGGCGGCGACGCCGACGGCCTTCACTACGGAGAGCACGATGATGACGCCGAAGGCGGTCCAGTAGGCGCTGTCGACGTAGCCGGCGAACTCGACGGCCGCTTGCGCGGTCGCGAGGGCGAACAGGCCGACGTAGACGAGGGTGTAGCCTCTCCAGTTCATAGGATGTAGAACAGCGGGAACAGGACGAGCCAGACGATGTCCACGAAGTGCCAGTACAGCCCGAAGTACTCGATGGCGCGGTCGTCGCCCTGGTACGCGCCGTGCCACGCCCGCACCGTCATGTAGCCACAGATGAGCAGGCCGACGACGACGTGGGCGCCGTGCAGCCCCGTCGTGAGGTAGAACGTGGACGACGCGATGTTCGTCGAGAGCGCCCAGCCGTTCGGGAACTGGCCGCTGTGGACGTGGAACAGGTGTTGCCACTCCAGCCCCTTGTTGAGGAGGAATCCGACGCCGAGCGCGACGGTCCCGGCGAGGGCGGCCGTCGTCCCCCGGCGGCTCTCGCGCTGGGCGGCCACCATCGCGAGCACGACGAGGAAACTCGACGTGAGCAACAGGTACGTGTTGACGAGGCCGGGCGTGGTCGTGTGGGCGGCCGGAATCAGTTCGTCCCAGGCCGTCCAGCCGTAGGCGACGCGGACGAAGGCGTAGGAGCCGATGAACGCGCCAAAGAGGACGATGTCGCTGGCGAGGAAGAACCACAGCCCGAGTTTCGGCTTCTCGACGGCGGCGAAGGGCCACCGCTGGGCGAGAGCCATCTCCGGCGCCGAGAACGGCTCGCGGGCCAGCCCCACGAGCGAGGCCAGCGTCGCCGCCCCGCCGACCGCGGCGAGCGAACCGTAGACGACGCTCCCGGTGCGTACCCCCGAGAGACCGAGGAACGCGACGAAGCCGGAGAGAGCGACGAGGACGGGCCAGCGGCTCGCGTGGGTCGCGGGCTCGTCGAGCGTCGCCCGGGCGGCCGGCGTGGCGTGGGCACCTGCGACGGCCGCCGTCCCCCCATCAGTCTCGGCGCCACCGTCGACAGCCACGTCTCCGGCCGCCGGCAACCGCTGTCGAACGGCTTCGTCGTCGAGGAAGGCGAGCGAGCCGTCGGCGTAGCTCGGGAGGCCGGGGAAGTTTTCGAGGGGCGGCGGCGACGGGACGGACCACTCCGCGGAGGTGGCGTACCGCCAGGGGTTCTCGCCGGCCTGCTCGCCCCGCCACAGCGAGACGTAGAGATTGTAGAACATGACGAGGAAGCTCGCACCCAGAACGAACCCGCCGACGGTCGCCAGCGTGTGCCAGAACTGGAGCCCCGCCGGGTACTCGAAGACCCGCCGCGGGGTCTCCCAGGCGAGGAACATCGGGAAGTACAGCAGGTTGAAGCCGACGAAGTAGACGGCGAAGTGGACCTTGCCGAGGGTCTCGTCGTACAGCCGCCCGGTCAGCTTCGGATACCAGTAGTAGAGCCCGCCGACGAGGGCGGTGACGCCCGCGACCATGACGTAGTGGAAGTGCGCGACCACCCAGTAGGTGCCCCGGAACTGATAGTCGAGGACGATGGCGCCGAGGAAGACGCCGGTGATGCCGCCGACGATGAAGAGGACGAGCGCGCCCAGCGAGAAGAGAAACGGCGTGGTAAAGCGCACGCGTCCTTTCGCCATCGTGTAGATGAGCGAGAACACCATCAGGTCGAAGGGCAGGGAGATGCCGATGGTGGTCGCCATGAACACCGTCTTGATGGGGAGGTTGATGCCGGTCAGGAACATGTGGTGCATCCAGACGAGGAAGCTCTGAATCGCGACGAGCACCATCGAGATGATGAACCACTTCCGGCCCACGAGGCGCCGGCCGGTGAACGTCTGGAAGCACTCGGCCATCACGCCGAGGGCGGGGAAGAAGACGATGTAGACCTCCGGGTGACCGAAGAACCAGAACAGGTGGGCCCACAGCAACGACGCCCCCGGGTTGTCGGCGTCGGTCGCCATCGTCGACCCGTCGTTGGCGTACTGGAAGTAGGTCGTCCCGATGACGTGGTCGGAGGCCAGAATCAACAGCGCGGCCAAAAGCGCCGCGAAGGCAAAGAGCATCATCCAGACGGTGAGGGTTATCGACAGCGAGAAGATGGGCAGGTCGCGCATCCGCAGCCCCTCGGCGCGCATCCGGTAGAACGTCGTCAGGAAGTTGACCGACCCCAGCGTGATGGCGGCGGTGAACATGACGAGCGCCAGCACGACCGAGGTGGCGCCCAGCCCCTCGCCGGGGATGTACGCGGGCGTGTTCAGCGGCGCGTACATCGTCCACCCGCCCGCGAACGTCGACCCCTGGAAAAAGGAGACGCCGAGCAGGACGCCCGAGAAGAGGTAGAGCCAGTACGACAGCGCGTTCAGACGCGGGAAAGCGAGGTCGTCGGCGCCGATTTGCAGCGGGACGACGTAGTTCGCGAAGCCGAAGGCAAACGGCGAGATGAACCAAAACACCATCAAGAGCCCGTGGGTGGAGACGGCCTGATTGTACCCCAGCGGCCCCAGCAGGTCCGCGCCCGGCGAGAGCAGTTCCAGGCGAAAGAGCAGCGCCAGCAGGCCGCCAAAGACGAGGAAAAAGAGGGCGGTGACGAGATAGAGGACGCCGATGTCCTTGTGGTCGGTCGTGACGAACCAGCGGCGGACGCTGGACTTCGGGGGGAGACCGTGGGCGTGTGTCCCGGTCATGCCGGCTCACCTCCGGTCGGGGTCTGTGACGCCGTCGCGTTGCCGTCGTTCGGCGTCCCCGTCTCGTTGTCGGTCCCCGCGTACCACGCGCGGTAGTCGCCCTGGGAGACGACCTCGACCTCGGCGGTCATCAGCGAGTGGCCGGTGCCACACAGTTCGTAGCACTGGACCTCGTAGGTGCCCGTCTCGGGAGCGGTGAACCACGCCGAGGTGGTCTGGCCGGGGATGGCGTCGGCCTTGACCCGGAACGCGGGGATGCCGAAGTTGTGGAACACGTCACGCGAGGTCACGTCGAGCCTGACGATACGGTTCCTGGGCACCCGAAGCGTGGCGCTCTCGTACCCGTTGGGGTAGACGAACGTCCAGCCGAACTGGTACCCCTCGACGGTGATTCGGATATCCTCCTCGCCCTCGATGTCCGGCCCGTCGTCGACGTAGGACAGTTCCGCGTAGGTCCACCCGATGAGAGAGACGACGATGACGGCGCTGATGCCCAGCGAGAGGAACACCTTCCGCCCGCCCGCGCCGCCGCTGGGGAGTTCGCCGAGCACCGGCCGCGCGACGCTGTCGGCGTAGGGGTCCGACTCGCCGGTCGCTCGGTACGTGACCGCGTGATACAGCGTGTAGGTCACGACGACGACGCCGACCAGCGCCCCGAGGACCAGAAAGACCTCGAAGATGCTCTCGAACACCGCCGCCGGGGCGCGGACGTCGCCGCCGTGGAGCGGCGGGCCAGGTGTGTGCCGCGGTACCAAGTAACGCGCCATAGCTAGGAGCTCGCCGGGAAGAACTATTAGATTTTTTGGACATACTTCTGTCACTATCCCGCGGGCGCGAAGCTTTTTGCTCGTTGACATGGTATGGTAACACATGCCAGACACGCCACCGGAGTTCGGAGAATCGACGGACGGCGAGGCGGTGGCCGAGCGCAACGAGTTCGACAACCTGCGCGGTATCGTCGCCGACGGCGTCGTCGGGGCCGCGGGCGGACTGGTCGGGACGGCGATGATGACCGTCGTCTTGCTCATCGCCCAGTCGATTGGCGCGTTCGAACTCACCGACTTCGCCATCCTCACCCAGTTGCTCGGACTGGACGCGTACGTGCCGTCGGTCCTCTTTGGTTACGCGCTCTTTCTCGCCGGCGGGATGGTCCCGTGGCCGCTGCTCTTTGCCTCGCTGATGGCCTACCTCCCCGGCGAGTCCAGCCCCGTCTCGGGGGCCTTCTTCGGCGCGGCGATGTGGACCGGGTTCGTGCTCGCCTTCTACACCGACCAGACAGGACTGACCCTGGTACTGTACGCGCTCCTGACGCTCGCGGCACACGTCGTCTACGGTATGGGGCTGGGGGCGGTGTTCGACTACTTCGAGAACCGGCCGGACTCCATCGTCTAGGGGCCCATACGCTTGTGTGGCCCCGCGTCGGCCACCGGATATGAGCTACGGCGGGCCAGTCGAAACCAGCCGCTTGCAGGCGACCCATCCCGACCTGGTGCGGGAGAACCGATTAGTCGAGGCCACAGCGGGCGCTGCCGACGGCTGGGGCGAGTGGGTCGGCGGTGTGAACCTGGCCTACGACAGTAGCGAGTTCAGCGAGAACGGCTGTGTCGGCGACCCCGGGGAGGGGTGCGCCGAACGGGGGGAGCGACTGCTGGACGAGGCGACGGCGGCGCTCGTAGCGCTGCTTTCGCGCGTGGCGGAGCGGTAATCAGGCTTCGGCCTCTTCGGCGTCGGCGTCGGTGTCGGCGTCGGGAGCGTCCTCGAACGACTCCAGGGTCGACCGCAGTTGCGGGATGGTCGCGGTGAGGTCGCCGACCTGCTCGCGGGCGTCCTCGACGTCCTCGACGAGTTCCGCGACGGTCTCTATCTCCTCTGCCAGGTCGTCGGCGTCCTCGAAGGCGTCGGCGCGTTCGCCCATCGTGTACCACTTCTTGGCGTCCCGGAGGTGGTCCTCGGCGTCGCCCGCGTCCAGCGCCGTCTTCAGGGCGTTGAGCACGCCCAGCGTGTTGTCGGCATCGACGTCCCAGACGGCCTCTGCCTCGGGGAGCGCCTCGCGTGCCTCGGCGAGCGACGCCTCGACGTCGTCTCGCATCTCGTTTGCGGCCTCGCCGAACAGCTCGTCGTCGTCCAGACTGGTCTGACTCATAGGTAGCACTTGTCGTGGGAAGAGGTTAAAAGCCCGCCTGAAAGTGAAAGTGAAACCGCAGGACGTGACCGGGTGAGATTTCGAGAAACCGAAAACCTCCCAAAGAGCTAGGCGCCGTCGGCCGCCGTCGGCTCGTCGTCGACCTCGTCCGGTCGGATATCCGCGCGCACCGCGGGCAGCGGGTCCAGCGCCGCGTCGATGTCGCCCAGCACGAGCATGGCGTAGTAGCGCAGGAACGCCTGTAGCGGCACCTGGATGAGCGTGGTCGCAAGTAGCAAGACGAGGGCGAACAGCACGGCGATGACACCGACGACCACCAGTGCGACGTGCCCGCCGCCGAGTGCGAAGAAGGCGACGGCGCCGACGAGGACGAAGGGTATCGCGATGAGCAGCGTCGCGATGAGCCCGAAGATGCTCCCGACGATGCCGACACCGATACCCAGCACGATGGAGAAAGCCAGATAGGCGAGATACTGCTTGATATTGCTGCCCATCGACCCCAGCAGGCGTTTCCAGCTCCCGACGAGCCCGCGGTCGCTCGTGAGCATCATCGGGACGACGAAGACGGTGGTGAAGCCGGTGAGCAGCCCCTGGACGACGCCGACGGTGAGGAAGAAGACGATTGCCAGGGGAAGGATGGAAAACAGCGCACTGGCGGTAACGTTGTCGAAGTTCCCGCCGAAGACGGTGGCGAAGAGGGTGTAGAGAAAGCCGACGGTCAGCAACAGCGAGACCAGGGCGACCGCCAGCCGGAAGGCGAGCAGGCGGAGCCCGTTGCCGACGTTCTCACGGAGGTACCGCCGGACGTGAACCTCCCGTTCGATGAGCGACTGGACGAAGACGAACTCCATGAAGTTGCTCAGGAGGCCAAAGACCAGGACGAGCAGGAGTACCAGGGCGCCGATGACGAGCACCTCCGCGGGAATCGCCGCCAACAGGCCGTCGACCGTCTGTGGCGGCGCCCCGTCGGTGATGGGCTGGTCGACCCCGCCGCCGGTCGGCTGGTCCTGTCCGCCGAAGTTGCCGGCGTTCTGGAGCCCGTTGAGCCCGCCGCCACCGCCCCCGATGAAGAAGACGACGAGGGCCAGTTTGAGCCACGTTCGGGCGGCAAACGGGAACAGTAACGACTTCGTCGCGTCTATCGCGTCGCCGATATCGTCTATCGCGTGGAGGGACATCACCGGAACTGCACGGGGAACTGGTGTAAAATTTTCGTACTATTGGGACGGTGTCTCGACCGAATCGACCTGCATCAGCGGATAGCCGTCCTGCATCGCCATGCTCGTCTCGACGATACAGCCCTCGTAGTCGACGGTCATCGAGACGTCCAGAAAGCGCCCGGTCAACTCGGTGTAGTCGGCGCCCGACTCGGCGATGGCCTCGCGCAGGGGTTCCTCGCGAACGGCGACGCTGACGGCCTCACAGTGGGGCTGGTTCTCGATGGCCTCCTCCATCGCCGTCGCCAGCGAGTCGGCGCTGTCGGGGCTGACCGGCGTGCCGGCGAACTGGTGGTAGAGCGACCCGAACTTGATACCCGCCTCGAAGCAGGCGACCTGCGGGGACGTGGGGTCCATACCCGAACGCTGGCGGCCCCGGTCAAAGAAGGTCGTGCTCTCGGCCCCGACGGGCGAGCCAGCCGGTGTGTTGCCCGGCCGACGGCGCCGGACCCGGACACGCCGCCCGGGCGCTGGGCGCATCGAGACATCGCTACAGCGGTTCTAGACGAGATACCTGAACCGCAAGCTACCTATTGTGTCATGACTATCCACCCAATACGAATGGACGACCCGGTTCTACTCACAGGTGCGGGCGGCGCGGTCGGGGAGGCCATCCTCGAAGGCCTCGAAGAGGATTATTACTGGAAGCTGATGTTCCACAATCCGCCCGCAGAGCAGCCCAACCACGAGTACCTCATCGGCGACGTCGACAACCCCGAGGACGCCCGGAGAGCGGTCGAGGGCGTCGGCGCCGTCATCCACCTCGCCGGTGACCCCCGCCCGGAAGCGCCGTGGGACTCCGTGCTCGCGAACAACATCGACGGGACCCAGAAGATGTACGAGGCCGCCATCGAGGAGGGCGTCGAGAAGTTCATCTTCGCCTCGTCGAACCACGCCGTCGGCTCCTTCGAGACCGACCAGCGCACCCCGGAGATGTACCGCCCCGACGACGACTTCCGCCTCGACGGGTCTGAGTTTCCCCGCCCCGGAAACCTGTATGGCGTCTCGAAGGCGACCGGCGAGGTGCTGGGTCGGTACTACCACGACGAACACGGCATCAAGGTGTGTAACATCCGCATCGGCAACCTGACCCGAGGCCATCCCCCTATCGACTACGAGCGCGGCCAGGCGATGTGGCTCTCCTACCCCGACTGCGCCCACATCCACCAGTGCGCGCTCGAAGCGGACTACGAGTTCGAAATCGTCTACGGCATCTCCGACAACGACCGCAAGTACTACTCCATCGACCGCGCCAAAGAGGTCCTGAACTACCGCCCGCAGGACAACTCCGCGCACTTCGAGGGCGACGAGCGGGTCGTCGAACCGGACGTTTAACCCCTTTTGTACGCCATTTCTGGAAACAGGCACGCTGATACAGGCAATGATGTCTTTCGAGACGCGATACGCAGTGTCGCCTGGCTCATAGTCGAACACGGCTCGTCTGGCGAGCACTACCAACCGTCAGTGTGGGAGTGAGCGTAGTGAGATACTCTATTTCTTGTTATTAGTGGTAGAAATATTCGCTCCGTTGAAACCCATAAACGGGGGCGCGTTTCACCCATATGACAGAGTAACAATGAATTTCTTGAGCGGAGTCACCACCGCCGTCCGAGTCGGCAAATCGAGTAAAAGAGGATATCGGCGATTCAAAGATATTCAACCAAACAAACCGTTCGGTGAACCCTGCTCGCGAATTATCAATTACTTTTGATATTCACGGACCGAATTTTTTTATCATCGTAGATTAGTTTCCAGTATATGTCTGAAAAACCGACTATGAACAGACGCCAGTATGTAAATTTATCTCTTGGGTTACTTGCTGTGAATCCTGTGATAGATAATGGAGTAGATGGTGTTCAGAACAAATCGAGTAGTGGTGACGAACCACTTAACTGGTCGGCGATATACAATGATTCGGCGAACACAGGAGAATTATCTCCTCAAGCGGGTCTGACCGAGACACCAGACGTGCGTTGGCAACGGACAGTGGGCGACAGTGTCGGCGCAGCGTCATTTATGATTGTCCACGAGGGTGTAGCCGTCTTGGCACCGTATTCTGGGGGAAGACTGACCGCCGTTGATAGAGCAGATGGAGAGACGGTTTGGTCCAAAGATGTCAACGTGCGAAATCCGATGGCGGCCGCTGGCGACAAGCTATTCGCTGCGTTCGGCGAGAACGATACTGTCGGCGCCTTCTCACTTGCAGACGGGTCAATACTCTGGGACGCTGAAGTAGGCAGCTACACCGGGGGCGTCAGTGTCGGAGGAGATAGCGTATTTCAGCAGGGGACTGAGGCCGTCCGTGCATTTGACACTGACAGTGGAGACCTGTTGTGGTCAGTTCGTGAAGACCGGAGGGCAAGTGGCGGCGTCAACGGTATTGCCCCCGCATACCACGACGGGTTCGTTTACGCGCCGGCCGCCAATTATCAAACGCTGTTGGCGCTGAACGCAGAGACGGGTGAGACGGTGTGGGAGACTGAAGAACTTCCCAACGGAAACTACAATCGCTTGCACACGCCGGTCATAGTAAACGACGTTGTTCTCATGCAGGACGGTGATACACTGTATTGCATCGAACAATCCACGGGCGAGAGACGATGGGTGTATAGCTCCGGCAGGGGCAAAACCAACCCCGTAACGGACGGCGAGGAGATTTATATTTCGGACAGTCAGGAGGGGATACTAAATCTCGACTTCGACACCGGCGACGCTACCGTTCTTGTCGAAGGACGGGGAGGAGCGCCATTAACTGTCGGAGCTGATAATATTTATTACAACGACGAGTTCGCTCTGTTCGCCTACGATAAACAAAGTGGGGAAGAGGTATGGAGCCTTGAGAAAGAAGGGCGCACCGGAACAGCGTTCGACGAGAGTCCGCTTATCGTGCTTGACGGGTCGGCATTTTACTACGATGATGGACAGTTCACAAAGTTGAGTACCGGCACGGGGAGTTCCGCGACCACATCAACTCCTGCTGATTCGGTGCCGTCTACAGCAGTTACCACGGAGCCGTCTACAAGACCAACAGACGCCTCGGGGCCGGGGTACGGAGCGGGGACGGCACTGTTCACTGCTGTCGGGTCACTGTTCGTTGGGAACTGGCTGCGAATGAGGCACAAGAGTCGGTGAGGCTTAGTACGGTGCGTGGGCCCGTCGAACGTAGCACGGAACGCGTTGACCCGCACGTGGGCCGTCGTCGGAACTCGACACAACCCTACGGTGAGTACGAACACCGCCGGGACGCCAAATTATCCCAGTTCGTGAAATTCTAGCTCCCCGCTCTCGGTGTCCAGCGTCGCCACCGAGAACGCGCTCGGCGCCGGCGGAATCGCGATGCCGCCCGGATTCACCCGCACCGTCCCCTCGTACTCCTCGGTGCCGGCCTCGTGGGTGTGGCCGTGGAAGACGTAGTCGTAGGTGCCACACTCGACTAAGGCGTCGACGATGGCCCCGCTGGTGCCGTGGTAGACGGCGACCTCCCTGCCGTCGAGGGTGAGTTCGCCCATCTCGCCCAGGTAGGTGCCAAAGTCCTCGACGGTCGACTGGACGGCCCACTCGCCGTCGTTGTTCCCGCGAACGGCGTACAAATCCCAGTCGCCGTCGAAGGGGGTCACCGAGAAGGGAGCGACGAAATCCCCACAGTGGACGACCGTCTCGACGCCCCGCTCTTCGAACGCCTCCACGGCCGCGTCGACCTGTTCGCCGTTGTCGTGCGTGTCCGAGACGATGCCGATGAGCATGGGTCGTTGTTCTGTGTCCGGGACCAAGAGCGTATGGCCCGCTAACATCAGTTGGTGGTGATGGGAGAGTCGGAATTCAGTACAGCCAGAAAGCCCCGCTAGCAGTCCGCAACGATGGAGCCGCCTCCGTCGTGCACAGTCCGTAAGCGACCGTTGCTAGCGGGGCTTTCTGGCTGTTCGCAGTCCGTAAGCGGCCGTTGCTAGCGGGGCTTTCTGGCCGTCTGTAGTTGTACCGAGCGAGCCAGTATCAGCGGACAGGCATGACCCGCGTCCCTTATGCCCCGCAGCGACCACCCGCTAGCCATGGCACGGGGAATCCTGGAGACAATCGGCCTGGCGGCCACGCTCGTCCTGGCTATCCCGATAGCGCTGTTCGGCGCGGAACACCTCGTTCGCGGGGAACTGGTCGCGGGCGTGGCCTACGTCGGCATCGCGGTCGGGCTGGTCGCCGTCGAGCAGTACCTGACGACGCCGACGGACATCCCGGGCGCGGTCGCTGAGAAGACGGTCGGGGCGGTCGTCAAGACAGAGGAGTCCGACGAAGAGTAGTCAGTCGGCGATGACGGCCTCGCCGGCCTCGTCGAGCAGTTCGTCGATGGAGCGCTCGGAGGGGGCGTTCTCCAGCAGCACGTCGATGGGCAGCGTCGGCGCTCCGTCGACGAGGTTCTCCATGAGGACGAGGCGTTCGCGGGCGCGTGACATCCCGACGTAGAAGACCCGGCGCTCGTTGTCGGTCAGCGTGGGGACGGGGCTGGTGTGTTTGGTGAACTCCTCGACCTCGGGGACGTCGATGTCCTGCTGGTCGACCGTGGCGGCCATCTGTTCGACGACCTTCTCGGTGAGGTCCGTCGCCACGAAGACGTGGTCGGCCTCGCGACCCTTCGCGGAGTGGATGGTGCCCAGGCGGACGCGGTCGGGCTCCATCCCCTGGTAGTCGCCCGTGAAGTAGGCGCCCACGGAGCGCTCCTGGAAGTTGGTGACCTTCCGGAGCATGTCGCTGGCGGAGACGGGGTCGGGGACGAAGGGGACGTGTTCGGTGACCAGGTCGGGCTCGATTTCGATTTCGGCGATATCGTCGGCCTCGTGGGCCTCTTCGACGTCCTCCAGCGCGTCGAAGAAGTCGTCCCGTTCACCGGTACCGAAGGCCGAGTCGGCGAGCATATCCGCCAGGCGGCGCGCCTCCAGCACGGAGAGGGGCTCGTCGTTCTCGACGGCCTCGACGGCGGCGACGTACTGGCTCAGGCGGTCGGTCCACATCCGCTGGTCGGTCAGACAGGAGAACGGTATCCCCTCGTCGATGAACTCGTCGATGAACTGGAACATCTGGTAGCGCGCCCGGAACAGTATCATCACGGTCTCGTCGGTCTGGTCGACGGTGCCGATGACGTTGCGGGCGAGGTCGAACATCGAGGGGTTCTGGACCGCCTCGACGCGGCCGCCCTCCTTGCGGGGGTTGAGGTCTTTCTCCTGGCGCTTCTCGATGTGGCGCACCTCGCGGTTGACGACGTTCAAGATACGGGAGGGGAGCCGGTAGGAGTTGGGGAGAATCTCGTCGGTGGTCACGTCCTCCTCGAGTAAGAGGTCGGGGTCGGCGCCCTGCCAGGCGTAGACGACCTGGTCGTCGTCGCCGGCGATGAGCACCCGCTTCATGTGGGGTTTCCACTCCTGGTAGACGTCGTACTGCAGCGTCGTGATGTCCTGGAACTCGTCGATGATGAGGTAGTCGACGTTCGGGAGCAGGGAGCGCTGGGCGACGCGTTCGAGCATGTCGGCGAAGCCGGTGAGGTCGTTGTCGCCCTTGTACGTCCGCCAGCCGCGGATGGCGTTTGGCACGTCGACGCGGTCGTCGTCGGTCGGCCACGTCGGGGTGTACTTGTTCCCGGTCTGTGCGTTGTCGTCGATTTCCGGGGGAAGCCGGACCTCCTCGTCGTCCCACTTGAAGGGGACGTCGTACCAGTCGGCCACGTCCCGTCGGGTGCGCTGGAGCCACTGGCTGGTGGCGATAATCTTGTTGCCAAGCGTCGTCGACCGGGCCGAGCGCCGGCGCGACCCCTCGTACTCGTCCTCGAACTCGATGCCGAACTGGTCGCAAAACTCCTCCTTGTCGCTCTCGCCGACCACGTCGCCCCGCGAGAGGTTGAGCAGTTCGTACGCTTTCGCGTGCATCGTACAGACGTTGCCCTGCAGCGCGCGGGGGCTCACGTCGAGCCGTTCGGCCAGCCGTTCGCGTATCTCGGCGGCCGCCGCACGCGTGTACGAGACCACGAGGACGTCGCGGAAGTCGACGGTCTCGTCTTCGAGCAACTCCTCGACTCGGTCCAGCAAGGCGGTGGTCTTCCCGCTTCCCGGCCCACCGAACAGGCGGACAACCTCGGTGGTCGAATCAGTCATTGCACACATACTAGGGGCCGGGACCAATAAACAACGTGCTTTGGAAAAAACGGCGGAAACACTGTCAACACCGGTTCGTTTGCGGGCCAACCGCACGCACTGGTGCGATTGTCCCAGGACAGTGTAGTCGGGTGACGATGCTACGGTTGCCGTGGTGAACGTGCTTCTCGAATCTCCGCCCCGTCTCGAATCATGTCCTCGCAAGCGGGACAGACCCGAGGATCATCGGTGTCGGACGGCGTGAACACACGGACGTAGTCCTTCGTTACGAAGGACCCACAGTTCTGGCACTCTGGCATTCCCTCTCTCCGATACTGCCTCGCTCGCGGACAGCATCTACTGAGAGGTTGCTGTCAACGAACATATAACTATGGGATGTCAGAACACCTACCGGTACAGCGAGACGTACAGCATAGCGAAGCCGATGATAAACGGGATGGTCTCGGCCATCTGGAAGAACACCCCGACGATGGGGATGGTCTGCCCGGTAGAGAGCTGGGTGATGACGCTGGTGATGGCGACGCCCATGCTGATAAAGGCGAAGCCGATGAAGGCGTACTGGAGCCGTTCGGACGGTCGTTTCCGGTACGCCTGGAAGCTGATGAGCGTGATTCCGAGTGTGAGCCCGAACACGACCATCCGCATCAACACGAGCGCACCGCGCGCGATGGCGACCCCGCTCTGCATCGGTTAGTGCTCCATGGTTACTCGGGGTTTAACTCGTCCCACAGCTGGCTGAACCGGTCCGGCAGGTTCTCCTCGCGATAGATTCGGACCTTGTACTCCTCGTCTTCCAGCGAGATGACCGTCGACTCGAAGTTGGACTCGTACACCTTGTAGTGGTTACCGTCCTCTGCGACGAGCGTGTGGTCTTTCACCAGGTCGTATTCGTCCAGGAGTTCGATACGCCGATAGACGGTCGGCAGGGAGAGGTCACACTGCTCTGCGAGGTCTTTCGCAGATTGGGCCTCCCGACTGATGGCGGCCAGCACGCGCCTGGCGTGTTGGTCACCGATTGTATCGAGGATTTCCTCGATGCTCTTGTCCTCTGCCACTATCCATTCCTACTCCCCATCTCATATAAGCGTTTACGAGGAG
The DNA here is from genome assembly GCF_031624605.1 of Haloarcula onubensis. Taxonomy (NCBI): domain Archaea; kingdom Methanobacteriati; phylum Methanobacteriota; class Halobacteria; order Halobacteriales; family Haloarculaceae; genus Haloarcula; species Haloarcula onubensis. Next base: position 15,564 of record NZ_JAMQOS010000001.1, on the reverse strand, counting down.
GGAGGTTGTTTCACGCTCGGAAAACGCTGGTGGGTTTATATGATGACACCGGCAGTACATCCAGTTGCGGATTCCGTCCAGATAAACGATGTCCGGAGACAACCTCCGTCGCGTGACGACGGGCAAGACGATGGGTGATCGACCCGACGAGCGACTGACCCCCCTCGTCGGGGCGAGCGACCCAACCACCCATGGAAACGCCGCTCGTGACGCCATCCCGGAGTCGCTGTTGGCTTCGGTCGTCGACGACATCGCCGACGGCGACATCGCCGTCGACGACGGGCTTGTGACCCAGAGTCTGGACGAAATCCTGCTCGCGATGATCGCGTTGTCGGACGACGAAACACACGGGACAGGGCTCATGGAGGCACTGTCGCGTCTGTTCGACGCGCAGTTGAGTCCGGGCACGGTGTATCCGCGGCTGCACGACCTCGAAGCGGACAACACGCTCACCGTTCACGAACTCGTGCAGACCAAGCAGTACTCGATCGACGACGCCGAAACGGCGGCGTCACAGATCGAGGAAGCGGCATACAGGCATTTCGTCATCGGGATGTTCCTGCACGCGTCGCTCGACGCTGTCTGACATCCCACATCTATCTCTCTGCGAGCACCCCCGGCCGGCTCCTGACCCCAGCCGGCCCGGGTTTGGCTCCACGACACCACTGCACAGCGACGGCGCGGCCCGCCGCGACACAGCGCGACCGGTCACGGACGAGACGAGTGACGGCCGCGGGGCTGTCGAGTCGTGTACTGGAAAATCGACCGCCGAGCGGTGAGACGCCGATTCAGTTTACCGGTGTCCAGCCACACACCGAGCACTCGCTGGCGGACGACCCGTGAAGCCCGCCACAGTCGGGACACTGCTTCTTGTTGTAGTTCTCCTCCCATCCAACGTCGTCGACCTCGTGACCGCGCTGCGAAAGGAACTCGTCGAACATCTCGTCGGATCTCGGTGCGCTCGCCATACATGCTATGGTATAGCACACCAGCATATAGAGCTATCGGTGTAGAGAAACGTTGCCACATCTCACGGCCCTGATTTGACCGGTGCGCCGTCGGCCCGAGCTACCCGCGAGCGGCCGCGACGGCGTCGGTAATCGCGTCGGCCCGACCCACGAGCAGGCTACCGACGACGCTCATCACCAGCACGTAGCCGACGGCGAAGGCTGGCAGGACCGACCCCAGGCGGCCGGTACCCACGCCGGCCGCCAGCGCGACGATGACCAGCGAGAACTCCCCGCGGGGGACCAGCCCCAGCCCCACCCGGAGCGAGCGGCGCTGGTCCAGCCCGTACACCCGCCCCGAGAGGGTCCCGCTGACGAGTTTGCCGAGCGTCGTCGCCACCACCGCGACGGCGAGCAGCCCGGCGACCCCCGCCAGCAGCGTCACGTCCGTCGAGAGCCCGATGGCGAAGAAGAAGACGGCGGCAAAGAGGTCCCGCGCGGGCGAGACGAGGTGTTCGATGCGCTCGACGTGGCTCGTCTGGCTGAGCCCGGTGCCCAAGAAGAAGGCGGCGACGGCCTCGCTGACCCCCAGGGCCAGCGCCGCGCCCGCGACGAGCGTCGTCAGCCCGACGACGCGCAGGACGAACAGCTCGTCGGAACTCGTCGCGAAGAGGCGCTCGAACCACGCCGCGCCGTACCACGCGACGGCGGTGAGCCCGCCCAGAAAGAGGAAGGCGACGCCGACGGAGACGCCGGCCTCCCGGAGGCTCCCGCCGTTGGCGACCGCCGCGAGCAACGCGAGATAGACCGCGATGAGGATGTCCTCGAAGACGAGGGTCCCGAGGATGGGGCCCGACTCGTCGTTGGCAATCCAGCCGGTCTCGATGAGTGACTTCGTGACGATGGCCGACGAAGAGATGTAGACGAGGCCGGCCAGAAACAGCGTCTCCAGGAGCGTCCACCCGAAGGCGAGGCCGATGGCCGCGCCGATACCGAAGTTGACGGCGAAGTCGATGAGGCCGACGCTCGTTATCTTCCGGCGGTCCCGCAGCAGCTGGTCGACGCTGAACTCCAGGCCGAGAAAGAAAAGGAGGAAGACGATACCCAGCTCGGCCAGCAGCTGGACCACCTCGCCGTAGGCGACGACCGGCAGCGGTATCCCGAGGGAGGCCAGCGGTCGGGCCGGCCCCACGAGCACGCCCGCGACGATGTACGCGGGGATGACCGACAGGCCGAGACGGCCCGCGACAGCACCCGCGAGCGCGATGGCGGCGACGGCGATACCCAGCTCCAGCAGCAGCTCAGCCATCGTCGTCGACCAGCGACTCCACGGCCGACTGCTCGTCGCGGGTGCCAAGCGTCACGAGGATGTCGCCGGCGGCGATGGTCTCCTCGGGGTCCGGGTTGGGGAGGGTGTCGGACCCGCGCTGGATGGCGATGATGGAGGCGCCCGTCTGCTGTCTGACGCCCGCCTGCGCGAGCGTCCGGTCGACCAGCGGCGACCCCTCGCTGACGTCGAGCCACTCGATGATGGCCTCGCCCAGGGGCACCTCGACGTTGTCCGTCTCGACGGGCTGGAAGTACGCCCCCTGGAGGATGGCGCCGACCTCGCGGGCCAGCCGGCCGTCGAGCGTGAAGAGGCGCTCGGCGTCGGTGTCCGGGTCGGGCTTGTGGAACAGTTCGCGTTTCCCGTCGTGGTGCAACAGGACGACCAGCCGTTCGTCGCCGCCGATTTCGACCTCGAACTTCTTCCCGACGCCGGGCACGTCGGTCTCGTAGACGGTCATACCGGCACATCGTCAGCGGTCAGAATAAATCCGGGTGGCCGAGCGGACGAGACGGCGACCGCCAGGCGCTCAGAAGTCTGGCCCGGGCGCGGGAACCCCGCCGCCCTCCTCGCCGCCGTCGAGGTCGAACTCCTCGCGCAGGTCGCGGATGCGGTCGCGGATGTCCGCGGCCAGTTCGAACTCCAGGTTGCTGGCGGCCTCCTCCATGCGGTCCTCTAGCTGCTGAATCTGAGCGGTGGCCTCGTTCTCGTCACCCGGCCCGTCGCCGCTGATACCGCCGGTGTCGGTCTTGCTCCCCGGGAGGTTCGTCTCGCCGACGGCCTTCTCGATGGTGGTGGGCTCGTAGCCGTGCTCTTCGTTGAACTGCTGTTGAATGTGCCGGCGCCGCTGGGTCTCCTCGATGGCGGCGTCCATCGCCGAACTGCGCTCGTCGGCGTACAGCACCACCTCGCCGTTGACGTTGCGGGCCGCCCGTCCCATCGTCTGGACCAGCGTGGTCTCCGAGCGCAGGAATCCCTCCTGGTCGGCGTCCAGTATCGCCACGAGCGACACCTCCGGGATGTCCAGGCCCTCGCGCAGAAGGTTGATACCGACGAGCACGTCTATCTCGCCCAGCCGCAGCGAGCGGATGAGTTCGTGCCGTTCCAGCGTGTCGGTCTCGTCGTGCATGTAGGCCACGTCGACGCCCGCCTCCTCCAGATACTCCGTGAGGTCCTCGGCCATCCGCTTCGTGAGCGTCGTGACGAGGACCCGCTCGTCCCTGTCGGTGCGCTCGTCGATGCGGGCCATGAGGTCCTCGACCTGGCCGGTGGCGTCGGCCACCTCGACGGCGGGGTCGACCAGATGCGTCGGGCGGACGATCTGCTCGACGATACGCTCGCTCTCCTCGCGCTCGTAGTCGCCCGGCGTCGCCGAGACGTACAGCGTCCGGTCGGTCTTTGCCTCGAACTCCTCGAAGGTGAGCGGGCGGTTGTCGAACGCCGTCGGCAGGCGGAAGCCGTTCTCGACGAGGCTCTCCTTCCGGCTCTTGTCGCCCGCGAACTGGCCGCGAATCTGTGGCAGCGTCTGGTGGGACTCGTCGACGACCGTGAGGAAGTCCTCGGGGAAGTAATCCAGGAGCGTGTAGGGCGCCTCGCCGCTCTCGCGGTCCGACAGATGCACGGAGTAGTTCTCGATGCCCGAGCAGTAGCCCGTCTCCTGCATCATCTCGACGTCGAAGCGGGTCCGCTCCTCGATGCGCTGGGCGGCGACGGCGTCGCCCTTGCGCTCGAAGTACCGGATGCGCTGTTCCAGCAGTTCCTCTATCTCGTCGATGGCCCGCTGGAGCCGTTGCTCGGGAATCGAGTAGTGTTCCGCCGGGTGAATCAGGGCCGCGGGCTCCTCGCTCTTTACCTCTCCCTCCAGCGGGTCGACCTTCAGCATCCGGTCTATCTCGTCGCCCCAGAACTCCACGCGGATGGCGTAGCGGCCGTACATGGGGTAGACTTCCAGCGTGTCCCCGCGGACCCGGAAGGTCCCCTGCGTGAAGTCCACGTCGTTGCGCTCGTAGTTCAGGTCCACCAGTTGCTTCAGCAGGTCGTCGCGGTCTATCTCCTGGCCGACCTCGACAGACAGCGACATGTCGACGTAGTTGCGCGGGTCGCCGAGGCCGTAGATAGCGGAGACGCTCGCCACGACGATGACGTCGTCTCGCGTGAGCAGCGAGCGGGTCGCGGAGTGGCGCAACCGGTCTATCTCGTCGTTGATGGAGGCGTCCTTGTCGATGAACGTGTCCGTCTGCTCGACGTAGGCCTCGGGCTGGTAGTAGTCGTAGTAGGAGACGAAGTACTCGACGGCGTTGTCCGGGAACAGGTTCCGGAACTCCTCGTACAGTTGGGCCGCGAGCGTCTTGTTGTGGGCGATGACCAGCGTCGGTTTCTGAATCTCCTCGACGACCCAGGAGACGGTGTTGGTCTTGCCCGACCCCGTCACGCCCAGCAGGGTCTGTGTGTCCATCCCCTGCCGGTAACCGTCGGCCAACTGCTCGATTGCCTCGGGCTGGTCGCCGGCGGGGTCGAAGGGGGCGTCGACGCGAAAGTCGGTGTCGGCGTCCGGACGGTCGATTGAGAGGGGGCCGCCTGCGTCGCTCATTGGCGATAGCTAGGGCCGAAGGGACTTGAGGCGCTCGCTCGCGGTGGTGGGACGTTACGCACCGCTCTCGACGGGGTCCGTAACCGTCAGCCAGTCCAGACGGTCGTCGAGTCGTTTCAGCCCCTTGTCGTGGGTCCAGAGCCGAGACACGTCGTGTCGTTTCATCGCGGCGAGGACGGTTGCGTCACGGCCGCCGAGTCCCGTCTGGTCGTGCGTCTCCAGCAGGTTCGCTCCGGTGGCTACGTCGCGTTCGCTCAACTCGGCGGTCGTGACGTTCGACAGTCGAAGGAATCGGTCGACGGTCTCGCTGCTGTCGGCGAGCTGGGTCGTCAGATAGTGTCCGACCTCCATCTGGAGGACGGTCGTGGTGAATATCGGTTCGTTCTGGAGCAGCTTGCCCACGGGCTCCCGAACGGCTGCGTGTTCGTCCAGGGAGTCGTCGAAGTAATATATCCAGACGTTCGCGTCGAGACAGTGCATCAGGGCAGGTCGCTCGTCCAGTCTGTTTTCATCTCGAGGGGGTCGCGCGGGCTCGCATCCTCCGCGCGCGTCTCGTCGTTGATACACCCGTCCATCGTTTCGACGAACGACGCGCGGGAGATACGCGGTCGGATGACGATGTGTCCGTCCGCCCGTTCAATTTCGACAGTCTCACCCGGCCCGATCTGTAGCGACTCGCGGATGGACTGCGGGATAGTGACACGCCCCTTCTCGTCAACGCGCCGTTCGTCACTCGCACCCATGTTTCCCACCTGGGTGGGATATCTTATAAACGCTCGTCTCAGCAGACGTCTTTCGGATTGACGCCGAGGTCTTCGAGCGTCTCGACGTAGTCGTCGTAGGCCGCCGCGACCACGTCGATAGCGGCACTCTCGGCGACCTCCCAGTCGTCGCCGTCGCAGGTCTCCGCCAGCAGGTCCCCCGCTCGCTCGCGCAGCGCCTCGACCTCGCTACCGGCGCTGCGGTAGGTGCTCGCGGTCTGTGGGTCGGCCTGGCCGGTGAAGAAGCCGGTGAGCTGCTCGGCTATCTTCTTCTGGACGAGCGTCCAGCCGACCAGTCCGCCCAGGCGCTCGACCGTCGCGTCGAGGGCGTCGAGCGCGTCGTGCATCTGAAAGTCGCGGTCGGCGGGCTCGGTGTCGCCCAGTCGCTCGCTGGCCTCGCTCGCGGCCTCGGCGAAGAGGTCGGCGGCGGCGCCGTCGGCGTCGTCGGCCCACGTCTCGAACGTCTCGCGGGCGGCGGCCTCGCGGGCCGCGGCCGCGGCGTGGACGGCGTCTGGTTCCATCTCCCCGCGCGTGTCGGCGTACAGCGTCTTCGAGGAGCCCAGCCGGGAGAGCTCGGTCTGCTGGTCGTCTCGGACGGCGTCGACGAGTTCGGCTGCGGTCATACGCCCGACTGGGCTCGGCGCGGGCTTGTAACCATCGGACCTACCCGTGCCAGTCGCCGCGTCGCTCGCGGGCGTTGGCCCCGTCCAGCCGGTCGGGGTCGTCGCCGGTGTGGAACGTCTCCACGAACTGCGACGCGACGTGCCAGCCGGCGGCGTCGGCGTCGACGCCGACGAGCCGAATCTCCGCGCCGGTGTAGGTCTCGATGGCGCCGTCGCCGTCCGGGTCGGTCCCCTCGAGGAACAGACACGACCCCTCGCCGGCGGTGCAGCCGTCCGTCGCGACGGGACGGACGACGACGTCCGCGGTAGCCGGGTCGTCGACGACGCGGACGGAGAGGTTCGCGGGGACGGCGCCGTCGGCCCCCTCGCGGACGTACGCCAGCGCGTAGTCGAGTTCGGACCGATAGCGGGACCGGCCGTCGCCGGCCAGCGCCACCGTCAGCGTCGAGTCGTTCCACGGGTTGGCCCGTTCGGCGGCGTCCTGCCGCGGCAGCGTCGCCAGGTCGCGCTCGTGGGCCATCACGTCGCGGGGCCGGTCGGTGTGAGTGAGCCCCAGCAGGTGGCCGCCCTCGTGGGCGACGACCAGCCGCGTCGAGTCGTTCGCCAGCCCGCGCCGTATCTGGACGGTCGCCGGTCGGTCGACACCGGTCGAGGCGTTGAGTCGCGGCGCACAGCCGGCCGGGAACTCGGTGTCGCCACAGGCGGTCACCGTCTCGACGAAGCGAACTCGGACGTCGGGCTCGCGCGCCGGCGTCGCCCCGGGGGAACGCACCCGGAAGGCGACGTCGAAGCCGGCGTACTCGGTGGCGTTGTCCGCCCAGTAGGCCAGCCCGTCGGCGGCCAGCGCCCGCTCGCGGTCGCTCCCCTCGACGGCGACGGTCACCGTCTCCCCGGCGAATGGGTGTTCGCCGTCGCCCGTCAGCGAGTCGGGGCCCGAGAGCGAGTCGGTCTCCTCGAGAAGCGCCCCACAGCCGGCAAGCCCGCCGAGGACCAGGAGGGCGACGAGCACGCCGGCACGTCGGCTATCCATTGGCTATCGGTGGGACTCGGCGTAATTGTAGGTTGTGGCTGCGGGGAGTAAGCCCCCTTCTGTTCGGGCCGGCATTCGGCTGAGCGGCCGCGTCCAGCGCTCGCGCGCGGCGTCGGACTACCTGTCGACGCGGTCTTGCACCGGTGAGGATTCGCCGTTCCATCGGTCCGTCGCGGGGCGCGTGGGGTGTCGAAGACAGCCCACGACGGGCCCTCGGTGGGTTAACTCTCCCTCGCTTGCGCTCGGGATTCGCGCACCTCATCGGTCCCGCGACGACGTGTCGTTGCTGTTCCATAGCCGACGGTCTCCCGCCCCGGGCTTGTGCCCGGTCACCTGTCCGACTGGTGGGGGGACTTTCCTCATGGCTCTCGCCACGGGGGCCGGCCTCCCGCTGCCAGTCGGAGATAGACTACTTGCGCTGATTAAGGTTGCTTCTCGACCCAAGCGGCCGGACAAAGCACTTTACGCGGGGCTGTCGAGAGCGTGTCGTGCTCCCCCGCTGGTCGATACTCCTCCTCTGTGGCGGGTTGCTCCTCGCTGGCGGCGCCCTGGCCTACGGCGCGGTCCCGGGCGAGGACTACCGAGTCGTCGTCACACCGACCGACGCCGACACCGCCGAGAACGCGACGAGCCGAGACGCCGACGTGTACGCCTATCGGGAGTTGCCACCGAACGCCCAGTCGGTGTTCCGTGAGGCACGAGCCACAGACGGCGAGGCCATCACCGTCGACGCCCACCGCTGGCCCGACGAGTTCGAGTACGGCACCGACACCGAGGGACACACGGTCGTCACCGACGGCGGAACACACTACCTCGTCGTGGCCTCACGGGAGCAGTGTCTCGCCGCGCTGTGTGACATGCTGCGGGCGCTGTGTGGCGCCCTCGCGCTCGTCGGCGCCGCGCTAGTGAGCAGCGGCGCTCGGCGAGCCATCGAGTGAGAGCGACGGGAGAAAAGAGAGCGTCGGCGCCGTCAGTCGTCGGCTTCCAGCGGCTGACCGCTCCCGTCGGTCGGGGCGGGCGAGGCCCCCATGTCGTCCTCGTCGGCGTAGGGGTACCACGTCATCTTCGTGTTGTGCATGTAGGGGTCCTCGTAGTCGGTCTCCTCGGGCTCGACCAGCTCCGCCAGCGTCTCCTCGTCGCGGTTCTCGACGAAGTCACGGAACGTCTCGTCGTCCGCACGGAGCCGCTTGAAGTTCTCGACGAGGTTCTGGATGGCGCCGGGCACCTCGTCGGCGGGGACGCGCATCTCCACCCAGTCGGCGAAACGGGGGTCCTCGCCCAGACCGCCGCCCAGCCCGATGTCGAGCGCCTCGACCGGTTCGCCGTCCTTGCGGGTCTTCATGCCGCGCAGGGAGACGTCGGCAATCTGGGGCTGGGCGCAGGAGGCCGTACAGCCCGAGAGGTGGATGTGGAAGTCCTCGTGGTCCGCCGGTAGCTCGACGTTGTCCTTGAGCCAGCGGGCGTACCGGACCTGCCGGTTCTTCGTCTCGACGATAGAGAGCGAGCAAAACTCCGTGCCGGTACAGGCGATGGAGCCCCGCATGAACGGCGAGGGTTCGGGCGAGTAGTCCTCCAGCAGCGGCTCGGCCAGCAGGTCGTCGAGTTCGTCCTCGGGGACGTCCGTGACGATGACGTTCTGGCGCTGGGTGAGCCGCACTTCGCCGGAGCCGTACTCGTCGGCGAGTTCGGCCAGTTCCAGCGTGTCGTCGGCGCCCATCCGGCCCACGAGGACGTTCAGGCCGACGTAGTAGTTGCCGTCGGGCTGTTCGGTGACGCCGACGTGGTCGTTGTGGCCGGTCTGGCTCCCCGTGTTGTACGTGTAGTCGTCGCGCATGTCCTCGCCGGCCGTCTCGAGTTCGAAGTCGACGAACTCGTCCTGGAGGACCTGGCGCATCTTCTCGGGGCCCCACTCGTCGACGAGGAACTTGATGCGGGCGTTGAAGCGGTCCTCGCGGTCGCCGTACTCGCGAAAGAGCGCGGACATGCCGTGGGCGACGTCGGCGGCCCGCTCGGCCGGGACCCAGACGTCGATGTCCCGTGCCAGGCGGGCCTCCTTGCGGGAGAGGCCGCCGCCGACGCGGACGTTGAAGCCGACTTCGCCGTGTTTCTCGGCGGGCTCGAAGGCCAGATCGTTGATGTCGCCCTGGCCACAGCCCTCGTCACAGCCGGTGATGGCGACCTTCCACTTCCGGGGGAGGTTGGCGTAGTCGTCGTTGCCCTTGAACGTCTCGTGGAGTTGCTTGGCGACGGGCCAGGCGTCGACGTGTTCGTGTTTGTCCTTCCCGGCGACCGGGCAGCCGACGATGTTGCGCCAGGAGTCACCGCAGGCCTGCTGGGTCGAGAGGCCGACGGCTTCGAGCTTCTCGAATATTTCGGGGATGTCCTCCAGCTTTATCCAGTGCAACTGGATGGACTGGCGGGTCGTCCAGTCGCAGTAGGCGTCGCCGAACTCGGGGTTTTCGGCGGGACCCTGGGCGTACTCCTTCGCGACCTCGCCGATGACTTCCAGTTGGCCGGGTTCGATGACCCCGTTGGGCGTCCCGATGCGCATCATGAAATAGGACTCCTGGCCCGACCGTTGGTGGTACAACCCCCACCACTTGAAGCGCTCGAACCACGCGTCGTGTTCGTCCTCCGGGATGGACTCCCACCCCTCCTCGGCGAACTCCATGAGGTGTTCGCGTATCTCGTTGCCGTAGACCTCGTCTTTCCATCCTTCGACCTTTGTGGGCATGGTTGGTTCTGTCTGGTCTCTAGAGGGCCACCCATATACGACACGTCTTGCCGTCAACCGTCTCCCCCACTACCCGAAACAGGAGAATATTGCCGCCTATTCAGTGTCGCCGTCGGGAGCGTGTTTGCCCGGAAAGTGGACGCTCTCGTGGACGACGCCGTAGAACTCGCCCGCGTCCGGGTCGACGACGCGGCCGACGGGCAACCAGTCCGTGACGCCGCTCTCGCCACAGGCGATACACTGCCCGGCGATACGAGCCTCGATGTTCGGATAGTCGACGCCGACTTTCACGAACCCCTCCGCGAGGAAATCGGTTAGTTCACAGCCACAGAACTCCGTTTCCGCGAGCAACCACAGGTCCGAGACGTTCACTTCCCGGGAGTCGTTGACGGATATCCACGCGCCGTCGTCGAGCTGGTGAACGTCGGTCGTCATTACATCTCATTAGATTTCCGCGACTCCTGAGGGCATCGGCGCTGTCAACTTTCGCCGGTGCCAGACAGAACCGGGCGCCCTCTTGCGGTGCGTGTGGCTAGTCACCAGGGTACTCGATTTGTCAGTGCCCGTACAAGGTAGCCGCACGCGTTGCCGGTAAGCCGCAGTGTGGGCCACTATTACAGGAGGGTTCGGGCTTAAGGTAAGAGGCCTGTTACGAGGGAGTAGCGACACGCGACGACGCCGTCGTCGCTCCACAAGAAACGATGACGAACGCGAATCAGACCCACGACGAACCCGACGCCGAAGTCGACGAATCACCCACCGACCACCTCGACAACGTCGAGGACGGCTGTGGCTGCACCGAGATCTGGGAGCACATGAGCGAGGAGCGCGAGAGCGTCTCTGACGACTAACCGGTCTGTACGGATGCGACCGGCAGTGCCGGCGGCCCACACGACCGGACGGGATGCTTTTGTGCTGGGACCGCTAACGCCGTACTGATGCCAGACGACGCACCGTCGACCGACCGGGAGTCGCCGGTCGGGAAACCGGTCATCCGCGGCGACCCGACCTTCACCGGCGACCACGCCGAGGAGGCCGTCGAGTTCGACCCCGACGACCCCGACAGCCTCGAACTCGCCGCCCGGACCGTGGGCCGCTTCTCCCAGAACACCGCCGGGGCCGACGACAACGTCTACATGCTGCGCGGGGCGGCGGCGTGTGCGGCGCTCGTCCGCGGCGAAGGGTCCTACAAGGCCGCCGCGGAGCGGGCCGGCGGCGACGCGACCGTCTCCTTCATCCGGAAGTGGTCCCGCGTCCACGACCTCCCGCGCTCGGTGCGCGTCCACGTCGCCAAGGGGGAGATCGCCCCCACCGCCGCGAAACACATCGCCCGCCTGGCCGGCGAGGCCCGCCTCCTGCTCGCGTGGGCCGCGCTGGACCACGACCTGACGGTGCGACAGATACGCTCGGTCGCCAGCGGCGTCAACAACGGCGCGACCATCGAGGAGGCCCTCGCCACGGAGGGGTACCGCCTCGGCGAACTCACTATCGACATCGACGTCGACGCCTACTGCAAACTCCGGCGCCGCGCCGCCCTCGACGCGACTGACCCCAGCAGCGTCGTCACCGAGTCGCTGGAATCGACACTCGGCGACGGACCGTAAGTACTTAGCCCTCAGTTCCCCCAGCCACTGGTAGGGCCGGTAGCTCAGTTAGGCAGAGCGTCTGGCTTTTAACCAGATGGTCGGGGGTTCAACTCCCTCCCGGCCCGTTACCCTGCGAACGATAGTGAGCAGTGGTAACGCCATGGAGGGCGTTGAACCCTGGGAGTCACGCGCAGCGAGCGGACGCGAGCGAGCATGTCTCCCTCCGGTTCAACTCCTGAAATACGCCAGCGGCGCCTTGCGACCCTCGCGAACGCGAAGCGTTCGCTCAGTCCCTCCCGGCCCGTGAGACGTCCGCGAGCGACAGCGAGCGGTAGCCGCCCGGCCCCGTCGTTCGAGCGGACAGACCGGATGATTTAGAACCCTCTCCGTGCAGTGGTGTCATATGAACGCACTCACTGACGGGCTCGACGACCCGCTCAAGCCACTGGGCGTCGCCGGCGGCGTCTTCCTCGTGCTCGCCGCGGCGGGCACCATCGTCGGCGCACCGTGGACGACACAGGCGGCGGCGAGCGGCGCGGTCGTACAGGTTCTCGGCGCGGTGCTGATGGCAGTGCTGGGAGCGGTGCTCGCGTACGTCAGCTGGACGGACGAGTGAACCGCCCCGGTCTGTTGCGCCCGTAGAATCGGCTGGTCGTGGCGAAAACGAGAGAGGGTTTCAGCCGCGGTTCGGGAGGTACGCCATCCCGAGCATCAGCACCGACGCGATGCCGCTGAGTATCGAGACGCCCCAGAGGCCGTTCTTGCGCTCGTGGAAGTAGTCCTGTGCGGCGAGTGTCTCCTGGTACTGCGGGTACTGGTCGACGCCGACGACCTGGACCGTACTGTGGTCGGGGAAGTGCGCGAAGTACTGCCCGTCGGCGAGCGTGACGTTGCCACCCTCGCCGAGTTCGACCTGCCGCTCCCGCGGCGCGGTCCACTCGACCGTCGCGCTGCTGTTGGTCACGTTGGTGATGGTCGTCGTCTGCGTACCGCTCTCGGCCTGGTACGTGTACTGGTCGCCGGTCGTGTACGTCCGCGTCTCAGGCGCCGGCAACCACTCCGAGAGCGGGCGGAGCGTGTCGTTCTGCCGGTAGACGACGTAGTCGGTGCCGTTCTGCGTCGCCAGCGAGTTCTCGACGGCGGGGTCGGCCCGGAGCAACTGCGTGACGTTCTGCTGGGCGGTCAGCGTCAGCGTGCTCGTCGCGCTGTCGATAGAGACGTTGTACGTCGTGTTGTCCAGTGTCGTCGTCGACCCGGCCTCTATCGTCGCGGTGTATTGCGAGGAGTTGTTCGTCCACGAGAGGTCGGCGGCCATCGACCCGCCACCGCCGCCGTGGCCACCGCCGCCCCCGGACATATGGATGTTCGAGACGGTGTACGTCTGTCCACCGGTGGTGAAGGTGCTGTCGTTCGTCAGCTCCTGACCGTCGAGTTGCACCTCGGGCCGCTGACTCTCCGCGACGCCAATGTACGCGTAGGCTGCGACACTGACGACGAGGAAGAACAGGAAGTACGCCGCCGCGGCTCGTCGTTGCATATCCAGACGGTCAGTCGCGGCGCGGTTTAATGATTACTTTTCGAGTGTCCCCGTCGCGTCCGAGAGCGCCCGTGACCGGCACGTATCGGTCTCGTACCGTCGCCGCCGTGGACCGGGACGCGGCTCGGCGCCACTGCCCGGCTCTCCGGCCGGTTACCGCTCTTGCCAGACGCCCCGCTCCGTCGCGGTGTATCCGGTGCCCTCCTGCGTGTCCTCGACGACGACATCGAGTTCCGCGGCCGCCTCCGCGAACCCGAACCACTCGCCCTGGGTCGAGGGGTCGCCCTCGTTCGTGCTTCGGCCGTCGACTATCGTCCGCTTCCCGTTGTCGACCACGTCGGTGTTGCAGTCGACGGCCTCGAAGTTTTCGACGATAGCCTCCTCGACGGTGTCACCGATGAACAGCCCGGTGTCACAGCTCTCCGCCGTACAGTCGACGAACCGCGGCCTGACGATTGGAGTCCCCGTATCGTACTTCGAGTCGTCTTCCCGAGCGTAGAAGCCAACGCTGCAGTCACGAGCCGTGCACGACTCGACGGAACAGCCCACGACTGGGTCCTGCGTGTTCTCCTCGTCGCTGTCCGCTTTGTACTCTATCTCGAATCCGGCTTCCCCCGACGTCTTGGTCCCCTCGGCAACGCAGTCGATGAACGACCCGTTGCGAGCCGTCGACGCCGAGAACGGCGTGCTCCCGCTGTCGACGGCCGTACACCCCGTGATTTCCCAGTTCTCGGTGTAGTCGTACAGCCCGATGGCGTTGTAGTCCGCGTTCCGGGTCGTGTAGTCGCTGATGGTGACGTTCGAGGAGTCGGTCACGTACACCGCCCGGTCCGAGCCGGTAGACTCACAGCTCGCTATCCGGACGTCCGAGCAGTCGGTAACCTGAACCGCGTTCTTGCTGACGCCCTCGAACTGCGTGTTGCGGATGTCGATGGCGCGTCCGCCGGCAAACACCGTGCCGTGCACGCCGACGTTCCGGACGCGGAGGTCGTCGAAGGCAAGCCCCGTGGCACCGTCGGCGCGGATAGCCGACCCGCCACGGTACTGCATGTCGAGCGTGACCGAAGTGAGGTCCGTCTCGGCCGTCCCGTCCGACAGTCGGTACAGCACGGAGGACCCGTCGACAGTCTCGGCCGGCGTGAACCCGGCCCGCGGGTCGACGCCCCGGATGGATATCCGGTTCGCCGGTTCGACCGCGACGCGCAACAGCCCGTCGGCGGCCACGACGATACGACCGTCTGCGAGAGTCGCCTGTGCCTCGTTTATCGTCCGTCCGAGGTCGTCGGTCGCGGCCAGTTCCGTCTCCGTCTCGTCGACGGCGAGAAACTGGTCGTCCTCGGCGAACACGTACACGTCTGCGTCGTACTCGGCGACGAGGTCCGTAGCGGAGACGTTTCGGCCGCTCGATTCAGTCAACTGCTGCTTCGCTCGCTCTTTCAGGTCGGCCTCGATGGTCGGCTGTTCGTCAACGGGCCAGGCGCTCTCCGGACTGCCACAACCCGCGAGCGCGAACACACCGGCGACTGAAGCGAGCACCCCTCTGCGTGACCGTTCCATACCCGGTAGACCGGACAGAGGTACATTAGAAAGGAGCGGCTAATGCGAGGCACTGACCGGATAGTTACGACATCGGTACAGTATCGATACGTGCGGAACTGGCTATAGCCGTCGCTCACGAACACGTTCGTCACAGGAAGCCAAGGGCCGGATTTGAACCGGCGATGGGCGGCTCTGCAGGCCGCTGCGTTAGGCCGAACTCTGCCACCTTGGCGCAAGTGTCACTCTGCGATGTGCCAAGTTATGAGTTGTGGTCCGGCCATCGACGCAACGGCGATGGGCGGCTGTCGGTCGCTTGCGACCGACGTCGACAGACGACCGAAGGGAGTCTGTCGGAACTGCAGGCCGCTGCGTTAGGCCGGACGCTATCTCCTTGGCGCGTCCAGTGGTAGTCCAGTCGGTCGCTTAAGGGTAGCGAATTCCGCTAGCCCTCGCCCTCTGATTGGCCGGGTTCGCCCACGCCCTCGACCGGGACGACGTTCAGAATCGACGACTGCGCGTCGTCGACGGATTCGAACTGGTCGTCACCCACACGGCCCAGGACAGCGGGCAGCGACTCGGAACCGTCGGCGTAGACGAGTTCGACGTCGTCGAACGTCGACCGGGCACTCGCGACCGGGAGCGGGTAGGTCGCCGTATCGAGTACTTCCGTGAGTTCGTTGAGTTTGATTGTACGCGTCATACACGCACTAGTACGCGAGATGACACTATCAATATATGCAAAAAGCCCACCGAGGAGAGATGACTCTCCGGAAGGCTGAAAGTAGGTATGAATGGTGGCGGCGAATCGGATTTCCCAGAGGCTCGCGCACTCCAGTACTCACCGAAACGCTGGTGAGCTTATCTTCCGTGTTCGGGATGGGTACGGGAGG